>NZ_JBBPAA010000001.1:0-2017500 GCF_038008865.1 Aeribacillus sp. FSL K6-8394
AATAAATACCTCTAGTTGACCTCGATCGTGTTCAATGGCGTTCGTCAAAACTGCTTTGTCCGGATATGAGTACCCTTTTTCCATGAAAACCAGGCGCAAGTGTAACTTGACACCTGACTTTGTTTTTCGAAACTCGGCCCACTTATGGTTGGTCAAATTCAGAGGTAACGTACTCGAAACAATGATTTTGAGTGGCATTGTCATTTTTCTTCGCGTTTGAAAATGAGTTTTCTGATGAATTTGTTCCACTAAATCGAGAAAAATCGTTTGAAAGAAAACGGTTGGAATCACATTGATTCGTCTTCCTAACTGTGAAAAGCTAATCGATTGTAATCCTGTTGCTCGCTGTAATTCTTCGGAGAAGACCGCATCGCTTAATGCACGCAAACTCTCTGTTTCATGAAGCCCTGCATATAAAAGGAGTTTCACAAAAGAAGCCATATAAAGCTTCTTGGTATAGCGATTTAATTGATGGCTTTCCACTAATTCTGTAAATAATGAAGAATTAATCGGTGAAAACCATTGTTCAAAAGATGTTTTTCGTGTAAACTTATTCATGCTATGCTCCTTTATATTGGATTTGGATAGGTTACTACCACCAAACCATTATAAAGGATTTTTTTATGGAGAAGTTTACTAACAGAATATTCTGTAATATTAATCGAATTGTATAATTTTAATGCGACGCTAGTGTAAAAAGATGAATTTTTGAATTCAATGAGTGATGACTATATCTTAGTTCCTAGTGAATGTGGTAAAATGTTATAGTTGAAAATTTTTGTTAGAAACAATGGTGAGCAAAAGATGTCGGATAAATTATTAAGAGGGACGTTTATTTTAACATTAGGTACATATATTTCAAGGATTTTAGGAATGATTTATGTCATTCCGTTTTTCGCGTTGGTTGGAGAAACGGGAAGTGCTTTGTATCAATATGGATATGTTCCGTATACGATTTTTTTAAGCATTGCGACAATGGGATTTCCTATGGCCATTTCAAAATTTGTCGCAAAATATAATTCCATTGGTGATTACGAGACAAGCCGCAGAATGTTTCGATCTGGGATGCTGTTTATGCTTCTTGGAGGAATTTTCACTTGTTTTATTTTATTTGTGACTGCGCCTTTCTTTGCGGAACACCAGCTTGGCCAACAGGAGCTGCAAGGTGTGACAGTTGAGGATGTCACATATGTTATACGAATGGTCAGCCTTGCGCTTATAGTTGTTCCGATCATGAGTTTAATACGAGGTTTTTTTCAAGGGCATCAGTCGATGGGCCCGACGTCCGTTTCCCAAGTAATAGAACAGCTAGTGCGCATCATTTTTTTGCTTGTTTCCAGCTATATCATTTTAAAAGTATTACATGGCGATATCATTACAGCGGTGGGTTATGCGACATTTGCCGCCTTTGTTGGCGCCATCGGCGGGCTGTTCGTCCTTTTTTTGTATTGGATGAAAAGAAAAAATTCCTTATTGGCGATGCAGGAGAACAAAATTGAACCTTCCGGCATTTCCACGAAGCAAATGTTTCTCGAGGTGTTCAGGTATGCCGGTCCGTTTGTATTTGTCGGACTAGCTATTCCTTTATATCAATTTGTCGATTCTTTTACGTTTAATAAAGCTATGATTCAGGCGGGAGAAGGCGAAAGAGCGCAAGAATTATATGCCATGGTCAATTTTTTAGTGAATAAAATTGTCATGATTCCTGTTTCTTTAGCAACCGCTTTTGGCTTAACGCTCGTGCCGGCCATTACAAATGCGTTCACGAATCAAAACTTTCCGTTTGTTAGAAGACAAATTGACCAAGCGTTTCAAACATTAATGTTTCTCGTTCTCCCTGCATCCATTGGGATCATTATTCTTTCCGAACCAATCTACATGTTTTTTTATAATGACAATGAAACAGGTGCGAGCATTTTAGCTGCCTATGCACCGATCGCTTTGCTTTTTTCTTATTTCACTGTTTCAGCCGCCATTTTGCAGGGGATTAATAAACAAAAATTGGCTGTCATCAGCCTTGCATTCGGTCTTCTGCTAAAAATTTGTTTAAACAGCTGGCTTATCACGCAGTTTGGTGCATACGGTTCGATTATGGCAACTGCGATCGGGTTTCTTGGCTCGCTCATATACGGATTAATGATGATTCGCCTTCATACAGGCTACTCGTATAAAAGATTTTGGAAAAGAACAATATTTACGGGAATTTTGGTCATCTGTATGTCAATTGTCGTTGTAGCGTTTTCCTCTCTCTTCACTGTCTTTTTTGATTACCATGCAAGTAAAACAAATGCCGCCATCATGGTTGGAATTGCTGCATTATTAGGAGCAGGTTCGTATTTTTGGCTGGCTAAGCAATCAGGATTCCTAAAAGTTATTTTTGGAACTAGATTTTTAAGTAAGAGGAAGGAAAGGGGGTAGATAATATGCGTATTGATAAACTATTAGCACATGCTGGCTACGGCAGCAGAAAAGAAGTAAAAAAGCTGCTAAAGGAACGGGCCGTTCATGTTAATGGAGAAGTGGTGACGGATCCGAAAACAAATGTCGACCCGAATAAACAAGAAATCATCATTAACGGTGAACAGGTGTTGTACAAAGAACATGTTTATTTCATGATGAACAAGCCAGCTGGTTTTTTATCTGCTACAGAAGACAACGTCCAAAAGACTGTGGTCGATTTGCTTGATCCGGAAGATCTTCGCTATAATCCCTTTCCTGTCGGCAGGCTTGACAAAGATACCGAAGGGCTATTGCTGTTAACATCGGACGGACAGCTTGCCCATCAATTAACATCGCCCAAGAAAAATGTTCCTAAAAAATATTTTGCGGAAGTTATTGGTCTAGTGGCAGAGGAAGATGTCGAGCGGTTCAAAGCAGGTGTAAAACTTGATGACGGTTATGTTACAAAGCCTGCCTTGCTTGAAATTATTAAGGCAGACGACATTTCTGAAGTTTTTGTCACCATAACGGAGGGGAAATACCATCAAATTAAGCGGATGTTTTCTGCTGTCGGAAAAAAAGTGAAATATTTAAAACGAATCCAAATGGGAACGCTTGAACTAGATCAAACATTGCAAACAGGGGAATATCGAGAACTGACAAAAGAAGAATTAGAACAACTGCGATCGATTCAAGGGCAGCCGGGCGATTCAGCCGATTTTCCTTTGTAGTTTGAAAAACGTTCAAATTGAACTTCCGTTTTTTAAAAAGGCGGACAAACTGGCGCCGAAAAAGGTGGAAATTGCTTGCAACAGCAGACAAAAAGGGGCTGAGACCAAAAGTTATGTAACTTTTGGATCAGCCCCATATATGTATGTGAACGAATAACCAAATTTTCTTTTTTTAGTAGCTAGGATGACATCTTGACCTTCTTGTTAGTCGTTGCCCATTTTCCTCTTGCAGGACTGTGCACTAAATCGTTATATGCTAACACGTTTAAATCCCTCTGAATCGTTCTGGGGGTAATACCAAATTCATCGACAAGCTCTTGAGTTGTTACTGTACCCCTTTCATGAATGAACATGTAGACGGATTTGATTCGGGTTAGCATACGGTTTGTTGAAGGTTTCAAAAAACCACTCCCTATCATTTAATGCATCGAAATCACAAACCTACATACTCTTCAATGTCCATGCATTAGATGTCATACTCCTAAAGTGGTACAATTCCATTATACACAATTTACATGTAAACTTTCCAGTGTGTTCATAAAATTCACATAATATTTACAATACTTACCTCTCATAGGCCGATTTAACAGCTTGAACTGACCCCAGTCGAATAGACAAATAGTGAAGTGATGATTCCTTCAACCGGTAAAAAAGGTTCCATTGGTGATTAGAAAGCTTGATGAATGCAAAAAAACCCACCGTTGGAGTTTTCAAAAATCTACAAATTATCTTTTTCTTAAATACCTTTGTTAAGCAATTCAGATGCAAACAATAAAACGATGCCTAAATAGATGAAAGGCAAATCCTTGCCGCCAAAATCGATAAGCAATGAAAAAACGATGTAAAATACAAGGGCAATGCCTAAAGAAATATTAAAAATTATTTCCAAGAAAATCACTCCAATGATGATACATTAGTATTTTTTTCATTTTACCACTCCCTCTTTTTTAAGAGAGACGCAAAATCTATTGAAAAGTTCCGAAAAAATAATAAATATTTCTTAGTGTTGTTTATTGTTTTAACTTTATCGGCATTTTTTACTTTGTCTTCCATTCGTTTTTTTACCTGTTGCCTAGTGTTAAAGGTTTTTTAAATAGTTGGCAATTTTCAAGATATTTTTGCTTTTCTAATAGAAAATGGTTCATTGCAGTCCAATAAGCTATTACTGCAAACAAAAGCATTTTCTCAACTGTTTTCGCATTCAGAACTCCTTCGAATCTTGATACATAGAAAAGCTCATTTGGTGAACGACGAAACGGTGTTACGCAAAGATTTTCGAATGTTTATACATAGAAAAACTCCCCTTAAGGCAAAACAGATTGCTCTACCTTAAGGGGTTCATATCAGCTTAGAGAGGCATCTCCAATTTCAAAAGCCCGATATCCATTTTTTATTATTATAGATTTTCCTTTTGGGAAAGCCTCTTAATTAATGACCTCCCAGGAAAAAGAGCTGGATGAAAAATAGTACGGCGAAAATGTACAAAAATGGATGAACCTCTTTCCATTTTCCTTTCATGACTTTCATGAGAGGATAAGAGATAAATCCGAGCGCAATTCCAGTTGCAATACTTGATGTAAGCGGCATGCTTAAAATGACTAAAAAGGCTGGAAATGCTTCATCTATTTCTTTCCAATTAATTTCGGCAATTGAGCCCATCATTAAGCTTCCAACTATAATTAACGCAGGTGCTGTAATCGCTGAAATGCCGGACACAGCTGCAACGATCGGACTGAAAAATGCAGCAACACCAAACAATACGGCAACGGTTAAAGTTGTCAATCCAGTTCTACCGCCAGCAGCTACTCCTGAAGAAGACTCAATGTAAGCACTCGTCGGAGTTGTTCCGAGCATAGCCCCTGCTGTTGCTGCTATTGAGTCAGCCAGAAGGGCTTTGCGTGCGTTCGGCATTTCATCCCCTTTCATTAAACCTGCTTGTTTGGCAACGCCGATCATTGTTCCAGTTGTGTCAAAAATGGTCACTAATAAAAAGGAAAAGACGACTGCAAATAAACCATGTTGAATCACATCCCCAATTGCATCAATCGGGTTGGCGATTATAATGCCTTCCGGCAGTTTTGGAATTGAAACAATTCCTTGGTCAAACGATAATTGTCCGGTAAAAAATGCGATGATGCCGGTACAAATCATTCCGATAAAAAGTGCACCATGAACATTCAAGCTCATTAAGATAAGAGTTATAGCAAGGCCGACAAGAGCGAGAACGACGGAAGGAGAATGCAGATCCCCAAGAGTCACTAAATTTTGCGGATGATCGGTGATCAGCCCGGTCATTCTTAATCCGATAAACGCAATAAATAAGCCGATGCCGGCGGTAATTCCATTTTTTAAATTGTTTGGAATGGCCTCGATTATTTGTTTACGAAACGGAGTTAGCGAAAGAATAATAAACAGGATGCCTGCAAGAAATACTGCTGAAAAGGCAATTTCATAATTAACTTTTTCCGCCCCAACAACTGTATAGGCAAAATATGCGTTCATTCCCATACCTGGAGCGATCGCTATCGGATAATTTGCCGAAAGCGCCATCCATAAAGTACCGATGATCGTGGCAACAACTGTCGCTGTAAACACTTGATCAAACGGAACGCCTGCTTCCGATAAGATAATTGGGTTGACAACAACGATATATACCATTGTTAAAAAGGTGGTTAAACCGGCAATAATTTCAGTTTTAACATTTGTTCCGTGTTCTTTTAGTTTAAACATATGATACCTCCAATTAAATACGAACATTTTATAAAAACATATATATAATATTCGTTTTTTGACTTTTTTGCAAGAAGACAACCACATTTTTTTTGCTGAAAAAAAAAGAGAATCTTTATGTTACACTTAAATAATAAGAGAAAGAAAGGATCGAACGTATCATGAACTGGATGGATGAAGTGTTAAAAAGAAAAGAAGAAATTATTTTAGAAACACAAAAATTTCTTCAAATCAAAAGTGTGCTCGATGAAAAAACAAAACAAATTGGAGCACCGTTTGGCAAAGGAATTAAGCAAGCGTTAGAACATCTTTTGCAAAAAGGGGAAAAAGACGGGTTTCAAGTCAAAAATTTAGACGGATATGCCGGTCATATTGAAATGGGAAAAGGAAAGGAAATCGTTGGCGTCCTCTGCCATGTTGATGTCGTGCCAGAAGGGGACGGCTGGTCATTTGATCCTTACGGCGCAACGATCCATGATGGGAAAATATATGCCCGCGGTGCGTTGGATGATAAAGGGCCGACGATGGCAGTATACTACGCCATGAAAATTGTAAAAGAATTAGGTCTTCCGTTATCTAGGCGGGTGAGAATGATCATTGGCACTGATGAAGAAAGTGACTGGCGCTGTGTCGATCATTACTTTAAGCATGAAGAAATGCCTGACATCGGATTTGCGCCAGATGCTGATTTTCCAATTATTTATGCAGAAAAAGGGATAATCGATGCAGTGTTTACGGTGAACAGCGTGAATAAACATGCAGCAGGAAAATATGTGTTAAAAAGCTTTTCTTCCGGCAGACGGTTTAACATGGTTCCTGATTTTGCGAAAGCTGTGCTTGGAAATGTCCAAAATTTCTCAGAGGTTGAAAAAAGCTTTAAGCAATTTTTATCAGCATCACAATTAAAAGGTCGAATGTATCAAAATGAAGAAGGTGCAGTCGCCGAGCTTGAAGGGATATCCGCTCATGCGATGGAACCTGATAACGGAAAAAATGCCGGGATTTATTTGGCGAATTTTTTGTCAGCATTGCCGCTGGATGGCGAAGGAAAAGGCTTTGTTGATTGGATTAATCGTTATTTTTATCAAGATACAAGAGGGAAAAAGCTGGATATCTTAACACAAGATGAAGTAAGCGGTGAGTTAACGGTGAATGTCGGAATTATTCATTACGAAAAGGGGAAAGAGAAAACCGTTAGCATTAATATCCGCTATCCTGTCACAAAAAAAGGGAGCGAGATTAAAGAAAAACTAGAAAAAATAGCTGGTTGCCAGCTTATTCACTTTTCCGATTCAGCTCCCCATTACGTAGAACAAAATCATCCGCTTATTCAAACATTGAAAAAAGTGTATGAAGAGCAAACAGGGCAAAAAGCGGAGCTCATCTCCATCGGCGGCGGCACTTATGCCAGATCTCTCAAGGCAGGAATCGCCTTTGGTCCGTTGTTTCCGGGAAGGGAAGATATCGCTCATCAAAAAGACGAATACATTTATGTTGAAGACCTGTTAAAAGCGACAGCCATCTACGCTCAAGCGATTTATGAATTAGCCAAATAAGTGTCCTTTAGTCTACTAGCTTCAGCCCAATAACAGAAACGATAATTAAGGCGATAAATGTTATTCTCCATTTGTCTTTCGGTTCATCGAATACATACATGCCGACGAGCGTGCTGCCGACAGTGCCGATACCTGTCCAGACTGCATAGGCAATGCTCATCGGAATTTCATTCATCGAAAGCGATAAAAAATATAAGCTTAAAATAAATCCGCCAATTAGCATAAAGAAGGATGAGAAGCTTGGCGACGAGTTCATTTTTGTTAATCCTGTTACGCCGATGACTTCGCAGCATCCTGCAATAATTAAAAATATCCAGCTCAAGATTTGTCACCTTCTTTTGCTTCCAATTTGCTTGTTTGATATTTCAGCCCGATGATTCCGCAAATTAGCGACAAAATAAATACCATTTTCATCGGGCTGAAATGGGCGTCGAATAAAATAATCTCACATAAAATGGTTCCTAAAGTGCCGAGTCCGACAAATATTGTATATACCGTTCCTGTCGGCAATTTTTTAGTTAAATAAAGAAGCAGCAAAAAACTTATGCAAATAGAGATCACGGTTAGCATCCATTCCAAAACATTGTTTGAGTGCTTTAAGCCGATGACCCACGCCACTTCAAAAATCGCCGAAACAACGATTAAAAACCAGTTCATAAACAAATTCCCCCTTTCAATATCAATCAAAAAAGCCTGCGAGAAACCATAAGGTCATTCTCCCAGGCTTTTATCCTTCCGTGTACACAGCAATTTGTGCGTTTTCTCTCGGACCAGTCCCTAGAAAACTTTACATATTGGATTCAATTATCTCACAGAAGCAGCAAAAAGGCAATTATAAACGGTTATTCAAATAAGAACAAATCGCTTGATAAATAGCGTTCGCCTGTATCAGCCGTCATGCACACGACAACATCATCAGGAGATAATCTTTTTGCAACTTGAATTGCGGCAAAACATGCAGCACCTGATGAAGGTCCCACTAATATAGCTTCTTCCTTGGCGAGTCTGCGGGTGATTTCGTACGCTTCATCGTCCTTCACTTTGTGTATTTCATCATAAATGTTCGTGTTTAATGTTTTAGGGATAAAGCCAGGACTTGTTCCGACAAGTTTATGCTTGCCAGGACTGCCCCCGGATAAAACAGGTGACCCAGCAGGCTCGACAACGTGAATGGTCATCTCAGGAAAATATTTTTTTAACGTTTCTCCCGTGCCGGTGATTGTTCCTCCTGTTCCAGACGTTGCAACAAAAGCGGAAAGCGGTTTTCCTATTTCTTTCATTGCTTCGACAATTTCTAAAGCTGTTGTTTTCCGGTGGGCATCTGGGTTGGCAGGGTTTTCAAACTGCATCGGTATGAAGCTGTTCGGTATTTCCTTTGCCAGTTCTTGCGCCTTTTTAATCGCACCGGGCATTTTCTCGTCCCCAGGCGTTAATACAACTTCAGCTCCGTATGCTTTCAGCAAATTGATCCGTTCTTCTGTCATGGTGTCCGGCATGACAATAATTGCCCGATATCCTTTGGCGGCCGCATTCATGGCGAGCCCAATGCCAGTGTTGCCGCTTGTCGGTTCAATAATTGTAGCTCCCGGTTTTAACAAACCTTGTTTTTCAGCTTCTACGATCATATTATAAGCAGCTCTGTCCTTAACGCTGCGGGTAGGATTAAAATACTCAAGCTTTACATAAATATCTGCGCCGTTTTTCGGGCTAATTCTGTTTAATTTGACTAATGGAGTTTCTCCTATTAAATCAGCGATATTATGAACTACGCGCATCCAAAACACTTCCTTTTGATATAGTCCATCCATATCATATCATAATTTATACGGACAGAAAAACTCGGATATACAAAGAATGCGCAGTTTTTGCTACAATATGTTCGAAAGTGAGGATAGAAAAAAATGCAAAAACATTATTTTCTTGCATTGGATGTTCCGATTGAAACGGCAAAAAGTATTACAAAATGGATATCGGCGAATCAAGATCGGTGGCACTTTTCGCGTTACGTCCATCCTTTTGACTATCATGTAACATTAGTGTTTTTAGGGAATGTTGATGCAAAGAGGCTTGCTTTGCTGTCTGAAAGCTTGCTAGAGCCCTGCCGGAAAATTCCGTCTTTTTCACTTGAACTTTCAGAGGCAGAAATTTTTGGGAAACGAGAACATCCGCGAATTTTATGGGTAGGCGTGAAAGAAAACGAGTTATTATACCAGTTGCGAAATGAGGTTTATAATACGTGCAAAGCTTTCGATTTCTCTTTAGATGAACGTCCGTTTAGACCTCATATTACTGTTGCTAGAAAATGGGAAGGGCAGCTTTCATTTTCCTTGGAGGAGAAAAGCGATCCATATTTGTTAAACGAACATATTCATGTGGGTTCTGTTACTTTATTCCAAACGAATATTGACCAAACGCCTAAATATGAAGCGATCAAACAAATTCCTCTTGGAGGATAATGAGAGGAGTAAGGGGTAAAAAAATTGAAAATATTTAATTTGATATGGCAAATAGGTTTGTTGTATGTCATTTATGTTATTGGCACGTTCCTTCAAAAATTGTTTCATTTAATGATTCCAGGAAGCATTATAGGCATGTTGATTCTTTTCGCTCTTTTGCATTACGAGCCTTTTCAAAATTTAGTGAAAGACGGATGCTCTTTTTTAGTCAAGCATCTTGCCCTTTTATTTATTCCTGCGACAGTTGGGGTGATGGAATATTTTTCGCTGTTCCAATCAAAAGGTATCTGGACAGTATTCATTGTCATTATTAGCACGGTGCTGGTGATGTCCATTTCATCTTTCGTCAGCCAGATGACCGCTGCCAAAAAAAAGCAGGCTGCTTTGCAGAATGGGAGTGATCAAAGCTTATGAAAATAATAGTCTCCATCTTAATGATACTTGCTACAGTGCTGATTTATTGGCTAATGGTTAAATTGTACAATAAAATCCATATTCCATTATTAGTTCCGATTGCCACTTCAACATTTGTCATCATTAGTTTATTGATTACATTTCATATTTCGTATCATACGTACATGTATGGAGGAAAATGGATTGATGAGCTTCTAGGCCCTGCCGTAGTCGCGCTGGCATTCCCGCTGTACAAGCATCGATCAACATTGAAAAAGTACGCTGTATCAATTGTTTTGAGCGTTGTCGTCGGTACGATTATCGGGCTGTGTTCAGGAATTATGATGGCTGTTTTATTCGGAATAGATAAGGAACTGATTCTTTCGCTTGCGCCCAAATCGGTCACTTCGCCGATAGCTATGGATATCACAGACATAATTGGAGGTAATCCTACCCTTGCTGCAGTTTATGTCATGATAGCAGGAATATTTGGTGCGATGTTTGGACCTTATTTATTGAAATTACTTCGCATACATCATCCAATTGCTATTGGGATCGGATATGGTACAGCTTCCCACGGAATTGGTACAGCGAAGGCAGCAGAATACGGCAGTCTGGAAGGAGCAATCGGTTCGATTTCGATGACGTTAAGCGCTATATTTGCTTCTATTATCTGCCCGTACGTTGTTCAGCTATTTTTGTAGAGATAAAGAGGAGATGACGCGATCTTGGCTCAGTTGATTAAAATGGAGGATTATATATCAAGGTATGAAATAGATCTAAATCGTTATGCCAATCAATTTATCCGCTTGAAAAAACAACAGTGGGAAGAAATTAAAAAAAGGTTTGAGAGTATCCAATTTGCTCATTCAACCTTAGATAGTGAAAAACAATTGTTTTTAGATCGGATTTTCAACTCCCAGCTTGTATGGGCAAGCTCTACCATTCGGGAAATTTCCCCGATGGATGAAGCTTTTGAAAAGGATTCGCTGCTCAAATATTTTTTGCAGCGGTTTCCTGACACTTATTTTGTCATGTATTATCCGATTTTTCTTATTAAAAAAGCCTCTGTCCAAGGAGAAATTATCATCATTCGGCCAACAGATATCGTATGCCTTACCGCATTAGAATATAAAGAAAACAACGTATTAATCGGTACAAAACAGAAATTTTGGCTGAAACGGGACGATCAAGGCGAGAAAAAAATATTATCTCCCATTATCGGATTGGAGCGGACAGCAAATATAGTAAAACAGATTTTATCAAATGCGGAGGTTGACTTTCCAATTCGAAAAATATTATTAAACAGAACGGGATATATACATGCTTCAGAGCTGCCGGCAGATATTGAAATAATTGATGTGAGAAGCTACGACGACTGGTTTCAAAATATGCGGCGCCAGCCTTCTCCTTTTAAAAATATGCAACTAAAAGCTGTAAAGGCTCTTTTAGCATCATGTGCAACAAATGCGGTAAAACGATTTAATGAATGAATTTTTTGAAAATGTTCGATTACATGTTGTTCTTTATGGAAGTATGAGGGTATGTTTTTACTTTTTCTTGACGAAAAAGACTGTTAGAAGATAAAATTTATAATGGATAGCTATTGGAAACATCTTATTCAATTCAATAGCTGTCTTTTTTATTGCGCAGGGTGAATCTACTAACGAAATGTGGGCTTGAAATTGAAGGTGAATTGGTTGGAAGACGTATTAGGTAGCGATTGGGAAATATCTCCGGCAGGAGGAGCGACAGGAGAAGCCTTTTATGCTGAAAAAAATGGAAAAAAACTGTTCTTAAAACGCAATTCTTCGCCGTTTTTAGCTGTTTTGTCAGCGGAAGGAATTGTTCCTAAGCTCGTTTGGACGAAAAGAATGGAAAACGGTGATGTGATTACGGCGCAGCATTGGCTAAACGGGCGCGGTTTAAAACCGAAAGATATGAAAAACGAGCACGTTGCGGAGCTCCTAAAGAAAATCCATCGGTCGTATGAACTACTTGATATGTTAAAACGTTTAGGAAAAGAGCCGCTCTCGCCTGAAACGCTGCTCGAAAATGTAAAAAAAGCAGCGGATTTGGAGCTTTTGGAGCTTCCGGTTATTCGACAAGCACTATGTTATTTGGAACAAAATGTGACAGAGGTGCAGCATAAAGAAGCTGTTGTTTGCCATTGTGATATTCATCATAACAACTGGCTTTTATCTGAGGACAACCAATTGTATTTAATCGATTGGGATGGAGCAATGATTGCCGATCCGGCGATTGATTTAGGAATGCTGTTATATACTTACATTCATGAAAGTGAATGGGATGAATGGCTGAAAAAATACGGAGCTGATTTAACGGACGATTTAAAAGTTCGCATGCATTGGTATATGTTAGCTCAAGTCATTTTGTCCATCTCTTTTTTGAGAAAGAAAAACTATGAAAAAGAAATGGCGGAGCAGCTGGAATTTTTAAATGCTTTGCTTAGGAAAGGGCATTGATATCCTCAAGCCATTGAGTCAACTGCCCTTGATGTGAGGCGATAAAATCGGTTATATCGCTGGAATTTTTCCCGTTTTGGCAATAAGTATATATTGTTTCAAGCGATTGCTTTAACTGATCATTAACTTCAGCATTGGCCATTAATGACCGAATGAGGCGCTCTAATTGCTCATATTCCGCTACTGATCCGCAGCATTCACTTTCATGTTCAGATAAAATATCTTTCAGAAGCATCAGTTGATCACGATAATTCAATTGCATTCATTCTCACCCCATTTCTTTATTGATTAGAATATACATCATTTCGATTTCTATACAATAAAGAGCCGTTCAGTATACGGCTCTTTTGACATAGTAAAAAAATAAACAGAGGTGGAATATGCGTTTAAGAAATAAGCCTTGGGCCGGAGATTTTTTAAGAAATCATCCCCAATTTGTTATACAGCAGCCTTTTGAATGGAAAGGGAAATGGAACGATTTGTTCGGGAATGAGCATCCCGTTCATATAGAAGTCGGCACCGGCAAAGGACAGTTTATTGTCGGTATGGGGAAGCAAAATCCGCATATTAATTATATCGGCATTGAGCTTCAGGAAAGCGTCCTCGTCTCGGCTTTAAAAAAATTAAAAGAAGAGGAACTTCCGAATGTAAAGCTTATGAACGTAAATGCGAGCCAGTTAGCTGAAATTTTTGCGAAAGGCGAGGTTGAGCGAATCTATTTAAATTTTTCAGATCCTTGGCCAAAAAAACGCCATGCAAAGCGGCGCTTGACACATCATTCCTTTCTTTCCATTTTTGAGAGCATTTTAGCTGATGAAGGTGAAATTCATTTTAAAACGGATAACCAAAGGCTGTTTGAATATTCGCTTGTCAGTTTTTCCGAATACGGATTTTTATTGAAATGGGTAAGTTTAGATCTTCACCAAAGTGATTTTACAGACAATGTAATGACGGAATACGAAGAGAAATTTTCCAAAAAAGGACAAAAGATTTATAGGGCGGAAGTGAAATTGCGAAAGTGAAAATTCGGTAAAGACAAACATCCCTGCACGATAGTGTGCGGGATGTTTTTTTGATAAAAAATGGAATCTTCGAGGGATGAATCTTCTGCACTCTTCAGTCTTTTGCTTAAGCAAAAACTTTAGGCGAATTGATTTGTTTCGTACACGTGAGGATTCCGTAAGCACATTTTTAAAATGTTCAGATTTATCGTTTCATTTTTATTCATCATTCGATCTTCGAGAAAGGAGAAAGCCAGTCTTTTACGCGGCGCCTCGCCGCAAACATCGAGGCCGATCACTTTTTTTTCATTTAATATTGTCCGCAAATAAAAAAGCAATGTTGCAGCACTCATTGTACCTTGATCCCAGTTTGTCACCGCCTCCCCTTTTTTTAAAACATCCTTGTCGATGCTAATATAAACAAAATCATTTTGTATTTGTTGAATTTGTTGTAAAATATACGGATGATTTTCAGGTGTATACGGGATGACCTTGACTTTTTCTATTTCTTGTTTTTCTGTCCATTTTGGACCGATGATAATGGCTTTTGTTAAAAAAGGATTGTCTTTTAGCGCAAAAGATAACCATGAGCCGCAAGAAATTGGCATGTTCCTCCCGATTGCAGAATCGTCTAAGTCTGTATGATGGTCAAATAGAAGAAGGGTAAACGGAAGTTTTATTTCATTCAACAGGAGATATGTAACATAGTGATAATCGCCGCTGCCGATGAACGTAATTCCTTTTTGCTTGCGGTTCAACAGCTTTCTTTTTATTACTTTTAACGATTGTCCGTCACAAAACAGCCGGGTTCCTTCTAAATCAGTGAAATCAATGCATTCGTGAGAATACGATTGTAATTTTCTTTGATAATGGTATGTTTCATCAAAATGTAAAATCGTCACACCTTTTTTAACAATCCCCATTTTTTTCACTCCCCAAAGAGACAAAGAAATTTGTTTTCTCTGTTTCTTGTTAAGAGGAAAGCTGATTTACATGTAAAATGGTTCCGCTCGATGCATCGACAATAACTTCAAACTGTTCAGTTTTCCCTTTATAAAAACGGCTGATTCCTGCCTCATACACTTTATAAGATATATCATTTTTTTCATAATCTTGCGGGATGGTGTAAATCCAGGATCCGTTGATCGGGCCTTTTTGTTTAAAAGCTTTTTTCACCGATTCAAGTGCTTTTTCCGGCGAAAGAAACGGCTTTTTATATTCGTTTTTTAATACATATCCGACGGCAATCCCTGCTGCGAAGCCGATCAGGAAATTTTTCCATTTCACAATCTTCCCTCCTTAAACAATTTACTATTAGTATAACGCAGTTTTGTTACATTTGTGGAATATACATTCATCATTCGCTAAAATAAGTTTATACATATTTTGTGTACGTGATGGTCTAAATTAAGCTAAAGAAGGGGATATAAACATGAACAACGAAACGTTGGATTTATTTAAAACATTAACAGAGCTGCCGGGTGCATCAGGCAATGAACACGCTGTTCGCTCATTTATGCGCAAAGAGCTAGAAAAATATGCAGATGAGATCGTTCAAGACAAACTCGGCAGCATTTTTGGAGTGAAAAAAGGCAGTGAGGATGGACCAACTATAATGGTTGCAGGCCATATGGACGAGGTAGGCTTTATGGTCACATCTATTACAGAAAATGGAATGATCCGCTTTCAACCGCTGGGAGGATGGTGGAGTCAGGTTTTGCTGGCGCAGCGCGTGCAAATTATAACTGAACGCGGTCCGGTGATCGGCGTGATCGTATCCATCCCTCCGCATTTGCTCAATGAGGAAGTTCGGAAAAAGCCGATGGAGATTAAAAATATGCTGATTGATATCGGCGCTGATAATCGCTCAGATGCGGAAGCCATAGGAATCAAGCCAGGACAGCAAATTGTTCCGGTCTGCCCGTTTACGCCGATGGCTAATTCGAAAAAAATTTTGGCAAAAGCTTGGGACAACAGGTATGGATGCGGGCTGGCCATTGAGCTGTTGAAAGAAGTGAAAGATGAAACATTGCCAAACGTTTTGTATTCTGGAGCGACTGTCCAGGAAGAAGTAGGGTTAAGGGGAGCGCAAACGGCCGCCAATTTGATTAAGCCGGACATCTTTTTTGCATTGGATGCGAGTCCTGCCAACGACATGAGCGGGGACAAAAACGAATTTGGTCAGCTTGGAAAAGGAGTTCTGCTGAGAATTTATGATCGGACAATGGTCACTCATAGGGGAATGCGGGAATTTATTCTTGACACAGCTGAAACAAACAATATTCCATATCAATATTTTACATCCCAAGGCGGAACAGATGCAGGCCGAGTACATATTTCTGGCAGCGGTGTGCCTTCAGCGGTAATCGGAATATGCGCCCGATATATTCATACTCATGCTTCGATGATCCATGTCGATGATTATTTAGCAGCAAAAGAATTGCTTGTGAAGCTCATAAAAGCTTGCGATCGATCCACTGTTGAAAAGATTAAGCAAAACGTTTAACATAAAACATTCCGGAGGGCAAAAATGAATGTCGCAATCGGATCGAAAAACCTGGCGAAAATCAATGCGGTGAAGGAGACCTTTTCTCTTTTGGAGGAGAAGAACATAGAATTCATCTCAGTTGATGTTCCATCCGGGGTTTCAACGCAGCCATTTTCCAATGAGGAAACATTACAGGGGGCATTAAATCGGGCAAAAAATGTCTTTGAAAAAGTTAAACCGGATCTTTCGGTTGGTCTTGAGGGAGGTGTGGATGTTACATCTCGCGGATTGTTTTTATGCAATTGGGGTGCATTAATTGATAAAGATGGAAATGAATATATTGCTGGAGGGGCGAGAATCCCGCTCCCGAATGAATTTCTTGAACCGTTGAAAAAAGGCTTGGAGCTTGGAGATGTAATGGATGCATATGCGAAAAAAAGAAATGTGAGACATCGAGAAGGAGCAATCGGAATCTTTACAAACGGCTTTATCGACCGGAAAGAAATGTTTGCACATATCGTGAAGCTGTTAATAGGACAATATCAATTTTCCAAAAAAAATTAACTTTGATCGGCTCAGGCATGCGAGTTAGTAG
This sequence comes from Aeribacillus sp. FSL K6-8394, assembly GCF_038008865.1. Classification (NCBI taxonomy): domain Bacteria; kingdom Bacillati; phylum Bacillota; class Bacilli; order Caryophanales; family Bacillaceae; genus Aeribacillus; species Aeribacillus sp. FSL K6-8394. The sequence goes on from NZ_JBBPAA010000001.1 coordinate 16,876, forward strand.
CTTTTTTTGCTGAGATTTGTTACGATGCCAATGAAAAAAGATAAAAGGAGACTTTTAGAGATGGAAAACATTCAATCTGTTGATCATTTTTGGGAGCTTACGAAAGGAAAAAATGCTTTATTTGTATTTTCGGCTGATTGGTGTCCAGATTGCGGGTTTATTAAGCCGCATCTTCCTGAATTGGAAAAGGAGAATCCGCAGTTCGCATTTTATTATGTCGATCGGGATGAATATATCGATTTATGCGCAGAATTAAATGTTTTTGGCATCCCAAGCTTTATCGCATTTAACGAGGGAAAAGAGATCGGACGCTTCGTCAGCAAAGATCGGAAAACAAAAGAGGAAGTTCAGCAATTTTTAGATGGCTTAAATCTTTAATATAAAGAAAATAAAAAGGAGATGATCAGCCTTATGAATTCTGAACAAATGGTCGAATTGTTAAAAGAGAAGTTAAATGATTACTCATTTCACTTTTCATTTAATCGAAAAAAGGATACGTTAAGAATCGAAGATCCAGAATTGAAAAAAGGGCTGACACTCTCCTTGCCAGGTATTATTTCAAAATGGAACGAAAAAAAAGAAAAAGCGATTGATGAATTCGTTTATTACATAACCGAGTCTCTCTCAGCTATGAAAAATGAAGGTGCATTAAGCGGCAAGGAAAAACAGATTTATCCTGTCATTCGCTCAACTTCCTTTCCGGTTGAGTCGAATGGCGTTCCTCTTATTTTTGAGGATCATACTGCTGAGACCCGCATTTATTATGCCCTTGATCTCGGAAATTCGTATCGCCTAATTGATGAACAGATGATGAAGAAGGAGAATTGGACGCGCCAGCAATTGAAGGAAATGGCTGCCTTTAATTTGCGTTCATTGCCGACAAAAGTAAAAGAAGATAAGGTCGCAGGCAATGTTTTTTATTTTTTTAATTCAAATGACGGCTACGATGCCAGCAGGATTTTAAATGAGTCAATTTTAAAAGAATATGAATCAAAAGTTCAAGGGGATATGACTGTCAGCGTCCCTCATCAAGACGTGCTGATCATAGGCGACATTCGAAATGAAACGGGTTATGACGTGCTGGCACAGCTGACGATGAGCTTTTTTACAAATGGGAGGGTGCCGATTACGGCTTTATCCTTTATTTATGAAAACAAAAAGCTCGAACCGATCTTTATTTTGGCAAAAAACCGCAGAAAACTGACGAAAGGAGACGATGACAAGCAATGAATGTATTTTACAATAAAGAAGGAATCGGCGATGTACTCATCATCTCTTTAAAAGATATACCGTATGAACAGAAGCGGTTTGAAAGAAAAGGAGATGTTGTAAAAATATTTGATGCTGAAACTAATGAAACAGCAGGCTTCAACATTTTTCAGGCAACTTCTTATTTTTCGCTTGACGGAAACGGCCAATTAGATGTAACGGCAGAAATGGTGGAAAAGATCAATCAAACAATTGCGCAAAACGGTTTTTCAGATAAGCTGGAGGCGGATTTATCACCGAAATTTGTCGTTGGCCATGTATTGGAAAAAGAAAAGCATCCGAACGCTGACAAATTAAGTGTATGCAAAGTCGATGTGGGGGATGAAGTGCTTCAAATTGTTTGCGGGGCACCGAATGTTGCGGCTGGACAAAAAGTTGTTGTTGCAAAGGTAGGAGCGGTTATGCCAAGCGGAATGGTGATAAAAGAAGCTGAACTAAGAGGCATTTCCTCGAGCGGCATGATCTGTTCGGCAAAAGAATTAAACCTGCCCAATGCACCAAAAGAAAAAGGGATTCTTGTATTGGAAGATAGTCGAAAGCCAGGGGAGCCGTTTTTTAAGTAAAAATGCGATAAAATTTCAAAAAAACACGCGGAAAACATTTTGTTTGCCGCGTGTTTTTTATATGATGATTTATTAATTTTTGACTCATTTTAAATCATGATTCAACCGTTCCACTGAATGAAATGAGCGGTGATCAGGAAAATAGCAGATAATCCAAACCAAATTAAAAATAATGGTACATAAAAGCGAACCCATTTTTGCCATGAAACTCCAGCTAGTGCTAGTGCAGCCATAAAATATCCTGAAGTTGGAAATAATATGTTGCCTAGCCCGTCTCCAAATTGGTAGGCCAAAACAGCTGTTTGTCTCGTAACTCCGATTAAATCAGAAAGCGGAGCTAAAATCGGCATAGTAACTAATGCTTGTCCGCTGCCTGACGGAATTAAAAAGCTAAATAGCATTTGGACAATAAACATCCCAATGACACTAAATGTTCCTGGTATTTCGCCTACTATCGTTCCTAGTGTATGGACAATGGTGTCCATTATTTGTCCGTCTTCCATAACTACTGATACTGCTCTGGCAATACCAACAATGATTGCCCCAACTAAAACTTCACGAAAACCGTCATTAAATGCTTCGCAAATATCGTTTAATGTTAATCCAGCGATCAGGCCTACAACCACACCCATTATAATGAACAGTCCAGCCATTTCTAACATAAACCAGCCTTGAGTTAAAACACCGTACACTAATAAGACAAAAAAGGATAACAAGGCAAAAGAAGCAGCTTTTTGTTTTTTATTCATTTCATTCCTTTTGGACACAGATTGATTGAAGTACATATTCCTTTTAGCTTGATCATCTTTATATACTAAGCTTGCTTCAGGATTCTTTTTAACTTTTTTAGCATATTGCATAATGTAAATCATTCCTGCTAAAACAAAGACAACGAAAGCCGCTATGCGAAATTCTATACCTGAGTATATTGGAAGTCCTGCAATTTTTTGACCTAAACCAGTATTAATAGGGTTAAGAAAGCCTGTCATAAAACCAGCAGTAGTTGCAACTAAAGCAACCGCCGCCGCCACCATTGAATCAAATCCTAAAGCAATAAATAGGGGGAGAATTACAGGTATATAAACTAAACTCAGTTCTTGCGTTCCAATTAAACTGCATATAATTGCGAATACAGTCATTAAAACTGGAATTAACACAATACCATTGGAAGCAAATGTTCTTGCTAGTTTCTCTACTCCTATTTCTATAAGTCCTGTTTTTCGAATAACGGCAAATATACCGCCGATGATCAAAGTGAAAAAAACGACATCACTTGCTGCAACTAAACCTTTTGGGACTGCCATCATAAATTCAACAGGACTTACAGGTGCTGCTTCAACAAAATCAAATGAGTTTGGATCAATCGTTGTTCTTCCTTCAGGTCCTGGAATACGTTCATAAACGCCAGCAGGTACAAAATAAGTAGCGGCTGTAGCAAGAATTATTAAAACAAACAATATGACATAAATATGAGGCATTCTTAATTTCTTTTTCTCCAATTGTGGTTCTTGATTAATAAAAGCTGCATTTTTTACACCTTTTTCAGCTTCCATTTTTTATCCCTCCTCCTCTGTTTGTGACACTTTATGTTCGTTTTTATAACATAATAATTTGTGGTAGCTATTCTGTCATTGGTTATTTTCACTGAAAATCAACTATTTTTTTGTAAAATCTATTAAATTTTACAATTATTTTAATTTGAAAAACGAAATCATGTTATAAAAAGTAACATAAAATTATGTAAGTCTTCAAAAAGTGCTGATTGATATAGAGGTTTGTATCGGATGTACGAGCGAAAAAGGTGAAGTTAATAAATACTTATTGAATGTGATAAGAAAACGAAAACAACGAATTTTCAAAAAAGTCTTCCAATCTGTATCAATCTGTTATATATTAAAAATGTAATTTAAAAACTGTTTTATAACAAGGTAGGTGAGGAAACGTGAAAGCTAGTGCAGCATCCAGGCTGGAAGTGAAGGGAACTCTTCTTCCTTCTTACAAGGAGATTTTAACGAACGAAGCCCTTCAGTTCGTCGAAAAGCTTGAACAAACATTTGGTTCAAGAAGAATCGAGCTGCTTGAACTGAGGAAAGAACGGGAAAGGCGAATTAATGAAGGGGAGAAGCCGTCGTTTTTAAAGGAGACGGAACATATTCGAAAAGGGGACTGGACGATACCGCCTGTTCCAAAAGATTTGCAGGATCGCAGAGTTGAAATTACTGGACCTGTCGACCGGAAAATGATTATCAATGCCTTAAATTCAGGCGCAAAAGTTTTTATGGCGGACTTTGAAGATGCCACATCACCGACTTGGGAAAATATTGTGGAAGGACAAATTCACTTAAGGGATGCGGTCAACAAAACGATTGAATATGTGAATGAAAACGGAAAGGTATATAAGCTGAATGAAGAAACGGCAACGCTGATCGTGCGGCCGAGAGGACTCCATCTAGAAGAAAAACATGTCCTATTGGACGGAAAACGGATTTCAGGCAGTCTGTTTGATTTTGGCCTTTATTTCTTCCACAATGCAAAAGAACTGATCAAAAGAGGAAGCGGACCTTACTTTTATTTACCGAAGCTGGAAAGCCACTTAGAAGCCAGATGGTGGAACGATGTTTTCTGTTTCGCGCAAGATGAATTGGGGGTAAAGCGTGGGACGATTAAAGCAACCGTTCTGATTGAAACGATATTGGCCGCGTTTGAAATGGACGAAATATTATACGAGCTGAAAGAGCATTCAGCTGGATTGAATTGCGGCAGATGGGATTACATTTTTAGCTATCTGAAAAAATTCCGAAACGATCAAAACGTCATTTTACCTGATCGGGCGCAAGTAACGATGACGGTTCCGTTTATGAGGGCGTATTCTCTGCTCGCGATTAAAACGTGCCATCGCCGGAACGTTCATGCCATTGGAGGAATGGCAGCGCAAATTCCGGTTAAAGATGATCCGGTGAAAAATGAAGAGGCGTTCCAAAAAGTGCGCGCTGATAAAGAGCGGGAAGCGAAAGATGGACACGATGGCACATGGGTGGCACATCCTGCGCTTGTACCGGTTGCCAAAGAAATTTTTGACCAATATATGAAACAACCTAACCAGATTGATAAACAGCTAGATGTTGAGATTTCAGCAGAACAGCTTCTTGAAGTCCCGGAAGGAACAATTACAGAGCAAGGATTAAGAACGAACATTGATGTCGGCATTCGTTATCTTGCATCATGGCTTTCTGGAAGAGGAGCTGCTCCTATCCACAATTTGATGGAGGATGCTGCAACGGCAGAAATTTCAAGGGCACAGGTATGGCAATGGATTCGTCATCCAAAGGGGGTGTTGGAGGACGGACGGAAAGTTACAATAGAGCTTTATGAAAAAATCAAGCAGGAAGAGCTGGAAAAAATAAAACAAGAGTTTGGTGAAGAAGCCTATCAAAAAGGGCGTTTTGATGAAGCGGCGAAATTGTTTGATGAGCTTGTGAGAAATGATGAATTCGTAGATTTTCTGACACTTCCAGGCTATGAAAGATTAAATTAAAAAATATTTCAAATAAAGGGGAGAGAAAAGATGACATTACAAGAAAAAGCGAGACAATTGCAAGAAAGCTGGGAGAAAGATGAACGCTGGAAAGGGATTACACGCCCTTATTCGGCTGAAGATGTGTTGAAGCTTAGAGGTTCCATTGAAATCGAATATACTCTTGCCAGAAGAGGAGCAGAAAAATTTTGGAATTTAATGAAAACTGAGGAATACGTAAATGCCCTCGGAGCTTTGACAGGAAATCAAGCTGTCCAACAAGTAAAAGCCGGATTAAAAGCAATTTACTTAAGCGGCTGGCAAGTGGCAGCAGATGCTAATCTTGCGGGGCAAATGTATCCGGATCAAAGCTTGTATCCTGCTAACAGCGTGCCGCATGTCGTAAAGCGGATTAATCAAGCTTTGCAGCGTGCAGATCAGATCCATCATATGGAAGGGGATCATTCAATCGATTGGTTCGTTCCAATTGTTGCGGATGCTGAAGCTGGATTTGGCGGTCAGTTGAACGTTTTTGAATTGATGAAGGCGATGATTGAAGCAGGAGCAGCTGCTGTTCACTTCGAGGATCAATTGTCTTCTGAGAAAAAATGCGGCCATTTAGGCGGAAAAGTTTTGCTCCCGACACAAACAGCTATTCGCAATTTGATTGCTGCAAGACTGGCTGCTGATGTGATGAATGTTCCGACTGTTATCATTGCTCGCACTGACGCCAATGCGGCTGATTTGATCACAAGCGACATCGATGACAGGGATAAAGAGTTTATTACTGGGGAACGGACACAGGAAGGATTTTTCCGCACTCGCGCTGGTCTTGATCAAGCGATTGCTAGAGGTTTGGCATATGCGCCATACGCAGACATGATTTGGTGTGAAACATCTGAACCTAATTTGGAAGAAGCACGGAAGTTTGCTGAGGCTATTCATAAAGAATTCCCAGGCAAGTTATTGGCATATAACTGCTCGCCTTCCTTTAACTGGAAGAAAAAACTTGATGACGATACTATCGCACGTTTCCAAAAGGAAATTGCTTCTTACGGCTACAAGTTCCAATTCGTTACTTTAGCTGGATTCCATGCATTGAATTACAGCATGTTTGAACTTGCACGCAAGTATAAAGATCATGGAATGGCTGCCTACTCTGAACTTCAGCAAGCCGAATTTAGAAGCGAACAGTATGGTTATACAGCAACACGGCATCAGAGGGAGGTTGGAACTGGTTATTTTGATGAGGTTGCCCAAGTGATTACTGGAGGTACTTCTTCTACAACCGCTTTAAAAGGGTCTACGGAAGCTGAACAATTTACCACAACTTAATTGACTGGCCATAATCATTACCTTCACATAGATTGAGCCAATCCTCTGGGATTGGCTTTTTTTTATCATTTAACGCACCCATTTCGCATATTCTTTGGATAGCTCCATAAATTTTTCTCTATCTTTTCGGTCCAGAGCATCATTAATTTTGTCTTCCAGCATTTTTTTCCGATGATTGAACCATGCTTCGTCCAGAATCATTTGGATGTATACATCCATCATGAAGTTTTCTGGATTTTCCTTCACAGAACGGGTCTTCATCAGTTCGGAATAAGATTTCCGGTTTTCCATAACCCATCACCTCTGATGCCTTTTTTATATTATATGGATTTCGGAAGGAAAAATCAACTTATAATTTGTAATTTTTAGAAAAATTATATTAACAATAACATCTTACCTTGATCTAATGCTTTGTATTTAAAAAATTTTAAAAAAATATAGAAATTTTGGAATTTTTATGATAAATTTGAATCAGTGAAAAAGAACTATTATATAGAAAAAATTAGGAGGTAAGAATTCTAGTGAGTACGAAGCAGTTTGAGGCAGAAAAATGTATTGTAAATGGGGAAACAATGGCCATTTTGCCTTTTAGAAAAGAACATCACTTGTACGCTAAAATTTTGGAAACTAGCGGAGAGCGCATAGTACCTATTCGACCTGTTTATGTTATTGATCAAAGCTGCCGTTATTATGGTTCAAGCTTTAAAGGAAGAGTTGAAGGATCAAAAGGGCTGCTTGGCATAACAAAAAAGCTTCCGATTGTCATTGATCCTGCCAATTCCCTTTATTTTTTTCCTACTCATTCACCCGCAAGGCATCAGTGCGCCTGGTTTTCCCATTCCCACATTTCCCGCTTTATGAAAACAGATTCGAATTGTACGGAAGTCATATTCCGTAACGGTCAGAAAATAGTTGCTGACATATCTCCATCTTCTTTTTCCCATCAATTTTATAAAACGGCACATCTTCGAACGATTATCTCTTCAAGAATTGAGCAGGAGCAGCGCCGCATGAACACAATCCTTTTTCCGAAGGAGCAGCATGCATATATTTATGAACAGCTCGTTCGCGAATTCAGAAAAGAAGATGGATAAGCTTTATCTTCCGGCACGCAAGCTGTCAATTTGCGTGCTTTTTTCCGTGTTAGAAAATGGGGGAGATTTCATTTTTTCTGTTATAAGGGGACAGGCATTCAACGGGCGAAACAAATAGTCCTGTTCCCTCATCTTCTGTAGCGAACGGTTTGGCCGTTGTCTTTCTTTTAAGTTGAACTACCACTAGGCTAAAGCCGTAGTGGATTCCTAAGTACAGAGTTCTACCGAACTCTAATTGATTAGGCTATCCCCGTAGTTCCTACGGTTAATCGCAAGGCTTCCTTGCGAAGATTTAAACTTGCGTTAATATCTCGGTTATGATGGGTATGACAATTAGGACACACCCATTCACGCAATGCAAGATTTTTAACGTCTTTGTTTTTGTAGCCACAGCACGAACAAAGCTGGCTGGATGGAAAATTTTTCGATACGGTAACAACTTGCTTTCCGTACCATTTCGCTTTGTATTCTAACATCGTTCTAAATTGTGACCATGATACTTCGCTAATTGCTTTAGAAAGATTGTTATTTTTTAACATATTACTTACAGTCAAATCTTCCATCCCGATAATGTCGTGGTTTTTGACAATATAGGTGGAGATTTTATGCAAGTAATCGTTTCTAGCGTTTGTGATTTTTTCATGAATACGAGCAACTTTAATTCGTTGTTTGTTCCAATTAGAACCACCTTTTTTACGTCTTGATAGAATCCGTTGTGCTTTTGCTAATTTTTCTTCTAATCTTCGAAAAAACTTAGGATTAGAGTAAATCGTTCCATCTGAAAGAATAGCAAATTCTTTCAAGCCGACATCTATGCCAACAGCAGAGTCAGTTTTAGGTAATTCCTGAACTTCTGTTTCTACAAGAATGGATACAAAATATTTTCCACTTGGATTACGTCTAATTGTTGCATTGAGAATGCGACCTTCTACTTCACGACTCTTTGCAAAACGAATCCATCCAAGTTTAGGCAGCTTGATTTTATTATCATCAATAGCAATATTGTCATTTGTATACTTTGTCGTGTAAGACTGAACAGGATTTTTCTTGGACTTAAAACGTGGTTTATCGTTTTGTTTCTTGAAGAAACGGGAATAAGCGTCAGCAAGATTTTTTAATGACGATTGAAGTGCAATACTATCCACTTCTTTTAGCCAAGTTAATTCTTTTTTTAATTGTGTTAACTGAGCAGAACAAGAATTATAAGTTAAACCTTTTCCTGCCTCTTTGTAAGTATTATCCCATTTTGCTAAAAAATGATTAAATACAAATCGACAGCACCCAAAGGTTTTATTAATTAATATTTCTTGTTCTCTGTTCGGATAGAGCCGAAACTTATATGCTTTATTTACAATCATTGATTTTTCACCTCCTTTAATATATACTAAAAGTATATACTTAATTAAAATATATGTCAATAGTATATACCGAGGAGGATTGTAAAATGGAACGTATACCAAAATTAATTAAATTTCCTGTCGATTTAGTAACAAGAATCGAAGAGTACAAAAAAAAGAACAATATTAAAAATTTTTCAGTTGCAGTTTACGAATTAATTCGTAAAGGTTTAGAAAAATAATGGAATACATTTCTGAAAATCACAGTAAGCATTTACTTTTGTGCCATTTGATATTTGTTTGTAAGTATCGAAAAAAGTTATTATTAAAAGTTGGTGATGATATTAAAACCGAAATCGAATCTATATCTAATCGTTATGGTTGGCAAATTATCGAGCAAGAAATAGACCAAGACCATATTCATATTTTGATTCGTTATTCTCCGAAATGGAGCATTCTTGAAATCGTTAGATTATTGAAGCAACTTACAACCTATCGAATATGGCAAAAGCATAACGAATATCTTTCTCAACATTTTTGGAAAGAAAGAACCTTTTGGAGTGATGGATATTTTTCTTGTAGTATTGGAAATGTAAGCAAAGAGATTATCCAAAAATATATTCAAGAACAAGGTCATTAGAGCTTACATCCCCTAGGCTAAAGCCATAGGGGTTTTACGCCATTTCCTATAAAAAGTCTAAGAGGTTGGAATGCCAGATTTTTTTTCAGTTTTAAACAAATAATGTTCAATCAGTTCATTTACTTTATTTCGGATTCTTGGGTTGAAGTAGCTGTGGTGTTCTTCGTAGCCGTTATAGTAGAAAGTGTACGTTGTGAATGCTTCATCCTGTTTGGCTTTTAAAACTTTCACCTTTTGTCTGCGCAATTCTTTGCGAACCTCTGCCAAATCTTTTTGTACAAGCTTTAACGCCTCTTCAATTAGATGCAAATAAGGATCTTTCAGCTTGAATGGACTTTTTTTTACGACATTCATGTCTTTGTTCAGCACCGTAGCAGTCATCGGTAAGTAGATCGACTGTTCAATCAAATGGCGAATGTCGGTTGGTATTTTCGACATAGGGAATACCTCGCTTCAAATGGAACATATGTTCTATTTTTATTATAAAACAGGAAAATAAATCATTTCAATTAATTTTTTTCGGCAAAATTTTTTAACTTATGCTCAAAAGGTGTAAAATAAAAAGAGATGTTGAAGTAAGGAGTTAAGATATGGATGTCATTGCATTTTTCGATTCCATTACATTAGAAGATGTTGAACGATTCTTTAAAGAATACCGAGCGCTCGGACCTCTTCCAGGGATTCTGCTTCCGATGCTTGAGGCTTTTTTTCCGTTCTTGCCTCTTATTCTGTTTGTAATTGCGAACGCTAATTCATTCGGACTTTGGTTCGGCTTTTTGTACTCGTGGATCGGTTCATCGGCAGGCGCATTGCTCGTGTTTTTTTTAGTGCGAAAGTTTGGCCGGAAGCGTTTTTTAAATTTTTTAAGCAGACATGAAAAGGTAAGACGAATGATGAACTGGGTCGAACGGCACGGCTTTGCTCCTTTATTTTTAATGCTCTGTTTCCCTTTTACGCCTTCTGCGCTTGTAAATGTAGTAGCCGGTCTTTCCAAAATCAATGTGTGGCAGTTTGCGCTCGCTGTTTTATCAGGGAAACTTGTGATGATTTTTATGCTTAGCTTATCAGGGTACGATTTACGGGAGCTGATTGAAGAGCCCGCCCGTTTGATCATTGTGTTTGTTGTGATGGCGCTCATGTGGTTTATCGGAAAAAGGATTGAGCAGCGTTTAAATGTTTCGTTAATTAAACGAAAAGATAAAAAGTAGGTGAAGAGCCGTGAGGAAAAAACGAGTTATTGCGGGAATCGTCACTTCAGCTCTTTTATCAACCGTTTTAATTAAAAATATTGCGTTTGCCGCGTACACTGTTGATGGCGTATCGATGCAGCCCACCTTAAAAGAAGGCCATCATTTTTATATAAATAAATTGACGAATCGGTTTAATAAAATTGAACGGTTTGACATTGTCGTGTTTCAGATGCCCGGCGAAAAGCAAGTTTTGGTTAAAAGGGTCATCGGCCTTCCAGGAGAAAAAATTGAATATCGAAACGACAAATTATATGTGAATGGGAAATATGTACCGGAACCATTTTTAAAGAAAAATAAAGAAAAAATATATGGAAATCCGATCACAGGGAATTTTACATTAAAAGAAATAACTGGAAAAGAAACGGTGCCGGAAAAATGTATTTTTGTCATTGGCGACAATCGGTTAAACAGCAGGGACAGCCGGCATTTTGGCTTTGTTCGTGAAAAAAATGTGATCGGAGAGGTAAAACCGTAAACGATGATTCCTATAAGTTGGAAATTCGGATTGTCCGAATCAATGGATTTTCAAAACCATTTACAGTAAAATAAATGTATTCATAAACACGAAATCAGAATGGGACAAGAAAATTGTCCCATTTTCCGTTTGGATGCCTTCTGAAGGGGGGAGATTTCATGGGTATTAAGTTTTTGGTCGGTTCATCCGGCACAGGAAAAACGACGGCAATCTTAAACGAAATTAGGGGAAAATTAAAAGAAGATCCGTATAATGGAAAACCTATTTTGTTTCTTGTTCCAGATCAAATGACTTTTCAAATGGAATATGAACTGATGAAAACTCCGGAATTAGGAGGAATCATTAGAGCACAAGTATTGAGCTTCAACCGTTTGGCGTGGAGGGTGCTGCAGGAGGAAGGAGGCATCAGCCGTACCTTTATTTCCCAAACAGGCATGAACATGTTTCTTCGAAAAATCATCGAAGAAAAAAAGCACGAATTTAAAGTGTTTTCCAAAGCCAGTGAAAAAAAAGGCTTTATTGAGCATATCGAACAGATGATTACAGAAATGAAAAGATATATCATCAGTCCAGATATGCTGGATGATCAAGTAAAAAAATTAGCGGAAAGCCATGATCATAGAGAGCGGATTCTTTCCGATAAATTGAAAGATTTGGCGGGCATCTATCGTTCCGTGGAAAAATTATTTGCTGATAAATACATAGATTCAGAGGATTATTTGCAGCTTCTTTCAGAGAAGATTTATGAATCAAGCTATATGGACGGAGCGGAAATTTATATCGACGGCTTTCACAATTTTACGCCTCAAGAATTGCAAGTAATCGAATCGATGATGAAAACAGCTTCTTCTATAACAATTGCTCTCACATTGGATAAACCGCCTGAAGAGGCCGTTGCCGACGAGCTTCATTTATTTTACATGACGGCTGAAACCTTTTCTTTGCTGAAAAAAATGGCTGAACGAAATAATATTTCCATTGATGAAGTAGCATATATGACTGACCGGAAACGTTTTATTGAAGAGCCGTCACTTGTTCATCTAGAAAAAATGTACTCTTCCCATACTCCCGAACCTTTTCACGGAGACAGCGCGATTGTATTTATGCAAGCGGTGAATAGACGCGCCGAAATTGAAGGGATTGCTAGAGAAATTATCCGCCTCGTTCGGGATGAGGGAGTGCGATTTCGGGAGATTGCACTGCTTATTAGAAACATGTCCGATTACAGAGATTTGCTGGAGCAATTGTTTCAAGATTACGAGATTCCTTTTTTTATAGATGAAAAAAGCTCAATGACATATCATCCGCTGATCGAATTTATCCGCTCGAGCTTGGAAGTCATAACCGGAAACTGGCGGTATGAAGCTGTTTTCAGAACGATTAAAACAGAATTTCTTTACCCGCTAGATGCCGATAAAGCCGAAATGAGAAAAGAAATGGATCAATTAGAAAATTATGTGCTTGCCTACGGTATTCAAGGGAAAAAATGGACGGATCAAGCCGGCTGGACGTACAGGAAGTACCATTCATTCTATGACAACGACAAAAAGACAGATGAAGAAGAGGAAATAGAAAAACGGATCAATCAATTACGGAAGCTGATTGTGGAGCCTCTGCAAGCATTGGAAAATAAGATGAAACGCGCCAAAACCGGCAGGGATATGGCCGAAGCGCTATATATGTATTTAGAACAAACAAAAGTGCCTGATAAGCTGGAGCTTCTTCGTCTAGATGCGGAAAATGGAGGGAACTTGATTGAAGCAAGGGAGCATGATCAAGTTTGGAATGCTGTGATAGAGCTATTGGATGAATTTGTAGAAATTATGGGCGATCAGGAAATTTCCATTCATTTGTTTAGGGAAATGGTCGAAACCGGAATGGAATCGATGAAATTTTCTCTCGTTCCCCCGGCCATTGACCAAGTGATTGTCGCAACACTTGACCGGTCACGTTTATATGGCGTTAAGACGGCATTTATTGCAGGAGCAAATGACGGAGTGCTTCCGGCAAAACCGGTGGAAGACGGAGTTTTAACAGATGATGAAAGAGAGCTTCTATATCATAATGGAGTGAAGCTTGCGCCGACAGCTCGAAGAAAATTGCTGGATGAAAATTTTTTGATTTATTTAGCGCTCACGTCTGCTAAGCAAAAGCTGTATTTATCGTATTCTTTGGCGGATGAAGAAGGAAAAGCGCTCATGCCGTCTATTATTGTCAAACGGTTAAAAGAAATATTTCCAGATGCTAAGGAAATGATCTCTCTTAATGAACCGGAAAGTGAGGAGGCGGAAGAACAGCTTTCTTTTATTGTCAGTCCGAATGTTTCTTTGTCTGTTTTAACTTCAAAATTGCAAAATTGGAAAAAGCAGTATCCTCTCCATGAGCTGTGGTGGGATGTTTACAATTACTTTGTATATGATCAAGAATGGAGCAGCAAAGCGAAAAAGGCGATTGCCAGCCTGTTTTATTCAAATACAGAAAGACCTTTATCCGAAGAGGTAAGCAGAAAATTATATGGACGGAAAATACAAGGAAGCGTTTCAAGGATGGAGCGGTTTCGGGCATGTCCTTTTGCCCACTTTGCTTCTCACGGCTTAAAGTTAAAAGAACGGGAGTATTACAGATTGGAAGCGCCGGATATCGGCCAATTGTTCCATGCGGCATTAAAGCTGATGGCAGACCGGCTTCAAAGCATGAAAGTAGAATGGCGCGAATTAACAAAGGAGAATTGCGAAAGACTTGCTCATGATGCAGTCGAACAGCTGGCGCCGAAACTGCAAAAAGAAATTTTAATGAGCACAAACCGCCACTATTATATTAAACGCAAGCTTCAAAATATTGTTGCCCGCGCATCAAAGGTTTTAAGCGAACATGCAAAAGCAAGCGGTTTTGTCCCAATTGGTTTAGAAATATCATTTGATGAAAAAAGTAAGCTCCCCCCGTTCCGATTTAAGCTTGAAAACGGATGTACGTTGGAGGTCGTCGGAAGGATAGACCGAGTGGATAAAGCGGAAAGTTCGAAAGGTCTTTTGCTTCGCATCGTCGATTTTAAATCGAGCGACAAAACATTAAATTTGACAGAAGTGTATTACGGCATTGCGCTGCAGATGCTCACTTACTTGGATGTTGTCATTTCCAATTCTCAATCTTGGCTTGGCGTAGAAGCGACTCCAGCAGGGGTGCTGTATTTCCATATTCATGATCCGTTCATACAGTCCCCAGATTTATTAACGGATGATGAAATAGAAGAAGAAATTTTGAAGAAATTTAAAATGAAAGGCTTGCTGCTTGGAGACGAAGAAACGGTGCGGTTAATGGATCAAAAATTGGAAAGCGGCTATTCCAAAATCGTTCAAGCCGGCATAAAGAAAACCGGGGAATTTTATGCAAATTCTCAAATCGCCAGCGAGGATGAATTTCATGCATTACGCTCGTATATCCGGCGCGAATTTAAGCGGATCGGTACGGAAATAACAGACGGAAATATTTCCATTGCGCCATATAAAATGAAAGAGAAAACGCCTTGCACCTTTTGTTCCTTTAAATCGGTCTGTCAATTTGATGAATCGATTGAAACGAACCGTTTTCGCATATTGAAAAGCTTAAAAGGGGAAGAAGTGCTGCAAAAGGTAAGAGAGAAGGTGGATTCAGATGAAGAATGAGCTGAAAAAGTTAGAAAAAGGCCAATGGACCGATGAACAATGGAAAGCGATTGTTGCCGACGGACAAGATATATTAGTGGCGGCCGCTGCCGGATCAGGGAAAACGGCCGTTCTAGTTGAGCGGATTATTCGCAAGCTGACCGACAATCAGCATCCTGTAGATGTGGACCGGCTGTTAATCGTAACGTTTACAAACGCTGCGGCTGCAGAAATGCGCAGCAGAATTGGCGAAGCGCTGGCAAAGGCTTTGCGAAACCAGCCTTCTTCCCTCCATCTGCGCCGCCAATTAACCCTTTTAAACAAAGCGCAAATATCAACATTGCATTCTTTTTGCCTGCAAGTCGTTCGCAAATTTTATTACAAAATTGATATTGATCCCGGTTTTCGAATAGCGGACGAAACAGAAATGGAACTGTTAATGGAAGATTGCATGGATGAATTGTTAGAAGAAGAATACGGAATGGAGCATAATGAACTATTTTTCGAATTAGTTGACAAATATACAGGCGATCGCTCAGATGATGAAATCAAAAAAATTATTAGATCCATTTATGAATTTGCTAGATCTAATCCATTACCGGAAAAATGGCTTGATGAAATGGTGCAAATGTATGACATAGAACAAGCTGAGTCATACGAGGACTTGCCGTTTTTTCAATATTTACGGAAGGATATAGCGATACAGCTTTCCGGAATCAAGGATTTGTTAGCGAGAGCTCTCGACATTACGAAATTGCCGGGCGGCCCCTCTCCAAGGGCTGAAAATTTACTCGATGACATGAAACAGGTGGAAAACATTATAAACGCTTCATCGTGGCAGGAGCTTGCCGAGCAAATGAGAGCTTTTCAACCGACACGCGCCAAGGCATGCAGGGGAGAAGAATATCGAAAAGAGCTCATTGATGAAGTGACGGAAATGAGAAAGAAAGCGACAAAGGAAATAGAGAAATTAAAAAATGAGCTTTTCTCTAGGGATATTCAAAACCAACTGCTCGATTTGAAAAAAATGAAGCGCACAATGATTTGTTTAGCCGACTTGGTGAAAAAATTTGCTGTCCGGCTGGAAGCAATGAAAAAAGAAAAAGGAATTGTCGATTTTTCGGATCTTGAGCATTATTGTTTGCAAATATTAACAGAAAAAGATGAGAAAGGAAATGTTGTTCCGAGTGATGCTGCTTTGTTTTTTAAACGACAATTTCAAGAAGTATTAGTGGATGAATACCAAGATAGTGCGACACGTTCCTAACTGAAAAGGTTAGGCACTAGCTTTGAAGCTAGGAGAACTGATGGTTCGAAGAGTCGAATGAGAGGGTAACGCCTCGAAAGACTCTCCCTAATACTCCGAATAGCGACAAGATGGGTAAGCATCTTGTGGTTATAAGCTCGGTGAAGTCGGCTGAACGCTGCCGTAACAAGTAAGGTTGACGAAAGCTCTCCAGAGGTGGAGGGTGCAGCGGATAGGCCGGGGGTCTATAAAGCACTCATGGTGAGAATGTTGGTGCACAAAAACCAACTGACGAAAATCCGAATGTACGGCTCTAGAGGTATAGGTACCAGAAATGGTATCGCCACGGTTTGTGGTGCTGGTGAGGTGGAGTAAGAATTGTCTTTATGAAACACCTTACAGCGTTACAGGCGCTGTCCAGCCAGCAGGGCCAGAGGATTCACCTAAAAGTGCATATGTACAGATAGAACCATCGGAACGTGGAAAGCTGGCAACGTGGAGGTCTTACCCACCAATGAAACGGTGATGAGGAAAGGCGGAAAGCTATAACTCATCTTTATGCCAGTGAGAGCGGTGGCACAGTACCGAAGAAGTGATGGAAACATCATGGAGGGATAGCCACTAGTCAATCGGTTGCCATTCAACCACTTTTAAAAGATTATATCCTAAATACACAGGAAAAGTGGTTTTTATACATGGAATTAATGTATTTCCTATTGACCATATAAGAACAAAGCCACCGTCGAATTTTAGTCAAAATATTTGTCCTTATACGTCAGAAGGAAGAAAGCAAGTTCATGATGCATTAAAAGGATATAATCAGACCGTTATGTACCATCTCATACGCAACCCTGTACCTAATCAAAGTATGGAATACAACGACAATCGAATTTCGTTGTACGTGGGGCAGTATGGGCGATGTGGAGTAACAAATGTACCATTAGAAATTGGAGATATGGAGGTTCACCATAAAATCCCGAAAAAACTAGGCGGGAGCGATGAATACAACAATCTAATCTTTGTGAGGAAAGATGTTCACAAGTTGATTCACGCAGTAGAAGAACAAACCATTCAGACATATCTCCAAAAATTGAATTTAGATAAGGATGGTTTAGATAAAATCAACAAACTTCGCAAGTTGGTTGGAAACGATGAAATAGTAGCTTAGATGACAACCGATTGATGGAACGCCGTATGAGGGGAAACTCTCACGTACGGTGTGAATGGGGGGAAAAGCTGGAGATAACTTCAAAGGCTTACCTATCCATATCCAACTTGGTGCAGGAAGCGATTTTAAAGCTGGTGTCAAAGGATCATGAAGCGGAAGGAAATTTATTTATGGTCGGCGATGTAAAACAATCCATTTATCGTTTTCGGCTGGCTGAACCGTTATTGTTTTTGGCGAAATATAAACGGTTTACCTCCAGCGGAGCGAATTCCGGCTTGCGCATCGATTTAGCCAAAAATTTCCGCAGCCGAAAAGAAGTTTTGGAGGCCACAAATTTTCTTTTCAAAC
The DNA here is from genome assembly GCF_038008865.1 of Aeribacillus sp. FSL K6-8394. NCBI lineage: Bacteria > Bacillati > Bacillota > Bacilli > Caryophanales > Bacillaceae > Aeribacillus > Aeribacillus sp. FSL K6-8394. The sequence goes on from NZ_JBBPAA010000001.1 coordinate 34,756, forward strand.
AATTGATGGGAGAGACTGTAGGCGAAGTCGTTTATGATGAGGCAGCAGAATTGAAGCTTGGCGCACGTTATCCAGAGAACAGTAGAATGAATACAGAGCTCCTCCTAATAGACCGCCGGAAGGAGGAATTAGCAGAAAAAGAAGAAATAATGATTGAATTTGATGAAGAAGAATTGGAAACGGTGCAGCTTGAAGCCCGCCTTATGGCGAAAAAAATAAAAGAGCTTATTCAGGAAGGCTTTCCTGTTTACGACCGAAAGCTTGATCGTACGAGACCTGTCACATACAGAGATATTGTGATCCTGCTTCGTTCGATGCCTTGGGCGCCGCAAATCATGGAAGAGTTTAAGCAGCAAGGTATTCCGGTGTATGCGAATTTATCAACAGGATATTTTGAAGCAACAGAAGTGGCCATTATGCTTTCGCTTTTAAAAATTATCGACAATCCTTATCAAGATATTCCGCTCGCTTCTGTGCTGCGTTCGCCGATTGTCGGCTTAAGCGGAAATGAACTTGCCATCATCCGTCTTTATAAGAAAAACGGTCCGTATTTCGATGCACTTGAATCATTTTTGCAGCAAGAAAAAGCCCATCATAGCGAGCTTTATCAGAAAGTAAGCGAATTTGTCAGCCGGCTCAATCAATGGCGGAACTTGGCGAGAAAAAGCTCCGTTTCGAATTTAATTTGGCAATTGTACCGTGATACCCGCTTTTTTGACTTTGCAGGCGGAATGCCCGGCGGAAAGCAGCGGCAGGCCAATTTAAGGGCATTATATGACAGAGCAAGGCAATATGAGGAAACGTCCTTTCGGGGATTGTTCCGATTCCTGCGGTTTATTGAAAGAATGCAGGAACGGGGCGATGATTTAGGAGCAGCAAGAGCTTTAGGAGAACAGGAAGATGTTGTCCGAATTATGACGATTCATTCAAGCAAGGGGCTTGAATTTCCGATTGTTTTCTGTGCAGGTTTATCTAAACGATTTAATATGAAAGATTTGACCAAAAAATATTTGCTCGATAAAGAATTAGGGTTTGCCTCGCTGTTTATCGATGAAAAAAAGCGGATTGTGTATCCAACTCTTCCTTATATAGCTGTAAAAAAGAAATTGAGAATGGAAATGCTTTCGGAAGAGCTTAGGGTATTGTATGTGGCTTTGACAAGAGCAAAGGAAAAGCTGTTTTTAATCGGCACAGTGAAAGACGGAGAAAAAAAGTTTAAAGAATGGGAGCAATCATTCACTCACCGCGAATGGCTGCTTCCAGATTACGATCGTTTAAAGGCAGTATGTTATTTAGATTGGATCGGTCCTGCTGTCATCCGTCATAAAGATGCGGCAATTTTACGAGAAGAAGAAAGAGAAGCAGCGGATGAAATCTTCTCTTATCCGGTGAAATTGCAAATTGATGTGATTCCTGAAGAAAAATTAAAAGAGCAAAATGAGCAGGCAGCGGTTATGATGGATGAAAAAATGGACGCTTTGAGAAATTTTGTTCCTGTTCAGTCAACAAGTAGTTTCGCCAACCAAGTGCAAAATCAGTTGTCCTGGAGCTATCCTTTTTCAGATGCAGCCTCTCTCCGGTCGAAGCAATCGGTGACGGAAATCAAAAGAAGACTTCAATTTTCAGATGAATACAGCGACATTTCTATAAAGAAGAAAATACAAGGGAATTCCTCGTACAAGCGTCCGAAATTTATGCAGGCAAAATCTCTTACAGCAGCAGAAAAAGGAACGGCCATGCACACAGTGATGCAGCATTTGCCATTGGGTGAAGACTTGACGGAACAAACGATTCGACAAACCGTGCATTATCTCGTGAAAAAAGAAATATTAACGGAGGAGCAGGTGGAAGCGGTCAATGTAGAAGGAATTGTGCAATTTTTTGAATCACCGCTGGGTAGACGCCTAAAAGGAGCAAAAAAAATTTTTCGCGAGATCCCTTTCAATTTGGCAGTGCCGGCGAACGAAATTTACGAAAAAGGAAGTTCGCTCAATACTGAAACGGTCATCGTTCAAGGTGTGATCGACTGCCTTTTTGAAGATGACGATGGGCTCGTTCTGTTAGATTACAAAACGGATGCGGTAAAGGATCGTTTTCCATCCATTGAAAAGGCAAAACAGGTGCTTGCTTCTCGATATGAAATTCAAATTGACTTGTATGCAAAGGCGGTAGAGTCAATCTTAAAAAGACGAGTCGATGATCGGTATTTATTCTTTTTTGATGCAGGGCTCATCATAAAATTATAGATTTGCAGACTATTTTAGAGGTGAGGTAATTGAGAATCTTGCATACGGCGGATTGGCATCTCGGAAAAACGCTTGAAGGTCGGAGCAGGCTAAAAGAGCAGGCACAGTTTCTTGATGAACTGTATGAAATTGTTGTAAAGGAGAAAATTGATGTCATTTTGATGGCAGGAGACGTTTTTGATACGGTGAATCCTCCGGCAGGAGCAGAAAAGCTGTTTTATGAAAGTATTTCAAGACTTTCTGATAGAGGAAAAAGACGTGTGATCATCATTTCCGGAAATCATGACAGTCCGGAACGATTGCAAGCAGCAGCTCCGCTGGCAAAGGAGCAGGCGATCGAGCTGATCGGCTACCCGAGAGGCGATGTTTTAACGGTTGAAGTTCCGCGGACAAATGAAACAATGAAGCTGGCGGCGCTTGCTTATCCGTCGGAAGCAAGGCTGAATGAACTGCTTTCAAACGAATATGATGAACTCTTATTGAGAGAGCATTACGATGAAAAAATTCGCGGCTTGTTTGCAATGATGAGCAGAGAGTTTGAACCTCATACGGTGAATATTGCCATGAGTCATCTTTATGTAGCCGGAGGCAGCACGACAGATTCCGAGAGACCGATTGAAGTCGGCGGAGCGTATACAGTTCGAGCCACAAGCCTCCCGGAAAAAGCGCAATATGTCGCATTGGGACATCTTCACCGGCCGCAAAATGTTAAAAAGTCCAATGTGCCGGCAAGATATTCCGGATCGCCGCTTGCCTATAGTTTTTCTGAGGCAGGTTATACGAAGTCTGTCACAGTGATCGATGCAAAACCCGGCGAGAACGCGGTTGTTTCCGAAATTTATTTGTCGAGCGGAAAACCGCTTGTGAAATGGAAAGCAACTGGCGGTCTTCTTCAAGTTCACCAGTGGCTTGAAGAAGGAAGAGACAAAAACGCATGGATTGATCTTGAAATTTTTTTGACCGACAGCCTTTCATTAGAAGAAATTCATCGGTTGAGAAAATGGCACGACGGCTTTATTCACATCCGGCCGATTTTTGAAAAAGAAGCCGAAAAGGTCCAACAAGAAAGAAGAGAAAATCTCCCGATTGATGAAATGTTTAAACGTTTTTACAAAAAACAAACTGGCGGCGCCGAGCCGGAGACAGAGCTCATTGAACTGTTTATGACATTGCTCTCTGAAGACTTAAAAGAGGAAGGAGCACAGTCATGAAGCCGATAAAACTTTCTTTAGCAGGACTGAATAGCTATCGAAAGATGCAGACGGTCGATTTTGAAACACTATGCGACGGCGGTGTCTTCGGAATATTTGGTCCGACTGGCAGCGGAAAATCAACGATATTGGATGCCATTACGTTAGCGCTTTATGGAAAAGTAGAGCGAGCGGCCAATAATACGCAAGGGATAATGAACCATGCGGAAGATCAATTATATGTCAGTTTTACATTTGAGCTTGAAGATGGCCGATCAAAAAAAAGATACACGGTTGAACGAACATTTAAGCGGGTGGATAATGTCAGGATCAACACAAGGCTGTGCCGGCTTCTCGAAATAGGAGAAGAAACGGTCGTTTTGGCAGATAAAACAAATGATGTAAATGACAAGATTTACGAGCTTTTAGGGCTGACGATAGAAGATTTTACCCGCGCTGTTGTCCTTCCGCAAGGGAAGTTTGCTGAATTTCTGTCTTTAAAAGGCTCGGAAAGAAGGAAAATGTTTGAACGATTGTTCAACTTGGAACGATTCGGCGACCAATTAAATAAAAAGCTGAAAAAACGTCTTTTGGAATCAAGACAGCAATTCGCTGAATTGTCAGCGGAACAAGCAGGTCTTGGCGATGCCTCGAAAGAAGCCGTTTTAGAGGCTGAAAAAACGTTTATACGCTGTGATACAGTGCTGAAAGAACGGGAAAAGCAGCTGGACGAGGCAGCAAAGGAATTTGAGCGGATTCAGACAATCTGGAATTTGCAGACGGAAAAAACGACTTATGAGAAAAAACGACAGGAGCTTGAGCAAGAAAAGGAGCGGTTTCAAGAAATCGAAGAAAAGCTGAAAAAAGCGGAGCAAGCGGAGATGCTGAAACCATATGCGGAAGCAGTGCTCGAGCATTTAGCGGAAAAGGACCGTTTTGAAAAAGAAACAGAGCATTGGCAGCAGGAAGAGAAAAAGCTAGCAAGCCTTTATAAAGAAAAAAAGGAAGCTTTTGAAGCGATTCGTGCCAAAAAAGCTGTTGAAGAGCCGGAGCTTTTAACAAAACGTGAACTATTGAAACAGCTTATCTCATTGGATGCAGAAATCAAAGAGGATGAAGCATCGTTTGTAAAGCTGAAAGAAGACTATGAAGCATTGAAAACGAGGCTGCATGAAAAACAGCATACAGAGAGAAAGACGAGCGAATTATTAAATAGGGCGTTAGAGAAGCAGCAGGCTTTAAAACAGCAGGCGAAAGAAGAAACAGTTTCAAGAGAATTCCGGGAAAAAATCCAAAAAGCATATCAACAGAAGCTGAAAATGATGCAGCTTATGAAAGACGAATATGAATTAAAAAGCAAAAAGCAAAAGAAAGAAGACCAGCTTAACGAATGGCGGGAAAAGGCTGACGAGTCCGCCCGCAAAAAGAGTGAATTAAACGAACGCCTGGCAGGTAATTTCAATCAATTACAAAAAGTTTATGATCGTTTATGCAGCCAAATGCGGGAACATGAATTTTTTAAAGAAAAAGTAAAGGACGATTTACAGGCTGCAAAAAGTCAGCTTGAAGAAGAAAGAACAAATCAGGCGGCAGCTTTGATTTCCGAGCAGTTGACGGAGGGGGAGCCTTGCCCTGTCTGCGGCTCCACACATCATCCGGCCCCGAACAGACATTTTTCGATTGAACGTTTAAAAAAATTAGAAGAAACAACGCAGCAGCTAGAACGAATTTTCAAAGAATGTGATCAAACCGAACAGCTGTATTCCTCGCTGAAGCAAAAGCTGCAGGAGCTGTCTGAAGATTTACAAGCGGAACAGTCATTCCTTGCCGGAGTGAAAGAAATAGCGTCGGCTAACGAAGAGCCGATCATTACGATGGACGATAAGCCTCATGATCTTTTGGCATATGACAAATTTAAAATCGAATGGAAAGCTTTGAACCAAGATTACTTAGAAATAAAAGACGCAATAAGAAAAACAATAGCAGACATTCGTGAAGTCAACCATATTACAGCACAAATAGGACCGTTGCTGGATGCTGGGGAAAAAGACTTATCCGAAATCATGCTACAATTGCAAAATGTAATAGAGCAGCTGGAAGAAGAAAAAAGAAAGTGGGATTTAGAGTTTGCTGATCTCGATATGGATCAAATCGAGATGTATGTAAAGGAAATTAGTAAAAAAGACTCGCTCGTTGAACAGCTGCACGAACGAATTGAAAAAAGCGTCAGCTTTATTCAAGAAAAAGAACAGGAAATCGAGCGGTTAAGGGAAGAAATACTCAATCTTTCCACTCAATTAGCTGCCAAAAAAGGAGAAATGGACAGGCAGGCAGAACTGATAGCCGATAAACAGAAAAGGCTCACAGCGCAAAGAGCTGCAAAGGAAAACCTTTTAACAGAACTTAAGAGGATCGATCTTGCCCTTGAACAGCTAAAAAGGGATGAACAAGCAGCTTATGATATTTTCCAAAAAACGGCAAATGAATATCAAAAAGCTGAAAGTCAGCTCCATACCGCCAAACAGCAATTGACAAGCTGTATAAGCAAGCTTGAAAAAGCGGAAAAAAATTGGAACGACCGAAAACAGCAGACTCCTTTTGCAAATGTGCATGAAGTGAGAAATTCCGTTTTGCAGGAAGAAGAAAAACTGGCTATGCAAACGAGTCTAGATCAATATAAAAAAGAAATGGAGCATGTAGCATCTGCAATTGAACGTCTGGAAGAAAAATTAGGCGGAGCTGTTCTTAAGCAGGAAACATGGGAAGAAACGAAAAAATGCTTAGAAGAAGCTAGAAAGCAAGTAAACGAAGCAATGGAACAAAGAGGTGCGGCGGCAAAGCATTTGCAGCTGTTAAAGGAAAAACATGAACGATATGTGGAAATAGAAAAAGAGAAAGAAGAGTTGCAGCTTCTTCTTAATCGGTTAGAAAAACTTCAAGCCGTCCTGAAAGGGAATAGTTTTGTCGAATACATGGCTGAGGAACAGCTTCAACAAATAAGCTTTGATGCTTCACAGCGGCTTGGGGAATTGACAAGACAAAGATATGCGATTGAAGTCGATTCAGAAGGAGGTTTTATCATGCGCGACGATGCAAATGGCGGAGTAAAACGTCCTGTTTCGACATTATCTGGCGGAGAAACATTTTTAACTTCTTTAGCCTTAGCTTTGTCGTTGTCCACCCAAATTCAGCTTCGCGGAAAATATCCGCTTCAGTTTTTTTTCCTTGATGAAGGGTTTGGAACGCTTGATGCAGAGCTTCTCGATACGGTTGTATCGGCTTTGGAAAAACTGCAATCGCAAAATTTATCCGTTGGCGTAATCAGTCACGTGCAGGAGCTAAGGGAACGATTGCCTAAGCGGCTGATCATTGAGCCAGCTGAACCTTCCGGAAATGGAACGACCGTGCGAATCGAAACGATTTAATTACATGAAGCAAGGATATTTCTGACCTAGTATGCCGTTACCAGTTAACAGCAAGTATTACATTCTCTAAAGGATCTTAACCGCTCAACATGACGGGGCTGTCTAATAAGTCGATTTTCCGGCTTATAGACGCCCCGTTAATCTTTTAGAAATGTTGATATATCAAATGTTTATGATGTTTCGTTTTCAATGGATTTTGACTTTCTAAGACAATCCCTACTAATCTTAGTATGTTTTGATTGCTGTGCTCATCCGTACTTGTTAACCGTTTTTCATCGTTTTGACAAGATGTGCTGTTTCAGCATTCTCCACATAAGCGAAAAAAGCAGGTTCGATGGTGACGCATGCTGCATCATGCACAAATCGTTTCAGCATTTCCAAATAAGCTTAAAAACAGGAGAACGGTACCATCTGCAATTTACCCCGTTTTGAAATAGGTTGAGTAAAAGTTTTCCGTCAAAAAAATAAGACTATGAAAAGGCGAGTCTTATAAAATATAAAATTTCTCTTTTACAACGGGATGAAAATCACTTTACGAAATTAACTGTATTGTATGTTAATGTTGTGAGTGCGAATGCTTTCTAACTGTATAACAGTCCATGAAAAAACTAATGCAGGTTTTCAGCTTCTTTGAACCGATTCATAGTTTCACTCTATTTGTGCATCATGAGGACATCCACATTCCTAAAAAGAGTCTTTTGATCTGAAATGCAAAACAATGCGCTTTTTTTATTGAGCAGGACAACAAATTGAATGTCCTGCTCGCAAATAGTGTTTCTGAATCATAACATAATTCCAATCGTTATTTTTCACTAAGTCTTTTTAACGAACCAGGCGGCTATGCATTTGCCGTCTGGTTTTGATCATTTACGTCCGGATCGATTCCGTTTGTTATGCTGAGACCGTTGTTATTAATATGAAAATCGCCTGTGCAGCTACTACCAGAGCCGCTGATGGATTTTGATGCTGATTTTGGAGATAAATAAAAGGAATCTCCGAAATTCACAACTCCTCCTGAAACGGAATTAATTTTTATCGGTCCGACAATCGCTGGCATGAGGAACATCCTTTTCCTTGTTGTCTCATAAATCACATGCGTAGAGAAAATCTATTGTTCAGGGATCAATATGTTTTGTCCTGTTGAAATTACCGTTGTTTTTCGTCGCCATCAACGTTTTTAGACAATTGTCGAATATGTTTTATTCGTGCTTCCGCGCATATTTCTTCGGCTGATCCAAAGTTCACGATGCTTGAAGATGAGATGCCCAAAATTTTTACGTGATCGACATATATGTTCGGAGAATTGTTTGAATATGCGCTGGAAAATTGTTCGTCAAAGGAAGGCTGAGGAATGGATTCGCGGAAAAGCTGATAGGAGCGAAACGACCCTTCCTTTGTATTAAATTTTTCATAGTCCCGCTGAACTGCCAGAACATTCGTTTTAGGGGTAACTCAACTTTCGCACACAGAAATATTTAAGCATTGCTTGATATAATTAGGTATAGTGGCCAACCATTTATTCATTTGATTTTTAAAGATGTCCATGTTCAAAGAAACCTCGGCTTCCGCCAAAGTTTGGAAAAGGTCAATAAGTGATTGAAGGGCAGTAATAAAATCTATGTCTTTTACATCTTCGCAAAGGATGTAAAAAAGGTTGCCAATCGTCTTAGGATCCTCCTCTTTTCGCATTTGCCAAGCAATGAGAATATATCGTGTAAAAACAATGGTTGTATGGCTAATTAACATGTCGTAGGAACGTCCCTGGAATTCTTTCTCTAAATTTAAAAGGGATTTATTGCATTTGAAGAAGACTTCAATGTCCCAACGCATGCCGTAAATACGAATGATCTCTTCATTTTCTAATGTTGTATCTGTGCTGAGAATGGCAAGCCATTCGCTCCGTTTATTACGGTTTCGTACAAATAGAATTTTTACTGGAATTCCATTGTCTAAAGTAGCATAAACGGATCCGAGAATGTCTTTTTTACCCATGTGAGGTTTTGCCAATTTGTAAAGTTGATTCAGTGTGAAACGTTCACCATTGTAAACGTATCGCTGCTTTAATTGCTTCACCATGCCAATGACAAATAACCCTTTGTTCGTAATCTTCTCAATTAAAGGCGCTTGTGTAAACCAGGAATCCATGAGAACATAGTCAGCTACAATCCCTTTTTCAAGCGCATGATCAAGTAAAGCTGAAGCCACGTCCGGTTTTGATTTCAGAGCTTCCTGGCGACGCTTATAGCCAGATGTTCGTTTATCAATATTGGTATTGATTTCTTGCAGGCGATTTTCCTTTTTCGGTGAACTTAGAAGAGCAAAATCAACGGGAATAAAAGTAAAACTATCGGTCCAGCCAAGGGTAAGCATTTGAAACCCTTTCAAGTACTGATGGGTAGAGTGATCAAAAACCTTAGCCAACAGTTCAACCGACTTACTACGGTTTCTTGAAAAGACAGAATCATCAATCACAAAAGCTGTGACACGATCTTTTGAAGTTAATGGTTGAAGCAGACGGATCATTTCACTGCTTAATGAAAGCAGAAACTTTCTCCAATGATAGGTTGGTGTATTTAAAAAGCGATAGACTGTATCCTTTCCGGGCAGATCCTGAGATCGTTTACTCATAAAAGCACGAAACCAGTTCTTATATTGGAAGACTAAAAGAAAAATCAGTTTGAAAACAGTAAGACAAGAATACCCGGAAAGTTTCGTAATATTCGCTTTTCTTAAATGATATCCAATATTTAATTCGGAAAATCCTTGTTTAATTTCTTTTGGTAATTGCGCAAAGTAGTCTTTATTCGTTATCATAGTGGTGACACCTTTCTTTTGGATTTGGTTTCGTCACCAATATTTTACCAAAAGAATAGGTGTCTTTCTTTATGTTTTAAAAAATGTCAAATGATAATTTTGTACTTCCCAAAACCATTTACATCAAGCATTTAAACAAGATTTTGGACTGCGAAAGCTGAGGGGGTAATTTTTTTCGCGTCACCGATTTGGAATACGGAACAGATGTTTACTGAGTGTATATACGCCACTCTTATGTTCGCAAATCTTTTTAACAAATACATTAGTCTAATGACAAAGGAACAAATGGACCGATGATTAATGATTCAGGTGGCGTATCAAAAATGGAAGAAAGAAAGATTTTATCCGCATCCCCTATTAAAAAAACTGATGAACTTGAAACCCCTATGATTCTCACCATGCCCACATGCAAGCCGTTATTGATGACGGTAAAATTCATGAAAATTCGTCGCCTTTCTTTTTATTGGGGAAATGTTTAAAAAAATGATCGATCGACTGATCAATATCTTTTTTTACCTTTTCTTCAATCCATTGTATTTTTTCTTTTATATCTGTTTGCTCATGGAGACGGAGTCTTTGTAGATAATAAGTAATCCTTCCTTCAAGTTGTTTACTAATGTCTTCTATGATGATAGCTTTATATGTTTCATCTAATTCATATTCATAGTTTTTAGCAAAGTCTTCAATCTTTTTCGGACATTCTTCTTGTAAATAACTATGAATGCTTTCAACGCATTGTTCGAATATTTGCTGTTTTAATTCGCGATGAACATCATCGACGTTTAGTTCTTCATTTTTTACGGAAAATTGTTCAATTGCCTCCTGATCGGCAGGATTTAAACCGATATTCAAGACTCCTTCGAGCGTTTCGATTTTCAATTGGTCAAATTTGTACTCAACTTTTTCAATATTTGTATAAGGTTTGTTTTTGATCTCTTCCATTTGTTCTTCAAGGTAAAGAAACCCTTTTTCCAGATGGTCGATTCTTTTGCTTTGGGAATGGAGATATTGTTCCAATTTTAGGATATATTGCAATAATGATTGCACAGTGTAATTCATGATGTTCTCCCCACCTTTATCAGCATTCGTTACCATATTTATATTCTTTTCTAAATGAAAGGTGAATCGCTATGAAATGCTTGGTGGACGGAGAGGCACAATGACTCCGTTTCCCTGGCCGGATGGAGCGGGAGCCGGTTCAGTAAATTGTCCTGTGTTGTATAAATTCGACAACGGTTTTATGATTCCGGCGCTGCCGATTTGAAATACGGATGAATTGGCGATCGTTCCGATACGTATAAATTGTATGTGAATCGATTGTTGAATATAAAAATTCATATAACCACCCTCTAAGCATTTAACACTTGCGGCTGATCAACGAGATCACTGTCAAACGTATTCGTAATGCTGTTTTGGTTAAATACGTAAAGACCGTCGCCTGTATTGAAGGAACCAGCCCCTGCGAATGTTTTCACTTCACTGTATGGTGAAATGTTTACGACGTCTCCGACATGAACGACACTGGCCGTCCCGACGCTATTTACCTTCATAGCACCAACAATTGCAGGCATCGTTTTCCATTCCTTTACCTTAAAAGTTGTTTAGCTATATTAAGTGTATGTTATGTCTTGAAAACTGTGATAAACGTTTAGAGTCGCATTTTTGTATACCTCAATATTTCACAAAATAACTATGCAAAATTCGTGGTGCTTTTAGCACATTTACACAAAAATTTCATAAAATAATCGCATCCGAAAAAATTTTTGCCCGAAGAGCATGGTGACTTTTCTTGTTTTCAAATTGTTTTTCATTTATCAAGGAAAAATAATGGAAAAAAGTACAAAAAAATTATTATTCTTACTTGACATATAGGATTAATACGATTAAAATGTAACTCAATATTATTTTCTTAAACTATCAAAAAGTTTTTGTCGTGAAAATCCCTACCGTTTTAGTCGAGATTAATCTAGTAAACTTTCAGGGGAAGGGGGCATTTGGTGAAGGTTTCAAGCAGAGGTGAATATGCATTACGTGCTTTGCTTGTACTTGGTCAGCAACAGGGAAAAGTCTGTCCGATCAATGAAATCGCCAAACAAACGCTAGTTACGGTCAAATACTTGGAACAAATCTTGCTCCAATTAAGAAAATTGGGGTATGTGCACAGTAAAAGGGGTATACAAGGAGGCTATATGCTCCGTTTATCGCCGACTGACATTAACATAGGGGAGGTTATCCGGCAAATTGAAGGTCCTTTATCTCCAATGGGGTGTGCCAGTACGACGGCTTATGTGCCGTGTCCATTGGAAGATAAGTGTTTATTAAAGCCGCTTTGGACGGTTGTACGTGACACAATTGCCCGCGTTCTTGAACAAACAACTTTAGATGATTTATTGAATAAAAGAATTACAACGGGAATTGGAGGGGAGAGCTTTGTTAAAAACGAAAATTGATCAGGAGTGGATTGAAAGAATTATACGTTCACTAGAAGATTTGGAATACGGATCTGTGCAAATTATTGTACATGACTCAAGAATTACACAAATCGAAAAATTGGAAAAATTCCGTTATCCTTTAGAACGAAAGGATAGCCATAACAAAGGGGCTAAGTGAACATATAAAACAATATCATAAAGAGGTCGTCGATCGGTCCACCGAAGACTCCCTATGTCTTTTCAATATTCCCGGATCGAGGAAGTTTTTTTATTTATAACACCGCCACCGAAACATAGCGGAAAGGGAGATGAATTTTATGAATATTACAAATAAACGCAAGTCAAAAGGACTATTTTTTCTATTATCTGTTATTACAAGTGTAGCTCTTGTTTTAAGTGCTTGTGGTTCAAAAAATGAAAGTGCCAGCTCCAGCTCAGAGGGAGATAAAAAGGCAGTCGAGTTATTAAACGTTTCTTATGACCCTACACGTGAGCTTTACCAAGACTTTAATAAAGCTTTTGCAAGCTATTGGAAAGAAAAAACTGGTCAAGAGGTTACGATAAAGCAATCACATGGCGGTTCTGGCAAGCAGGCGCGGTCTGTTATCGATGGTTTGGAGGCAGATGTTGTAACGTTAGCGCTGGCTTATGATATTGACGCCATTTCAGATACTGGATTGATCGAAAAAAATTGGCAACAAAGATTGGATAAAAACAGTTCTCCTTACACGTCCACTATTGTGTTTCTAGTACGCAAAGGAAATCCGAAAGGTATTAAAGATTGGGACGATCTTGTCAGATCTGATGTTTCGATTATAACCCCCAATCCAAAAACATCGGGTGGAGCGCGCTGGAATTATTTAGCTGCATGGGGATACGCATTGAAAAAATATGGCGGCGATGAAGAGAAGGCAAAAGAATTTGTTGCGAAAATATATAAAAATGTTCCAGTATTAGATTCCGGGGCAAGGGGTGCTACAACAACATTTGTCGAAAGAAAAATCGGTGATGTTCTTCTTGCTTGGGAAAATGAAGCTTTTCTAGCCATCAATGAATTAGGAAAGGATCAATTTGAGATTGTTGTACCTTCTATAAGCATTTTAGCAGAACCTCCTGTTGCTGTTGTAGACAAGGTGGTTGATAAGAAAGGAACGCGCGAAGTAGCTGAAGAGTATTTGAAATATTTGTACACGGAAGAAGGACAGGAATTGGCAGCGAAGCATTATTATCGTCCAACATTGCCAAAAGTCGCTGAAAAATATAAAGATACATTCTCGCAATTGGAACTCTTTACAGTTGACGAACTGTTTGGGGGCTGGAGAGAGGCTCAGAAAAAACATTTTGACGACGGCGGTATTTTCGATCAAATTTATCAGCCGAAATAATGATTTGTTCCGATGAATGGAGGATTGGAAGTGGCCAAAACAAAACAACAGCACAGAAAAGGGGTTATTCCAGGTTGGGGACTCACGATGGGCTTTACGCTAACTTATCTTAGTTTAATAGTGTTGATCCCCTTGTCCGTTATCTTTTTAAAAGCCTCAACACTCAGCTGGGAGCAATTTTGGCAAATCGTCACAACTGACAGGGTGGCAGCCTCGCTTCGTTTATCTTTTGTTTCTTCATTTATTGCCGCTGCCATCAATTTAGTTTTTGGTCTTTTGCTTACTTGGGTGTTAGTGAAATATGATTTTCCAGGGAAAAGAATTATCGACGGATTAATCGATTTGCCGTTTGCTCTCCCAACTGCAGTAGCGGGAATTTCTTTAACAGCTGTTTATGCCCCGACAGGCGTTATTGGACAGTATTTGGACCGCTTCGGTATTGAGGCTGTTTATACCCCGCTCGGTGTCGTAATTGCTTTAACGTTTATCGGATTGCCGTTTGTTGTGCGGTCTATCCAGCCCATTTTGCATGATTTAGATCAGCAGTACGAAGAAGCGGCAGCTGTTTTAGGTGCAAACCGTTGGCAAACGTTTTGGAAAGTGATTTTGCCATCACTTGTTCCTGCGATGTTCACCGGGTTTTCGCTCGCATTTGCGCGGGCGTTAGGCGAATACGGATCAGTCGTTTTCATTTCCGGCAATATGCCAATGAAAACGGAGATCGCCCCTCTTTTGATCGTCACCAAATTGGAACAGTACGATTATGAGGGGGCAACAGCGATTGCCGCTATTGTATTGATTATCTCTTTTTTCCTGCTTTTTCTTATAAATTATTTGCAATGGAGAACGAGTCGAAAATATTTTATTCATTAAGTCACTAAGGAGATGTTATGCCTCAAATGGGTACTAAAACGAAGAAACAGCCTCTTGTCGGTGTTCATACAGAATCTGCGTGGATTCGTTTTATATTGACGGGAACGGCTCTATTATTTGTTGGTTTTTTTCTCATTATCCCGCTAATTACTGTTTTTACAGAAGCTTTGAAAAACGGTTTAGAAGTTTATTTTGCTTCGGTTACAGAACCGGATGCTCAATCAGCGATCCGTCTTACACTTTTGACCGCAGCAATAGTAGTGCCATTAAATTTTATTTTTGGTATTGCTGCTGCATGGTGTATCACAAAGTTTCAGTTTCCCGGGAAAACCTGGCTCATCACGCTTATTGATTTGCCGTTTTCTGTATCGCCCGTTATCGCTGGTTTAAGCTTTGTTTTATTGTTTGGTGCACAAGGTTTGTTAGCGCCGGTTTTAGATTCGCTCGGATTGAAAATAATCTTTGCTGTCCCAGGCATAATTTTGGCTACTTTATTTGTAACTTTTCCGTTTGTAGCCCGCGAGTTAATACCGGTCATGCAGGCAAAGGGGAGTGAACAGGAAGAAGCCGCTTTATCTTTAGGTGCCAGCGGATGGAAAACATTTTTATTCGTGACGCTTCCAAACGTCAAATGGGGAATTTTATACGGCGTCATCCTGTGCAATGCGAGAGCAATGGGTGAATTTGGAGCCGTTTCTGTTGTGTCAGGGCATATACGAGGAATGACAAATACGATCCCGCTCCATGTAGAAATTTTATATAATGAGTACCAATTTACTGCTGCATTCGCAGTCGCTTCCCTTTTAGCTATGTTGGCGATCGTTACATTAATTGTTAAAGGGGTGCTTGAATGGAAGGGTGTAGTTGATGGAAAAGGGTAAGGAGTGTGCATCATGGATATCAATGTGAAGCAAATTTCTAAAAATTATGGCTCATTTCAAGCATTAAAAGAAGTAAATTTAACAATACCGTCAGGGAAGATTACCGCTTTGTTAGGTCCATCCGGTTCAGGGAAAACTACGTTGCTGCGGATGATTGCCGGATTGGAAATGCCTGATAGCGGAGGCATCTATTTTGGCGACCATGATTATACGACAAAAACGGTCCGTGAAAGAAATGTCGGTTTTGTTTTTCAACATTACGCTTTATTTCATCATATGAACGTTTTTGAGAATATTGCATTCGGACTTAAAGTGCGTCCGCGAAAAGACAGACCGTCCAAACAAGACGTCCAACGAAAAGTAAATGAATTGCTTCATTTAGTCCAATTAAATGGTCTTGATCGCCGTTACCCGGCTCAATTATCAGGCGGACAGAGGCAGAGAGTTGCATTAGCTAGAGCGTTAGCAGTGGAGCCGAACGTGCTTCTGCTTGATGAGCCGTTTGGAGCTCTTGATGCAAAAGTGCGTCAAGAATTGCGGAGATGGCTGCGGCAGTTGCATGAACAATTACATGTAACAACTGTTTTTGTTACGCATGACCAAGAAGAGGCCTTAGAGGTTGCTGATCAAGTGGTAATCTTAAATAATGGACAAATTGAGCAAGTCGGAACACCGGATGAAGTATATCAACATCCAAAAACGAAATTCGTGTATCAGTTTCTAGGGCGTGTTAATGTTTTTCATGCTGAAGTGAACGATGGTCGCCTACATATCGGAGAAGCATTATTTGCTGCACCTGATGAAAACATTCAAACGAAAAAAATGATCGGGTATATTCGTCCTCATGAAGTGCGAATAACTCGACATAATGATAATCAAAAATCAATTCAAGTAAAGGTTCGCCGCATCCAATCTTATGGTCCGATTGTCCGTTTGGAATTGGAAAGATTGAAAACGAATGATCTGATCGAAGTGGACTTGAGTGTTGAACAGGCGAATCAACTGAACGTGAAAAATGATGAGATTCTTTATGCTGACTTGGAAAAAATAAAGTTTTTTTCAGATTCTCCATCCGTAGAATGAATAAATAATGTCGCCAAGATCATTATCACTTGAAAAGCCTGCATTTCAAAAAGAATGTAAATAAATTTGACTAATAGTTTTTATAAGGACAAAGGGGGTAGCAAAATGAGGAGAAAAAATTAAAAATCTTTGCTTGCCTTGCTTTTAATCATGATTGTTAGTTTGTTTGCTGTTATATCCGGCTGCTCAGGAGAAGAAAAGAATGTGAAAAGCGTCGGTGAATCTCAAGAAACAAAAGATAAAGAGGAAAAGGTAGTTAGAATCGGATATCAAAAATACGGGACATTAAACATCTTAAAGAAACAAGGAACGCTGGATAAAGCGTTAAAAAGTCACGGATATTCTGTCGAATGGATTCAATTTCCGGCAGGTCCGCAGCTTTTGGAAGGATTAAATGTCGGCAGCATTGATATCGGGCATACTGGCGAAGCGCCGCCGATCTTTGCACAAGCGGCAGGCACTGATTTAGTTTATATTGGTCATGAGCCAGAAAGCCCTCTTTCAGAAGCTATTCTTGTTCCAAAAGATTCACCCATCCGCACTGTTCAGGATTTAAAAGGTAAAAAGGTTGCGCTCAACAAAGGCTCAAACGTCCATTACTTGCTCGTAAAAGCTTTTGATTTTCCTTTTAGTGCTTTGGATTTCAGGCTGCGGCAGCAAGGAGGAGGCAAATGAGACCTCCAATGCGGAAAAATCAAATGTCAAAGCGGAAGAGGAGACATTACCAGACGAACTTAGAATTGGCTATCAAAAATCATCTATTTTGCTTTTCTTAAAGGAAAAAGGCAGCTTAGAAAAAATTTTGGCTGAAAAAGGAGTTAAAGTCACATGGCATGAATTTCAATCAGGACCGCCATTATTAGAGGCGTTGAATGCAGGAAAAATTGATGTAGGATATGTAGGCGGAGCACCTGCTGTACTTGCAGGAGCCGTTTCAGATTCTGAATTAGCCTATCTTGCCTATGAACCGGAAGTATATCGGGCGATTGTTGTTCCAAAAGATTCACCTATTCAAAAGATAGAAGATTTAAAAGGGAAGAAGGTTGCTTTTGGTAAAGGATCAAGCGCACATTATTTGCTCCTTACTGCTTTAGAGAGTGTAGGGCTGACTTTGAATGATATTACTCCTGTCTATTTACAGCCTTCAGATGCTAGAGGAGCTTTTGAACGCGGCAATGTGGATGCATGGGTGATTTGGGATCCATATCTTGCGGACGCAGAAGAAAGTGGAGGTGCTAGAATCATTGCCGATGCAAAAGGTCTCCCGCGTCAATATGGATTTATTGTAGGAAGACGCGATTATCTTCAAGAAAATCGTGAACTTCGAAATTTAGTGATCAGTGAACTAGAGAAGGTTCACAAAGAGATTCAAGCAGACAAACAAGGGGCTGCCGAAAACTTTTCACAGAAAACTGGCATTTCGAAAGATGTATGGAAGCAAACTTTGGAAAGAAGAGAATATGGAGTATTTGACATCACACCTGAAGTGGTGGGGGATGCCCAACAGAAGCTTGCAGATACTTTTTTAGAGGCAGGATTGATAAACGAGAAAATAAATGTGCAAGATGCTGTTCTTTCAGATTAACGAAGCAAGAAAGTGGTCATTTCATGCTTTATAAGTTATAATGACCCTGAAACGGAATGTTCAAAAGAAAGATCCATGCGATAACGATTGACAAGCGCAAATAGTTGTCCTTTTACAAATGGAGGTGTTTATCCCTCCATTTGTTTTTGTGGAGAACAGTTGTCCTTATCTTCACGGAAGCGGTAATGGCCGGTTTGCAAGCGGGCTGTCTGTGAACCTTGAGGCCGTTTTTCTTTTCAAAATTTTTTTCATTGAATGAGATAATCTTTTCGCTGCGGGAAAGGATGTAATGAATGGAAATTACCCGTAAAAATCCAAACTCGTTTTTAACGAAAACAAACGGCTATTTGCAAGGGTATTCGTACAGTTTAAATCCGTATGTCGGCTGTTCATACGGCTGCCATTATTGTTATGTACAAAAGCTTCCAGTCGCATTGTTTAAGAAAAAAGAGTGGGGAACATGGGTTGAAATAAAGGATGAAAAGCCAAACCAATTTTTAGGCGAATTGAAGCGGGCCAAGAAGAAAGGGAAAGTGACGATTTTCATGTCATCCTCAACAGACCCTTACCAGCCGCTGGAAGCGAAGGAATTACGAACAAGAAGGCTCCTTGAAGTGATAGCAGAAATGCCTCCGGACTTTTTATTTGTCCAGACGAGAAGCCCGCTTGTCACTAGAGATATTGATATCTTTCAAAAATTGGGGGATCGGGTGCTTGTCAGCATTACCATTGAAACGGACAGAGATGATGTGCGCAAAATTTTTTCTCCAAAGGCGCCGCCGATTCAAGCTAGGATCAATGCGCTTAAAAAACTAAATGAAGAGAACATTCCGTCACAGGCGGCAGTTTCTCCTGTACTGCCTTTTTCTCCTAATTTTACGAATCTATTACGGAATGCGACGAAACGAGTCTGTTTAGATGATTTCTTTTTAGGAGATGGAAGCGGCGGAAAACGATCGCAGGCGCTCGGTTTGTCAAAGCTTTTTTCACAAATTGGAGAAGAAGAATGGTTTTCGCCTGAAAACATCGAATATGTGAAAGACTTATTTTTACATGTGTTTGCGAAAGATCAGCTGTTCATTTCTAGGCAAGGCTTTATTCCGCCCGATGGGAGTCATGAAGAATGATCGATTCTCATATTCATTTGGATCAATACGATCCAAAAACTATTGATGAGCAAATCAAAAAGTGGCAGGAAGCGGGCATTACTCATGTTGTGGCCGTTTCAACCGATTTAACATCCGCCTATAAAACGCTTGAATTGAAGCAGAAACATGAAGATTTTATTATAGCAGCTGCCGGCTTTCACCCTGAACAGGAGATTCTTGAAGAACGGGAGCTTGAAGAGCTTCTATCGCTGATTCGAACAGAGAGGGCGATTTCAGCTGTCGGGGAAATTGGTTTGCCGTATTATGAAAAAGAGCGATTATTTGCAAAGTATTCGGAACAAACTTATATAGATGTCTTGAAGGAATTTTTGAAAATCAGCGTTGAACATTCACTGCCAGTTGCCTTGCATGCAGTTCATGAAGATGCGGAAAAAGTTTTACATCTTTTGCAAAAACATCAAGTGAAAAAAGCGCATTTTCATTGGCTTAAAGCGGCATCATCTGTAGTGAAGGAAATTTGTAAACAACACTATTATATTTCTGTGACTCCGGAAGTTTGCTACCGCCTGCGCGATCAGCAGCTTGCTGAACAAGTTCCGATGGATCAGCTGCTTATTGAGACGGACGGCCCTTGGCGGTATGGGGGTGCGTTTAAAAATGTTGACACAACCCCGTTATTTTTAAAGGAAATTTGCTGCAAATTGGCGAATATTAAAAAGAGGCCGCGTGAAGATATTGTGCGCACAACTGCAAATAATGCGAAAAAACTTTATCTTAATTGGGGGTAGAACATGAAGCTTGTCACTGCAAATATTCACGACAGAACGTTTATCGGACTAATTTTTAACGAAGATTCGGTTATTGATATTCAAAAAGCGGAACTGAAGCTTTATGAATCGGAAATATCGCCTGCATCGCTGCAAGCGTGCATTGAAATGGGTGAAAAATTTGTCCGCCATATTGAAGCATTACAGGAATGGGTTGCGAAGGAAAAAGAAAGGGAGACATATGTCTATCCGCTGTCAGCTGTTAAACTCCAAGCACCGATTCCACGACCGAAGAAAAACATTATGTGCGTCGGTAAAAACTACCGTGACCATGTTGCGGAAATGGGAAGCGAAAGTGATATTCCTTCCGATTTGATTCTGTTTTCCAAACCTTCAACTTCCGTTATTGCTCATGAAGGAGAAATTGATCCTCATCTTTATTTAACCGACGAACTTGATTATGAAGGGGAACTTGCAGTTGTCATTGGGAAAAAAGGAAAACAAATTCGCGAAGAAGAAGCCTATGACTACGTTTTTGGATATACGATCATCAATGATGTCACAGCAAGAGATTTGCAAGCTCGCCACAAACAATATTTTTTAGGAAAAAGCTTGGATACATCATGCCCGATGGGACCGTATATTGTACATAAATCGGCTGTTTCGAATCCACAGCATCTGTCTATCGAGACGAAAGTTAATGGCGAAATTCGGCAGCAAGCCAATACAAATCAAATGATTTTCCCGATTAAACGGATCATTTCCATCATTTCTCAAGGCATGACTCTTGAACCGGGAGATATCATTGCAACAGGTACACCTGCAGGAGTCGGAAAAGGCTTCAATCCGCCGAAATTATTAAAGCCTGGCGACACTGTCGAAATTACGGTAGAAGGAATTGGCACGTTGAGAAATAAAGTCAAGGAAATTTAATAGCGAAAGGACGGGCAAGAGTGAGCCCCTTTAATCTTTCGTTTTAGTGCGTTTTTGTCAATTTAGTGAAATCATTTTATTTATCATAGTAATTGCTATGTTTTTGGATGATCATTTGATATGATGAATGTGGACTTGCAAGTATAGATGGGGGAGGGCATTTATGACACATTTGCATATTACATCATGGGTCATTTTGCTGATTTTGTTTTTCATTGCGTTTGCCAAACCTTCAAAAGGTTTGCATATGGCTGTGCGAATCTTTTATTTAATCGTGTTGGCAACTGGACTTGAATTAATTTTCCGCTATAATGTGTTCAGCATGGCCAACTATGTAGGGGAATATGTCGCTAAAATTTTCCTTGCCATCGTTTTGATCGGGCTTATGGAAATGGTTTTGGGCAAAAAGAAGAGAAACGAATCGTCCAAAGGCATTTGGATCGGCTTTTGGATTGTGCTGATTCTCGTCATTTTGCTTGGATTTAGACTGCCTCTTACTTTTTAAAAATAATGTTGATGCAAAAATATAGGAGCGTATTTCGCAGGGGATGTCTTAGAAAGTCAAATCGCCATTGAAAACAAAAAATCATAAACACCGATATATATCAACGTTTCTAAAACATTAATGGGGGCGTCAATAAGCCGTAAAAACGACTTATTAGACACCCCCCTATTATTTTTCTTTCTTGTCTTTGACAAGAAAAACCAGCCTTAAAAAAACATCCAAATCCTATAATTATTAGAATTATATGGTTCATCACCAAAAGATGTACTTGATTTTTACGTTAAAATGTGATAGAGGTCTCTAGACGGACACGCAAAGTAAAACGCTGGATATTTCGATACCCATATCCTCGCCTTTTGATCAATTTTATTTTGTTGTTGATTCCTTCCATTGGACCATTTGAGTAAGAAAAAACGATGCAAGAAAGCACTGCGTCTCTTCGGGTGATGAGTGCCTTGGCAATACTGCGTACGGCGGCACAGTCGCTAAAAAGGTACCGGTCAAACCATTGGGTCAAACGAGTTTCGGCTTGCTTTCTTGTTTGGCTTTTGGATACGTAACGGAAATGTTGAAGTGCTTGATAGACATCACGTAAATAAGCACTTTCTTGGCACCATTGTCGAACTTCCTGTCTCTCTTCTTCTGTTAATTTTTCTGGACGTTGGCTTAACAATCGGCACACGCGGCGAACGCTTCCATGTTTGGTTCCGCCTTTGGCAAGGTATTTGCGACAACGTTCCAGTGCATCGGTGAATAACTGAATCACATGGAAGTGGTCAAGAACATGGATGGCTTTTGGACATACCTTTTCAATGGCTTTTCTCATGGCAGGAGCCAAGTCGCTGACAACATACTTCACTTTGGAGGCGACGGGTTGAAGCGCCTCCACAATGGCTTCTTCATTTTTTCCAGAAGCAATGGAAAGGACATTCCGAGTCTGTGTGTCCATCACCGCTACTCCGTAATCATGTCCCTTTCGGAAAGCGAATTCATCCACACATACTACTGTAGGATTCGATGTTGGTAAAAGAGCCGGGGCATATTGATAAAACCAGCGTTCTACTGTCGTATAGGCGAGTTGTAACAAGCGAGCGACTTCTTGAATCGTTTTTCCGATGCATAACTGGGCGACCCAATGTTGAAACGATTCCGTCGCGATACTGTGAGACGGAAGTCCCGGATAAGAAACGGTGAACGTCAGAAAACAGGCTTGGCAACGCCGTCTTTCTATGGGAAGTTCAATCCAAAATAAACCGACCGTATTGGTATAGCCATGAATCCATTGTTTTCGTTTCGATGATATTTTGGTTGTCCGTCCGAAGCAAGTCGGGCAGATCGGACAATGAGGAGGGAGGGAAAGTTCAAAAATCCATCGTTCTCCCTCTTTTCGTTCTCCATGAATAAGAAAGCCTGGTAAAGTGATCAAATCTTTGATAAACTGAGATTGCATGCGAAATTTCCTCCATGGTTGATGGTTTGGTCACCTTTACCATACAGGAAATTTCGCATTTTTTGTACCCTTGATCAGAAAACAACCTGATTGTCAAGTACATTTTGTGGTGAAGAGCCAATTATATGGCCTATATGTTAAAAAATGTTTCTTATACTTTTAAACCGGGACAGATTTACGGACTCTTTGGTAAAAACGGATCCGGTAAAACCATGTTACTTCGTACTTTAGCTGGATTAGTTATTCCTACTGAAGGTGAGGTTATAATTAATAATCAAGTATTACATAAAGATATATCCTTCCCCCAAAGCGTTGGGATCATTATAGAAAATATGGAGTTATTGCCACAGTATGATGCGTACACAAATCTTTTTATTTTATCAAAAATAAAAAAAGTTGCCACAAAACATGATATTGAAGAAGCTATAAAAAGAGTCGGACTAGATCCATTTTCTAAGCTAAAAGTAAAAAAATATTCTTTAGGAATGAAGCAAAGACTTAATATTGCACAGGCGATATTTGAAAAGCCTGATATTCTCCTTTTGGATGAACCTACCAATGCGCTTGATGATAAAGGAGTAGAATTAATCCAAGACCTGCTTTTAGAAGAAAAGAAAAGAGGAGCGATTATAATAATTGCTAGCCATCTTAAAGAGGATATTGAACCCTTATGTGATTTTAGTTTGAAGATGAATGAGGGGAACTTAGTTTATGAATAAATTTAAATTTACTATTTTCATTTTTATAGTAGTGATATGTTCGTTCATTATCGCTTATCCTTATATTACTGATTTCATAAATCGCTATAAAGAAGTAGAACCAAAGGAAATGACTTTAAAAAGCGGAGAATATATTGTAGGAGAAGATATGAATCAAGGGATTTATGATATAGAAGTAATAAATGGGAAAATTAAATTTATGCAAAAAGAATTATCCGCAAAAGATAAAATATTAGGTGTTGAGTTGACTAATGGAGAACATATTGGGGTAGAAGGAAAAGGAAAAGTGAGACTTTCTCCTGCAAACTTTGAAACAATAAAGATGAGTAAAGCAGGACAATATGAAATTCATCATTCAGGATTTTATAAAATAGGATTACAGTTACCCGAGGGAGAATATATATTAAGTTATGCCGGAAAAACAGAGAAAGAAAAACCATTTGTTCAAATCTTATCATAATAGGGAAGTTCTTAATACGTACGATTTCGAAGATAAGAAAAATTATAAAATCGTTCCTAAAAAAGGTGATATATTAGAAATTAATAAATGTTTATTTTTTGAATCTGATAGCATCGTAATTAATTTAAAACCATTATAAATGAAAATCTTAAATTGTAATAGAGACACACCAACTATAAACTCCTTCTACTGTATTTCGTTTGATGCTAGTCTGTTACTGGCAATGAAGCTCGTATACTATTTCTCTCAACTTTACATGGAGCAGCGGGTAGGAAAGGCTTGTATGCCTGGAAAAACTCTGCAACTTGTCCCTTTTGCCAGAAGCATGCCCGCAGAGGCTTTATGTCAAGCGATAAGATGTGTGAAATAAATTATTAAATCTCAAGTTTCTCTTTTCATCCATTTTCAAATGCCAAAAACATCTGCACTCCCCCTATCAATTGCAAAGCTTTCATTACTCAGACTGTCTTAAAAGTACTTTTTAACTAAATCCTTTTTTCCTTGAATTGCAGTTATGAAATAGAGCTGACAAAGCTTCGTTCCCCTGTGCTTACAGTGAATTCAAACAGGTCTTTTTGTTTGTCTCCCCGATGGAAAAAATGCTGAACTGCACAAAGAGAATCCGTATTATCAAATATAAAAACAGAAGCGCCTTTCATCGGTTTGTTTCCATGGTGATACAACAATTGATTGTGGCAGTAAATGATGTCATAAACGGAAAAGGATAAAGCATTTAAATGGTGTACAAACATTATAAAGCTTTCATCATCCAATTCATTTAAAAAAGAATGAAATGCATAGGGGAATGTCTTCTTGATTCGAATTTTTCCGCCTGACCGCAAGTATTCTTCCTTATTATGTCCAACATCAACCCATCGGCCGTTTTTCAAAAGTTCAATGTGCTGATCGTTTAAATCATCAAGAGAAATCTGTTCATCATCTTCATCATCGATCAAAATCGGTTCTGCTTGAAGCATTTCAACGGTTGCGGTCCGAAAACTCCTTTTTTGTTTATGGAGAAGTTCATTTTTTACGTCCGAAAACAATATGAGCACCTCAATACTTTTTATTGATTGTTTTAGACAAAATGCTTTCTTTTTATACAAATGGGCAGGTAACATTGAACTTTTTTTGCATACAATAGCTACATCTTTCATGTTATAGATAATGGGGTGATAAGCATATGTGTGGAATTGCTGGCTGGGTAAATTTTCAACAATCACTTTTCCAAAATACTGAAATAATGGAAGACATGATTGATACGTTAAGCAAAAGAGGGCCTGATGATACAAATATTTGGGGAAAGAAGCACGTATTGTTCGGGCATAAAAGACTTGTTGTCATTGACCCGGAATGCGGTCGACAGCCGATGACAAAACAAAAAGAAGATAATTCCTACACGATTTGTTATAACGGCGAGCTATACAATACGGAAGATATTCGCAAAGAATTATTGAAAAAAGGCTATACGTTTCGCGGCCACTCAGATACGGAAGTTCTTTTAGCTTCATACATGGAGTGGAAAGAAGAATGTGTGCACCATTTAAACGGAATTTATGCTTTTGCCGTTTGGGATTCAGCAGATGAAAAATTATTTATAGCACGCGACCGTCTTGGCGTTAAACCGCTCTTTTTTTATGAAAACAACGGTAATTTTCTGTTCGCTTCTGAAATAAAAGCCCTTTTAGCCAACCCTGAAGTCGATGCTTTGCTCGATCAGGAAGGGCTGCAAGAAATTATGGCGCTGGGGCCGTCGAGATCTCCAGGTTCAGGCGTTTTTAAAGGAATCGAAGAGCTTAGACCCGCCCATGCCCTAAGTTTTAATCGAGATGGCTTAAAAATATGGAGGTATTGGAACGTTAAAAGCCATCCGCATGAGGATTCTTTTGAAGAAACGGTCGAAAAAGTGCGTGAATTACTAATAGATGCCGTCACAAGACAGCTTGTCAGCGATGTTCCGCTATGCACGTTTTTATCGGGAGGATTGGATTCGAGCGCCATTACAGCGATTGCCGCCAGGACATTTGAAAAGGAAGGAAAGGGGCATCTTCATACTTATTCAATTGATTACGAAGGGAATTCTGAGTATTTTCAACAAAGCGAGTTTCAGCCGAATGCTGATGCCTACTGGATTCATTTAATGAAGGAATCTTTTCAAACCATTCATCACGAATGTATCATGACACAGGAAGAGCTTGTCTCATATTTGCAGGAAGCAGTTGAAGTCCGTGATCTTCCGGGGATGGCGGACGTCGATTCTTCACTTCTTTGGTTTTGCCGGCAAATTAATAAGGACTTTGTCGTGAGCTTGTCGGGAGAATGTGCGGACGAAATTTTCGGCGGATATCCGTGGTTTTATCGTCATGAGGAATTGGCAAGAGAAGGATTTCCGTGGATTCGTTCATTAGATGAGCGGATCAAGCTGCTCCGGAACGATTGGCAAAAAAAGCTGAATATAAAAGAATATGCTTTAAGGCAATATGAAAAAACGATTGAAGAAACACCTGTTTTAGATGGAGAACCTGAAACGGAAAGAAAAAGGCGGGAGCTTTTTTACTTAAATATGATATGGTTTATGACAACATTGCTTGACCGAAAGGATCGCATGAGCATGGGGGCATCGCTTGAAGTGCGCGTTCCGTTTGCAGATCACCGGCTTGTCGAATACGTCTGGAATATTCCGTGGGAATGGAAACGATATGGCGATCGGGAAAAAGGCCTATTACGGAAAAGCTTAGAAGATCTTTTGCCGAAGGAGGTTGTCTACAGGAAAAAAAGCCCGTATCCGAAAACACATCATCCGAAATATACGAAGCTTGTAAAAGAACAGCTTGAAAACGTATTGGCCATGAAAGACTCCATATTGCACGAGCTTTTCGATGGGAATGCATTAAATAAATTAGTAGAGACAGACGGTGCATCTTTTCAACGCCCATGGTACGGACAGTTGATGACGGGGCCGCAGCTGTTAGCCTATCTTTGGCAAATTCACATTTGGTTTGAAAAGTACCGGATTAATATCATTTGATGAATTTAGGGAAAATGAGGCTGTCTTAGAAAGTCAAATCGCCATTGAAAACAAAAAATCATAAACACCGATATATCAACGTTTCTAACACATTCATGGGGGCGTCCATAAGCCGTAAAAACGACTTATTAGACACCCCCTTGCTTTTATAATAAAGAAGGACAAACATGTTCAGCATGTTATAATGTTTTTTATAATGAAATTCAAAAATGATCTGCAAGGGGAGCGGGAGGGGAGAGATATATAAACATTTTGTAGAAACTGAATGATTCATCGGTAGAAAAAAGATTTTTATGAAAATGATGAACGTTTTCAAAAAATTTTCTAATGTCTAGTAATCAAGCAGGGAGAGAAGCTTACAATAAGATCCGAATTTGGCCTGGTACGGTTCATGTTGTAAGAGAATAGTTCAAGAAGATCATGAATGAAAAATTAACTGACCTAACTTTTTGAATACGTTGACGAACTGTTTGATCGTGGCGCAATCCAGGCAAAATGATGTAGGTAACGCAATGATTTCAAACATGTAAATTTATTTTTCAGTTAGCATGGAAGGAATAAAGGCTCTTTCAAATGAATCGGGGATAAGCCAGCGAGTGATTCGCGAGGCTTATAAAGAAAAACTCATCGGAAAAGGGGATAAATCCCATCAAACATTACATACATTCGATGAGAAGATTGACAGCAAACCAAAACAGATGCAACACCGCTTGCCGATTTTGCGGAAGAGTTGAAGCGGCGAACTTAGATGAATTGAGCGACAAGCATGGATTTTGCTGACATAAGGAGGATTTTGACGAGTGAAAAAAGGATTGATCTTCATTTTGTGTGTTTCATTGCTTTTTTGTTTTTCAGCGACTGCTAGCGCTGTAAACTTGCAGGATGAGTCAATTTATCACGTAGCAGTTGACCGCTTTTACAATGGAACGACGGCCAATGACGGCGAAAGAAAGGGCGGTCTTGAACATTTTCTTGGGGGTGACTTGCAAGGGGTGATCAAAAAGCTGGATTACATAAAAGGAATGGGCTTTACAATCGTTTCATTATCACCAATATTTCAAAATGAGGCAAACGGCTTTCATGGGAAATGGGTGAAAGACTTTAAAAAAGTGGACGAGCATTTTGGAACAATGCAGGATTTAAAACAGCTGACAAAGGAAGCACATAAACGTGATCTAAAGGTCATGATAGATTTTGTTTTCGAAACAGGACCGAACCACCCTTGGCTGTCTGATCCAGCTAAAAAAGAATGGTTTGTTGAAGGAA
Source organism: Aeribacillus sp. FSL K6-8394 (assembly GCF_038008865.1). Classification (NCBI taxonomy): domain Bacteria; kingdom Bacillati; phylum Bacillota; class Bacilli; order Caryophanales; family Bacillaceae; genus Aeribacillus; species Aeribacillus sp. FSL K6-8394. The sequence goes on from NZ_JBBPAA010000001.1 coordinate 62,907, forward strand.
GTACGACATTCGATGTTTCTCGCCCCGACGTTCAAGCATTTATAATCGATGTCGCTAAATGGTGGATCAAACAAAGTGATATTGACGGGTATCGGTTGATTGACGCGAATCGAACTGAACCTCAATTTTTAAAAAAAATGGCTGAAGAAGTTAAGTCTGTCAAAAAAGATTTCATTTTAGTGGCAGATATTGGCGGGGGTGATCCGAATACATATCAAAACAGTGGAATCGATGCCGTGATGAATACCTATTTTGCGAAAAATGTGCAAAAATCATTTTCAAATGTGGATGAACCGCTTTCAGGATTGGACGGGTTTACGCAATCCAATCTGCCTGTCGTTTCGTTTTTAGATGACGAGGATATCGTTCGTTTTACAAGAAAAGCTGTTGAGAATGAAGCGTTTCCAGTGACAAGATTAAAACTTGCCTTGACGTATTTATATACTTTACCGGCTGTTCCTTTTGTTTATTACGGGACGGAGATTGCATTGGATGGCGGAAATGGAGCAGTCAATTATCGGATGATGGATTTTCGCACGAGCACCGAAATAGTCGAGTACATAACAAATTTAGCCGACATTCGCAAAATCCTGCCTTCTCTCCGAACAGGGCAATATCATTTGTTGTATGAAAAGGACGGCATGCTCGTTTATCAATTAAAAAGCGGTGATGAAACATCCATTATTGCCATTAACAACACATCGCAAACAAAAAGCGTAACGATCGGATTTCGATATTTGCCGGATAATCACGAATTGAGAGGGTATTTAAAAGGGGGAAGCATAAAAAGTTCAAAGGACGGATACACGATCACTTTGGAACGGGAAACAGCGGAGATTTTTAAACTGGACGAACAAAAAGGTGCGAGCATCCCTTTTATTTCCATTTTGATCGGAGTCCCAGTTTTGTTTATCCTTTTCTTATATGCCGCATATAAAAAAGGGAAGGGAAAACAGCCGTCGTAAAATGCAAAATAAAAAGCTGATCCCTTAAAGGTGCAAAAAAAGGACAAACTCGTCTTGATTTGCCATTTTTAAGCTGCTTCTATGTACACATAGGCTTTAAACAGGAATTTTTTAACTGAAAGCTTCGGGGCGGAAAGTTCGCCTAGCACATCTTCCTTTTCATATTGAGATGTTGGAAAAGAAGCCTAATTCTTCCTTTTTGAACGCAAAAAAGCCCTTCCTCATATCAAGACGCTGGAAAAGGAGCGGCTCCATTTAAAGTGGGTAAAACAATATTGATCAATAGATAACAGATTAGAAAAGAGGGCTTCTTATCAATAGCTTGTGAATTTGGAACAAGTTTTTGCTCGCTTTTTCGTTGTGACGCTTGTATTTTAATTTTAAAGGATGCAATGTTTTTTCACGTTTATGTTGTAGGCTGGTGCTTTTTCTCATAAGATGGGAGTAATAGAAAAAGGGGAGGAGAAATGTATGAAGCCGCTTCGCTTACGGGGGCATCATTTATTATGTGTGCACGGATTTCGCGGAATGGGATATAGTCCATCGTTTGTAGAGAAGATGTGGGAAGTAGTTACAAAAATTCGTGATGAAGAGCAAGACTTTCCCATTCAAGTCGTCTCTGCACTTGATGATGCGTGCATGGCATGTCCGCACCATGGAGAATCGACGTGCCAAGCGGATCCGAATTCAGATGAGCATGTGATTTCCATGGATCAAAAAGTAATCCGCCATTTAGGTATTGAAGAAAATGGGATTTACTTAAAATCGGAATTATTGGGGCTCACGGCCCAAAAAGTAGTCCCTGACGACTTAGATTACTTATGTGCGAATTGCTCCTGGCTTCCGCACGGTGTATGCAAAGAAGGCATCGCCAATGTCCGTAACGGGAATATTGCGCAAAAGGAAGCTAAGTAGCTTTTTACAGTTTTCGTCACTGCCAAATCTGTCAGTGTAGCTGATTGCGGCTTTTCAAAATTATTGGTGCATATTGGCGCAATCTTGTTGAAATTTTGTACTCTTTTTCGTCTTCGTCATCTTTTACATAATCCAAGTATTAGCGAAACCATGTTGAGATTTTGCCCCTGTTAAGCAGGAAATAGCCTCTGCGTGGAAATAACCGAGCGACAATTCGGCTATTCTAATTTTAAACACGGAGGCTATGCTTCTTCACTATAATACTGCAAGCTTTGTAGAAAGCTGTTTCCGTTTCTTTTCTATAGGAATCATGAATGAAGATGTCATAAAGGTTTGCAACATTTGTTGTCCTATGGATCATAAGCGGTCAGCTTAAAAGAAGACGATTTTTCTTTCGAGTTCGGGAATTGGATTAATAAGTTGGAGGAAAACTAGATTGTTTGAAACGCTCTGTATCGGACGACGATAAGATTTGAATTAATAAGTTGGAGGCAAACGGATTGAGCAGCACTTCACGGTTTTTATACTCTTTCACTAGGGATTCGCACTGTGATCGAAGTTGACCAACACCAGTAGGCTCCTAAATTAAAAGTCTGATGGAAGGTGCCATTTTTATAAAAATTTGAAAGGCTCGTCTTGTTTTAAAACAAGACGAGCCTTCTTTTCGTAAAGGTGAAAATAGATTGCAAAGACATTTTTTTAGCCTTGATGAAGAAATTTCACGCAAACCGGATCAGGCACGGAAATTTCTGATGGCAAGCGTGTCAATTTGCCGGTTTCAGGATCGCGTTCAAATAAGACGGCGTTGCTTGATTCTTGGTTTGTGGCGATCACAAATCTTTCTGTCGGATCGAGGACAAAGTCTCTTGGCCAATGGCCGCCGGTGCTTGTCCATTCAACAAATTCAAGCTTGCCCCCATCATTTTCTACCTTGAAAACAGCAATGCTGTCATGGCCGCGGTTAGCAGCATAAACGAACTTGCCGTCGGAAGAAATGTGAATGGCGCTGCCTTGGCTGTTTTCTGCGAAATCTTCCGGAATTGCTGGGATGTATTGCAGCTCTTGAAAGCTTCCTTCATCTGCATTATAAGAAAGAACGATCACTTCATTGCTTAATTCCGTCATCACGTAAGCGAATTTTCCGTTTGGATGAAAGACGATATGGCGAGGGCCGCTTCCAGGTTTAACAGAAAGGCTGCTCACCTTCTTTAAAACACCTTGATCACAAGAGTAGGTAATAATTTGGTCAATTCCTAAATCAACAGCTACAACATACTTTTCATCTGGTGTAAACCCCGAATAGTGAGCGTGCGGTTTTTCTTGCCTTTCAAGATTAGGGCCTGAACCTGTATGTTCTGCAACGCTTGCCGCTGGATTTGCGCTTTTGTCTTCATTCAGCAAGTAAGCCTCGATCGTTCCGCGATGGTAATTAGCGGTGACGACGAAATGGTTTGCTTTGTTGACGCTGACGTGGCACGGAGAAGGTCCTTCCGTCACTTGCTGGTTGATGCTTTGCAGATCGCCTGTTTGTTCGTCAATGGAAAAAACAGCAAGCCCCCCTGAATTTCCGTCTTTAACAACCGAATATAAATTTTGATTGTCTTTGGAAATCGCGACATATGTCGGATTGTCAAGCTCTGCTGCTACTTTAGCTTCACTAAGCTCTTTTTTCTCAGTGTCCAATGTAAATTTGTAAATGCCTTTGCTTTCACCTTTCGTATATGTACCGATATAACCGATGAATGGATTTGCCACGAAACATGCTCCTTTCAAATATACTTTTCTAGAATTATATCATGGAAATTCTCCTATTTTTCTATTTTAAACTGAACGAAAATTAGACAAAAATTTACAAATAATTAAAATCAACTAAATATTTCGATATTACAATAATTGAGGTTAGAAAATTTTAGGGAGGAGTTTTATTTGAGAAAAAGAAAGAGACGCTCTATGCTGGCTGGAGCTTCCGCTGTTTTGCTTGTTCTTGTTTCCGTGTTAACACCGATACATACGTATGCAACAGCAACAGTTGCAGGAGACGCCGAGCAGCAGATGGAGGAACAAACGAAATCAACGGATAAACCAAATCAAGAACAACCGCTTCATCAAAATGACAGCGAGCCAAATGTTGAAGAAAACAACTCTCAGCAAAACGAAGTTCAACAGGACAAAAGTGATGAAAGACAGCCTGATGCAGCAAATGAAGAAGTGAAAGAACCTGCAAAAGGAGGGGATCATCCATCTTCTCCGGTTAATGAAAGTGAACAAAAGCAGCAAAAACCAGAACAGCAAGATACTGATACAGTTCCCGAAACTTCAAAACAAGAACCAGAAGCAAATTCACAATCTACCCCCCAACTTGAACAGCAAGCTGTTACACTGCCACTGGAAATCGTTCATCAGCCACCGGCAGTCATTCAAAAAGGCCGGCCGCTTAAAATTGATGCGGAAGGAAAAGACCTTGCAGAGTTGACATTGTTTTATCGTACAGCTCCGGGTATGCTTGTGAAAAGCATGAAAATGGAGAAAATAAATGATACAACCTTTACGGCAACTGTACCAGAAAGCGACTTATGGTCTTATACTTTTTCTTATTGGTTTGAAGGGAAAAATGAGACAGAAACAACAAGACTTCCAATAAATTCTTCTGAAACATTTTCAGTAGCTATTCAACAAGATGCGGAACCGGATTATCAAAAAGTTCCGAAAATCTTAATCACCGAACTGGCTCCAGACACGTCAAATGTCGGAAGTGCTGACGGATATGAATTTATTGAGCTTTACAACAATACCAACAAACCGATTGAATTGCGAAATTATGAACTTCATTATCAATATCCGGGTACAGCAAAAGCCGATCAAGTTTTTCAATTTTCGGACAATCAAGTAATAGCTCCGCAAAAAACTTTCATTCTCTGGGTGAAAAATAGTTCTAATCAATCTTTAAGATTGGAAGATTTTAATCAATTTTACGGAACGGATTTGAAAGAAAGCGAAGTCCAAGCCTTGCCATTTGAAGGAATGGCTAACAGCGGCATCCGGGCATTAGCTGTTTATTCAAAGGATGGTTCATTAGTATCTGCAGCAGCATATAATGATGGAGCTGATGATGTTGAAAGAGATAAAGGAATCATTTATCAATTTACGGAAGAGACGAAAATGAAAAAAATTGGCTTAAGTGAAAAAGCTAATCCAGGTGCATTCATCGAAGGGCAAGTGCCGAAGACACCTGTCGCCATTGAAGAGCCTGATGACAAAGAAGCTCCTGTCATTACACATCAGCCAATAGCAGAATGGGAAAGCGAGGAACCATTAATTGTAAAAGCTACAGTTACTGATAATAAAAAAGTCCGTTATGTCACATTATTTTATAAATTGACGGAAAATGGAGCATACAAATCCCTTCAAATGACTGAAAACGGAAATCAAAATGAATATAGGGCGGCGATTCCCAGTGCAGACATGTGGGGAAGCGAACTCCTATATTACATAGAGGCATCAGATGGAACAAACACGGTCAAAACAGAGGGACACCATGTTCAACTCAAAACTCCCAATATTGATTATCAAAAAGTCCCAAAACTTCTCATTACTGAAGTAGTTCCGGACAGCGCCAATATAAATGGGTTGGACGGTTATGAATTTATTGAAATTTATAATAATACTAATCAGACCATTGATTTTAAAGACTACAAAATCCGTTATCGATATCCGCAGGAAGATGCAGAATCCGATCTTATTTGGGGACCTCCTAATGAGGATCAATCACTGCAAATTCCTTCAGGTGGGACGCTTGTATTTTGGATCATCAATCAAGGGAATGCATCGTTGGCTGTTGAAGATTTTAATAAACATTATGGTGTTTCGTTAGAAGAGAACAAAAACATTGTGAAAATTTATAATAACGGGATGGCCAACAGTAGTGCGAGATCATTAGTAATTGCCACAAACAGCGGAAAAGAAATTTCCGTTGCTCATTATAATGATCAGGTAAATATTGATGATACTAAAGAGGACAAAGGGATTTTGTACAAATATCCTGCGGATGGAAGCAATATAATGAAAAAAATTAGTGCCGGCGTTGAAGCGGCTACACCCGGATCGGTAAAAGACGGACAAACTCCGAAAGTGAAAGTAACTGTTCCAGCCGATTCAATGGCGCCAACTATTGAAAATTTAACAAATACTGAAAAAGCTATGGAAACGGATAATATTTTCATCAAAGCGGAAGTAAAAGATAATATCGAAGTCAAAACCGTTTCTTTATACTACCGGACAAAAATACAAGAACCATTTAAAAAAGTGAATTTAGAAGAAAGCTATAATTCGAGATTATATGAATATACGATTTATTCGCCTGAATTAATTGGGAAAAATGTTGTAGAGTATTATTTTGTCGCTGGCGATGGGACGAATATCCAAGAGTCTCCTCATTTTACGGTTCAAATTGAAAGTGCAAATAAGAAGCAGGGCTTGCGGTTAAACGTAGAAAACGGGCAAATTGTTTCCAAAGAAACCGTTGTGAAGGCAACAGGCGATCTTACACCTGAGGAGCTTTCCTTATACATTGACGGAACAAAACAAACAAATACTTTCCGCACGATTGAATCAGACGTTTATTTTGCCTTTGATGTTCGGAAAACGAATCTTTATTTTCAAAACGGTGTGACGATCGGTAATGACATTTTGCGGATTTTCGATGACACCATTAATCAATATACAACAATTACGGTTCCGGTTTCGCCGGAAAGGCTGAAAATCGGGGAAGATTTATCAATTGCGATCAGGGCAGGCACAAAGGTCAGTCCGTTTGATGAAACATCTGAAGAAAATCGAGATGATTTTTATGTGAAAAATGTGCGCTTAGTTTTATCTGACGGCACGACGCTATACAGCAGCGAGCATCAAGATCCCGAACAGGAGATTTCCGTCGGCGACAGTGCCGGATTAAGCCCGGTTGTCGAATTTACGTTCGATATTCCGGATGAAAAATTTACATCCCTCGGCTACTTGTGGAACAGCGTAAATGAAGAAGACGGCGAGCATGAAGTGAAAGCAGTAGATCAAAAAGGGAATGAAGTGAAATCGACCGTTATTGTCGATAACTCAAAGCCAATCATCAAACCAACGATTGAAGAAGGAAAAAAATATAAAGGATCTTTCGTGATTGATGCTGAAATCCAAGATAAATGGAGTAAAATTAGGTCGATCACGGCCAAATTAGATGATCAATATATCGATCTTCCATTTGCAGCTTCATCAGCACAGCTCGCACCCGGCAAACATCAACTTGTCATTACAGCTATTGATGAGGCAGGCAATGAAGGAAAAAGCGAAGTCACTTTCTATACAGTGGATGAACATCCGCTCTTACCTGATTTTTCCGATACAGATGAGGACGCTTTAAATGCTAAATTGTCCGTGAGAGTGATGGATCCGACAAAGGACGATCTTGATGTATCTTTCTTCCAAGCTTTTCAGTATAAAGCATCAGATGAAGAACATGTAGATATTTTGCAAAATGCCTCTGATACAGAACCGCCTGCAGGATTTCAAGTTGAAGGCGAAAAAGTTCTTTCGAAAGATGAACGCGGGAAGTTGGAAAATGCAGATGGCGAGGCGCTTGCCACAACATCGACTGAGCAGTTTCCGTATCATCGATTCAACGTTACCGTTGATCAAAAAGTTGATGAAAATGATGAAATAGAACTTATTTGGAACGGTTCTTCATTGCCGGGACGAAAAGTGACGATGTATGCCTGGAACGTTGCGGAAAATAAATGGGCGGAAGTTGCTACACAAATTGCCGGTGAAGAAAGCTTTCAATTAAAAGGCAGCGTAATTGCGAAAGACTATGTGAAAGACCAAAAGGTGAGCGTGATCGTTCAAGACCAAATTGCGCAAACAGCAGATTATGATTATACGTTTGTATGGATGAGCGACACGCAATATTATTCGGAAAGCTATCCCCACATTTATCAAAAACAAGTCGAATGGATTCGAGATCAAAAAGACAATCTTAATATCGAGTATGTATTTCATACGGGTGATCTAGTCGATGAAGCTGATGATCATAAACAATGGGCTGTAGCTGATCAAGCCATGAAAGTGCTTGATGATGCAGGAGTCAGATACGGAGTTCTAGCCGGCAATCACGATGTCGGCCATAAAGACGGAAACTACAACAATTATTATCAATATTTCGGCGAAAATCGGTTTGCAGGTCGTGACTATTATGGAGGGTCTTATCAAAACAACCGCGGCCACTATGATTTAATTTCGGCGAACGGAAATGATTACATCATGGTGTATATGGGCTGGGGCATTACAGATGAAGATTTGGACTGGATGAATTCGGTTCTTGAAAAGTATCCGGATCGGAAAGCAATTTTAGCATTCCATGAATATTTGCTTGTCAGCGGAAACCGCAGCCCGATTGGGAATCAAATTTTTGAAAAAGTGGTGAAACCGAACAAAAATGTGATGGCGGTATTATGCGGACATTATCATGACAGCGAGACATTAGTCGATGAGATTGACGATGACGGGGATGGAGCGCCTGATCGAAAAGTTTATCAAATACTTGCGGATTATCAAGGCGGTCCAGAGGGCGGCCAGGGCTATATCCGTTTGCTGCATTTCAATACAGATACGAATCAAATTTATGTAAAAACATATTCGCCTTATTTAGACGACTACAACTTTTACGATCCGGAACAGTATCCAGGAAAAGATGAATTTATCATTGAAACCGATTTACAACCGCAAGAGAAAAAAGTAGCAACAGATTCTTTTGTTGTCAACGTCTATACCGACAGCTTGATCGGCAAAGTCGAAAACGTTCCGAGTGGCGAAGTGGCCTCTGTCATGTGGCATGATTTAGAGCCAAACCAAGTGTATTATTGGTACACGGAAGCGGAAGATCAATTTGGCGGTAAAACGCGCTCATCGATTTGGTCTTTCCAAACGAAAGAAGGTGAAATTGTTCCAAATCCGGCTGATCCGGGAGAAGGCGGAAATGATCCGGAAAAAGACAACAAGGATAAAGGTGGTCAAGGCGATAAAACACCTTCCGAAGGTGGCAGCAAAGACAATAAAACACCTTCCGAAAGCGGCGGCCAAGAAAAAGATCAAGATCATTCGGGTAACGAAGATCATCCTGAAAACGAAAATCATAATGGAAACAACGGTAGCGGATCAGGCGGCACAAATAATCCTTCTGGTACGGATGGAACTACGGATGGAACGAAATTTGAACAGGTGAGTGAGAATCAAGCTTCGGCATCACTTCCGGATACAGCAACGTACGTGTATCGCTGGCTGCTGATAGGCATGCTGCTGATAGCAATGGGAATGATGCTGAAGATTCGTCAGCGCCAAGCTATTTACAAATAAAATAGACAAACGGGGCTGTCTAATAAGTCGATTTTCCGGCTTATAGACGCCCCTTTAATGTTTTAGTAACGCTGATATATCAATGTTTATGATGTTTCGTTTTCAATGGATTTTGACTTTCTGGACAGCCCGTTTCTTGGTGCGCCCGACATGGGTGTAATCTCTAGGATGAAAGTCCCGAGCTCTGAAGACAGAAGCAGCATTTAGCTTAACGCAAGGGTGTCCGTGGTGATACGGATTCTGATGGAAGCGGGCGGCAAACTTTGGGTCTCTTGCCTGAATAGTCAGCCGTCCTATGATTTTTTCCATTAAAAAATGACCATTTGAAAACTTCTTCTATTCTATCCCGAAAATTTAAGTCCATGAAAAAAGCACAAAAAATCCAGGGGGTGTTAACACCAGCAGATTGGTATTTGCTGGAATAAGTCATGTTTATGCACCTGATGGTTACTGTTTCGGTTAACTACGCTGTTTGATTTGACGGCTCTACCATGACCTTAAACCCTAGTGTTTCCAACTTCCGAATCGCTTGTCTGGCGACTTGATGGCGCTTGCGTTCTTCGTAGTAATGTGGACCAAGTTCGATGTAAGTCTGCTTCTTTTTGAGGAGATGGTAGACAATAGTCAGGATGCTATGAGCGACCGCAACCGCTGCACGATTGGCCCCCCGGCGTGCAGCAATACGGTGGTACTGGCTGGATAGATAGGTGTGTTTGGACCTAGCAGCGGCACGGGCGGCTTCCACCAGGGTGCTACGAAGCTTCTGGTTTCCCTTGCGGGTTTTCCCTGACTTTCGTTTTCCGGCACTTTCGTTATTCCCTGGGGCGACTCCTGCCCATGAACACAAGTGAGCTGCCGAAGGAAACTGTGTCATGTCAGGGCCAATCTCAGCCAAAATATGCTCCGCTGTGCGCCGACCAACGCCGGGGATCGTATCTAACCGCTCCAGGTCATCTTCAAAAGGGCGCATCCGCTCCTTGATTTCAGCATCCAGTTCTTCAATCAAGGCATCTAAGTGATCAATATGCTCAAGCTGGGTTTTAAGCATCAGGCGTTGATGAGGGCCGATGAGGCCCTTCAGGGCCTTTTTCAACTCCTCTTTCTTCCGTTTGAGACGGCGCTGAGCCAGTTCGGATAGCACATCGGGGTCAGTTTCACCATTAATTAAAGCCTCGATCATGGCTCGACCCGATTTGCCCAGCACATTGGTCGCCACCGAGGAGAGTTTGATGTTAGCCCCTTCCAGTACCTTCTGGATGCGGTTGATTTCGCGAGCCCGCTCTTCAATCAGGCTGCGACGATAACGGATGAGTTCCCTCAACTCCCGTTGCTGGCGGTCAGGGATGTAACTACCTTGTAGCAATCCATGGCGTAAGAGTCCAGCGATCCACTCGGCATCCTTTACATCTGTTTTGCGACCAGGCACATTTTTGATATGTTTGGCATTGACCACTAAAATCTTGATGTCTTCCATCTCCAACAGGTTATAAATTGGCTTCCAGTAGGAACCTGTACTTTCCATGGCCACGTGAGTGACGCCATGCGCCTTGATCCAGTCTACAAGCATAAGCAAGTCTTCAGTCATGGTAGAAAACGTGCGGATCTCTTGATGATCCGGAGTAATAATACAAGCGACGACGTTCTTCTTATGAACGTCTAATCCACAAACATGAGTATGGATAATGTCCATGTTCGTTCCCCCATGCCTAACATGTAATAAACACAGGCTGGCGGTGCAACGACCATACACGTCATTCTATCCCGCGTGCTTCCCCAGGGAGCAACAGTCTGTGGTGCACCAGGTCGTCGGGGTCTGTCTAATTAACGGGCTCATGGCACCAAGGTAAGACGACCTCGCTGGCCAGCCTAAGATTAAGTATACATGGACGAACTATTTTCATCATCTGCTGGTGCCGCTTTTGCGGCATGGGGGTCTATTATGAAAAAACAATTTCTATAAAGTTTGTAAATGATCGGAAATTAAAATTGACAAAAAGAAAAAAGTATTGGTAAAATTACCAATGAATTGGAAAATTATATATAATATTCAAAAAAATAAAAGTGAAGTTTAGAGTTTACAAAGAAAATAGATTTTTCCATTATTCATCGGGATAAGCAGTGGTTTTAGCACAAGTATCTTTATACAAAATATTTCAATTCTGAAATAAATTTGTGCATTTGCTCCAATGGCAGTGTCGATAGTGTGAATAAATATGACTGACAGCTTTTTTGTGAAGATGTTATTTTTAACATCGTTATGTAATTTGCTCTTTTTGTCCTCAAATGGCCTGATGAAAAAAATTATAAAATCAATAGAAGAAATGAGGAAGATGTTATGACAACTTTCTTTAGAGCGCTTATGGGCGGAATCAGTTTAGTTTTTCTGTACGCTTTAATAGTTCTAATAACTCCTTTTATTATTCGGTTATCCGGCATCACCCACATTGAATCAAGTCCGAAGATTCTGAACCTTCCCTTATATGTCATCAAAATAGAGGGAAGTAAATTTGTAGCGGAAGCGACCTGGTTAGGCTTAATTCTTTCACTTGTAGCAGGCACGGCTTTTTATTACTTGGTTCATTTCTTTACAAGAAACAGATCCCGTTAATTCATTGAAGGAGCCGCTGAAGAGAGGGACTTGCCAAAAATTTTGCTTATTTTTCACGACATACCGTCAAGCAAAATATTGAATGCCACGAAATTTTCTTCTTTACTTTGGATTTGAAAGCGATTGATGCAGTCTGTAGAATTTTCCATAAATTAACAATCCAGTGGAATTCATTTATCAGCATCTGAGGAGCGAACATGTATCGATAACTTTTGTTTAGCATATTGATCTGGCCATGTGGATATTGCTGCAGTTATGCCAGAGCTATTTACAAATAGAAAAGCCCCAAAGTATTGGATTTTGGGGCCTTTTTGCAGATTAACCATTAACGATCGTGCCGCCGTTTACGTGGAGAATTTGTCCTGTCATATAAGTAGAATCGTCACTTGCTAAATATACATAAGCAGGCGCAACTTCCATCGGCTGTCCGGGCCGCTTCATCGCTGTGTTGGAGCCAAAAGAAGCTACTTTTGTACGATCAAAAGTAGAAGGGATGAGCGGTGTCCAAATGGGTCCTGGCGCTACACCGTTGACTCGAATGCCTTTAGGGGCCAATGATAAAGCAAGAGAACGGGTAAATGACACAATGGCGCCTTTTGTTGCCGAATAATCAATGAGCTGTTCATTTCCATGATAGGCCGTAACAGATGTCGTATTTATGATCGTGCTGCCTGTCTTCATATGGGGAAGAACAGCCTTTGTCATGAAAAAGAACGAAAAAATATTGGTCCGAAACGTTCGTTCCAGCTGTTCTGCTGTAATGAATTCAATTCCTTGCTGCGGATGCTGCTCGGCTGCGTTGTTTACTAAAATATCCACTTTTCCAAATTGATCTTTTGCTCCCTTCACCGCTTGCTGACAAAATGCTTCATCGCCGAGATCGCCGGCTATTAAATGACATTTGCGTCCGAGCTGTTCAACATACCCTTTTGTTTCCTTTGCATCTTCATGCTCATTTAAGTAAATGATGGCCACATCGGCACCTTCTTTGGCAAACAGCACCGCAACCGCCCTCCCGATGCCGCTGTCGCCGCCGGTAATGACCGCTGTTTTTCCTGCAAGCTTTCCGCTGCCTTGATAAGAAGGATCATCAAAGATTGGTCTTGGATTCATAAACGATTCAATCCCCGGCTGCACATTTTGCTGTTGAGGCGGCAAAGAGTGTATCAAATTTTGCGGTTGAACCATAGAAACTCCTCCTAAAAATAAAAGTATATAATTAGTATGAGGAGTCGGGGGAATAATAAACGTTCTTTCAGTAACAAACGAAATGTTCTGGAAATAATAACCGATAAAAAATTTTTTTATAACCATTCATTTTCCCATTTCTAAAGGATTTGGGCAAAATTTAAAAAATGAAAAATAGGTTGAATGATAAAATAATTAAAATTTGTAATGTTCTATATTTCAAAAAATGTTTACTGGTCCGTTTTTAAGATGAAAAAGAGGAGACTTTTGACTTAGTTAAGCTAATTAGCAAAATGATAGCGTATCTTCAAGATTATGTTGCAATAAAATATAGGCATTTTATAACAGCTGTTATACTCCATCGTCCTCTGCGGGCTAATTTTCCCATTTGTATGAAATTTTATAGATGTTCGATACTCTCTAAAAGACGGATTTTTCTATTACCGCTATTGATCCTCTTTCTGTTCCTTCCCTTTTTGCGTTTTGCCAAATCTACTACATTAGATTCATTCTTTATCATTTTTTACAAAAAATTAAAAATTTCTAAATATATCTTTCCTATAATAGAACATGATTTGGAAAAAATAAAATAATTGGAGGAAAAAGGATGAAACCTTTAAGCAGTTTGAAAAGAGCTTTTATTGTTTTCACTGTCTTTTTGTTATCGTTTACAACAGTGTTAACAAACGTAAGCTTTCATGCAAGAGCTGAAACTCGCTTGGCAGAATCATTGTTTATTTCTGAGTATGTTGAAGGGTCAGGAAGCAACAAGGCGATTGAAATCTTTAATGGAACAGGCCAATCAGTAGATTTAAACGGCTATGTGATTGAACTTTACAGTAATGGCAAAACAAATGTTGAAAGACAGCTATCTTTGCAAGGAACGCTAGACGATAACGATGTTTTCGTCATTGCTAACCCTAATGCGAGCGAAGCATTACTTGGACAAGCTGATGTAAAAGATGCAGTCGCAAATTTTAATGGAAATGATGCTCTCGTTTTAAAGAAAAACGGCGAAATTGTTGATGTATTCCATACAGTAGGAAATAGTGATGAGATTGCTGCAGATGTAACACTTGTTAGGCTTCCATCTATTACAAAAGGATCGGCAACATTTAATCTAGCAGAATGGGAAAAGCTTCCGAAAGATAGTTTTAATCATATCGGCAAACACCGTCTAGACGGTTCACAAGAAGAACCACCAACGGATGAAGTAAAGAAAATCAGTGATATTCGTCAAACAAACGGAAAAACGGTAACAATTGAAGGAATTGCCACCGCTGTTTTTGTCGCCGGCGGTAAAACGAATGTGTACATTCAAGATGATACAGCCGGAATGATTGTCAGAGCTGCTAATCTAGACAATAAAGTACAAATTGGCGATCATATCAAAGCCACTGGGAAAACGTATCAATACTATGATATGGCACAACTTGATACAACAACAGATCAAGTGGAAATTATCAAGCCAAACATTGGCGCACCACAGCCGCAAACGATTTCCTCTTCGCAATTAACGGAAGAAGTTGAGGGTGAATTGGTTCAACTTCATAACGTAACGATCGATTCGGTCAATCAATATGAAGAACGGGTTGCCCGTGATAAAGATGGTACATTTTTTATTAAATCCCCCCTTGTTGAAGTTAACAAAAACTATGAAAAAATAATCGGCGTCGTCGAGTATAGTTTTGGAGAATACAAACTCATTCCGAGAAATGAAGCAGATATCATTGAAAACAGCAGGAAAGTATCTTCTCTCATAGCTGCACCTAAGCCAGGGTTAGTAGCTAAAGGGACAAAAGTGGAACTGTCAACGGCGACGAAAGAGGCAAAAATTTATTATACGATAGACGGATCTGAACCTTCCACCAAATCTCTAGAATACACGAAACCAATTGAAATTACCGAGGACATCACCATTAAAGCAATTGCGATAAAAGCAGGATTGCAAAATAGCGATGTCGCAACGTTTACTTATCAAATTGGTAAAGATTTAAACCAATTAGACATTCATGATATACAAGGCGAAAGTCATACATCCCCCTATATCGGCAAAAATGTCAAAGGTGTCGATGGAATTGTCACCTACATTGATGGCCATAATGTATATATTCAAGAAGAAAACGATGATGGTAATCCGAAAACATCTGAAGGACTTCTCATTTACAAAAGAAATCACGGTCTGTCCATCGGCGATCATATTTCTGTAGATGGCGAAGTGAAAGAATTTGTCTTAAACGGTTATGCCGATAAACACGAGACAGATTTAACGTTTACAGAAATAGCGGCAACAAATATTGAAACATTATCAAAGGGGAACAAACTTCCGGAGCCAATTGTTTTAGGTGTGAATGGACGCATTATTCCGGATAAAATCATTGATAATGATTCATTTAAGCAATTTGATCCTGAAGAAGATGCGATTGACTTTTATGAAAGCTTGGAAGGAATGCGCGTTCAACTCGAAAACCCAACCGTTGTCGGTCCGCAGGAATATGGAGATGTCGCTGTTGTTGTGGAGAATGGGACAGAACAAGTCAAAACAAATTTTGGCGGTTATAAATTAACAAAAGATGATCAAAATCCAGAAATATTATATGTACAGGCTGGCCGTAATTTTGCCGCAAAAGTTGGCGATTCATTTTCCGGCAAAATTACTGGTGTTTTAAGCTATGATTACGGCACATATAAAATTTACCGTGATATAAATGAACCGCTTCCGCCATTAATAGATGGCCGTTCACAACAAGAAACAACGACAATTGAAAAAGCAGAAGATAAATTAACGGTTGCAACCTATAATGTTGAAAATTTTTCTGCGCTGACAGATGAAAAGAAAGTTCATAGAATTGCAGATTCGATTGTTCATCATTTAAAAACTCCAGACATTATCGGGTTAGTTGAAGTGCAGGACAATGATGGTCCGATTGACAGCGGTGTGACCAACGCTGATGAAACGTATAAGCGTCTAATTAGCAAAATTCAAGAACTCGGCGGTCCAACTTATGAGTTTACAGATATCGCTCCGGAAAATAATCAAGATGGTGGACAACCTGGAGGAAATATTCGTGTCGGATTTTTATTCAATCCAGAGCGGGTAAAATTAACGGAAGGGAAAAAGGGAACAGCTAGAGAAGCTGTCGCTTATGAAAATGGACAGTTAACTTTAAATCCTGGACGTATTGCACCAGATCAATTTGTCGATACTCGCAAACCGCTTGCAGCACAATTTGAGTTTCAAGGTGAGGACGTCATTGTTATTGCAGCACATTTTAATTCCAAAAGCGGTGATTCACCATTATTTGGAAAAACTCAGCCGCCCGTGTTAAAAAGTGAAACGGAACGAATTCGTTTCATGACGGAAGTAAACGGGTTTGTCAAAGAAATTTTGGCGAAAAATCAACAAGCAAATGTTATCGTTCTCGGTGATATGAATGACTTTGAATTTTCCAAACCGCTGGAAGCATTAAAAGGTTCAGAGCTTACAAACTTAATGGACAAACTTCCTGAAGAAGAACGATGGACGTACAACTATCGCGGAAACTCCCAAGCACTTGACCATATTTTAGTTTCAAACCGTTTAGCAAAATCGGCAGAAATTGATATCGTTCATATAAATTCACCGTTTATGGAAGAAGATGGGCGTGCAAGCGACCATGATCCGATCGTGGCACAAATTGATTTAACGCCATTGAAAACGATTAACATATTACACACAAACGACTCTCATGCCCGTGTTTTTGAAGGGGCATTTGATGGCATGGGATTTGCAAAACTTTCAACGTTAGTTAAACAATTTGAGAGAGAAAATGAGCATACAATTTTGTTGGATGCCGGCGATACTTTCCACGGAACAACATTTGCCACTTTGGAAAAAGGAAGCAGTATCGTAAAAATAATGAATGCCATTGGCTATGATAACATGGCTGCCGGAAACCACGATTTTAATTACGGATATAACCGATTGTTAGAACTTGCAAAAATGGCTGATTTCCCCATTTTAAGCGCTAACGTCATTTATGAAGACACGGGTGAATTAGTGCTCGATCCTTATACAATTCGAGAAATTGACGGAGTGAAATTCGGGATTTTTGGCCTTTCAACACCTGAAACACATTACAAAACACATCCGAAAAATATAAAAGGACTGAAATTCACTGACCCTGTTGCGGCAGCGAATAAAATGGTGAAAGAACTAAAACAGCAAGACGCAGATGTCATTATTGCCTTGACGCACTTAGGAACAGATGAATCAAGTACAGACACAAGCTTAAAAGTTGCACAGGGCGCACCCGGCATTGATTTAATTGTCGATGGACATAGCCATACAGTTGATGACATTGAAAATAGCGGCACATTGATTGTGAGCGCTGGTGAATATTTAAAAAATCTTGGAGTAGTGGAACTGACCTTTGATGAAAACAATCAGTTAATCAAAAGAGAGGCATCCCGTATAACAAAAGAAGAAGCTGCCAATATTCAACCAGACCCGGCGATTGAAAAAGTCATCAGCGAAATTGAGAATTCACAGGAAGCTATTTTAGCGGAAGAAATAGGTTATACAAATGTAAAATTAGATGGTGAACGCGAACAAGTCCGTGCAGGCGAAACGAATCTTGGGAACTTAATTACAGATGCCATGTTGGAAATCACTGGCGCAGATGCAGCATTAATGAATGGCGGCGGCATCCGTGCCTCCATTGAAAAGGGCGTTATTACAAAAGGTGATGTCATTACAGTGCTGCCATTTGGAAACTACATTCAGACAATAGAAATTACTGGGGATGACTTGAAAAAAGCATTGGAAAACGGTGTGAAATCATTCCCTGCTGTTAGCGGAGCATTTCCGCATGTAGCGGGCATAACATTCGCCATTGATGCTAGTAAACCTGCGGGAGAACGCATCCACTCCGTAAAAATAAACGGCAAGCCAATCGACATGAAGAAAACTTATACGTTAGCGACGAATGACTTCCTTGCTGCCGGAGGCGACGAATACACCGTTCTTTCCAACTATCCAGTTACAGGAGAGTACCAAGCGCTTGATGAAGCAGTTATCGAATATATTAGAAAACGAGGAACCATTGAGCCAAAGGTAGAAAACCGCATCATCGCTGCACCATCACCAATTGACGACGATCGATATGACAATGCCGGCGACAATGGCGGCCAAGATGACAATGGCAATAATGAAGACGGTCGCAATGGCTACAATGACGGCAATGACAAGGATAACCATAACGATGGTGGACAAGAGGACAACAATGGCAGCAAGAATGGAAATGATGGCTCCGATGAAAATCAAAAAAGTAATTTCATAAAAGTCCATTTGAATGATGGAAAAGCTACAGTCGATGACAATGAATTTGTAAAAGCTAATCCAAAAAAACCTATCCGGATCGATTTAGGAAAAGAAAAATCAGTAGTCGTCCAATTAACGGCAAAACAAGTGGCAATGTTAAAGAAAAATGGCCAAAAACTTTTTATTTTGAATGAGGATGTTGAAATGCAAATCCCATCAGCCATTCTCCCAAACGGTGGAGCATTCATTGAATTGAATCGCCTGAAAGATATTGAAAATGCAGTCAGTGCTGTATATGATTTTACAATCTTTGATCAATACGAAAATATCATTCATCAATTTGATCACCCGGTAACACTTCTTTTCAAAGTAGACGCGAATAAAGTGAAAAACGTTGACAACTTAAATGTCTACTACTTTAATGAAAATAAACATCAATGGGAATTTGTCCAAAAAGGGAAATATAAAGATGGCAAAGTATCAGCTGAAACAGACCATTTTAGCAAATTCACTGTTTTCGAGACAGATCCAAGTTTTGGAACAAATCAGGACAACACCGTCAATCAAACAAGTGCAGAAGGCTCATCTCAAATCAATAAATTACCAAACACAGCTACTTCTTCATTTAATCTCATTGCATTAGGGGCAATCCTTCTAATTTTAGGAGGAGTACTTGTCTCCATTCAAAAAAGGATGACTAATTAAGAAAGGCGAACGGAGCTGACTCCAAAACATAGGGTCAGCTCTTTTTATAACTTAGCTTCTATTCTATTTTAAATTCAGTTAAGTTCCTAAAAAAGTCTATAAAAAATCCCACCTCAAAGAGGTGAGATCAATTACAGAACATTGAAATACCGTGCTTCAGGATGTGAGACGACGAAGGCAGAGACGGATGCTTCCGGCTCCATCATAAAGCCTTCCGTCAGCTGGATGCCGATTTTTTCAGGCTTTAACAGCTTAAACAGCTTCGCTTGATCTTCTAAGTCTGGACAAGCCGGATAGCCAAACGAATAGCGCTGACCTTGGTATTTTGCCGCAAACCGTTCCTGCATGGTGAAGTCAAGCGGATCCGGGAAGCCCCATCGGTCGCGGATCAGCTGGTGCGTCCGCTCTGCAAGACCTTCTGCCAGCTCCAGCGCCAATGCTTGAATCGCATGGCTCCGGAAAAATTCACCGCTTTCTTTAAACTGCATGGCGATGCTGCGAATGTCTTTTCCAGCAGTTACGGCAAACAGGGCGATATAATCATGCGGTGTTTCATCTGACCGTTCGCTTACATAGTCGGCAATGCATAAAAACGGCGGCTTTTCCTGCCGAGGGAATGTAAACGTCTCAATGATTTTATCTTTTGCAGCCGGATCTAAAATGTGAATGGAGTTTCCTTCGCGATAGGCCGGGAAAAATTGATAAATAGCAGATGGACGGAACCAGCCATTTTCTTTCCCTAAACGCAGCAATTCATCTATTTCATTTTTTAGTTCTACCGCTTTTTCCTGTTTTTCCAGAAGCATCTGTTTGACATTGCCTTTTAATCCGAGATGGTGTCCTAAAAGCATTTGCATGTTCACATACGGGACGACTTGGGCAATATCAATGTTTTGAATAATGTGTGGATTGCAGTCAGCTGGATGATATACGGTCGGTTTGGACACAGATGATTTTTTTTCAATGATCAAAACAGGTTTGCCGCTTTTCTGTCTATTCTGTTTTTCCTCAACTGCGACCGCTCTTTTCTCAAGGAAAGCATCCGGGTTTTCTCTCAGCTTATTGGCAAGCGACAGCCCGTCCATTGCATCTTTCGCATATAACACAGGACCGTCATATTCCGGTGATATTTTTTGATCGGTAAATTTGCGTGATAATGCAGCACCGCCGACTAAAATCGGAATCGAAATGTTGGCTGTTTTTAAGTCTTGTGCTGTTAACACCATTTGCTGGGCTGATTTGACGAGCAGTCCGGAAAGGCCGATAATATCAGGCTTTTCATTATTGACCGCTTCAATCAGCTGCTGCGGCGCAACTTTAATGCCTAAATCAACGACGCGGTAGCCGTTGTTGGAAAGAATAATGTCAACTAAATTTTTGCCGATGTCATGGACGTCGCCCTTGACTGTAGCTAAAATGACTTTTCCTTTGCCGCTGTCATCTTTTTTTTCCATATACGGTTCTAAAAAGGCGACAGATGCTTTCATCACTTCCGCACTTTGAAGCACTTCAGCAACAATCAGCTGGTTGTCGTTAAACAGTTCGCCGACAATTTCCATTCCTTTCATTAACGGCCCGTTGATGATATCGAGAGGATCATCATATTTTTCTAGTGCCAGCTGCAAGTCTTCGATTAATCCTTGCTTTGTTCCTTCCACAACGTATTGTGCGAGCCGTTCCTCCAAGGTTAATTCCGTTTTCGGCTTTTTTTCCTCTTTCTTTTTGTCGCGGTAAAAGTTCGTAAATTGTGCGAGCGTCTGATCATTTGTTTCAAATAATAAGTTTTCTGCCAACTTCCGCTCTTCCTCAGGGATCGAAGCGTACCGCTCTAATTTTTCCGTATTGACGATCGCATAATCGAGCCCTGCCTGTGTGCAATGGTATAAAAAAACGGCGTTTAATATTTCTCTGCCGACCGGCGGAAGCCCGAAAGAAACATTGCTGATCCCGAGAATAGTTAAACAGCCGGGAAGATGTTCTTTAATTAAACGGATCCCTTCGATCGTTTCTTGGGCAGATCCGATATATTGCTCATCACCTGTGCCGACAGGGAAGACGAGCGGGTCAAAAATAATGTCGCTTGGACTTATACCGTGTTGATTGACTAAAATGTCATAAGACCGCTTGGCAATCTCCAGCTTTCGCTCCGCAGTCAGAGCCATTCCGTCTTCATCGATTGTTCCGACGACAACAGCTGCACCGAATTGTTTCACAAGCGGGAGAACTTCTTCAAACCGTTCTAAGCCGTCCTCTAAATTGATCGAGTTGATGATCGCTTTCCCTTGTGAGTATTCGAGCGCTTTTCTGATGACATTGGCGTCGGTTGAGTCAATGACAAGCGGCGCTTTTACTTTTTTTACAACCTCGCGGATGAAGTTTTCCATATCTTCAAGCTCGTTTCGGTCCGGATCTGCGAGACAGACATCGATGACGTGGGCGCCGTTTTTCACTTGAGCGCGGGCGATTTCCGCTGCTTCTTCAAATTTTCCTTCAGCAATGAGACGCTTGAATTTACGCGAACCGATGACGTTTGTGCGTTCACCGACAAACAGCGGGCGCATTGATTCATCATAGCGAAGGGGCTCGATGCCTGATACCGTATGTTGATTTTGCTTTTTGACGATTTTTCGCGGTTTTAAGCCTTCCATTGCCTCCCTTATTGCGCGAATATGTTCGGGAGTTGTTCCGCAGCAGCCGCCGACCATATTAAGCCAGCCTCTTTCTGCAAACCCTCTGATTTTTTTTGCTAAAGATTCCGGTGATTCATGGTAGCGACCTTCTTCATCAGGCAGTCCGGCATTCGGATAACAGCTGACAGCGGTATTGGCGATTTCAGACAAAGTGCGGATGTGATCGGTCATGAATTCAGGACCTGTCGCACAGTTTAAGCCGACGGCAATTGGATTCATATGTTCAGCTGAAATGTAAAACGCTTCAATATCTTGACCGGCGAGAGTTGTTCCCATCGGTTCTATCGTTCCGGACAGAATGATCGGCACTTCTTTCTTGAGCTTTTGAAAAGCTCGTTGAATTCCTAAGTAACCTGCTTTTACATTGAGCATATCTTGGCTTGTCTCAAGGAGAAGTACATCAACGCCCCCCACTAACAGTCCTTCCGCTTGAACTTGATAAGCTTCTGCCAATTGTTGGAATGTGACGCCGCCTGTAACGGAGAGCGTTTTAGTCGTTGGCCCCATTGATCCTGCCACAAAACGAGGCCAATCCGATGTTGAATATTTTTCTGCAGCGCGCTTTGCAATCTCAGCTGCTTTTTTATTTATTTCAAAAGCAAGGTGCCCCAAGTTATATTCCTCGAGGACGATGCTTGTACCGCCAAACGTATTTGTTTCGATAATATCAGCGCCTGCTTCAAGGTACGCTTCATGAATACGGACAATCGTTTCAGGGGAAGTGATGTTTAAATATTCGTTGCATCCTTCATATTCTTCACCGCCAAAATCTTTCGCAGATAATTCTGCAGCTTGAATCATTGTTCCCATGGCTCCGTCTAGTATTAAAATTTTTTTCTCCAGCTGTTCCTTTATGTTATACATGGGAAATCTTCCTTTCTCGTTTTGCCTTTTCTTTTTCATGAATGTATTCCGTCAGCTCGACTGTCATCTCATAATGCAAAAACGGAGTGATTAAGTAAATGCCGTTAAACAGGTCAAATGCTGCGTCAATAAGCGATTTTGCAATGGCAAGTCCTTCTCGTTTTCCCTTTTCTTTATCATTGCCTGCTTTTTGCATCTGTTCGCGAATCGAATCAGACAATTTAATGCCTGGCACTTCGTTATGAATAAATTCAGCATTGCGGCTGCTTATTAACGGCATAATCCCGAGATATATCGGAACATTCAGATGTTTTGTTGCTTCATATACTTCTTCGATCAGCTTCTCCGAGTAGAGCGGCTGCGTAATAAAATAATCGGCTCCACAGCTGATTTTTTTCTCAAGTCTCTGAACTGCGCGATCAAGATGTCTTACGTTCGGATTGAAGGCGGCGGCTACAGTAAAGTTTGTTTTTTGACCAAGTGATTTTCCGGAGTATGACAAACCTTCATTAAATTGCTTAATTAAGCTGATTAAATCAAACGATGATAAATCATAGACAGAGGTTGCACCCGGAAAATCACCGATTTTGGACGGGTCGCCGGTGACCGCTAAAATATCGTGCAGGCCAAGCGTATGCAGCCCCATTAAATGGGATTGAATGCCGATTAAATTTCTGTCACGACATGTTAAATGAACGAGCGGGCGAAGCTGGAAACGGCTTTTCACAATATTTGCGCAAGCAACATTGCTGATTCTTGGTGTAGCAAGGGAATTATCCGCAAGCGTAATTGCATCAATCCTCGCTTTTTTCAACGCTTTTGCTCCTGTTAAAAATTTTTCCAAGCCGAGCGTTTTCGGCGGGTCCAATTCTACAATCACTGAGCGTCTGTTTTTTGCAATATCTGGGAGAGGAGTTTCTTGACTTTCTTTCATAGGTAAAACATGAATTGGAACATTTCGTTCTTTTACTTCTTTCTCTGTGACAGGAGGGAGGTTTGATACAGCTTCAGCCATTGCCCGAATATGTTTCGGCGCGGTTCCGCAGCATCCGCCGAGAAGCCGGACACCTTGTTTTCGGAATTGAAGAGCCGCTTCATAAAAATAGTGTTCATCTGATTCATAAACTAATCTTCCGTTTTCATACCTTGGCAGGCTGCCGTTTGGAAAAGCGGATAAAAAGGCATGTTCAAACAGCGGCACTTCTTCCAGAGATTGCAGCATATGATAAGGGCCTAAACGGCAATTGAGGCCGACAATATCTGCACCAAGTTCTTCAAGCATTTTCAAACCGTCTGCCAATCTTGTTCCATTTTGAAAGACGCCTTGTTCGTGCAAAGAAACATTTGTGATAATGGGCAAATCCGTTTCTTTTCTAGCTATTTGCAAAACGGTTTTCAGTTCTTCCAAGTCGTAATAGGTTTCTAAAATAATGCCATCTACGTTTTCGGATAAAAGGACATGAAGCTGCTCACGAAAATTTTCGGCAATGTCAGATAGCGTGAAGGCGCTTTTTTGAAACGAACGGATGCCGCCGATTGTTCCGATGACATACCCTTTGTTTTCCGCTTTTTGTAACGCCCTCTTTGCAAGTTCAACCCCTTTTTGGTTGATGATCTTTATATCATCTTCCAGCCCATATCTGGCAAGCTTTATGCGATTGGCGCCGTATGTATTTGTTTGAATAACAGTTGCGCCTGCGTCTAAATAGGCTGAATGAATCCGTTCTATTTCTTCCGGTTTTGAAACGTTTAGCTCATCAAAGCATTTGTCTATTCCGAATGAGTATAGTAGAGTCCCCATTGCTCCGTCGGCAATTAATATATGATTCTGTAAATCTTGTAAAAGCCCCATAAAAAGTCCTCCAATCAAATGAAATAGGCGCCTGCAAGGAGGCGAACACCTATATAAAAAAGAAAAGCCTTCTAAGAAGAAGACTTTTTGAGCAATTTCCCCTTCTTCTTATCTTTCGAGCGCACTTTGCGCATCGCTGGATTTAGCACCTTGGTACCCAATGTTTTCTACTGGGTAATCCGGTTGCTGAAGGTTCATCGGGCCAGTCCCTCCGCTTCTCTTGATAAGAACGCTTTACCGTATGAAATTTTAAAACAACGGATTAATCCTAATTTAACGAATTTTATCGAAATAATCAATATAAAATTTCAATTTTGTGAACAGGGCAAAGCTAGCGAAAATTAATAAATTGTACGTCGATTGGCAAGTCGGCGCTTTTCACAGCTGCAATCACTTTTTGCAAATCGTCCTTGCTTTTGCCGCTTACCCGGACTTGGTCGTCTTGAATTTGGCTTTTTACTTTTAGCCCGGTATTTTTGATCAGCGCATTGATCTTTTTCCCGTTTTCTTTGTCAATTCCGTTGACAAGTTTGGCTCTTTGTCTGACAGTGCCTCCTGAAGCCTTTTCGATTTTCCCGTACTGAATATTCTTGGTTGCGACACCGCGTTTAATCATTTTGCTTACTAATACATCTTTTAGTTGATTCAGCTTATATTCATCGTCAGAGATTAGCACAAGCTCATCTTTTTCTAGGGATATATCGCTTTTAGATCCTTTGAAATCATATCTGTTTACAATTTCTTTTTTCGCCATTTGAATGGAATTGTTCACTTCGGCAATATCCACTTTTGAGACGATGTCAAATGAATTCTCCTTAGCCAACTTTTTACCTCCAATAACGTTATTTACATTCATTATAGTGAATGTCGTTCAGTTGAACAACTCTTTTAGGGGTTCCTCGCAAATTAAATGAAAAAACCGTTACGTAAAGCAACGGCAAGGAAATTAATATCTGCTTAAATGCAATTAAGCTAAAGATGTCGCTTTAGAACATTTAGGGGAAAGAAAGTCTTGTAAGTTTTTTACTGCTTCGAGCGAATCTTCTCCTTCAGCGCTGATGACTACATGACCTTCTAAAAAGGCGGAAAAACCGAGCATGCTTAAAACGCTTTTCGCATTTAATTGGAGCTTTTTTGTTTGGAATAAAATGTAGCTGTTAAATTTAATCGCTTCATGGACAAGGGAAATGACATATTCCGGCTCCATCTCTTTTGTAAGATACACGGAAATTTCATGTTTCTTCATTGTGCCACCTCTTGTATACTTATTTTACAATATCTTACATTAATAAAGGATAGATTCCCACATGTTTGTCATTTCCTCTTACATATAAAAAATGACCTCCGCTTTCGAATATGGAAACGTTCTGGATTTCTCTGTTTTTTAATGAAATGAATGGTCTAATCAAATTGAAAGTTATTGCCCCGCCCATGTTTTATTAGACAAAAATGAAAACAAAAGCTAGAGAAAAGATGCATACTGTAAGATAAGAAAGCGTCTTTTTCTTTCAGAACGTCCGGATAGAATAGGTGGAAGACTCGCCTTTAGAGATATTTCAAAAAAAGAAAAAGCCCGACAGGCGGGCATTATAAATGATCCGTTTTCTTTGAGTATTGCCGTTTTCCAAGCTCTCGATTTTTTTCCTTCAATAGATTTTTTTCGTGTCGTTTTGCATTGTTGTCTACAGCTTTTTTATCATTATCGCTTGTTTTGGACATTCAGGAAGCTCCTTTCCATACTGTTATATACTTATGATTTCCATGAAGCTTCTTGAATATGTTTATTTAGAAAAAATACAGCAAGGGTGCCGGGGCCAGAGTGTGCACCAATGACAGCACCGATCGTATGGATGATAATTTCTTTTGGATGAAACGTTTCTTCAATTAATTGTTTTAATTCGAGAGCTGCTTCTTCATCATCACCATGGCTGATGGCGATTGTCTGTTCACTCAATCCGTCTCCACGCTCTTCCATCAGCTCAAGAATTCTCCGGTAAAGCTTCTTTTTCCCGCGGATTTTTTCCAGCGGGATCAGCTTTCCTTCTTCGACATGCAAAAGCGGCTTGATATTAAGCAGTCCGCCAACAAACGCAGATGTTTTGCTGATTCTCCCGCCGCGAGCCAAATATTCCAGGCGATCAACTGTAAAAATGTGCTCCATATGACTGCAATACTCTTTTACTGCATTTGCCATTTGTTCTAAATCAAGTCCTTGTTTTGCTAATTGAATGGTGTAGCGGACAGCAAGTCCATACCCAAGTGAAGCACATTTCGAATCGATAATTTGCAGTTTCCAATTCGGATATTTTTCAAGCAATTGCTGCTGAACCATAACGGCAGTTTGATATGTACCGGACAATTCGGAAGAAAAGGCAATATACAGCGCCGGCTGATTGTCTTTCGCCAGCTTTTCAAATTGATTGGTGATTGTTTCCGGTGATGCTTGTGATGTTTTAGCAACGTTTCCAGCTCTCATATAGTCGTAAACTTCTTTTGGTTTGATTGTCAATTGATCCTCATAGTCCTTCTCGCCAAGGTGGACACGAAGAGGGATGAAAGAAACGCCTTGATCGTTTAAAAAAGAGACAGGCAGATCACAAGCACTATCAGCGATAATGTGAATATTCATTAATCACACCTACTTTTTTTCATTTACATATAGTCTATCTTGATCACAAATAGAAAACAATACAATTTGTGCAAACTGAAAATTTAAAAAAGAAGGACAAAAAAAGAAAAAATGGACGAAACAAGAGGAGCTCGTTTCGTCCATTTCATATTTATTCCTTGTTCAAAATGTGCCGTACAATCGGCATTCTGGATGGTGTTATGCCTGCTCGATTTTTTCTCGATGCAGATGCTGTACAAAGATTGGTCTGTTCAAATTCGATCTGTTCATTATAAAAACTGCCCTTAAAAGGATTCGAAAATGAACGGAAGGGCATTATCCTTCGAAGCTTGCTTCGTTATTGGCTCTTGCTTCTGATTCGGCAAACGTCATACGGTATGGAAACTTTTCATCATGTTTTTTGACGGCACCTTTCCCTTGCTCAATGAATCGTTTCGATTTATTCCGTTTGCCCAAGTTTGAATCCCCCTTTTGATCATTGACGAAATGAGTTCGTCAATGATAGGGTATCCCTTTTTAAACATCTAAATCCTTGTCAATTGTTGTGAGGTGTAAAAAGATAATCGAACTTTTGGACTTTTGCAAAGATTAAAGGGACAGCAATTCCTTTAAAAATTTTGCAACTCCGTCTTCTTCATTTGTCAGCGTAATTTCATCAGCAATCTCTTTGAGCGGCTCAATTCCGTTTCCCATTGCAACGCCTAATCCCGCATATTCGATCATTTCCAAATCATTGTCTTCGTCGCCAAAAGCGATAATTTGCTCTCGAGGGATATTGTAAAATTCGGCGATTTTTTGCAATCCGACTGCTTTATTAATGCCTGCTCGGATAATTTCAATAACATGCCACGGGTGAGCCCAGCTTCTGTGGTCTACAACTTCCGCATGAACTTCATTTAAATAATGGCGAATCCGCTTGACATTTTCTTCGTCTGAATGGATTAACATGCTTGTGACATTGCGATTTAAAACAGCTTTTAAGTTGCCGATTTCAATTTTCGGATTTCCTATACTGAAAATATCCAACCATTGTTCATTATGGTAATGAAAATAAACATGATCAAGCACTTCTGCTAAAATGTTATGGACTTGATGCTGTTCGGCGATTTCTACAATCTCTTTTACAACAGATACATCAAGGGTTGTATGATGAAATCCCCAGGATTCATCCAGCGGATGATGGACAAAGGCTCCGTTAAAATTGACAATCGGGGTTTTTAAATTTAATTCTTCGTAATACATTTTGCTCGAGCGGAACGGCCTTCCTGTTGAAATGCATATGATATGCCCTTCTTCTTGTGCTTTTTGCAAAACATTTTTTGTAAAAGGAGAAATCGTTTTGTCATCTTTCAGCAATGTGCCGTCTAAATCCAATGCGATTAAATGTTTTTTGGCCATAATCTCTCCTCATTTTTTGTTTTTATTTAGTGTATCTTTTTTCCATCTTTTTTGTCCACATGTTAAACTAATTTTAGCAAAAAAATAATGAAAGGAGCATCCTAATTGAAGGTCATTGTTGAACATACGATGGCGGACAATATCCCTGTACTGCATGTATGCAAAGAAGATTTTATAAAAGATGAGCTGCCGCTTGTTGTGTTTATCCATGGATTTACGAGCGCAAAAGAGCATAATTTGCACATTGCCTATCTTTTGGCGGAAAAAGGTTTACGAGTAGTATTGCCTGATGCGAAATTTCACGGAGAGAGGGATGAGAATCTTTCAGAGGCTGACTTAAATTTAAATTTTTGGAATATTGTTATCAGTTCTGTTAAAGAGCTCGAAAAAATAAAAAATTATTTTTTTGAAAAAAAATTGATTGACGGGAAAAATATAGGGGTAGCGGGAACTTCCATGGGCGGTGTTGCTACACTTGGAGCGCTCACCCAATATCCGTGGATCAAAGCTGCTGTCAGTTTAATGGGCAGCCCACATTATCAAAAATTTTTCAAATATCTTGTGGACTCCTATCAAAAAGCAGGCTATACCTTTCCGTTGTCTGAAGAAGAAATTCAGCAGCAATTTGATGCGTTGTATGAGTATGATTTATCCGTACATAAAGAAGCGTTATGCAACCGCCCCCTTTTGTTTTGGCACGGGATGAAGGATCAAGTTGTACCATTCGCTCCTACTTATCAATTTTATGAAGAGATAAAGCCGTTGTATGCTGACAATCCGGAACATTTGGCATTTATTGCGGAAAAGGATGCAGGGCATAAGGTGTCTCGAAAAGGGGTGCTAGAAACGGTTGAATGGTTTGTACGGCATTTGAGGTAGAAAATTTTTAATGTGACATAAACTTCGATATAATGATATTAACGAATATAAGAGGAGTGGATCGAAATGGATGAAGCGCTGAAGGAAAATATAATGGGTGCTCTTGAACAAGTTATTGACCCAGAACTCGGCATTGACATTGTCAATTTAGGATTAATATATGATTTGGAACTGAACGATGAAGGAGTCCTCAAAGTAACTATGACATTGACGGCAATGGGATGCCCCCTTGCTGGAACAATTGTTCAACAAGTAAAAGCTGCGCTTGACGGAATTCCAGAAATCAAAGATGTCGATGTCAACATCGTTTGGAATCCACCTTGGACGAAGGACCGAATGTCCAGATACGCAAAAATTGCCTTGGGTATTCAATAAAAACTTATGCAGACTGGCGGAAAAGGCCAGTCTTTTTTATGCAAATGTTTTATCAATTTGACTGCAAGTGTCATTATGTTTTTATTTTCGTCTTTATCGCTTCTTTTGTTTATCTCATCACCATAATGGAGTTTTTATCCCGAAACATAATTTGCATTTTTTCTTCAGCATGGCATATCCGGATAATTTGCAAGGGATTCCCTGCTCTCTACTACATTAAGAATCCTTGTTTTT
This sequence comes from Aeribacillus sp. FSL K6-8394, assembly GCF_038008865.1. NCBI lineage: Bacteria > Bacillati > Bacillota > Bacilli > Caryophanales > Bacillaceae > Aeribacillus > Aeribacillus sp. FSL K6-8394. Next base: position 92,906 of record NZ_JBBPAA010000001.1, read on the forward strand.
GAACAGAAAAATTATAAATATACAATTGATTTTATTTTTATACAGTATTATAATGGTAACTAATTTAACGGAATGAATTGAAGGTGATTGAGGTTGAATATAGGAATTATCGGGGCAACAGGATATGGCGGTGTGGAACTTTATCGAATTTTAGCCAATCATCGGTATGTCGAAAACATTCATTTATATACATCTTCAGCAGAAAAAAAGAGCTATATTGACGAATATCCGCATTTATCCCATATAAAAGAAAATGAACTAAAACCGCTAGAGCCGGATCAAATAAAAGAAGAAAATGATGTTGTTTTTCTTGCGACGCCGTCGGGGATATCGGCTTCACTGACGACGGAATTGCTTGACGATCAATTGAAAATCATCGACTTATCAGGCGATTTAAGGTTAAAAAATAGTGATGATTATGAAAAATGGTATAAAAAAGCACCAGCGCCTGAAATGCTTTTGCAGGAAGCGGTATACGGCTTGACAGAGCTGTATCGTGAGGATATTAAGAACGCTAAAATTTTGGCGAATCCTGGATGCTATCCAACTGCAACCTTGCTTGGCCTAGCACCGCTTGTGCGGGAAAAAATCGTCAAAGAGAACTCGATCATTGTTGATGCAAAATCGGGTGTTTCAGGTGCAGGTCGAAACGCTTCGCTTGCTACAAGCTTTGTTGAAATACAAGATAATTTCAAAATTTATAAAGTACATCAGCATCAGCATATACCGGAAATTGAACAGGAGCTTCATAAGTGGGACGAGAAAGTCGGCTTCATTTCGTTCAGCACCCACTTAGTGCCGATGACAAGAGGGATTATGGCGACAATGTATATTGAATTATTAGAAGAATGGAATACTTCAAAATTAGTAGATTTATATGAATCATTTTATAAACATTCACCATTTGTGAGAGTGCGTACAAACGGAACGTTCCCAAGCACAAAGGAAGTGTACGGCTCGAATTATTGCGATATCGGTCTTGCATTTGATCAAAGAACAAGTCGGTTGACAGTCGTATCTGTCATTGACAATTTGATGAAAGGCGCTGCAGGGCAGGCAGTGCAAAATTTCAACATTATGTCAGGATTCCAAGAAAATGAAGGACTAAACTTTTTGCCAGTATATCCATAACATCAAGGAGGACTTCTAGTGACAACCAAAATAAGAAAAATAGACAACGGTTCAATTACAACACCGAAAGGCTTTTATGCAGGTGGCTATGAAGCGCACATCCGCTACACTCATAAAAAAGACATCGGCATCATTTATAGTGACGTTTCAGCAACAGCTGCAGCTGTTTACACACAAAACGTTGTGCAAGCTGCCCCAATTTTTGTGACAAAAGAGAGCATTGCAAAGGAAAACAAAATTCAAGCGGTGATTGTCAACAGCGGCAACGCCAATGCCTGTACAGGCGAAAAAGGTTTAAGCGATGCATACGCAATGCGGAAATGGACGGCTGAAAAGCTTGGAATTGCAGATCATCTTGTGGCTGTCGCTTCAACAGGAGTAATTGGCGAATATTTAAACATGGAAAAAGTCCAAGAGGGGATCAACAATATTGAATATGAACGTTCATCAGCAGGAGCCAAAAGCTTTGCCGAGGCTATTTTGACAACAGATACGTTTGAAAAGACTGCCTGCTATCAATTTGAAATCGAGGGAAAACAGGTGACCATCGGCGGAGCAGCTAAAGGATCGGGGATGATTCATCCCAACATGGCGACAATGCTTGGGTTTTTGACGACAGATGCGAATATCGATGAAAAATCGCTGCAGCAAGCTTTTCGAGAAGTTATCGATGAAACGTTTAATCAAATAACCGTTGACGGCGATACATCAACAAATGATATGGTGCTTGTTTTAGCAAACGGAAAAGCTGAACACTCAATGCTGACGGAAGAGCATCCAGATTGGCCTGTTTTTAAAGAGGCGTTGAGAAAAGTAAGCGAAGATTTAGCAAAGCAAATTGCCAGAGACGGTGAAGGTGCGACAAAATTGATTGAAGTTTCTGTTAATGGGGCTAAATCAAAGCAGGAAGCGAACATCATGGCCAAGACGATTGTCGGATCCTCCCTCGTCAAAACTGCAATATATGGAAAAGATGCGAACTGGGGAAGAATCTTGTGCGCCGCCGGCTACAGCGGAGCGGAATTCGATCCGAATCAAATGGAAGTGTATCTCGGCCATATCTTATTATTTAAAAACGGATTGCCAGTTTCATTTTCGGAACAAGAAGCGATCCAATATTTGGATCAGGAAATCGTAGAAATCAAGGTAATGTTAAATAATGGTGAAGTACAAGGAAAAGCATGGGGATGTGATTTAACATATGAGTATGTCAAAATCAATGCAAGTTACCGGACATGATAAACCGATTGTTGTCATTAAGCTTGGCGGCAGCATGCTGGAACAGCTGTCAGAAAGCTTTTTAGACAGCATAAAAGAACTGTTAACTACGAAACGGGTCATTATCGTCCACGGTGGAGGACCGGACATTAACAATATGTTGACAAAATTAAATGTAAAAAGCGAGTTTTACAACGGCATGCGTAAAACGACAAAAGAAGTGCTTGAAATTGCAGAAATGGTTCTTTCAGGAAAAATTAACAAACAGCTTACGGCTCTGTTGACACAAAAAAGTGTGAAAGCGATCGGTCTTTCAGGCACTGATGGTCAGCTAATTGTCTCGTCATTTTTAGATGAAGAAAATCTTGGCTTTGTCGGCAAAGTCGAGCAGATTAATGATGAACTATTGCGTTCGCTGCTAATTCTTGACTATGTTCCAGTCATTGCCCCGATCGGCATAACGGCGGATGGGCAAAAATTAAATATCAACGCAGATCTGGCTGCTAGTGCAATTGCTGAAAAAATAAATGCGGAACAGCTGCTGTTTGTGACGAATGTTCCGGGAATTTTACATGACGGCAAGCTTATTGAAGAAGCGACGGAAACGATGATCGAAAAACTCATTGAACAGAAGGTTATTTACGGCGGGATGATTCCGAAAGTACAGGCGGCTTTAGATGCGCTTTCTGATCAGCTTGAGCATGTGATGATTGTGAGCGGCAACGACCGTATTTTTAAGGAAGGGAAAATGATCGGGACGAAAATTACGAAAAAACGAGAGGTCGTGGTCAAATGAGTTATTTATTTCCAACCTATGCGAAGTGGGATGTGGCGATTGAAAAAGCAGAAGGAAGCTATGCATATGATGCAAACGGAAAAAAATATTTAGATTTTATTTCCGGAATTGCTGTATGCAACCTGGGTCATTGTCCGAAGCAAGTGGCGGATGCCATCACTGAACAGCTGCAAAAGGTATGGCATACTTCTAATCTTTTTCATATCCCCCTTCAAGAAGAGGTTGCCAAGCAATTGGTGGAGCATTCAAGCGGAGATGCCGTATTTTTTGCGAACAGCGGCGCCGAAGCGAATGAAGCCGCCATTAAACTGGCTAGAAAACATACCGGCAAACATAAAATCATTACATTTTACCAGTCTTTTCACGGCAGAACATTTGCGACTATGACGGCTACTGCTCAAGAAAAAGTACATAAAGGGTTCGGTCCTCTCATTCCTACGTTCGAATATCTTCCTTACAATGATGCAGCTGTGGTGAAAAACATTCATGATGAGGATATAGCTGCTTTTATGCTGGAAGTGGTTCAGGGCGAGGGAGGAGTTATTCCTGCAACGAAGGAATTTTTACAGGCAGTAGAAGAAAAGTGCAGGGAGATCGGCGCATTATTCATCGTCGATGAGGTGCAAACTGGAATCGGACGCACCGGAAAAGCATTCGGCTACCAGCATTACGGCATTTCTCCGGATATTATCACTGTCGCCAAAGGATTGGGAAGCGGATTTCCTGTCGGAGCCATGATCGGAAAACAAGAATTGATCGAAAGTTTTTCACCGGGAACACACGGTTCAACGTTCGGCGGGAATTATTTGGCTATGGCAGCTGCGAAAGCAACTTTGGAAACTGTTTTTCAGCCAAGCTTTTTGCAAAGCGTTCAGGAAAAAGGTCAGCGGCTGTTCGAAGGTCTATCAGAACACTTGAGAGATGTGCCTACTGTAAAAAAAGTGCGGGGTAAAGGATTGCTGCTTGGAATTGAGCTGGATATTGAGGTCAATAAAGTGCTTGCTTCTTTAAGAGAAGAAGGGCTTCTAGCACTTTCAGCTGGATCCAATGTGTTACGGCTTCTTCCTCCGCTCACTGTTTCGAATGAAGAAATTGATTTAGGACTGGGCATTATTGCTTCTGTTTTGAAAAAAGAAAAAATCTTCTCTTCCTAAAAGAGGAGAATTTTCTTGCAAATCGTTGTATAAATATACATCAAAGAGGTGTTCAATATGCAAGGTTATCTTGTATTAGAAGATGGAACAGTTTTTGAAGGCAAGATGGATGAAATCGTGTCTCCTGTTAAAGGGGAACTCGTTTTTTATACAGGAATGACAGGATATCAAGAGGTGTTGACAGATCCTTCCTACAAAGATCAAATCGTCGTTTTTACGTATCCGCTTATTGGCAATTACGGCATCAATGATCAAGATTTTGAAAGCAAAAAGCCGCAGGTGAAAGGGGTCATCCTTTTTCAGCTGACTGAACACTATTCCCATTATAAAGCGAACCGTTCATTAAAAGACTATTTACAAAAATGGAATATTCCTTATTTAACAAATGTTGACACGAGAGCTGTTGTCAAACAAATCCGATCAAAAGGGACATTGCATGCGGTCATTTCAAAAGACAAACAATACGACTCTCAGGATAAGCTCTCCGATTTTCCGATTCGCGACGTTTCTGCAAGCGAAATCGAAACGTTTGGCAATGGTGCGACACACATTGCGCTAATTGATTTTGGATTTAAAAAATCGATTTTGAATTCTTTGCTGAAAAGAGGCTGTAAAGTTTCAGTCGTTCCGTTTCATCAAATGGAAAAAGTGTTTGAAATCAAGCCGCATGGCATCGTGCTGTCGAACGGACCGGGCGATCCAAAGCAAATGAAAAATTATTTTTCAACATTAAACCAATTGATGAAGCAATATCCGACGCTCGGGATTTGTTTAGGGAATCAGCTGATTGCCCTGTCGTTTGGCGGGAATACAACAAAGCTCAGATTCGGGCACCGCGGAGCAAACCATCCGGTAATTGATCAAAAAACAGGAAACGTATTTATTACATCACAAAACCACAACTATGTGGTGGATAAAAAAAGCTTGGAAAAAACACCTCTTAAATTGCGATATACAAATGTCAATGACGGCTCAGTTGAAGGGCTTGAGCATGAAAAATTGAAAGTCATGTCTGTTCAATTTCATCCGGAAGCCCATCCAGGACCGGAAGATGCTAGTTTTATTTTTGATGAATTTTTAGACACATATGTAGCAGCAGGGAGAGAAAAAGTCTATGCCTAAAGATACATCATTAAACAAAATACTAGTGATCGGTTCAGGTCCGATCATTATCGGCCAAGCGGCGGAATTTGACTATTCTGGGACACAGGGATGCTTGGCGTTAAAAGAAGAAGGATTTGAAGTTGTACTTGTTAATAACAATCCTGCAACGATTATGACTGATACGAAAATTGCCGATGCGGTCTATTCAGAGCCGCTTACGGTGGAAAGCATTGAAAAAATAATTGCAAAAGAACGTCCAGACGGCCTTTTGGCAACATTGGGGGGCCAGACGGCTTTAAATCTAGCTGTGGAGCTTGATCAGGCAGGGATTTTGCAAAAATACGGCTTGAAACTGCTCGGAACCTCGATCGAATCGATTCAAAAAGGGGAGGACCGGGAGCTATTTCGAAAGCTGATGATTGATTTGAACGAGCCGATCCCGGAAAGCAAAATTGTGGAGGATGTTCCGTCCGCCCTTCAATTTGCTGATGAAATTGGTTTTCCGATTATCATTCGTCCGGCTTATACGCTTGGCGGCAAAGGCGGAGGCATCGCCTACAACCGAGAAGAGTTTATTTCCATTGTCACAAATGGACTTAAAATGAGCCCAATCAATCAAGTGCTTGTGGAAAGAAGCATTGCCGGATTTAAGGAAATCGAATATGAAGTGATGCGCGATGCAAAAGGTACTTGTATTACCGTCTGCAATATGGAAAACATTGATCCAGTCGGAATTCATACTGGGGATTCGATCGTTGTTGCTCCATCTCAAACATTAACAGATGAAGAATATCAAATGCTCCGGCAGGCGGCTTTGAAAATTATCGATGCATTAAAGGTAGTCGGGGGTTGCAACATTCAGTTTGCACTTGACCCTGAAAGCAAGCAATATTACGTGATTGAGGTCAACCCTAGGGTAAGTCGCTCTTCCGCACTTGCTTCGAAAGCGACCGGTTACCCAATTGCCAGAATGGCTGCAAAGCTAGCTGTTGGCTACTCATTAGCGGAGCTGAAGAACCCGTTAACGATGTCGACATATGCCAGCTTTGAACCTGCACTTGACTATGTAGTTGTCAAATTTCCGCGCTGGCCGTTTGATAAATTTACAAAAGCAGATCGGAAGCTTGGAACAAAGATGAAAGCAACCGGCGAAGTGATGGCGATCGAACGGACGATGGAAGCCGCTCTGCAAAAAGCTGTGGAATCGTTGGAATTAAATAATATCGGCATTTATTTGCCTAAGCTTGTGAAAGAAGATACGTCAGCTCTTATTAACCGCCTCCAGCATGCAGATGATGAACGCTTTTTCATCTTAATGGAGCTGTTAAGAAGAGGAGTTTCTATAGATGAGCTTCACAGCCAGACAAAAATTGACTATTATTTCTTGCATGTTTTCAACCATCTAATTGAACTTGAAGGAAAAGCGAAAAAAGAAAAGCTGTCTCCAAGCCTTTTAAAAGAACTGAAATTTTTCGGTTTTTCCGACCGTTCGATTTCATATTGGCAAAAGACAGAAGAAAAAGAAATACGAAAGCTCCGCAAAAAGTGGGGGATTAAAGCCATATTCAAAATGGTTGATACATGTGCCGCAGAATTTGAAGCGAGAACAAATTATTTCTATTCTACGTACGTTTTCGGTGAAAACGAAGCTGTCTCCACAAGCGGAAAGAAGAAGGCGCTTGTCATTGGTTCCGGCCCGATTCGCATCGGACAGGGAGTTGAGTTTGACTACAGTGCTGTTCACTGCATTCAAACATTGCAAAAGCTTGGATATGACGCGATCATGATCAACAATAATCCTGAGACGGTCAGCACTGATTATGAAACAGCGGATCGATTATATTTTGAGCCGTTAACAGTCGAACATATATTAAATGTTGTTGAAAATGAAAACATTGACGTAACGCTCGTCCAATTTGGCGGCCAGACGGCGATCAACTTAGCAGAGAAGCTTGAAAAAGCAGGCGTGAAGCTGCTTGGTACAACTTCTGAGCTTCTGGACATATTGGAGGATCGAGAAAGATTTTATCAGCTATTAGACGAAACGAATATCCCGCACATTCAAGGAGCAATGGCACATACAAAAGAGGAGGCGATATCGGAAGCGAAAAAGCTGCGGTATCCGATCCTGTTAAGACCTTCATATGTTATTGGCGGAAAAGGCATGGTGAAGGTAAAAAATCAAGAAGAGCTGCTTTCGTTAGTGGAGCAGACGGACGAAAATCATTTTCCTCTTCTTTTAGATGAATTCCTTTTTGGTCAGGAAGCGGAGGTTGATTTAATAGCTGACGGGAAAAATGTGTTTATTCCGGGATTTATGGAGCATATCGAGCCCGCTGGTGTTCATTCTGGCGATAGTTATGCGATTTTTCCAGCTGTGTCGTTGTCAAAAGAAATAAAAGAAAAAATGACCGACTATGCGGAAAGAATGGTTCAACATTTGCAATATAAAGGCATTATGAACATTCAATTTTTAATTGATGGTCAGGACGTTTGTGTGCTGGAAGTGAATCCACGTGCGAGCCGGACTGTACCGATCGTCAGCAAAGTTGCCGGAGTGCCGTTAGTAGATCTTGCGACAACCATTTTAACCGGAAAAATGTTAACTGACTTACATCCTCAAATAGCAGCCCATGAATATGTGGCTATTAAATATCCGGTATTTTCAACGCACGCCCATTCAGATGTCGATATGAAACTAGGTCCGGAAATGAAATCGACGGGCGAAGGAATGTGTGTCGGCAAATCTGTGGAGGAAGCGATGCGGAAGGTATTCGATCATTTATTTCCAATTCATTCGGATGGTATTTTTGTGGATGGAGATAAGAAAGATGATGTACTCGATTATATAAAACCGGTAACGGATAATTTTGAAAGTTGGCTTGAGAAAAAAGAAGCGGTGCTTTATTATAATCCGGAAGAAAACGATCAGGCAAAGGTAAGACGACAAAAAGCACTTGAGCGGGGAATTATGGTATTGACGGAAGAAGCATCATTTCAGGCATTTTTAAGTGCACTAACAGTTAGCAAATACACGCCTATTTCTTTACATGAACTGTCAGATAAAGGAGTCGAAATGAGTTTATGAGCACACTTAAAGGTCGTAACGTTTTAAAGCTGCTTGATTTTACATCAGAAGAAATTCAATATTTGCTCGAGGAAGCATTGAAATTAAAGCAAAATCCGCTATCAAACGTCCTTCATGGGAAAACGCTGGCGATGATTTTCGAAAAATCATCCACTCGAACTCGTGTCTCCTTTGAAGTAGGAATGCTGCAATTAGGGGGACATGCGCTTGCTCTTTCTTCAAAAGAGCTTCAGCTCGGGCGCGGTGAGACAATCGCTGATACAGCGAGAGTATTGTCGCGATATGTGGATGCCATTCTTCTCCGCACAACTGACCATAATCGGGTCAAAGAGCTTGCCGAATATGCAACTGTCCCTGTCATCAATGGTTTGTGCGACTTGTACCATCCTTGCCAAGCGTTAGCTGATTTATTGACAATTTATGAGCTGAAAGGCAAATTTTCAGGCGTAAAAGTCGTTTATGTTGGCGACGGTAACAATGTCGCCCACTCCCTTATGGTTGGCTGCGCAAAAGTTGGCGCTCATTTTACGATCGCAGCCCCAGAAGGCTATGAGCCAAATGAAAGCATTTTGAAACAGGCGAAAGAAATTGCTGGCGAAACGGGCGTAAAAGTCGAATTAATTCATAATCCAGACGAAGCGGTTCAGGATGCTGATATTATTTATACGGACGTTTGGGTCAGCATGGGACAGGAAGAAGAAACAGAAGCAAGAATGAAAGCATTTAAACCGTTTCAAGTAAATCAATCCTTGCTGGCAAAAGCAAAACGAGATGTAAGCTTCCTTCACTGCCTGCCGGCTGCGCGCGGTTTGGAAGTGACAGATGAAGTGATGGACGGAAGCCAATCAGCGGTATTTTTGCAGGCCGAAAACCGCCTTCATGCGCAAAAAGCAATTTTAAAAGAAATTATGGCTTAACAAGATCTTTCGTTGATAAAGCAGGATGATCTCCTGCTTTTTTTCTTGTGCGCCCGGCACGGCATGGGTGTAATCTATAGGGTGAAAGTCCCGAGCTGCGAAGGCAGAAGTAGCAGTTAGCTTAACGCAAGGGTGTCCGTGGTGACGCGGAATCTGAAGGAAGCGAGCGGCAAACTTTAAGGTCTCTCGGAACACGAACTTCATATGAGGCTAGGTATCACTGGGTGAGTTTGCAAGACAAAACAAAGCCCTTTCTGCCGAAGGTGATACAGAGTAAATGAAGCAGATGGATGGAAGGAAAGATTACACTCTTACCCGGGGAGGTCTGGCGGATATGTGAAGTACGCTTCATAACCTACTTAGTGATAAGTAGCTGAACCGTCAGAAGTCAGCAGAGGTCATAGTATTAGTTGGTCTAGAACAACTAAGAAGGACCGAACAATTAAGAGAGAATAGCCCTTGGCATTCAGTGAGTCATGATGAACACAGAAAACGTAGTACCTCACTTGAGGGAGGAAGCGGTGAATCCCGTGGGAGATCTCTTGGAGGGTGGAGTGACCACTGGCATAAAGAGAACAGCTATTCACGGAAGTTATAAAGACTTGCGTCAATTATCTTAATTGAACCGCCGTATACGGAACCGTACGTACGGTGGTGTGAGAGGACGGGAGTTAATCGCTCCCTCCTACTCGATTTGAAACCGGGGCGAAAGGTTTTACTCTACTGCATGTATATCCAGACAAAAAAGAACGACAGTGAGACGATTTTGGAAATAATTATAAATGATGATTCTCACAGAAACAGTAAAAAGAGCTTTTGACCCAGCATTCGGTGCTTGCACGCTTAAACGATTTTTTCAAAAGGATGCCATATGCAGTGAGTTCGATTTTGGGCGTTGAGTAAAGTTTCGAAGTACATCACATAATGAAAATTATCAAAGGTGTTTCTGTCTATACATGAAAAATCTTCTGATAGCCAACAATAATGTCCAAGGAGGGATGATTCATGGGTCAAAATCGTCAATTCAGACCTGGTCAAAAAGCACCTAACAACGGAATTTACATCGAAGTCGGCGAGACCGGATCGATGGTGGTCGATCCCAAAAAGGTTGAACTCAAAGCAGGAGATCGATTCCCCGAAACATCCAACCATAATCGGGTTTGGACCTATAAGCGCAAGCCGTAATATTTCGAACAACGCTAAGCCATTCTGAAAACGAATGGCTTTACTTGATTTATAAAGAAGTTATAATAAAATTAAAGGTCAAAAAAAGTCAAAATAGGGGCGTTTCGGTATGGATGTAAATCAATTCACGGAGAAGCTGCAAAAAGGTCTGGTAGAAGCTCAAAAAATCGCAAAAGAACATGAACATCAAGAAGTGGATGAATTTCATATTTTACTTGCTTTTCTGCGGCAGTCTGACGGGATTTTTCCAAGAATTTTAGAAAAACTTAAATGTCCTGTACAACAAATTGAGGCAGCGATCAACGAGTATTTACAAAAAAAGCCGAAAGTATCTGTTCACGGAAACGGTGAGGTAAATATTTATATTTCCCGTACTCTTTCAGAAGCTTTTGCAAAAGCGGACGAAATAAGGAAAGATTTTCAAGATGATTATTTATCAGTTGAACATATTATATTGGCATTTTCCGAATCGAGCTCAAAAGAAGTGAGAGAGCTTTTTCAGCAATATCAATTAACAAAAGCTGCCATATTGAAAGTGTTAAAGGAAATAAGGGGGAATGCTCGGGTGACATCACCTAATCCAGAAAGCACTTATGAAGTATTGGAGAAATACGGCCGTGATTTAGTTAAAGAGGTGAAAGAAGGAAAAATTGACCCTGTCATTGGCCGTGATCAAGAAATTCGGCGCGTGATCCGAATTTTATCAAGAAAAACGAAAAACAACCCGGTGTTAATCGGTGAACCAGGGGTTGGAAAAACAGCGATCGTGGAAGGATTAGCCCATCGGATTGTACGAAAAGATGTACCGGAGGGATTAAAAGATAAAACAATATTTGCTTTAGATATGAGCTCGCTCATTGCGGGAGCCAAGTTTCGCGGAGAATTTGAAGAAAGATTAAAAGCTGTTTTGCAAGAAATTAAAAAGAGCGATGGACGGATTATTTTATTTATTGATGAATTGCACACAATAGTCGGGGCCGGCAAAACAGAAGGAGCGATGGATGCCGGCAACATGTTAAAGCCGATGCTTGCGAGAGGTGAGCTGCACTGCATAGGAGCAACGACACTTGATGAACATCGCAAGTATATTGAAAAAGATCCGGCGCTTGAGCGGCGTTTTCAACAGGTGCTTGTGAGCGAACCGTCTGTGGAAGACACGATTTCTATTTTACGAGGACTAAAAGAACGGTTTGAAATCCATCATGGAGTCAAAATTCATGATTCGGCGATTGTAGCTGCGAGTGAGCTCTCGCACCGCTATATTACAGAACGCTTCCTGCCTGATAAAGCGATTGATTTAATCGATGAAGCATGCGCGATGATCCGCACGGAAATAGATTCAATGCCGACAGAACTTGATGAAGTGACGAGAAGGATTATGCAGCTTGAAATTGAAGAGGCTGCATTGAAAAAAGAAACGGATGACATCAGCCGAATCAGATTGGAAGAGTTGCAAAAGGAACTTGCAAATTTAAAAGAGAAAGCAAATGAAATGAAGGCGAAATGGCAGCTTGAAGTGGAAGGAATTCAACAGCTCAGAAGCTTGAGGGAAGAGCTGGAAAAAGCACGCAGAGATTTAGCTGATGCTGAAAATGAATACGATTTAAACAAAGCGGCTGAGCTGCGCCATGGAAAAATTCCGGCGCTGGAAAAGCAAATCAAGCAGTTGGAAGAAGAAATGAAGCAGAAAGAGGAAAACAAGATGCTTCGCGAGGAAGTAACAGAAGAGGAAATTGCCGGTATTGTGTCAAGATGGACTGGCATTCCGGTAGCAAAGCTTGTACAAGGAGAAAGAGAAAAGCTGCTGAAACTTGAACAAATATTAAAAGAAAGGGTCATCGGGCAAGACGAAGCGGTTGAATTAGTATCGGATGCAGTTTTGCGTGCGCGGGCAGGCATAAAAGATCCGAACAGGCCGATCGGCTCCTTCCTCTTTTTAGGTCCGACAGGGGTCGGGAAAACGGAGCTGGCGAAAGCATTGGCAGAAGCGCTTTTTGACAGCGAGGACGAAATAGTCCGCATTGATATGTCGGAGTATATGGAAAAACATTCTGTCTCAAGGCTGATCGGCGCACCTCCGGGTTATGTCGGATATGAAGAAGGAGGACAGCTGACGGAAAAAGTTCGGAGACATCCGTATTCGGTTATATTACTGGACGAAATCGAAAAGGCTCACCCAGAAGTGTTTAACATATTGCTGCAAATGCTTGATGACGGCAGGGTGACCGATTCGAAAGGAAGAACAGTTGATTTTAAAAATACAGTGATCATTATGACATCCAACATCGGTTCTCAGCATTTGCTCTCCGGTTTAAATGATCAGGGGGAAATAACAGACGAAGCGAAAAAGAAAGTTCTTGATGAGCTTTCCATGCATTTCCGGCCAGAATTTTTAAACCGGATTGATGACACGATCCTGTTCAAGCCTTTAACAATGAACGAAGTAAAAGGAATAGTAGAAAAACTTTTAAAAGAGCTTCAAGCGCGCCTATCCCATAAACAACTTACACTAAAGATTACAGATGAAGCGAAGGAATTCATTGCAAAAAGAGGATTTGATCCTGTATTTGGCGCACGGCCGCTGAAACGGTTTATTCAAAAGCATGTAGAGACAAAACTTGCGAAAGCGGTTATTGCTGGAACCGTTCATGATCGTGACCAAGTTCTGTTAGGGGTAGAAAATGAAGAAATTGTTATAAAAACGGATTTGCATGCTCATGAGAAGAGCGGAGCAGCAAAATTAGAATAGCTATAAATGGATATTAAAACCCTTCTCAATCGAGGAGGGTTCTTTTTTTTGTGCGGACCATGTAGACATAGGAAACTGTGTCCTGGTGGCGGGGAATCTGATTCGGAGACTAAAAACAGGGCGAGATTCCTATCAGGCTAGTTTCATGGGGAGATTGCACAGCTAAGCAAGCCAGATTCTGCCTAAAAGACTAGAAAACTATAATTGGAAAAGTGTAGTGATTTATAAGTTTTTCCGCCAATCTTAGTTGTGCTGACGTATACGTAACAGCTTCATGTAAATTTGCTAGGCTGAAATCTTAATTATACTGACGTATATGTTAACTGGTAAGGGTCTGTCCAAAGACAAATCTCCATTGAAAACAAAAAATCACAGGGGATGTCTTAAGACCAAAAATGACTTATTAGACTATCCCCTTTTTTTTTTGAATTTGTCTATATTATGACGTAACAAGTGAGGCTTCGCCGATAGCAGCAGGCATCTAATCGCTGATTTTCGTTTTAAAAAAAAGAAATTGGCAATTCGCCAATTTCGACAAATTCTTAATGCTCTTCTGAAGGTTCAGCCGGAATTAACTCCCCAATTATAAAGAGAAGTACGGTAAAAACAACAGAGATTATAATTGCTGTTGAAAAATGGAATGCAGAGCCTGTCATGGAAGAAACAACATAGCTGGCCATGTTGACAAGCAAAAACGTCCAAAAAAATGTTGCGAAATATCTCATTATCTTCACCTCGTTTATTCCTGTCTTTACTTATATTATCATACAACATTTTTCATGAAAACGGTTGTTTCGCGATTTTTTTGCGAGCCTTTTTGACATTTCGTACATACATTATAAAAGGTCATCGATGGAAAGGTGGTGGGCAAATGGAAGGTGTTTCGGAAAGATTTTTTCAAATTGAAAACGAGTGGAATGTCATTCATCTTCCGGAAAAGCCGAACGGATTCGGCATCTTGATCATTGGCGATCGAACCCATTTTGTTGAAAATGGTTCAAGCTACTGGCTGGAGCATTACGGGCGGCGTCAGCTGATCAATACGTTAAAAAGCTGCGGATATACATTGTTTCATTCCAATCTTTACGGACGCCATTGGGGGAGCCCTCACGCCGTTTTGTTGGCAAAACAGCTTTATCATCTTGTCATGAAACAAGAAATTTTAAATAAAAAAATCCATATACTGTCTGAAGGTATAGGAGCACTCGTTGCGCTGCAGTTGATGGAAGAGATGCCAAATTCCATCCGTTCATCGGTGATGATCAATCCTTGTTTGGACATAAAAGCCCAAATAGCGGAAGAGAAAAAGAATAAATTTTTTTACAAACAAATGATAAAAGAACTATCAAAAGCTTACCAATTAGATGAAAAAGCTGTCACCCATTATCCCTTTGTCCGTATACAAGACTTTGTATCAAAAATACCTGTAGGCATCTGGCAGAAAATGAACGGAGGAAGCTATTCCTATAAAATTCATGGAAAAAAATATGAGGAATGGAGAAAGCAGCTGAAAGCTCCAATTCAATTCACATTTTATTTCCAGGAAAATATAAATCGGATCCATGATATGATAAGAAGTTTTTACAAAGAGCATGAAAGAATCTTATAGAAATGGAATTGAGGACTGGGCGAAAATGCTCAATAAGTGAGCAGGCTGCCCCCTTTTTGTTTGAAAAGGGCATTGGACTAATCTCTTCTTTTTTCGCATACGATACAATAATAGTTTTTTCATAAAGGAGGTTTCAAAATGTCAACTGCCTTAAAGCAGTGTAAACATATTTTAATTGTTGGGGTTCATCAATTTGAAGGCTTTCATATATGTTCAAAACTGGTAGAGGAAGGATTACTAGTCGATGGAGTGGTAATCGTTCCTAAAAATCCGTTGCAAAAAAAAATATGCGAAGAAGAAATGATGTGGCTCGGGCGGAACGCACATTTTCATTTATTGGAAGAAGACAGCTGGATAGAGGATGCTTCCAAAAAGCAATATGATTTGATTTATTATTGTCAAACAGATCATCAACCGATAGACGATGAAGCTGAAAAACACCGATTGGAAAAAACGGTCGAAATCGCATCCCTCAAGCAGACTCCGATTATTTTTATATTTTCTCTTGAAGGAGAGAATCCGCTGGAATATAGGGATGAAGAAATTGACAGCTGGATGCAGCAAATAGGACAAAAATGGACTTTCCCTTATTTATTTGTTTATCTTCCAACCGTTTTCGGACCTTGGCAGCCGCTAGGCCATTGGATTTCGAACAGTTTGTTGGAATGTACAGGCATCAGCCGTTCTAAGACGAATGCGAATGAAAAAATTGTCATTCGCGACATTCTTCATATTGATGAAATAGTTCCGGTGTTAACAGAATTTGACGAAGATTTGTTTGCGAAAAAAACAATTTACTTGATTTCCGACGACAAAGAGCGCATCAAGAAGGTGATGAGCTTTTTTGACATTTTTCATTACATTTACAAGCCTATATCGAAAAGCGAACATCATTTAGTTGTTCCAAAGACGGTCGAAAACATTGAAAAGAGTTTGCAAGAATTAAAAGATTTTTTCCTGCACAATACACGCAGACTTTATACCTAAATATAAAATTTCTTTACTTCATTGACGGCGTATAGCAAAATAAAAGAGGAATGAAGTGAAACGTGAAAATTTTAGTACTAAATATACATCGTGTTAAAGAGGAAGCTTCCTAGAGAAACGCCTCATAAGCTATATTTCGTGACAATCAAATTGACCGTAAATTCAAAAGATCGTTTTGAACTTAGCTGAGATCGATATGTAATCATTTCGATTATTGAGAAACCTCACCATTTCAATGATGATGCAGTTCACTGGTTTAAAGGAGTTGCTTGGTATGTATAAAAAAATGTTTGTGATCATTTTTATTTTATTATTTCTCGTTGGCTGCGGACAAGCATCAGAAAAAGGAAAACTGAAAAAGGTGGGTTTGCTCGTTCCTGAAACGATTAATGATCAAGTTTGGGGGACAAAAGGGTATAAAGGGCTGTTAAAAATTCAGTCTGAGCTGAATGTAGATGTTTTTTATAAAGAAGGAATGAATTCCGAAGCGGCGGTGAGGGAGGCGGTCGAAGAATTTCACGGAAAGGGAGTTAATTTAATTATCGGGCACGGTCACGAATATGAGGGTTTTTTTAGAGATTTGCTGGATCAATATCCAGATATTCATTTCGTTTTTTTTAATGGTGATGCAAAAGGCCCGAATGCCACAAGTTTAAATTTTGAGGCGCATGCCATGGGCTTTTTCGCAGGAATGGTGGCAGCACATATGACAAAAACAAACGAAATCGGAATTATTGCCGCTTTTGAGTGGCAGCCTGAAGTGGAGGGGTTTTATCAAGGGGCGCAATTTGAAAATCCAAACGTAACCATTCACATTGAATATGTCCAAGGGTTTGATCATGTTGACTTGGCGCTTGAGAAGCTCGATAAGCTTGTCGCAGAAAATGTAGATGTTGTTTATCCGGCAGGCGACAGATACAACGTGCCAGTGATCGAAAAAGTGAAGGAAAAAGGAATATATTCAATTGGCTTTGTTTCAGATCAAAGTGATTTGGGCGAACAAATGGTTTTAACAAGCACAGTACAGCATGTGGATGAGTTGTATTTATTAGTCGCAAAAAAATTTATAAAAGGCGAACTGGAAAGCGGGAATTTATATTTTGATTTTCAAGATGGTGTGATTGATTTAGGGAAGTTCAGCCCTCTAGTAGATAAAGAATTTAAAAATAAAGTTTTAAAATATGTGGAAGAATATAAGAAAACAGGGAAATTGCCTAACGAATAATGCTATGGTGAGATAAATAAAATAAAAATTTTGGGGGATGGTTGAATTCATCCCCTTAATTTTTAAATAGATTTTTAATTTGATTGACGAACGGCTTTATTTCTTTAATGATTGGCTTCAGCTCAGATAATTTTGTCACAATATCATCGACTTGCTCAAAAATTTTTTGATAGTCTGATTGCTCGTTTTGCTCGTTTTTTTCGGAAGTTTTTTCAGAATGAACCGGAAGCTGCCGGCCGAACATAAATTGGGTAAAAAAATCGGGTTCTGGTGCTTCTGCTTTCTCTTTTTCATCTTCCTGCCGCTCGTTTACGTTTTCATCACTCATTCCCGTTTCACCTTCCGTTCTTTTTTCCTTTTCATCCTATTTTATGAAACAAAACTGAGTAAGGAATAGACGATTAACTCAATCTATCAGTCAAAAACAAGAAAACCTGTAGTTAACTGTTATGAAGCATATTGCTATAAGTAGAAAAATAATATAAAATTAGTACCAAGTCATAACATTTGATAATAATTTTTTGTGAAGGAGATGTTCTTGATGAGAGCTGGGATCATCGGGATAGGCCGTTATATACCGGAAAAAGTTGTGACTAACTATGATTTAGAAAAAATCATGGATACGTCTGATGAATGGATTCGAACAAGAACCGGCATTGAAGAGCGGAGAATTGCTTCAGATGATATGAAAACATCGGATTTGGGCGCAAGAGCGGCATTAGAGGCCATTGAAGATGCAAAAATTTCCCCGGAAGAAATCGATATGATAATAGTTGCGACCGCAACACCTGATCAATCCTTTCCGTCAGTTGCCTGTGTTCTGCAGGAAAGACTTGGTGCAAAACGGGCTGCTGCTTTGGACATAAGCGCCGCATGTTCAGGTTTTATTTATGCGATGGCAACGGCAGAGCAGTTTATACAAACAGGAGCTTATAAAAAAATTCTTGTCGTTGGAGCCGAAAAGCTTTCGAAAATTACGGATTGGAATGACCGTTCAACAGGTGTTTTATTTGGGGATGGTGCCGGGGCGGTTGTTTTAGGCGAGGTAAGTGATGACAGAGGGATTCTCTCATTTGAGCTAGGAGCGGACGGAAGCGGCGGCAAGCATTTATATGAAAAAGGCCATATTGTGATGAACGGGCGTGAAGTATTTAAATTTGCTGTGCGGCAGATGGGAGAATCAAGCATTAATGTACTGGAAAAAGCGGGATTAACGAAAGAAGATGTTGACTTTCTCATTCCGCATCAAGCAAATATCCGCATTATGGAAGCCGCCAGACAACGGCTTGAATTGCCGGAGGAGAAAATGTCCAAGACGATTCACAAGTACGGGAATACTTCCGCAGCATCAATACCAATTTCTTTATACGAAGAAGTAAAAGCTGGTAAAATAAAAGATGGTGATCTTATTGTGATGGTCGGCTTCGGCGGAGGTTTAACATGGGGAGCCATTGCATTAAGATGGGGACAGTAAAATCATTCAATCAAAAATAAAAATGCTTTTTTTCCGTCATACAAACCGAAAAAGGCGAGGTGTAATGATATGGAAAAACGTAGAGTAGTTGTAACAGGCATCGGTGCTGTGACACCGATTGGATTGGATGCGAAAACAAGCTGGGAAAATGCTTTGAAAGGTGTATCAGGCATTGGAGAATTGACGAGAGTCGATAAAGACATATTCCCTGTCAAAGTTTCCGCTGAAATAAACGATTTTAAACCTGAAGATTTTATGGATCGGAAAGAAGCGAGGAAAATGGACCGCTTCACACAATTTGCATTAGCCGCCTCGTTGATGGCGCTTGAAGATTCAGGTTTAAAAATAAATAATGAAAACCGTGAACGGGTAGGCGTTTGGATCGGTTCAGGCATAGGCGGAATGGAGACGTATGAACAGCAATTCGAAACTTTTCTGGAAAAAGGTCCGAGACGTGTAAGTCCTTTCTTTGTTCCGATGATGATTCCTGATATGGCAGCCGGACAGGTGTCCATAGCGATCGGCGCGAAAGGTCCAAATTCATGTACAGTCACTGCCTGTGCAACAGGATCAAATTCAATCGGCGATGCCTTTAAAGTAATTCAACGTGGCGATGCCGATGTGATGATTACGGGCGGAACAGAAGCGCCGCTGACCAAGATGGCTTTTGCAGGTTTCAGTGCAGCAAAAGCGTTGTCGACAAATCCTGATCCGAAAACTGCTAGCCGTCCTTTTGACAAAAACCGCGATGGCTTTGTCATGGGAGAAGGTGCAGGAATACTTGTTCTTGAAGAGCTGGAACATGCTTTAAAACGAGGAGCAAACATTTATGCAGAAATCGTCGGCTATGGATCAACAGGCGATGCCTATCACATTACACAACCGGCTCCTGGCGGAGAAGGCGGAGCACGTGCAATGAAAATGGCAATTCAAGATGCAGGCTTAAAACCGGAAGATATCGATTATATTAATGCCCATGGAACAAGCACCGAATATAATGATAAATTTGAAACATCGGCGATTAAAGAAGTTTTTGGCAGCCATGCTTATCAATTAACCGTCAGCTCGACAAAATCGATGACAGGTCATCTCCTTGGAGCAGCAGGAGGAGTTGAAGCCATTTTCACCATTTTAGCAGTGAAAGAAAATATAATTCCTCCGACAATTAATTATGAAACACCTGATCCTGACTGTGACTTGGATTATGCTGTTAATCAGGCTAAACAAAAAACAGTTCGGGCGGCGCTCAGCAATTCCCTTGGTTTCGGAGGACATAACGCCACGCTCGTTTTCAAGAAATTTGAAGAAGCCTGATGTCAACATATAGGAAATTAAGGATTATGTGAAACCGTTATTGCCTAAACAGGCAGTAGCGGTTTTTCTTTTTAAAAAAAATTCAAACATCTTTCTTTTCTAATGAATAGTGTAGAAAAGGAGGTGCGAAGATTTGGGAGTTATTGACACAAAAAACTGGTTGAAGGAAAGCCGGAATCCAATCGAGCTTTGTGAAAAGCTAGAGAAATATTTTCACCATTTACAAGCGGAGGAAATCCATCACTACCTGTCACAATACGGCATGCTTCGAACTGGCTATGAACATTGGCTTGTTAAGGCTGATGATTCGAATATTTGGACAAAAGCAAATAACATTTTTTTGAAGTTAAAGAAAAGATGGAACGGTCCAGATGTCCCTATTTTTATTTTTCCTGTTGAAGAGCGAAAAAGTTTTTTTGGGAGAGATTTTAAAGGTCGTTCGGGGTTGTCTTTTCAGGATAAAATGTTTTTATTTTTATCGCCGGATGTAAAAAATGATGAGCTCATTGCGCTATTGATTCACGAATATCATCATATTTGCAGGCTTAGGAAAAATCCGAAGCACGAAAAAGACTATACGCTTCTTGATGCGATTATTTTGGAAGGTTTGGCGGAGCATACGGTTTACAGAACGATAGGTGAGCAGCATGTAACAAATTGGGTGAAAAAATATTCGAAGAGACAACTATACAGCTGGTGGAAAAATTTAATTGTTCCGAATCAAGACATAAAATGGGATCATCCGTTATTCGATCAGCTTTTGTTCGGAAAAGGCTTTTATCCGACCATGCTTGGATACGCAATTGGATATGATATCGTACAAACGTTTTATAAACAAAAACCGTTTTCAACAAAAGAAAGCTTTTATTTGCCTGCCGAACAATTCGTGGAAAGCTATGAAACAAAGGAATAGATTCCTTTGTTTCTATATGTGCGCCCGGCATGTACATGAACTATAGGGTGTAAGTCCCGAACCCCGAAGACAGAAGTAGAGGTTAGCCAAGAGCAAGGGTGTCCGTGGTGACGCGGAATCTGAAGGAAGCTGGAGGCAAAACACCGGTCCGAGGAACACGAACCTCATATAAGGCTAGGTATGATTGAGTGAGTTTGCATAACAAAACAAAGCTCTTTCTGTCGAAGGTCATATCGAGTAAATGAGGCGGATAGATGGTGTGAAAGTGCATGTACTTACCCGGGGAGGTCTGGCGGATATGTGAAGTACTCTTCATAACCTACTTAGTGATAAGTAGCTGAACCGTCAGAAGTCAGCAGAGGTCATAGTATTAGTTGGTCTAGAACAACTAAGAAGGACCGAACAATTAAGAGAGAATAGCCCTTGGCATTCAGTGAGTCATGATGAACACAGAAAACGTAGTACCTCACTTGAGGGAGGAAGCGGTGAATCCCGTGGGAGATCTCTTGGAGGGTGGAGTGACCACTGGCATAAAGAGAACAGCTATTCACGGAAGTTATAAAGACTTGCGTCAATTATCTTAATTGAACCGCCGTATACGGAACCGTACGTACGGTGGTGTGAGAGGACGGGAGTTAATCGCTCCCTCCTACTCGATTTATTAATAATTTGGACAGACTGTGAATATGAATAAAAAATAGAACGAAACTTCCAATGATGGGGGAATGGATTTGGCACGATTAAAACGACCATGGCTGTATATATCGATTCTCTTGTTTTTATTGCTTCTACATGGCTGCTCAAGTCTGGATTATAATAGAAAGCCGCAACCAACGGTTAAGGAGATAAAGGAGGAAGAGCTCGATCCGCTGATTGTTCCGGAAACATTTATAATCGGTTCAACTGAATCGCCGCAGCTTTTTAATCCTTTGTATTCTCTAGATGAATCAAGCTCGCAGTTAGAAGGGATGCTTTTTGATGGACTGGTGACAGTTGATGAGCAGCTGCGGCCGAAACCGCATCTGGCTGAAAAGATTCAGCAATCAGAGAATGGACTTGAATATACGGTCACTATTCGGCGCGGGGTCAAATTTCATGACGGAAAAGAATTAACGGCGGATGATGTTGTTTTTACTTACAGCATTCCTTTAAGCCCTGATTATAATGGCGAAAGAAGTTCAGACTTTGAAATGATTGAAAGCATTGAAAAGCTTGATAAGTATACAGTGAAATTCCGTTTAAAAGAAAAAGACGCCTCCTTTCTTCCAGTCACATTATCATACGGCATATTGCCGAAGCATTTGTTGAGAAATGTACAGGTTGCAAAATTAAAGGAGCATAAGTTTAATAGATCACAGCCTGTGGGCACTGGGCCTTTTCGGTTCGTAAAATGGGAAAAGAATGGATTCGTAGAGCTGGCCGCAAATGAACATTATTTTTTAGGGAAGCCTCGAATCAAATCAATCAAGTATAAAATTGTTCATAATCAGGAAGCTCTTTACGAACAGCTGAAAAATGGCGAGGTTCATTACGCCCCTGAAATAGAACTAACCAACGTAAAAAAAATAAAAAGGTTAAGAGGATTGGACGTTCAATCGAACATTTCCCATTCTTATGTGTTTATCGGCTGGAATGAAAAAAACGAACTTTTTCAAGATAAAAAAGTAAGGCAAGCCTTGACGATGGCGATCAACCGCAAAGCGATCGTTTGCAAGATTTTGCACAGACAAGGAAAGGAAGCACATATTCCAGAAACGCCTATTGCTTCTATTTTTACCGACGAAATTCAAACATTAAAGTATAACCGGAGAGAAGCAAAAAAACTGCTGAAAGAAGCGGGATGGGAAGATACGAACAGGGACGGCATACTGGATCGAGAAGGAAAAGATTTCTCGTTTACGCTAAAAACGAACAAAGGAAATGTTGTTCGCGAAAAAGTTGCGTTGCTCGTGCAAAAACAATTGAAAGAGATCGGAATTGACGTGAAAACGGAGTTTTGGGAATGGGAAGATTTAATTAAGCAAATTTCACCGCCGAATTGGGATTACGATGCGTTGATTTTAGAATGGTCGTTATCTAAATTTCCGAATCATTTTGATATTTTCCATTCCAGTCAGAGAGAATATGGATTGAACTTTGTTTGGTGGGAAAACGAACAGGCCGACCTGCTGTTGTCTAAATCTAGAAAAATAATGGACGAAAGCGAACGAAAACAAATTTACAAGGAGATATTTCAAATTATCGAGGATGAACAGCCATATACAGTTTTATACTATCCGAAGGAATTTCGGGCGTTGCCTGAACGGTTAAACGGCTATATTTTTCATCCGAAAAATTATTTTTATAAAGTGCATGAATGGTCCTTTTCTGAAAGCTGACAGGCCTGAAATCCGCATTGATCAAAAGTGGAATACGTAATGATGAAAAGTTTTTTGGGCAATGAAAAATTTGGAATAAAAACCTTCTCCACTGACCATAATGATGACAAACAGTCTTGTAGTAAGGGGGCTAATGATGCTGAATTTGTACGATGTTTGGGTAAACTGGTTTGAAGGAGAAGAAAATGGTTATAATGTTTGTCATTTTCATGAATGGAGAAAGGATGATAAGGTTGAACTGTTAGACCAAGTACCGCTGATTAAAGTGAGTAAAGAACTTTATGATTATATTGAAAATGACTTAAAAGAACTGCCTGAAAAACTTTTAAAGGATGTTTACCAGAAGGCATACGCCCGGAAAAACCATGAGAGAATTCAGCTAGATTATTGCTTTGTTGTTTCGGATGGCAACGGCATTTTAGCAGTAGATACGATCGGATATACGACGCCAATTCGCAAAAGCCGGCTTATCCCAAGACAAGAGCAGCTTGTATATGACATGGTGCAGGATTTAGAGCCGGAATCATACGAGTTCTCACAAACAAATGACAAAGACAAAAAAGATTATCATCTTTTATCTCTTGCACCTGAATATATGCACGGATTAACCCGCAAAGAAAGACAGCTGAAACAGCTTTTGTTTATGGCTCTTGATCAATTGCAATCGACAAAAAATACGGCGGAAATGAAATATTGGTATACGGAATGGAATCCGTACATGTATGGTCAAATTCAATCACTCGGTTTTGAGGAAATTTGGACTATGCTTTATGAGGAAGCGATTGTCGGATGGTCCCAAAAGCATGAACAATTATGCGAACGATTAATAAAAGGGCAGCCTTTCTTTGAAAAGCTTTGGGAAATGGAGCAAGAACCGAAAGTAAATTAAGGAAGAGGGCACTATATCAGCCGCCCTCTTTTTATCGAACATATTTTTTTAAGCTAGTATATTTGTTTTGTTTAATCAGCTCCATCATCAATCGTCATTCGTTCGCTAGCGCTTTTATTTTCGTTTTTTTCTTCCCAATCCCATTGCATTCTCCATTTTTTTCAACATTTTGGATGCTACTTTGTTTGCTTCCTCCCGGCCTCTGTCTAAAATGTCATCAAGTTCATCAGAATCAATGAGCTCATAATATTTTTCCTGAATCGGCTTTAAAGTGTTAATGACGACTTCTGCCAAATCCGCTTTAAATTCACCATAGCCTTTTCCTTCGTATTTTGTTTCCAGCTCGGCAATTGACACGCCAGCTAAAATTGAATAAATAGATAAAAGGTTGGAGATGCCAGGTTTGTTCTCTTTATCATAACGAACCACTCCGTCTGAATCAGTCACAGCGCTTTTAATTTTCTTTTCAATTTTTTTTGGATCATCGAGCAGGGAAATAAACGATTTTTCATTCGCATCGGATTTGCTCATTTTTTTCGTCGGATCTTGAAGCGACATAATCCGAGCACCGACTTTTGGAATGCGGACTTCTGGAATTTTAAAAATGTCTGCATATTTTTTGTTGAATCTTTCGGCTAAATCCCTTGTCAATTCCAAATGTTGTTTTTGATCCTCGCCGACTGGAACAAGGTCCGTGTTGTACAAAAGAATATCGGCGGCCATTAAAGGCGGATAAGTTAACAGTCCTGCTGAAACAGCTTCTTTCCCTTTAGATTTATCTTTAAATTGTGTCATTCTTTCAAGTTCGCCAATATAAGAAACGCATTGAAGCATCCATCCTGCCTGCGCGTGAGCGGGCACCTCCGATTGAATGAAAAGGGTGGATTTTTCCGGATCGATGCCGACTGCTAAATATAATGCAGCAAGGCTCTTAATGTTTTTTCTTAATTGAAGTCTGTCTTGCGGAACAGTTATGGCATGCTGATCGACAATGCAAAAATAGCATTTATATTCATGCTGGAGCTCTACAAATTGTCTCATTGCTCCGATATAGTTTCCGAGTGTTAACGTGCCGCTAGGCTGAATTCCTGAAAAGATCGTTTTCATGTGCAAACTCCTCCTGATTTTTATATATAAAAAAGCCCATCCGTCCGTATAGGGACGAATGGACCGCGGTGCCACCCTAATTATTTCACAAACTTTCATGTGAAATCACTTTTCGTCTTTTAACGCAAGACAAAAACGCCGCAGCTTACTGATTTCAGCTGAGAGCTCAAAAGTCCATTTCCATACCGGACAGTGTTTGTTTCCACCAGCCACAAACTCTCTGAAAACTGTTTTCGGCATGTACTTCTCTTTCTCATCGCCTATGTATTCATTTACGAATGATTATAAAAAAATTGTGTATTCTTTGCAACTTCTCAGCGTCTTTCTGAAAAAATTTCTTTTTCACGTTTAATCGAACCAAAAAAAGGGAAAAGAAGAGTAGAGAAAGAAAAGAGGTGTTAATTGAGAAAATGGCCTTGAAAATGATCATCATTCACCGGTTGTAACATTTTTGTTATAATTTGAGAAATAAAAACATATAGGCGAAGTTGCTTTTTTATAGTATAATAATCAATATAAATTACTTTTTTAAATTTATTTTAATGTGAGATTGGCATAGTTTTTATATATACACCTATATTTTTCTCGAAAAGGAGAGTGATTGGCATGGTAATATTGTATACATCTCCGAGCTGCACATCTTGTAGAAAAGCAAAATCTTGGTTGGAAAAGCATCAGATTGAATATAGAGAGCGGAACATTTTTTCCGAGCCTTTAACGATCGAAGAAATTAAAGAAATTCTTCGTATGACAGAAGACGGAACAGATGAAATTATTTCCACTCGTTCAAAGGTTTTTCAAAAATTGAAGGTTGATGTTGAATCGCTTCCTTTGCAGGAGCTGTATGATATTATCCGGAAAAACCCTGGAATTTTGCGCCGCCCGATTTTGATTGATGAAAAACGTCTTCAAGTCGGTTATAACGAGGATGAAATACGACGCTTTCTGCCAAGAAAAATTCGCACCTACCAGCTGAGAGAAGCTCAGAGAATGGCAAATTAAAAGGGAATGATGCCTTCCGTACGCAAAGCAAAATAGATTGCGGAAGGCTGTTATTTTTTTGTTATATTGTACAGAAGGGCAAAGAAAAGGATGAGACAAGCTGTGAAATAAGGGAGAGTTTGTGCAACAGCTTCAGTTTTCAACAGAGGGGTCATTTTTTCATCCGTTGCCATCATTTTACCTGCTGTATAAGCTAATATTCCTCCGCCCCCGTAAATGAGCAAAGGAAATCGGGACATGGCAGACATGATAAATCTGCTTCCCCAAATAATGATCGGAATGGATATAAGAAGACCTGTTATGACAAGAAAGATATTTCCTCCAGCTGCTCCAGCAACCGCAATGACATTGTCAAATCCCATAAAAATGTCAGCCAAAACAATCGTTTGGATGGCTTTCCACAATGAGCGGTGGCTTTTCACGGAAGTATGCTCACCTTCATTTCCTGTCAATAATAAAAAGGCAATATACATTAAAAATAATCCGCCAAAAAACTGTAAAAAAGGAATGTTCAATAAATGGACAGCTAGTAATGTCAACAAAATTCGGCTGAGTATCGCGAGCATTGTTCCAAATAAAATTCCTTTCCTCCGCTGATTTTCCGGCAAATTGCGGCATGCCAGCGCAATGACAATGGCATTATCTCCTCCTAATATGAGGTCAATGCCAATGATAAGGAATAAAGATGTGAAAAATTGTTCATCCATCAGTCAACCTCTTTTCAAATTATGGCTCGTACAATATATATGAAAAACGAAATATTTTATGCTTAATAGGTAAATAACGGTTTTTTTCAAAATCAAGGCTTTTTTTATTTCTTTATGAAGTGATTTATCATACAATAGAATTAGAATTGAACAACTTGGTGCTCGCGATGAAAATTTGGAAATTTTTTAAATTAGGAAAGAAAAGTGCAACGAATTCGGGGGTTTATTGTCCCTTCCAAAAATTTAAAAAGAAGGGAAGGTTGTTCAAATGGAAATCGAACGCATTAATGAAAACACAGTAAAATTTTATATTTCATATGTTGACATAGAAGAACGAGGATTTGACCGAGAAGAAATCTGGTATAACAGAGAAAGAAGCGAAGAGCTGTTTTGGGAAATGATGGATGAAATTAATGATGAAGAAGACTTTCCGCTTGAAGGTCCGTTATGGATTCAAGTTCATGCCAATGACAAAGGGCTTGAAGTCATTGTCACAAAAGCACAGCTGTCAAAAGACGGACAAAAGCTGGAGCTTCCGGTAGTCGATGAAAAATTAAGAGAAATCCCGGTTGATGAGAATATAGAATCTTTGTTGGACAAACATTTTAATATGTCTGAAAGATCTTCCTCAGATGAGAAAGATGAAACGGCGCAATTGCAATTTGTCATAAAGTTTCAGGACTTTGAAGACGTTATTTCGTTAGCATCCCATCTTTTGGACGGATTTTTGAATAGCTTATATGTATTTGAACAAAAATATTATTTATTCGTTGAATTTTCGGATAAAGACGATGAACAAATTGAAAATTTGCTCAGCATTATGCTTGAATACGGTCAGGAATCAAGGATGACAATTCACCGTCTTGAAGAATACGGAAAGCTGATTATGAAGGACAATGCCTTGGAACAAATCGAAACGCACTTTTCTTAAATTGCCGATTTCATGTTCGAAATCGGTCTTTTTTACTTAAGGAACGCTTTCATATCGCAGATCAAACAAATATGTCCAAATCGAGAGATAAGAAATATCGATTGCCTGGAGGAAGCTTATGAGAAAATTTCTGCAAGTAATCGTTTTTGCCATTGGTCTAGCTATCATCTTGTATTTAACTAAGAACATCTGGGAGGAATGGTTTTTAGGAGCCGTTTCCATTTTGTTCACGTTATCCATCATTTTTATCGGATTTGTTATTTTCTTGGAAAACCGCCACCCAACTCAAACGCTTACTTGGCTTGTTGTTTTAGGAGGATTTCCATTAATAGGCTTCTTCTTTTATATATTTTTTGGAAGAAATGTCCGGAAGCATCGTCTATTTAAGAAAAAAGCTTTAATAGATGAGCAAGCTTATGCTCAATTTGAATTTCATACATATGAAGATAAAATTAAATTCATGAGAAATCACCAGCGCCTATTATTTAAGCTTGCCCATAAGCTTGGCCGCAGTCCGATTTCTTTTCGGACAAATACAAAGGTGCTGACGAACGGCATTGAAACATTTGACCATATTTTTCGAGAGCTTCAAAAGGCGGAAGATCATATTCATCTTGAATACTATATTGTTCGGCATGATGTAATTGGGCAAAAATTAAAAAAGCTGTTGATCGAAAAAGCGAAAAACGGTGTAGAGGTTCGATTTTTATACGATGCAGTCGGCAGCTGGAAGCTGTCCAAAAAATACAGGAAGGAGCTTCTTGATGCCGGGGTGGAAATGGTTCCATTTTTACCTGTAAAGCTTCCGTTTTTGTCTAACAATATTAACTTTCGCAATCATCGTAAAATTATTGTGATTGACGGAAAAGTCGGCTTTGTCGGAGGTTTAAATATAGGAGATGAATATTTGGGAAGAAATCCGTATTTCGGCTTTTGGCGGGATACGCATATGATGCTCGAAGGGGAAGGAGTACGGACGCTCAATCTTATTTTTTTACAGGATTGGTATTATATGACTGGGCAGAAGCTACTTACCGATCGATATTTGCTGCCTCATTTTCAAATGGACGATAAAGAAGGAGGCGTTCAGCTAATCGCCGGCGGTCCTGATAATAAGTGGGAGGTCATTAAAAGCTTGTTCTTTTCGATGATCGTTTCCGCAAAAAATTCGATATGGATCGCCTCTCCGTATTTTATTCCTGACGAGGATATAAAATCCGCTTTAAAGATTGCTGCGCTGAGCGGCATTGACGTTCGTCTCCTCGTTCCGAAAAGGCCTGACAAACGGATTGTATTTTATGCGTCGCGATCTTATTTTCCGGAGCTTTTAGAAGCCGGGGTTAAAGTGTACGAATATGAAAAAGGGTTTATGCACAGCAAAATCATTATTGTTGATGGCGAACTGGCATCGATCGGTACGGCGAATATGGATATGAGAAGTTTTCATTTGAATTTTGAAGTAAATGCTTTTTTATACCGAACGGACAGCATTGAAACGCTTGTAGAGGATTATATTCGAGACATTGAAAATTCAAGTGTCATCGACCTTGAACAATTCAAAAAACGCCCGCTATATATAAAGCTGTTTGAATCAACGTCGCGGCTTTTGTCTCCTTTATTATAAAACACCGTTTTTGATACAGCGGTGTTTTTTTTTAGGATAAAGCTCTATTTGAGCGGATTTCACAACACCACAGGTGAATTGCCGACCGTCACGATGTAAAATGGCGAACCTTTATTGAAACGAATGAAGCAACATCTAACTTCCGCCTCTTTAGCGGCAAGCATGCGTTTTTGAAAAAAGTATATTTTTCCATGAAGTGTTTCTGGCATCTTTTAAAACTTATGAAAAACGCTGCTTTTGAAAGGATTTTTTTCCCTTTTGTCGAATGTTTCTATTTGTGAAAGGAAGTGATGATTTATATGCTTGTTGCCCTTTTGCGAAACGGCGAAAAAGTAAATGTCGCCGCCCCGTACTGGTCGACAGAAAGGCTTCTAAAACTGAAAGAAGAGCACGCCTTTTTTTGTCCGGCTTGCAAGGAGCCGGTAAAATTAAAAATAGGCAAAATCAAAATTCCTCATTTTGCCCACTTAACGGCCTCTTGTCAGGCTGATTCGGAAGCGGAAAGCACGTACCATTTGAACGGAAAAAAGCAATTGTATGTTTGGTTGAAAAGGCAGCGGTTAGCTGCGGAAGTGGAAAAATTTATACCTTCTATTGCACAACGAGCGGATCTGTTTGTATCTTTTCAGCATAAACGGTATGCGATTGAATACCAATGCTCTAATATTCCCCCTGATCAGGTGATAAAACGGACAAATGGCTACAAAAAAGAACGAATTAAACCGATTTGGATATTAGGCTGGAAACAAATGAAGCAAGTCGGTGAACATCAATATCGACTGACTCCTTTTCATTGTCAGTTTCTTCATTCCCCGCAAAACGATCATCCTTTTATCATCAATTATTGCTCAGATAAGAAAACCTTCATCTTTTTTTCCCATCTGATTCCGTTTTCTAAACAGAATATTTTTGCCGCATCTGCTATGATCTCCCCAGAGTCGTTTTTCTTTCGAGATTGTTTACAAGGAAAGAGTCTAGCGGCAAACGGTTTATGGAAGCATTGGCTGAAGAAAATAAGTCAATATCGCTTAAAGCCGCTGTTTCAAAAGACGAACGAAGAGCGAAAGCTGCAAAAAAAGGTTTACGAAACAGTTGGCTTATCTTTATCGCAGCTGCCAGTTGAAGTTTTTATCCCTTTAAAAAGCGGTTATATGGTTGATGAGGCGGTCTATATTTGGCAATGCTCAGTTTTATTATTTATTGAAACATTGCGCGCCGATGAAGTATTTCACGCAGAAAAGCTAGTTTGGCACCTTAAGAAAATAGGGATGAAAGAAAGAAGCTGTAGCGTAAAAACGGATTTAAAAAAGCCGATTATTGAATATTTAACGACTCTTTCCCATTTAAAATTTTTGCAGCCAATCGGTCCATATTCGTTTCGAAAAACATCATCTCCTTTTCATTTGGAGTCGATGGAAAAGCGTGAACAACGTCTTGGACATTATTTGGACAAGGAAGGTATGTTTTTTTCTGCTGTCGAATAATATAAGCATAGTGATTTATTGCGTTTTGAAAAAAATTTCAATATGATGGAAACAGACTGATTTTTTTAAAGGGGGAAATCGAGAATGGGCAATGAAACAGCTGTCAAAAGGCTGCCAAAACGGGAAGAAATCCCTGTTGAGTATACTTGGCGGCTAGAAGATATTTTTGCTTCTGATGATGAATGGGAAAAAGAATTTGAAGAAGTAAAGCAGCTAATTCCAAAAATCGGTGAATATAGAGGAAAATTAGGTCAATCCTCCGATCTGTTATATGAGGCGCTCTCTTATCAAGATTCCGTGATGGAGAGGCTTGGAAAGCTTTATACATATGCCCATATGCGCTACGATCAAGATACAACTAATTCTTTTTATCAAGGATTGAATGACCGGGCAGCAAATCTTTATACACAAGCTTCCAGCCTCTCATCCTATATCGTTCCGGAAATACTATCCATTGAAGAAGAAAAGCTTCAGCAATTTTTGAAAGAAAATGATCAATTGAAGCTTTATGCACATGCCTTGGACGAAATCAACCGGCAAAGACCGCACGTGCTCGATGCGGAGCAAGAGGCTATTTTAGCTCAAGCTGCGGAAGCCCTGAGTACTGCCTCCAATACGTTTGGAAAATTAAATAATGCGGACTTGGAATTTCCAGCAATTAAGGATGAAAATGGAGAAGAAGTGGAAATCACTCACGGCCGTTATATTCAGTTTTTGGAGAGTGAAAATAGACGAGTCCGTCGCGATGCGTTCCAAGCATTATACGCAACATATGGAAAATTTAAAAATACGTTTGCCAGCACATTAAGCGGAGCTGTTAAGAAAAATAATTTTTATGCGAAGGTGCGGAAATATGAGAATGCCCGCCAGGCTGCACTAAGCGCCAACAACATTCCCGAGGAAGTCTACGACAATTTAGTGAAAACGATCAATGAACATTTGCCGCTGCTCCATCGTTATGTCGATTTGCGGAAAAAAGCGCTGAAGCTTGATGAACTTCATATGTATGATCTTTATACGCCGCTTGTACAAAACGTCGATATGAAAATCACGTATGAAGAAGCGAAAGACATCGTATTGAAGGGGCTTGCTCCATTAGGTGAAGAATATGTCGGCATTTTACAAGAAGGCTTTGAAAACAGATGGATTGACGTAAAGGAGAATAAAGGGAAACGAAGCGGAGCTTACTCCTCTGGCGCCTATGGAACAAATCCATATATTTTGCTGAATTGGCAAGATAATGTGAACAATTTATTCACACTTGTTCACGAGCTTGGCCATTCGGTGCACAGCTACTATACAAGAAAAACACAGCCGTATCCGTACGGAGATTATTCTATTTTTGTCGCGGAAGTGGCTTCTACATGCAATGAAAACTTGTTAAATGAATATTTGCTCAACACGATCGATGATGAAAAGAAACGTTTATACTTGCTGAATCATTTCCTTGAAGGGTTTAGAGGAACGGTATTCCGGCAAACGATGTTTGCTGAGTTTGAACATTATATCCATTTGAAGGCGCAAAACGGAGAGCCGCTCACACCGGAATTTTTGACGCAAACGTATTATGAGTTAAACAAAAAATATTTTGGTGACAACATTGTCGTCGATGAAGAAATTGGCTTAGAATGGGCAAGAATTCCGCATTTTTATTACAATTTTTACGTTTATCAATACGCAACAGGCTTTAGTGCTGCAAGCGCCTTGAGCAAGCAGATTTTATCGGAAGGAGAAACTGCCGTTGAAAGGTACATTAATTTCTTGAAAGCGGGAAGCTCTGATTATCCGATTAATGTGCTGAAAAAAGCAGGGGTCGATATGACATCAACCAAGCCGATTGAAGATGCATGCAAAGTATTTGAAGAAAAGCTGACGGAGATGGAGGAGCTGCTGTTAAAGTAAAGTGAAAGAAAACAGGAGCATCATCTGAATCCAAAAAATTAGTGGCATGAGTTCGATCTGGAACTGGACTCATGCCTTTTTTGTTTCCGGTCATATAAAAACTGCACCTCCAATTGTCAGTTGTATCTACTAATTGAGATGCAGTTCATCATCCCGTCCTCTTTTTTATATTAAAATCCGCGGAACGTTTTTCGATGGTTAAACAGAAGAAACGATATGAAAAGAGAAATAAAAAGCAGGGGGGCAGAAACGAAAATCGGTGCGAGATTCATCAATCCTAACAGATTATAAAAAAAAGCGAAGATGACGAGCAGCAGGCTGATTATGAGCCAAAATGTTTTCACGATTTTTCCCTCCTACACATGTTCTAAAACGAGGAAAAAGATTTTGTATATTGTATGCAGCTTGCCCGTTCTTCATGTTTTGTGACAAATTTGTGAATTGTTGTTTTCCCCTCTTGCAAACTGAAAAAGGAATTTGTTATATTAAAAACGTGAAATTGATCACAAACA
The DNA here is from genome assembly GCF_038008865.1 of Aeribacillus sp. FSL K6-8394. Taxonomy (NCBI): domain Bacteria; kingdom Bacillati; phylum Bacillota; class Bacilli; order Caryophanales; family Bacillaceae; genus Aeribacillus; species Aeribacillus sp. FSL K6-8394. Next base: position 126,306 of record NZ_JBBPAA010000001.1, read on the forward strand.
AACATTTACCCCTTTGTTTGACCGTGAAAAATTTCTCCCATCCCCTTTGTTGTCATAAGACAAAAAAGAAACCACAAACGTTTGTTAGTGGTTTCTTTTTTTAATTGTTTAATAAAGATAAAGCGCTTACATTTTTGATTAAAAACGTTCCCCATCAGCATAGAAGCCGATGGGGAACGTTTCGTTGAATTAAATCCTCATCTCACTGCCCGATATAGCGCCAAAATGTTCCATATTTTACAGGCACCCGCTCAACTTGTTGCTTTAAAAGCAGTCTTTTCATTTCACGTTCCGTTTCTTCATCAGTCATATTATACACAACAGAAATCTCTTTTGTTGCGACAAATTTATAATGCTTTAAAAAAATCTCTATTGGCGGCACTTGAGACGGCTTCGGTTTATCTCCGACAAGCTCGCAAAGAATATCAACATATGTTTCATAAGGATATAATCCGGTAATTTTTAATCCTTCCTTCTCTTCACGGCAATGAAAAAAGACAAGGGAAGGAATTTCATGCACGTCCATTTCTTCTGTAATTTTATAATCGCATTGAAGTGCTTTTCTTGCACTTTCGGAATATAAGTCCCTCTCAAATTCATTGACATCAAGGCCGACATTTTTAGCAATTTGTATGAGAACGTTTTGATCAGAGACATTTTGCTTTTCTAAAAAAACAACTTCCTGTAAGTGCCGCAAGAAACGGATGCCCGCTTTTCTCCCTTGAAGCTCCGCTGCTTTTAAAGCAAGGGAAGCTCTGTAGGGTGATGATATAGGGTTTTCAAGCCAAAGGTTGCCGTCACATGACATGCCGGTTCTGCTCGCTATCTTCTCCCATGATTGGGCAATTGTTTTCGGTTTCCGCCGTTTTGTTAAGTTTAAATTAGCAAGCTTTCCGCAAACAATATGGCGCAATGAGAAAAGCCTGCCGTATTCGATTTGCAGTTTTTTGATAAACGGTTCAAGCGCCCAGCATTCAGGGCATAGCGGATCAATAAACATATAAATCTCGATCGGCTTTTTAGGATGGCTGTGACAATGAGAAAAGAAGTGAGCAGCATTCACTTCGTCTTTTTTGTCAGGTTTCAACTGAATACTCCTCCTGATCTTCGTCTTTCGAATTAATCATGTGATGGGCGGTCACCACAAGCCGATCGTAGAAAAACTCTCGTATTTCTCCGTCAAGTCCGACCTCGTCCATTGCTTTTCTCATACATGAGAGCCATGCTTCTGCTCTCCTCGGCGTAATCGGGAATGGAAGATGGCGGGCTCTGAGCATCGGATGTCCGTGTTCTTTTGTGTAAAGTGGCGGACCACCTAAAAACTGTGTCATAAATTGTTTCTGCTTTCTGGCAGTTTCCGTTAAATCCTCGGGGAAAATAGGTTTTAAAAGAGGATGTTTTTTAACATTTTTGTAAAAAGCATCGATTAGAGCGTGAAGTTTCTTTTCTCCAATCGCGTCATATGGAGTTAAGGGTGGTTTTGTCATGGTGATAGCTCCTTTGGAATCATTCGTTAATAATGATGTTACATTTATTTTATCAACATAACTTATTTATCTCAAACGAATCGCTTTGAAGGAGTTGGCTGAGGCAATGCAAACAAAAGGATAAATAGCGAAAGCGGGAGCTATTTCCGCAAATATGTTGTGCTTGCTGTGAAATGAACATAGAAGGACTTGCGGCTTGAAGCGCAGCTATCGAAGATTAGCCGAAATCGATTGGATAACAAATGTTTCCAACTACTTTTAATGAAAAAGAAAAAGGTGCTGTTTGTTTGCACCTTTTTACGCAAAATATTTTTGAGTAATTTTATTTACATAGTTTTGCGTTTCTTTAAATGGCGGGATGCCTCCATATTTGTCGACATTTCCCGGACCGGCGTTGTATGCAGCCAGCGCCAATTTTACATTACCGTTATATCGGTTTAAAAGCTGTTTTAAATATTTTGTGCCGCCCTCGATATTTTGCACAGGATCAAACGGATTTTTTACACCGAGCGCTTTTGCTGTAGAAGGCATGAGCTGCATATAGCCGGCAGCTCCTTTAGGACTGACGGCATTTGCCTTGAAGCTTGACTCCTGTTGAATCACAGCTCTGATTAATTTGGCATCGACGCCGTATTTTTGAGCCATCTTCTGAATGATTTCATTTAGATCAGCGGAAACCTGTTTCTGTTCATTTGTTTTTTTGGCAGATTGGGAGGAAGACAGTGAAATATTCTCTTTGGCCGTTTCAGATTGTACATCTTGTTCGATGAAGGCATTTAAAACATCCTGAAAGTTCAGCGAAATTGCTGCATCTTTTGTTTGCGGCCCATCGGATTGGCCTGACAAAAGACGAAGGACTTCAAGCTCAAACAGAACATTGAAATTATAGTTTGTATTCATCACAAATTCTCCTTTGAAAATTTTGCGGAATAAAACCGCTTTATTTTATTTTCTGTTTGACGGATCGGGATGTTGTGTTTGTTTAAAATCTCCAAAAATTGCTGCTTTCCTTCCTTTTCATCCTCTGCCTCAAATTCGATTTCAAAATCCTCTCTATTTTCATATCGGCTATGATCGAGAACAATTTCACCATTTTTATATTTTTTTGTTGCCCGGCTTGTAATGAGCGAACCGAAACAAAGAAGGCTTTCGGGCTTGATTTCAAGCTGTTTGATTTTTTCGACCACTGATCCCTCCTTCGGAAAGACTGACTCATGAATGGCTGAAACTGCTTCTTTATCGGTTAAAAACTGGTGTGTTTCCAGCAATCCGACATGATAAGGCTCCTTTAATGTCAAAACATATTGATCCTTCTTTTTGCGAATTCTTAAAGCGGCGCCATGATTTTTCAACGCAAAACATTTTGTGTCAAAATAATAGTTTTCCTGTTCGGCAAAATCTTTTTCGGTCAATTGAAAAAAATCAGCTAAGCGGTGGAATTCTTCTTTTGTAAGCAGGTTTTTAAATTCTATCTCAAGCTCTTGAACCATCGGGCATTCCTCTCTATGATTAATATCAAAATAAGGTAATGTAGTTATGAATATGATACAATAAAATATACACGAGATGAACTTGAAATGTTTGATTGGAAGGGTGAACAGCATGAAAAAAAGAATTAAAGTGCTGGCGGTTAGCAAAACGGAAGGCAAATTGCTGCTCGAAACGGAGCATGTCCATGATGCAGGGAATCTCGCAGCAAAAGGACAGATGCTGGTAGATTCAGACCAATTTTCTTTTATATACATATTGGATAATGGCGAAGACTTTCTTTACATAGATTTATCATCGGATATTTGGCCTCATTTAAAAGAAGCCAAAAATGAAGAGCTTCCTGTTTATGCTAAAGTGGGAGAAAAAGAAATTTTGCTTACCCAATTTCACGAGGAGCTCGAGTTTTTGCTTGAAAATATAAAGGGAAACGCAAATTACGGCGAGGAGATGGAAAAAATGGTCGAAAGCGTGTTTTATTAGGAGGAGGGCTTTATGAACTACAAGGAATGGGAGCAATTTTTAGCGCCTTATAAGCAGGCAGTGGAAGAATTAAAGGTCAAATTAAAAGGGATTCGTTCCCAATTTGAACTAAGAGGAGAGCATTCTCCAATTGAGTTCGTGACAGGCAGGGTAAAACCTGTGCCGAGCATTTTAGATAAAGCGAAGCGAAAACAAATTCCACTTGATAAAATAGAAGAAGAAATGCAGGACATTGCCGGTCTCCGAATGATGTGCCAATTTGTCGGCGACATTCAATTGGTTGTTCAAATGCTAAGAGATCGGCATGATTTGGAAATCGTGGAGGAAAGAGACTACATAACCCGAAATAAAGAAAGCGGCTACCGCTCTTACCATGTTGTGGCCCGCTACCCGGTTCAATCGTTCGAGGGATTGAAAAAGGTTTTGGTTGAAATTCAAATTCGTACGCTTGCCATGAATTTTTGGGCGACGATTGAGCATTCTTTAAATTACAAATATAGCGGAAACATACCGGAACAGATTAAAATCCGCTTGCAGCGCGCAGCTGAAGCAGCTTACCGGCTGGACGAGGAAATGTCGCAAATACGGGGAGAAATTCAAGAAGCGCACGCGATATTTTCACGCAAAACAGAAACAACATAAAAAAGGAGAATGATTCTTAAATGAAGTTTTCGATCACATCAAAAGGTGATGAAACATCTAATGCTTTGGCGCAAAAAATCAGAACCTATTTGCTCGATTTCGAGTTTCAATATGATGAAGATCAGCCGGATATCGTGATTTCCGTCGGGGGAGACGGAACATTGCTTTATGCATTTCATCGATATAATAAACGATTGGATAAAACAGCGTTTATAGGAGTTCATACGGGGCATTTAGGATTTTATGCCGACTGGCTCCCGAATGAAATTGAAAAAATGGTGATTGCAATTGCTAAAACACCGTTTCAGATCGTTGAATATCCATTGCTTGAAGTGGTGGTCCGGCATAATGGCGGGAGTGAAGCCTCCTACCTTGCGCTAAATGAATGCACAGTGAAAAGCATTGAAGGGACTCTCGTCATGAATATAGAAATTAAAGGGCTTCTCTTTGAAACATTTCGAGGAGATGGGTTGTGTATTTCAACACCGACAGGAAGCACCGCCTACAATAAAGCGCTTGGCGGTGCTCTCATTCATCCTTCACTGCGGGCTATTCAATTAACAGAAATGGCTTCCATAAACAACAGGGTGTTCCGGACAATCGGCTCGCCGTTAATTTTGCCTGACCACCATACGTGTATGCTAAAGCCTGTCAATGATGTTGATTTTCAAATTACAATCGATCATTTAACACTTCTTCACAAAAACGTCAGGTCCATCCAATGCCGGGTCGCACAGGAAAAGGTAAGGTTTGCGAGATTTCGGCCTTTCCCATTTTGGAAGCGGGTCCGGGACTCGTTTATTGGCGACAGATAAAGGAAAGAAAAAACATGGGGACATTTCAGCTTCATTGGGACATCAAAAAAGAACATCATGGCTGGCTGCTTAGAGAATTTTTGCGGGAGCATCATATTTCTAAATCCGCTTTAACAGATATTAAATTTAACGGTGGAAAAATTGTCGTTAACGGGAACGAAAAAAATGTCCGATACGTCTTACAAGAAGGCGATCAAGTAACCGTCCATTTTCCGGAAGAAAAGAGAAGCCAGTCGCTCATTCCAGAGAACATACCATTGGACATTGTTTATGAAGACGATTATTGCCTTATTGTAAATAAACCGGCGTTTTTGTCCACCATTCCGTCTAGAGAGCATCCGTCAGGAAGTCTTGCGAACGGGCTTTTACACTATTATGATCAACAGCGGCAAAATCTTACGGTGCATATCGTCAATCGGCTTGACCGGGATACATCCGGGCTGCTTCTTGTAGCCAAACATCGCTACAGCCATTTTCTTTTTTCAAAGGAACAGCAAAAAGGAGCGGTAAAACGGACATACATCGCAATTGTCCATGGAAGGATCAGCGAAGACGAAGGCACCATCGATGCGCCAATTGCAAGAAAGAACGATAGCATCATCGAGAGAACTGTCAGGGAGGATGGAAAAAAAGCTATTACGCATTTTCGGGTCATAAGCCGCTTTTCTGACAAAACGGTTGTTGAGGTAAAGCCTGTAACTGGTAGAACTCATCAAATTCGTCTACATATGTCCTATATAGGTCATCCGCTTTTAGGAGATTCGCTTTATGGTGGACAAAAAGAAGAAATTGACCGCCATGCCCTCCACAGTCAGTCGCTGTCCTTCTATCATCCCGTTTTGCATAAAAATTTGACGTATACTTGCAAGCTTCCTCCTGATATGGAAAAAATAATAAAGCATGCGCGCCTGTAAGTGCATGCTTTTGTTATGAAAAAATGTACGACAAAATCAGATAGATTTGTTAATATAGTAAAACACAAAACTTTTCGATTTTTTTCCGGAAAGGAGGAGATTTTATGCAGCCTAAAACAGATGCACCGGAATACAGACAGTTGATGATTGACAAGCTGAGAGAGAACAATGTAGAGGAATTCCGTTCGCTGTTTTTTGAGCTACATCCATATGATCAGGCAAAATTTTTTCTAAAACTTGACCAGCCGGATAGAATGCTTTTATATCAAATTCTATCTCCGGAAGAAATGGCGAATGTTTTTGAAAATATAAGGGATGATAAAAACCGCTACAAATCGCTGCTTGAGGAAATGCATCCTGCATTTGCCGCCAAAATGATGGAATACATGTACGCCGATGATGCGGCAGATGTATTAAGTGAGCTGACAAAAGAGAAAATTTCCAGCTATTTAACCATCATGGATGCTCAAGCTGCCAAAAGCATAAGCGAGCTTCTTGATTATGAACAATTTACCGCAGGAAGTATTATGACAACTGAGTTCGTTGCCATTAATGCCAATTATACGGTGCGGTCAACGATGGACTTGCTGCGGAAAGAAGCTCCTGATGCGGAAACAATATATTATTTATATGTGATTGACGAAGAGAAACATCTTGTTGGCGTCCTGTCGTTAAGAGATTTAATTGTTCATGAAGACGATACTTTGATTGCTGACATTATGAAAAAGAAAGTCTACTCGGTATCTGTGGCGGATGATCAGGAAGAAGTAGCAAGAAAGATGAAAGACTACAATTTTTTGGCTCTTCCGGTTGTTGATTTTCAACATCGTCTTGTTGGAATTATAACTGTTGATGATATTATTGATGTGCTGGACGAAGAGGCTTCTGACGATTATTCGAAACTGGCCGCTGTCTCGGATGTAGATTCATATGATCCGAATGCTGTTTCTGCTGCCAAAAAAAGATTGCCATGGCTTATTATTCTCCTATTTTTAGGAATGTTCACCGCCGGCCTAATCGGCCAGTTTGAAGAAACGTTGAACAAAGTGGCAACTTTAGCGCTCTTTATACCATTAATTGCAGGGATGGCTGGAAATACAGGAACACAAGCTCTCGCTGTTGCCGTAAGAAGAATTGCAACAGGCGAAGGCACTTCCGAACGCGTGTGGAAAATTATTCTCAAAGAAGCTGGAACCGGCTTGATTACCGGAACAGTATGCGGAATTGTTGTTGCACTGACAATTTTTATTTGGAAGCAGAAATTTTTCTTAGGACTGCTAGTGGGTCTTTCCATATTGTCAACGCTGACTGTTGCGACAATTGCCGGGGCGTTTGTTCCTCTTGTCATGCACAGGCTTCGCATTGACCCGGCTGTGGCCTCCGGTCCATTTATTACAACGATTAATGATATGATCAGCATTTTGATTTATTTTGGCATGGCGACACTATTTATGAACTATTTGCTCTAACAAAATTAGCTAAAGGAGGCGTAATATGGAATCACATGCAGTAACCTCTCTTGTCATCGTGTTGGTAGGCGCTTTTTTAACCCCGATTTTGCTGCATCGGTTCAAACTGGCATTCATTCCTGTCGTCGTTGCGGAAATTATTGTCGGATTAATCATCGGGAAAACGGGATTTAATTTAGTGCAAGAAGATGTATGGCTGTCAACTCTCTCAACGCTGGGATTTATATTTCTCATGTTTTTAAGCGGGCTTGAGATTGATTTCACCATTTTCTCCAAAGAGAAGAAAAAAGAAGAAAAGCTGCCCAACGGAAAAAAAGCTCCTCATACTTTTTTGGTTGCGTCAATTGTTTTTCTTGGCATTTTCGTTGTTTCATTACTTTTATCGTATTTGTTAATGTGGATGGGATTTATCCGCAATGCCTTTTTCATGACGTTAGTGATTTCAACGATTTCTTTAGGAGTAGTAGTGCCGACGCTGAAAGACGAGCAAATTATGAAAACAAACATCGGCCAAATTATTTTGCTGGTGGCTGTCATAGCCGACCTTGTCACCATGATTTTGCTGGCGGTTTTTGTCTCCTTAAACAGCGAAGGAGAAAGCAATACGTGGCTTCTGCTTCTTTTGTTTGCAGCAGGCGTACTGCTTTACTTCATTGGCAAAAGGTTTAAAAGTCGATCCTTTATTAAATCGATGTCAAAAGGAACGGTTCAAATTGGAACAAGGGCGGTTTTTACGTTAATAATAGTGCTTGTCAGTTTATCGGAAACGCTTGGGGCAGAAAATATTTTAGGCGCCTTCCTTGCGGGAGTTTTAGTCTCGCTTTTATCGCCTAATTCAGACTTGGTGCAAAAGCTAGATTCGTTTGGTTACGGTTTTTTAATCCCGATCTTTTTTGTCATGGTAGGGGTGGAATTGGATTTATGGGAATTGATCAAAGATCCGAACCTTCTTTTGTTAATTCCTTTGTTATTTCTCGCCCTCTTGATCTCGAAGTTTATTCCCGTTTTTGTGCTGAGAAAATGGTATGATACGAATACAACGATTGCGGCGGCGTTCTTGTTGACTGCCACTTTATCATTAGTTATTGCGGCAGCTGAAATTGGACAGCGAATCGAACTGATTGATAAGCAAATGGCTGACGCATTAATAGTAGTTGCCGTGTTAACAAGCATTATCACGCCGATAGGATTTAAAAAATTATTCCCCAAAAAAATGGCGGTGCAGCCAAAAAAGAAAATTGCTTTTATTGGTGCAAATCAAATGACCCTTCCAGTCACAAGAGAATTGGATAAAAATTTGTATGAAGCAACCGTATATCATACACAGCAAGACAAAATCGAAAACGGGACTGCTCAATCGGTGTTTAAAATTGAAGAATTGAAAGACTATTCGATAGAATCATTGAATGAACACCACATAATGGAAGCTGATATAGTGGTAGTGGCTACTGGGGATGAAGAAAGAAATGCGGAAATTGCGACATATGCAAAAGAATGCGGCGTAGAACAGGTCATCGCCTCTATTTCTTCCCCGGAGTTGGATCAAATATTAAAAGAAAAGGGGATCAGCGTATTTTCCGTCATGCTGTCAACAAAAACGCTGCTCAGGGCTTTGATCGAATCGCCTGGCGTTATGCGGATCTTAACAAACCAAGACAACTCTCTTTATCAAATTAATATGAATAACCGAAAATATGATGGAATGAAGCTTCGATACTTTCCGTTTACAGGAGATTGTATCTTTGTCCGGATTTTTCGAGGTGAAGATTCCATTGTGCCTCACGGCGATACCGAATTGAAAAAAGGGGACCGCTTGATTGTAACGGGTTCCCGCAAATATGTAAATGAGTTAAAAGATGAGCTGGAATTTAGTAAATAATATTTGCAAACAAAACAAATTGTGATAGCATGAAATTAGTATGAAAATTTAATAAGCATCCACTAGGGGAGCCTTTGGAAAGGCTGAGATTAAAGTGTTGACTTTAAGACCCTTTGAACCTGATCTGGATGATGCCAGCGTAGGGAAGTGGGAATTTGAAACATATGTCTGATATTCCATTACCACTTTCCAGCAAGGAAGGTGGTTTTTTATTGTTTCCAGTCTCACCCTTGGACAGCTGCTTTCCAGTTTTGAACCTTGAAAGACGAGTGTGGGCGTCTTTCTCATGAAAGGAATGTACATGTTGGAGCTTCATGCCGTAACAGACGGAACAAAACCAGTCAACGAGCTAATACGCATAATTTTGTCCATATCAGATCATGTTGATTACGTTCATATACGAGAAAAAAATAAAAGACCATGTGAGATCATTCATCTTGTAGAACAGCTTTTGGCAAACGGGATAAGGAGAGAACAGCTTGTTATCAACGATCGGCTCGATGTTGCGCTCCTAACAGGCGTTCAAAATGTTCATCTTCCGGGAACCGGCCTGCCGGTAAAAAAAGTGAAAAGTGCTTTTCCGCAAATAAAAGCCGGAGTCAGCGTCCATTCATTAGAAGAAGCAGTAAAAGCAGAAAAAGACGGAGCAGACTATTGTTTCTTCGGAAACGTTTTTGAAACGAACAGTAAAAAAGGACTTCCGGCAAAGGGAACAGATTTGCTCGGAAAAATCGTTGGACACGTCAATATTCCCATTATCGCCATTGGTGGGATCACGCCTGATAATATGCAAAAAGTTTTAGAAAAAAAAGCAAGCGGTATTGCCGTTATGTCCTATATCTTTTCTTCCAAAGACCCAGAGAGCGCTGCCAAACTTTTCAGGAAAGGAGAAGCTTTTTAAAATGAACGTTTTTGATGTTGGAATCATCGGGGGAGGGGTCATCGGTCAAGGGATTGCCTATGAGCTTTCGAAAGCAGGGCTGAAAACCGCCGTGTTTGAAAGCGGCGAAATCGGAGGTAAAGCGACATCTGCTGCAGCCGGAATGCTGGGGGCCCATTCGGAAAATGAAAAAAGAGACATATTTTTTGAGTTATGCTTAGAGAGCCGAAATTTATACCCGAGCCTTGCAAACGAACTGTTGGAACAATCCGGTGTAGATATCGAGCTTGTGCAGGAAGGCATGTACCGGCTTGCATTTACTGAGGAAGAAGGCCGCTCCCTGCAATCGCTTGCAGATGAGGATGAGCTAGAATGGCATTCAAGGGAGAACGTACTGGCAAATGAGCCGCATGTTTCTAAAGACATTGCAGGAGCTCTTTGGCTTAAACATGACGGCCAAGTGAAAGGTTCATCTGTTTGCCGCGCATATGCGAAAGGCGCTAGAAAATATGGTGCATCTATTTTTGAACAATGTCCTGTTTTCGACGTGATTAAAGAGGGAAAAGCATACAAGCTTGTCACTTCCCAAGGAGTTTTGATATGTGGAAAAGTCGTCGTTTCAAGCGGAGTTTGGAGTGGCTTTTTCTTTGAAAAGCTGGGGCTGAGAAATCCAATGAAGCCCGTTAAAGGAGAATGCTTAGCCATAAAACCGAAAAAACTGGTGATCAACAAAACAGTGTTTTACGAGCACTGTTATATCGTACCGAAAAAAGACGGCACCGTTATTATTGGAGCAACTTCTTATGAAAACGACTGGGATACGCATCCGACAGTCAAAGGAGTATCCGAATTAATGATAAAGGTTCAGAAAATGATGCCAGAAATCGGGTCTGAACCGGTCGTTAGTGCTTGGTCGTCGCTCAGGCCGCAAACAGCTGACGGCTGGCCGTATTTTGCCGAGCACCCGGAGCATGAGGGAATCTTTTTTGCGACCGGCCATTATCGAAACGGCATTCTTCTAGCGCCGATTACAAGCTTGATCGTAAAAGACATGATTTTGAAAACGAATCAATATGAGCGTTATGTTCATAGCTTTTCTTTAAACCGATTGCTTTCTGATGCGAAAGGGAGGTGATTAAACAGTGAAACTTCGCATCAACGGCCAGCAGATGGAAGTGGAGAATAGTGTTCGGAACATAGAAGATTTGCTGAACTTTTTTCAATTACAGGAAAGAATTGTTGTCGTTGAACGAAATGGTGAAATTGTTTCAAAAGAACAATACAGTATCCAGACATTACATGATGGTGATCAAATTGAAATTGTCCATTTTGTTGGAGGGGGATGATGATTCATGTTAAAAATAGGTGATAAAACATTTCAGTCGAGATTGATGTTAGGAACTGGAAAATATCCGTCTTTTGAGATACAAAAAGAAGCGGTGGAAGCCTCAGGTGCTGAAATTTTGACATTTGCCGTCAGAAGAATGAATATTTACGAGCCTTCACAGCCAAATTTTTTGGAGATGTTGGATTTATCAAAATATACGCTTCTGCCGAACACGGCCGGAGCAAAAACTGCGGAGGAAGCAGTCAGAATCGCCAAGCTTGCGAAGGCATCAGGATTATGTGATATGATTAAGGTGGAAGTAATTGGAGATGATAAAACGCTTCTCCCTGATCCGATTGAAACATTGAAGGCATCAGAGATGTTATTGGAAGAAGGGTTTATTGTTCTTCCATACACTTCAGACGATGTTGTTCTGGCGAAGAAGCTTGAAGAATTAGGGGTTCATGCCATCATGCCGGGAGCATCTCCGATCGGATCAGGCCAAGGAATTGTCAATCCTCTCAATTTATCATTTATTATTGAGCAAGCAAATATTCCAGTCATTGTTGATGCCGGAATCGGTTCGCCGGCAGATTGCGCACTCGCCATGGAGATGGGAGCAGATGGAATCTTATTAAATACAGCTGTTTCCGGTGCAAAGGATCCTGTGAAAATGGCGAAGGCAATGAAGCTGGCGATTGAAGCAGGCAGACTTGGATATGAAGCAGGACGCATTCCGAAAAAACGGTATGCACAAGCAAGCAGTCCAACGGAAGGAATGTTAACGACATAATGGAACGATATTCTCGCCAAATCTTGTTTTCTCCTATTGGAGAAGAGGGACAAAAAAAATTGCTGAAAAGCCATGTGCTCATTGTTGGAGCTGGAGCACTCGGCTGTGCAAGCGCTGAAATGTTAGCCCGTGCTGGAATCGGTAAAATAACCATCATTGACCGTGATTATGTCGATTGGAGCAATCTCGGGCGTCAACAGCTGTATACGGAAGAGGATGCGAAACAAAAGCTGCCAAAAGCGGTTGCTGCCAAAAAACATTTGCAGGAAATCAATTCGAACATTTCGATTGAAGCGATTGTGGGCGATTTCTCAATTGATTTTATTGAACATGTAAAGGATGTCGACCTTATCATCGATGGGACTGACAATTTTGAAACGAGATTTTTCATCAATGATTTAGCGATGAAGCACGAAATACCTTGGATCTATGGGGCAGTAGTGAGAAGTTATGGAATGACCGTTTCCATCGTTCCGAAACAAACACCATGCCTCCATTGTATGCTCCAAGCGATTCCGTCTGACGGAATGACGTGCGATACAGTTGGCGTGATCAGCCCGGCGGTGCAAATCGTCGCCTCTTATCAAACTGCAGAGGCACTGAAATATTTAGTCAGCGGAGAGGTGTCCAAGCAGTTAGTTTCATTTGATGTTTGGACAAGGGAGCATTCTGCAGTGGACATGACAAAATTAAAAAAGGCCGACTGCCCATCGTGCGGACATCACCCGACATATCCATATTTGTCGGTTGAAAATGGATTAAAAACAGCGGTTTTGTGCGGAAGGAATACCGTACAAATACGTCCGCAGCAAAAACAGAAGATTTCGCTATCAGAAATTACCAATCGTTTGCGTCCGATCGTGAAAGACTTAAAAGGAAATGCTTATTTAATTTCCTTTCAGGCGGATGATTTCCGCGTTGTGCTTTTTCAAGACGGAAGAGCATTAATTCACGGCACTAAGGAAGAAGAGAAAGCAAAAGCTATTTATCAACGTTACTTCGGAGCTTAAATGGAGGTGTGTTTATGGCCATTGGAAAAGCGTTGACGATTGCCGGGTCCGATTCAGGAGGAGGCGCGGGAATTCAGGCAGATTTGAAAACTTTTCAGGAGTTGGATGTATACGGAATGAGCGTGATCACGGCCGTTACGTCTCAAAACACATTAGGTGTTCATGGCGTCTACCCTGTTCCGATTGAAGGGGTGATCAGTCAGCTTGATGCAATTGCTGAAGATTTATCGCCAGATGCGGTCAAAACAGGAATGCTTTTTAATCAAGAAATCATCCAAACCGTCTCAAATAAAGTTCAAAAGCATGGATGGGAAAAAATTGTCGTTGATCCAGTAATGATTGCAAAAGGCGGACATCCATTACTTGAAGAGTCTGCCATCAACGCGCTCATTAACGACTTAATTCCGCTTTCGTTTATTGTGACGCCGAACATCCCGGAAGCGGAAGCGATCACGGGCATCGAGATAAAATCGTTTGATGATCGGAAAGAAGCTGCGAAAAAAATTTGCCAAATGGGAGCAAAGCATGTGATCATAAAGGGAGGACATCAGCCGTCGGGCAGCGAAATCATTGATTTGTTGTTTGACGGGCATGATTTTTATGAATTTAAAGGCAACTATGTAAACACAAAGCATACGCACGGAACAGGCTGCACTTTTTCTGCTGCGCTGACAGCTGAGCTCGCCAAAGGTAAAGACGTTATCGAAGCCGTAAAAACCGCAAAAGAGTTCATCCATCTTGCTGTAGAAAATGCACTAGGCATTGGAGGCGGCCACGGTCCTACCAATCATTGGGCATATAAAAGAAATTTAGCTGCTTCGAAATAACATAAGCCGGACATATATGTTCTGGCTTTTTTCTCTTTTGTCCTTTATAATTATGATCAGGTATTAATAACTTGTAATAATGTTTAGGAGGATTTTCCATGAAATTGAATTTGGAAGGCCGAAACATTGTGGTCATGGGTGTTGCAAACAAGCGAAGCATTGCTTGGGGAATTGCCCGCTCTTTGCATGAAGCAGGAGCAAGATTGATCTTTACATATGTGGGCGAAAGAATGGAGAAATCGGTTCGAGAGCTTGTAGATTCGTTAGGACGGGAAGATTATCTCGTGCTTCCTTGTGATGTAACAAAGGATGAAGAAATCGAGCAGTGTTTTGAAAAAATTAAAAGCGAGGTTGGTGTGATTCACGGTATCGCTCATTGTATCGCCTTTGCGAATAAGGAAGAGCTGAGCGGTGAATATTTGAACACAACAAGAGACGGCTTCCTGTTGGCCCACAACATCAGTTCTTATTCTTTAACGGCGGTTGCGAAAACAGCCCGTCCTTTGATGACAGAAGGTGGAAGCATTGTTACATTAACTTACTTGGGCGGTGAGCGAGTCGTTCAAAACTACAACGTAATGGGAGTTGCGAAAGCGTCATTGGATGCTAGCGTGAAATATTTGGCGAACGATCTAGGTAAAGAAAATATTCGCGTCAATGCCATTTCCGCTGGTCCGATTCGTACGCTTTCGGCAAAAGGTATCAGTGATTTTAATTCAATTCTGAAGGAAATAGAAGAACGTGCTCCGCTGCGCCGAACCACAACACAAGAAGAAGTTGGAGACACGGCGTTGTTCCTGTTCAGCGATCTTTCCCGCGGCATTACAGGGGAAACGATTCATGTTGATTCAGGTTTTCATATTTTAGGTTATTAAGTTAGCTGAAAAAGATTAATCTGTGTGCGTTACTCGCACAAGATTAATCTTTTTTCTGTGAAAATCAATTAACCATGGCTGAAGCGGTATACCCCACAATCAAATTGGATACCCTATTAACGACCAAAAAAAGGCAATAGGAAAGCAGAGCTACCTTATTTTTAGGTATCTCGTATATTTCTGAACCTTTTTGGTTATACTAATTTATTTACTGCTCTCGAAACGGTTCTTTTCGAGAAATGATGCAGTAAATGATGGTAAGCATTCGGTGCGCGATCGCAACGAGTGCTTTTTTCTTTCCCCTGCGTGCCGCCAATGACCAATATTTCGCTGCCAAACGTTGATTCCTACATCGAGACAAAGCCCAAGCCGCCTCACATAACGCCGATTTGATATGCGGATTCCCCTTCGTCGTTCGGGTACTTTTTCGTTTTCCAGCACTTTCATGATTTCCCGGCGCGACTCCCGCCCATGAAGCGAGGTGTTGAGACGTTGGAAATTGTCCCATATCGACTCCGATTTCAGCGATAATCACGGCAGCGGTTTCCTTCTTGATCCCCGGTATGGTCACAAGAAGCTCCATCTCTTGTTTGTATACTTGTAAGAGTTGGTCGATTCGTTCTTCGATGTCTCGAAGTAAACTTTCCAACGATTCGATGTGCTTCCACGATTGGCGAATCATGAACAGTTGATGGTTGGTCAATGTACCAAAGAGAGAATCCTGAATTTGTTGTTTTTTCCTCTTCATACTCCTGTGAATGCAAGCATCGACTTCGGTTTCTTCGATGTATCCCTGTTTCATTAAACGTTCCAGTAGCTTTCGCCCAGATACACCAAATACATCCGAAATCACGGAACTTAACTTGATATTGGAACATTCCAACACTTTTTGAATGCGGTTTTTCTCCGCGGTTAACTGCCCGATCCATTTTTTGCGCAAGCGAGTTAAATCCCGTAATTCTCGAATGTTCTCAGGAGGTACAAAACTCTTCTCGATCAATCCGTAACGCAACAATTTGGCGATCCATTCTGCATCGGAAACATCGGTTTTTCTCCCCGGTACATTTTTGATTCGCTGAGCGTTGGCAAGTGTAATGTCAAAGTAATCTTCCAAAATATTGAACACAGGTTTCCAGTAAACGCCCGTACTCTCCATCGCAATATGAGTGACACCACGATCTTCTAACCATTTCAGAAGACGAAACAAGTCTTTCGTGAAAGTAGGAAATGTTTCAACTTCCTTTTGAACGTGTTCTTCCTCTCCAAGAAGAGCACAAACGACAATTGTTTCGGCATGGACATCTAATCCTGCACAACGATGATAAAGAACATCCATGATTCTTACTCCTTCCATCGATAAATTCGCAAACAGGGAGTCCATTTGCACGTTAGGCATTTTTCTGTTCGTAGTCACCTTTTCACACGAAAAGGGCTGACAATGGGTGGAACACCAAATGGACTCAAACAGTTTTTATTACAGGGTCGAACCACCATTAAAGAGAACGTCTTTCAAAACTGTTTGCGTTCATATCCATTATGGGAAGGAATGATGGATTTTCATGCATGGGTGGGGAGTAAAATTACTCATGGATGTTTTTATGGCAGGATAAAATGAAATTTTGCTGTCAGCTTCAAGGTGCCACTATTTCAAGCCGTGAAGCTTGGATTTATTGTTGATGTTCTGTTACGACTTTTTGTCTCAATGTGCAGCGATTTTCAAATGCTCTTTTGTCATAAGAAAAAGTTAGATTTCCGTCATGATTTCATTCTATCGTGTCATAAAATAATGAGAGAAATCATATTTGAGGGTGGCGATCAAACTTGATTAAAAAAGAAAAATTAGAACCTTTGATGTATATTGTCCAGCCGAATATAAAAAAACCTGAAGTGACCATGCAGTCGACGTTATTAAAAAAAATTGCCAATAATTCTAAGCAAGCGGTAAAGAGTACATGGACGAAAGAAGAGATTTATAAAAGAAGAAGAGAATTGGCAAATATGACGGTTCATGAAAAGATCGATTTCTTTTCAAGTCTTCCGGAGCATGTGTATAAAAACGTATGTGAAATTAAAACAGTAGAGAAAACATACAAAGGAATTATTTTGTCAAAGGAAAACGATGTCGTTCAAATCCGTACATTTGATCAAAATGAACCTTTGAAAATAAAATCGAAAAGTATTTTAGACATAAAAGTGTTAGGGAATTAAAATGGAGAACTCGGTTATGCCGGGTTTTTTTATTTTATTTGAACGCTTTAAATATTCAAAACATATGTTGGTGAAGGAAAGGAGAATTGATTCCATGGAGTGGTATTGGTTTTCATTTGTTCTCACTGCATTGGCATCTTTTCGATTAACGAGAATTATAGTGTTTGATAAAATCGCTTCATTTTTGCGGGCTCCTTTTTTAACAATTGTGGAGGAAAAAGGGGAGGACGGAGAAACCATTTCTTATTTAAAACCGAAAGGAAAAGGGATTCGACTGTGGATCGGTGAGCTTTTAAGCTGTTATTGGTGCACAGGAATATGGTGTGCCGCCATTTTATTTTTTGGAAATGAATATTTATACGCCATTTTCCATCCAATTACGGTCATATTAGCGATCTCAGGTTTGGCTGGAATTATTGAACATTTGCTTGATTAGCGCCATTTGAAATGAACTGTTTACCGGAATATCTCCGGGAATTGCATCGTAAAGGAAGTGAAAGGTTTTGAAAGGCGTCATTTTGGCAGGAGGAAAAGGGACGAGATTGAAACCATTTACGAATGTAATCAATAAACATTTACTTCCGGTTGGAAAATTCCCAATGATATGCTGGCCGATTTCAAGGTTGAAAGAAGCAGGAATTAAAGATATTTTAATTGTTACTAATGAAGAACATCTACCACAGTTTTTCAAAATTATTGGAAATGGAGAAAGTTTAAATGTAAATATCCAATATACGATTCAAAAGGAGCCAAATGGAATTGGAGATGGTGTTAGAAAGGCTGAATTTTTTACGAATGGCGATCCATTTGTGCTTTTGCTGGGGGATAACATTTTTGAAATGAATTTAAGCTCATTTTTGAAATCTTTTGAAAAGAGCGGGAATGAAGCTCAGCTCTTTTTAAAAGAAGTGGATGAGCCGTCGAGATATGGCGTTGCTTTTTTGGATAAAGAAAAAAAGGAAATCACGGATTTAGTCGAAAAACCGACCTACAGCAAGTCCAATTTATGCATTACAGGCATTTACTTGTATAAACCGGTTGTTTTTCACGTGCTCAACGAGATCAAGCCGTCTTTAAGAGGAGAATATGAAATTACAGATGTAAACCGAAAATTTTTGGAAAAGGGAACGATCGGTTTTTCCTATGTGGAAGGGTTTTGGTCAGATGCTGGCACGTATGAATCATGGGTGGATGCCAATCTATTTGCTTTTCATCAAAATAAATAGCAAGGTGTGAGATGATGAAGCCGAAGGTTTCCATCATTTTAACGAGCTATAACAAGCCGGATACGGTTCATCTAGCGATTGAAAGCGTGCTTGCCCAAAAATATGACAATTGGGAGCTATTGATCATGGACGATCATTCCAATGATAAGACAAAAAGAATTATAAAAGGCTTTTTGCAAGATTCACGAATTCAATATTTTGACAGCGGCATTCGAGATGAGGATCGACATAAAACAACACGTTACGCAACATTGATTAATGAGGCGTTGGAAAAAGTATCCGGCGACTACATTTCTTATTTGACGGATGACGACATATATTTGCCGGAACGGCTTTCTGAAATGACAACTATTTTAAATAACAGTCCATCTTATGGTGTTGTCTATTCAAAACAGCTTGTCCGAAAAATTGATCAAAGCGGAAGAACCGTGTATGAAAAAGTACGGGAAACAAACGGGATATTAACAAAACCTCAAAATCTTGTTGATCATTGTTCGGTGATGCATCGAGCTTCACTGTTGCCGCTCATACTGGCGAAATACGGTTCATATTGGGACGATTCGCCTGAATATTGGCATAACGGTGATGCTGCTTTTTGGGCCCGTTTGGCAGAATGGTCACCATTTTATCCTATTCCAAAAGTTTTGGATATATGTTTAAAAACACCTGATTCATTTCAAGAATTGAACGCATTCATGCCGAAAGAATTGCCGACTGGGCTGGTTGTCCTCTCAACAAATGAAAACACATTTTTAATTGACGGAAACATAAGGCGGAAAATCGATGAGGCAGCCTTTCGAATGTTAAAATATGATCGAAAACAGCTGGTAAAAGTACATGATCCATTGCTTTATCAATATCGTGAAGGGGCCCCTATTGAAAAATCTGTTTTTTCCAATGCCAAATTGTTTCCAAATTATCGTTTCATTAAATGTGGGAAAAGTATATTTTATACAGAAGGGGGATGCGCCAGGCCGATTGAGTCGGCCGATGCTTTGCGGAGATTAAAGGCAGACTTAAAAGATTTCATTCTTGTAGCGCCTGAAATGTTGGAAGATTTTCAAATTGGCAAGCCTATTTCGAGAACATTTGATCAAAAAAACCCGATTCCGGAAGGAAAATTGTTTTTGTATAAACGGCATTTTTTTGTTAGTGGAAATGGTGAACTTAAACCAATGGAAGCAAAGGTCCTCCGTAAATTAAAATACGACAAATCGCTTGCCATTCCATTAAGCAAATATGAATTTGCTTCATTTCCCAAAGGCGAATCATTAAAATGGGAAGTTGTCCGCTGGAAAGATAAGAATTGAGAAGCAATTTGAACTAAAATGTTTATAGTTACAAACATTAAAAACATACTAACATTAGTAGTACAGACCTAGGCCAAGGTTTGTGCTACTATTTTTTTATAGTAGAAGTGAAGGAAGGTCGAACAGCTCCTGGGACCAAATAGAGTCCGTATTAAAAACAGACCAACTTCACACCCTTATTTGAATCAGTTTAGTATGTTGGGTCCGAAGAGACCGTGTATAAGAAAATGGAATCGATAAGGCAATGTGAAGACCTTCTATGTTTGGCTAAAAAGGAGAGGCAGAAAATATGAAACACGTAGTGGCATTTGATGTCAGTATGGGGAAAAGCACAATGGTCATTTACGACCGTTATCGTCAATGCGAATATGAGGGTGAAATAACCCATAACCGTTACTCTTTCGAGAAATTAAACAAAACCCTTATAACTTTAACACAAAAAGATGGACAGGCACCTGATATTGTCTTTGAAGCAACAGGCGTATATTCAAAACCACTAGAACGATTCTTAGGTGATCAAGGTTATATGTATTATCGAGTTAACCCACTCGAAGCGAATATTCAAATGGCTTCAATGAGGAGACAAAAAACAGATAAAAGCGACGCTCATGAACTTGCGAAAACTCACTTTAGAGTTGAACGTGAACAAACTTATCAAGAAGAGGATTATTATAAACAAATGCGTGCAATGACGAGATATTATGATGAATTAAGTAGTGAAATGACGCATTTATATAGTCGTTTACACGCGATTCTACAATTGAGTTTTCCCGAGTTAGAAAAGCTATTCAGTAAACGTTCTGCTTTATTTTTGAATGTCGTTCAATTATACCCTCATCCGGATCATGTGTTAGTTTGTTCAAAAACAGTGATTCGTAATCGTTTAAAAGCCAACACAAGAAAAAACTTATCATTGGCACGTGCTGAAGAAAAAGGGATCGCTTTAATCGAAGCAGCAAAAGAAGCGTATCCAGCAATTTCAAAAGATGATATTCGCTGTGAACAAGTGCGGGATTATGCCAAACGGATTGCAGACTTGAAGGAGAAAAGAGAACAACTTGTCCAAAAGATGGTTAAATTATCGAAAGATAAACAAGCGTATCAGATTTTAATTTCATTTCCAGGAATCGGAGAAACGACTGCAGTTCGTTTAATTGGAGAACTAGGAGATATTCGACGATTCAAAAACCATAAACAACTGAATGCTTACGTCGGTATTGATATCATGAGATATCAATCTGGGAATACCTTTTATAAAGACAAGATTAATAAAAGAGGAAATAACAAACTTAGAAAAATTCTATTTTACATGATCCAGACCATGATCCAACTACGGAAAAATACACAAAATCATATTGTAGATTATTATGATAAATTAAAAACGCAACCCCAGAGGAAACCTCATAAAGTTGCGTCCATAGCATGCGTGAATAAGTTCTTGAAATCGGCTTATCACCTTATCACACATAATCTGAAATACGATTACGAAAAGGCAACAATGCATCAGTAATCGTAAGTAAGATTATATCACAAAGACCTGGCGAAAAAAATGGAAATCGTGAGGTCTATTTGTCATGCGAAAATTTATTTTGGAAGGAAGGGGTACCCCTTCCTTCCAAAATAAAATCTATATTAACCAAATTATTTAATAAAAAACACTTGACTAGAGGTAAGAAATAGGGGCTGTCCAGAAAGTCAAAATCCATTGAAAACGACATAAGCATTGATATATCAACGTTTCTAAAACATTAAAGGGGCGTCTATAAGCCGGAAAATCGACTTATTAGACAGCCCCTGTGTTTAATTTTAAGGAAAAATATTTCGGCATTCTTTATCCAAAAATTGTGTAAGAAACCGGAATTTTTGACAGGATCAGCTTGTTTTTTTTGGTTTCTTACACCTGAAAGACTTGGTCAGCGCCTTTCTTATAGATGCATGCTTTCAATTGCAGCAATGGTGTATGGATTTCGGCATTCTCTAAGCGCTTCTCTACACTCGCGCCGTTCGCTTCGACAGATGCTTAATGGTTCCCTGCATTGGCGCAGTTCGTTTCTGATCTCCCTTAACGTTGCTCTTTCCTGCCGTAATTCATTTCGGCATTGAATCAGTTCAGGACTCGGCAATTCTTTCACCCTCCTATTTAAAATAGTTTAAATTTCTTCTCTGCATTCTCGTAATTCTTCTCTACACTGTGCTAATTCTTCTCTACAATCGATTAGCTTTTGCCGGCATTCAAGTAGTTTATTTCTTGTTTGCTGCTGCGATAAACGTGTTTGTTCTAATTTTTCCCGGCACTCTTCTACAGTTTGTGGCAAAGCATACCCCTCCTATTTATAAAATTAGGAAGTGCTGCTCAGATGGAACTTCCTAATACTATACGTATATTCAAAGTCGATCAAAAAGTATAGTCATTTATAATTATTAATTAATTTTCACAAGCCTATTCTTTTTGTTTATATCCGAGATGTTTAAGCATTTTGATAAAAGATTCACCATATTTTTCAAGTGAAAATTCGTGTTGAATTAAATTCAGACCGTTTTGAACCAATTTTGAACGGAGAGGTGCATTAGTTAACATATCCTTTGCTTCTAAAACCGCTTTTTGAAGGCGGTTTTTTGGGATGATTTTTCCTGTCCGATTATGAATGACAAAGCTTTTCACTCCGTCTGAATCTGTACATAAAACGGGACATTGGCAGCTCATCGCTTCCAACGGAGCATATCCGAATCCTTCTAACAGCGATGTTGAGCAAAAAAAGCCTCCTGATTTTGCGATTTTAGAGTAATAGATTGGCATTTCACCATGGGGGATATTTGCGAACATTTTTACATGCTCTGTTAGCTCGAGACGTTTCAGCCACCTTGCGAACTGTTTTCTTTGTTCATCCATGCTTAAAGTGGGGTCCTCAAACATCCATAATTCAATGTCAAATTGTTGATTTAACAAATGTCTCCCAAGGCGGAGAAAAAGTTTCCAATTTTTGTTCTCCTCTATTCTGCCTACCCACCCTATAATCCTTTTTTGAGGAGCTTCCACTTCTTTTTTGGAGAATAACTTCGTATCGATGCCGTTATGAAAGCTATAAAGCTGTTTATCCGGAAAAGCTTTCTTTATTTTTGTAATTAAGTGGGATGTGTTGGGGGATAAAATGGCAGTGGCATGTTCTTCAACGAACGGTTTAGCTTTTTTTAACAGTTGATCGATTTCTGTTCCAAACCCTTGAATGTCATATACGATCTTGCCGTTAAAGCCTAGTTTTCTAATTTTTGACAAAAAAAGGTAGTCTGCACAAACAAAAATCAAGTCGTATTTTTCTATTTCAAATATCCGCTTAATCTCTTGTTCATCATTGGTGACAAACGCTGTCATTCCGCTTGCCTCTATATTTTTCCATCCGGAACCTTTTGTTAAATATAATACATGGCTTTCGACCCCGTATTTTTTTAAAGCGGCAAAACGTTGACGATTCAACGTTTCGACGCCGCTTCCCGCAATATAAAAAGTAAACAATATTTTCATGCGAGATACGCCCTTTCTATTTCATAAAATTCTTAAAAAAAGAAAATGTAAATATTTAAAAATCCGCTGTTCTCCATCGCCAATGTCTGTTCTTATATATAATTTTATGAAAAACGGCATGATACTTGCTCTATCACTTTAAGGATTCCTTCTTTCAGCGCCTAAATCTGTTTATTCAAGGCGGTTTATTCAAACAAAAATCTATGCCTTGCGTAAAATACTGTGAAACTCGAAACGAGGTGTTGCTTTTTGAAAGTCGTGATAATGGCTGGAGGACAAGGTACAAGATTTTGGCCTTGGAGTACAAAGGAAAAACCTAAGCAATTTCTTCCGCTCACCAAACAGGATGAAACGATGCTAGAGCAAACATATAAACGTTTTTCCGGGCAGATGCCGGTTGAAAATATATATATTATTACTACAGCACAATATAAAAATTTGATAAAAGATCAATTGGGCATCTCTGATGAACAGATCCTCATCGAACCCGCCCAAAGAGATACTGGACCATGCATGGCTTTTTGCGCTCGAACATTTTTAAAAAAACAGGATGATGAAGTATTTGCTGCTGTACCTGCAGATCACTATATTCCAGATGCTAATGAGCTGTTAAAGGTTTTGAAAGCTGCCGAAAAAATAGCTTGCAGGTCTAATACGATCGTGACGCTTGGCATAAAACCGGATAGGCCGGAAACGGGTTATGGCTACATTCAATGCGTGAAGAAAGAGGATTCGGTATTCAGGGCGAAAGCATTTATTGAAAAACCTTCCTACGCTCTGGCAAAAACGTTGTATCAAATGGATCATGTTTTTTGGAACAGCGGCATTTTTATTTGGAAACCATCGACCATTGCGTACTATTTGGAAAAGTTTCAACCTGAATTGTGGGAGCCGTTTACGAAAGACGATGAGCATGTCCAAAAAGTGTATAAGTCCTTGCCGAAAATTTCAGTTGATTATGCCATTTTAGAGAAAGCGGACAACATTTACACAATTTCTGTTGACTTACAGTGGAATGATGTAGGGAAATGGAGTTCATTGGAACATTTTTACTCCTCATCAGAGGAAGAAAACATTTTGATAGGGCAAGTCACGGCCAGTGATGTAAAAAATTGTCTTGTAAAAGTCGATCAAAAGCATGCGTTATTGATTGGAATTCAAGATTTGATTGTCGCTTCAACAAAAGATGGTCTCTTAATTTGTCATAAATCAAAAGAACATGAAATCAAAAGGTTGTTAAAGGAACGAGATGACGGAACATGAAAATTGCGGTAAACATGATTCAATTTTGGTCAGGAAAAATGGGCGGGATGGAGCAGTTTGCTGCCAATTTAATAGAGGGAATGTCTAGAACATCTGAGCATGAATTTTATCTGTTTCTGAACGAATTTCAGATGCATTTGTTCAACATCGAAGGATGTAATGTAAAAAAATTGAGCGTTTCCATGAACAATTCTACGGAAAAACAGTTGAAGACTTGGATTGATCAATTAAACATTGATGTTTTATTGTGCCCATTGTTTACAAGGTTTCCAAAAGTTGTTCACATTCCGGTTTGTGTTTTAATTCCCGATGTTCAGCATGAATATTTTCCGGAGTTTTTTCAACAAAGTGAAAGGGAAAAACGCAATCGCGATATAAAAGATGCCCTCGAACATGCCGACCGCATTATAACGATTTCAGATTTTTCTAAACGGACAATAATCGAAAAATTCGAAGTAAATAAAAAAGAAATAGATGTCATTTATGGAGATGCTCCGAAAGAGTTTCAGCAGCCTATCAGGAAACAAAAAATCGAACGCATCAAAAAAAAATATCAGCTTCCGGTTGAATTCGGTCTATATCCAGCCAATTTCTGGCCTCATAAAAACCATCTGAATCTGCTGAAGGCGTTATCCGTTGCAAAAAAATACCACAACTATTCAATATCCATTGTTTTTACAGGTTATGAAAAAGCTGATCTTCAACAGTTTGACAAAATCCAAAGTCTCGTTCAAAAGCTGCAATTAGACGAACAAATCTCCTTTTTAGGATATGTGCCGAAAAAAGATATACCGTACATGTATCATCTCGCTAGCTTCCTCATCTATCCTTCTCTTTTTGAAGGATTTGGCATTCCGTTAGTTGAAGCGATGAAAACCGGTACCCCCATCGCCGCAGCAAACGCCGGGAGCATACCGGAAATCGTCCAATCAGCGGGACTTTTGTTCAATCCGTATGATCCGAACGATATAGCAGATAAACTCGTGAAAATAATGGATGTAAAGATAAGAAAAAAGGTGATTGCGAAAGGAAAAGTCCGCTCAAAAAATTTTTCATGGGATAAAAGCGGACAAAAATTGCTTGAAATCTTTCATCAAATAAAAAATCATTGATTGGTGAAGTCCCTATGTTTTCGGTACCATTCAATCGTTTGCTGCAAACCTGTTTTTAAATCGGTTTTGGCTGAAAAGCCAAATTTTTCTTTTGCCAAACGGATATCCAACTTCCTGCGGGGCTGTCCGTCCGGTTTCGTTTCATCCCATAAGATGTCTCCTTCAAACTCCGTCAACTCTTTAATTAAATGAGCGAGCGCTTTAATAGATATTTCTTTCCCTGTTCCGATATTGACAGGCAGTCCCTCGTCATAAAGTTCCGTCGCCAATACAATTGCACATGCAGCATCTTTCACATAAAGAAATTCTCTCGTTGCATGGCCGGAGCCCCATAAAACAATGTGTTCGCTTCCTAGTTCTTTTGCATCCAAACATTTGCGGATGATTGCGGGAATGACGTGGGATGTTTCTAAATCGAAATTGTCCCATGGACCGTATAAATTGACAGGGATTAAAAAGATGGAATTAAAACCAAATTGCTTTCGGTAACTTTGAGCTTGTACAAGCAGTGCTTTCTTCGCTATGCCGTAAGGTGCATTTGTCTCTTCAGGATAGCCGTTCCATAAGTCTTTTTCTTGAAAGGGAACGGGTGCAAGCCTAGGATAAGAACAGACTGTGCCGACAGTGACAAACTTTTTTACGCCGAACCTTCTTGCTTGTTCCATTAATTGAACACCCATAATTAAATTGTCATAAAAAAACGTTGCCGGTTTTTTTTGATTGGCTCCAATGCCGCCGACAACAGCTGCTAAATGAATGACAATGTCTGTTTTGAAATCTTTGAACATATTGATAATGTCGCTTTCTTTTCGTAAATCGTAGTCGCGGCTTCTTGGAATAAAGATATTTTGGCATCCTCGTTCTTTCAGGCAGCTGACAACATGTTTTCCAAGAAAACCAGATCCTCCAGTCACAATGATCTTTAATTCTTTTATGTTCATGTATTTTCATCCTTTTCTTGAAAGTGTGCATCAGGAAAATGTTGATGAACCCACTTCGTTATTTCACGAGCTCCCTTTTCAAAATTTTGGTAAAATTCCCATTCCTTTTTAGATAGAGGAAGGAGATGGTCCAGCCGAAAAATTGTTTCTCCTGCGTAATACTGGTCATGAGGCCGTTTCAATTTCACTTCAATTATCTCCCTGTTTTTTATGAAAAGAGGAATCACAAGTTCAAAAGATCCTTTTCGAATAGTTGAATGATAAACCGTTTTTCCATTGTGGACAATCTCAATGCGGCATGTGCGAAATTTTTTTAATTCACCTTTAAATAAAATGGCTTGAACAGGCTCTGAAGGATTGGAATTGATCGTCGCGGAAAAACTTGGAAGGTAATCTACCTTCTTTGACAAATGTACTTTTGAACTTTTTCCAAGCAGCGAATATTTTTTGAATAAATACAGAAATTGGTAAGACCCTTTGTGCCGGAAATGGTTGAGAAAAAAAAGAATCCATTGTTTGGACACTGCCCCGAAATGCTGTTTGAGCGTTTCGATAATTTCAGGAAAGCCGGCATCAAATAGTTTCGCACCTGTTTTGCTGTTTGCATAAAATCGGGTGTTTGCTAAATATTTATTTAGAAACCCAAACGTTTCTTTCCTTTTTGCCATTCGAATCCATAAATCGTAATCCATGCAAAAATCAAGATGTTCATTGACCCCGCCGGCACGATCGAAAGCTGTTTTTTTGATAAATGCTGCCGGCTGGCATATGAAACAAGAATGAAATAATTGATTCATAGTAAAAGGACGAACAGGATAGGAGCGGATGATTTCGTTTTTTTCATTTATAATAAACGCTTTTCCATACACAACTGTCCACTCTGGATGTTGCTCAAATGCTTTCACTGCGTTTGAAACAGCATTCTGGCAATACGTGTCATCGGAATTCAGCCAGCCGATGATGTCCCCTTTAGCCAAATTCAGCCCTTTATTGATTGCCTCTGACTGTCCATTATCCGGCTCAGAAATATACCGAAATCGCAAGTCTGTTTGGCGGTATTTTTCTAAAATGTCAAGAGTTCCATCCGTTGAACCGCCATCAATGACAATGTGTTCCAATGAGAAATAATCTTGAGACAGCACGCTTTGTATTGTGTCTTCGATAAAATGAGCTTGATTGAGAGATGGAGTGATAATGGTAACATGGGGAACTGTTTGCATCATGTACCTCCTCAAAAAAATTTAAGATCATAAAAAGCCTATCTATATATATGGGTGAACTTCTTCATATGTGAGAGATGGAAATAGGGTCAAGTCCAAATTATTGTGTAAATTCCCCTTTGATGTTTTTTGCAAAATAAAAGTGCAGAGAATTGCAAAATCCTTATGCAGTGATATGCAATGGTGCTTTACATGGAGGAGCCATGATAACCTTTTTTGGTTTTGCCAAAACTGTTGAAGCTGGCGCTTGGCTAAAGAATCATGGTTACAGAGGATCCATGTCAAGCCCTTGATGGATAGATCACATATATGTATATTTATTCAAAATTTTGATAAAGATATACTGCAACACTCTGTATTTTTTTTCTTGCAGAAAACACCTTTGATAGAAAACATGGACCTGATGGCTTGACGTATAGAAGGTAAGTCCGGCAAGTCTCCCAGCCGGTCGCCTTCCCGGACAAACGATCATGTTGTCAAGGAACAGACGTGCCAAGGAGTTTTGCGGCATATCTCGCTTCGCTCCGATATTCCATGTTCTCCTTGACACAGCGAAGGGGTTATCCTACTCTCTTGATCGCCGAAGCCTTCTGATTCACCGATCGAGCTTCTTGCTCTTTCATTTTCCGCCACTGCCAATATTCGGACATATCCAAGTATTTACGTCCGGACATCCATTTTTCGTCAATAACGATCAACACGGCACCAACGAGGAGGTACACCGATTCCCAGTTCGGAAAGATGCGAATCACCCGTTCTCTACGGCGGATTTCTTCGTCAGCCGTTCTACCCAGTTGGTCGTGCGCAGGCGCCGCCGCTAACGGTCCGGTTAGTCCAATGCAGCTGTGGCGTCTTCAAATCCTTCTTCGAGGATCTGCATGGCTTTTGGCACTTTTTCCTCCCATTTGGCCAGCACTTGTTCCAATAGCAGCCATGCCCCGTGCAAAAGTTCATCATTTTCAGTAATATGATTTTGAGCCATTGTTGTATTCCTCCTTATGTGTAGTGTTTTGTCCACAGTTTATTCTACCAAAGGGGAAACAACATGGCTCTTTTTCTATTTCCTTTTTACACAATTATATGGACATAACTGAAAATAGGCTGATCATTTATACGCTTTTCTTTTTAAAACATATATTGTTAGCACGTAGAAATGGCTTTTGATATGGATGGGGATGATAACTTGAAAAAAGCGTTGATTACCGGTATAACTGGGCAGGACGGATCTTATTTAGCCGAGTTTTTGCTGAAGAAAGGATATAAAGTATATGGATTAAAAAGGAGAAGTGCAACGCCAAATCACCAAAATATTG
Source organism: Aeribacillus sp. FSL K6-8394 (assembly GCF_038008865.1). NCBI lineage: Bacteria > Bacillati > Bacillota > Bacilli > Caryophanales > Bacillaceae > Aeribacillus > Aeribacillus sp. FSL K6-8394. The sequence goes on from NZ_JBBPAA010000001.1 coordinate 155,308, forward strand.
AACATATCGAAAAAGAAATTGACATGATTCCCGGTGATGTACAAGACTTATATTCTCTTATTCATGCAATGAAGATTGCCCGGCCTGATGAAGTCTACAATTTAGCTGCTCAATCATTTGTCGGCGATTCATGGCACCAGCCGTTTTTTACAGGCAGTGTGACTGCACTGGGTGTCGTCAACATGCTCGAAGCTGTAAGGAACGTAAACCCAAACGCAAAATTTTATCAAGCCTCAAGCAGCGAAATGTATGGGAAAGTGGCTGAAGTACCGCAAACGGAAACAACCCCTTTTTATCCAAGGAGTCCTTATGCTGCTGCAAAAGCATACGGTCATTGGATTACTGTTAATTATCGGGAAAGCTATTCTCTTTTTGCCTGTTCAGGCATTTTATTTAATCACGAGTCGCCAAGGAGAGGCCTTGAATTTGTTACACGAAAAATATCAGATGGGGTGGCGAAAATTAAACTGGGCTTGGAAAAAGAACTAAGGCTTGGGAATTTGGAGTCCAAAAGGGACTGGGGATTTGCCGGTGACTATGTGGAAGCAATGTGGCTGATGCTTCAGCAGGAAAAACCTGATGACTATGTCATCGCCACCGGAGAAACCCATACAGTAAAAGAATTTGTCAATATTGCCTTCAATCATGTCGGTCTTGATTGGCGAGAATTTGTCATCCAAGATCCAAAATTTTTCCGGCCTGCTGAAGTCGATTTGCTGCTTGGCGATGCGACAAAAGCGAAGAAAAAGCTCAACTGGAAACCGAGAGTATCTTTTGAAGAGCTGGTGAAAATGATGGTTGACTATGATTTAGAAAAATATTCATCACAGTTAAAAAAAGTTAATAGGTGAAGTCCATGAAAACAAAAATCGTGATCATTGGTGCCGGAGGTCATGCGAAGGTCATTATTGATATGCTAAAAAGCAGCAGCCAATTTGAGATAGCCGGCTGCACAGCCCCATCGAAAACAGAGTCCAACGTGCAAGGAGTGCCCGTAATAGGTGATGACAGCATCCTTCCCGGACTCCTTAAAAAAGGCATCCAGAATGCGTTTGTTGCCATCGGAGACAATAAAAAGAGGAGAGAAGCATTCGAACAGCTATCCTTATTAGGATTTCAGCACCTGAATGTCATCAGCCCGTTTTCTTATATAGCTCCGACTGTCAAGATGGGCAAAGGGGTTGCGGTAATGCCTGGGGCGGTGATAAATGCAGATGCAGTTATCGGTGATAATGCCATTATCAATACTGGTGCAACAGTTGATCACGATGCTGTCATCGAAAGCCACACCCATATAGCACCTGGATCGAATGTTGCTGGAAATGTACATGTTGGAGAAGGGGCGTTCATCGGAACTGGAAGCAAAGTGATTCCAAATGTAAAAATTGGAAGATGGTCGGTTATTGGAGCCGGAGCTGTGGTCATTCGGCATATACCTGATTATAAAAAGGCTGCCGGCGTTCCGGCAAGGATATTCAAAGAAAACAAGCCTTGACACAAAAATCAGGGATGAATGTAGAAAGGTGAACAACATGAGCAATCGTTATAACATTTCGTTAGCACACCCGCTTTTGAACGGGAATGAAAAAAAATACGTATTGGACTGCCTTGAATCAACATGGATTTCTTCGGTTGGAAAATATGTCGATGAATTTGAAAAGAAATTCGCTGAATTTTGCGGAACAAAATACGCCATCACATGTGCCAACGGGACTGTTGCCCTGCACCTTGCTTTACTGGCATGCGGCATAAAACCAGGAGATGAGGTGATTGTTCCGACATTAACGTATATCGCATCAGCCAATGCTGTTTCATATTGCGGAGCCTCCCCTGTATTCGTTGACAGCGAGGAGAAAACATGGAATATCGATCCGGAAAAAATGGAAGAAAAAATTACCGATCGCACGAAAGCAATTATGGTCGTTCACTTATACGGACACCCGGTTAATATGGAGCAAGTAATGAAACTTGCTGAAAAATATAATTTGTATGTTATCGAAGATGCAGCTGAAGCACATGGTGCCGAATACAAGGGAGAGAAAGTTGGAGCAATCGGACATATAGGCTGTTTCAGTTTTTTTGGCAATAAAATAATTACAACGGGAGAAGGAGGCATGATTACGACAAATGATAATAAGTTGGATGAGAAAATCCGATTGCTTCGAAATCAAGGAATGGATCCAACAAAAAAATATTGGTTTCCTGTCATCGGCTACAACTACCGCATGACAAATCTTCAAGCCGCTGTCGGCCTCGGGCAGCTTGAGAACATTCAATTTCATTTAAAGAAACGCCGCACCGTTGCCACTTTATATGACCACTATTTAAAACCGCTGGGAAAATTTATTGAAACTCCAAAGGAACAAAGTTGGGCCCGTCATTCATTTTGGATGTATTCGATTTTGCTGAAAAACCGCGCAAAAGTAGATCGAGACCAGTTTATGAATCTCTTGAGAAATGATGGAATCGAGACGAGGCCAATTTTTTATCCAATGCATACATTGCCGCCATATCAAGAGACGGAAGGCCGTTTTCCAATTGCTGAAAACATTGCGCGGCGGGGAGTGAATTTGCCAACTCATGCTCTCTTAACAGAAGAAGAAATTCAATATATAGCAGAACGTATTTTATACCATTGCAAAGGATAAAAGATGATGAAGATATTAATCGGAAGCACGTATGTACCTTATGTGAGGGGCGGCGCTACGTTCATAGCTGATTGGCTAAAGGCAAAGCTAGAAGAGTATGGCCATCAAACGGAAATGTTAAAAATACCTTTTCTCTCTTACTACCCGACGATGCTTCAGCAAATGAAAGCAATTCGTTCTTTTCCAATAAGCGAAAATATAGATCGGTTCATTGCCATCAGACCCCCAAGCTATTTGGTGAAGCATCCGCAGAAAGTGATCTGGTTTATCCATCATCATCGAGGGGCTTACGATTTTTGGGGAACCCGCTATCAAGATATTCCGAATACTGATAGCGGAAGGAATATTAGAAACAGAATGATAGAAGCGGACAATTTGGCCTTTTCGGAAGCAAAAAAAATCTTTGCTAACTCGCATACCGTCAAGAACCGCTTAAAAACATTTAATCATATTGATGCTGAAGTGCTCTATCCTCCTTTATATGATCCTGATGCATTTTATTGCGATAAGTACGGTGATTTTCTTTTTTATCCGAGCCGAATCGTTCATCATAAAAGGCAGCAATTAGCTATAAAAGCCATGAAATACACTAGGTCAGGTGTAAAGCTCATTATTGCAGGAAAAACCGAATCAAAAGAAATGGCATTTCTTTTAGAACAAATGATCGAAAAGAATGGCTTAGCAAACAAAGTTTGGATTCTAAATAGATGGATCACGGAACAGGAGAAAATTGCATTAATGGCAAAAGCGCTCTCCTGCTTATATATCCCATATCAAGAGGATTCTTACGGATATCCCTCTTTAGAAGCCTATTACTCTCGAAAACCTGTTATTACTTGTACTGATTCCGGCGGCACACTCGAACTGATTGAACATGAAGAAAACGGACTCGTGTCACAACCGGATCCGAAAGAACTTGCCAAATGTTTTGATAGACTTTATTTCAGCAGGAAACTGGCTAAAAAGCTCGGTGAAGCAGGATATGAAAAATTGAAATCAATGGACATTTCTTGGAACCATGTTGTTCGGAGGTTATTGAGTTGAGAATCGCTGTTGTGAAAAACTTTATACCTTTCCAAAAAGATTGTATAGAAGAATTAGCCAGGAAGTTAGTAAACAAAATAAGTCAATTCGGACATCAAACGGAAATTATCCACATCCCTTTTGATTGGACAGATTCAAAAGCTTTGATTGACCACGTGAAGTCGATCAGGCTGCTTCATCTTCAATGTTTTTTTGATCAAATTATTGCACTTGAAATTCCGGCCTGTTTCGTCGATCATTCGAGCAAAACATGGTGGCTTATGAACACCAGTTCTTTTTTTCAGGAGTTGGAAAAAAAGAATTTAAAGCCGCGTATGATCGATAAAGTGATTCACTTTGGAGCAAGATCAATTGCTGATGTTTCAGCCATTTATACACCGTCGATTAAAGATCGTGAATTCATCCAGAGACATTGGAAGAAAGACTGTGAAATATTGTCCCATCCTTTATCTGAACATAAATGCTGGGACAAAGTCATCGAGAAACTCATCTGTTGATGTGAAGAAAAGACCGAATTTTGGAGGTGTCAGAATGATTGCACCAAGGATTTATTGGCTTTGCACTCATCAAACGCTGCGATATGAGGAAATTCCGTTGTTAATTGAGGCCGGCGCCGAAGTCATTCCATGTTTGGGAGACCGGTTTTGGTTAAAATTTGACAGCCGCTACGATGATGAAACAGACCGGCTTTATCCGCATTGGAGGAAGTCATGCACGCTTCCCACCAATATTGTGGAACAGATTAGAAGAATAAACATATTAGGAAAAAAAGGAAATTTGTCAACAGAAGAAGCAAAACTGATCAATCAATGGATCGATTGCATATTTGTTTCAAACTACCCAGAAATTTTGCAAAATATTAGCAAATGGTTTCATGGATACATTGTATTCCGTGTTTTTGGCCATGGAGATTATACAACTTATACGGAGCAAATGAACCGTCTTCATGTAGATATCGGTCAAATCACTGCATCCGAACGATATGTTTGGTGCCCGATATTACATTCTTTAGATGATCGGGAAGATAAGAGAATCATCAAAAATAAATTTTATTTAAATGCATTTGTATCAAAAGAAAGGCTTGAATTTGCATGGAAAGGTCCATTTTCCAAACCATATGTAAGCACGACGATTTCCTATTTGGACAGTAATCCTGCAGCAAGGGGGATTTTCGAAAATTTTATAAATGAATTTCAAGAGATTCCATTCGTTGTTCTTGGAAAAAATTCTAAAAATGCAGTTAAAGGCATATCCGACAAAATTCTTGGCCATTTGGACGATTTGTCATTTTATTCGAAAATTACAGAAAGCCGGATTTTCGTTTATTTCGGTTTAGGCTCCAACTACCATTTGCATTACACTCCGATTGAAGCGATTGAAATGGGAGTGCCAGTCGTTTTTCTTGAAAAATCAGGTCTGGCTCAAGAAGCACGCGATCACGGTATAAACGACAATGAACTGAAAAAAATCGGCATGTGTGCAAATCCAAAAGAAATAAAACAGTTTGTCTTGAGCAAAATGAACAATATTCAAGCTTTGCAAAACCTTGCGAACGATCAATCGAACGTATTTGGAAAAATATTCAGCCGCCAAGCAGCATTAACTAGAACGAAAATATTTTTCCGCCGCATAAGGCCGTACATTCGGGAACGTCGAAAAGAAGAGCGTGCACAAACAACGATTACAAATCTATCAAAAAATACCTTATTCCGAAGCCCTGATATTCAAACGGATTTGCCGGTCATAATGGGGCAACGGACAGTTTTCAGTATGGAGAACATCAGCGGAACAACGGGAAAAATGATTTACGACCACAAGGGCGAATTTATTGCGAAGAGGGCTGAAAAAGGTTCAGATCCGGTAGGAATGTTGATAGGACAATATATTCAGAAGATGTCCCCTGGCCGGTATTCTTTTTCTCTTGAATTGATCAGTGGACAATCGTTTCCTTCATCTGTTGGAGTTTTTTCGATCGGAGTTTGGAATCCAGAGTTTCAATTGATTAGATCAACTGCTGTTTCCAATTTAAAGCAAGGAAAAAATATTGTTGCGTTTTCTGCGGAAATATCGCAACAAACAGCTGAACTATTGAAGGAAATTAGGTTTGTCTGGAATGGAAATCATACGTTTGAGTTAAAGAATTTAATCGTCGAAAAACTGGATTAATCTGAGAAAAGGGTGAGCAAAGTGAATGGAAATGAACTTCTCATTTTTCTTCACATCCCAAAAACAGGCGGTACGACTTTAACAAAAGTGATCGAACAACAATATCAAAACAATTTTCATTATGAAAAAGGGGATTTATCTAAACTAAAAATGGATCTGGAACGAGCTGAGACAATTTTAGGTCATCTGCCTTTTGGCGCGCATCGTTATGTATCTAAAAAATGCACTTATATCACAATGTTGAGAGAACCGGTTGAACACGTTACTTCATGGTTTTATTACCGCTATAAAAGCCCCTACTTCGACCCTTATGACGGCAGTTTTGAAGATTATTTAAACGATGACATATTCAATTTGACCTATAGCAATTTGCAAACCCGTTTTATTTGTGGGGATGATCCTCCAAGTTTTGAAAAAGCGAAAATGATTTTAACAACTTATTTTTCTGTCGTGGGCATTACGGAACTTTTTGCCGAGTCACTGTTTTTTATGAAAAAGAAGTTTCATTGGCAAGAAGTCTTTGTGGAAAAAAGTAATGTCAACCGCAATCGGCCTTTAAGAGAACACTTGCCAAAATCGACGATTGAAATAATATGTAAAAAAAATGAAATTGATTTAAAAGTGTATAATTTTGCTAAAAATAAGCTTTTAAAAAAAATAGCAGGGCTAGATGATCAAACGAAGCGTGAGCTCAATCAATTTAAAAGAAATTTTGCATCCATTTGAATTTGGATGGAAGGAGATGCCTTCAAATGAATTTTGCCGAATTGCGAAAAAGAAACAAACAATTACAAAAAATGTATGGCCATTGCGACAAGACGATTGTGCATTTTTTGTCAAAAGTGCTTCAGCTGGATGGAAATGACTTCGTTTGGGAGCTATACAGACAAATACTTGAGCGGGAGCCGGAAAAAGATAGTTTGCAGGCTCTTGCTACACAGGCTTCTAGTAGTCGCAAAAAGTTTGCAATAATTCTAAAAATGATGCAAAGCAAAGAGGCTAAAAAATTATATGCAAACAATCAATTGAAAAACAACGAACAAACAGTATTAAAATTTATCAGAGAGTGTCTGTGTACCCAAAATGAAGACTTCATACTTAAAATCTATGAACATTTTCTTCTTCGCAAGCCAAGACAAGAAGAATGGAATGATCAAATTCAGCGGCTTCAACAAGGCATTTCCCGAATCAAAATCATCTTTCGTCTCATCTATTCAGAAGAATTTCGAAAGCTTTTAATGGCTCTTGCTTTCGCTTCCAAAGTCCAGCCAGAAAGAGAACATCTTCATAAAGGAAGGAGCAAGGTGGAAAAATCATTTTCGAACAATGTAACAATAGGAGTATTTCTCTGTTACTCTATAAAGATTCACAATTTTGACGGCGAAGGGATTGGGCGTTTTGTCATAAGACTTCTTGAAGGAATGTTAAAAAACAACGGCCGTATTAAAACAATAATAGCAATAGAGGCGCTTAATTATGGCGTAATCCAACAGGCGTTTCAAACTTTGTTAAAAGTATTTCCTGCACAAATAAAGTTGATTCAATTTGAAACAATTGGCTGGCTGAACGAAAACGTAATGGTTGATGGCTGGATCGTCCCATACGCCGGGATGAAACAGGCAGCTGATTTAAAACAGCCGATGATTCTCTGTCTGCATGATCTTGTTTACACACATTTTCAAGGCATGTATAAACAAAATAAAATCTTTTACGATCAATTTCATGAAACTGTAAAAAAGGTAGCAGAGAAAGCTAAAAAAATTGTATTTCATTCCGAATTTATCAGAAATCATGAAGGGCTGCGTGTGCTAAAACTGCCTATTGAGAAAACGTGCGTAATCAGACTTGCTGCGCCGAGGGAGGAGTACAGCTCATCCGCTGTAACAACGGAAGAAGCATTTAGGAACAAATATAAACTGTATGGAAATTATATGACATATCCAACAGTGTTTCGCTGGCATAAAAATATAGAAAGGCTTATTGAAGCGTTTTTGCGATTTAGTAAAAATTATCCAGAAGCAGATCTGAAATTTGTTTTCACTGATCATTATGTAAACAGCCCTTTAGCTGGAAAGATAAAAGATATTTTGCAGAAGGAGCAAGTAGCGGGCTTCAGAAACCGGATTATTTTTTTAGGGAGGCTGCCGTGGGCTGATATTTCCCTTCTATATAAATATGCCATTGGCACAGTTGTTCCAACGCTTTTTGAAGGCAGCTGCCCGTTTCAAATGCTGGAATCATTACTTATGGGGACTCCTGTTGCTGTCAGCAATATGGAAGTGGTAAAAGAGATAGTTCATGATTTGAACGTTTTTGTCCCATTTAATCCTTATCAAATAGAAGAGATTGAACGGGCGCTCTTCAACTTGTGGAAACAGCACAATCATCTCCTGCCAAAACAATTGGCGGCCTTTCGCTCAACTTTGGAGCGAACGTGGTCAGATGTATCAAGCGAATATTTGGCATTGATGCATGAGCTCATAGGTTAAAGCTCGCTAATTTCTCTGAACTCTCATCTCCGTTTCCCTCTGCTATATTAATGTAATTGTTTATACTCGTTTATTTTTTTCTTAAAAATTTTCAAATGTTTTTTTGTCAAAAAATCTAAAGAGGAAATTCGATCGGTTAATCGCTGTTTGGCAAATTCATAAAGTTTTATATCTGTTCTATTGTTTTCTTTGATTTTTTCAATTGTTTCCTGGGAAATTTCATGTTTTGCGGGTCTTTTTTTTGTGACATTTGCTTTCGTATAAAGCGTGTTCGCCCATTGAAATTGTTTCATCAACAAAAATAAAGATTCATCAAACATGTCCGTAATGCCGACAACAGAAAAATATGTTTCTATATTTTTTTTTGCCTGTTCAAAATCTTCTTCTGATAGAGGAGAACCAAACTTTCCCCCTAAAATGTAATGAGTTTGCAAATTTTGATTCATTGGTGATTCCTGATATTCTTCCAAACTCATCTTTGAAACTTTTAAATGAGAATTATGCCAGGGAATGCTTCGGATAAAATAATACTCTGAAATGATCCGATCAACCGGATCTCTTAACAGTGTAATATAAGTGCTTGGCTGCTTGAAAACATGATGAACTCCGAAAGGCATGTGACCTTGCAAGCATTTGACATCTTTTTCAGCTATCTCCTGAAGCCGTGTTTCCAATTGTTGATGGTCTAAGTATACGTCGAAAACATTACTTCTCGGGTAATTTTTTTTGATGATTTTTTTTAATGTTGTTCCGCCGGTTTTCGGCATATGAAGATGAATTACTAAAGGGGCTTTTTTTTGAATATGAATCATTGTTCCCATTTTCATCCGCCTTTTTTACAATTTTTTATCATTTGCTGTTTTATATATAATTACAATATTTTTAGCAATGTATGAAAGTTCTAGGTTGTTCCTTTAATTTCTTTCTCTTTTAAGAGGCGGATGCAGTTCATGAAACCGTTGATGCGTTCATAAAATGAAGATATGGGGAGGAACGCGCAATGAATGTCATAAACACGATGTTCCCGGATGTCTTTCTGTTTGAACCAGACGTTTTTCTGGATGAACGCGGATATTTTATGGAAGCATTTAACGAAAAAACGCTGCAAAAGCTTGGATTTTCTTTCAAATTTGTCCAAGATAACCATTCTTTTTCCAACTCTTCTGGAGTTTTGCGTGGTCTGCACTATCAGCTTTCTGAAAAAGCGCAAACAAAGCTGATTCGCGTCATAAAGGGAGCTATTTGGGATGTGGTCGTTGATCTTAGAAAAGGATCGCCGACTTTCAAAAAGTGGGAAGGATTTATTTTATCAGAGAATAACAAAAGACAGCTTCTTGTACCGAAAGGCTTTGCCCACGGTTTTTGCACCATCGTCAAAGAAACAGAAGTAATCTATAAAGTGGATGAATTTTATTCACCGGAATTCGACCGCGGAATTTGTTGGAATGATGATGAACTTCAAATCAGCTGGCCTGTTCAAAAACCGATTCTTTCGGTAAAAGATGCAAGTCTTCCTCCGCTTCGTGAGGCAGAAAACGATTTTGTCTGGAGGAGTTGGCCGTGAACATTCTTGTTACAGGCGGATGCGGCTTCATCGGAAGTCATTTTATTCGCCGGATGATCGCGCGATATGCCGATTATAAGCTGGTGAATCTTGATTTATTGACTTATGCGGGGAATTTGGAAAACTTAGGAAATATAAAAGCGCATCAAAACTATATGTTTATTCAAGGCGATATTCAGGATCGGAAGCTCGTCCGACAAATCATTGAATCTGAACAAATTGACGCCATTGTCAACTTTGCCGCCGAATCCCATGTAGACTTAAGCATTCGCGAGCCGGAAGTTTTCGTCCGTACAAATGTGCTTGGAACGCAAACTCTTCTGGAAGCTGCAAAAGATTTCAGTATACAAAAGTTTGTCCAAATATCTACCGACGAAGTATACGGATCCCTTACTAAATTCGGCTGTTTTACGGAAGATTCGCCGCTGAAACCGAACAACCCGTATTCTGCAAGCAAAGCAGGGGCTGATCTTCTTGTGCGATCCTATTATAAAACGTACGGGTTAAACGTTAATATTTCAAGATCATCCAACAACTACGGCCCTTTTCAATATCCAGAAAAGCTGATTCCGCTAATTATTACAAACGCATTGGAGGGAAAGAGGCTGCCGATTTATGGAACCGGAGAAAACATCCGGGACTGGATATATGTAGAAGATCATGTTGCAGCTATTGATTTGATCCTTCATAAAGGAAAGCCGGGAGAAATATATAATGTCGGCGGCCGAAATGAACGTACAAATAATGAAATCGCCAAGCTAATTTTGGAGCAATTGAATTTATCTGATGAATGGATCGAATATGTGCAGGATCGTCCGGGGCACGATTTCAGATACGCGGTCAATCCTGAGAAAATTGAGAAAGAGCTTGGATGGAGGCCGAACCGCTTATTCAGGGATGGTTTAAAGAAAACGATTCAATGGTATGTGGAGCATGAATCGTGGTGGAAGCCGCTAAAAAAAGGTGAGAAGGGATGAAAATTGTTGTTACGGGAGGCAAAGGGCTGTTAGGGACAGACTTGACACAAATTATAAAACAGAAAGGGTATGAAGTTTTTTCTTTTGGCAAAGCAGAACTAGATGTTACGAATTTTGACAAAGTTTATAAAGCATTTCAAGAGGCTGAACCTGATGTTGTCATTCATGCGGCTGCCTTCACGAATGTAGATTTGGCGGAAAGAGAGCAGGATCTAGCTTATTTGATCAACGGAATAGGTACGCGAAACGTTGCGGTATTGAGCGAAAAAGTCGGAGCGAAGCTGATGTTGATCAGCACAGATTACGTTTTTGATGGGGAAAAGAATCGCCCTTACAACGAATTCGATGTTCCAAAACCGCTCAATATATACGGACATTCAAAACTGCTGGCAGAAACATTTGTCAAACAGTTCCATTCAAAATGGTTTATTGTCCGAACGTCATGGCTGTTTGGCGAAAAAGGGTTAAATTTTGTCAAGACGATGATCAAATTGGCGAAAGAAAAGAAAAACATTCAAGTTGTAAATGACCAAATCGGTTCGCCAACATACACGAAAGATCTTTCCGAAAAATTGATCGAGCTTATGGTTACGGAAAAATACGGGGTGTACCATATTTCCAATGCCGGAGAATGTTCATGGTTTCAATTTGCCAACCAAATTTTAAACAAAGCAGGCTACACAGATATCAAAATCATCCCTTGCACAACAAAAGAAATAAATAGACAAGCAAAACGTCCGCATTATTCCGTCCTTGACAATTTTGCTTTAAGACTAAATGGATTTGCCGGCCTGCGTTCGTGGGAAGAGGCTTTGAAGGAGTATATGGTGAACAATAGGGGACATTAACGAAACAAGGGGCTGTCCAGAAAGTCAAATCCCCATTGAAAACAAAAAATCATAACACCGATATATCAACGTTTCTAATACATTAAAGGGGGCATCAATAAGCCGTAAAAATGACTTATTAGACACCCCCTCAAGTTTGTTTCTTCAAATATTTGTTCAATTCTTGTTTTTCTTTAGCTGTAAGCTCATCCAGCATCTTCTCCAATTTTTCTTTTGCTTTACTATAAAGGGCAAGATCCAACTGATTTTTTGACTCAATGAGCTGGATCAAAGAATCGTCAAGATCACTTTTTTTCGGTCTGTTATTAGTTTGATTTACCTTTTGATAAGAAATATTTTTCCAACCTAAATGTTTTTTCATTAAAAAAATCGATTCGTTAAATTTTTCCGTAACGCCGACAACTGAAAAAAACTGCTCCATATTTTTTAGCGCAAGCTTTAAGTCAGGAATTTTTTTACCGGACATAAATCTCGTTTGGTGGTTGTTTACCGGAACATGAAATTCAGGATGTTTTTCTTGGACAAACTGTTCGAAGGTGACTTTTTTCGCCAATTGGTGCAATCGATTTTGCGGGCGTTCTAAGATAAAATAATAAGTGGAAATAACCCGTTCAACAGGATCTCTTAGCATGGAGATATACGTAAAGGACCGCTTTTGTATATGCTGATGAATTCCAAACCGATTGTGTCCATAGAGAGCCTTTATTTGTGTGTTATCCGCCTGTTTCATTTGTTGATTAAGATCGAGATCAGATCGAATAAGCATAATTTCTTTCAGACGGTATTGTTGTTCCATCAGTTTTCTAATAGTAAGTCCTCCGGTTTTTGGAATATGCATGAAAATAACGAGCGGAAGCCTCATGTGTTTTTTATACATTTGCTCACTCTCCTTAAAGTATCTATACTTTATGTTTTATGCATTTGAAGAGTGAATGTGTTTCTTAGAAAAAAAATACATCAATTACTCATTTTTTCCAGAAATCGAGTCAATCATTTGTTTCAATCTGTTTTCAAATGAATCACGGCTTTTGGCGGTTTTTTGTGCATTTCGGCCGATTCGTTCCCGTTTCTGCTTGTTTTTCATATAACGATCTATTTTTTGTACGGCTTCTTGAAAGTCAGAAAAAATGCAAATTTCTTCTTCCTCCATAAAAAAATCTTCCAAGTCATCGCTTTTTTCAGCAATTTGAAAAGCTCCGCACGCTGCAAGATCAAACGTCCGATTGTTCAATGATCGAAATGGTATGAAGTCAAGCGTGTCATTATGGGAATCGTTGATGGGCCTTAAAGTGTTGACATTGATCTCCGCGCTGTTGTAATAGGATGAAGCGATGCCGGGAGAAACCCAACCGTAATGGACAGATACCCGTTTTTGTTGATGTTTCGAAAGATTTAATTTCCATAATCCAACTAGTTTTACTCGGTAAGGCGTTTCCTTGATCAGAAGCTCCGCGAGTTTTTTTCGGTTCTCATACGGGTAGCCGATGATGCAAATATCGCTTTTAAAAAGAGGTGCCGCTTGTTTTGGATAAAATGTAGAAAAATCTGTTCCAAGCGGCAAATAAAAGGCGTTTTGAATTCCCTGTTTTTGATACCAGCCGGCGCTAAATCGATCAACAGTAAAAACAAAGTCAAACCAAAAAGCATATTGTATTGTTTTTTTTAAATAGTAAGGATCTTCTGTCAGCCAAACTGCGGCAAGAACGTTTCTTTTTTTCATAAGTTTTAGTTTTTGCAGCGGAATTTTGTCGCCAATCATTGTTAAAGCAAGGTCTGGCTGAAATTTAAGTAGCAATTCTGTAAGCTTTTGAATCGGCTCTAAAGGGTGGTGAACGACAAATGGAATGGACAGTTTGTTAAAGGCGCGAAAAAGGGATCGGTCAAAAAACGTGTAAATTCCTTTATGGCCAGATGGAATGTAGAGAATTTTCATTAAAACATGACCGCCTTTTAATTTATAATAATTTTGTTTTCAAATGGAATGCCGTTTTTCTTTTCCTGGCAATATACAAAACCTTCAATGACTAGCGCTTCATCGAAATCATCTAAAGGGAAAACAATGTGAAATCCTTCAAAGGAAATTTTTTCGTATGGTTCGATCGCCATTTTTTCACTAGGTTTTAGCCAGTATTCCCCTTTTTCTTGAATTTGTTTTCGCCAATCAGGGTGCAAATACTTCCATTCCATGGAAGAATCAGTTTTATAGTTGAAATCATTTTCGTTTTGTTTTTTTGTTGTAATAATTTTTCCGCTGAATTGAACATGTTGATGAGGGTGGATTTTAATGCATAATACAGGATGGTGCAAAGTTTGTTCTGTAATGTTTTCTATCTCGGCATGGCCAAGAATCGTTACCGGATCACCGTTTTCATGAGGAAGAACAATCGAGTGTATAAAACGAGCGCGAATCGGATCGTCCATAAAGGCGGTGTTTTCCTTTCCTACCGCATCAACCTCTTTTTGTTCAACGTGTTTCTCGTATAGTGATTGGAATAAAAATTGAGAAGTATTTAAAAGTTCATTTCGTTCAGCTGTCAATAAATCGATGCGAAATTGTTCTTTTTCAAGCCTTTTATCTAGTTGTGTAATCAATCGTTCTTTTTCCAACAATAGTTGATTGATCTTTTCGTCAGAAGATTGCTTTTCTTTTAATAGGTTAGTAACTGCTGCTTTTAACAGTTTTAATAGGTCGTTTCGTTCCTCTTCAACAATGGAAAGCTGCATGTTCATCTTCTCAGCATTTTTTTCAGCTTCTTTCAATTTGGATTGAACGTATTGGATTTCTTGTTCAAATTGTTCTTTTGCGATGCGATATTGTTCGCCGGTTCGGATGACTGCTTTGTAATAATCTGTTTTCTCCCGTTCTTGAAGAAGTTTATTCTGAACGCTTGCCAATTCGTGTTTGTATTTCGAAATTTCGGACTTATAGTGGATAAGCTGCTGCTGAAGTTGTAAATAATCCTGTTTGCCCCGTTTTGTTTTGTTCATTGAATCGCCTCCTCGGACAAATAAATATTTTGCTTTTTTCTTGAAAATAGAAAACAGTTATTAGCCATTTCTTTCAAAAAGAAGCGCTTTTAAAACATAATTGTAACAGGATATAAATGGAAGAAATTAGTCATTCTATCTGATTTTGACCAAGCCTGCAGTTGATTCTGATCATTGGTTTAAATCCCATATGTATACGGAATTTGGCGCATAAGCGGTTCAAAATCCGTATAAAGGGACGAAAACTTTCGAAAGCGCTGTTCTCGTTTAAGTTTCAACAAAACCATCTTTGAAAGAACAGTTTTTCTATACATATGTATGTTTACTTCTTTAAACACTTTCCCGGA
The DNA here is from genome assembly GCF_038008865.1 of Aeribacillus sp. FSL K6-8394. NCBI lineage: Bacteria > Bacillati > Bacillota > Bacilli > Caryophanales > Bacillaceae > Aeribacillus > Aeribacillus sp. FSL K6-8394. Next base: position 170,379 of record NZ_JBBPAA010000001.1, read on the forward strand.
AAAATGAGAGGAAAAATAAAAAGGGGAGGACATCCCCTTTTCCAGTTGATTTAGTCATCCAAGTCGTAGTCGTCACCAGGGAAAATTTCCGGACATTGCGGCGGAACTTGCACGGCCGAACATGTAAGAGTTGTAGGCAGATCGCGACGGGGTTTGCAAAATTTCCCTTCCACCTCAAGCTTCACTTGGGCTTCCATTTGCACATCTAGACAAATCATGATGGAAATATCTAGTTGGCTGAATGATGTATTATCACAAATCATGTTCGCGTCGCTTTCAAAAAAGGAAACATGGCTGTTTAATGTTGTGCCGGGTGGTGCGCAAAGGAAGAAGGTTTGAACCGTTGCAAATGGAATAGCATCTGACACACAAGTGACAGATCCTTGCAAATCGGAGATCGCAACGACAATATACCCTCTGATGAGCACTTTTACTTTTTGAAGGGTAATTTTTCCATCCCTTGGCAAATGAACGACTACTGATTGACGACCTTGCGGCTGAACAATTTCTGTCACTGATATAGCGTTTGGAGAATTTGGATCAACGGGATTTCCTAAACTGTCTGACAAGTAGCAATTGACATTTACAGGCCCATCATCATACAGCGCACACGGATCTTCCGATGTACCTGTCACTCCTTCGCAATCAAAACCGATGGATGATAAATCTCTAAAGCTTAACTGAGGAAGATCAATTTGACGGCTCACCCAGTCATAAACTTTCGGAACGCGAATACATAATCTTTCTGTATCATGTCCCAAATGGCTCATGCTGTTACCTCCTAATCATTCTGATTTCCAAAACCTTCTTAGGTGTCGGACTACTGTATATTATGAGCAAACTGGTTAAATGTGCAGTGACAGGAGCGGAAATTTTGAATTTGTTTTGCTAAAAAAATCCCTTTCTTTGAAGCAATGAGAGAGAATCTCTATATTTGCCTATACGCACAAGTCAATATACAAAAGTCATATGCATCTTTTTCTTGGGCTTTTGTCAACATTTTTCATTTGAGCTCATACATTTACAGTAAGAGGTGAGGAAGATGGCGCAAATAAATAAAGAATTTTTGCAGCGGATGAGAGCGGAGCTTGCGTTTTATAAAGAAAAAGCAAAAGAATCGATAGAATTAGAAATATTATTGCAGGAAAAAGAACGGGAACTTGAAAAAATCATCAAAGAAAACGAGAAGCTAAAGGAAACGATCGAACAGCACCGCCAAAGCAATGATCGAAATCATGAGTGGGAGGAACAAAAAAAACTTTTAGAAAAAATCGAGGCGTTAAAAAAGCAATTAGCTGAAAAAAATCACCATCCGTATGAATATGAAAAAAAGGCTGATGAAAAGAAGCAGGGAGATTGGTTTTTCCGAAATTTAAAAGAAACGAAAGCTATTCAAGGAAGAGTTGAGCCTCATGAGTGGAAAGAATATTTTATAAAAGAAAAAAACGAAAAGAACAACCAAAGAGAATTTCATTTTTTGATGATGGACGATGTGGTCAAAAACGATTAGAAAGAACACAGATTAACCTTATTCTTCATACGATGAATAAGGTTCTTATTTTGAGGGAAAGGGGAGAAACCTCTTGAAAGAAAACATAAAAGTTTTTTCCGGTTCATCGACGAAAGAAAATGCGATCAAAAAGAAGATGATGAAAAAGAAAATGCATCCTTCCGGAATAAAAATTTACAATTCAACGACTTCTGGTGGCTGCGGCTGTGGGAAAAAAGGATTTTAAAATTGGATATACGAACAAGCTCGAAAAGGAATTCGTCAAATGGATCGAAGGTATGTACAAAGAACATGACAAAGTGCAGCAAAAATGTTCAAGCTGGATGATGAAAAAAGACAGGGAGCTTTTAGACCTTGAAAAAACGGCGGCAAAATTTGAAAAAGAGATCGAAAAGATTGAAAAACAAATTTGATAGGGAAATGAAAAGGGAATCAAAACAGGTTGAAACCCCACCTAAAAAATCCGCACTTGCCCATCTTATGTGTCCACTCCAAATGAGGAATTGCTTCATACAGTATAGTGATGAATAAAGGAGGAGGTGCAGAAAAATGGGCTTTGGTTACGGATATGGTGGATACAGCTATCCTTATAGCGGCGGTTTTCATAATAACAGCTTTGTGCTAATCGTCATTTTATTCATCTTGTTGATTATCGTTGGTTTTTCCTGTTTTAAATACTAATCTGTAATTCTTTTACAATACTAATGGTGAGTGCTGGTCACGGATGGATGTCCGCCTTTTAGAAGGCGGACTGTACTTTTTCTTCATCACGTTTTCATTTCATTTTCATAAAATATTAAGGCCTGTTATACAGGTCATTTCGACAATTTAGGAGGGGACGAATTTCAGAATGGATCATATTTTTAAAAATATTGAGAAAAAAACCGGCGTCAATATGAAGGATGTACTCGAACTGGCCAATTCTTTGCAAAATGCCAATTTCAATGATGAAGAAACTGTCAGAAAAGTGATCAAGCGGGTTGCGCAATTGGCAAATCGGCCGGTTTCAAGAGAATTAGAAAATAAAATTGTCAATGCGATTGTAAACGGAAAAGAAAATATGGATTTTAACACCATTGCCAATATGTTGGACAATAAGAAAAAATAGCGCGTCAGCGGGTGTGCTCCCGCTGACGGTTTTATAGCAGCATTGGCTATAAAACCCCACAAGAGCTAGAGGACTACATTCGGCGTACTGCCTAATGGCTATCTTAAGATTGTGCACCCGCTTTACATGGAGTGGCGGGCATGATGGCCTTGTTTGGCGATGCCAATTGTTTTACACTTCTGCTTTATGGCAGCATGGAAGGAAAAGAGAAAATAGGGCAGCTTTTTTCCATCCAGACTTTTGCCAATTAAGATAGCAGAGCTGTTCAGCCAACAGCAGATTATGCGAAACGAAAACTGCGAAACAAATGTTAGAATGGATGAAAAATATTTCAATTTCCAGTAAAAGCACATACATGAGTTTCATGATATGCTTCGAAACAAGCTAATATTTTTGGACAAATAATCCGTTGTTTTGATCCCATTCCGCGTAAAAAACATCTTTCGCGTCTTCCACACTGTAAGCGAGAAGCTGCTGCTGAAGCCATTTTTCATCAAAACCTGCTTCTTTTAAATTTTCACTAACCACTTCGCCGTCAACAATAATCGTGTAGGGGATGGTAGCTGGCGAAGATAAAATATTTAAATCGTTTCGGGTCGGCTTATCAAATTCCGATTTTTTCAATACGCTGATCGTGCCGTCCGTTTCAAGAACTGCGTATTCCACTTCGCGGATCGAAAAAGCTCCTTTTGCTCTTAGTAAAAGTTGAAGCTGGTTCATATCAAGCTTGTTTTTTTTCAGCTGATCACGAATAATTTTTCCTTTGTGGATGACCATTGACGGAGCTCCTTCCAGTATTCCGCGGGTTCTTCTCCATTTTTGTGTGATGAATTCCAATAAATAGATTAGCATTCCCCATATCACGACCGTAAATAATATTTTTTCAACGCCCATTTTTACATCATATACAGCATTGCCAACTAGCTCACCTAAAACGAGCGCAGAGATAAAATCGAACGTCGTGATTTGCGTAATTTGTGTTTTACCTAGTATTTTTGTCAATAGAAAAAGGGCAAAGAAACCGAAGACCAGTTCAGTGGCAATTGCTACAAATTCCATTTCCATCACCTTTGCTAAGATCGGTAATGGTTAGGTTGTCCCAACTGCCGAAATTCATGTACATTCTTTTAAAAAACTATGGGAAGTCGTGCAGTGGAGAAAATGGAGAAACATTCGAATTGATCTGAATGTAATACAGGGAGATTTTTAACCTCTTTAACACGCTTTCTGACCATTCCAAATGAAAGACCGCAATCCGCGGCCTCGTTTGGTTGTCTTTATTTATGAATGTGGATGTAACGTTTTTTCCATCGTGACATGGGGAATGCCCGCATCCATAAAAATATCGGAAACGGTTTGATATCCATGCTTTTTATAAAAATTTTCTACTTGTACTTGGGCGTTCAATTTTATTTTCTTTAATCCTTTTTCGGCCGCGAGTTTTTCAAGTGTTTCCAAAATGATATTTCCCGCTCCTTTTCCGCGGTATTGTGGCAGAACACAGATCCTCTCGAGCTTTCCGATGTTGCCAATGACACGAAATCTGCCAGCTCCAACAGGCTGATGATCGTCATAAAGCACGACATGCTCGGCAAATTCTTCATATTCATCGAGCTCAATTTCAATTGGAACGTTTTGCTCCTCTACAAACACTTTTTTTCTAACATAAAAAGCATCATTTCGTTGTTTTTCATTAATAGCTTTGACTGCCTTCATCAATCTCGTCCTTCTCCAAGCAGGAATGTTTCATAAACAGTCCATGAGCCGTTTTCTAATTGATACAAAATATGGAATCGGTCGATCGTTTCCTCATGTTGAATTTTTAACATTTTTAAACGGCCGAGAACGTCAGAATGTTCATCATCCGATAAATTTTGTCCAATTGTAATGTGAGGTACGAAAGCGTATTCAGGCTTCTCTTTAAATTTTCCTTGATGGAGAAGCTCATGCAATTTTGTTAATTCCGGATTTGGTTCAACTTTTAAATAAATAACGTTATTGACAGGAGCAAATGAACTGAATTTGTAGACAGAGAGTTTAAAAGGCTTCACTTGTTTCGCAATTTTCCTAAGTTCTTTCACAATATCGCCAATTTCTTTTTCGTCAGCTTCAAACGGAGCCTTCAATGTTAAATGAGGAGGGACAAGCGCATAATGCGGATCGTAACGTTTTCTATATGAGTTGGCAATGTCTTGCAACTTTTTTGAAGGAAATAACACAATTCCGTACTTCATTTTTTTGGCCTCCTTGATATTTACTCGTATTCTTTATTATAACAACTTAAAGAATGAATTTTCATGATATAGCAAACATTTTTTTTAATATGTCTTTCAACAGCGGCTGCCAATATGTCCAGCGGTGATCGCCGTCAAATTCTTCATAAATACATTCGAATCCTTTATGTACCATTTGTTCATGAAGTTTTTGATTGATTGTATAAAAATCTTTTATTTTCCCATCAGTCGTTTTTACAGCCGTTTCCTGTTTCCCGATTTGATGATAAATAGATAGTAAAGAGGGCTGTGAAAAAGCATCGATCGCTTCTAACACCTTTCCATCCACATATGGTGATTGCATGATCACTTTTCCAAATGTATGCGGATAATGAAGCGCTGCCATAAGCGAAACGGTTGCAGCTAGAGAATCGCCGATAAGCGCGCGACCTCTTCCTAATGGCAAAAGCGGAAAACGTTCTTCTAAAAATGGAATTAATTCATGAGCTAAAAAACGGATATAACTGTTGAACTGGCTTCCATCGGGATGATATTTTCTTCTTCGATCTTGAATGTCTTTATAAGGAATGCCAACGACAATCAAATCTTCAATCGTTTGCTCCTCCGTTAACTCCTCAACAAAACGCGCGATCCTTCCCAGTTTAAAATAGTCTCCGCCATCTTGAGCAATGAGAAGATGATGATGAGATAATGGAGAAAAGGAAGTCGGCAAATACATGAGCAAAGAAACTTCTTCCCCCAGCTCTTCGCTAAAAAACGTTTCTTCTTTTATAGGTGCGACTTTTTGGGCCATACCAATTCCTCCAAAATTGACTAATAACCAGTTAGGCTGGACTTCTCATTATTTTATCACTCTTTTGAAAAGTCTCCAACAAATAAAAAGGTTGACAAAATAAAAAATGTTTATATTATAATGATAACGACTAATCCGATAAGATAGGTAAGAATGATCATATACTGGGGGAATCACTTTGTCTGTCCAAATTGCGCAAATTTCAAAAACATTTCAACACCATGGCGTCTCCCAAACGGTTCTTGACCAAATTGATTTGACTGTGCAGAAAGGAGAGTTTGTTTCCATTCTTGGCCCTTCCGGCTGCGGAAAGTCGACGTTATTATCGATCGTTGCCGGGTTAACAGCCCCCACATCGGGAAAAGTGCTGGTAAACGGGAAGGAAATAAAGGGACCTGGAAGCGACCGGGGAGTAGTGTTCCAACAGGCAGCCCTTTTTCCATGGCTGACAGTTGAGGAAAATGTCATGTTTCCGCTGAAGAAAAAAATGCCGAAGGAAGAAGCGAAAAAAAAGGCGCACGAATATTTGGCCATGGTTCAATTAAGCCAATATGCCAAGCATTCTCCGCACGAGCTTTCCGGCGGCATGCAGCAGCGCGTATCGATCGCAAGAGCTTTGGCGATGGATCCTGAGGTGCTCTTAATGGATGAGCCGTTCGGAGCGTTGGATGAGCAGACGAGATCACGCCTGCACGAAGTGTTGGAAAAAATTTGGATCGATACGAAAAAAACAATTCTTTTTGTTACGCACAGCATTCAAGAATCGTTAAAATTATCGGACCGTATTATTGTCATGGGTACAAGGCCTGGGAGAATTATTGATGAAATAGAAGTGTCTTTTCCGAGACCTCGCGATGAATTTAGGAAGCAGCTGGCTGAATATGAAGAGCGCATTCAAAAGCTGTTGAAGTCAGAAATAGATAAAGTAGTGAAAGAGGAAGAAAGTTATGCAGCAGGTCGTTAAACGAATCATTTTTTATGCAGCCGCATTGGGTATATGGGAAGCAATCGTCAAGCTGTTAAATATTAAGGCTGTCGTCTTTCCGGCTCCGAGCGATATTTTTCAGGCATTGTGGAACGGTTTTGCTGATTTAACTCTTGTTTATGATTTGCTGGCAAGTTTTCAGCGGCTGGCAATCGGGCTTGTAATTGCTCTAATTCTTGGAACGGTGCTAGGGGTTATTTTGGCAAAATCGAAAGTAATTGATGATACCATTGGCTCTTTAATTTTGCCGTTGCAAAGCGTGCCGAGCATCGTTTGGCTGCCTCTAGCCATCATCTGGTTCGGGTTAAATGAAAAAGCGATCATTTTTATTGTCGTGCTCGGTGGAACGCTTGTGATGACATTGAATATGCGGACAGGCATTAAAAGCGTTCCTCCAATATATACAAATGCGGCAAGGACAATGGATTACAGCGGATTTTCACTGTTTACTCATGTGATTTTTCCTGCAGCCATTCCGCATGCAGTAACTGGTGCAAGGCTTGCTTGGGCGTTTGGGTGGAGAGGCCTAATGGGTAGCGAGCTGCTAAGCACCGGCCCGGGTTTAGGCTATACGTTAAAATTCGCATCAGATTTTGGCGATATGGCGTTAGTGATGGGCATTATATTTATCATTGCCTTAATTGGAATTTTAGTAGATTTAGTTTTTTTCAGCAGAATTGAAAAGAAAGTGATGAAAAAATGGGGATTGCTTGAACAATAAAGGAGGAAGTTGAGATTATGAAGAGAAAAGGTTTGCTGCTATCATTTATCACCTTGTTGTTAATTGGGATTTTATCTGCCTGCGGAGCCGGCGGAGGGAATGAGGCATCAGGAAAAGAGAAAAGCGGAAAAAATAAAGTAGTCATCGGCTATTTCCCAAATATTGACCATGTTCCGGCGATGATTGCGAAGGAAAAGGGCTACTATGAAGAAGCACTAGGGGATCAGGTAGAGATTGAATATAAAACTTTTCCGGATGGCGGCGCTTTTATGACAGCGTTGAAAACCGGCGAAATTGACGCTGGGCTTGTCGGTCCAGCTCCTGTCATGAATAACTATTCTAATGGTGCAGACGTGAAAATTATTGCCGGTGCGTCATCTGGGGGTACTGTCGTCGTAGCAAGCAAAAAAAGCGGAATCGAAAGCTTAGATGATATTCATAATAAAACATTCATTACTCCTGGTGTCGGCTGCACTCACGATGTCCAATTTGAAACGTACTTGCAAGATTACGACATTGCTTCATCAAGAATCGGCGGCACATTAAAGCATACAACTGGAAACCCGGCACAATATCAAGCTTTCTTTGAATCGGGAAAAGTGGATTTAGCCGCTGTGCCTGAGCCTTGGGCTTCATTATTAATTAAAGACGGGGCGAAAGTGATTGTCGATACGAAAGATATCGCCTATGGCACAACGCTTCCGAACACTGTTTTAGTGACGAGCAACAAATTTATTAAAGAAAGTAAAGATTTAGTTCAAAATATTGTCAAAGCCCACAAAAAAGCAGTCGACTTCATCAATAAAAACAAAGAGGAAGCACGCGATATTGCCATTCAATCGATTAAAGAAATAACAAATCAAGAGCTTGACCCAGAAATTATCGACAGCGCTTGGGAACGTGTCCGCTATACAACCGAAGTGGATGAAAAAGTTCTTCAAGACTTTTCTAACTCTTCTTATGACTTGAAATTTTTAAAAGAAAAACCGGATCTTACAGGTCTTGTAGATACAAGCTTTTTGAATTAAGTAATAAACCCCCTATACAGAAGCTTTTTGATATTATGCGGCTTCTGGATAGGGGGGTTATTTTGTTGATGTAAATTCAAGATGAAGCAGTTGTTAAAACAGGGCTTATCCCAAAAGTTGTTTATGACTATGCCTGTATATTGGGATTCTGTTGTTGTGAGAGCTTTTTATGCAAATCGCTCGAATAAGCTCCCGTTTTTTCACATTGTTTGGAGCTGTCCAGAAAGTCAAAATCCATTGAAAACGAATCAACATTTCTAAAACATTAAAGGGGCGTCTATAAGCCGGAAAATCGACTTATTAGACAGCGCCTATATGAATTTCAATTTCTCCATTTGGGCCGTATTTTTCAAAATCATATGTGTAAGCACGCTCTACTTAAACCAGTTTCTTCTTGCTTCCAAATCTTACTCCAAGTTTTAAAAATGCCTTGTTCGTCCGTTGTATCTACTTGAAAAACTTTATTTTCATGTTCCTCGAGATTTCAATTAAAAGCTTCCCCATTATTTTCTTCAATTGCAATGCTTAATAAATAATCTCCTCTGTAGTCGCTTTCATAATCATAATAAATTCCGTACACATTGTTTTGATGATGTTCCAGTTTTTAGAAAGCGTTTTCTCACATAATTTTGATTTGCCCCATCATTTGCTCGTCATGAAAATTATTGGTTCGTATGCTGTCGATCATATACAGCATCATAAACAGTCTTTCCTTTCCATAATATTGATAAAAAAGAGAAGGCGCATCAGTAAAGAATGTTCAGCAAATTTTCCAACGGCACGTTTATGTTCATCTTTTTTTTGCTTCTCAGCTTCACCTGCAAAACAAATATCGCATCTTCGTTCTCCGTTCAGCTGCTTTATGGAATACGGGTTCGTTTGACTGAAGTTGGCGAAAAATTTATCAAACGATTAGTTTGCTAATTCAATCGTTTCATTCTCTGTTTATTAAATTCTCTTAAAATTTTCCAATTCCTCTAAAGAAGATCACCTCGTTCACAATTTTTCTCCAAATACGACAGCTTCCGAATTGGATATTTATATTTTAAAATCTATTAAAATTTGGGAAGCCTCAAGGGAAAATAAAACCACTTCATTGAAATGATGGAGGATCAAGGTGATCCATACAAAAAAATTTCCCTTTTGGCTTTCGCAAAAAAACATTTCAAGAATCGACGGATTATTTAAAGAATGTTCTTATTTTTCTTTAGTTTTACTGAAAATAAATCAAAGTTATCGGAATTGTTGGCAGGAAACGTCTTGAATTTTTTTTAAAACTGAGGTAAAGTTATACCTATCAAAAGTTCATATCGGAATTCTTATCGAGAGAGGCGGAGGGAACTGGCCCGAAGAAGTCTCAGCAACCGGTACAAGGACGGCGGCATGATAACCTTTGTACCAAGGTGCTAAATCCAGCAAGCATTTTGCCGTAAGATATGCTTGGAAGATAAGAAGGAGCCAAACAATAAACGCCTTCTTCTTATGAAGAGGGCGTTTTATTTTTAAAGCCTCCTCTACAGGCAATGAAAGCAGCACATTTTTACTAACTAAAAAAGGAGGAAAGTCAAAGATGAATATTGAAACAGTTTTGGCCCAATTAGGAAATCGAAGTGAAGCTCTTACAGGAACAGTAAGCGCCCCCATTTATTTGTCCACAGCCTACCGGCATAAAGGAATAGGTGAATCAACAGGTTATGATTACACTCGGACAAAAAATCCAACGAGAGAGCTTGTCGAGGACGCCATAGCCAAATTGGAGGGAGCCGATCAAGGATTTGCATTTTCTTCCGGAATGGCAGCGATTCAGACGATTATGGCTTTATTTAAAAGTGGAGATGAACTGATCGTTTCAAAAGATTTATATGGCGGGACATACCGCTTGTTTGAAGAAGAGTGGCGCAAATACGGTCTTTCCTTCCACTATGACGATTTTACGTCTCGCGAATATACGGAATCATTAATAAACGAAAATACTAAAGCGATTTTTCTAGAAACGCCCACTAATCCGCTTATGCAGGAAACATCGATTTCCTCGTTGGCGGAATTGGCCCGGAAGCACAATTTGCTGCTGATCGTTGACAATACGTTCTACACACCTGTTTTGCAGCGTCCGATTGAAGAAGGAGCGCATATCGTGATTCACAGCGCAACGAAATATTTAGGCGGTCACAACGATGTCCTTGCCGGCCTGGTCTGTGCAAAAGGGAAAGAAATTTGCGAAAAATTAGCCATGCATCAAAATGCAATTGGTGCGGTATTATCTCCTTTTGATTCGTGGCTGCTGCTTAGAGGAATGAAAACTTTATCATTGAGAATGGACAAACATCAGGAAAATGCAAGGGAACTGGCGGCATATTTAAAAGAGCTTCCTGAAATTGATGATGTATTATATCCTGGCAGAGGCGGAATGCTTTCCTTCCGTGTGAAAAAAGAAGAATGGGTCAACCCGTTTTTGCAGAATCTGAAATTAATCTGTTTTGCGGAAAGCCTTGGAGGGGTAGAAAGCTTTATAACGTATCCAGCTACCCAAACTCATGCGGATATTCCGGAAGAAATCCGAATTCAAAACGGTGTATGCAACCGGCTTCTCCGTTTTTCTGTAGGGATTGAAAGCGTGGAGGATTTGAAGGAAGATCTCAAGCAGGCATTGCAAGCAGCTGCGAAAGGGGATTTACTAAATGCATGACCAATGGAGCTTTCAAACAAAATTGATTCATAATAAACATAAGGTTGACCCGACAACCGGTGCTGTCAGCGTGGCGATTCAGCAAGCGTCAACGTTCCATCAGCAAACATTGGATGAATCTCCTGAATTTGACTACAGCCGTTCAGGAAATCCAACACGAAAAGCGTTGGAAGAGGCGATTGCCGAACTGGAAGGCGGAGTGAGAGGCTTTGCGTTTGCTTCTGGGATGGCCGCTATATCAACAGCTTTTCTCTTACTTTCTTCCGGTGATCATGTTTTGGTTACAGAAGATGTGTACGGCGGAACATACCGGATCGTTGCCGATGTTTTATCGCGCTTTGGCATTGAATATACGTTTGTCGATATGACAGATCTTAATGAGGTGGAAGCCAATATTCGACCAAACACGAAAGTCATTTATATTGAAACGCCTTCCAATCCGTTATTGAAAATCACCGACATCCGTGCAGTTGTCAAACTTGCCAAAAAATACGGTTGTTTAACATTTGTCGACAACACGTTTATGACACCTGCTTTGCAGCGTCCATTGGATTTGGGGGCAGATGTCGTCTTGCACAGTGCAACAAAATTTCTTGCTGGACATAGCGACTGCTTAGCGGGATTGGCGGTTGTAAAGGATAAAAAGCTTGGTGAGGAGCTTTATAAGTTGCAAAACGCTTTTGGCGCTGTTTTAGGGCCTCATGACTGCTGGCTTGTGCTTAGAGGATTGAAAACACTCCAGGTTCGGCTTAATCAATCGGCAGAAACAGCACTCCAATTGGCAAAATTTTTGCAAAATCACCCTTCAGTGCGAAAAGTGTATTATCCCGGATTAGACGGCCATGCGGGGGCGGACATTCATCGGAAACAAAGCGGAGGTGCGGGTGCGGTTTTATCTTTTGAACTTAAAGACGAAAAAGCGGTGAAAACACTTGCATCCAACATTGAGCTCCCGGTGTTTGCCGTCAGCTTAGGGGCAGTAGAGTCCATCTTGTCCTATCCGGCGAAAATGTCCCACGCAGCAATGCCGAAAGAAGAAAGAGAAAAAAGAGGGATTACGGACGGATTGCTTCGCTTAAGCGTCGGTTTGGAAAGCTTTGAGGACTTGAGACGCGATTTGCAGCATGGACTGGACAAAATTCTTGCATAAGCAATGATTTTCATGAAAATCACTCATAAGAACAGGGGCATGTCCCCTGTTTCTTTTTTTGTGCGCCCGGCATGGGTGTAATCTATAGGGTGAAAGTCCCGAGCTGCGAAGGCAGAAGTAGCAGTTAGCTTAACGCAAGGGTGTCCGTGGTGACGCGGAATCTGAAGGAAGCGAGCGGCAAACTTCCGGTCTGAGGAACACGAACTTCATATGAGGCTAGGTATCACTGGGTGAGTTTGCAAGACAAAACAAAGCCCTTTCTGCCGAAGGTGATACAGAGTAAATGAAGCAGATGGATGGAAGGAAAGATTACACTCTTACCCGGGGAGGTCTGGCTGGCACGCCAAGTAACCTTGGTAACCTATCTAGTGATAGATAGCTGAACAGTCAGAAGTCAGCAGAGGTCATAGTATTAGTTGGTCTAGAACAACTAAGAAGGACCGAACAATTAAGAGAGAATAGCCCTTGGCATTCAGTGAGTCATGATGAACACAGAAAACGTAGTACCTCACTTGAGGGAGGAAGCGGTGAATCCCGTGGGAGATCTCTTGGAGGGTGGAGTGACCACTGGCATAAAGAGAACAGCTATTCACGGAAGTTATAAAGACTTGCGTCAATTATCTTAATTGAACCGCCGTATACGGAACCGTACGTACGGTGGTGTGAGAGGACGGGAGTTAATCGCTCCCTCCTACTCGATTGTAAGGAAAATTGACAATTATTTGACATTATTTTATTTATTTGTGATATTATAGTTAATGTGTTATATAAAAAAGAATTTTTAAAGGGGGATGTTATGTATGAGCAAGAGGGGGAGCGGTTTGTTCTTTGCCATTCTCCTCGCTTTTGCGTTGATTCTATCCGCCTGCGGAAACAACAATGGCGGCGGAAATCAAGGCGGCGGGAGTGAAGGAGGAAAGAGCAGCGGAGGCGGAGACAATAAAACACTAAGCCTTTTGACTGGAGGAACGGGCGGTACATATTATCCGCTTGGCGGTTCGATGGCGCAAATTATTTCAGACGAGACAGATTATAATGCAAATGCCCAATCTTCTGGCGCTTCTGCTGAAAATATGCAAGCACTTAAAAACGGTGAAGCAGATATTGCCTTCTCGCAAACTGATATTGCTGCTTATGCATTAAACGGTGAATTGATGTTCAAAGACAATAAAGTCGACAATGTTAAAGCAATTGGGACTTTATATCCGGAGACGGTACAAATTATTACAACAAAAGGTAGCGGCATTAATTCTGTTGAAGATTTGAAAGGCAAGTCGGTTTCCGTTGGTGCCCCTGGGTCTGGAGTGAATGCAAACGCACAGCAAATTTTAGAAATTCATGGATTAAGCTTTGATGATATTAAAGCGCAAAGCTTATCTTTTGACGAATCAACGGACGGCATTCAATCCGGGAGCATAGACGCTGCATTCATTACTGCAGGGACACCGACGGCTGCAGTTGAATCGCTCTCAGCACAAAAAGAAATTAAAGTAATTCCGATTGCCGATGACAAAATCAAACAATTGATCGAAAAATATCCTTACTATGCAGAGGATACAGTTCCAAAAGGGACTTATAAAATTCCTGAAGATGTGAAAACTGTTGCCGTAAAAGCAATGCTAGTTGTTCGTGATGACATGCCAGAAGATGATGTCTACGCCATCACAAAAGCGATTTTTGAGAATACGGATAAAATCACCCACGCAAAAGGCAAATTAATTAAGGCGGAGACGGCGCTTGACGGCATTGGCGATCTGCCGTTGCACCCCGGCGCTGAAAAATATTTTTCTGAAAAAGGAGTTCAAAAATAAAGTGCGACGATAGGCCGAATTGTTCGGTCTATCCTTTTCATTTCTTTTTATTTGGTGGGGGTTTCATGAGGTCATGGCGGCAAGTGTTTATCATTGGTTTTCTCCTTCTCATCGCAACCATTGCCTTTTTGCTTTTCTTTCCTTTTACCGAAACCATCGCTTTTTATCAAGAAGACCGTGAAGAATTGTTGGCTTTTTTGCCTATCCAAGATGACAACTCTTTTCAAATACAATACACCCATTCCATTCATCTGACCGATGTCGTGGAGACATATGAATTACGCAATAAGGAAATTGTGCAAACAGAGCTACAGTTTGAAAATTTTGCTATCGGCATGCCTTCCAATGTCGAAGGAAATGAAAAATTTGTAGAAAAAGATGGAAAATATTTGATTAAAAATATGAATCGGCGGTTTCCGTATATTGATTTGCGGGTTGGACTAGTTAGAGCAGATCACCGGGTCATTTATAAAGAAAACGTTTACAAGTTGTCGAATTATATTAGACCCGGTACATGGGTTAGAATAAAACCTGCTAAGCTGAGCTATTGGGAAAGGCTGAAAGGAGTTGAAATCAGTGAGCAAAGAAAAATTTGAAGTAATTTCGGAAGAAGAACAGCAAGCTTTAATTGAAAAATACGACCCTGAAGCGGGTACCAGAAAACTAAAAGGCGTTTTGGGAGGCATTGTTTTTGCCGGATTGTTGGCCTTCTCCCTGTTTCAGGTATATACAGCAATTTTCGGTGTTTTTACAGCACAAATCCAACGCTCCGTCCATCTTGGGTTTGCTTTAGCCTTAATCTTCCTGTTATTCCCAGCCAACCGCAAAAAGAAAAAGGAATATAAATTTCAAGTGGCGTGGTATGATATCGTTCTTGCGCTTTTGAGCGTTGTCGTGGGGGCGTATTGGCCGCTGTTTATTAACGATATTGTCATGAGAGTAGGGATGCTTACAGAAACGGATTTTTATATTGGCATCATCGCTATTTTGCTAGTTTTAGAGGCAACGCGCCGTGCAGTGGGTTTGCCGATCACCATCATCGCTCTTCTTTTTTTAGCGTACGCTTATTTCGGTCCTTATATGCCGGATTTCCTTCAACACAGCGGACTTAGTTTTGATCGGATTGTGCAAACGATGTTTTTTACGACGGAAGGAATACTCGGAACCCCGCTTGGAGTGTCATCAACCTTCATCTTTTTGTTTCTCCTTTTCGGCTCCTTTTTAATCAGAACAGGGATCGGTCAATATTTTAATGATTTGGCCGTTGCTGTTGCAGGACGCAGAATTGGCGGTCCTGCAAAAGTAGCTATTTTTTCCAGCGCTCTTCAAGGAACGATCAGCGGAAGCTCAGTTGCCAATGTCGTCACATCCGGCGCGTTTACCATCCCGATGATGAAAAAGCTTGGTTATAACAAAGATTTTGCAGGAGCGGTGGAGGCTTCTTCATCTACAGGCGGTCAGTTAATGCCGCCGATCATGGGTGCAGCTGCGTTTTTAATGGTTGAATTTATCGGGAACGGCATTACGTATTGGGACATTGCCAAAGCGGCAGCTATTCCGGCTATTCTATATTTTGCAGGGATTTGGATCATGACTCATTTTGAAGCAAAGCGAATCGGTTTAAGAGGCTTGTCAAAAGAAGAAATGCCGAATCGGAAAGAAATTTTGAAAAAACTGCATTTGTTAGCCCCGATCGTTGTTATTATTATTTTGCTAATGTCAGGAGTGACCGTTACACATGCTGCCATTTATTCGATATGTATTTCGATTGTCGCTGGATTTTTAAATCGTGAGAATCGGATGACATTTAAGGATATTGTATTAGCGCTCGTCGACGGCGCCCGTACAGCGTTAGGGGTTGCGGCAGCAACAGCCGCTGCTGGAATTATTGTCGGCGTTGTGACGAAAACCGGGCTTGGTTTGAAGCTTGCCAACGGGCTGCTTGATATCGCCGGGGGCAATCTCATTCCGACATTAATGCTGACGATGATAGCTTCGTTGATTCTTGGAATGGGTTCGCCGACTACAGCGAACTATGTTATTACCTCAACGATTGCTGCACCAGCGATTATTTTGTTAGGAGTACCTGATCTGTCTGCACATTTATTTGTGTTCTATTTCGGGATTATTGCCGACATTACACCGCCAGTAGCCCTTGCAGCCTTTGCCGCAGCCGGTGTATCAGGAGGAGAACCGATCCGAACGGGAATTCACTCTTCAAAATTGGCAATCGCCGCCTTTATCATTCCGTATATTTTCGTTTTGTCTCCGCAAATGTTAATGATTGATACGACATGGATTGGAATTTTATGGGTAGTCTTTACGGCGTTTTGTGGAATGATCGCAATTGGAGCCGGGATGATCGGATATTGGATGAGAAAAATGCATTTGATTGAACGAATTGCTGCGGTCGTGGGCGGGCTGTTGCTGATTTATCCAGAACGTTTTTCAGACATAACAGGTCTCATCATTTTCATCGCATTATATGCGTTTCAATATATATGGAAATACGGAGCTGATCAAAAAGTGAAAGGTGAAAGCATATAAAGAAGACAGGTTGTTATGAAGAATCGATCCAATGATTAGAACATGATTCTACAGATGGATCATTGAGACGCAGAATAAACGCGGAGAGCCATTCACATTGGAACGAACAAAATCAGGATAAAATGTCGGGGAGCTTGAAAGAGATGTGTTGGAATCGATCCATAAATTTGCAGAAGACGTTCTCCAAAAGGATGATATGACTCAGCTTGTTTTGTTATGCGAAAAATAAAACTGGTTTTTTGACAGGCTGAATTGCTTGTAAAAATGAAAAAGGGGCAAACAAAATTGAAAATACAGCAAGCTTCTAAAAATCTTTTGGGGAACGGCTGCTCGTGTGTGTAAGCGGTTGATAGCGGGACAGTTTTATATCATAAATAAAAAAAGAGCCTGCAGAAAACTTATTTTTCCGTTTTAGACTGCATGATTTGAAATGCGAGGCTTGTTGGTTCATAACGATTATTTTATAGCATGATTTTTTCCAATTGTTGAGTATACAAACTTTCTATCAATCCAGTAAGATCGTCCCTTTTCGGTACGAACATTGTGAGTCCGATTTATTTTTGTGCTGCAAAATTCAAAATGTTGTTTAAGAAAAACCGCTTTATGTCATGAATAGGGGGGAATGGAGCGGCATATCAACCTAGACGGCAAAATGAAATCCGATAGAAAACGAAAATTTAAATCTATAAAAAGCCAAGCATAGAGGAAAAAATGAATGATCAGCTCTATACGCACGATTCTAAAACGGCAAAAAATAATGAAGTGGAAGCATCATTTGACACTTCCGCTTCAATCATATTTGCTTGAAATCTTAATTGAAAAAAACGATTAATCTTCAAACAATTCGTCCATTAACTCTTCAATTTCTTGTCTTCGTTTGCTTGTTTCTTGTTTATCGACATAATAACGGTTATTTTTCTGAATAATTACATCTCCCGTTTCTGCGTTTTTAGGCAACTGGCTTTTTAAAATTTCGATTATTTTGCCGTTTTCATCTTCGCAGACTGCGATGTCATTTTCAAATCGATCAATAATAAATTTCATAATGTCCCACCTTATCTAGGAGTGAAAGATGTTTGTGCTTTATAAGTTTTGTTTTTATAAGTGGCTGATACATCGATTTTAACAGTATAACCTTTTTCAGCACGGCCGATTTTTACCGACAATGGCTTGCCAATAGTACCGGTATAAGTGGTGTTTTTGCTTTTATATTTAAAAACAGCTTTATATTTTGTTCCATTTGGCAGCCCTTTTACATTCAGTTTTATTGTTGAGTTTTGCTTTGGAGTTTTGTTATCGACACTTGCTGTTAATTTGTAGCTAGTTGGTTTGCTTGCTGCACCGGACGATGCCGCTTTTACATTAAAGGAAAGATTGGAGCCGTTCGTTGTTGCCACAATATGGCCTTGTTTATTCGTTCTAAAAGTGTTTATTTTGTATGCTTTCAGTCGATTGATCACATCTTGAGTAGGATGGCCGTATGAGTTCTTGCCGACGGAAATGACGGCATATGTCGGTTTTACTGAGTTTAACAGCGCTGTGCTTGTAGATGTTTTGGCGCCATGGTGTCCTACTTTTAGGACGTTAGCTCGCAAATTTTGTTTAGCTTTAATCATATCCGTTTCTGCATTAAGTTCCGCATCGCCAGTGAAAAGAAATGATTTTTTACCGTAAGTAAGCTTTAAAACAGCACTCCAGTTGTTTAAGTCGCTTTTTGGATATGCTTTGACAGGCCCAACGAATTTTGCGGTAACTCCTTTGATCGGCAAAGCAACATTTGCTTGAGCGGTCTTTATTTTTTTGCCTTCACGCTTAACAGCATTTAAAAAGTCTTTGTAGCTTTCCGTCGTATGGCTTACTTTTGGCGCATACACTTGCTCTACTCGAAAAGCAGATAGGACAGTGTCCAGACCGCCAATATGATCTGCGTCCGGATGAGTTGCAATCATTATTTCGATATCATCCACTTTTTGCTTTTTCAAATAATTAACAACGTCATCTCCATAACTGTTATTTCCGCCATCAATGAGAATATCTTCTCCATTCGGAGCTTTTATGTAAATTGCGTCTCCTTGTCCGACATTAATAAAATGAACATACATATTTTTTGCCTGAGCGCTTGTTGTTTCGTGAAACGGCATCAGCAAAAAAGAAAGTGCGAACACTATCGAAAACAATAGCTTACGTAATTTCATCAAAATCCCTCCGAGTACTGAATAGATCAAATTGATTATACAGCGTGGTAGGAAAAATTTACAAGATTTAATTTAGAAAATTTAATTTTTTTTACAAAAAATTAAATTTTCTAGTCTAATTGAACTAAAGTCTCATCCGGTTTTTTCATGCCAAAAAAAGAAGCCGACCCTATAGGCTTGGATCGGCCTAAACAGACAAAGGTCTGTACATTTTTAATTTTGTTGAAATCGGGTCATCCCAAAATTTAATTTTTCAAACGCAACTGTTGGTGAATGGAGGAATCAAAAAGTTTAGGTAAAAAACTAGTTTACATATTTTAAACAAGGAGAAACGTAATTTGTTAAAAACAATTGATAAGAAGATTAAATAAAACATTGTGTTGCTAATTATTATTGTCGCCATTCGGTCGCCAAATTCGTCGCCAATTAGCCCGCTGTACCTAACTTTATTTAAAGTTAAAACATATTACCCAGTCAAAAAAAGGTGAATATAACTAAAATTGTTAAAAAATATAATATGGCCGCAAGAAATGGAAAATTTGAATGATATAAAAGGCGTAAACAAAATTTACATTTGGAAAAAATTACAAGTTAAATAGTCTGTTGAATAAACCTGATATTTTAATGTTTCGCCGTCAAAAAGTCGGCAAAAAAGAAGAGAAAAAGAAAACGCGATTCTTGTATTTCACAAGAACCACGTCATACTAAGGTTTTTAATGATGATTCCGACTGGGCTCGAACCAGCGACCTCCACCCTGTCAAGGTGGCGCTCTCCCTGCTGAGCTACGGAATCATATTAACAAAACAGATGAATTTCTAATGCGTTTTTTTGACAATATCTATTGTAATGTTGTTAAAAAAATATGTCAAGCCTCAATATGCAAGTTAAAACAACCTGCCAAAAACAGGTTCAGCAGGCCAACTCCCGGAACGGTGCAGGGAGGGTGGGGAACAATCCCCAAGAACCCTCCTTTTCTTGCACATCTAGCTCCGGTCAATCAACTGCGCACTCATAATGCCTTTGGCCACCAGCTTGCCCTGATGCAGCACATCGATTTCTACTTTACCAAATTTGCGGCCCAGTTCAAACAGGCGAGGGTGGATTTGAATTTTTTGTTCAATTTGCATGGTCATTTTTTGTGAGAAGTAGTGTAAGATGACATGAAAAAACTCGCTATTTCCTGGCAATCCTTGTCATAGGCAAAAACAAAACGATTGGAGGAAATAGCGAGTGAAAACAGATATCCGTTTACCACTAGGATTGCCAGAGTTTACGGTTTTAAAACAAGAAATCACGGAAAATAAAGTTGTGATTCAGGTGGAGACAGTGGATCCCCCTGAGCGTTGTCCTTACTGTGGTTTTCAAGAGTTGAAAAAGCATGATCAACGCCTGAGAAGCGTACGTGACCTGCCCATTCATAACCGACCGGTTTATTTGATCATCCAACTCAAGCGTTGGCACTGTACCAACTGTCAGGAAATCTTTGATGAACACCTCCCATCTGTACCAAAAAGCAAACATCAAACTCATCGTTTCAGAAAATATGTTTTCGACATGTGTCACGGAGTGACCATCAGTTATGTGAGTCGGCAGGTCCATCTGCCCTATAAGACCGTTGAACGCATTTATTACGACCTCGCTGAACAGGAAATAAATAAAGTTGAATCCTCCGGATGTATTGGTATTGATGAAATTGCTGTGCGCAAAGGACATGTTTATGAAACCGTTGTTACAGACTTAGTGTCAGGTCAAGTTCATGAGATGGGAGCCAACCGTGACTATGAATCAGCATTGGATGTCATGAGCACATTATGTGAGCAAGACATTCACCTCATTGTCATGGATATGTGGCGCCCGTATTATAAAGCGGCCCAAACGTTATTTCCTCATGCTACAATTGTGATCGATAAATATCATGTGGTTCAAAAAGTCAATCAGGCTTTTGATGTGATCCGCAAATCTGTATCTAAAGAGTTGAAAGGGGTAAAGAACGGGCGCTTTGCCTTGCTTAAACGTCATTTCCGTCTAACCGACAAACAAAATAAGAAGCTAGATGAATATCACAGTCAATCAGAGGAGCTAGCCTATGCTTATTACCTGAAAGAGTGGTTTTATGATCTCTATGAGCAACATGACTCTAACCAGGCAGAAACATTCCTGGATACCTGGATTCAGGCAGCCCTTCAAAGTCCATTCAAGCCTTTTCATGATTTCAGCAAGACACTGGTGACTTGGAAAACTCATATTTTAGCCTATTTTCGGTTACCCTATACCAATGCAAGGACAGAAGGTACAAACCATAAGATTAAGAACCTTAAAAGAAGGGCTTATGGCTACCGGAATAGAGAACGATTTAGGTTAAGAGTTAAGCTTGAATGTGGCTGTTTTCAACAAGATCATTCCCTTCTTCACTTCGCCTCAGCATAGATGATGTCGCTTCAAGCCTCAAGCCAAAAGCGCTTGACCCTTTCGCTCCATCATCTGTTTGTTGGCTAAGAGAAGAAGGAGATTTTACAGCCTATTCAAGGCCCGGAAATGTGCGAGCTCCACAAAAAATGACGAAGAGCCTCAAAATGAAATTATGCTCTAATCAATTCTGTATTTACAAGATATTTAGGAACCTTACCGGCTAATGCTTGAAGCATGTTTTCTGCAGTCAATTCTGCCATTTTCATTCTCGTTTTTAAACTTGCACTTCCGATATGAGGCAATGCAACTACATTTGGTAATGAAAGAAGGGGATGATCTACAGGTATTGGTTCCTGTTCAAAGACATCCAATCCAGCAGCCCATATCGTTCCATTTTTTAAAGCTTCATACAAAGCTTTTTCATCTACCACGCCACCTCGTGAGGTATTTATCAAAATTGCTGTCTTTTTCATAAGTGACAATTCTTCTTTTCCGATCATATGATGTGTCTCTGGTGTATAAGGAGTAAGTAGACATACGTAATCGGATTCTTTTAACAGGGACTGCAAATCAACATACGTAGCTCCTAGTTTTTCTTCCACATTCGGTTTTCTACTCCTATTGTAGTAAAGTACTTTCATGGAAAACCCACGCGCCCGTTTTGCCACCGCTTCTCCAATTCTTCCCATTCCTATTATTCCTATCGTTGCCCCAAAAATATCTTGTCCCGTTAACAACATAGGAGACCATGTCCGCCATTTCCCTTGTTTTAAATAATCAGATGCTTCCACCAAACGACGTGCTGTTGCCATCAATAGAGCAAAAGTTAAATCTGCCGTTGTTTCAGTTAATACACCTGGTGTATTGGTAACCATAATTCCTCTTCGAGTCGCAGCAGCAACATCGATATTGTTGTATCCTACTGCCATATTGCTAATAACTTTTAGTTTTTCTGCTCTCTGTAATAAATCTTCATCAATTTTATCTGTCAAAAGGCAAAATATTCCTTCCACTTTGTTAATCTGTTGCTCCAAAACATCACGAGGTACGGGAATATCTTCTTTTTCCCAGATTTGAACTTCACAAACACTCTTCATTTTGTTTAATACATTTTCCGGAATTTTTCGTGTTACAAATACTTTTGGTTTCAAATTCCCTCACAACCCTTCTTTCGTAACAACTCGTCTACCCAATTACGCTCTAATGTTCCATTTTCAATGGAAGATAAAATTTCTTTTTCCTTCTCCACAGTTTTTTCTACTTTTATTGCTAATTCTTCTGCAAATTCAGTTGGTATAACTACAATTCCATCCATATCCGCTACAATTAAATCCCCCGGATTCACCACCATCCCTCCTATTTGTATCGGCACATTAATCTCTCCTGGTCCATCTTTATATGGGCCGCGATGAGTAATTCCCTTTGCATATATAGGGTAGTTTAATTGACGAATGGCCTCAGAATCACGAATAGCTCCATCGATTATAAATCCTTCAATCCCCTTTTTCATTGCAATCCGAACCATAATCTCACCCATTATGGAATGTGTAACATCTCCACCTGCATCAACTACAATAACATCTCCCTGTCCAGCCATTTCAATCGCCTTATGCACCATCAGATTATCACCTGGACGAGTTTTTACCGTAAAAGCTGATCCAACCAATTTGCCACTACAATGAATTGGACGAATAGCTGCATCAACTGCATTTAGACGATTCATATTGTCAGATATATGAGGTGTAACAAAATTCCTATATTTTTTTAACAACTCTTCTGAAACCTTTCTGACTCTTGGTAAAATCCGAAAACCTAAGTTAGACATTTTAAATCTCACCCCTTGAAAATATTTCCAGAAACCGGTTTTAGGAACCGGTTTCTGAAATCGTTTTAAATATAACTTATTTAATTACATTTATTTATACTGTGTATATACTACTTTTAATTCGGTATAGAAATCCTTGTTTGTTGAACCAATAGAATAAGGGCCTAAACCAGAATTTTTAACTCCGCCAAACGGCATATGCCCCTCACTGATAGTTCCATTATTAATATGAATCATTCCGGATTCTACATCTTCAGTAAAATCGTATACGTACTCCATTTTATTCGTGAAAATGGCCGCAGTTAATCCATATTCTGTATCGTTGCAAACATCAATAGCCTTTTTAAACGAATCTACACGAATAATTACCAATACAGGACCGAAGATCTCCTCTTTAGCAACTTTCATTTCAGGAGTTACATTTGTTATCACAGTCGGTTCATAATAATAGCCCTTCTCATATACACCTCCATGTAACCTCTTTCCGCCTATCAAGATATTCGCACCATCTTGCTCAGCTGATTTTACATATTCCTCAATGGTATTCAGCGCATCTTCACTGACTACAGGGCCAATTTCTGTTTCAGGGTCCATCCCGTTTCCAACTATAAATTTCTTCACTCGCTCAACGATTAATTTCTCTAATTGATCCGCATGTTCTTCCAATACAATCACGCGACTGATTGCTGTACATCTTTGTCCAGCATTGGTAAACGCTGAATTTACTATTTCAGTAGCTGCTCTTTCCAAATCTTCATATTCCGCTACTACTACCGGATTTTTTCCTCCCATTTCCAATTGAACTTTTGTGAAATTGCCTGCGGCTACTTTATTAATATTTCTACCTACTGCTGTTGAACCTGTAAACGATACTCCTTTAACTAATGGATGGCTAACCAAAGCATCCCCAAGTGATTTTCCGCTTCCCATCACAAGATTGACAGTTCCTGATGGAAGCCCGGCTTTTTGAAATAATTCAGTCAGTAAAATAGCGGTCAAAGGTGTATTTGTCGCAGGTTTAAAGACTACAGTACATCCAGCAATTAATGCAGGCACTATCTTTCTTAAAGGAGTTAAGACAGGAAAATTCCATGGAGTAATAGCTGCAACAACACCAATCGGTACACGAATGACGGTATTGGTCACACCTTTACGATCGCTTGGAAGTGTTATTCCTTCCAAACGAGCGGCTTCCCCAGCTACATATCGCATTTCCTTCACACCACGAATTACTTCGGTTAAGGCTTCCTTATATGGTTTTCCTTGTTCTTTCGTTAAAGCCTCTGCAATCCGTTCTCTATGGTCATGTAAAAGTTGAATAAAGCGATATATATACTCTGCACGTTCAGAAGCGGGTACCTTTCTCCAAGATTTAAAAGCCTCGTCTGCAGCAACAACTGCCTTTTCAACATCTTCTGCCGTTGACAAAGGAAATTTTCCAAGCACTTCTTCCGTATTAGCAGGATTATGGATATAATAATATTCTTTTGTACTACCATCCACCCAATGACCATTAATAAAATTTTGATATGGTTGAACTTTTGTTTTTTCTACATTCATTTCAATGTACCTCCTTAACCTTGACTTATTTTAATTTATTTAACTCTTAATCATAAGGACATACGAACTATTTCTTTTAGGTCTTCCAAAGTTGGCGTTCGTGGATTAACAGCCACGTTGCCGCTTTCCATTCCTTCACGGGCAATATATTCTAGGTCTTCCTCAGATACCCCGTATTCACGCAATCCCTTCGGAATCCCGATATCTTCATTTAATTTTTTAATCGCACTAACGGATAATTCGGCAGCCTTTCTCAGTGATAAACCATCGGTATTTTCTCCGAATATCTCCGCAATATCTTTAAACTTTTCCAGATTTCCTACCAAATTAAATTGCATAACTTGAGGGAGGAGTATAGCATTGGCAACACCGTGAGGAACTTTATATTTACCCCCCAATGGCATACATAAAGCATGCGCCAAACCTAATCTCGTAGGATTAAACGCCATAGCAGCAATCGTACTGGCTAAAAGCATATTATAGCGTGCTTCCAGATTATCTCCCTGTGCCACGGCTTTTCTTAGGCTTTTTGCTATAAGTCTCATGCTTTCACGTGAAAGAGCCTCAGAAATTGGTTGAGTGGCTTTATTTACATATGACTCTAATGCATGAGTTAGCGCATCCATTCCTGTTGCTGCCGTTATGTTTGCCGGCAACGTTAACGTTAACGTCGGATCACAAATCGCCAATGTCGGAGCCAAATATTTGCCCCCGATACCGTATTTACGATCATTCTCTTTTTCAGAAATGACCGTCCAAATGGTCACTTCACTTCCTGTTCCAGCTGTTGTTGGAATGCATATGGTCGGAAGCCCAGGATTGGGAATGTTATTCAAACCAGCATATTGTGTAATTTTTCCTTTATTTTTTACCATAATTGATACTGCTTTTGCGGCATCCAGCGCACTCCCTCCTCCCACACCGATAACAAGGTCCGTTGAAAAAGCTTTAGCCTCTGCTGTCGCTCTATCAATCGTTTTGACATCCGGCTCTCTCTCAACATCGGTAAATTGTTGAAAACAAATATTATCTTTTTTTAAAATAGACGTTACTCGCTCAAGAATCCCAGCTTGTTCTACTCCAGGGTCAGAAACAACGAATACTCTTGTTCCTTTTAAAGCTTTCACCCAATGTGAAAGTTCATCAATTGCATTGTTTCCAAAAACAATTTCTGTTGGCAATTCATACTTAAAGATCCTGTTTAATAAATTCATTTCTAATCTCTCCCTCGTACCATATGTTGTTCAACTGATTTTTTCGCTCTCACGAATCAGGGACTACATTTTTTCCGATGGACTTATCGACATATAGATATTCCTCAATATTTACTCCTACCTCCTCGCCAACTGCTTTGATATCCTCGTAAACTTCCTTCGTAAGAAAAATCCCTTCAACACGTCTTTTCTTCTCATTGTTAAATTCGATCTCACCAGGCAAATAAATTTCATCCACACCATGAGCTTTTGGAGAGCTTTTGATCTCTTCGATCATTTGATCCACTCTTTGTTTAAACTTTTCAACAGGCATAAACCTGGAAATATCAATCAGTTGAAAAAAATGCCCTACATTTTGCGGTTTATCAAAATCTCCGTAAATATTGTTTACATATGGACCGAAACCGGCACCTGTCAGTACTCCACTCATAATATCTATCATAAGGGAAATTGCATATCCTTTTGGACCTCCAAAGGGAAGAACAGATCCATCCAAAGCTGCTTTTGCGTCAGTCGTTGGCTTTCCTTCCTTATCGATGGCCCAACCTAATGGAATTTCTTTCCCTTCCCTGGCAGCAGTTATTATTTTGCCGCGTGCAACAACGCTTGTTGCCATATCTAAAATAATAGGATTATACTTACCTGCTGGTACTCCAAAAGCAAATGGATTTGTACCAATGTACGGTTTAATACCTCCCCATGGCGCCATCGTAGAAGGGGCATTTGACATAGCATACGTTATCATATCCTTTTTAACACCCATTTGTACGAAAAAAGCGCCCGTTCCAAAGTGATTTGAATGCTTAACACCTATAAAGACCGCACCGTTTTTACGTGCTTTTTCCAAGCCAAGTTCAATAGCCTTCTTACCTACAATTTGACCCATACCGTTATCGCCGTCGATTAGAAGAGTAGCATCACTTTCTTCCAAAATCTTGACATTCGGTTTTGGATTCACCACACCCAATTTCAATCGTTTTACATAGATCGGAAGACGAGTAACACCATGAGAATCCACACCACGTAAATTTGCTCCTACTAAGCTATCTGCCACCACCTTACTATCTTCTTGGGAAAGACCTACGTTTTGTAAAATCTTACAAACATACTCTTTTAGTTTATCAGGAAAAAACCGGACCATCTTTCATCCCCCTTTCCAGGATAATTACGTAAGCCAGTCGATCGGCACGGTAACAATAGAAGGAAAGAAAACTAGAAGAAGCAAAATTATAAGTTTAACTAATAAGAAAGGCCATATTCCTCTCATAACTTCCGCCATGCTCACCTTTCCAATGCTGCAAGCTACGTTAAGAACTGAGCCTACAGGAGGCGTAAGTAGACCTATACTGCAATTCAAGACGAGTAAAACTCCAAAATAGACCGGATCAATACCCGCTTCAGTGATTATTGGCATAAGAACAGGTGTTAGTATGAGAATAATCGGTGTCAAATCCATTGCCATACCTATAAATAATACAATTATATTAATAAGAATCAGAAGAAGTAAAGGATTTTCAATTAAGGATCCCAACGAATTTGCCAATTGCATTGGAATATTCGCAAAGGCAATCAACCATGCTGGTACCATCGCTGCTGCAACAAGGAACATGACTACGCTAGTAGTTTTAGCAGAATCAACCAATACTTTATACAAATCCTTTACATTCAGTTCACGATAAATGATAGTACCAACTAACAGAGCGTAAAAGGCTGCCACAACGCCCGCTTCTGTTGGAGTAAATATTCCACCACGTAAACCTCCTACAATAATTACTGGTAGAAACAGAGCCCACACAGCTTCTTTTGATGCTATTAACATTTCACGAAACGATTTTCGAGTATAAACTTCTACTTGTTCATTACGTGTAATCAACCACCAGGTAATCATTAAACCTATACCCATCAAAAGACCAGGAACAATCCCCCCTATAAACAATTTAGTAATTGATACCCCTCCGGTTATTCCAAAAATAATCATCGGAATACTTGGAGGAAGTACAGGTGCAATAATCCCACTGGCTGCAACTAATCCAGTTGAACGATTACGTTTATAGCCAGCTTTGACCATCATCGGAATTAAAACTGCTCCTAGAGCGGCGGTATCAGCAACCGCTGAACCTGATAAACCTGCTAAAAGAACTCCTGCAATTATCGTGACATAACCTAACCCCCCACGAATATGACCCACCAATGACAAGGCAAAATTAACCATCCGTCTGGACATCCCTCCTTTATTCATTAATTCTCCAGCAAGGATAAAGAAAGGTATTGCCATTAATGGAAAATTATCTGCTCCCTTTATCAAATTTTGTGCAACAATTTGAGTATCAAAAATATCTAGATAATACATT
Organism: Aeribacillus sp. FSL K6-8394; assembly: GCF_038008865.1. NCBI lineage: Bacteria > Bacillati > Bacillota > Bacilli > Caryophanales > Bacillaceae > Aeribacillus > Aeribacillus sp. FSL K6-8394. The sequence continues at coordinate 198,507 of NZ_JBBPAA010000001.1, forward strand.
AACGCAACTCCGCTGGCCAAAAGAGCAAATGCAATGGGAATCCCTAATATTATCATTGCAATAAGTGAGGCAACAAAAACAGTTAATGTCATTTCTTATTCCCCCTTTGCTTAACAAATACCTCAAATTCTGTTGATTTACCAATTTCATTTGATTGCTCTTTTTTAAACCAGACACAATAAGTCCTATAAATGACTATTGCCCACATACAGACAGACATCACGATACCTACTAGAAAAATAGAGGACAAAGGCAATCCTATAGCTGGTGAATAATTATTAACATTAAGCAGTGTCATCTTCCAACTTCCATGTAGTATTATTAACAGAAGAAAGAGAATAACTATTTGTCCTATTACGTATATTAACTTATATAAATTGGGTGGTAATTTCCTAAGAAGTAAGTCTACTCCCAGGTGCTTATTATCTTTTAATGCTCCAATGGCTCCAAGAAATGTCATCCACACAAAAAGGAATCGCGCTAACTCCTCTGACCATGTTAAACCGGAATTAAATACATATCTTAATATGACATTTCCAAATACAAAAATGGACATCAATCCTATAGAAAGGGCCATTAAAAAATTCAATAATTTTTCAAGAATAATAGAGCGGATCCTCAAGTTATCACCTCTATTTCATCATTACATTCTTTGAAGAGAACAGGAGCATTTGCTACTGTCCTAACAAAATTCAATATAGATTTTATTATTCTTACAGAACAGAATTATTTGTTTACAGCTTCAACTACCTTTTTATAGAAATCACTACCATATTCCCCATCAAATTCATTATGAACGTCTTTTGTTGCTTCGATAAAAGGTTTAATGTCCGGACGGCTAATGGTTACTCCAGCTTCCTCTAACTTTTTAATTAAATCTTCCTCTTCTTCCGCACTAAGCTTTCTTTGAAAGTCTCGTGCTTCATTCGCTGCTTCCAGTACAGCTTTTTGCAATTCCGGAGAAAGTTCAGCCCAAACTTTTTCACTAATAGTTAAAACCATTGGTGAGTACATATGTCCAGTCAAGGAAACATAATCTTGAACCTCATAAAATTTATTGTTATATGTTAATGATAGGGGATTTTCTTGACCGACTACTGTCTTTTGCTCAAGCGCCGTATACAATTCACCAAAAGACATTGGTACAGGGTTTGCTCCAAAGGCCTTAAAAATCGCCATAGAAACGGGGCTTTGCGGAGTTCTTATCTTTAAACCCTTTAAATCATCTGGGGTTAAAATTTCATGTTTGGAGTTCGTCACATGTCGGAAACCGTTTTCAAAATAAGCTAAAACTCTTATCCCATGTTTTTCTGGGAGTTCTTCAACCATCTCAGAACCAATTTCTCCATCAAGTACCTTGTAAGCGGATTCGCGATCCAAGAAAATATACGGCATATTAACAACTTTTAATTTTGGAGCCATTGTCGTAAGAGGTTCAACTCCGATCATCCCCATATGGACATTTCCAGTTTTCATAAGGTTTACCAAGTCGTTATCATGTCCAATCGATCCATCTGAATAGATTTCAACCTTAATATTTCCGTTAGTTTTTTCTTCAATTAGTTCTTTAAATTTTTCAGACCCTTTATGGTATAAGGAATTAGTGGGAGTCCCATGACCTAATTTAAACACGATCGTATCCGTTTCCACATCTTTCGATACTTCATTATTAGTATCCTCTGCTCTATTTCCCACGTCCGGTGTTGAGGTAGATTGAGAACATCCAAATAAAATTGTGATTAAAAACATAACCATTAAAGTAAAAATAATTTTTTTCGTTTTCATTAATGAATCCCCCTTACCATTTTTGGTATAATGAATCGTAGCTTTATCCTTTTTCTTTTGGGCTTTTTCAAAAGAGCAACCCGCAATATAACAACAACTAGATACAAAGCTCTTTTGGGAAAGCCTTTTTTACATTCATTAATCACCTCCTTTATTATATTTTTTATCTTTTAGGGGGTTGGCAAGAATTGCGAATAACTAGTTGCGGTTCTAACTGTATAATTTGCGGTCTTCTTTTTCTTTTCCGTTTTATATTACTAATTAACAATGCTGCAGCTTTGACCCCCATTTCATATGCAGGTTGAGCGACTGTACTTAAGGGAGGATCCAACAAAGGAATCCACGGAAAATCATCATATCCAATAACTGATATGTCATCAGGTACTTTAAGACCGCATTTTTTAATCCCCGTAAGCACTTCTAAGTTTAACATTTCATTTGTTGCAAATATTGCTGTAGGTCTTTTTTGTAAAGATAATAATTCCTCTGTAGCCTTTATACCATTACCTCTCGATAGATTGCATATTTTAATTAAGGATTCATCAATGGCCATATTATTAGAAATTAAGGCTTGTTTGTATCCTTCCAATCTCTCAATTCTGGGGCTCCGATTACCAAGGGTATGCAAAACAATCCCTATCCGCCGATGCCCCTGATCAATAAGAAATTGAATTGCTTGCTTTACCCCCTCAACATTATTGACCACAACAGTATCTGCATTAATACCGCCAAGTGAACGATCAAGTAAAACAAAAGGAAATCTTTCACCTAATAGGCTCTTAAATAAATCTAAATTGCTCCCTGTAGTATTGACAATAACACCATCAACCTGTCGACTCCTTAACATAAGTAAATTATCCTTTTCAGTTTCTGGATCTTCATTTGAGCTACTCACCATAAGCCCATATCCATTTTTATTACATTCATCCTGAACACCTTTCAAAACTTCTGCCCAAAAGGGATTTGAAATATCTGAAAGAATAATCCCAATAACTTGTGTCTTTTTTTTCTTCAAACTTTGAGCTAGAGAGTTTGGAGTATAATTAAGTTCTTCTATAGCATTTAGAATCTTTTCTTTCATTTCTTCAGACATATATTCAAAATTTTCATTTAGCACACGTGATACTGAACTTTTAGAAACACCAGCTTTTTTAGCTACATCATCAATAGTTACCACTTGCTTAACCCCTTTTAAAACCGATTTCTGAAATCGGTTTCATTATTTTTATTATTAATCTTATTGAGAAGATAGCATATTTTTTTTAATTGTTCAAGATATTTCATTAAAAATATTTCATTAAAAATATGCAAGTTTTTTTACTTGCTGTAGTTTTTAATCATTGATAAGCTCTTTCTGGTCTTAGAATCTAAATTGATAAAAGGAAGTGCTTTTAATAGAAGCACAAATGTTGAGAATTATAAATTATGCGAAACGACCAACCGGATTACCGGGCGGTTTTTGTTTCTGATTGACGACAAAGTGCAACAGTAGTTATTTTTTCGTTTTATCTAAATAATCTGTAAGGAGTCCTCTTTGTTATACAAAATTTTATAGGGAAGAAAAAGGAGTGTCCTTTTGCCTTTCATGCAATATTTTTGAAACCGTTTTAATAATTTGATAGGATAACATTTATAATATCGATCATTTTTGAAAATCCTTATAAAGGAATGTGATAAAAAATGAAAAAGAACCAAGTCTTGGATCAGAGGCACCGCCCTTTGCGCGATTTGCGTATTTCTGTAACCGACCGATGCAATTTCCGGTGCACGTATTGTATGCCGAAAGAGATATTCGGAGACGATTATCAATTCCTTCCGAAGGATCACTTGTTGACGTTTGAAGAAATTGTCCGGCTCACGAAAATTTTTGTTGAGCTTGGCGTGAAGAAAATTAAGCTGACGGGAGGCGAACCGCTTCTTCGAAAGGATGTATATAAACTAATTGCCATGCTTTCAAAAATTGAAGGAATTCATGATATTGGTTTGACAACAAACGGCGTGTATTTAAAAAAGTATGGCTCAAAATTGTATGAAGCAGGTCTTCGCCGATTGAACATCAGCCTTGATGCAATTGATGACGATACGTTTCGCCGTCTAAATGGACGAAATATATCAGCAAAAACGGTCTTGGCAAATATTGATTATGCTGTATCGATCGGATTTTCGGTTAAAGTAAATATGGTTGTACAAAAAGGAGTAAATGATCACCAAATTTTGCCGATGACGGAATATTTTAAAAAAAAGGGGATTCCATTAAGATTTATTGAATTTATGGATGTAGGCAATACAAACGGCTGGAATATGAAAGATGTCTTGATAAAAAAAGATATTGTAAAGATGATTAGTTCTGTTTATTCCATTGAACCAATTGATGAAAACTACTTTGGAGAGGTAGCCAAGAGATATCGTCATCAAGACACAGGTTCAGAAATCGGATTTATTACATCAGTATCAGAACCATTTTGTTCAAGCTGTACGAGGGCGCGTATTTCATCAGACGGAAAGCTGTACACTTGTTTATATGCCCACGAAGGATTTGATTTACGGGATTTCATTCGTTCAGGAAAAAGTCCAGAAGAAATCAAAATGGCTATTGAACGTGTTTGGCAAAATCGTAAAGATCAATATTCTGTTGAACGTACAGAAAACAAAGGTATGTTGAACAAAAATAAAATTGAGATGTCATATATAGGAGGATAAACAATCGGCGTTTGGTGATGAAATGCTGATTGTTTTTTTTATTTTTTTTAGAAAATTCAAAAGAGAAAAAATCAAAATTGAAATCGCAAAATTTTTAAACCATTAAAATACATTTTTATCTAATATATAGAAACAAGGAGGGGAGCAATTGGCTGATGTATTAATTGTTGATAATGATAAATCTGCTCGGAAGGATTTAAAGTCAATTATTGAAGATAGTAAATTCAGCTTTCTTTCCATTTATGAAGCAAGTACATCTCAACGAGGTATGATCCTTTTAAAGCAAAATCGACCGACTATACTCATTGTGGATATCTCCTTGCCAGATATAGACGGTATCAAATTAGGGAGATCAGCGTTAGAGCTGTATCCAGATTTGCCCGTGATTGTTGTGACTCAGTTAAAAATGTTCGAGTTTGTTCAGGAAGCGATCAACTCAGGTTTTTCAGCTTATTTGTTGAAACCGCTTTCCAAAAATGAACTGCTTGATACATTTGAGCGGATTTTGCCCCAAGGATTAAATAAAGAAATTAATCAAACCATCAATGGTAAAAGTCATTTTTCCTCTGACTTAAAAAATCCGATCGAAAGTGCCATTCAGTTTATTCAAATGAATTATGGTTATGCTCTTACTTTAAAAGAAGTGGCAAATCAAGTATATTTAAGTCCATCTTATTTCAGCCGATTGTTTAAAGAAGAAGTTGGTATGACATTTGTGGAATATTTATCGTTTGTTAGAGTTCAAAAAGCTAAAACGCTGCTTAGAGTTTCGAGTCTTCCGATTGAAATTATCGCTAACAATACCGGTTTTTCAAATGCAAGCTATTTTGCAACCGCTTTTAAAAAATTGGTTGGGAAGACGCCAAGAGAGTATCGGGAGCAGTTTCATTTTAAAGAATAGGAGGTGAAGTCGTGATTACGATTAAAAAGGAATTGGAACGCTGCAAAAAGGAAGGGTTATCAGGTGTTATTGGAACCATTATTTCTACAAAAGGATCTACCTACCAAAAGACAGGGGCAAAATGCTTCGTATCAGAAGATCGAAAGCTAACAGGTCTTTTAAGCGGAGGCTGCGTCGAAGCAGATATTGTAGAACATGCTGTAAAAGTGCTCGAAACGGGTAAGCCGGCAGTTCTCCACTATGATTTTTACGGAGAAGAGGATATTGTTTGGGGACTTGGTGTCGGCTGTAATGGGAAAATGAACATATTTTTACAACCATATCTGCCAAAAAAGCAGCCTGAAAGGACAGAAGTGATTGATCAATATTTTTCTCAATCCCTCCAAAAACAATTACACGCTGTCACGATCGTGAATGCGAAAGATGAAAATCTTCAAGGAAAAATGTGGATCCTAGACCCTTTGCAAAGTAATGACGACTCACTTATTACCGTTTCTGAAATTGCTCATGATTATCAAGATCGGAAAAACAATTTAAAAAATGAAATGGTTTATTTAGGTGGTGAAAAAGAATTGTACGTATATTATGAATCATTAAGTCCACCACCACACTTAAAGATTTTTGGCGCAGGTCCTGATGCCATTCCGCTTGTCAAAATGGCGAAAAGCTTGAAATGGATTGTGACTGTTCTTGATCATCGTCCTACTCATTGCAATGAAAATAATTTTCCTGATGCTGATTTTATCCAAGTTTATCCTAAAGGGTCTGTTCCTGACGTTTCGTTTAATGAAAACACATATGTCATTATAATGACACACAATTTTTTACACGATCAAGAAATATTAGAATCCATCATTCATTCAAATGCGGCTTACATTGGTCTATTAGGTCCGAAAAAAAGAACTGCCCAATTAATTGAAAGCAGCCAAACTCTGAAGGCTCATCCTTCTATTCAGCAAATTCATAGTCCTGTCGGTCTTGATATTGGAGCGAAAACACCGGAAGAAATTGCCTTTAGTATTTTGGCTGAAATTATGACGGTGTACAGAGGCGGAACAGGAAAGAAATTATCAGAGCTGGCGGCAATGGCTTATTCCTAAAAAAGATACATCAGTCATAAAGGTGAAAAAACATATTTTGTTGAGTGATATCAGCTGCAGTTTTTTCAAAGCGGATGGTCAAACACAATCTATTAATACCATCTATTGGAAAGGTATTAACCAAAATACCGTGGATGAAAGTAAAAAACCTCAGTTAAGCGGTATTGCTGCTGACTTAACTCTGAACGGAAGTTTCTATGAAATAAGTAAACCGATTGGTTTTAGGAGATATTACCAATCAATACTGATTACATTGCTAAAAATAAGATTAAAAAATGCATCTGACAAGACTGACACCGTAGTTGCGTTATTGTGCCGTGATTCAATGCTATGAAAGAAATGGGAACCTGTTTATTGTTCAAGCAAAATATCGAATTAAAAAGGTCATCCAGTTCTTTAAAGGGATGAGCCAAAAGGGCAAAAATTCGTAATGATATTTGTTTTGCTGCGATCGCAATATCCTCAAGTTGTTGAGTCACCACAAAATTATAAGAGATTTCTTCGGAAGGAGGTAAGTTAAATGAGTAAAGTGATTGGGAAAAGAGTGACGCGTGTTGAAGATGCTAGATTATTGACTGGTCAGGGAAAATATATTGATGACATCGGTACCCCGCCGAATACTGGTCATGTGGCTATTTTAAGAAGCCCTTATCCGCATGCCAAAATTGTGTCTATCGATTATTCGGAAGCCTTAGAAATTCCTGGAGTAAAGGGTGTTGTAACAGGTAAGGATGTACATCCTCTATTAAATCCTTTTAGTGTTGGGGTCAGTGCTCCAGTTCATTACTATCCAATTGCTATTGATAAAGTTCGTTATGTAGGTGAACCAGTAGCAGTTGTCGTGGCCAAAAACCGTTATATTGCGGAGGATGCGTTAGAAAAAATTAAGGTGAAATATGAAAATCTTGAACCAATTGTAGACATTGAACGTGCAATAGAAGATGGAGCACCTATTTTACATGAAAATGTTGGTTCAAATATTGCTAATCATCGAACATTTCACTATGGAGATGTAGAGAAGGCTTTTGAGAAAGCTGACAAAATCATCAAGCATCGTTTTCAATTTCCGAAATATTCTGCGACGCCAGTTGAAACATACGGCATTATTGCACAATACGATCATAGCTCTGATAGTTATACGGTTCACGCGAACTTTCACGGACCGTTTGTGCTTCATTCGATTATGGCAGGTGCATTAAAAATTCCAAGCAATCGGTTGCGAATTATCATACCAAAGGATATTGGCGGCAGTTATGGAATTAAGGCAGGAATATTCCCGTATATCGTTCTTTGTTCCGTTGTAAGCCGTCTCGTAGGCTGTCCAGTGAAATGGATCGAGGACAGGCAGGAGCATTTAGCAGCTAGTTCAAGCTGTACGGATCGCGTCACATATATAGAAGCGGCTGTAAAAGATGATGGGAAAATACTCGGATTAAAAATGAAAATGATTGACAATGTTGGTGCATATATTCGGGCACCAGAGCCGGCATGTTTGTACCGGAACCATGCTAATACAACAGGTGCCTATGATATTCCAAACTTAATGATTGATGCGTATGCCGTTATGACGAATAAATTGCCGACAGGGCTTATACGCGGATATGGGGGACAAGAAACGTATTTCCCTCTTGAACGGATCATGCAAATGATTGCGGATGAATTAAAATTAGAGCCAACTGAAGTGATTAAACGAAATTTAATTAAAAAAGAACAATTTCCATACAAAACGGCATCTGGTGGAGTGTATGATAGCGGCGACTATGAAAAAGCGTTTGACCTGCTGTTAAAAGTCGGAAAATATGATGAATTCCGAAAAAAACAAGCTGAAGCACGCAAGAAAGGAAAGCTTCTAGGTGTTGGTCTTGCTGTGATCGTTGAACCATCTGGTTCAAATATGGGTTACATTACGATCGCCTTAACCCCAGAGGAAAGAAAAGCAGGATTGCCGAAATCAGGTTGTTCAGAAGCGGCGACGATTTCGATGGATCCGATGGGAAATGTGAATGTGCGCATTAGTACAACACCATCCGGACAAGGGCATGAAACGGTCGCTAGCCAAATCGTATCGGAAATTCTCGGAATTCCGCATGACAAAATTAATGTTGTAGCTGAACTTGATACAGCTACAAGTGCCTGGTCTATTGCTTCCGGAAGCTATTCGAGCCGGTTTGCGTCACTCGGATCAAGCGCTGTGTACTACGCAGCTCATAAGGTAAAAAATAAACTCATAAAAATTGCCGCACATTTTTTAAAAGTGAAGGAAGAAGATTTAACGATCGAAAACGGTAAGATCGTTTCCAAAACCGATCCATCTAAATCTATTTCTATAAAAAGGGTTGTTGGATCAGCCCATTGGAATCCACTTTCTTTACCAGAAGGGATGGAGCCTGGAATTTATGAAACAGCCTATTATACTGCCCAGGCTGAACCACCGGATGACCAGGACCTTATTAATTCATCGGTTACGTATGGATTTGTTGCTGATTTAGTGACAGTAGAAATTGATCCAGAGACGGGTGACATTCACATTCTTGATTATTTCACGGTCCACGATGCTGGAAAACTGTTAAATCCGCTTATTGTCGATGGACAAATACTAGGAGGTCTTGTCCATGGGCTTGGCGGTGCCATGTATGAAGAACTCGTCTACGATGAAAAAGGTCAGTTTTTAACTGGATCATTTATGGATTATTTATGTCCAACAGCACCTGAAGTACCAAATGTAACGATTAAACATATTGAGACGCCATCACCAATTACACCATTAGGCGCTAAAGGTCTTGGGGAAGGAAATACAATGAGTGCACCAGTTGTCATTGCAAATGCAGTAAATGATGCGTTGAAGCCATATGGTGTGACGATTGATTCATTACCTATAACGCCAAATAAAGTATGGAACATGTTGAATCAGTCTAAAAAACAGGAGGTTTCATCATGAACGGAAAAGGGAGCGTAACATTAAATGCAGGAATTGAAAAGGCATGGGAAGTGCTGCTTGACCCACTGGCATTAAAAAATTGCATTATGGGCTGTAAAAAATTAGAGCCTGTCGATGAAAACAAATATGAAGCGGAATTATCTATTGGAATTGCTGCTGTTAAAGGGAAATATGAATCAACCATTGAAATTGCTGATGTTCAAAAACCGAACCATTATAAGCTCATTGTAAAAGGGGAAGGCGGACCAGGAAGTGTTGAAGCAACAGGTGTTGTTGATCTTATTCCAATTGACGATAACAAGACGGAATTGAACTATACGTATGATGCGGAAGTTGGCGGTAAAGTGGCAATGGTTGGGCAAAGAATGCTAAATGGTGTAGCTAAATTAATCATTCAGGACTTCTTTAAAAAGTTTAATAAAGAACTAGCGAAAAGCGAACAATCTATTTAAATAGAGAAAATACTAGTCAAGCACAAAAATCAAAGGAATTGGAAATTCTAAACCTTCTGAATGGCTTTATCCAATTCTTTGAGCTGCTAGATCATACTGTGAGTGGACGCAATGAAAAGGTCGATTGAGTCTTCTGCACCGATAAGAAAATCTGGCTGCCTTTTGAATGGAGTTTGCTACATTTAGCATCAGTAAAGCGATTTTTGCCCTTTTCCTGAAAATAACCCCTTTCATGTAAGGATCTGTGGAAAGGACTATTCGGGATGTCCCCAGCCCACTTGTTGATCAATCACGAGAACTTGCTTTAATCCATGCTGTCTGGAAGCTGTCACATTCAGCATTGGTGGCCAGAGGGAACAAGATTGCGGGTTAGAAGCTCGAACAAGAGCTGGGAAAACAGACTTTATAAGGATTTCTCCCAATGATCCTTAATACCACTATCTAGGGGCATCACGAAAAGTCTACCCCTAAAATGGAACTTTTTCAGATAGTGCCAGTTAGCAACACTATCTGAAAAAGTTATCAAAGAGTCTAACTGGAAAATGCCTCTCTCTAAAGAGGATTCTAAAAATACTAAACGAGGAGGGGAGTATATGAAACCCGTAAAATTTGATTATTATTCCCCGAAAACAGTTGATGAAGCTTTAACACTTTTAGAAGAAGCAGGATTTGACGGGAAAATCATTGCCGGTGGTCAAAGTCTTGTACCAATAATGAACATGAGACTATCATCGCCAGAATGTTTAATTGACATTAATCAACTTCATGATTTGCAATTTATTGAGTTTGATAGCGACAAAGTTAAAATTGGTGCGTTGACACGGCAGGCGGAAGTTGAAAGATCAGATGTAGTTCAGAAGCATTTAGGGCTTCTAAGTGAAGCGGTTCCCTTTATTGGGCACGTTCAAACGAGAAATCGGGGAACATTTGGAGGAAGTCTTGTTCATGCTGACCCAACAGCTGAAATTCCTCTTTCATTGATGGCGCTCGGAGGGACACTTCATATTGCTTCTAAAGAAGAGGTGCGAGAAGTAAACGTCGAGGATTTCTTTATTACTTATTTAACAACTGACATAATGCCAAATGAGATGCTGACGGAAATACACATTCCTATAGAACAAGAAAGAAATGGATATTCATTTTATGAAATTTCTCGCCGCCACGGTGATTTTGCACTCGTTGCCTCTGCTTGTCAATTAACGATTGATCATTTAGATCGCATTACAAATGTAAGACTTGTATTAGGCGGTGTTGAAGCAACGCCATTGTTAATAGAAGGGGCAAACGAATGGATGAAAGGAGAGGTTTTATCTGACTCCCTTCTCCAAAAAGTCGAGGATATAGTGGATGAAATGGTAGATCCAGAGTCAGATATACACGCAACTGCTGAATATAGAAGACATCTTTCGAAAAAATTGGCAGTGCGTACGGTGAAATCAGCCTACGAACGAGCGAGGGGTGAAGCCAATGAGCGTTCATGAAATTGAAGTGACGATCAACGGGAAAAAGTATAAAGAACAAGTTGAGTCAAGATTGCTGTTAAGTGATTTTTTACGAGAAACGTGCGGTCTCACTGGCACGCATGTCGGCTGTGAACATGGTGTGTGCGGCGCTTGCACGATCCATTTAAATGGTTCAGCTGTTAGAAGCTGCCTCATATTTGCGGTTCAAGCGGATGGGCAGGAGATCACAACAGTAGAAGGTTTGGGAGAAGACGGTCAATTAACTCCATTACAAAAAAATTTCATTGAATGTCACGGCCTTCAGTGCGGGTTCTGTACACCTGGAATCTTAATGTCAGCAACTGACTATTTACAAAAAAATCCGAATCCTTCCGTTCAAGAAATAAAAGAAATGCTATCAGGACATTTATGCCGATGCACGGGTTATGTTGGAATTATAGAAGCAATTCAAAAAACAGTTGAAGAAAATAGTAATCATGCTCGGGTGGAAAGGTGATGATGATATGAACCTTGTAACTCTTTTTGAATTTGCTGTTGAGCGTCATCCAAATCGACTTGCTGTTGTAGAAGGAGACAGAAGGTATACGTACAGGCAATATCATAACGAAGTGGAGAAAGTCGCTGCTTCACTTCAAAAAATCGGCATTAAACAGCATGACCGCGTTATGATCCTTTTAAAAAATCGTCTTGAAAATACGGTGATTTATTGGGCTCTGCAAAAAATTGGAGCCGTTTACACTCCAATTAATTTTCGCCTTTCGGTGAAAGAAGTTGAGTATTGTGTCAATGATGCTGAGGCTGCTGCTGTCATATACGAAAGCGTAAGCCAGGAATCCGTTTTGAAAGCAAATCTTCAGCAAAAGCCAATACTGATTGGTCTTGGCGAAGTGGAAGGTGCTGATATCTACTATAATGAACTTGTTGAAAGAAGTCCTGGCAGCTTGGAAAAACCTACTATAGATGATAACGATGTCGCCCTCATGCTTTATACGTCCGGAACAACAGGAAAACCGAAAGGAGTTCCGCGAACGCACAAAAATGAATATAGTGCAGCGCTAGCCCATATTATCCAAAACCAATATCAAGACGGGGAAAGTACATTAGGGATAATGCCGCTTTATCACACAATGGGAATGCGCTCCCTTCTATCTATTATGTTTTTAAATGGAAAATATGTTATTCTGCCTGATTTTGATGCAAAGGAAGCGTTGGAATTAATAGAACGTGAAGAAATTACATGCCTTTACTTAGTCCCTACGTTATATCACGATATGTTAAATCACGCTGAATTTCATCATTTCGATTTGTCTAAGTTGAAAAAAATTGGTTATGCAGGCGCTTCCATGACAACAGCTTTAACAGAAAAATGTATTGAGATGTTAAAGCCTGAAGTGTTTGTGAACCATTTAGGCAGCACTGAAATTTATACATTTACGATCAATCCAAATGTGATGGAAAAGCCAGGATGTGCCGGCAAGCCAGGCTTTCATCAAAATATCCGCATTGTTAAGGCAGATCCTGATGGCCATGCAACTCCAGAGGATGTAGTGGAAAAAGGAGAACTGGGAGAAATTATTGTCAATATTGAATCACCAGAAAGCTTTAAAGGCTACTGGAATAGACCAGATGCTACAAAAAAAGCCATTCGGGATGGATGGTATTTTACTGGAGACCTTGGCAAATTAGATGAGGATGGAGATTTATATGTCGTCGGACGTGTCGATGATATGATTATTTCCGGCGGAGAAAATATACATCCTCTTGAAGTAGAAGATGTTTTAGCGAAGCATCCGAAAGTGCATGAAGTTGCTGTAATTGGTGAAGAAGATGAGCGCTGGGGCCAAGTTGTTTCTGCCTATGTCGTACCAAAAGATCCGTCACTTACCATACAGGAACTTGACGATTATTGTAAAAATAATACAAAACTTTCAAACTTTAAACGTCCAAGAAAATATGTATTTATTCAAGAAGTACCGAAAAGCCCTGTTGGGAAAATTCTCCGTCGTAAACTCAAAACGGGAGAATTTGAACTATATATAAATGAAAGTGAAAAAATCGTTTAATTTTTTCAAAAAAGAAAGGGGAACCAAAACATGGAAGCAGTAAAACAATATGATCACATTCGAGTTGAAAAAAATCCGGAAAAAAAGACGGCAACGATTGTTTTCGACCGTCCAGAAAAAATGAATTATATTAGCATGCTAGCTCGCTCGCAATTTCCAGAAATTTTTGATGAGTTAAATAAAGACGATGATGTTCGCGTCATTATTATTAAAGGTGAAGGAGATAAGGCATTTAGTGCAGGAGGGAATATCCCTGAATTTTTGGAAGTGCACCAAGAAGAATTATCACATCTTGCTGTAAACGTTGCAGCACCAGAACGTTCTCCAAAGCCTGTCATTGCTCAGCTTCAAGGCTATACGTTTGGAGTCGGTTTTGAAATTGCTATGGCATGTGATTTTCGAATTGCAGCAGACGACACATTATTAGCACTGCCTGAGATGAATCTTGGTATGATTCCGGGAAGCGGCGGAACACAAAGGGTGGCTAAAGCAGTAGGATTAACTCGCGCAAAAGACATGATTATGCGTGCAAGAAGAATTCCTGCTGAGGAAGCGTATCAATGGGGCCTTATTACAAAGGTTGTTCCAAAGGAAGAACTAGAAAGCGCTGTCAATTCACTCGTTGAAGAGCTTGTAAACTTCTCTCCGCTTGCATTAAAAGTATGTAAACAAGTGCTCAATGCAGCCGATGAAACACCGCTTAGTGCAGGAATTGAAATAGAAGGAAAAGCCTATGGATTGCTTCGCACTACAGAAGATTTCAAAGAAGGCGTCGAAGCATTTGTCCAAAAAAGAAAGCCGAATTTCACAGGAAAATAATATTGAAATACGAATTATTCGTGCTCCCCAACTATAGTTGAGGGAGCATATAAAAAATAGTTCATTTTCAGAAAATTCATAATAAAAAGGAGGTATATTATGAATACCGAACGAAAAGGATTTACGAAACATTTAAATATTAACACAGTGAGCGCTGGTACACTTGCCGCTATTTTCGGATGTACTGGTCCAGCTTTAATTATTATTGGTGGAGCAGCAGACGGTGGTTTAACACATGAGCAGACGATCTCGTGGCTCTTTGCTGTTTATTTCTTTGGTGGATTGTTGGGGATTTATTTGTCTTTAAAATATCGCCAGCCGATTGCAGGAGCTTACTCTATTCCAGGTGCAGTACTTGTTGCAGGTGCATTATCACAGTTTTCTTTAAATGAAATGGCGGGTGCTTATTTTGTGGCTGGTGTCATTGTCTTACTACTAGGAATTACTCGTACAATCGGAAAGATAATGAACTGGATACCCGTTCCGATCGTAATGGGGATGATTGTTGGGGCCATGATCCGGTTTGGAACCGGAATGATTACATCTATTGAAAAAGCCCCGTTGATCGCAGGGGTAGCAGTTCTCGTATACTTGCTATCAGTACGATTTATTAAAGTCATACCGCCAATTTTAACATCTTTCATTGTTTCTGTTATTTTAGTAGTAATCATGAACGAATTTCAAATTCAAGATCAGCAAAGTAGTTTTATTCTTCCACAAATTTTAATACCTTCATTTAGTCTTGAGGCAATAGTATCTGTTTCAATTCCGCTTGCTTTCTTAGTTATCGGAGCAGAAAATGCTCAAGCAACCGGTGTATTAATGGCTCAAGGATACAAGCCGCCTGTCAATGTTATGACAATAATAAGCGGAATTGGTGGGATGGTCACTTCTTTCTTTGGAGGACATAATGCAAATATTGCCGGTCCGATGACGGCCATTTGTGCTTCAGAGGAAGCGGGGAAAAATAAGGAAGGACGCTATGCATCTGTTGTGGTAAACGGTATTTTATTCAGTTTATTTGGATTACTTGCCGGCATCGTCGTACCGTTTGTAACGGCTCTACCATCTGTACTCGTTGGTACTATTGCTGGTCTAGCAATGATTAGCGTACTGGTGAACTCTTTGCAAAGTGCTTTTTCTGAATCTAAATTTCAAGTTGGAGCGTTTTTCGCATTAATCATTGGTATGTCGAATATTAGTTTTTTTAATATTAGTTCACCGTTTTGGGCATTAGTTGGAGGAGTGTTGGTTTCCTTGTTAATCGAACCTCATCATTTTCAAAAAGAACATGAGGATAATTTTGATCTTCCTGAGAAAATGGATCATTCCATTTCTGAAACATTTTAAGGTGTTCAAATTCAAAATGACACAAATTAAAATCGCTTTCTAAAAATCGTTTAGGTTCTGCCTAAAAGATTGTTGTTTTACTATTTCTTTTTGATTGTCCTAGATAGTCGCAAAGCAGCAAATCTTACGAAAACAGCCTTTAAAAACAACATACAGGATAGGAAAAAGGTCTGTTTTGAACAAGCCTATCGTACGATTGCTTTTAGACCTCCTTCTTAAAAATGTTCAAAAAGAAGGAGGTTAATTGATTTTATCCATAAATATTTACTCTACTTTATCATATTTTTCATGTTCCGAACTTATTCATTGCAACGCGAAACATATCGATCCCATTAATTTTAAATTCAGCTTAACAGTAAAGTCCGCGTTTGATCCTAATTATTTTGTTCGAACTTTCGATAATATTTGCTTAATCCTTCTTTTTAACAAATCCTTTTGACTCATAAAAAATATCTTTTTCATGCTATTATTACTCTTTTCACCTAAAGATCGGCATTGATCATTCTTGATTATTTGCAATATTCCTCTTTTTCATCTTAATACATACACTTATTATTTATTATATGCCGATAATAAGTGTAATTTCTGCCTTTATTTTCACACATAATATCCAAACATTTCACTCATGAAAACATGATACACTCCACGGATTTGTAACAGGTTACATCAGTGTAAAATAAAAGCTATTCTCTAAAAGATTGTTGTTATCAATCATAGAGAAATATATATCATATGGTAAAATAAAGTAAAAAAGGGTAGTTTCAATGGGATTGCCAAAATGTTGTAAATGTAACCATCCATTTAGTTGGAGAAACATATTTTGTGCTTCGTTCAAATTTAGCCAAGAAATAAAGTGCCCTAAGTGTGGAACAAAAATGTATCCAACAATGAAATCAAGACAAAAAATGGGTATAGCAACTTTTGTACCATTGGTCATATCTTTTGCATTACAGGTATTTGGGCTTCCATTCAAGTTTACTATGTTGATATTTTTGTTGTTGTCAGTTTTGGGTATGATATTGCTGCCATTTTTATATTCGTTTGTCGATCATGAGGAGCCCCTTTGGTGAAAAAGGACGTATTGTTAAAGCTGATGATAAAAGGGTTTTTGCGTAATCTTGATGATAGGGAGGAGTTTTATGGAGAATATTTGTGTGTAAAGTTTTTAGCTTCTCATCTTAATTCAATAATCCCGATTTTTCATCAAAAGGACCTCAGAACCGGTACCCCCGTATCGCCTGAAAAAAAATCCTCGCATATAACTATAGTGTCAATGAGAGAAGCTGTCGTTTACGATTACGAGAAGAAGATATATGAAAGAGGAATGAATATTTTCTAATAATATAAGGAAATTGAGGATCGAAAACAGTTCAGAAATCTATTCAATCTCTCAACTGCTCCTTCGAAATTAATGAGGAAGTAGGTTGCATCTATTTAAGCGATGCCTTTCAAAAACGAAAGAGAGTTTTTCCGAAATTTCTATTTTTTTTTGAGGAAGACGAAAAGACATTCGGACTGTTAACGAGGACATCGTTTGATCTCTACCGATTAGTAAGAGCAAAAAAGGGATAGAAACACAAAGTACGTTATGAAAAAATCTCTACTCAACATCTTCTGAACTTGCGCAAAAAGAAGTATGGTTAAAGATTACAAATAATCATTTGATCGTATTAAATGATCAATAAGCGAAACATCGTTGTTAAATTATGAAACGCAACAAAAGACAATCGTTCGAAAAACCGAAAATGGAAAAATCAGCGAAAATTATTCTGAAATAATGTGATAGATTCTTAATAGATCAACAAAAAGTATCTATAACCGCTCTTGCGAATGTAGAGAGTGTCGAACTTTCTCTATTTGAGAGAGACATTGCTTAAAGTGTTTTTAAACATCATACTCCAATTACCATGTGAATACATGAAAGTTGATGCGAATTATATCGAAATGACCGCAATATGGTATAATAATAGTTATATTTATAATGAAGAAAGGAGCATACCGATGGCTGAAATTACAAATGAAATGATTTTGCAAGCGATTAAAGAACTGGCTGAGCAGCTAAAAAACCATTCAGAAGAAACGAATAACCGGTTTGAACAAATTAACCAACGGTTTGCACAAATTGACCAACGGTTTGAGCAAATTGATCGGCGGTTTGAACAAATTGACCAACGATTTGAACAAACCGATCAGCAGTTTGAACAAACGAAGCAGCAATTGGTCGAAATCAATGAGCGGCTCGACCAAGTTGAACAAAAGATCGAGGAGATGGACAAACAGCTCACTGATGTAGCAAACGGTCAAAAAATTCTTGTGGAAGAGTTGTTTGAAAATAAGAAAGAAATCAAGCGAGTCAAAAATATTTTAAACATATATTAACCGCACTGATCTATTAAGTGTTTTTTTTTGGACAAAACCGTTAGATAAAAACAAAATGATGTCTGAAATTAGCTTTTCGCCTCCCTGTTTTCTTCAAAATAATGTCCAAACTTCTTCGCCGTTTTCTATTTAGCTTTATTCATTCCTATTATTATCCAATTAATACTATCCCCGTTTTTAACACATAATCCCCGGAATAGGATCTGGCTTGTGCTGTCTACAGTGTGAGAAAAAAGGCGCAAGAAAGGATAAGTCCCCATTCAAAAAACAGCGGCTGTCTCAATCGGTTTAACGGCCATTGCGGCAGCCTCGTTATGCTTTCACCTTATTGATTAATTTTTATTATAAATGCAATAATTTTTTCTATCAGCGAAAGCAAAGACTGACATTAGTTTTAAGCGCCTCAGGCTTTTTACTTTCGGTACTTTCCATTCTTCACTGTTCGAAAACCTATTTACAACAAAGCAAATTTTTCCTATAATTATAACTAACTAATTAGTTAGTTATAAAAAAAGGGGGTTCTTGTTGGCTGTAAAAAAAGGCGAGGCGAGTAAGAGAAAGTTATTTCTATGCCAGAAGAGCTTTTTACGAAAAAAGGGTTTTCAAAGTACCAAAAGAAGTGAATTTGTTGCAAACGAAAGCTTAACACAAGCTGCGTTTCAAAAGTAAGGAAGATATCTTTCAACAAATATTTCAAAATTTTGATCACAGTTAATAAAACTAAGGGATGTTGGAAAAATCTGTTGAACTATCGCTATCGGATGTCAAAACTTTTGTAACCAACATGTTTATCAAATTGTTTACTTTTTTAGAAAAAACAAATCAGACAAGGAGACAGTGATCAGATTCGAATAAGATTGATATGTTCAATAACAAGCGATTCGGAATTGTAAAAGAAAAAATTGACACAGGGTGGCAGCAGAGGCCATCGCTGCTATTATAGAACGATTGGTACATCGATATTTATTAACAGGAGAAAAAGTAAAGTAGGACAGATGTTTTTGAGCGGAATTCAAAATCGTTCGAAAAGCGGTGATTGAGATGGTATTAGATTGGTTGGATTCTCAACTTCATTTGATTAGCGTGCTTTGGTTATTTCCCATTTTGTTTATGTTTCATGATTTCGAAGAGATTCTTACGGTAGAGAAGTGGACCAAACAGAACAAAGAACAAGTTCTTGCGGTTTTACCTAAATCAATACGAAAATATTTTTATAGCAGCTTTCAGATGACAACTGTTCAATTTGCGAACGATGTATTTTGGATTTTCCATACCATTACAACAGCAACATGTTTAGCCGTCATTTTCTCTTTTTACTATATTTTTTTAATGTTACTGTTTATCTTTTTTGCCCATGTGTTCACACATTTAGGGCAAGCACTCTATCTAAGGAAATACACTCCTGGTGTAATCACTTCCATCTTTCTAGTGCTACCCTATTCTTCATATACCTACTATCGATTGATGAAAGAACAAGTCATAAGCGGAACAGATATATTGTGGAGTATAATTGGAGCAATCATCATCGTACCAATATTATTTCTGTTTCTAGTGAATGGAAGAAATAAAGCTACAAAAAAAGTTGAGGAAGATGGTGCCGACAAGAATTTTTTGTAATGTAAGATAAATAGGGTATCTCTGTAATGGAATTTCAAATAGGGGGGATGCATTCTCTTTTTGAGAATGGCTCCAATAAATATAGTACTTTTTCAGTGGCTATCATGTAACCGAGCCACTTTTTTATTGACAAACTTGTATATACAGGTTAAAATAAAAGCATCTTGTATATACAAGTTTTGAAAGCGGTTAAAAGGAGAGTTCACAATGTTAAAAAAATGGTTTCGAAAAAAAGAGGAAACGCTCTTAGCACCTTTAACCGGAAAAATAGTCGAGATCGAACAAGTTCCTGATCCAGCATTTTCCCAAAAGCTCATGGGGGATGGAGTGGCTATTGATCCTGCAGACGGAATTGTCGTTTCGCCGGTCAATGGGGAAGTTATTCAATTTTTCCATACGAAGCATGCGATTGGTATTCGTTCTGAGACGGGACTGGAGCTATTGATCCACATCGGTTTAGACACCGTTATGATGAACGGTGAAGGATTTGTTGGACATGTGAAGGTCGGTGACAAAGTCAAGGCGGGCGACAGTTTACTGACATTCGATCTTGCATTGATCAAAGAAAAAGCAGCAAGCACGATCACACCGATTGTCATCACCAATATGGATGCCGTTCAATCACTCGAAAAGAAGTCGCTCGAAAGCGTGCAGGCAGGAACGGATTCATTTATGGTTGTCGTAGCCAAATAACACTTGTTTTGTAAACGATGGGGGGATCATCATGAATATCAGCAAACAATCAGTTGAAAAGATTGTTGAGTCTGTTGGAGGAAAAGAGAATATTGTAGCGGCAACACATTGTGTTACCCGGTTAAGATTTGCATTAAAGGATGAGGGAAAAGTAGATAAAGAGGCTTTGGAAAGCATTGATCTCGTCAAAGGCTCCTTTTCGGCAAACGGTCAATTTCAAGTCGTGATTGGACAAGGGCTTGTCGATAAAGTGTACAACGAAATGGTGGAGTTGACGGGGATTGGCCGTGCGACAAAGCAAGAGATTAAAGATGCGGCGGAAGCGAAGCTAAACCCTCTTCAGCGTGCGATTAAAACATTAGCTGATATTTTTATACCGATTTTGCCGGCGATTGTGACAGCAGGTTTGTTGATGGGAATTAATAATATCCTGACAGGCCAAGATATTTTTTATGAAGGCAAATCATTTGTGGAAGTGCATAAAGAGTGGGCCGATCTTGCCAGCATTATTAACTTAATTGCCAATACGGCGTTCGTCTTTCTGCCAGGTTTAATCGGTTGGTCAGCGGTAACGAAATTCGGCGGCAGTCCATTGCTTGGTATTGTGCTAGGCTTAATGCTTGTTCACCCAGATTTGTTAAACGCATGGGGCTGGGGAGCAGCGAAAGAAGAAGGAAACATTCCTGTATGGAATTTGTTCGGATTGGATGTTCAAAAGGTAGGATATCAGGGTCAAGTATTGCCTGTGCTAGTGGCATCGTACGTGCTGGCGAAAACAGAGCTGTTTTGGCGCAAACGAATTCCCGATGCGTTTCAGTTGCTGTTAGTCGCTCCGCTTTCGCTGCTATTTACCGGTTTTTTAGCGTTTATTGCGATCGGACCGATTACATTTGCAATCGGCAACGGGATTACAAGTGTATTTGTTTCAGTGTTTCATAATGTTCCAGCAATTGGCGGGCTTCTATATGGAGCGATATATGCCCCTCTTGTTGTCACGGGGATGCATCATACGTTCTTGCCGGTTGATTTGCAGCTGATCACCAACACTGGCGGAACATTTTTATGGCCGATTCTCGTTCTTTCTAATATCGCTCAAGGTTCGGCGGCGTTAGCCATGATGTTTTTAGCAAAAGATGAAAAACTGAAAGGGCTGTCATTCACATCTGCCGTTTCAGCTTATTTGGGTATCACGGAACCGGCCATGTTTGGAGTGAATTTACGCTACCGTTATCCATTTATTTCTGCGATGATAGGAGCAGCAATTGGCGGAATGTTCATTACGCTTAATAAAGTGATCGCATTTTCTATTGGTGTTGGCGGTCTTCCTGGGTTTTTATCAATCGTTCAGCAAAAATGGGCACCGTTTTTCATTGGAATGGCGATCGCGATTGTGCTGCCGTTTGCCCTAACATTTGTGTTAGGAAAAATTCGCAAAGATCATAATTAATAGAACTGTGTTCTAAGTAATAAATATGAATAATCAAAGATTCATACCATTGGTGAATGACCGCCAATGGTATCGTTTTTCCCGATAGTCTCAAAATTATAAACGAGGTGATATTCATTGAAGCAGCCATGGTGGAAAAAAGCCGTTGTTTATCAAATTTATCCGAAAAGCTTTAAAGACACGACGGGAAATGGAATAGGAGATTTGCAAGGGATTATCGAGAAATTAGACTATTTAAAGACATTAGGGATTGACGTCATTTGGCTGACGCCTATTTATGCTTCGCCGCAGCGAGATAACGGCTATGATATTAGTGATTATTTTAGCATTCATCAAGATTATGGAACAATGGAGGATTTCGAGCGTTTGCTTGCTGAAGCCCATCGGCGCGGTATCAAAGTGATAATGGACATGGTCGTAAACCATACCTCGACCGATCATGAGTGGTTTCAGCAGGCTCGTTCGTCAAAAGAAAACCGCTACCGACATTTTTATATTTGGAAGGATGCCAAACCAGACGGCAGTGCCCCAACAAACTGGAAATCCAAATTTGGCGGATCGGCTTGGGAGTATGATGAGCAAACGGGACAATATTATCTGCACTTGTTTGATGTAACTCAGGCGGACTTAAATTGGGAAAATGAAGAGCTGCGCAAAACGATTTATGAAATGATGCATTTTTGGTTTCAAAAGGGAATTGATGGCTTTCGCTTAGATGTCATTAATTTGATTTCGAAAGATCAACGTTTTCTCGATGATGACGAATCCCTGCCATTGGGTGACGGCCGCCGATTTTATACAGACGGTCCGCGCATCCATGAGTTTTTGCAGGAAATGAATAGGGAAGTATTTTCTAAATATGATATTATGACAGTCGGTGAGATGTCATCGACCACCATTGACCATTGCATTCAATATACTAATCCAGCACGGAACGAATTGAATATGACGTTTAACTTCCACCATTTAAAGGTAGACTACCCAAATGGTGAAAAATGGGTGGCAGCTCCATTCGATTTTCTGGCTCTAAAACGAATTTTATCTACTTGGCAAGTGGAGATGAATAAAGGCGGAGGCTGGAATGCGCTCTTCTGGTGCAACCATGACCAACCGAGAATTGTGTCGCGCTATGGCAATGATGGAGCATATCATAAAGAATCGGCGAAGATGCTGGCAACAGTTATTCATATGATGCAAGGAACACCATATATTTACCAAGGTGAAGAAATTGGCATGACCAACCCGAAGTTTGAGCGAATTGAAGAATACCGAGATGTGGAAACATTAAATATGTATAAAATTTTGCTTGAGCAAGGAAAAACAGAAGCAGAGGTGCTTGAAATTTTAAAATGTAAATCGCGCGATAATTCACGGACACCTATGCAATGGGACGACAGTCCGCATGCCGGATTCACAACTGGGACTCCTTGGATTCATGTCGCGCCGAATTTTAGAGAGATTAATGTAAAAAAAGCATTAGAGGATCCAACATCGATTTTTTACCATTACAAACGTTTGATTGAATTGCGAAAGAACTATGACATTATTACAACAGGAAACTATCAGCTATTGTTAGAGGATCATCCGCAAATTTTTGCTTATGTGCGCAATGGAGATGGTGAAAAGCTTCTAGTAGTGGCCAACTTTTTTGGCGGCCAAACAGAATTTGTTTTGCCGAATGAGCTTGATATAAACGGATATACATGCCGTATCCTGCTTTCCAACTATAATGACTCTTCTGAACATGTACAAGAAATCAAGTTGCGTCCATATGAAGCGATTGTGTATCATTTAACAAAATGATACTATACAATTCGGTGATGACTATGAAGGAAAATAAATTTATGGCGATTTACAACGACCTTTTGCTTCATATTCGCAAAGGCATTTTTCAGCCGAACGAAAAGCTGCCTTCTGAAAATGAATTGTCCCAGCGGTATCAAACATCGCGTGAGACGATTCGCAAAGCGCTCAATCTTTTATCAGAGCATGGCTATATTCAAAAAATAAAAGGAAAAGGTTCGATTGTGTTAGATGTAGGAAAATATGATTTTCCTGTCTCTGGACTTGTCAGCTTTAAAGAATTGGCGCAAAAAATGAACAAGCCGGCAAGAACGATCGTACATGAACTGGAATTGATCGAGCCTGATGAATATATTAAAAGACAATTGGAAACCGAAAATAAGGAAAAAGTTTGGAAAGTGATTCGTGCTAGGGAAATAGAAGAAGAGAAAATTATTTTAGACAAGGACTTTCTTTGCCAAAAATTCGTTCCAACATTGACGCGCGGCATTTGTGAAAATTCGATTTATGAATATGTCGAAAATGAATTAAAGCTTCGCATTAGCTTTGCGAAAAAAGAAATGTTTGTCGACCGAGTGACAGCTGAGGATCAAAAATATATGGATTTAAACGGCTACGAGCATGTAGTAGTGGTGAAAAATTTTGTCTACTTAGAAGATGCGAGCTTGTTTCAGTATACCGAATCGAGACATCGGCTCGATAAATTTCGGTTTGTTGATTTTGCGCGGCGTACTCATCACCCGGGGATGTCCGATAAGTCCTTAAAATGAAGCCAGTGGAGAAAAACGAGTTGTTTTTCTCCACTCAGCTTGTAGACTTGGTTGACAAACTGACCTTGAAAGAGTGTCGAACACTCATTCAAGGTGTTTATAATTACTTATATTGCACGGCTCCTAGAAATCTAAACTGATGTTTTTCATTGACATTTCCATTATATTGAAAGTTATAAAGTAAAAGAACTGAGTTCGCTTCTTGATTTAAACGATCACCGCAAAACTCTATAAATTTTGAATTTTCTCCTCATCATAAGAAAAGCCTTCAAGTAGATCACGTAAATCATTCGATGGCTCATCATAGAATTCTATTTCTCTAAAATCTTCATTGTAGTAATCAATGTTAAAGTCTTTTTCAAATTCGGAAGGTAGTAAATCTCCATCTTCTTTAGTGAGAGCGCCACCTTGACAGGGTAGAGGTCGCGCACTTCGCCCAGTCGGAATCATCGAGATGAAAAGTCATAAATCCTTGAGATAAGGGCATTGACCTATTTAATGTTCAAAAGTTGAGAGTCGATCGAGTAGTGGAAACAAAAGATTGATTATTGAATCACCCGCCAAAGTGATGGAAAGGTGCGTAAAAATGTTAGGGGAAAGTAATGGAATGGCGTTTAAAAGTGATTGAATCCCTAGCCAAAGTGATGGGAAAGTGCTTAAAAGTGATTGAATCCCTAGCCAAAGTGATGGGAAAGATCCCAGAAGTGATTTAAATCCCCAGCAAAAGTGGAGGAATCAATCGATCCTAGAAGTAACCTATCAAATTTGCAGCAATCGGTGAATGACCGAGTGCTTTATTATTCGGAGCACAGGATTTTAAATCTCGAATGCTTATTTTGTTACCCCATGCATTAAAAATGGGTTTAATATTATAATAAAAAAAGAGAACTCATTTTTGAGGTGGACTAGGAATGAATAAAACTATTGCAGATATAGCAAAAATTTCGGGAGTTTCCAAAAGCACTGTATCTCGCTACTTAAATGGTGGATCTGTTAGTGAAGCAACAAAAAGAAAAATTGAACTTGCCATTAAAGAAACAGGATATACACCTAATCCTTTTGCACAAAGTTTAAAGGCTAAGAAAACATATTTTATTGGAACGATTGTTCCGCGATTAGATTCCTATGCAGCATCGCATACTTTAATTGGGATTGATGAACAATTAAAAGAGTTGAATTTCCAATTATTAATATCCAATACGAATCAGCAAATTGAACGTGAAATTGAAACGATTTATAGCCTGGCTAGTCAAAAAGTTGCGGGAATTATTTTACTTGCTACTCAAATTACACAAGTACATTTAGAGGCATTTGAAAAGGTGAACATCCCGATTCTTCTTGTTGGTCAAGAACATCCTGATGTACATAGTCTGATTCATAATGATTTGGAAGCAGGCTATGCAATTGGAAAATATGTATTAGAGAAAGGGCATCGAAAAATTGCTTACTTAGGTGTTACCGAAAAGGATGTAGCAGTTGGAGTAAGAAGAAAGGAAGGATTTAAAAGGGCAATAGCAGAAGCGGAAGGATGTGAGGTTCGTTATTTTGAAACAGGTTTTAATATGTTTGCTGCTCAACAAAGAGTAACA
Organism: Aeribacillus sp. FSL K6-8394; assembly: GCF_038008865.1. Lineage (NCBI taxonomy): Bacteria > Bacillati > Bacillota > Bacilli > Caryophanales > Bacillaceae > Aeribacillus > Aeribacillus sp. FSL K6-8394. Next base: position 224,376 of record NZ_JBBPAA010000001.1, read on the forward strand.
GAAATGCTAGAAGGATTTCAGCCGACTTGCATTGTGTGTGCAACGGATAATATTGCTCTTGGTGCTTTAAGGGCAGCACAATTAAAAGGATTGAGCATTCCAAAGGATGTTTCTATTACGGGTTTTGGAGGATATGATGTGACGGAAATTATTCACCCAGGGCTAACAACAGTAAAATTGTTTTTTAAAGAGGCTGGAAAGATGGCAGCGCAAAACATTGTAAAGCTTGTCAATGAGGAGTCAGTTCCAAAAAGAACATTATCAAAATATGAAATTATTGAACGAGAAAGCGTTGACAGCATCATTCCTAATGACTTATAATCAGATTGGAACCGGTCCCATTTCATAAAGTTTGGAACCGGTTCCTAAATCGTGAAAAATGGAACCGGTTCCGCTAAATAAATGGGGGAGGAAGCTATGAAATACGATCAAATCGCAAAAGAAATTTTAGAAGCTCTTGGTGGAAAAGATAATATTTCTGCTGCAGCTCACTGTGCGACACGTTTACGTCTAGTTTTAAATGATGAAAGTAAAATAAATCAAGAAGCGCTTGACAAAATGGACGATGTAAAAGGAACTTTTTCAACGGGTGGACAGTTCCAAATTATTTTAGGGTCAGGTACAGTTAACAAAGTTTATCAAGAATTGACCAAATTAACTGGACTTCAAGAAATGTCTACAAAAGATGTGAAAGATGCTGGAGCGAAAAATTTAAATCCAATTCAACGTTTAGTGAAGCTACTTTCTGATATTTTCGTTCCGATTATTCCTGCCATTGTTGCTGGCGGTCTTTTAATGGGAATTAATAACGTATTAACGGCAAAGGATCTATTTATTGAAGGTAAGTCCCTCATTGATGCATATCCAGAAATAGCGGACTTAGCAGCACTTATTAATACATTTGCCAATGCGGCATTTGTCTTTTTACCAATTTTAATTGGTTTCTCCGCTACACAGCGCTTTGGTGGTAACCCGTACTTAGGAGCTACTTTAGGTATGTTAATGGTTCACCCTGATTTATTAAATGGTTGGGGATATGGTAGCGCCTTAGCGAACGGTGAAATTCCAGTTTGGAGTATTTTCGGATTTGAAATTGAAAAAGTCGGTTATCAAGGGACCGTATTACCTGTATTAGCAGCATCCTTTATTTTAGCGAAAACAGAACAATTCTTACGCAAATATATTCCGTCTGCACTTGATAACTTATTAACGCCATTATTAACGATTTTTATTACAGGCATTTTAACGTTTACAGCAGTAGGACCTATTACTCGTTCTGCAGGTAACTTATTAACAGACGGACTTGTTTGGTTATATGATACTACGGGACTCATTGGTGGTGCGTTATTCGGTTTAGTTTATGCCCCAATCGTTATTACAGGTATGCATCATAGCTTTATTGCAGTTGAAACACAATTGTTAGCAGAATTTGCTAAAACAGGTGGTTCGTTTATTTTCCCTGTTGCAGCTATGTCAAACGTAGCTCAAGGTGCAGCAACATTAGCTGTTTTTATGATTATTAATGATAAGAAAATTAAAGGTATTGCGTCCGCAGCTGGTATTTCGGCTCTTTTAGGAATTACAGAGCCTTCTATGTTTGGTGTAAACTTGAAGCTTCGTTATCCATTTATTGGTGCTATTACAGGTGCAGCTGTATCAGCCGCATTTATTACGATCTTTAAAGTAAAAGCTGTTGCGCTTGGAGCAGCTGGTTTACCAGGTATTATTTCAATTCGTCCAGATTCCATAGTTCCATACGTAATTGGAATGGTTATTTCATTCATCGTTGCATTCGTAACAACCATCATTTTAGCGAAACGTGCAGCGAAAAAAGAACAAGCAGCAGAAAAAGCATCTTAATAAAGTAAATATTGGGGTCTGATCCTTAAAAAGAGGTCAGGCCCTGTGTTTACATCGTGAAGGAGTTTGAGGTTTAAAGATGGAATGGACGAGAAAACAACGGTATCGCCGAATCGAAGAAGCGACAAAAGAAGAATTGAATGCATTAAAAGAAAAAGTCAACAAAAGCATTTGGCGTCAGAAATTTCATATTCAACCAGTAACGGGTCTTTTAAATGATCCAAATGGTTTTTCTTATTTTAACGGAGAATATCACTTGTTTTATCAATGGTTTCCACTAGGTCCTGTTCATGGATTAAAATATTGGTATCACACAAAATCAAAAGATCTTGTCAATTGGCAAAATGTCGGAATTGGTATTAAGCCGAACGATTATTTTGATTCTCACGGAGCTTATTCAGGTAGTGCTATTTGTCATGACGGTAAGCTCCATTTAATGTATACAGGAAATACAAGAGATGAAAATTGGGTTCGTCATCCATATCAGTGCTTAGCGGTAATGAATGAAAATGGACGTATTGAAAAATTACAAGAGCCGGTTATTAAAGAAGTTCCAAAAGGTTATACCGATCATTATCGCGATCCGAAAGTTTGGAAGGAAAATGACACATTTTATGCTGTTATCGGGGCACAGAGGGAAAACAAAACAGGTTGTATTGTTCTTTATTCATCACCTGATTTAAAAAATTGGACATTTGAAGGTGAGGTTCAAACAAACTTAAAGGAATTTGGATTTATGTGGGAATGTCCCGATTATTTTGAACTAGATGGAAAAGGTGTGCTGATCTTCTCACCACAAGGGTTAGAGCCAAAGGGAGATCAATTTCAAAATATCTATCAATCCGGTTATCTTTTAGGGAAAACACTAGATTTAAAGACAAAAGTTTTTGAACACGGTGAGTTTGTTGAGTTAGACCGTGGATTTGACTTTTATGCACCACAAACGACAATTGACCATAAGGGACGTCGCCTTTTAGTCGGGTGGATGGGTCTTCCCGAAATCGAGTATCCAACTGATAAGGATGGATGGGCTCATTGTTTAACATTACCGAGAGAGTTGACCGTTCAAAATGGAAAGCTTATTCAGTGTCCTGTAAAAGAACTAGAAGCATTACGACAAGATTCGGTAAATGTGAAAGATATTCTCGATGATGAGAAAAAAATGTATGAAGGATTCAATGGGACGACGTATGAACTTATTTGTGAATTTACGAACATGGAAGCAGATGAAGTCGGGATTGAATTCCGGTCATGTAATGATGAAAAAACGGTCATCTCCTATAACAGAAAGGAACAAAAGGTGACCTTAGACCGTACCCATTCAGGCGAGGTTCCAGCTAAAGAATATGGAACAACAAGAAAGTGCAGCGTTGAAGGGGATACGTTAAAGCTTCATCTGTTTGTTGATACGTCTTCTGTCGAAATTTTTATCAATGACGGCGTTGAAGTATTTACGAGCCGAATTTTTCCAAGACCTGAAAGCACAGATATTCGCTTCTTTGCACGAAACGGAAAAGTTACATTAGACACAACGAAATATAACTTATCCACTATGAATTAAAAGGGAGGTGTAGACAATGGGGCGCTTATTTTCAATTGGTGAAGTGTTAATTGATTTTATTCCAATGCAAAAAGGCAAAGCATTAAAGGATGTTCAATCTTTTAAACGTGCACCTGGGGGAGCCCCAGCAAACGTTGCAGCAGCTGTTGCGAGATTTGGAGCAGAATCTGCAATGATTACAAAGCTTGGAATGGATGCCTTTAGTGACTTTTTAATTGAAGAGTTACAAAAAATCGGTGTGAAAACAGATAAAATAAAGCGAACAAATGAAGCGAATACAGGATTAGCATTTGTTTCACTGCGCGATGATGGTGAACGTGATTTTTCCTTCTATCGCAATCCTTCTGCAGATCTTTTGCTTTCAGAAGATGAAATTGAAGAAAGTTGGTTTGCCAAAGGAGATATTTTACATTTTTGCTCCGTCGATCTAGTCGAAAGCCCAATGAAAAAAGCCCATGAAAAAGCAATTCGACTTGTTAAAGAAAATGGGGGAATCATTAGCTTTGATCCCAACGTTCGCCTTCCACTATGGAACAGTGCAGAGGATTGTCGACAAACGATTTTAGAATTTATTCCGAAAGCACATATCATCAAAATTTCCGATGAAGAATTAGCGTTTATCACAGGAATCACTAATGAAAAAGAGGCGATTGAAAACTTATTCACAGGTGATGTAAAAGCCGTTATTTACACAAAAGGAGCTAATGGAGCTGACCTTTACACGAAGAATGCCAAATATGAATCAACTGGTTTCAAAGTTGAGGTTCAGGATACTACAGGTGCAGGAGATGCCTTTATCGGTGGCTTTTTATATAAACTACTCGAAAAAGAAGTAAACCATGATAACTTAATAGATGTATTAAATAAGCACCATCAAGAAATCCTCACCTTTGCCAATGCAAGCGGTGCGATCACAACAACAGGAAAAGGTGCCATTTCGTCCTTACCGACAAAAGAAGAAATCCTTAACTTCATTTCATGTAAATAAAAACATATTAAGATTAGTAGCACAGACCACGGTCAAGGTCTGTGCTGCTATTTTTTTAGTAGAAGTGGAGAAAAAGTCGTGACAGCCTAAAGAACGATAGGTTCGCAATGAAAAACTGGCCTACTTCACGGATCTTATAAGAATCAGATTTAATATGTTGGATCCATGAGATCGTGGATAAGAAAAGGGAATCATTAAGGTTATATGAAGGCTTCTACAAATAATGGAGGAGGAATGTTTATGCAAAGTGTCATTGCCTTTGATGTTAGTAGGGGAAAGAGCTATATCATACACCTGTTTGAATGGGTTTAAATATTTTTGTTTTCACTCCCATTTCTTTCAATACCAGAAATAGAATGGAAGTGACAATCGTTTTGCCAATTTCTGTTCCGGTCCCTGTGATAAAAATCGCTTTTCCCATTAAGATGCAACTCCTTGTTTATGAATCAAAAAGTTCGTCCGTGGAAGAATCTGCGCTGCGATGATGGAACATAGGATACATAAGAAAATATCTCCCGGTATAGGAATCACAAAACCAAATAATAATGTTTGAGCAATCGTTAACGACTTATCGAAAATAAATTTCATTGCTGCATATAACCAAAGACAGCCAAGAAGATACACTACAAGAAGGCAGGCGAAATTAGCGAGAAAAATAGAAAATGTTTTTACCAATTGAAATCTCTTAATCAACCAGCCATTGACGTATGCTCCTAACACAAAACCTAGTAAATAACCAAATGTAGGTTTAAAAATGTAACTTGGACCTCCTCCTTCCGCAAAAACAGGCGCACCTGCCAGTCCAATCAAAACGTAAACAAGCTGGCTTAACATTCCGAGTTTTGGGCCTAACAAACACCCAGCTAAATAAACAGATACAATTTGCAGCGTAAATGGGACATATGGAATAGGGATTTTAATAAACCCACCGATCGCCGTTAACGCCGCAAAAAGAGCAATTAACACCATCGACTTGATTTTCATGTTTTTCCTCCTAATACAATATTTGTTTTTTATTATGCAAGAAGAATGATAGAAATGTCAACATAAAATTTTATTTGGTTAACATATTAAAAGGAAGGAGGTTAATGAAGGGAACTTTGCCAGCTATAACAGCAATCATCGAAAGACCGATTTTGTCATTGAAGCATGAAGTTTTTTCGGTCCAGACCCGGATAATGTTGACTTTTAATAGATAGATATAAGCGATTCAAAATCAATCGGGAGCTGCAGCACATTCTTTCTTACACGGCGAATTATTCCGCCCGCTGCTTCCGGATTAAAAGAGCACAAGCTTATTATGGTATAAACCGTGAAGCAAAGAAAAACGGCATCACTGAAATTGGTACCCGCACTTTCGAAAAACGTTTGGGTGCCATTTTTTTTAGCGCACGAAAGATGTAGCATTTCTGCAAGAGATTTCATTCATCTCCTTCAGTCACGTTCAAGATCTAATCGAACAAGCGGTCGATGATTTCAGTTTATAATCAAGAAAGTTCTTGTTCATGTTTATGAATTACTGTTTCGCAATCCTTTAAACACCATCTCTTTTGCAGTGTCCGGTTTGCAAGACGGATAGTTTTCTGGAGAAGGATGAGTTCAAGTAAAAACAACAAAGTTCGTCGTTTCAGAAGGGTAAACAGATATTTATGAGCAGTCGGGAAACTCAAGGAGTAATTATAAAAATGTGTAGAAAAATTTTACAAAAGTTTGCTGCATTTTCTTTAATTGCAAATTGCCTTTATTAAACATAGTTTGGTAAGGGCTATTTTTTTCCACTTTGACAACTGTTAATTGGTATGTTAAAAGATAAACAGGCATATAGAAAATAAGAATCATTCTGTTTTATTAATAACAATGTTAGGAGAATGAACGATGGAAAATGCAGGGAAGCAGATTGGAAAAGATGTTGCCGGTACGGCCCTATTTGGCGGGATTTTATTGCTGTTTTTATTCGGGGATCGTCTTATTGATCCGAGTTTCATTCCAAAAGAAGTTTTAAATGTAAGTACGTTGTTTTTAAGCATTATTTTAGAGGCCATCCCATTTATTTTACTTGGTGTATTTGCATCAGCGCTCATTCAAACATTTGTTTCAGAAGATACGCTCAAACGCTTCATTCCGAAGCACCCGATTCTCGCTCTCGTTCCCGCCGCAATTGTTGGCGCATTTTTACCTATTTGCGAATGTGCGATTGTTCCGGTCGTGCGAAGACTTGTTTTAAAGGGAATGCCGCTACATTTAGGCGTCGTTATCATGGTGACGGCACCTATTTTAAATCCGGTTGTGTTTGCCTCTACATATTACGCTTTTCAAACCAATATGGATGTCGTTTATGCCCGAATGGGACTAGCTTTTGTCGCTTCGATCGTTATCGGTGCAATCATTTATTTCTTTTTTCGCACTAGCTTACCATTAAAAAAACAGCATCATTTGCATGAACATCATCATCATTCAAAAAATCGCTGGCTTGAAACACTTTTGCACGCCAGTGATGAGTTTTTCGATGTGGGGCGCTATTTAATTGTTGGTGCGCTTGTTGCAAGTATTTTTCAAGCTGGTTTTGATCGAACGACGCTGCTGGAAATCGGAGGAGATCAGGCTGTAGCACCTGCAGTCATGATGGGATTAGCGTACATTCTCTCATTATGTTCTGAAGCGGATGCATTTGTCGCAGCTTCGTTCGGTTCAACGTTTACGATCGGTTCTCTTGTTGCCTTCCTTGTTTACGGTCCGATGATCGACTTAAAAAATACGTTTATGCTGTTTGCCTATTTTAAACCGAAATTTGTAGCTGTATTCATTTTCGTAGTAACGGTTGTGATTTATGGCAGTATCATTCTTCTGCAATCATTAAACATTTTATAGAGGGAGGGAGACGTATGCGTTCTTTTCATATGTTCATTCGAGGGATTATATTAGCAGGATATGCGCTATTGCTTTTTAAGCTTTTATTGACTTCTCAATTAGCGAATTATGTATCGCCGAAAATGCATCCATTTATATATTTTGCGTTATTTGTGCTGCTTATATTAGGAGGAATGCAAATATTGCGGAGCGGCATGAATACGTCGGAGAGTCATTGTCATTGCGATGGAGAACATCATATGCCGAAGACGCCTGCTAGTACGGTGTTTATTTATTCGCTCTTTTTGTTGCCAGTAATGATCGGATTAATGCTGTCCAATCATGTGTTGGACAGTTCTGTCGCTTCGAAACGAGGCGTCCAATTCGGTGCACAGCCATTAGCGGAGAGTTCCAATTCGCAGATTCAAACGGAAGAGAAAGATTTAGTAGAGGAATATTTGCGTGATCCAGAAGGTTATATGAAAAAGGTAGACGAGCGAGTAAATGAGATTTTGCAAGAGGACAATTCGGCTGTTCAAAGTACAGAAAAGGAAAATGAGCGGTTGAAAAACGATTTAATCGGAACGGATAAAATTGTTGTGACAGATGAAAAATATATTTCTACCATTAATATGATTAGCGAAAATGTCGAACAATTAATTGGAAAAAGAGTCGAAATTACGGGCTTTGTTTTTCGCGAACGAGATTTTCGTTCGAATCAACTCGTTGTGGCTCGTTTTGGTGTTACATGTTGTATCGCCGATGCGAGTGTTTACGGCATGCTGGTGGAGGGAGAAAATGTTGCGAAGCTGAAGGATGACACTTGGATTAAAGTAACAGGTACCATTCATAAAACAACGTATCATCAAACAACCATTCCAGTCATTGAACAACCCGCTATAGAAATGATCGAGGTACCAGACCAACCGTACGTTTATGAAGAATACTAACTGACAAAAGGGTTCGATGTCTGGCATGTTCCCAAGTTTGTTGAAGAATGGTAGGCTAAAAGAAAAAGAGAGCCTTTTGTTCCCATGTCTCTGTCAAGTAGACAGTGAAAAAAGAGTATATTAAGTGCACATCTCCCTGTTAAGAAGACTGTGAAAAAAAGAGTGTAATAAGCTGCGGTCTTTTCTCGGAATTCAACCGGGGAAAGGCCGTTAAATTTTTCTTAAAACTATTCGTGATTAACTCATCAATCGCTAGATATGCTTGTCCTAATGGTTTTGAATGTAACTTCTCCGTTTTCAAATCTCTACTAATCGCGCTCCTTCAGCTGTTATGAGTTTAACTTTTCATGCGCCGTTATACATTTCATCAGCACAAAATACTTCAGCAGAAGGAACAACAAAAATTTCGCAGCTCAAATGGTCAAAAAGGGAACTAAGTTTAAGTCCAAGTAAAGCATAAAGATTTACAATATTCATTTTGATGCGGAAGAGGTTTATACTTAGAAGAGAGTGGAGGAAGCAGAAAAATTTCGTGAGCTGCTATTTTTTTCAAGGGGACTGCAAAAAAGTTAAAAATAATGAGGATCACCAATCTTTTTAAACTGCAGAAATGTTGTCAAGCTCTCATGGAAGAGGAGAAGTTTTACATAATTTGTGCTGTCGCGAGGCGAGATGAATTGGTTCCCCTTTATCATGTTTATGTTCAATTATAAAAAGTAAATCTAATTGATCGGTGACATATGAGAAAAACGATAATACTTCCGTGGACAGAAGAGTGGGAAAAATCGTATAAAAAAGAAGCGAAAATACTTAAAGCTATTTTTAAAGATGAAATCGTTGATATATTCCATATAGGAAGCACGTCTATCCCGACAATCGGCTACGCAAAACCAATTATCGATATTTTGATTGTTGTTAAAGATATTGAAAAGGTTGATTTATACAATGAAAAAATGAAGGAATTGGGATATGAAGCGAGAGGGGAAAATGGGATATCTGGTAGAAGATACTTCCCAAAAGGACAAGATAACCGAACACACCATGTACATATTTATCAAATTGGCCACGAAAATATTGAAAAACATTTGCTTTTTAAAGAATACATGATAAAAAATCTAGATGAAGCTAAAAAATATGGTGAATTAAAAATGAAATTAGCAAAACAGTTTCCAGATCATACTCATCAATATCAAAAGGGGAAAGAATCGTTTGTCAATGAGATGGTTGAAAAATCTCTCAAATGGGCATCAAAAAATAATAAATAAAGAAAAAGAAACTCGGTCAAGCAATTGTTGTCTAGGCAAAAAACAAAATATACTTATTATGAAATTGTTTTGTTGGCCAAAATTTTGGAGAAGACTAAAACAAATTGGTTGCAAGCCCTTAAGCTATTTCTTTCTTGCAAGATGCCTTATTACCATTTATGTATTATATTTTATGAGGTATAATGGAAAAAGATTTGATGGGAATTTTATGGAAGGTCATTGACGAAAGGTGCGGGCTTGGATGGTCAATCATATGATTCAATCAGTAGCAGAAAAGTTATCCTGTCTTCCTTTTATTGAAGGCGTTGTGTTGGGGGGCTCTCGTGCAAGGGGGACTCATGAAGAGGATTCGGATATTGATATCGGTATCTATTACAACGCAGAATTATTTGATCTCAATGCGATGAACCAGGTTGCTGCAGAATTGGACGACGAGCGTAGAAGCAACCTTGTTTTCCCTCCCGGAGCATGGGGGAAGTGGGTGAATGGAGGCGGGTGGCTGGTCATCAACGGGTATCATGTCGATTTCATTTTACGTGATATCAAACGTGTGGAACAAATCATCAAAGAAACCGAGCAAGGAATGGTCACTGCCGATTATCAGACCGGGCATCCCCATGGTTATATCAGTGCCATGTATCGGGGGGAATTGGCGATCAGCAAAATACTATATGCGAAGGATGAAACCTTCTGCCAATTAAAAAAACGGGCAGAAACTTATCCCGCTGCCTTGCGGAAAAGTTTAATTGACTTTTTTATGTTTGAAGCAGAATTTTCTTTATTGTTTGTAAAGAAAAATGTAAAAGCAAATGATAAATATTATATTGTAGGCCATGTTTTTCGTATGATTTCATGTTTAAATCAAGTAATATTTGCATGCAATCATGCTTATTGCATTAACGAAAAGAAGGCAATCAAGCTGATTGAAACATTTGAGCATAAACCTGAGAACTATGCGCAAAAGGTGAATCGCATTTTTGAACTACTTGGTTCTTCGCTTATGGAATGCTGCGACATGACGGAGAAGCTTTACAATGAAGTGAAACAACTTGTATCGGAGATAAATCACTGTTGAGATGAGGGGAAGAATGCTGAAGTCCGATGGTAATTTGATGTTTACGGTTGAACATCTTGTTTTTACTGCTGATGGAACATAAGACTGGATCATCATGAGTGATCGCTTCAGTCTGTCCCCTCAACAATAAACAGCAAAGGAGTGTGGCATGATGCGATTGGAAAATCGCTTTACACCTAGGAGTGATGAGGAACTCCAGAAGCTTACGGTGGGTGAACTGAAACCGCACAATGCACCGATTACTCTTGTCGAATACGATCCGCGTTGGCCTGAATTGTTTGAACGGGAAGCAAAACGGATTCGTTCCGTACTCGGCAGCAAAGCATTGCAAATCGAACATGTTGGCTCAACTTCGGTGCCAGGACTTTGTGCCAAGCCAATCATTGATATGCTGCTGGTTGTGGAGGATTCTGCAGACGAGCCATCATATGTTCCGGCATTGGAAGCAGCTGGCTATCGACTGCGAATTCGAGAACCTGAATGGTTCGAGCATCGTTTATTTAAAGGACCGGATACTGACATTAACTTATATGTGTTCAGCAAGGGAACGTCTGAAATCGATAAAATGTTACGATTTCGAGATTGGTTGCGCTCGAACGAGAGCGACCGTGACAAATATGCGCAAGTGAAGCGAAGTTTGGCAAAGAATAAATGGCGGCACGTTCAGCACTATGCAGATGCGAAAACATCAATCGTGCAGGAAATCTTAGCACGGACGAACGATTCAAATGCTAAATAAGAAGAAAAGGTGATCTTCTAAAATTTGAGTTGTTTCTATGAACAGACAAGTTCTCGAAAATGAGAAAAAACCATTGCTATGTTCCCGCAAACGCAATGTTTAAGAGATAATCCATTAGCTCGTGCCACGTTGAGTTTGTGGCGAAGATCCGTGAGGTAAGGAACGTGGGGCGGCTTGTCCGGCCCTGTTATTCATTTATTTCAATCCATTGCTAACGATCCTTAATTGTACCAACTGCCGTGGCGCTAGTATATTTATTAAAATCATCGGTGGCTGCTGTTTTGTTAAGTGCAATGGAAGGGGAAAAGGGTTTTTGCGCATGCTCATGCGCCTTGAGCTTAATGAGAGAAGACAGCGGCTAAAGAAGCCTAGCACAAAAAGGGCGTTTCTAGACGGAATATGCACTATTGTTTCGTCCATCAACAGTAGACACCAAACGTTTTGTTCGTGTTTCATGAGTGTGGGTACGATGTTTCGCTGGATTGTGTCCGAACTATTTTCTTCGCCTTTCATCATATGAAGATCTCGTTCCTCTTATGAGGCTGAATAGTTGCAACATCTATTATCCAATATATATAAACTTACAAAAAGGGGTTGTATGTAATAAAGAAAAGAAAAAGGGGAAAGAACTATTCTGTTTCCGATCACATCTTTGCAATAACTGTTGTATTCTTCATGTGCTTAGCTATTATTTCATTTCCTTTCCTGCTTTTTTATGCAGTCATGCATCTTATTTCGTTGACAATTGATGTGCGTATTCATTCACTTGGAACCTTCTCTTCGCTCAAAATTATCCTGACATTTTTTATAACGACTGTAGTCACCACAGGGATGGTAGGTACGATTTTTTCGATTATCTTGAAGCGTTCGAAAGGAATGTTTGGTTTTCTTTCCGAAGCGCTTTTGATGCTTGCTTTCTTCTATCTTTATACCCGTGGTGCTAGATAAAATCAGACAAGCATAAAAATAGCCCTTGCATGAGGATCTCCTTAAAATGAAAGTGCGACCAAACATTTAAAAGGAGAATTCACATGCAAGAGCACTTTCATTTTACAACAGATCGAGCCAAACTTCAAAAACAATATGTATCGATTTTGTGTTTTGTATCAGCTCAACTATCGAGTATCCAGATTCATCTTCAACGTCGAAATCTTCATTTGTTGAAACAGAAGGACGAGGTCATCATCGCCGTCCATGTCCTTGGAAAGTTGTTAGGCTTCACTTCCGAACGGGCTTGGCACCGGTTTGTGATCGGGAATTTGTTTTCCAAGGACTTGTTCCCTGAACGTTCTCGATACAACCGTCGCTGCCGAGCGCTTGGCTTTGCGATCAAGTGGATGCGGCACCAGCTGGCCAAGCGTGGACAACACCATGCGTATGCGGTCGTGGACAGTTTGCCGATCGAGCTGTGTCATTCAGCTCGAATGTATCGCGCCAAACGGTTTCGTGGAATTGCGGATATTGGCTATTGTGCTTCCAAAAGGATCACTTTTCTATGGGTTGAAACTTCACCTGCAGGTCACCGACCAAGGGCTTCCGATGGGATATGTTGTCACCGAAGCGTCTTGTCACGACCGGGTGGCCGCTGAAACCGTCATGACGCAAATTCCACATCCATATAACCTAGGTGACAAAGGGTACATCAGCCAAAAACTGCAAAAGAAGCTGTACGAAGAGCATAGAGTCGCTTTTTGGACGCCCGTTCGAAAAAATCAGCGAATTCTCCAATCCGACGCATGGAAACAGTGGATGAAACGAAAACGCAAAGTGATTGAAACCGTGTTTTCGATTTTAGTCGATTCGTATCGGATCACCGAGATTCGAGCGAACTCGGTTTCTGGATTTGAAACGGCACTGGATGGTATTTTACTGGCTTACTCCCTTGTTGTTCTTGGGCTAGTTGAGCGTTAAGACTCAACTAGCACCACGGGTTATTATATTATATATGTTCAGAATAAATTTGATCTCGCCAACAAAAAAGTTCTTTATGAAAATCAACTCCAATTTTTATTTATAAAAAAGCATAAGGAAATAAAGAGCTCAATTTTGCTTACGCTTGCTCTTATTTCCTCAGACTATTAGACATTGGTGAAATATTTTTGACTCAAATTCTTGAAAATTAGCTGCCAGCTTGCTTATTTGATGCCTGGAATTTGTCCTTTGTAGGCTAACCCACAGAATGCAATATGCGACAGCTTAAATTTACGGAGATAACCTCTTGGCCTTCCGGTAATTTCACAACGATTTTTTAGACGGATAGGGGGGAGCTTTTGAAGTGCTTCATAGTCCTCTTTCTACTTTAGCTCTCGTCTTAGCTCAGCATATTTAACAACGAATTCTTGTCTTTTTCTTTCTTTCGCTATTTTTGATTTTTTAGCCAATGTTCGTCCTTCCTGTCATATCATTTATTATTGAAAATTCCTCATTATTGCGTGACATCATCGTCTTGAAAAATTCGGCTTTCTGTCGCTCCTTTTTGAAATAGATATTTTCCGCTGTATGGTTTTGCTTCTTGATCAACTTTAGAAATGATAATCTGACAAATTCTTCTTCCTATCGTTAATTCAATCGGTAGGCGATTCGCGTTAAACAGTTCCAACGTGATTTGTCCTTTAAATCCCGGGTCAACCCAACCGGCATTTTGAATAAATAGCCCTAAGCGGCCGATCGAGCTTCTTCCTTCTACAAAAGCAGTAAGATTTTCCGGTAGCTCGATGGTTTCTATAGTAGTAGCAAGCAAGAAAGAGAAGGGGGGAATGACAATTTTCTCGTTTTCAGCCACTACTTCTTTATATTTCGCTTTCGCCTCTAATGATAGATGAGCATTGGTGTGTTCATCCATCACAAGAAAATGATTTCCAAGGCGCAAATCTACTGAAGCAGGTTGAATTTGCTCTTTTGTTAAAGGATCAATGACCAATTCTTTATGTTGAATTTTCTCAAGAATAGTTTTTCCAGATAAAATCATTCCTTCTTTCCTTCCTCCAGTTACACTTTTTGTAAATTCCAAGGGAATGGATCTGGAAGAGTAGACCAGTCTTGATCAAACTCAGCGTCGGTTAGTAAACATTTATCCAATTCCTTTATAATTTCTTCAGGGCGTAAATCCATTCCAATAAATACTAATTCTGTTTGCCGATCTCCGAACTGATCATCCCACTCGTCCAGCAAATGAGGGTTTTCTTTTAAAATTTGCTGCTGCTCTTCTTTCGGCAAAGAAGCGACCCAATAAGAGATCGGTTCAATACTAACAGAAGGTCCTGCCTGAGACATCAAAAGGGCAAGGTTATTTCTAGTTGCGCACCATGCAATTCCCTTTGCCCTTACAATATTTTCGGGCATGGAGTGAAGCCAATTGTAAAAGCGCTCGGAATGGAAAGGCAAACGTCTTGAATAAACAAAGGAAGAAATTCCATATTCTTCAGTTTCCGGTGTATGCTGATCATGCCCTTGCTCTAACTCCTTGATCCATCCTGCTGAAGAGCTTGCTTCCTCAAAATTGAATAGTCCAGTGTTTAAAATCTCTCGAGGATCAATCTCACCTTTGACAGTACGAATAAGTTTCGCTTTTGGCTGCAATGTTTTTAATACCTTTTCCAGCTTTGCCAATTCTTCTTCAGACACCAAGTCACACTTATTCAAGATGAGCACATCGCAAAATTCAATTTGGTCAATAAGAAGGTCTGCGATTTCACGAGTATCGTCTTCACTTAACGCTTGCTTTCTATCTAATAGCCGATCACCTGACTGGTAATCCTTCCAGAATCGATTGGCATCTACAACCGTCACCATCGTATCCAATCGACAAAAGCGCGTCAGATCGATTCCTAGTTCTTCATCAATATATGAAAAAGTCTGAGCAACTGGGATTGGCTCACTAATTCCAGTCGATTCAATAATGATATAATCGATATTTCCTTGTTTAGCGAGCCTTTCTACTTCGATTAATAGATCTTCCCTTAATGTACAGCAAATACATCCGTTTGACATTTCGACTAGCTTCTCCTCAGTTCTTGAAAGCTCTCCGCCTTGTTTGACTAATTCAGCATCAATATTGACCTCGCTCATATCGTTCACAATAACGGCTACCTTGAGCCCTTGGCGATTTTGTAAAATATGATTCAGAATGGTAGTTTTCCCTGCTCCTAAGTAGCCGCTTAAAACGGTCACAGGTATTTTTTTATCCATTGTCATCTTCCTTTCAACAATTAAAGTTTTTCTTTGACCTCAGATTGGTTCGAGATAATTGAAAACCAATTTATATAAATCGTAATCATTACGATTTATATAATATTTAAACATATTTTTTTCGTAAATGCAAAATAAACTGTGGGAGTATTGATTTAGAATGCCGCAAGCCGAATATTAAACGATATACATAAAAGCAGAACGCATCCATAGCTGCCAAAAAGTACTTCAGAGAAAGGTCTTCTACAAAACAATCGTACAATACACATCATGAACAATTTCTGGAAGCTTGAAATCAATGTGCACAATGCTTTTATAAATGGAAAAAAGATTATCCATTCACAAATTCCGTTTTAGATGGTATAGTTTTTACTATTTTCAAGGAGTGGAAAAGAGATGAACCCTTTTATTCTAATCGTAGGAGCGGGTTCTGTCGGGATTGGAATGGGGATATTATTAAAACAATTAGGAATGAAAAATTTCGGAATTTTAGAGCGTGACCGTATTGGGTCATCGTTTATGCAATGGCCGAAGGAGATGAGATTTATTACGCCATCGTTCACAGGATAAGGATTTGGTGCATTAGATTTAAACGCTGTTTCGCTGTCTGTTTTTGATTATAAAAAATTTGTTTAATCACCCAAAAAATTGCTGGAGAAATGGTTGTTTTTTTGTTTAAGTGTATATATCAAATTGAGGATGAACCAAGTATAATTTGATTAAAATTTTCTGAATAAAAAGAAAATAAAGTATTATTACCTGATAAACATCAATGAATATTCGTGAAAAATGATAGCGTTTTCAATTATTTAATTAATCTCATGTGAGGGGGAATGAAATTGTTTAAAGCATCTAATGGTGAAGAAATTTTTATTATTGATGCACACATTGCCTTATGGGATGGAAGCAAGGAGAATCAATTGAATATCCACGGAGAACAATTTATTAGTTGTTTTTATGATTATCACAAAAATCTAAGTCCGAAAGAATATTGGTGGCCGAAAGATGAGTTTGTAAAATATTCTCCAGAAAAACTTGTGAATGACGTGTTTATGGAAGGATATGTGGATATGGCGATTTTTCAGCCAGTTTTTCTAAAAGAGTTTTATAAAAATGGCTTTGGTAATTTTGATGCAAATGAGGAGCTTTCAAAAAAGTACCCTAATCGCTTTATTTGCAATGGAACATTCGATCCCCGGCATGGCGAACGAGGCTTAGAAAAATTAGAAGAAAACAAAGAAAAATACAACTGGCAAGGGGTCAAGTTATATACAGCTGATTGGTATGGTAATTCAAAGGGCTATAAACTATCTGATGATTGGTCAAAAAGATATCTTGAAAAATGTCAAGAACTGGGGATAAGAAACATACACATTCATAAGGGGCCGACGATCACTCCTTTAAATCGGGATGCATTTGACGTAGCAGATGTTGATGATGCAGCAAGCTGTTTCCCTGAACTGAACTTTATTGTCGAACATGTAGGGCTTCCAAGATTAGAAGATTTTTGCTGGATTGCTACACAAGAGAAAAATGTCTATGCAGGTTTGGCAGTTGCCATTGCTTTAATCCATGATCGACCTCGTTATTTTGCTCACATTATAAGTGAATTGTTGTATTGGCTTGATGAAGACCGAATCATTTTTGGAAGTGACTATGCTATATGGGAACCGAAATGGATCATTGAAAAGTTTCTTGAATTTGAGCTTCCAGAGGATATACAAGAAGAGACTGGAGTTACATTTGATTTGGAAGTGAAGAAAAAGATTTTAGCAGGAAATGCAGCGAGATTATATAACATTGATATCGAAAAGCAAAAAGAAAAATTAAAAAATTGTCAATTATCCAAACGGATAGCGTGACGAATAGAGAATAGTTGATGAAAAGACTTAAAAGGGAGGTGAAAGCGAGGTAATGGATAAAGAAAAGCAAGTATATAGCATGCTTGAAAAAGTGTATGATCCTGAACTGGATCAGCCGTTAACAGAATTGGGATTTATCGATCAAGTCATCGTTAAAGATAATCATGTTAAAGTAGTCTTTCGCCTTCCAACTTATTGGTGCTCTCCTAACTTTGCCTACATCATGGCTGAAGATATAAGGAAATATGTATCTGAGATTGAATGGGTAAAAACGGTTCAAGTTCATTTACTCGATCATTGTGCATCCGATGAAATTAATCACGGAGCATCAGCAGGAAAATCGTTTCGCGAAGTCTTCCATAATGTATCTGACGGAGATCTTGAAGAATTGCGCAAAACTTTTGATATAAAAGCCTACTATGCAAGGCAAGAGAAACTGATGAAATATCTACTAAAAATAGGAATGTCAAAGAAAGAAATTACGTCTTTATCTCTACAAGAACTGAATGAACTGTCCCTGCCTGAAGAAGGGAGGCAGTTAAGAGAAAAATATTTGGAGAAGAAAAAAGTATTCCACCACTCAAGTGCATTTGCCATAACAACTCCAGAAGGGAAACCATTGACTGAAGAAGAGTTTTCAGATTACTTGAAAGGCGCCAAGCTGACAAGGTTGAGCATGGAGTTTAATGCGCATTATTGCCGGGGATTGTTGGAGGCACGATATAATTTGTCTGCTGCTTATGAAGACAGTTTGGCAAAATGATTCATAATTTTTACAGCGTACAAATAATTTCATAATAAAAGGAAAGGTGATGTAAGATGAGTAAAAATGTTCTTATTATTACTGGCGATGCTGCTGAAGCATTAGAAGTGTTTTATCCTTATTATCGTTGTATTGAAGAAAATATTAATTGTACAATTGCCTCACCTGTTAAAAAGAAGCTCCAGACGGTTGTCCATGATTTCCTTCCTGAAATGGAGACTTTTACAGAAAAATGGGCATATAAAATCGAATCTCATGCATCAGTAGATGAGATTAATCCTGCCGACTATGATGGATTAATTATCCCAGGAGGGCGTGCGCCTGAATATATTCGTATGAATCCAAAGGTTCAGGAAATTGCTGCTCACTTTTTAAAAGAAAATAAACCTCTTGGGGTGATCTGTCATGGACAATTAGTCTTAACAACTGTAAGAGAATATATCAAAGGAAGAGAGATGACAGCTTACACTGCTTGTAGACCAGAAGTGGAAGCAGCAGGCGCTACTTATGTGGAAAAAATGCTTCATGTGGATGGTAACATTGTATCGGGCCACGCTTGGCCGGATTTACCGGGATTCATGAGAGAATTCTTTAAATTGTTGAATGTAAGAGAAAAGTCTGCTGTTTAAAACATAAAAGGGCTGATCTATTTGAAAATGCAACCCGAATATCGGATACTTGAAAAAAGTTCGATATTCGGGATTTTTTGTTTCATCAGGAAAAATACGTTTATCATCGAATCCAAGATGTAAGCGGAGGAAATCCAATGAGGATGATTTTGAGTGACGTTCAAATGAGACAGTTAGAGAAAATCATTGGAATGTCAAACATGTGTCCAGACGTTCTCCACATTTAGAGCAGTTCTTAATTACTTGTCTAAAAGGAAATTGCCCATTGAAAGACACTATGGACTTAATACTTGGCGTATAGCAGCAATCCCAAATTTTTCCTGACGGTCGTCTCCCCGAACAACATTTGCCGATTGTCTTTTTTCATTCACTCCCGTTTCGATCAAATTATCCGGACTTAACGGTTTAAAGAATTTAATAACAGTAACGATATATAAAATATGACAATTCCTTCTGTTGTTTTAGGGTTAATTCCTGTCAGCTCTTCGATTTTATTTAAACGGTAGTGCAGTGTATTAATATGGATATTCATTTCCTCTGCTGTTTTTTTGATCGATTGATTATTGTTCATATAGTGTTGTAACGTTTCGATTAGAATTTGATCTTTTTCCATCATATGAATGGTTTGCTTCAAAAAATCTTTTTGCATCTCTGATGGGATATCTTCCAAGATGATTTCTAATATAAGATCCTCATAAAATACAATGCCTTTATTTTTTCGCGCTACCTTTAATGCTTTTTGTGCTTCTTTAAAAGATTTATTGATCATGTGTTTGCAAGCTGTTTTTCCTATGCCAATAGCTAAAGTGCTTTTGTATCTGTTTTCGATTCTTTTTTTAAAATCGTTTAACTGACTGTAAAAATAATTTTGTTTATAAGAAGCATCCATCTTTTTTAATACTAAAAAGCGCTCTTGCCCCCATCGAACAATAAAATGTTTTTCTTTCCCGAAGATAGAATAAAACAATTCTATGATTTCTTTTTGAATTCGATGAATATCGTAATTATTTAATGTGTGTATCTCCAATTCCATGAGTGTGCAAACATGAGTGTCATACACAGGAATGCCTAACATAAACCCGCGCTCTAAAAAATCTTTATCCACAGATGAAGCATTGATCCATTCATAAAGATACGATTCTATTCCTCTTATTTCCCATTCGTTTCTTTCAGTATAATATGCTTCTTGTATAATGAGCTCTGTCATTCTTCTAATTAAGTCCGCATAAGGCTCCACTTGTTTCGGTTCGCCAGTTATTCCGATCACTCCAATTACCTTGTTATGAAACATAATGGGCATATTGATTCCTGCTTTGACGCCTTTCAGCACTTGTGCTTTGATTTGATCAATGTAAAGCTTTTGTTTGGACTTAATAACAATCGTAGCTCCTTCATGAAAAGAGCCAATCCGACTCTCATCAGTGGAGGATATGATGATCCCATTAATATCAACTAATATGATATCCTCTTTGACTACGTCCTGAACCTCTGAAATAATTTTAGCAGCCAGCTTTGGGGATAATTGCAACTCGTATCACCACCCTTTTGGTTAAAAAGACAATAAAATAGGCATTTTTGCTATGTTAATTATATCATCATACATAGATAATATGACTCTCATTCTTTATAATAAAACGAAAAGAATAAAAGTGAGGGGTTTGAATGATTGCTCCTGATATAAAGAGGGAATTCATAAATATTGTAGGAGAAGAAAATTTTGAAGATTCGGAAGTTGAAAGGTTAGTATATTCGTATGATGCGACTCCAAATTTTCAATCGATTCCGGATGCGGTCGTTTCGCCTAGAAATACAGAGGAAGTATCTAAAATATTGCAATTATGTAATGAAAATAAAATACCGATTGTTCCGCGGGGCTCTGGTACGAACTTATGCGCCGGCACTTGTCCTGTTGAAGGAGGAATCGTTCTTCTATTTAAACATATGAACAAAATTTTAGAGATCGATGAGGAAAACTTAACCGTCACATGTCAACCGGGAGTTATCACACTTGATTTAATCCATGCGGTGGAACAAAAAGGTTTGTTTTATCCACCAGACCCAAGCTCAATGAAAATATCTACAATTGGGGGAAATATTAACGAAAATTCTGGAGGATTAAGAGGACTGAAATATGGAGTAACTCGTGATTATGTGCTAGGGCTAGAGGCGGTTCTTCCTAATGGGGAAATTGTTCGAACAGGAGGAAAGCTAGCGAAAGATGTGGCAGGGTATGATTTAACGCGCTTATTTATAGGTTCTGAAGGAACGTTAGGAGTGATTACAGAAGCGACATTAAAGCTGATCCCACTGCCTGAATCAAAAAAGACAATGCTTGCTTTATTTCAAGATTTAGAAGCTGCTGCGCGTTCCGTATCGAAAATTATTGCCAATAAAGTAATTCCGGCAACTTTAGAGTTTTTAGATCAGCCGACGCTAAAAGTAGTGGAGGACTATTCACAAATCGGACTGCCAACAGACGTGCAAGCCGTATTACTGATTGAACAAGATGGAACGCCTGAAAATGTGAGTAAAGATATGAAGGTCATGGAAGAAATATGCAGGAGTGAAAACGCCGTATCTGTACAAATTGCCCAGTCAGAAGAAGAAGCTGAAGCTTTACGAACAGCGAGACGCACCGCTTTGTCCGCATTAGCCAGACTGGCACCAACTACCATTTTAGAAGATGCGACTGTTCCAAGATCAGAAATTGCCAAAATGGTCAAAGCCATTAATGAAATAGCCGCAAAACATAACGTAAAAATATGCACGTTTGGTCATGCGGGAGACGGAAACCTTCATCCTACCTGCACGACAGATATTCGGAAGAAAGATGAGATGGAACGGGTGGAAAAAGCTTTTGCTGAAATATTTGCAAAGGCCATTGAACTGGGAGGAACAATTACTGGAGAACATGGAGTAGGAGCCATGAAAGCGCCTTATTTAGAATGGAAGCTAGGGAAATCTGGCATCGATGTGATGAAGTCGATCAAAGCTGCATTGGATCCAAACAATATTATGAATCCTGGGAAATTATTTGCAAAGGATACACGAAAACGAGTGGTGATCTCAAAATGATGACAGAATCAGAAAAGCAAAATATCCAAAGAGATTTCAAGGAACGCATGGACGAAGATGAGCTGTTAAATTGTATGAGATGCGGTTTTTGTTTGCCATCTTGCCCAACTTACATTGTGTCTGGATATAAAGAAAGCCAATCACCAAGAGGAAGAATTGCCTTAATGAAGGCAGTTTATGATGGGGTCCTTCAACCGGATGATGAATTTGAAAAGTCTTTAAACTTATGTTTAGGATGTCGTGCGTGTGAGCCGGTTTGTCCATCGGGTGTGAATTATGGACATTTATTAGAAGAAGCAAGAGACATAATTAACCAAAATAAAAAGCATTCTTTACCTGTGCGGGCAGTTCGAAATGTGGTTTTTAAACAACTATTTCCTAAAAAAAGTAATTTAATCAACATAACTAGCTTAGTTGGATTTTATCAAAAATCTGGACTTCAAAAAGCGGCACGTAAAATAGGATTTATGAAACTGTTTCCAGATCATCTCCGCGAAATGGAAAAAATATTGCCTGATGTTCCTGAGAGAAAGACACTGAAACAGCGATCTGAATATTTCCCGCCAAAAGGAGAGAAAAAAGCAACTGTTGCTTTCTTTTCCGGATGTTTAATGGACACGTTGTTTCTCGAAACAAATCATGCAACCATTCAATTATTGCAAAAAGCCGGGTGTGAAATTGTTATTCCTAAAACACAAGCATGCTGTGGAGCTTTGCACGGTCATAGCGGAGAAAAAGAACTAGCGAAAGAATTAGCAAAACAAAATATTGAAGCGTTTGGAAAAAACGAAGTAGATTATATTATAACAAACGCAGGTGGCTGCGGCGCTTTCTTGATTGAATATGATCACTTATTAAAAGATGATCCGCAATGGTCAGAGCGAGCTGAAAAATTTGTTGCAAAAATAAAAGACATTACGTCCATTTTATATGAGCTTGATTTTCACAAACAATTTCGCCTTTCACTTCCTGAACAAGTCGTCACATATCAAGATTCCTGTCACCTGAGAAACGTCATGAAAACGTCAAAAGCTCCTAGAGAATTGCTTCGTTCAATTAAAGGAGTAACATTCACAGAAATGGAAAATGCCGATAGCTGCTGTGGCTCTGCAGGCATTTATAACATTGTCGAACCGAAAACATCCATGGAAATATTAGATCAGAAAATGGAAAAAATGAAAAAAACCAGTGCCACTACAATAGTAACAGCTAATCCAGGATGCTTCATGCAAATGAAGCTAGGAATTGAAAGAGAAGGATTAAAGGATGTAAAAGTTGTTCATATTGTGGATCTATTGTTAGAAGCAGCGAAATAACGAACAAGCACTATATTTGCTGTAATTTTGAAACTTAATGTGAATGGTTAATTGCTAAGCTGCAGTTTTTTGTTCAGATGATTATGGGGGGGGAGTACTTTCTCTAAGAAACGGACTTGTTTGAAGTAGCTTCTACTCAAGTGTCTCAGACCTTCGGAAGCATCTGTATCTGATTTTAAGTTAAATTCAACATAAAATGAAGAAAAGAAACGGAATGTACCGCGCATGCATTCCGTTATTTCAACCGCCATCAAGATAGATTTTACGGTTGGCAAAACATTTAGATTTTCCATGAAAAAACTAAACATCTCTTTTTATTCCAGACCTCATTTTTATCATTGGAGATTTTTCTTGCGGCGTTGGCAAGTTTGCTTTCGTTTGATGATCCAGTCTAACTTTAAGCAGATTCATTCCCTTTTAGAACAAGAATATTTTTTGGGCTGTCCAGAATGAAACATCATAAGCATTGATATATCAACGTTTCAAAAATATTAAAGGGGCGTCTATAAGCCGGAAAATCGACTTATTAGACAGCCCCTATGTGTAGAAGACTCCGCTCATGGAATACATTAGTTAGCATTCCGCCTCTGTGAAACATCTCAGCCAAAAGGTGCCTTCACCCGCAAACAAGTTACGATTGCTCCGCTAAAAAATAAATTTTCTTCACTTTCTCCTTAAACTGCTCAACATGAACAAACCGTGCTTCTCGCAAAACCTCTTTTCCATCGACATATAAAATTAAAACAGGTGCGGTAAATATGGATAAGTGACCGGCTATGCTCGGAATATCATCGACGTTGATAAAGCCCATTTGAATCTTTGGAAACTCAGCCAGCACTTTTTCCACCTTTGGCAGCAAAGCATGACAAACACTGCAATTTGTTTTGGATATATATAAAAATGCCAAATGATGACTATTAATAAATTGCTCGACATCTTCTATGGAAAATAAATCATGGTTTGTCTGCAAAATTCATTTCGTCTCCTTTCATGATCAAAAAACTTACTACATTATACCATAGGAAGGTATAAAGAAATTGAACAGATGCTTCGCACGTTGAGAAGCTGGGAGATTCACTTGGAGGGGCTTTAGAAGATGTGTATTGACGGCTTCTATTCTTTAATCGTTTGAATAGAAATATTTGGCAAAACGATTGTGAACAAAAACTGGAAGAGATGAATCAAATTTGAGAGTAAACGTTCGATGATTTCAAATTGTGCGGATGATATCGCTTACCTTAACAGGAAAGAACACGGAAAAACGAATGATGTTAGAAGTCTTTTTTGTATATAACAAAGAAATTTTAACTTATTGCCCTTTGTATTGTTCTTGTTCGTTGATCTGCTGGGCAAAAATACCTTTTTCTATTTATTAGGCAGCTGGCAGCAAAATCAACGGATGCTCTTTTCTACCCCTTGTAAGTGAACACGTACATTAATTATGTTGAATTACACAAGTCATTCAGCCGCTTTGATGCGGAATCGTTCAACATCGCAGACCTTTATGGAGATTTTCTTCGAGAGACATCTTCTCCAATAAATACAATAAACCCCAGCACCTAAGTACTGGGGCAAAAAAACATGAATCCCCCGCTGACGGGGTGAAATGGCCTGCGACGCGGCAGGCAACTTATCATTAAGTTATGAGTTTATTGTTGATATTATGCAAGGAGAGGAACCATTTAGGGCTCCTCTCCGTTGAAAACACAAACGAATCCACGTTTTTTCACGTGTGAAATGGTCTGTGACGAGACAGACAACTTATTTTGTATTCTAAGTATAGAAAAATCTTGGGAAATGTCAATACATGATCAATACACTGTCAATACGTTACAGATAAATACCCATTTTACACGGTTCATAATCTTATTTAAATCATCCTTGTTTATATTGCCGATATGTTGCTTTAGCCTTACTTTGTTAACTGTCGTTAATTCTTCCACCTTTACGGCGGAAGTCTGCGTTAAAAACGGATAGACTTCCTTTTTGAGAAAATAATGTGTCGCAAGTTTTGGCGATACCTTTGTTTTTCCTTTCCGATCTGTTATAGTTTTGGTTTTTAACTTTGTAGTCAGCGGAGCTATCTTAACATTACCGGATGTACGGTTAATTCTGTTATTAGAAAGGACAAGCACCGGTCGTTCTCCGTTTTGCTCTGTGCCGACATTTTCCCCGAGTTCACAAGTGAAAATGGCCCCTTGAACGATCAGTCGTTTCATTTGCGTTTGCTCATTCTCAATCCATTCATTAGCTAATGTGATCTTATTGGGATACATTCGTCTAGTTTAGCTTTTTTTAAACGTAATCGTTCACGTTTTACTGCATCTGATTCCATCTTCTTCTCCCTTTCCCTTTGTTTTATACCGTTACACTCATGATTGTATCACGTCATGATCTTAAAGTTTGTTAAAGCTTCAATATTTTTTCGCTATACATTCCCATCATTTTGTCGCTTGCAGGGTATGCCGAAACAGCAATAGAATGATTATATAACAGTGTAATAACAGAATGTATCGGTGTTTTGACTAGTGATATAGACGAAGGACTAATATTGATTGAATCGAGAGACGTGTGTACCTAATTAAGAATGAAGGAATCTGCTTTAAGAAAGTATGCTCTCATTCTCCAAGCAAGACGCGGGTGGGAGCGAGGCTATTTAGAAAAGACATTATATTCTCTTGAAGCGTTTTATGGAGATAAAACAGAGCAGCGATATGACGCCAGAAACAAGCGGCAGAAGCAGTAATGGCATGTGTTCGACAATCAAACGTAGCAGTTTGCGAAATGAAGACAAAACGGGAATTAGATCGTTATAACGATAATATACAAACGTTAAAAGTGATGGTGCCAAACAAAACGATCTGCTAAAGTACTCATGATGAGGTTAGATCAACAACAGAAATACATAAAGGAAAGGGATGAACTTCTCACGCGGTTTCTAAAGGAATCCATGGAGACACGCAAAATGATCACTGTGGCCAAAGAGGAAGAGCAAAAGAAGAAAAAGTGTTTTGGTCTCTTCATCTCTTTTGTGATTGTTCATTTCGCATGCATCCTCTTTTCCCTCAAGTTCAGTATTCATGCGAGAATCAAAATGGTACATTTATTAAATTAGCATTCATATGCATCTTCGCTCTGTATGAGTAAAATGTTTGTTGGAGAAAGATAAGATCCTTCCGTTAGAAGCAGGAGTTTCTCTTAAATGGTAGGGGAAAGGCAAAATAAATGCAAAAAGGACTCTCCTCCTGTATTGTGATAAGTGCACAAACCAAACACAAGGAGAAAAGAGAGGTGGGCAAACATTAAAAGAGATCGAAATGGAATTATTTTCGATGATTCAAGAAACCTTCGGGGAACTGCTTCAACAGGTGTTGGAGTACATCGATCATGAGTGCCCTTGGTAAACAAACGTC
Organism: Aeribacillus sp. FSL K6-8394; assembly: GCF_038008865.1. Taxonomy (NCBI): domain Bacteria; kingdom Bacillati; phylum Bacillota; class Bacilli; order Caryophanales; family Bacillaceae; genus Aeribacillus; species Aeribacillus sp. FSL K6-8394. Next base: position 250,907 of record NZ_JBBPAA010000001.1, read on the forward strand.
ACTATGTGCATCAGACGAAATGAGCCGGTGTAGGAAGGGCTTGAAAGGTTTATGATGGAAGAATACAGCTATGACCCGATGATGGACTGGCTTTCTGAATGGAGATAGAACCGCGTGGATCACCGCTTGCCGGGAGTATTTCGGAAAACGGCAGGAACACCGATTTAAAAGCATTAAAAGTGTTGAAAGGATTTAAAAAAACAAAAGAGGCACGTACAAACAGGATGAGATGGTTGGCGAACGCTTACAAAACAGATCGTAAAAACGAAATATACCCAAAAAATCAAAACAGCAAAAAAATCCCCATCAAAATCTTGTCTCAATCTCTCTGCAAATCTATTACAATAGAAATAAAAACATAATTTATAAGGTGATGCATAATGGATTCTTCATGGCTGAAGCCGATTTCTGAGGCAAAGTATTTGGCAACGGACAATGCTTATCGCTATCGGGCGATTTTACGATATTTTTATATGCAGCATGAACGAATGCGGCAATATTTGTTTCCTGAAGAAGTATTTGCATTTTTAAAAGAACATGAGGAGTTTCAGAACTATACGGAAGACGATCTCCAGCAGGATTTAGATCAGCTTGTCAAATGGAAAAACTTAATTGCTCGGCAAGAGACGGTGAATATTCGCACAATCGAAGAATTTAAAAAGAAACGGTTTCGTTATCAATGCGGTCCTTACACGGTTGAAATTGAGAGGATGATCCGCACGTTAGAGAAGCTAGGGGATTCATTCGGAGGATCTTTAGAAAAAACGCGTTTTGACCGTTTATACTCTTCACTCGTTCGAATAGAAAATATTATACAAAACGATTTTCAAGAAAAACGAGAAGAGATTAATCAAATTTGGGAAGAAACATTCGATTATTTCAAAAAAATCATTCAAAATTCTGCAGATTACATCGCTTACCTTAACAGTGAGAACACGGAAGAACGAATGATGTCGGAAGCCTTTCTTGTATATAAAGAAAAATTTACGACATATTTACGCGATTTCATCGTTGCCTTACAGAAAACATCGTTAAAAATTGAAAAGTTGTTGGAAGATATCAGAGAAGATGATGTTCACAAACTAGTCGCAATTGTTGCTGATTATCAAATGACGATTCCTCGATTAGAAGAAATGGAAGTGACGAAAGAACAACTTGAAGAAGATTTATTCGAAAAGTGGAGAGGTCTAAAAGAATGGTTTTTAGGCAGAGAAGGACGTGAAAGTGAATTGTATTTTCTTCAGCACCAAACGAATGAAGCCATTCGCCGCATGACCCGGGTCGTGCAAAGGCTGGGGGAACGTCATCACAATTTCCGCAGCCGCAAGAAAGATTTTCTCCATTTAGCAAAGTGGTTTTCCGAGCTTCCGAGTTTAGTAGATGCCCACCGACTATCCTCTGTTGTTTTCGGCTGTTTCCATACAAAGCATCTCATAACAGAGAACGATGCAACAGAAAACTTTTATCGCGATATTTGGGAAGAAGAGCCGACAGAATGGACGGTAAAGCCTCGCGTTCGCCATTACCGTGAAAAGAAAAAGCCGGAAGCGATCGAAACACATGAAAAAGAGAAACAGGAGATGAAGGAGAAATTTTTGCTGGAGAAAAAACGTGAGAAAGAAGAGTTAGAGAACCTCATTCAAGACAATAAAATCGTATTACGAGAGTTGCCGGTGATCGAACCGCACATTCGAAAAACATTGTTAAGCTGGATAGCAAAATCAATGACAAAACAAGACGGAGTCGTAAAAACGGAAAACGGGTGGAAAGTGAAAATCTTGCAAAAGGATTCTTCCTCGATTCAATTGAAAGCCTCTGACGGTACACTTACGATGCCGAATTATGAACTTTATGTCCTCGAAAAGGGAGAGATGTAACATTGGAAAAGACGGAGCAAGGGTTTGATGAAAAAGCGAAAGAAGCCATGACAGCCCTGTTTGAAAACTTCTGGATTGTCCGGGAAGAGGAACCAGAGCTTTATCAAAAGATTAGAGAACGTGAAAAAGTATTGAAACGTTACTTGCAAGAAAAGTTTGGATATCGGCTAATCATTCACCGCTATTTTGCAAAGCTGGAGAAAATCCCGGCTGAGCCAGAATCGTGGATGGGTATTCAAGATTTTCAAGATATATTAGATTATGCCCTGTTTTGCTGCTTATTAGCATATTTAGAGAGCAAAGCCGTCGATGAGAAATTTCTTCTGTCCGATTTATGTGAAGAGATTCAAGCGATGTATCCCGGGGAACTGCCAATCGATTGGACGAATTATCAACATCGGAAGTCGCTCATTCGGGTGCTGAGGACGTCGGAGCAAATTGGTATCGTAAAACGCGTCGATGGGGATCTTGAAGGGTTTGCAAATAAAGAAGACCATGAAGCACTCTATGAAGTTCCCGTTGTATCCCGCTATTTTATGAGATCATATCCGAAAGACTTGTTTCAATATGAAACGATAGAGGAGATTTTAGAAGAAGAATGGAAAGCGTCCCCGCAAGACTATCGCCGCCATCGGATATATCGGCAACTATTTTTATCGCCAGCCATTTATCGAAGACAAAAAGACGATCCTGACTTTTATTATTTAAGAAACTTTCGCCATCGCTTGCGGGAAGATATTGAAAAACATACTGATTATCACTATGAACTTTTTAAAAATGCGGCACTTTTAACTTTACCGGAACGTCAAAGCCGCTATACGCTGTTTCCAGATCAAAAAGGTACTTCGGAGATTATTCTTCATTTTTCCAAAATTATTCGCCAGCATCTTGATGTTCACATGCCTGATGAATATGGACAAATCCGCTTAACACCAAATGATTTTTTAGGTCTGTTAAAAAAATGCCGTGACGAATTTTCCGAAGGATGGAGTAAAACATACCGCGACATGACAATCTCTCAGCTTTCTGATGAAGTATTGAGTGCATTAAAGGAGTGGAAAATGGCAGAACGTGAAGCGGAGACTGGGATGATTATTCTCTACCCCCTTTTAGGTCGATTAGTCGGAACATATCCTGATGATTTTCTAATGAAAGGAACGAATGAAGATGACGAGTAAATGGGAGTTATATCGAGCGGGAGTGTTAAATTTTTGGTATTATGATGAAGAATTTTTTCATTTCGCAGACGGAAAACTTCTATTGCGTGGAAGCAACGGCTCCGGCAAATCGGTGACGATGCAAAGTTTTCTTCCGGTTCTGCTTGATGGAAAAAAGAGTCCTGATCGCCTCGATCCGTTCGGTTCCCGAGCTAGAAGAATGGAAGATTACTTACTTGGGGAAAAAGAACTCGTCGACAGGGACGAACGAACAGGCTATTTATTTTTAGAATATAAGCGAAAAAACTCTGAACAATATATCACAACGGGTATCGGCTTACGGGCAAAACGGCAGAAAAATATGGATTTTTGGGGATTTGTCGTTTTTGACAATCGGCGCATCGGCAAAGACTTGCGTTTATATAAAGAAGAAAAGACAGACGGGAAGACGCAAAAAATTCCTTTAACGAAACGGGAGTTGATCACTGTTATTGGTGAAGGCGGTACGGTTGTTGATTCGCAACGTGAATATATGGAGTTAGTGAATAAACATATTTTTCGATTTGAGTCGCTTGATGCGTTCCACGAATTGATTGAATTACTCATTCAATTACGCAGTCCGAAGCTTTCAAAAGATTTTAAGCCAACTGTGATCTACGAAATATTAGAAAGCTCGCTGCCAGCACTTACAGATGAAGAGCTGCGACACTTGTCAGAAACGATAGAAAATATGGATCAAGCAAAACAACAATTAGAACAGCTTGAAAAAGACGAGAAGGCTCTAAAGCATCTTTGCCAGCATTATTCGACTTACAATGAGTATATGTTGGCTGAGAAAGCGAATGAATATGTAAAATCGGAAAAAAGCTTTAAAAAGTTAGCTGAAGAAAAGAAACAGTTTGTCGCACAACATCGTGAATATGAGGAAACACTTGCGACATTGAAAGAAGAGACTCAACAATTATCGATTGAACAAGAAGTGCTGCGTAAACGGGAACTTGATTTATCCAATCATGAAGTGTTTCAGGCAGAAGAAAAGCGTAATGAAACAGCGGAAAAACTGCAGAATGTAAACAAAGAGCTCAAAAAGAAAGAAAGATTTATAGATGAAAAACGAGAGCAAGAACGGAAAATTGAACAAAACTTAAACATGTATGAAGAACGTTTCGAACAGTTATTGAAAAAGCTAACAGAACAGTTAGAAATGATGCGGAACGATGCGTTAGAAAGCTCTTTTTCCGAGCATACAATCAACGAAGAAGATTTTCAGCGGAACCGAGAATATGAATTTGATTTTACCGTATGGAAGCGGGAAGCTAATGCACATTTTGATCGACTGGAGCAAATTAACGGACTTTGGAAAGAACATGATGAAATTCAATTACGTTATGAAGAAACGTATAAAGAGCTCGGCGAATTAAATAGGGAATTAGACCAACTAAAAAATGAAGAGAAAAAATGGTATGAACTGGTTGAAGACGAAAAATCCCGTTTGCAGGAAAGCGTGTTTGAATGGAGCAAAATGTATCCGGATATAAAGGTGGATGACGAAGCATTTCAAGTATTTTTACAAAGGTTGAATGAGCTATATGAGCGCTATCATTTCGAAGAGGTGAAACAACCGTTTACAAATCAATATTATCAATCTTTAGAATCGTGGAAAGCGGAAAAAATTAAAAAACAACATGAAATGAAATTGATAGAAAATGAAATTCGTGAAACGGAAGAAAAATTACGCTATTGGAAGGAACAAAAAGATCCTGAACCAGAACGAGACATGCAAACGGTGCAAACAAGGGTTTTGTTAAAAGAGAAAGGAATACCTTACGTTCCGTTTTATGCAGCTGTGGAATTTCAGGAGCACGTTTCTGAAGAGTTGCGGGAACGGATCGAATCTACATTAAATCATGCTGGATTGCTCGACGCTTTAATTGTGGAAGCGGATTTAGATATCCAATATGATCGAGTAATCATGCCAAACCCGGCAATGATGGCACACACGCTAGAGGATTATTTAAAACCTGATGTAGAGAATGACTCAGGTGTTACTAAGGAACGAATCGAAGCGGTATTGCGCAGTATTATCGTATCGGACGAACCGCAAGAAAAGGATTATTTTGTCATAAACGAATCCGGACAATATTCACTAGGACTTTTAAAAGGACATGCCCCTGAAAGGGAAAAGGCAAAGTATATTGGAAGAGCCGCACGGAAACGGCTGCGTCTTGAGAAAATTCAGCAATTTGAGGAAGAATTACAGCTTTTAAACACTCAACTCAGAGAAAAACGAGAGCAGCTGGTAGCCATTGATGAACGAATCCGCCACATTACGGAAGGCTTTCAATTGTTTCCAACTGACAAAAATGTCAAATATGCCTATGACCAGTGGGAGCAAACGAAACTCCTGGCAGCAAGCAAAGAACAAGAAACAGTAAGGAAAAATGAAAAACTCGGACAAATCGCTAGAGAATGGCAGCAAGTGAAAAATACTTTGTGCAACAAGACAGAAGGACTGGACCTTAAGTTTTCAAAAAAAGGGTACGAAGATGCTTTGTCTTATATGAAATCATATTTAAAAGAGTTAAATGACGTACAAATTACTCATGGAAACATTGTGCACACCGATGAAATGATCAAAAATCTAAATGATCAGCTTGAAACATTACAAAACGAAATAGACGAAGCGAAAGGCGAAATCAATGTTCTTCTCGATCAACAACAGCGGGTATCACTTGAACTTGAGCATATCGAATCGATGTTAACGAAAATGGGAGCGGAACATATTCGCCAAGAGATTCAACAGATTCGAGAACGATTAACGTTTTTAAAAACGGAAATTCCTGAGAAAATTAAGAAGCAAGCAGACATCGGGAATCAGCTTTCAAACATGGAAAACAAATTAAGCAGTTTAGAGAGAAAACTGGAATTTGCAAAGGTTCTTGTCCAAGCATGGGAAGAGCTATTTGCCAAAGAATTGGAACGAGGGCTAGTGTTTGTTGACGAAAATGAAATAGGCTCACTTTTGGACAAAGCAATAGACATTTCCAAGAAATATGGTTCTGTATTAAAAGAGAATACACGACTTTCTGTCACCGAACGATTAAACCGAATATTTTTCCAAGAACAACCGAATTTAATCGAATATCGTCCGACACAGGAACCTGCCGATTGGAACAAACAAAATCCGTTCGTCGAGCTTTCATTAGATGAGGAATCTGAGCTAAAAGCGAACGATTGGAAGGAAAAAGCAGGACGTATCATCATTTTACTAGACTACAAAGGACAACGCGTTACACCATATTATGTATTAAAAGAGATTGAAAAAGATATATTGCTGCAAAAAGAATATATTAACGAACAGGACCGTGAATTGTATGAAGATATTATTTTGAAAACGATCGGGCGAATATTGCGAAGCCGCATACAGCGTGCCGAACGCTGGGTAAAAGATATGAACGCATTAATGGAAAAACGTGATACTTCTTCAGGTCTGACATTTTCAATTCAATGGAAGCCGAAGACCGCGGAAACCGAAGAAGAAATGGACACGAAAGATTTAGTCGAATTGTTGCGAATGAATTCGCGGCTGCTAAAGGAAGAAGATTTGCAGCGGGTTACGATGCATTTCCGCTCAAAAATCAACCGAGCGAGAGAAATGCTTGAAGAACGTGGGCAAGGCAATACGTTGCACCAAGTCATTAAAGAAGTGCTCGATTACCGAAAGTGGTTCTCGTTTACGCTTTATTACCAAAAAACAAATGAACCAAAGCGGGAATTAACAAACCAAAAGTTTTATAAATTTAGCGGTGGAGAAAAAGCGATGGCGATGTATATTCCACTTTTTGCTGCGGCATATTCACGTTATCAAGAGGCTGCAGAGGATGCTCCATATATTATTTCGTTAGATGAAGCGTTTGCCGGTGTTGATGAAAATAACATTCGTGATATGTTTGCTTTAGTCGAAGAGCTTGGTTTCAATTATATCATGAACTCTCAGGCGCTTTGGGGAGACTACGACACGGTACCATCGCTTTCTATTTGCGAGCTAGTTCGCCCGAAAAATGCGCCGTACGTTACGGTTATTCGATATCATTGGGATGGAAAAGTGAAACGACTTGCGACAAATCCGGACGAAGAATTTACTTTTACATCATCCATATAGGAAGGATGGTTCATGTTGGAACAAAAAGTAGCGGATGCTGTTGAGTTTTTTCGCGGTGAACCTGGCTTTCACCGCCTTTTTTTGCTGATGAAAAAGAAATATCAATCACTCGGGAGAATCGGCGGAACGGTCAAATTAGACGGTTTTTCCTTTGAAGAAAAAGAAGCGCTCGGGGCGTTTTTTGGGAAGGATTTTCATCAAGAATCTACTCCTTCGGTTTCATTAAAAATGTTTGCCGAACAATTAGAGAAAACGCGCTTTGCCGGTATACCGCTCGTTACGCTACTTGAGAATTATTTTGGTGAAGACATTACAACCAATCAAGAGAAGAGGGAAACAGATCGGAAGAAAAAAGAAGAATTTTTTCAAAACCTTATTCATCAATATCCCGAACAAGCAAGGCTTCTGTCTTTTATAGCTGAATCAGCTCCCCAAAACCGCTTTATTCATATCGCCTATTCGCAAGATCGGGAACATTTGGAGACTGTTTTAAAGAATGTGTGCACTGCGCTTCAACATTTGCCGAAAAAAGGTGATTATGAACGTCTTTCAATTTTTTCACAAAAAGTGCTAAAAGATCCGCACGCATTTGACTTGCATACGTTTCAAGGAAAAGTATTTCTTCATGCACTTCAATTTTACTCTGATCAAGACTATGACTTATCCTCAGTCGAGGAAGTCAATGAGCTCCTGCAATCATTTGGCATTTTACGGGAAGATATTTTAAACTTTGTGACATGTGCGGGAATTTTGACAGAAACGGAACAGGGAATTCATTCTGTGTTTGCTTCTGCTGTAAAAACCAATACAGTACTCAATGTGCCATTGCGGGAAATATTGAAGTTAAAACGTGCATATCCTGCTAAGGGGCAGACCGTATTTGTCGTTGAGAACTCAGGCGTATTTTCCGCTTTGTTGGATTTATTTCCTGACGCTTTCCCGCCGCTGATTTGCACAAATGGGCAATTTAAACTAGCGTCACTGATGTTAATAGACTTAATCATCCAAGAAGGTTGTCAAATATATTATTCTGGAGATTTTGATCCTGAAGGACTAAAAATGGCGCAGCGATTAAAGGAGCGGAATCAGGAGCATATTCATTTATGGCATTTCCAATTAGAAGATTACTTAGCGTCATCTCCAGAGGTTTTGCTGTCGGATGACCGAGTAGCGAAACTAGAAACTGTTACAATCGAAGAATTGCAGCCGATCAAAGAGAAAATGCGGAAAATAAAAAAAGCTGGGTATCAAGAAGAAATCCTGAAGAAGCTTTATGAAGGTATTTGTCGCCACATGTGGGATTAGGCTGGAAACATGATTTGCGAGTCTGTTCCCATTCGATTTGCTAACAATGTGCGAATGGGGACAGGTGGTTACATAGTAAAGAAAATACACGTTTGGATAGACGTACTTACTTTTCGAGTTTATATGATCATATTTCATTATTTGAGGTTTTAAGCTTTTTGTTGGTTTTAAATTAACTCGAATGTCTATTTCTTTTTCTATATGATGAGCTTGCTCATTTTGGTGCAAGTGGTCAATAATTCCTATGTTGAAATGGAAAGAAAAGCGAATTATTTTGCAGCTGCTCTAATATTGCCGTGGAAGCTCTTCCTATACTCATATAAAGCTAGAGGGGTTTATTAATTGAAAGAAATTTTGGATGGTTTCTATAAATGCGATAATTGTAAGAAGTTATCATATATGTTTAATAAGTTACAATTCAATACCAATGCCAGCAAAAGCAAATGTCCCAAAGGAAATAAAAACATTCAGTTGAAATTAAGTTGGACCGCCAAACTTTAATGGAGAAAAGATTTGAATGTACCAAAACAAGATTAACCTAGAATTAGAAATTTTGCATCAACTCCTTCAAGGAAATTCAAAAAATTTGCGGTTAAAATAAACCAGATTTTACAAGTTCAAGCATCTGAAAGGATCGGATTTGAAATTGGCTAGTATTTTTAGACCCATTCATTTTTACACAATTATACGGACATAACTCTATTAAATAGATGTATGACTGGAAATAATATATATTGTAAAATTTATGCTAAAATAGCACTATATACATGTTCTTATGGGTGAGGTGTGTATATGTCGCACAATTTTCGCTTTTTAGAAGAAAAATGGGAAGTTCTCGCCCGTGTTGGGGAAACAGCTGAACGAAATGTCTATCAAAATCCAAATGTGGCGATAAGTGAGCTTAGAAAATTTGCTGAAACTATAACAAAATATATTTTAGCGTTAGAAGAAATAAAGGAAGAACGCAGAACTGATCAACAGGAGCGTCTGAGAATTCTTTTTTATGAGCAAATTCTGCCGAAGGAAATATATGACTTATTTACGGTCATTCGTTTGAAAGGGAATCAAGCGGTACATAATCCGAGCTATGGTGAAGTAAATGAGGCAAAAGCTTTATTGCATATGGCGTTTCGAATTGCGGTTTGGTTTATGGAAGTGTATGGCGATTGGTCATTTCAAGCTCCAGAATATATCGAACCGACACCGCAAACATCTATATCAGAAGATGAATTGAACCATGTAGTTAAGTCATACGAAGAAAAGCTTGCTCATTTGGAAACAGAGCTTGAGAAGATACGCAAAGAACAGCTATATATTAGCAGTGAAGAGAAACAAAAACGACGTGAGTACTCACAACGCGCCGTTGCCAACTTTGAATTGACGGAAGCAGAAACCCGTATTCTTATTGATCAGCAATTACGAGATGCTGGCTGGGAGGCTGATTCAGAAAAGCTGCGTTTCTCAAAAGGAGTTCGTCCGGAAAAAGGAAAAAACATGGCGATTGCGGAGTGGCCTTTAAAACATGGTTACGCTGATTATGCTTTATTTATTGGCCTCGAGCTAGTAGGGATCATTGAAGCGAAACGTGCTAGTAAAGATATCCCATCTGACATTGAGCAAGCAAAAGAATATGCAAAACTTATTGTTCGGCATGGCCATGAAGTGATCCATGAACCATGGGGAGATTACTATGTTCCATTTTTGTTCGCAACCAATGGCCGCCCCTTTTTAAAACAGCTAGAACAAAAGTCAGGCATTTGGTTTTTAGATGCGCGGAAATCAACGAATCACCCGCGACCACTTCAAGGATGGTACACTCCTCAAGGACTGAAAAATCTATTAGAAAAAGATACGGAACGTTCGGAACAATTTTTGCGTGATGAAAAATTTGATTATCTTAAATTACGAGACTATCAAGTCAAAGCTATTCAAGCGGTCGAAAAAGCATTGGAAGAGAAAAAACGCAGCATTTTAATCGCCATGGCAACCGGAACAGGGAAAACAAGAATGGCGATTGGTCTCATTTATCGATTGATCAAAGCAAAGCGTTTTAATCGTATATTATTCCTTGTCGACCGAAAAGCTCTTGGAGAACAAGCGGAAAGCGCTTTTAAAGAAAGTAAGCTGGAAAATTTCCATACGTTCACTGAAATTTATAGCTTACAATCGTTATACGATCAAAAACCAGATGATGAAACAAAAGTACATATCGCTACCGTACAAGGAATGTTAAAACGCATTTTCTACAACGAGAAAACAGAAGACATTCCATCGATTGATCAATATGATTGCATTATTGTCGATGAAGCCCATCGAGGCTATACACTAGATAAAGAGATGAATAACATAGAAATTGAAATAAGAGATCACAATGACTATGTAAGTAAATATCGAAAAGTACTTGATTACTTTGATGCCGTTCGCATCGGTTTAACAGCAACTCCTGCGCTGCATACAACAGAAATTTTTGGACCGCCGGTTTTCACTTATTCTTATCGTAAAGCAGTCGTCGATGGATATTTAGTCGACCATGAACCACCGTATCAATTTGAAACGGTATTAAAAAAGGAAGGAATCACTTGGGCCAAAGGTGAAACAGTCGACGTATATGATACGGTTTCCGGCACAATTTCACAAGAGTACCTTGAAGATGAAGTGAATATTGAGGTTGCACATTTTAATACAAAAGTTATCACAGAAAGCTTTAATCGTGTTATTATACGAGAGTTGACGAATTATATTTCTCCGGACGATGAAGGCAAAACATTGATATTTGCAGCGACAGATGATCACGCAGACTTAGTCGTACGTCTTTTAAAAGAAGAATTTGAAAAAGTATACGGTGAAGTCGAAGACAATGCGATTATGAAAATTACAGGCTCCATTAAGGATCCATCAGGTGCGATTCGACGCTTTAAAAATGAAAAATATCCAACTATTGTTGTGACGGTGGATTTGCTAACGACAGGTGTCGATGTTCCAGCAATTACAAATCTCGTCTTCTTGCGCCGCGTTCGCTCTCGGATTCTTTATGAGCAAATGCTAGGCCGAGCAACGAGAAGATGTGAAGAAATCCGAAAAGATCACTTTAATATTTTCGATGCGGTTGGAATCTATGAGTCTTTAAAACCATATACAAGCATGAAGCCTGTTGTCACTCGACCAAATATTTCACTGACTCAATTAGTAGAAGAATTAGAAGGTTTAGAAAAAGAAGAACACCTTCAACATCAACAAGAACAAATTATTGCCAAAATCCAACGAAAAAAACGCCAATGGTCAGAGAAGCAGCACCAAGACTTTAAAGTATTATCTGGTGGAAAAACAGTTGATGAATTTATAGATTGGGTAAAAAACTTGAATCCTGCTGAATTAACTGGACAGTTAAAAGAGTACAAATCGATGTTCCGTTATATCGATGAAAATCGCTATCGGGAAAATAAACAATATATTTCCACGCATGAAGATGAACTTATTGGAGTTAAACGCGGATATGGAAATGCGGAAAAACCGGATGATTATTTACAATCATTCGGGGAGTTTATCCGGAACAATATGAACAAAATCCCTGCGTTAATGATTGTATGTCAACGTCCAACTGAATTAACGAGAGAAGAGTTAAAGAAATTGCTGCTTGAACTGGACCAGAAAGGTTTTTCTGAGAAAAAATTACAAGCAGCTTGGCGCGAGGCGAAAAATGAAGACATCGCAGCGGACATCATCGCCTTCATCCGCCAGCAGGCTTTAGGCGATCCGCTTATTAGTCATGAAGAACGAATTAAACACGCCATGAAGAAAATTTACCAAATGAAAGCGTGGCCGCCTGTTCAAAAGAAATGGCTAGAGCGAATCGAAAAGCAGTTGCTGCAAGAATCCGTTCTTCATCCGGACCCTGAAAAGGCTTTTGAATATGAACCTTTTAAGAGCCGTGGAGGCTTTAAACAATTAAATCAAATTTTCGATGGACAATTAGCACAAATTGTTCGCGAAATTAATGATAATTTGTATAACTATCACCAAAAGAAGGAGCAAGCGTAGATGAACAACAGAGAAATCGTCCAAAAACTATGGAATTTATGTAACGTTCTTCGTGATGACGGCATTACGTATCACCAATATGTGACAGAGCTAACATATTTGCTGTTCTTAAAAATGATGAAAGAAACCGGTCAAGAATATATGATTCCTGAAAAATATCGCTGGGATTCGTTAGTAGAAAAAGACGGGATCGAACTTAAAGAGCATTATCAACAGCTGTTGCTTGATTTAGGAAAAGAGGAAAATGAATTATTAAAACAAATTTATACAGATGCGACATCTAATATTAGAGAACCAAAGAACCTAGAAAAAATTATTCAATCGACCAATAACTTAGATTGGTACAATGCAAAGCAAGAAGGGTTAGGGGATTTATACGAAGGGCTGTTAGAAAAAAACGCGAGCGAAGTGAAATCGGGAGCGGGGCAATATTTTACGCCTCGCGTCCTTATTGATGTTATTGTAGAACTTGTGAACCCACAGCCGGGAGAACGTTGTCACGACCCGGCTGCTGGAACTTTCGGTTTTATGATTGCGGCGGATCGTCATATTCGTGAGCAAACGGATGATTATTTTGATTTGTCACAAGAAGAAATAGAGTTCCAAAAATATAAAGCTTTCTCAGGAGTGGAGCTTGTCAGAGACACGCATCGTCTAGCGGTCATGAATGCGTTGCTTCATGATATTCATGGGGAAATCTTGTTAGGCGATACCCTCTCTTCACTAGGTGAAAGTTTGAAAAATTTTGATGTGATTTTAACGAATCCGCCTTTTGGAACAAAAAAAGGCGGCGAGCGGGCAACACGAACTGACTTCACCTTTACAACATCGAACAAACAGTTGAATTTCTTGCAGCATATTTACCGCGCTCTCAAGGCAAACGGCAAAGCTCGTGCCGCGGTTGTCCTTCCAGATAACGTCTTGTTTGAAGGCGGGGTAGGAGCCGACATTCGCCGCGATTTAATGGACAAATGCAACTTGCACACGATTTTACGCTTGCCAACTGGCATTTTCTATGCCCAAGGAGTGAAAACGAACGTTTTATTCTTCAACCGCGGGACATCAGATGTCGGCAACACAAAAGAAGTATGGGTGTACGATTTACGCACGAATATGCCTTCCTTCGGCAAACGGAATCCGCTAACGAAAGAACATTTTGAAGGATTTATCAAGGCTTATACGGCAGAAGATCGCAGTCAAGTCAAAGACGAGCGCTGGAATGTGTTCACACGTGAAGAAATTGCGAAAAAAGGTGACAGCTTGGATATTGGTTTAATTGCTGATGAATCCTTGTCCGTCTACGAAAACCTGCCAGACCCAATCGAATCTGCAGAAGAAGCGGTGGAAAAATTAGAACTAGCGATTTCGTTACTAAACGAAGTCATTGCCGAGTTAAAAGCTGTCGAACAACCGAACACCTACCAAACAGATTCTAAAGAAATGCTAAAAGTCGCAGAAACATCTGAGGTGCTTAAAAAATGAGCAAAAAGAAACAAAAATCGATGGAAGAACTACTGGAAGAAGCATTAGTACCGGAAGAAGAACAGCCTTATAAAGTGCCGGAGAATTGGGTGTGGGTTTGGTTTAAAGAGGTTGTTCAAAGTATCAGTAATGGTAAAAAACAAATTCCTCAAAAATATTACAAAGAAAATGGGTTATTGCCTGTAGTAGATCAAGGACAGCAATTAATATCAGGTTATACAGATAAATTTGAACTACGTTTTTCTGATGAACTTCCAGTCATTATTTTTGGTGATCATACAAAGTGCATTAAATGGATTGATTTTGATTTTGTTCAAGGTGCAGACGGTACTAAGATATTAAAACCTTTAGAACTTATCTATCCTAAATATCTATATTATCTTTTACAAAATGTTAATCTTCCAGACAAAGGATATAGCAGGCATTTTAAATATTTGAAAGAAACGCCCCTACCAATTGCTCCTCTTTCAGAGCAAAAACGCATTGCTGAGAAAATCGAGCGGCTTTTTGGGAAAATTGATGAAGCGAAGCGGTTAATTGAGGAAGTAAAAGAATCTTTTGAGCTTCGACGGGCAGCGATTTTGGATAGGGCGTTTGGAGGACGATTAGGTACAAATGATCCTAAAGAGAAGAGTATGTTCGAAACTTTTAATGAGTTGACAGAAAAGGATCTTATTCCAAAAGAAGAGCAACCATATGAAGTGCCAAAGAATTGGGTGTGGGTAAAAACAGGTGCTATTTTTGAACAAATTAAAGAACAGGTACTACCAGTTGGAAATGAAACCTATGTAGGTTTAGAGCATTTAATAAAAGGTGGAGGTATATCTCATACTGAGTTAGCTAAAGACATTAAGAGTAAAAAGGTTGTTTTTAAAAAGGGAGATGTATTATATGGAAAGCTTCGTCCTTATTTGAATAAGCATGCAGTTGTTGATTTCGATGGTGTAGCTTCTACGGATATACTTGTATTAAGGACTGAACATAAATATCTTAATCAACTTTTAGACTACTATTTGGGACTTCCATCGACTATAGATTATGCAGTTTCAAATAGTAATGGTATTAATCTTCCAAGGGTATCACCAAAAAAAATGAATGATCTCCCTTTCCCGCTTCCACCAAAGAATGAGTGGAAAAGAATAGTTAAAATTTTAGATAAAATGTTATATAATTTAATTGAAGAACAAACTTTAATTGAACAATTGGAAGCGGAATTGATTTCACTAAAAAATTCGATTTTATATAAAGCCTTCCGTGGCGAGCTCGGTACGAACGATCCAACCGATGAACATGCGATTGAGTTGTTAAAGGAAGTGTTAAAATCTAAATAAAATATTTATGTAGGAGGGGCTGTCTAATAAGTCGTTTTTTGGCTTATTGACGGCCCCCCTTTTATGTTTTAGAAACGTTGATATATCGATGTTTATGATTTTTTGTTATCAATAGGGATTTGACTTTCTGGACAGCCCCTCTTCATTGCGCAAAGTTGTGAAGCGGGATAGTACACTCATTCAACATTGTCTTCGTCATTCTGTTATTTGTACTACGCATATTAACTACAACAGACCACATACTTACTTTCTTGCTAACACATTTGCTAACGTAATTATTTTTTTAAGTTAAATTTAATGAACGGAGTTAATTTTCAACAGCTAAAAAACCTTGATAAATCAAACTTCTTTTGCATATAATTTACAGGCTTTCTTATTCAAGGAGAACGAAAATAGGGAGAACGCTGGATTTTTGAACTTCCCCTCCTCATTGTCCGATCTGCCCGACTTGCTTCGGACGGACAACTAACATGTCATCGAAACGAAAACAATGGATTCATGGCTATACTGGGTTGAGCTTTCCATAGAAAGACATCGCTGCCAAGCCTGTTTCCTTACAGTTACTGTTTCCTATCCGGGTCTTCCGTCTCACAGTATCGCAACGGAATCGTTTCAATATTGTGGGTCGCCCAGTTACGTATCGGAAAAACGATTCAAGAAGTCGCTCGCTTGTTATAACTCGCTTACACAACAGCAGAACGCTGGTTTTATCAATATACTCCGACTCTTTGACCAACATCGAATCCTACAAGTAGTATGTACGATCGTTAAATGCATAAATGTAAAACATTCGGCGAAATGAATTTTTATCTTTCCGCTAGTGATGCATATTGCATCAGAGGTGCCTATTCTTTTTTCAGTTTTCGGGTAGTGATATAATCAATTAAAAGAACAAGTTGAGGTGATGGAGATGGAATGGCAGGAAGTGCGTTCACTGTATCCGAACCAATTTGTGAAATTACAGGTATTGAAGTCTCATTTACAGGGTGATCAGGAGATTATTGAAGAGGTGGCTGTCATTGAAACGGTTTCGGATGAGGATGCAACTCGTGAGTTACTGCAATCAAAAGGGGATCAGCTTGTTTATCACACTAGTCACAAGGAGATTGTCTTAAAAGTTCGTGGAACGATTGGTCTGAGGGGAAATTTTCGTTATGCAGATTGAATATCGTGATGGGTTGTTGTTTACATCGATAGAAATTGTTTATCAAGGAAGGTATAAGTTGATTGATAATATGGTCATTGATACTGGTGCTGTCAAAACACTGATTTCTCAAAATGTAGTAGAGGATATTAATTTACGAGTAGAGATGGGCGATCATATTGTTACTTATTACGGAATCGGAGGAAAAGAGCACGCATTTATGAAGAAATTGGACTCTATTAAATTAGGTTCTTTTCAACTGAGAGAGTATGAGATTGATTTTAGTGGGATGGACTATGAAGGGATTAACGGTTTGTTAGGATTAGATATATTGCTAGACGCTGGACTTGTTCTAGACCTAGACAAATTAGAAATGTACCGTTCCGGTCCAAAATAAAGGATAGGTGTCTGTGATTCAAAAAAGAATTCGTGCCACTGTGCATCATCCGAAATATGTCAAAGTGCGGTAGATATCAGTAAAGAGAGCCTTTGATAAAATCATCCGACTCTTTTTTTGATTTATATTCAGAAAATTCTGTTTAAAATTCCGATCTTTTTCCTCTTCATTCCGCATTTAGCAATTGGTGAAGTAAAGATTCACTGACTTCGAAATCTGAATTATATTGAAATACCTAATCACAACATCTTCTGTTAACACTAAGTCAAATATGATTATACTTGCAACCATCTTTATCCTGTTCAATTAAAAACTCGAAACGGAATGTCCGTCCCGAGTTTTTAATTGAGCTTGATTCCTAAAAGTTTAAGCTATGTCACTCTTGACATCTCTTGTTTTTTTGCTACCGAACTAAGATAAAGCAGGTCATGAGTTTGCAGCCATTGGATGTTCTGTTTTTTCATTTTATGTCATTTGGTCAATTTTTAATTTTTCAGGGCTTGTTTTACGGTTTCCTTCAGAGGGGTCAAGGATCCGATCAGTTTTTGCAGATCATCTGATGTTTTGGACGCTTCTCCTTTGGAAATCGCGTCATAGATCGCTGCCGTAATTTCAGCAAACGGCTCAGGGACACCAGCGTTTACGAGGAAATTTTTCTCTTCTTCGAATGAGACAGGCTGATGCACGACTTTTTTGCCGGAAACCTCGGAGAGAATTTGGGCAAGTTCATCAAAGGTCCACGGTTGATTGGAAACAAGGTTATACGTTTTGTTTTCATGCCCTTCCTCTGTTAGCACCGTTGCGGCAGCCAAAGCAAGTTCATTGCGTGTTACTGAATTAACGATCCCGCTTCCCGCATTCGTAACAATTGCTCCAGATTCTATGGATGCGCGCAGCCCCTCATTTACAAAAAAGTCCGTATATAAGGCATTACGCAGGAAAGTATACGGGGTATTGGTCGTACGGATGGCATATTCCGTTGCTAAATGAACGTATGCAAGGGGAATTAATGACTCCTCAGCAAAGGCATACCCTGTGTAAGCAATATGTTTGACTCCAGCATCTCTGGCAGCTTTTACGACATTTGCATGTTGAACGATACGAAGCGTATTATCAGAATCCGGACCTGAGATAAAGAGCAGCTTGGAGACACCTGCAAAAGCCTTTTGAAGAGATTCCGGTTGATTATAGTCGCCATGGCGAACTTCCACGCCTTGATCGGCAAGAGTAGAGGCTTTTTCAACATTACGCACGATGGCAATGATTTGACTGGCGGGAACTTTTTTGAGCAAATGTTGAATCACAAGCCCACCGAGTTGACCAGTAGCACCAGTAACCGCAATTGACATAAACATTTCTCCTTTTTTTCT
Source organism: Aeribacillus sp. FSL K6-8394 (assembly GCF_038008865.1). Lineage (NCBI taxonomy): Bacteria > Bacillati > Bacillota > Bacilli > Caryophanales > Bacillaceae > Aeribacillus > Aeribacillus sp. FSL K6-8394. The sequence goes on from NZ_JBBPAA010000001.1 coordinate 269,170, forward strand.
AAAGATTTTTTGAATAAATAACATCATCTAGGTGGCGAAGCCAAAAATAAACGAAGGCGGCCGCAATTAAAGACTGGATTGAGGAATGACTGTTTATTATGTATTTCGGCCATTCTTGCCCACCATTATAATTGCATCAGAAATGTAAATCAAATCTTATGCCTGTGCTGCTAAACAAGGTGAACGCCTCCTATCATTTTTGTCGCGCCTATCATAGATAAGGCCGTGCAATCAAAATTCTTACAAGTCAACTCCTCTTTTTAGCTTTTTAATAGTTTGCCCCTGTTGTTCAACTCATGAAAAAGTTATTTTCTCTTTCCCTAAACTAGATAAACCTATGATGCTTCGTGTTTTTTTTATATATGATAGAGATTTTTTGTCCTCTTAAACAGTTTTTGTTACATTCACATAAGGACAGGGGATCTGGGGTAAGTTCTTAAATTGAGGAAAAAATACTCCAAAACAACGGTTTAATATTCTGAATTTTCTGTTAAAATGTAGGTGAGCAATTCATAAAATTTTTTGAAGGAGAGGGCTCAACATCAGATTGCCGATCCATATTGAAATCGGTGGAGGTATTGAAACGGGGAGCTTTACTGAAAATATAGCTGAAAGCGACAAATCGATGGAAGTCTTTCAAAATCGTAAGTTATAGATCTTCTAGATAAACCTGATCCGGTTTTACGAAGTTTACAGGGGAGCCGATTGCCACTTGCCCTTTTTGTGGTGAGTTACATGTCTATTTCGATAATCCTGATTCGGTTTATTTTACGAAGTTAGTTGGAGTGAGGATTTCCATTGGTTCTCAATGTCGTATGCTATAAGTCTATTTCGATGATTCTGATTTGTTTTTACGAAGTTTGCAGGGGCAAGGATTTCTATCGGTTCTCTTTGTCATGAGTTATAAGTCTATCTCGATAATCCTGATTCTGTATATTTTGTGAAGTTTGAAGGGGCTACGATTCCTACTTGGACTCTTTGTCCCTTGAGGTTGGTGATGGCAGAAATGCAGAGCATCCGTTCGTTCATTTTGTCTGATGGAAAGAAAAAGGTTTGATCATTTAATAGAGTGATTATCCTCAAATAATGACGAAAAAGCTGGCTGCATCCAATACAAATGAACGGCCTCATCCAACTGACTTATTTGCATAGTTGCGAAGTACAACCTGTCGTGCAGTATCCATGCCGCTCAGGATGCCGTCAAAAAGATTTTGATCCTATCGTGTTTCTTTTTTCACTGAAAAGAGGGGAGGAATGAAAATGCCAGGGGCCGTTTTTCGACAGGCTGTTCAGGATGCGACGGGAATTACCTGGGAAGAATGGGTTGCCACCTTGAAACAGGCTGTGGATCCTTCTTGGTCTCACGAACATATGAAGGAGCACATATGCGAACAATTTCAGGTGTCGGATGAATGGGGGAATGGCTGACCGTCAAGTATGGACAGCTGCTCGGCAGGATTCCTGTTGGTGTCACCAAAGATGCGGGCGTTCAAATCGGCGTCCGAAAAACGATAAAGGTGGAGCAGGAAAAGGTTTGGGACTATTTGACTTCGCCGCAAGGCTTGCCCTTATGGATCGGGGACGTCTCCGAGTTTCGACTGCAAAAGGGTTACGAATTTAAATCTAAGGAAGGTATCTGCGGGAAACTTACGGTAGTTTTGCCATTTCGAAAGCTCCGCATGAAATGGAAACTTCCGGAATGGGAAAAGCCTTCCCGGCTTCAATTGTATTTGCTGCCCACGGATTCAGGCAAAACGACGATCGCCATCCATCAGGAAATGCTGGATGATGTCTATGTAAGAGAATTGATGAGACGCTTCTGGGCAGACAAGCTGGAGCAAATTAAAAATTATTTGGAGGGGCGCAATGAATAGATACAGTCATATCGATTTAAGAGTAAATTCATGGGAGAAAGTGTGCACGTTTTATGAGAATCTTCTTCCTGCATTGGGTTTTACCCGCACTTTCCATTCGGAAAAATGGAAAGTGTTTGCAGCGGAGGGAGAGCTTCCGAGCGTTCCTTATTTCGCTATCACGGAAGATCCCAATCATAAGCCAAACGAGAATTTGATCGGGTTTTGGGCGCATGACCGGGAGGAGGTGGACCGGATTGCAGAGCTTGTTGTTCGATATGGGGGCACCATCGACAGCGGCCCCTGGCAGTTCCCGATCAGCCCGACTTATTATGCGGTTTATTTTCAGGATCCTTGCGGAAACAAGTATGAAAAGGTCCACCGATTAAATTGATTCAGCACCCGTTGTTGCCCAGCCGAAACCTTTTCGTTGCTGCTAGCTTCTTTTAGTGGATATCGGTTACGGTTTCCGATTTGTGCGGGCAATTTCCCGCTTGACGACCGGTGCCACTTTAGTACCCAGCAGTTCGATGGCACGCAACACTTTTTTGTGCGGCAGCGTGCCGACGGTCAATTGCAGAAGGAATCGATTGTGGCCGAAAATTTCATGCTGGAACAAGATTTTTTCGATCACTTGCTCAGGGCTGCCGACAAAATTGGCGCCCCGTAAGGAAAGAGAGAATTCAAACTGCTCCCGGGTCAATGGCGGCCAACCGCGTTCCCGTCCCAGCCGATCCATCATCGTTTTAAACGCTGGAAATGCAATGTCAGCTGCTTCCTGCGACGAATCGGCGAGAAAACCATGTGAATTGATACTGAGGTGTGGCGTTTCGTGCCCCGCCTTTTGCGCTGCCTCCCGGTGTAATTGAGCAAAGGGCGCGAACCGTTCGGGCAGACCACCGATGATGCCCAGTGCCATCGGAAGACCGAGCATGCCTGCACGGACGGCCGACTCCGGGGTTCCTCCAACGGCTATCCAAACCGGAAGCGGATTTTGCAGGGGCCGCGGATAGATCCCTAGATTGTCCAGCGACGGACGATGCTTTCCCGCCCATGTGACCCGTTCGGATTCTCGCAGCTTGAGCAGCAGATCAAGCTTTTCTTCAAAAAGCTCGTCATAATCTTTCAGGTCGTAGCCAAAAAGGGGAAAGGATTCGATAAACGAACCGCGGCCGACCATGATTTCAGCGCGGCCTTGAGTGAGCAGGTCCAAGGTGGCAAATTGTTGAAACACCCTCACCGGATCGTCAGAGCTTAAGACGTTTACTGCACTGGTCAACCGAATGCGTTTGGTGCGGGCCCCGGCAGCGGCAAGCACTACCGCTGGAGCCGATACGGTGTAGTCGGGACGATGATGTTCACCAATGCCGAACACATCCAGTCCGACTTGATCGGCTAGTTCAATTTCCTCCATCAAGTTTTGCAGCCGTTCCCCCGGGCTGATCAATTGACCGGTTTCCGGATCAACCGTCCGTTCTCCAAATGTGTAAATGCCGATTTCCATCCGTTGGCCCCTCCTTTGATTACTGTTCGTTCATACCGATGTTAGATTTATCTTACCCTATTTATTCGACGCCAGGCAATAAAAATGGCTTAAGGCAACAATCGCCTTTCCTCAAGGGTGTTTTGCTATGGATGGGAAGTTCGTTTCGGACAATTTTATCGTAAGAAAAATTTAGCTGACAGGGAAGACGAGATGCCCCAAGATTTTTCCCTAATTCGCTTATGGAGAGGGAATGCTGGTGTGTTTGTCGCTGCCCCAACGTTTTTGATTCATTAGCGGAACGGGAAAACCGCACGGTGCTTTTCATATCCGTTGTTCGCTTCCAGACTGGGAATAACGCCTGTCTATTATCCAAAAGCATTTTTCTCCCGGAAACGGGCATTTTTGCGGAACCCAAAAATCATGACGTATCTTCATAGAGGCTTCTTTAGAATGCTGAGAGCGGAGGGATTCTTTCTTCCATCTATTTAAAATAAATCTTAACGTTTGCCGGATATCCAACATATGCCCATACAAAAGCCGTGGCGAATGCATAAAAAATATTGAGATGTAAATTGTTACAACGGGAGGTATGGAAAATGTACCCGGAACGTCAATTTTTCGGAAGGAGACCCTTTTTCTTCGAAGGGCGGAACCCCTTTTTCTTCGGTGCGCCGTTTTTTGGTGGCTTGCTCGGTGGCTTTTTAGGTAGTGCACTGGTAGGACCGCGGCCATATCCGTTTTATCCGCCGTATTACGGAGGATTTTATGGCGGTTATCCGCGCTATTGGTAAACGAAAATTTTTTCGACGAGCTGTCTTAAACGGTCATTTTAGAATGACTTTAAGACGGCTTTTTTTATCCGCAGATTGCAAGATGTAATTCGGGATCAAAGGCAGATGTCGATTCATCATATAACATCGCTTTTGGTTCCATAGCAAGCTCTTGTGCAATTGCCATGCGCTGTTGTTGTCCTCCGGAAAGTTGACTTGGGTAATAGTTCATTTTTTCAGCTAAAATCAACTTTTTTAAAATAATTCTCCGCAGTTTTACGAGCGGCTTCCTAGGAATTGTTGAGGGCTTTATCTGTACCAGCCATTTCGTCACCATTGGAAATAAGTTAAAGCATCGAAGAGCCCTTCTTATTTCTTTTCAAAGAGCAGCTACATGCTTTTCATTAAAAAAATGTCCAACTATTTTAACTGTTCCTGATGTAGAAAGACATCTTATTCTATTGGGATATGCCCTGTATAGATTAAAATTCATAACTGTACCAAGCTTAAGGTTAAGGCAAAAATTTATGTTCCATTTTTCTCTGCCTTTCTTTTCTTAAACAGAGTATATTTTTCTATTTTAAGTGGTACAAAAATAAGTCCATAATCAGAGGTCATTCCCCGTCTGTATGTAAATCATCAATATTCTGGAAAAGCTTTACCCGATAAGCCACAAAAATAAAGCGGACGGAAGAAAAAGAACAAGTTTTCTTCGTCCGCTTTTTGTATTGTTTTTTATTAAAAGTGGTTGGCTTTGTGTCATAGCTTCTGTCATGTAGAGAATAAATTGAAAAATTTACTACCTTCCATAGGTCTTTTGTCTTCACCAATAAAGAAATCAAGAAGCTGACTACTACACGTCGGCTTGTTACTAATCAATTGATCCTAAATTTCTAATGATTAACAGGTCAATTGTCATGCATTCAATTAAAACTTTTTACCTATCAATTTCAAAAATAGTTCATTTTAACTATACCATTTTCACTATAAAATTTGTTATACAATTAAGTAAGAGATATTATTTGATAAATTCCTTCAAATTTCTACAAAAATATAATTTTGTTTCGGCAAACTACTCGAAAGGGTAGGACGCAAAGCTAAAGGGGCTAAATCTATTTTGATAGACATGCCAGCCAGCTGCCCTTCCTATAAAGAATGGTTTTGATTCTTTTTAAGAAGGTTATTAGCGGATGTATTGTCTATTCAACTGCCCTCTTTAGAATTTTTAAGGGCAGTTTTTTTATTTTTACATAGGAAAGGAGGCTTGGTGATGGAGTAAAATAAAAATACATATTTGGCAAAGTTCGTTCTATTGGCCCATTGTAAAAACATCTCAATCGTTCTAAACCCTCTATGTCAAAAGGGAGTATGAATTTCCCAGGGAATATTCCTGAAATTGATTTACTTCAACGCCTTCCCGGAATTTCATCTACTGATTAAACAGATTAGTGGTAGTAATAGTTAAGGAAGTAGATGTAGGAAATATTTCATGCATTAAAAGAAGTAATCGACATCAACGAAGAGCAACTCCAACCCTACACCTACTATTCCCAAAAATTATAAAAAAATTTTTTGTTAAATCACAAAATTATCCAATTGATTCAGTTTTGTTTGAGATTGGTAAAAATTACAAAAATAAATCAGTGTAAGGACAATAATGAAAAGTCTGCGATTAAAGATTATTAGTGGATTTGTCGTTGTTATTTTATTATTTACTACCATTAGCATTGCATAAATATAGTTAGAATTTTCTGTTAATTAATTTTTGTGAATTTGTGCCAAAAAGACAAAACCTAAAGAAAGGTGGCACTGCCCATTTAGTAAATATATACAGTTAAACCAGAGCGACAACGACAAAAGGGAGATTATGGACTGGCTCGCCCATCAAATTTTCGCAACCAAACATAAGCTGGTTTCCACAGAGCTCTCTTTAACCAACGAGTAATTCGAAGTAGGGATTTCTTACTTTTCATCTCCAATTGAATGAGAACATGTAAGCAATACGTGATAAGGGCTAAGAAAATTTGATTTTGAATAGCTGTTTCACTCATCCCATAAAAGTGCTTAATTTCCACGTGTTGCTTGAGCCATTTGAAAAAGAGCTCAATAGCCCAGCGAGATCGGTAAATATCACTTATCTCTTCTGGTTTTAAATCAAATCGGTTGGTGATGAAACGAAGTAAGTTCCCTTTTGTGTCCGTAACTTCTAGTAGACGAAAGACATTTTCAGTACGATTTTGTGTGGTACCAATGTAGACCATTTTATCGGATAGAACGTGACAATCATCAGGAAGTGAAAATGTATAGACTTCACGAATGACTGCGTTTTTCTTCAGTCTTGAAACGAAGAAATAGCCATCATCTGTCATCCGATCAAAACGTTCATAGTCCACATAACCGCGGTCAAACACATACATGGCTTCTTGATCATCCACTAGGACTTCGAGTTGATTTCGGTCATGTTCTTTTGCTGTCGTAATCACTGCTTTTTCAGGATAGACGGTGTCTTTATCCATGAAAACGAGCCGTAAGTGTAGCTTTACACCAGCTTTTGTTTTACGGAATTTTGCCCATTTATAATGGGTCAAATTCAACGGGAGTGTACTTGAATCAATGATTTTCAGTGGCATATTCTTTCCGTTTTGATAATGGTACCGTTGAATTTTCCAAACAAGATCCAAGAACAAATTGGCAAGAATTAGTGGGTGGATCTGATTGTTTTTTCGGGATAGCTGAGAGGCACTTATCGATTCAAATCCGAGTGCTTTTTGAAGATCTTCGTCTACAAGTGCATCACTCATTTCCTCTAAGCTCTTAAATTCGAGCAGTTGGGCTACCAATAAAAGTTTAATATAGGCTTCTGTTGTCAGCTTTTTTGTGTAATAGTCCTGTTTCAATTCTTTGACTTGTTCGCTAAGTTTTTGAATATTTATGGGTGAAACCCATTTACCAAATGATGAAATTAGTGTATTCTTGTCCATAACAGTTATCCTTTACGATTGGATTTGGACAGGAACCACCTGTACTTCCATTGTAAAGGATTTTTTTGTTTCGAAATCAATAAAAAATTGAACATTCTTAGTATTTTGAATCATCAGATTTAATTACTGCAATGCTAGTGAGATTTTGTCAATGAATTTTTTTTATCCCTTCAGCAAAAAGCACTGGCACGTTTTTCTTGATTAAAGCAGCATATGTAGAAAGGATATTATTTTTTCAACCAAATTCAGAATTGATGAAGAACATAAATGCCCAAAAGTTTGCAGGAAGAGGATATCAATCGATAGTTCATATTGTGGAAATTCGAAAATTTATTTTGTTTCTTATTGCGGCCAAAGCATGCGGCCGCTCTTTTGTTTTGAAAAAGAGGAAGACAGATTATGCTAAAATATTTTTAAAATACAATGAATCGACAGCAAGATTTAGAGGGGGAAAACCATGGCGGTTAAAGCAGAGATTGATTTCCAAAAAGAATTATTTGAAGCAGCTAATAAAATGCGCGGAAGCGTGGCTCCAGCTGACTATAAACATTATGTACTGCCGCTTATTTTTTTGCGCTATCTTTCGAATAAATATGAACAGAGCTGCAATGAGTTGGAGCAAATTTTTGCGGAAAATGAAGAAATGCAGCAAGGTTTCGTTTCAGATTCTCATCAATATAGAGATAAAAATGTGTTTGTCGTCCCGAAGGAAGCAAGCTGGCACTATATAATGAAAAATGCTAAACAGCCGAATATTAAAGAAATTCTCGATAATGCGATGAAGCGAATCGAGGAAGAAAACCCAGAATTGACAGGGGTGCTGCCGCAAATTTATCAAGGCTTGAACTTACCGGTAGAAAATGTTGCTGGATTAATTGAAATTTTTTCACGTGATGTGTTTAGTGGCAGCTCGGAAGACAGCATAGATATACTCGGTCGTACTTATGAGTATTTTATTAGTTCATTTGCTTCGTCAGAAGGGAACAGAGGCGGCGAGTTTTTTACCCCATCCTGTATTGTGGAATTGCTGGTGGAGATGCTTGAACCAAAAAGAGGTATCGTGTTTGATCCAGCGTGTGGAAGCGGTGGAATGTTTATTCAAAGCGGGAGGTATGCGCCGAATAAAAAGTCTCTTTTATTTTACGGACAGGAAAATGTCGTCACGACAGTACGTCTTGGAAAAATGAACGTATTGCTTCATGGCATCAATGCGGAAATACGGCTGGGAGATTCGCTGTTGAACGATCAGTTTCCTGAATTAAAGGCTGATTATGTGATTGCCAACCCGCCGTTTAATCAAAAAGATTGGGGGGCGGACAGAATATCGAAAAGCGATCCGCGCTTGATCGGGCCTGTTACAAACAGCAATGCAAACTATATGTGGATGCAGCATTTCTTATACCATTTAAATGATGCAGGATCAGCAGGGTTTGTGATGGCAAATGGCGCAATGACAACGAATGTTAAGGAAGAAAAGGAAGTGCGGAAAATATTGGTGGATGAAGGGTACATCGATTGCGTTGTCCAATTGCCGGAAAAACTGTTTTTCACAACAGGCATACCGTGCTGTTTGTTCTTTTTAAGTAAAAATCGCGATGGAAAAAACGGTTACCGTGCTCGAAGAAACAAAATTTTGTTTATCGATGCCCGAAAAATGGGAAAGCCCGTCAGCCGCAAGCAAAAAGCATTGTCTAAAGAAGAAATTGATAAAATCGCAACAGTTTATCGAGCATTTAAATATGAACATGCAAAAATCTGCGAAAATATTGAAGGTTTCTGTAAAATTGCAAAACTTGAAGAAGTACAACAAAACGACTACAAACTGACACCAAGCATGTACGTCGGAACAGAGGCAGCAGAAGAAGAAGACATTCCTTTTGAGCAAAAAATAGCCGAACTAACGAAACGGTTGCTCGAACAATTTGAAGAATCGAACAAACTACAAGAAAAAATCAAACAAAACCTGGAGGAGCTGATGTATCGGAATGGGGAAAAATCAAACTTAGTATTCAAAAGGGAAAAAAATGAATGATCTGAGAAAATGTGAAATTTTTTTATTTTTTATCGGTGCTTTCGAAAATTTCCTAATAAAGATTAATCGAGGAAAAAAGGTGGTGTTAAGACCTTTCTGTCAGAGAAAAGTGTATTATAATCATCATAAAAGCAGAAGTTAAAACGAAACTTTTTCTTCACAAAACCAAACATTTGTTCTATTATTTTATATAGAAACGTTTAGAGGATAGATATTTGTTATTATAAAATGAATCATGATGGAGGTTTCATATGATGGAAGAAGCGTTAAAATTAATATTATCAGAGCTAAAAGAAATGAAAGAAGGACAATCCCGTTTAGCAGTCGAACAACAAGGTGTAAAGGAACAGCTGAAAGAGCTAAAAGAAGGTCAGTCTCGTTTAGCAGTTGAGCAAAAAGGTATGAAGGAGGAGCTGAAAGAGCTAAAAGAAGGTCAGTCTCGTTTAGCAGTTGAGCAAAAAGGTATGAAGGAAGAGCTGAAAGAGCTAAAGGAAGGTCAGTCTCGTTTAGCAGTTGAGCAAAAAGATATGAAGAAGGAGCTGAAAGAGCTAAAGGAAGGTCAGTCTCGTTTAGCAGTTGAGCAAAAAGGTATGAAGGAAGAGCTGAAAGAGCTAAAGGAAGGTCAGTCTCGTTTAGCAGTTGAGCAAAAAGATATGAAGGAAGAGCTGAAAGAACTAAAAGAAGGACAACACCGTTTGGCAGTCGAACAACAAGGTGTAAAAGAAGAGTTGAAAGAGCTAAAAGTAGGGATGAAAGAACTAAAAGAAGGACAATCCCGATTAGAAGTAAAAATGGAAAATATCGAACGAAAAATTACAGGAATCCCTAAAACTTATGAGAATTTAGAACAATTTGTAGCACGTCAGCAGCGTGTGATTGAGGAATTGTCAGCACGTTCAGTTGAATACGGGGTAGAGATTAAAGAGATTCATCGCATTTTAAAAAATCAATAAAATAGAGTTTTTTTAAATTCAGACTGTAGTTGAGCAATTTTCATTACAATAATTACCATGTAAAAAGAGACAAACGGAGTACCCCTTATGCCACATGAAGCTGTTTTTTAACGACATCAATGGGAATATCTTGTTTCGCTGCATCGTAAATAAACTCCACGAGGCTATGTCCTTTCTTCTTTCGAAGGAAGTCAAGCCCGGTAGAGAAATCGCTGTTGGATTCGACCATACTGTACACATAAGCGAGTTGCACCAAGATCCAATACCGTTTCACCGCCCGACGCCCGCGAACGCGGTACCCATCGAGCTTCAGCTGGTCTTTCGCTTGTCGAAAAAAGCATTCGATCGACCAACGCTGGGCATAGTAGCGCAAGATCTCTTCATCGCTTAGCTCCCGGTCGGTGCTCAAGACGCAGTGAAGATGTTCAGGTGTCATCGGCTGATCGGCTTTCCAAGCCAACAACACAACGGCATCATCGAGACCTTTCAGCGCTCCCTCGTAGCGATACACGCGATAACGCTCTTCTCCCACCGTGACGAGATGGGTGTCGTTCGGTTCGATATAGCGGGCAAACTGTTTGGCTTGGATGGCGATGCCTTTTGGATAAAGAACCCGATTCGTCTTGAGCATCGCAATGACGTGGAATCCTTTTTTCAGGCAGGCTTCCACGAGTGTTTTCGATGGGTACCAAGAATCCATCAGCACATAAACAGAACCGTGCACATCCAAAGAAGAAAGCATCTCGATGGCCCATTGACCCTTGCTTTTCCCATCCGCCTTGTCGTAGAGGCGAAACGCAAAGGGAAAGGCTTGCGTCATCGTATGAACCATGAGCCAGACGAGAGAGTGTCCCCAAATCGACTTTTTGTCCGCGTGAGAATAATGCCAATTACACCCTTCAATAGCGTGTTTCGCCTGTGACGAAGGCTTCGTTTTTCGGCAGATCGTATCATCGATCGAAACAAAAATGGGGTGATTCTCTCGCTTGGCCGTTCGTTCCACATGACGAAGCATCCACTGCTGGAGTTTGCGAAGCAAGATTTCTTCATCCCAAGGGCTTTTCGTGAAAAAATGGCTCAGTGTCGTTCGATGGTTGGGATGAAAGCTCTCATGATGCAGATCGGTCAAGGTTCCCACAAATCCTTTCGTTGTCAGCGCATCGATAATATGAACGAGATGCTTCATGACCGGCTTAGAGAAATAAAGGGCCAGCCCCAACATTGCGAAAAACTTGTCGATTCCTTGGTGATGTGGTAGTCTATTCATGAGACATGAACCTCCTTGAGAATGGTTTGGTGACACATCTATTCTAATCAAGGAATCGGGTTCATGTCTCCTTTTTTGTTCGGATGTAAATTTATGTTAGTGAATTTGCTCATCTACAGTTCAGAGTGGATTTTAATTGGAAACATGAAAAAGCGCCGAAACATTTTTCATAATGTTCCAGCGCAATCCATAGTCAGCCGAATTTGTGCTGATTATTTTTAAAGATTGTTCGTTTATCTTCCTTTGACGATGGCAATAATTCCTTCTTCATCATCCAACACAAGTTCAATCCCAGCGTACGGGTCTTCGTTTAAAAATTCATCGAGCCAAAGACGCAGAGCTTCGATGATGTTTGCGGTAATAAGTACTTGCTTTCGGTCGTTTACATACGCTTCGGCAGAAAAGCCGTAATCGTCGTCATACATCAGCTCCACAACAACTTCTTCCGGCTTTATTTGTTTTTTTCGGGAAATGTACACGCAGATGGCATTAATAATATCTTGCTCCGGAATGATCAGCTTTTCCATGGATTTGCAGCCTCTTTTTCTTTTTTATGTTTGATCAGGACGAAAATTTTGCGAATGATCGAGATGAGAATAACGATTGCCAGCAAATTAATGAATAAACCTAAAATTGAACCGAATATACCCATGTTTGCTAGCAGTCCGCCAAATAATAATCCGGCAAGCCCTCCTAACATAAGGCCTTTGAAAAATCCTCCTGATGAGAATGTGCCTTTGGAGGCGGCAGATTGATTTTTTGGAGTGTTTGCCTTTTTATCTTGGAAATTCGAACTGTTCGTTGTGGTATTTTTATTCAAATTGAAGCTTTTTTTCCCTGATTTGTATGACTTCGCCTCTACAATCGTTGGATGATCTTGAAAAACAACATTTCCAACAGGTGAAAAAATAAGCGCGAAAGCAAACAAAGCTGCTAATAATTTTTTCAATTTCGACTTCCCCCTGTATGAAAGTATTTGTATTTTTGTGAACTCAGTTTCAATGTTATATACGATAGAAAATCAAATTAGTTTCACGATTTGATATCTTTTCTATATAAACGAATAAAAATTTTTCTTTCATCTAAGCATGTTATTCAACTATTACAATGCTGTAAACTAAGAATAGAAGACTTTAAAAAAATGGTGAGGCCGTTGTTTTACTTGAATATATTTTATCATGTATACTTGTTTGAAAGTATTTGCGAACTGTAAAACGTTTGGACTGCCATGTTAAAAGAGTTTCTTCAAGTTTCATCAAACGTATCTATAGACGTGTTTTTTTGGGAGGCATGAAAGGATGGTTCAGCTAAAAAAATTGGCTTTTAAGCAGAAAACAAAATTGATGTTGCTAATCGTGCTTGCTTTCATCTCTGGTGCTGCCATTATTGGACAAGCTTATTTTTTTGCGGCGATTGTCGATCGCATTTTTTTACAGAAACAGTCTTTTGCTGATGTTTTCCAGTTGCTTTTAGGTTTGTTCATTGTTCTTTTGGCCAGAACTGCATCCCATTATTTCAGCGGTTTAACAGGAATTAAAATAGCGTCCAAAGTGAAAAAAGATCTTCGCCAATCTTTATTAAATAAATTTTCAAGCAACCCGCTGCAAGTATCGCTGCAAGGGAAAACAGGACAAAAAGCAAGTGTATTGCTGGATGCGGTAGATGAAATCGACAGCTACTTTAGCATTTATATTCCAAAGGCAGTTCAAACGTCGATCATACCTCTTCTCATTCTTTTCGTTGTGTTTGCTAGCCATCCATTTACTGGATTAATCATGGTGATTACAGCGCCATTTATACCGATATTCATGATCATCATTGGCTACAAAACGAAAAAGAAATCGGAGGAGCAAATGGAGAAAATGACCGCTTTATCGGGACATTTTCTTGACACCTTGCAAGGGCTGACAACCCTTAAGCTGTTCAACCGTGCGAAACAGCAGAAAGAAGCGATCAGAAAAAGCAGCCATGGCTTTCGGGATGCGACGATGGAAGTATTGAAAATTGCTTTTACCTCTTCTTTTATGCTGGAGTTCATTTCCATGCTTAGTATGGGATTGATTGCCCTTGATGTGGCGATTCGCTTAATTATTTTTCAAAACATTTCTTTTTTTACCGCGTTTTTCATGCTGATTCTAGCTCCTGAGTTTTATAATGCACTGAAAGATTTAGGAAGCGCCTTTCATGCAGGCAGGGGGAGTATGGGGGCGGCAAGAAAGATTGAAGAGGAGCTAAACGCAATCGGAAAGCCAGTAAAATGGGGGAAGGCAGTTTTGCCAAAAGGTGAAGGACCGCCGACCATTCGCATAGAAGGAGCGGGATTTCGTTACGAGGGAGATAGGTTTGCCTTAAAAAATATAAATGCTGAAATCCGCCCGTTTGAGCAAGTGGCAATTGTCGGAAAGAGCGGCGCTGGGAAATCGACTTTATTACATGTGATTGCAGGTCTTGTTCCGCTTACTGAAGGGGAAATTTATGTGAACGGAATTCGGCGGTCTGATTTGAACGAAAAGAGCTGGTTCGATGAAATCAGCTATATTTCGCAAAATCCGTATCTTTTTTCTGGAACGATTGCGGAAAATATCGCTTTGGGAGGAAAACTCGATGCAACGAAAGAGGAAATCGAACAAGCAGCCGAAAAGGCAGGGATTTTAAAGCTTGTCCAATCACTTGAAAATGGTTTTGATACACCTATTGGAGAAGGAGGAAGGGGAATTTCCGGAGGAGAAAAACAACGAATTGCACTGGCACGAGCGTTTTTGAAAAAACCATCCATTATATTGTTTGATGAGCCGACGACTGGACTGGATCTTCAAACAGAACAAATTTTGCAGGATTCCATAAAGGAATTAGCTCAATCTTCCACCGTCATTACCGTCGCTCATCGGCTTCATACCATTATAAATGCGGATAAAATTCTTTTTTTGGAAAATGGAGAACTCATCGCATCCGGAACACATAAAGAATTGCTGGAATCAGTTGAAACGTACAGGAAAATGACAACGCTCCAACAAGGAGGCATGGCAAAATGAAAGATTTGCTATTTATTACAAAGCTGACATTAACTGAAAAGAAAGATCTTTTTTTGTCCATTCTCTTCGGATTTATAACAGGAATCGCAACAGTGAGTTTGTTTGCTTCAAGCGGCTATTTGATTTCTAAAGCAGCTCTTGCACCGCCAATTTACACGCTGACTGTTTTCATAGCGTGTATAAAACTGTTAGGGTTTATCAGTGCAGGCAGCCGTTACGGGGAGCGTTATTTTTCTCATCGCGCCACATTCAATATATTAAGCCGGTTGCGAGTTTCTTTTTTTGAAAAGCTGGAGCCATTGGTGCCCGCGATTTTTCTTAAATATCGGAGCGGAGATCTCCTCTCCAGAATTGTCGGCGATGTGGAAACGCTGCAAAACTTCTTTTTGCGTGTTTTTTATCCGCCGATCGTATCCACTCTCATATTTTTATGGACCATTTTTTTCACTTCGTTCTTTTCCTTTTATATTGCCTTGGTGTTATGTATCGGTTTGATTTTCACCACTGTCCTAATTCCGGCTTACTTTGCTTTCAGACTAAAAAAAGTAGAGCGTCATGTTCGACAAAGCCGCGGGAATTTATCGACAGAAGTGACGGAGTTTTTTTATGGGTTTCGCGATTTAAAAATTTATCAACAGCTTGAGCATAAACAAGAGAAGCTTACCCAACGCTCCGATGCTTATTTGAAAGAACAGGAACGTGAAGCAATCTATAACCTCTTCAGTCAATCTGTCAATACGTTTGTATCTTTAATTGTCTCTTGGATTATTCTTTTGCTTGGCGTCTATTTCGTTGCAGGCGGTCAATTAGATGGTATTTTTCTTGCCATGCTTGTAATGATTTCATTAACTGTTTTTGAACATGCGGCACCGATGGCTGCTTTTCCAAGTTATTTAGAGGACAGCCGCCAAGCTGCTGCAAGACTATCAGACGCCACGCATCAAGACTCTTCTGTAAAAACGTCTGATGAGAAAGAAATGAAGGAGCTTCCCGGTCAACAAGCTCCATCAATTGTCATGGAGAATGTCACCTTTCATTTATTTGGTGAAATTTTAAAAAATGTTTCAATTACATTTCCGGCAGGATCGAAAACAGCCATTGTCGGACCTAGTGGTTCGGGCAAATCGACCTTGCTGGCCCTTTTATTAAAAATTTATAAAAACTATCAAGGGGTGATTCGGATCAACGGCATCCCGGTCGATCAATTAGATGAAGAAAGCCTTTGGAAAAATGCGAACGTTATTTTGCAGGACAACCACTTTTTCTACGGTACCGTTCGCGATAACCTAATGATTGCTAAAGATGTAGTGGATGACGAAGACTTGGAAGATGTGCTGAAAAAGGTGAAGCTTGACTATCTTTCTTTGGCCGATCCGTTGTTAGAAAGAGGAGGAAATTTATCAGGCGGGGAAAAGCAAAGACTGGCGATCGCCAGGGTATTGTTGAAAAAAGCTCCGCTATGGATACTTGATGAACCGACATCATTTTTGGATGCTTTAACGGAACAGTCTATTTATCATCATCTGTTTGAAGCTGCTAAAAATGATACCGTCATCCTTGTTAGTCATCGTCTGGCCGGTCTGGAAAACATGGATCAAATTATCGTTATGGATGAAGGAGCTATTGTAGAAGCGGGAACCTACAAAGAATTGATGAACAAAAAAGGATACTTTTATCAAATGAAGCAAATTGAACAAAGTGTCTTTACAGCAAATTAAAAAAAGCCGACATGGAGCAAACTGTCGGCTTTTTTCGATTGATTTCTAAGCTTGCTTCAATTTTTATCCTCTTTTGGATATGAGCTCATCTTTCACTGCTGTCCAAAATGATAAAGCTACAGCAGCGAATAGCACGAGAAAGGGGGCAAACGTAATTAAAAAAGTCTTCATCGTTCCACACTCCTTATTTTGCGTTTTGCCCTTTCACATAATCTTTATCGAACAGAAACAGTTTTATTAGTAAATAAAGGGAAGGGAGCAAAAGGGCTAATCCTAAAATAAAAACGATGATCAGGGAAATGGCCATAGCTTCGTTTGTAAAACTGTCATAAATGGTCAAATATGGATAAAGCAAGTACGGATAATGGGAGATTCCATATCCAAAGAAAGCTAACAGAAATTGACCTACTAACAATCCGAATGCCAATCCATAATTTTTTCTTTTCCAAATGAGCCAGACAGTCCCGACATATAAAAGAAACGATAAAGCGAACATCCACCATAAATTAAGGATGCGTTCAAAATGCTCTTGGTTGTGATAGCTCAGTTCATAAATGATGCCGCAAGCTGTTATGATTAAAGGAAATGCCCAGAAAAGAGCATATTTTCTCATTAAATTCGTTGCGTCTGTATCACCAGTTTGATTCGCGTACCATGTAAGAAAAACAGCTGAAATATAAAGGACGGCCGTAATACTTAAAACGACGATGCTCCAAGATAATGGGCTTTTAAACAATGCTACGTAGTTTAAAACTGGATGCCCATCCACCATCGAGACAAATCCGCCTTCAGAAATGGCTAAGACGACAGATAATGATGCAGGGATCAATAATCCAGACAATCCATACATAAAGGCATACCCTTTATGCCCTTTTGATGAATACGTTTCAAATGCGTAATAAGACCCGCGAATGGCAAGCAAAATAATCGCAATGCTTCCCGGAACAAGGAGAGTTGTCCCATAATAAAATGCGGTTTTTGGGAAAAAACCGACAATCCCAACAAAGAAGAAAACGAAAAATACATTGGTTACCTCCCAAACGGGAGACAGGTAGCGTTGAATAATTTTGGACAATATATGCTGCTTGCCGCTCAAAATGCTGTAAGCATTAAAGAATCCAGCGCCGTAATCAATGGATCCAACGATCACATAGCCGAACAAAAAGATCCAAAGGACGGATATCCCAATAATCTCCAAGCTCATGACTGCTCACCGCCTAATCGATTTTCAAGCTCTCTTTCCACCGGATTATTTTTAAACAACCGGCGAAGAATCACAATCGTGCCGATTCCTAAAATCAAATACAAAATGGCAAAAAGAATGAGCATAAGACCTACATGGCCGCTTGAAGTTGCTGCTTCACTCGTTGTCATAATTCCGCGAAGGATCCAAGGCTGACGGCCAAATTCAGTCAACCACCAGCCAGCCTCAATCGCGATAAAAGATAGAGGCCCTCCGAGCACAATGAGCATGCGGAACCATTTTTGGTTGATGAAAGCCCATCCGCGCTTCACTCCAATCCAATAGATAAGTGCTAATAAAATCATGAAAACGCCAATGGATACCATAATATTAAAAAAATAATGAATATAAAGCGGAGGAGATTCAAAATTTGAAAATTGGTCTAGTCCGATAACTTCTGCATTTGGATCTCCATGCGCCAAAATACTGAGCAAATATGGGAATTTAAGTGCATATTTAATGTTTTGTTCGTCATCTAAAATACCAAACATGACTAGAGGAGCATTTCCTTCTGTTTCAAAATGCCATTCCGCTGCCGCCAATTTCTCTGGCTGGTACTCAGCTAAATATTTGCCGGAAAAATCTCCGATAACAGCTGTTGCAATGGAGAAAATCAGTCCTATTTTCATAGTTAAAAACAAGGCTTTTTTATGATAAACATGGTTGGAGCCTTTTAATAATTGGAATGCTGCAATAGATGCCAGCGTAAAGGCGGCTGTCATAAAGGCGGATGCGACTACGTGTGCGACTTTTGTCGGCATGGCCGGGTTAAAAATCGCACCCAGCGGATTGACATTGATGAGTTCACCATTTACAATGTCAAACCCTTGTGGCGCATTCATAAAAGAGTTGACGATGGTAATAAAAAAGGCAGAAAAGGTGGCGCCAAGGGAGACAGGAATCAGAAAGAGCAGGTGCTTCCGCTGGTTTTTAAATCGTTCCCAAGTGTACATATAAATTCCGAGAAAGATTGCTTCAAAGAAAAAAGCAAATACTTCCATAAAAAGTGGCAATGCGATCACATTTCCGGCAAGTTCCATAAAATTCGGCCAGAGCAATGACAGCTGGAGTCCAATCGCAGTTCCTGTTACAACGCCGACAGCTACGGTGATGACATACCCCCGCGCCCAACGTCTAGCCATTAAAAGATAATGTTCGTCATTTTTTTTGATCCCAACCCACTGGGCAATCATGATCATCAACGGAACGCCTACCCCAATGGTTGCGTAAATAGCGTGAAAAGAAAGTGTAAGGATAGTCAGCATTCGACTGCTGAATACGGGGTCTTCAAATAACAATTTTATTTCCTCCTTTTGAATGGGATAAATCTTTGAAACCGGTCATGAGTATATGATCAGGATGAACCAATACAATATAATTTCATTTTACTTTATAAAAATGTGCTTTTGTCAATTCTCTTTGACAAATGTATATATAGAGAATGAAAAATATGTGAACATTGGCTCTTTTCGCTTAGTTTATTCCATATTATATCAATTAAGGAATCCTGTACCATTTGCAAAATCTGAAAAAATCAGCATTGCTCAACATATGTTTGTACAAATATTTAAAGAATATACATGATTTTCAAATCATATCGGATTATCTGCCGGGTTAAGAAAATATTGGGTTAAGTCCTGTGAAAAAAAATACATGTTTTCCCTGGCTTAAAAAGCCTAAAAGCAGCCAATAAGATTCTGTTTATGTTTGGCTGCGAAATTGGCAGAACGTTTGAATCCGTAATCGAACGGATTGTTGCTGCCGCCTCTAAATGTATATTTTTTGGCAAACAAAAAACGGCTGCATTCATCTTGACTATATAAAATCAAAAATGTTACATAGTCCGTTCTAAATCGCACGGGTTTTTAGCTGCTGTTCATCTGGGTAAATAGAGTCAAAACAGCTTCGAATTTATGTTGTATATTCATAAGCATGCTAGTTTGTGGGCAGGAAGCGTTCGTGCTATGATTTTTTATAAACAGCTGCCCTGGAGGGATGGATCGTATGGTGAAGAAAGTAATATTGAATGGTGTAGAGATACAAGTAGAGGAGTATGAAGAGGAAGTGGTTCATCAACCAAACGGTGAGCCATTACATAAAATTCGTTTTGCTTTTAAGGTGAGAAGCGATGAATATCATGATATTACGACGCTGCTGTATCAGCAAACGTTTGATGTGTCAGTTCCTGAAAGAGACCTGAACTTTAGGGGGACGATACAAAATTATTCCACTTCTGTGACGAATTTGTACAAAAAAAATCAGGTTGGTGATTTTCGATTAGAATTAATTGAGACGATTTCACAATGATTGTTTCAATGGCGTAATCCCATGGTGTTCGAAGAAACAGAGGGAGGCACTATGTCAATTCAAGTAAAGCATTTGTACAAGCAATTTCGAGTTCACGTTCGGCAAGCAGGGTGGACGGGGGCTGTACGCAGTTTGTTTAAGAGGGAAATTCGTACTGTGGAAGCGGTGCGAGACATTTCATTTACCATTCCTACGGGAGAAATTGTCGCATTTTTAGGGCCGAACGGAGCGGGGAAAACAACGACAATTAAAATGCTGGCCGGTTTGCTTTATCCAAGCTCCGGGAGCATTCAAGTTGCCGGATATGTACCGTTTGAACAAAAAGCGGAATTTAAGAAGATCATGAGTTTAGTCATGGGACAGAAAAGCCAGCTCATATGGGATATTCCGCCGATGGAAACGTTTCTCGTCAATAAAGCGATATACGAAATAGAAGACCGTGCGTTTCGGCAAACGTTGGATGAGCTTGTCGAGCTGCTGGAGTTAGAAGAGCTCTTGACGAAACCAACGCGGAGTTTGTCTCTCGGACAGCGGATGAAATGCGAATTAGCAGCCGCACTTTTGCATCGGCCGAAGGTTTTATTTTTGGATGAACCGACGATCGGCTTGGATGTCCATACGCAGGAAAAAGTCCGCCGCTTTATAGGACAATATAACCGCGAGCACCGAACGACAGTATTGTTGACATCGCATTACATGGGCGATGTGACAGCGCTGTGCGATCGGGTGCTCATTATTAATCATGGGAAGCTGTTGTATGACGGTGAATTGGACATGTTGACGGAAAAATTGACGCCGTATAAATTGCTAGAGGTTCAGCTTTCGTCCATTCCCGATATTTCATGGGATGCATACGGCGAATTAGTCGATGCAAAAGAGGGTAAAGTCACGCTTCGTGTGCCGAGGGAACGCATTCACGAGGTATCCTCCCGATTTTTGCAGCAGTTTGATGTTCGCGATTTAAATATAGAAGACCCGCCGATGGAAGAAGTGATAACGCTCGCGTTTCAGGAGGATGCACATGTTTCGTAAATACTCTGTTCTCCTTCGCATGAAATATGTGGAGATGTTTGCCTACCGGCTGGCGACGATCGTGTGGATGACAGGAGCCATGGTTCAGCCGCTGATCACGATGATGGTCTGGATGAATATTGATCCTGATCAGGAGAATGAGTTTATTTTTTACTTTGCGGCATTGATTTTTGTTGAACGCATGACAAGCGCTTGGGACGTTTGGGAATTGGAGCGGGAAATAAGGGAGGGAACCTTTTCTTATCAAATTGTCCGTCCGTTTCACCCGATACATTGGGCCATTGCTGAAAATATCGTGTATAAAGCGTTATTTTTCGTCATTTTAATTCCGGCATGGGGCCTATTGGCGGTCTTTATTCCGGCGCTGCGGCTGGATCAAATAAGTGCGGCGCAGTGGCTGTTATTCTTTTGTGCGCTTTTATTGGCAGCGGTCATTCGTTTTTTATTCAGCTACACATTTGGTCTGTTAGGTTTTTGGGTGACAAAAGTGACGGCTTTGTACGGCATGTTTGAAGCGGTGTCTCTCTTTTTGTCGGGCCGCATTGCACCGATGTCGCTCCTGCCGCCGTTTTTGAAAACGATCAGCTTTTATTTGCCTTTTCGATATATGGTCGGGTTTCCAATCGACATTTTGACCGGAAGCGTCCAAGGGATGGATATTGTGTACGGATTTGGATGGGCTGCAGTTTGGTGCATGTTTTTTATGCTTGCAGTATTGTTGCTTTGGAAGGCTGGTCTAAGGAAAAACCAAGCTGTGGGGGGATAATGTGAAAAGACATTGGCGCATTTTTTGTGAATTTTTTCGGACTTGTTTAGTGGAGGAGCTCGAATATCGCAGCGAATTTTTAGGGAATTTCCTGTCGAGTTTGTTTGGCATTGGGATGGCTATTTTGACAATTCAAATATTTTTTTATCAAACAGATAACCTCGGCGGTTGGAAATATGCGGATGTTCTGCTGCTTCTTGGTATATTCAATACGCTGCAAGGATTGATTGATTTTGCCCTGCGGCCCAACATGTCCCGTCTGCTGCAGCATATTCGCATGGGGACGTTTGATTATGTATTGACAAAGCCGGTCGACAGCATGTTTTATGTCAGCTTCCGCCATTTAGTGTTTTGGCGCTTAATTGATGTGCTTCTTGGCATCGGCTTGATCATCTATGCGTTAATACAAAAACATTATATGCCGACAATAATGGATGCAGTGATGTTTTTCATTAGTATCGGATCTTCGCTTGTCCTGATTTACGCGCTGTGGATGATGCTGATGACCACCTCCTTTTGGGTTATTCGAATCGATGATCTATCGTTTGTTTTTAATTCATTTTTTGAAACAACACGGTTCCCAATCGGAATGTATAGAGGCTGGCTTCGCATCGTGCTCACATACATTTTGCCAGCTGCCTTTATTACAAGCACGCCGGCGTTGTCTTTGCTTGGAAAATGGAACGGGATGACAACAATCCTATCCGTTGTACTTGCCGGGCTGTTCTTATGGATATCGCGCCGGTTCTGGCGGTATGCGCTCCGATCGTACACAAGTGCAAGCAGTTAAATATTCCGTGCATTGAAAAATGGCAGCAGAGAATGTGAAAAATTTGCTAATAATTTCAAACGGTAGATTTTGGTTAAGGAATGACCGAATAGCTTATTAGATGGATAGATGAAAAAGCAGAGGGGTTACATTTTTCAGTTGCTTTTCCCCAGCTGTTTGGCACGATAAAAGACAATGATCAATGGATGATTTTTTCGAACAAGCAGTCTGCCAAAATCAGTCGATGTCGCTTGAAAGATATATATTTCTCCCCTCATTTTTCCCAGCCTGACCCAGCTTAGGTTTTCCAGTGAAACAGTTTCCTTGTATGGACAAATAGAGAAAAAAGAAGAAAAGGATTTTTTCTGCTTCTGTCGAATATTTTATTTTAGAGGTGTGATTAAAAAGGAAGGTTCCCATTATGGAAAAAGAAATTATTTGTAAAAGAGAAATAATCAAAATTGATCATCAAAACAAGAAAGTGGTGATAGATGAAATTGCGATAGAGTATCCGTTAACAATTTTTGTGGACAATGAGGAATTCGCCACATTAGTATGCTCGCCGTCCCATGTAGAGGAGCTTGTATTGGGCTTTTTAGCTTCAGAAGGGATAATCCGCATAAAAGCAGATGTGAAAGCGCTTCAAATTGATGAGGATAAGGGGTTTGCCTATGTTCATTTGCATCAGCCGATAGGGGATAAGAAAGAGTTTGTTTCCAAACGCTTTATCGGCTCCTGCTGCGGAAAAAGCCGACAGTTTTATTTTTATAATGATGTGAAAACAGCGAAAACGATTTTGAGCAGCATGATGATTTCTGCCGCACAATGCTTTCAGTTAATGGAAATGTTACATGAAGCTTCATCGGCTTTTAAGCGTACTGGAGGCATTCATCATGCGGCATTATGTTCAAAAGAGGGATTGATTAAGACATTTTCTGACATTGGACGACATAATGCTTTAGATAAATTATATGGCTTCTGTCTAAACGAAAGCATTTCTTTAAATGATAAAATAATCGCTTTCAGCGGGCGGATTTCCTCAGAGGTAGTGCTGAAGGTTTCGAAAATTGGATGCGGTATACTTCTATCAAAATCGGCTCCAACAAATTTGGCACTTCAATTGGCAGAAGATTTAAACATTACAACTGTTGGGTTTATACGGGAAAATAAAATGAACATTTATACACATAGCAACAGAATAACAAAATAACAGGGGGAACGTATCGTGGGAAATGTAACGATTACGGTCAACGGGGGAGAAATAACCGCAAGGGAAAATCAATATCTTCTGCAGGCTTTGCTCGAACATGAAATGGATGTACCGCACGTTTGTTATCATGAAAGCTTGGGCGCAATTCAAACATGTGATACTTGTATGGTGGAAGTAAACGGGGAGCTTGTACGAGCCTGCAGCTACAAAGTCCAAGAAGGACTCGTTGTTGAAACAGAGACTTCTAAAGTAAAAGAATCTCAAAAATTAGCGATGGATCAAATTTTAAAAAATCATGAATTATATTGCACAGTTTGTGATAAAAACAATGGAGATTGTACAATTCATAATACGGTTAAAGCTTTAGGCATTGAACATCAAAGCATTCCGTTCCAACCAAAACCGTATGAAGTGGATTATTCAGGATCATTTTATCGATATGACCCAAATCAATGCATATTATGCGGACGCTGTGTAGAGGTGTGCCAAGATGTTCAAGTAAATGAAACATTGACGATTGATTGGAGCAGAGAGCAGCCTCGTGTGATCTGGGACAACGATGTGCCGATTGATCAGTCCAGCTGCGTAAATTGCGGCCAATGTGTAACTGTATGTCCGTGCAATGCCTTAATGGAAAAATCAATGTTAGGGGAAGCCGGCTTTTTAACAAATGTAGAACCTGGTACATTACGATCGATGATTAATTTGACGAAGGAAGTGGAAACAGGATACGGTTCGCTAATGGCCATCTCAGATACAGAAGCTGAGCTGCGCAAGGAAAGGATCAAGAAAACGAAAACAGTTTGCACATACTGCGGAGTTGGCTGTTCATTTTATATATGGACAAAAGACAGAAAAGTTTTAAAAGTTGAACCAACACCGGAATCGCCGGCAAACGGAATTTCCACTTGTGTAAAAGGGAAGTTCGGCTGGGATTATGTCAATAGTGAAGAACGGCTGACAAAACCGCTGATCCGGGAAGGCGACCATTTTAAAGAAGTTGAATGGGATGAGGCGATTCGATATGTTGCAAAACGGTTTAAAGAAATAAAAGATGCACATGGCCCTGATGCTTTAGGATTTATAGCTTCTTCCAAAGCAACGAATGAAGAATCGTATTTACTGCAAAAATTTGCCCGTCAAGTGATAGGAACGAATAATGTTGATAATTGCTCAAGATATTGTCAATCTCCAGCAACGGTTGGACTATTTCGTACTGTCGGCTATGGCGGTGATTCAGGATCTTTTTCTGACATAGCTTCCTCTGATCTTGTCATCATTATTGGCGCCAATACAGGGGAATCGCATCCGGTTTTGGCATCAAAAATCAAACGAGCGCAAAAACTTTATGGACAAAAGCTGCTCGTGTTTGACTTAAGAAAGCATGAAATGGCGGAGCGGGCCGATATGTTTATCAGGCCAAAGCCGGGAACGGATCTTGTTTGGCTGTCAGCTGTAACGAAATACATCATTGACCAAAATTGGCATGATGAAGAGTTTATCAAAGAACGAGTGAACGGCTTTGAACAATATAAAAGTAGCTTAGAGCCGTTTACGTTGGAATATGCGGAAGAAGTGACGGGAATTTCCAAGGACACGCTGATCAAGGTTGCTGAAACGATTCATCAATCTAAAACAATGGTCATTTGCTGGGCGATGGGAGTCACTCAACAGCAGCGCGGAAGTGATACGAGTACTGCCATTTCCAATTTGTTATTAGTGACAGGCAATTACGGCAAATCGGGCACTGGAGCCTATCCGCTGCGCGGCCATAACAATGTTCAAGGGTGCAGTGACTTCGGAAGCATGCCGAACTTTTTCCCGGGATATGAAAAGGTAGCGGATGAAAAAGTCCGCAGCCGTTATGAAAAAGCTTGGGGCGTGACATTGCCTAAAAATCCGGGAAAAGACAATCATCAAATGGTTAAAGCGATTCATGAAGGCGCTCTGAAGGCATTATATGTGACTGGCGAAGATATGGGGATTGTCGATGCCAATATCAATCAAGTCGGCGCCGCTTTTGAAAAGCTGGAATTTTTCGTTGTGCAGGACTTATTTTTAACAAAAACGGCCCAATATGCAGATGTTGTGCTGCCGGCCAGCCCAAGCTTAGAAAAAGAAGGAACTTTTACCAATACAGAACGCCGGATTCAGCGATTGTATGAAGCATTGCCGCCTCTTGGAGATTCGAAACCTGATTGGCAAATTTATTGTATGCTGGCGAAAGCGCTGGGCTTCAATTGGGATTATCAGCACCCGGGAGAAATTATGGAAGAAGCGGCGTCGCTCGCACCGCTTTTTGCCGGTGTTTCCTATGACCGTTTAGAAGGATTTTCAAGCTTACAATGGCCTGTTGAGAAAGATGGAACCGACTCGCCGCTTCTTTATGAAGATCGATTCCCGTTTGCCGATGGAAAGGCACAGCTTTATCCGCTTCAAGTCGATTATTTATATGATGTAGATGAAGAGTATGATCTTCACGTGAACAACGGGCGCTTGCTAGAGCATTTCCATGAAGGGAACATGACGTATAAATCACAAGGAATCAGCCGGAAAACCCCGAACGCTTTTATAGAAATTTCGAAAGAATTGGCTGAAGAACGCCGTATTCAAGAAGGAGCCATTGTCAAGCTTATTTCTAAATACGGCTCTGTAAAAGGCCCTGTTCACATAACGGATCGCGTGCAAAAGCATGAAATCTTTATCCCATTGAATGATACGGGCGAATTGGCTATTAATCGTTTAACAGGCAATCATGCTGACCGCGATACGAACACACCGGCATATAAAGAAATTGCCGTCAAAATGGTCGTATTGAAGGAAAAAGGAGACTCCCCAATTCGGCCAAACAACCATCGAAACGGAAAAAGAAATCCGCAAATTGGGGTCAAAGTAGAGAAGAAATGGGAGCGCAGCGATTACACGTTTCCCGGAAGCAAGGTGAAAATACATGGCTAAACCAATTACAACCATCAAAAAAATCGAAGTGTCACAAGAAGAAAAAAGAAAGCAAAATTTATTAGAAATCGAGCAAGCGTTAGCAGACAATAAAGAGGCAGTTTTAGAAGGCATAGCATGTTTACGGAAGCTTCACGATGCAGGTGTTCTGGAAATCGCCAATGCCCTTTTAGCGCGGAAAGATCAAGTACTAGAAAACGTGGTTAAGGAAGTCAGCAGAAAACCGAACATTGATGTTTTAAAAAATATCGTCAATCTGTTGATGCTGCTGGGAACAATCGATCTCGAAAAGCTGCAGGTAATGACGACAAGAATGAATGCTGGAATACAAGAAGCTGCGGCAAGCGTCAATAAAGAAGAAACAACTTCTTTTTTCCAATTGCTATCGGCTTTAAAAGATCCTGACATCAACCGATCGATTACTATGCTTCTTCATTTTTTAAGAGGAATGGGGAAATCTTGAAGGATTGGCAATAAAAGTGAAGCTTGAAAGTTGCGAGGGAATGCTTTTGTGCCGAAAAACATCCTGATTGGTAAAGAAATTTGCAACCATTATGTGGAAAGGCAAAGCCCTTCTCATTCGAAAACGACTGTTGCCTATCGTTCGTAAAGAAAAACTCAAGAAAAGTGCAAAGCGGTCAATCATTCGGAGTTGACATAAAATTAAATATTTGTTATTAAAAAAATGATGATTAGCACTCGATTGATTAGAGTGCTAATTTTTATCTTCATTTTGCACATACGCTTTTTAGAAGGGAGAGGCGGTCATGGAAAAAAAAGAGTTTCAAGCCGAGTCGAAAAGGTTATTAGAAATGATGATCAACTCCATTTATACAAAAAAGGAAGTTTTTTTGAGGGAGTTAATTTCAAATGCAAGCGATGCGATCGATAAAATTTATTACAAAGCACTGACTGATGATTCGTTAACCTTTCAAAAGGATCAATACTACATAAAAGTTATTCCAAATAAAGAAAAGCGGACGCTCACAATCGTTGATACAGGCATAGGCATGACAAAAGAGGAATTGGAAGAAAATCTTGGTACGATTGCTAAGAGCGGGTCGCTCGCCTTTAAAAAAGAAAACGAATTAAAAGACGGCTATGACATTATTGGACAGTTCGGCGTTGGCTTTTATGCCGCCTTTATGGTAGCGGATGTTGTCACTGTCATCAGTAAAGCGCTGGGCAGCGATCAAGCATATAAATGGGAATCAAAAGGCGCTGATGGTTTTACAATCGAACCATATAAGAAGGAAGAGGTCGGAACGGAGATCATACTAAAAATCAAAGAGAATACTGAAGATGACAACTATGACGAATTTCTTGATGAATATCGGTTAAAACAAATCATTAAAAAATATTCCGACTTCATCCGCTATCCGATCAAAATGGATGTCAAAGTACAAAAACCGAAAAATGAGAACGAGAACGAATTTGAAGAGGTTGTTGAAGAACAAACAATCAACAGCATGGTTCCGATTTGGCGGAAAAATAAAAGTGAACTGACAGATGAAGATTATGAAAACTTTTATGCCGAAAAGCATTATGGCTTTGATAAACCGTTAAAACATATTCATATTAGCGTAGATGGGACGGTTCGCTATCAGGCGATTTTATATATTCCGGAAAAAACGCCATTTAATTACTATACAGCAGATTATGAAAAAGGGCTTGAACTGTATTCCAACGGCGTGTTAATTATGAACAAGTGCCCGGATTTACTGCCTGACTACTTCAGCTTCGTTAAAGGAATGGTTGATTCAGAGGACCTATCGTTAAATATTTCAAGAGAGATGCTCCAGCATGACAAGCAATTGAAAATCATTGCGAAAAACATTCAAAACAAAATTAAACGCGAACTAGAAAACCTATTAAAAAATGAAAGAGAAAAATATGAAAAGTTTTATGAAGCATTTGGCAGACAATTAAAGTATGGCGTTTACAGCGATTTCGGCGCAAATAAAGAAATATTGCAAGACTTGCTTATGTTCTACTCTTCAAAGGAGAAAAAACTTGTCACCCTGCAAGAATATGTATCAAGAATGCCTGAGGAGCAAAAATATATTTATTATGCAACGGGCGATTCGTATGAACGAATTGAAAAGCTTCCGCAAACCGAGCTGGTTGCAGATAAAGGCTATGAAATTTTGTATTTGACAGAGGATATCGATGAATTTGCGATCAAAATGTTAATGACATATAAAGAGAAAGAATTTAAATCAGTCTCCAGCGGCGACTTAGGAATTAGCGAAGAAGAAAACAAAAAAGAAACTGAAAAAGAACATAAAGAGCTGTTCGAACAAATGAAAAGCATTTTGGGTGATAAAGTAAAGGATGTGCGAGCATCAAAACGGTTAAAAACACATCCTGTTTGTTTATCAACAGACGGCGAAATCACTATTGAAATGGAAAAAGTGTTAAATGCTATGCCGAACAGCCAAAACATTAAAGCGGAGAAAGTGCTTGAAATTAATACAGATCACGAAGTCTTTCAAACGTTAAAAGCAGCGTATGAAAACGATCAAGAGAAGCTGAAGCTGTTCACAAACATTTTATATAATCAGGCTTTGCTAATTGAAGGCCTGCCAGTCCAAGATCCTGTTGAGTTTACAAATGACATTTGTAAAATTATGGTTTCTTAAAAATCCAGGGCACATCTAGCGATTTGTCAAAGCTTGAACAATTTGCAGAGTTCAGCGCCACAACCGGAAAAACTTAGCTGGCTGAAAGGTGCACGATTTATAGATAAAGAAGCACAAAGAACCGATTGACTGATGCAAAAGAGCAGCAAGGCAGCAGCGGATGAATTTCGTAGATATGAAAATGAATGCTTGTTTTAGCTTTTAACGTATGACATGCGCAAAATAATTAAGAAAGGCAAACCTGTCTTTCCGGCAGAGGCGGAAGGCAGGTTTGTTAATAGTTTGAGCTCTTTTGCAGCTAAGAGTTTTTTTCAAATTCCTTTAACTCCCACTAGGATCGTTTGAGAAAGTTCGTTATACTTGGGGGAGAGAGGAGTTTGGTTATGCTATTTTTTGTTATATTATTTTTTCTTGGACTTTTCATATTCTTTTTAATAAAAGGAAGTAAAAATACAAAGGATGTAGCTGTTAAGAAAATCACAGTTCGCTGCCCCGATAGGAAAGCTTCTGCAAAGAATATAAAAATACTCCATCTATCTGATTTACACCTTGAAAACTTATCGATCAGCCCAAAAGAATTAGATGAGCTGATTTCAGCAGAACCAATTGATCTTATTGCACTGACAGGTGATTTTCTCGACCGGAAGAGAAGCATCCCAAAACTTTCCGCATACTTGGAAGTATTGAGAAAAACAAATCCAACGTACGGCACGTATGCTGTGTTCGGCAATCACGATTATGTTTTAAAGGAAAAAGACTTTGAAACTTTGAAAAAAATGCTGCAGCATTACGGGATAAAAACACTTCAAAATGAGCACGTGACCATTCAGCTTGAAGAAGAATGCTTGAATATTATTGGCATTGATGATTACACGACAAACCGCAGTAATGTTCAAAAAGCTTTTCACGGAGTGAAAGAAGGGATGCGATTAGTGCTGACACATGATCCAAGCGTTATTCTTGAAATGGAAAACATTCCGTTTGATTACTTGCTGTCCGGTCATTTCCACGGCGGACAGATCAATTTGCCAAAGCCGTACCATCTTTTTTACAAAGGCAAGCTTCCAAGAATGAACATTATTAAAGGACTCCATTACCATAACGAGCGGCCGTTTTATATAAGTGAAGGTCTTGGACAAACAGGAGTGAACATCCGAATTGGCAGCCGCCCTGAAATTACGTTTCATCAATTTTCATAGTATTTTTAACATATCTCTAAAATTGTAATGTTAAGATTGTAAAATTTTCCCTACTATGTTGAAGATGATTCAATAGCTAAAGCAGGATGAACTCCTGCTTTTTTCTTTTTGCAAAAAAGAGTTTATTTTCTTGTATCTTTAATAAAGTCAGCTTTCCGTTTATTTGTTATTTATAAAAGGTTAATCACAGAATCTACTAAGATCCACATTTGCTAATAACTAAAGTTAAATTTACGCTTTTCCTCTAATAGAAATGCATGAATCGATGAAAAACATTTCAAAATATAAAGCAATCACACCTTTTGCTCCCATTGTAAAATTGAATAAACAATACTTGCTGTTTTTCCATTGTTCAGCGTGTTGATCAATCGGAAATTTCAACGATCTTGAGTTCACAAAAAATTTTTTGTGAGCGCTTATTAGTTTTTTAACTTCATCCTTTCATTCGTTTCTCCGGTTTTTTTGTAGATGACTTTATTTCTGAACGCCTATAAACATGGTATACTCTTCCTATAAGGAGGCGGAGAAAAGATTTTTTTCACGATTGGGGTATTTAATGGAGAAAAAGCAAAAACTATTTCTAATCGCAAGTTTTAGAAGGAGCCTTAAAAAGGGGAAGCAAAGCTTTCAAAAATAATTTGCGGCTGCAACGTTTTATTGCCGCTTGCCCTTGAATTGGCTGGTGATTATATTTGCCGCCTTCTTTTTACATAGCGATGCAGTCATTGAAGCGATGACAGAAGAAATGATTTAGGAACGGAGGTTTTTTTAATGCTGCCAAAAACGATCGAACAATTGGATCAAATTCGGGAAGAATGCCGTAAATTAGTGAATAGACGTTCATCTGTTTCTGCTATTGCTGCAGCTGTTCCAATTCCGGGTATTGATGTGACGGTGGATGCTGCACTTGTGAAAGATCTGCTAAATGAGATCAATAAAAAATTTGGTTTATCAAAAGAGCAAGTTGATCAATTGGATGCGAAAACAAAAGAGCTCATTATCGTACTGGCAACTTCATTAGGAAATGAACTCATCGGAAGAACAATTGGCAAAAAATTGGTGCTGAGCTTGGTGAAAAAAGCTGCAACCCGGATGGCGGCAAAACAGACGAGCAAACTTATTCCTCTCATTGGAATAGGGGTTTCGGCCGGGATCAGCTTTGCAACGATGAAATATTTAGGAAATAAACATATTGATGATTGCTATAAATTAGTTAAACAATATATCGAACAGGAGGCGTCATCAACAATTTTGTTATAACATGACGGTTTTGTTTTTTCTTATCTAAATTAAATGGCTGAAGGGAAGGTTTCAATATTCGCTCACGTCAACTGAGTTGAAAAAATTCAATTGATATTTCTAAATGAAAACATTTTTATTTTATCGTATGGAAGAAGCTAAATGATTTTTAATTGATACGTTCTAGCGTATTTAGTATGGGATCATGATTTACGATTTTCACTTATTGAAAAAGGCTGGCTCGGATCCATGAGCCAACCTTAAAGTTTTTATATTCCAGGCAAAATTCCTGAAAACAGGCTGAGTATATAAACCATGATGAGGGATGTTAAGCCTGCCAAAAATCCTCCGATCGTCCATGCTTTTAAAGTTTGGACTATCGTAAGTTTTCCGAATTTGTTCACGACCCAAAAACCAGAATCGTTCGGAAGTGAAAGGCCGATTGCTCCTGAGCATATGGCTAAACCAAGCAGGATGGGTGAGACCCCAAGATCTCCCGCGGCAGGTCCTAAAATGCTGGAAGTCGTCACTAAAGCAACAGTAGCAGAACCTAACGATGCGCGCAAAATTTGTGAAAAAATAAAAGCTAATAAAAGTACCGGAATGTTCCAGCTTTGCATCGTTTCGATTAGATGGTCTCCTATTCCGCTTTCATTAATAACAGCTCCAAAAGCTCCTCCGGCACCGGTTATTAAAATAATAATACCTGCCGAATTAATGGCTTGTGAATACAGTTGCTGATAAGGTATAGAAATATATGGCTTAAGGATGATAATAGCTGCTAATACACTTATTAGTAAAGCAACATTTTTTTCACCGATAAACCCTAAAACGGCTGAAATTAATGTATTTGGAAATAATAATTGTGAAATGGTATTCAATAAAATTAAAATGATTGGAAGAGCCAGCATGAATAAGGATAAACCTGTGCTGATCTCTTTTTTCGGCTTTGGATTATTTTCATCGGTTCCTGCATTTTCGTCAATATCGCCTGAAGGATTGACTCGTTTTCCGATGAACAATCCGTATAAGTAGCCGCCAACCAGTGTTGCAGGAATCGCACAAATGATGGCATATAAAATGAACAGCCCTAGATCAGCATTAGTATTTTCCGTTACAACGAGCGGACCTGGTGTCGGCGGCACCATGCTGTGGGAAACGATTAATCCAATTCCTAAAGCGGTTACAAAAGATACAACAGATATTCCTGTTTTTTTCGATAAACTTTTGATCAAACCGCTTAGTATGACAAATGCTGCATCAAAAAATACGGGAATTGACACAACAGTTCCAGTTAATCCTAATCCTGCAACAGATCGGCGGTTTCCGAAGCCTTTTAAAACAGCTTGTGCTATTTTTTCAATGGCACCTGATGCAGCCAAAAATTCTCCAAAAATAACGCCTAGACCGATTAAGATTCCGACGCCCGTTAAAGTATTTCCGAAACCGCCTGAAACAATTCCAGCAACTTCATTCAATTTGAACCCCATTATAAGTGCGGTTATAATAGCAATGGTAATGAGTGATAAAAACGGGTCAACTTTCAGTTTTAAAATAAGGAAAAACAAGAATGCCAAAGCAAATATGAATACTAAAATTAACATATTTCCAGTAAGCATTATTCTTTCACTCCTTCCAATTTTGTTACAATATCTTTCAGTGTGGAGGCAGCACCGACATTCCCTGGAAAAATAATATAAGGTAAATTAGGGAATTTGCTTTCAGTGCCAATCTGCCACACAGGTATACCAGGTGCGATTTGGCCGGCAACGTTTGCACGTTTTACTCCCAATCCTTTTGTACCGATGTCGCTTGATGTGATACCGCCTTTGGCAATAATATATTTAGGCCTTATAGCAAAATTAGAAACGATGCTGGTTACTCCATCAGATATTTTGACAGCAAGTTGTAATTCTTCTTCCGCATCCTCTCCTAATTTCAGAAGTTCTCTTCTCGTGTAGATGACGGTGGTGATACCGTTTTTTACTTTTTGTTCTGCTTCCAAGCGGACACGATCGATTTCTTTTTTGAATTTTTCTTGATTCAACACGAGATGACTATCAAGCTCAATAAAATGAAGAGTTGACAATTTTTTTAATTGGTTTAGCTGTTCAGTCGTTTTTTTTACGTGTGAACCAATCAAAATAAGGCCGCCATTGCTATGATTTTCCTCAATTAATTCTTCTTTTGTAAGTAGTGGACGGGACTTTACATTTCCAATGATTTTTGTAAAGGAGGCTGCCGTCCGAAACAAAAACTGTTTACCGTTTTGAATTGCTTTGATCAGGGCGGATGCAAAAACGGAAACGTCTTCTTCTGCTAAAGCGTTAACGACAACTTTGTTAAAATTTGATACGGACATTAATTGGCGGTATATTTTATCAATATTTATTGCGCGAATATCATCTAATGAAATATAGGTAACAGAATCTTTCGTATATTCACCTTTTGTTTTTTCTTCAATCCATTCGCCTAAATGGCTTGAACAATAACCAAATGTCCGGTCGTTTGCAAATTCTGTCTCCCCAACGGGAATGAGAACCCCATCTTGGTCAACATAGTGAGTGTTTTGGACTGTTAATCTGCCTCCTTCTCTAAAAAACGGTATTAAAACTTCTCCATCTATTTTTCGTCCTGCTTTTTGCTCAATTGTTTCGCGGAGTACTTTAGTTTCCAGAGGATAGTGACCTCTTAAAGTTGAATCTCCTCTGCTGATTAAAATATAGGGACGTTTGTATTTTTGAGAAATCTCTTCAATTGTCACGGCAATCTCTTGATGAACTTGCTTGGTTTTTTCCTCAGTAAACGCTCTAGAGTTTGTTAAAATAAAAAACATTTGATTGTCTTCTTGAAATCCTTGTTCGATTGCTTTATATGACCAGTCCGTGTAAACGGGAATGCTGTGAACGGTCTGTACTCCAGTAGGATCATCATCAAGCACAATAATTTTGTGATTGAATTTCGAATTATATTGAGACCACTCGTTTTGAATCATGTCGAGATCGACTGTAGGGTAGGAGGAAATCACTTCCGTCGTCTTGAGCATAGCTTACACTCCCTTTTTCACTTCAAAATTTGCCAATTTCTCATAATATTGAATTAAACCTGCATGATCATCACCAGCTTTTCCATCTATCTTTAATGCATGAAACATTTCTAATACTTGGGAGGTTAGAGGGATGGGCGTGCCAATAGAACGTGCTGCTTCCACAACATTTGTTAAATCTTTTAAGTTAATATCGATTCTTCCGCCCGGAGTGAAATTGCGTTCTAAAATGAGCGGCACTTTTGCGTCTAACACAGCGCTTCCTGCAAGCCCCCCTCGAATCGCTCGATACATTTTTTCAATATCGATGCCTGCTTTTGCAGCTAAAATTAAAGCTTCAGACATTGCTGCGATATTGACGTTGACCATAATTTGATTTGCAAGTTTAGCAGTTGTGCCAGCCCCATTTTCTCCGACTAAAGTTATGTCTTGCCCCATGCATTTAAATAAATCTAAAACTTTTTTAAAAACTTCTTCTTTTCCTCCAACCATAATCGCCAAAGTGCCATCGATTGCTTTCGGTTCTCCTCCGCTCACTGGTGCATCCAACATATCAATCTCTTTTTCTTGTAAAATTTGCGCCAGTTCTTTTGAAACAACAGGAGAGATCGAGCTCATATCCACGACTATCGTACCTTTGGAAGCGCCTTCCACAATGCCGTTTTCACCTAGAATGACGCTTTTTACATGTTCAGAATTGGGCAGCATAGTAAAAATGATGTTACTTTTTTGCGCCACTTCTTTTGGAGAGGCAGATGATATTGCACCTTCCTGCACCAACTGTTGAACGGCTTCCTCGTTAATATCATAAACCGTGACTTCATAGCCTTTTTTCATAAGGTTTCTAACCATTGGTTTTCCCATGATGCCGATACCGATGAATCCAATCATTGAAGTAACCCCCCAGTAGTAAGCGTTTTCTTTCGAGTCTAATTGTACACAATTTAATTAAATTTGTATACAAAAAAATTAAAAATGAATACAAAAAACTTGTGTACTTTTAATATTGTTAATGACAATTTATACTATTCATTAGAGATTATTCAGAGGAGACGATTGCTTTGACAAAAAAGACACCGAAACATGCATACATTAAATCTTATGAATATATAAGAGATAAAATATTAAATGGGGAGTTGCCAAGAGGAACAAAGCTGACAGAAGAAAGAATTGCGGAAGAATTGGGTGTGAGCAGAACGCCTGTAAGAGAAGCGATTCGCAAGTTGGAGCAAGAAGGGCTGATTTTGCAAAAAAAAGTAGTAAATCCAACGGACAGTGACTTGCGAAACATTTTTCAAGTCAGAATTTTGCTTGAAGGATATGCGGCTCGCTATTCTGCAACTTATATGAGTGAAGAAAGTTTAGAAGAATTATGGAAATGCATAGTCACAGCAAGAACCGGAACGACTGAAGAAATCATGGAAGCAAATGAAAAATTTCATAATATTATTGTTCAAACAAGCAACAACCCGTTTATGATTGATATCATTGATCGGATGCAATCCATAATCTATTTATTTAGGAAGACTGTTGTTTATTATAAAAGGCCTTTTTTGATTGATGAACATGAACAAATCTATAAAGCCATATATCATCATGATGGAGATGAGGCGGAAAGATTAATGAAAGAGCATTTGCAGAAAGATTTAGACTTTTGTTTGCATTATTTTCAGCAGTGAGGAAATATTTATTGCGAACAAAATTTAAATATACATGAAAAAATATTATCGTTGCAATGTGTTGAAAGAAGATGATATAGCCCCCATAGCTGAGGGGGCTATTGTTGAAGAGAAGATTTTCGATCGTGCTCCAAACTTTTCGGCTTTCTGGCAAAACGAGACTGTACAAAGAGGCAGTATAAAATTAAACCTACCAACACATAAAGCGAAGTGTAAAAATATAAAGATTCAAATCCAGTAAAGACAACAACTGCTCCAGTTAAAAACGATCCGAGGCCAATGCCGATGTCAAAGATCGATAAAAAGGTGCTGAGAGATGCCGCTCTTCTCGCTGGGGGAACAATTTGTATAGCCATTGTTTGGAAGCTTGGAAACAAAGTTCCCCATCCAAGACCGATAAATACTGCACTTAACAAATATATGAAGGACGTATTTGCCATGCTCAATATAAATAATCCGAGCGCAAATGAAACGATACATGGGATAACAATAACATTTGCGCCGAATCGGTCAAACCACCTTCCGGTAAACGGCCGGGAAATGAGCAGGACGATTGCGAACACGACAAAAAACAAATTCGAACCAGCGCCAAGCTCTTTTTTTTCTGCAAAAACGGAGACAAACGATAATACGGTTGAATAAGCGAAAGCTAAAAAGGAAGCAATCAACGCAATGCGGAATGCTGATACCTCTACAAGTTTTTCAAAGCTGAAATTCACTTTGAAAAGTTCTCTTTTATTTAGTTTTGGCTTCATTTCATGCAGGTTAACTATTCCCCCGGTCAAAAGCGCCCCAACGGAACAAATAAGGGCAATGACGAGCATGACAAAAGAACCCCAATGATCTAACGAGGTAAGCCCTAAAAACGGTCCAATCACCATGGCGACATTGGAAGA
The DNA here is from genome assembly GCF_038008865.1 of Aeribacillus sp. FSL K6-8394. NCBI lineage: Bacteria > Bacillati > Bacillota > Bacilli > Caryophanales > Bacillaceae > Aeribacillus > Aeribacillus sp. FSL K6-8394. The sequence continues at coordinate 306,248 of NZ_JBBPAA010000001.1, forward strand.
TAAAATAAAATATCCCATTCCTTCTCCTTTTTTCGATTCCGGCACGATATCTGCCACAATCGCCCCTGTTGCGGTTGTCGCGATCCCGAAACCGATTCCATGAAGAAAACGAATGATCAATAATAAGACAATTGAACTGACAAATAAATAAGAAATAGAGGCGATCAGGAAAATGACCAAGGAAATAATCAACATTTTTTGTTTTCCAAGCTTCTCCATAAATTGGTCGACGAACGGGCGAGTCACGATTGCAGCAAATAAATAAACCATTGCTATTAAGCCAGCCTCAGCTTCGCTGCTTTCTAAATCTTGAATGACAAAGATCGGCAAGGTGACCAGCAAATAATAATAGTTTATAAAAAGAAAAAAATTACAAATTGAAATACTAAAAAAATTTTTCGTCCATAATTTTGCTTCTTCCATATTTGTCCCTTCTTTGAAAAAGAATCATTTTTTCAGACTTTTTAAATAACAAACTAATTGTACACCTTTTTTTAAAAAAATAAAAGAATCGTGCAAATGGTATGAAGAAAGCGGTGAAACGAAGGCTATCCATTGTTTTTCACCGCTTTCTATTAAAATATTCACTATTTAAATAATAAATTTCATTAACATGTGTTCATTTTGATTCTAGTATTCAAAATGGAACATATTCTATTTCAAAAAAATATTCGATATTTTGGGATTTAATATTTCCCAGAATGAAGGAATCGATTTCCATGCCATTGGAAATCTTTCAATGAAACAGGAGCTAGGAAAATAAGTTTTCGAAATCAGCGGATGTTTGTGAGCGGAAAAGAGAGGAAAAACATATAAGTTTAAAAAAAACGGCAGAAGAGGCGTTATCCGATTACGGAAGTTGACCTAACATAGAGAAAAACCGTGGAATTGTTACAATTTATCTTCATTAAGTGGAAAGTACGTGAATAGTTTAAAAAAGTTAATAAAAAATACATTGTCCGGCAGTAAAGCATTGCGTCCTCCTTTTATTGGTTCATATTTCACGAGGTCGATCAATTGGTAATTCAGGTTATATACAATGACCCAAAATATTTTTCCACGAAGCATTGAGAAAAATTCAACAGTTATGAAACTATGATGCTGCTGTTATGCCAGTTGACCCTACGCTGTAGACGGAAAGTTCGGTGTAACCATTCAATGGAGAAGAAAAAACAGAAGTATCAGAATTTTAGCGAAGATTATAATCAAAACAAATGAGGCTTGCATGAAAGTTTAATAGAACGAAACTTTCTGTAAGCCTTTTTTTAGCGTGATGACAAATATTAAGCAGATGAATTGAAATGAGGAAAGAATGCACAGGCACTGCTGAGTGAGGTATCCGCCTAGTTTTTAGAAAATAAATTCTGACTATTGACAATATTAATTTTCTTTTTTAATATCGAATTAAGTAATTAAGTTCCCTATATCAGGAACAAATAAAAAATTTTATTTTTTTAGGATTGGTGGAAACGCATACATGATCATTAGTTTTGGATCAATTTTATTTTTCGGGAGGGTTTCCTATGAGCAAAAAAGAAGTCATCACGGACACAGAATTAAAAGAATATTACGATGGGATGAAAAATAGTTATTTAGGTCCGCTATGGTATGATTTAGGACACATGGTGACAAAAGAGCCTGTTCATGATGTGGAGCCATATTTATGGAAGTGGAAAACGATCCGCGATTATGTTATGAAGGCGGGAGAAATTTTAGAACCTGGAAAAGATGCTGAGCGGCGCGTTGTTTATTTGCAAAATCCTAATCTATTAAAACATGGATTAGTCGGATATGGGACACATACGTTGTATGCCGGAATCCAGCTATTGCTGCCGGGGGAATTTGCTCCTTCGCACCACCATTCTCAAGGAGCGATCCGTTTTATTATTGAAGGTTCTGGAGCTTATACAGCTGTGAATGGGGAAAAAGTGTACATGGAACGGGGAGATATGATTCTTACTCCTGCATGGACATGGCATGAACATAAACATGAAGGAACTGAACCGATGATTTGGCTGGACGGTTTGGATGTAGGACTTGTGAAAAATTTGGCTGCTTCTTTCTTCGAGCCTTATGAAAATGGATTTTATCCTGAACAGCCGCCTGAAAATTATTCAACTGAAAAATTTGCAAAAGGTGCGTTTGTCCCGAAAGGCAAAAAAGAAAAGCCTGGGTATCCGTCTCCTATTATTGGCTACAAATGGGAGCGCGCTAAATATGTTTTAGAGCAAATGAGTAAATCGCCAAAGGAAAACGAAGATCCGTATGATGGTTACGCGATTGAATACATCAATCCGACAACAGGAGGATCGGCAGATGAAAGAATCGGTTCGATGATGCAAAGATTGCTGCCGAACCAGCATACGAAAGCGCATCGTCATGTTCATAGTGCGATTTACCATGTTCTTGAAGGAAAAGGATATACAGTCATTAACGGACAAAAATTTGAATGGGAAAGAGGAGACTTCTTCATTCTGCCGCCATGGAGCTGGCATGAGCATGTCAATGAAGGATCGGAGGACGCTTATTTGTTCTCATTCAATGATAAGCCGGTTATGGACATTCTGGGATTAGAATATGAAGAGGCCCATCCGGAAGGGCATCAAAAAATTGAAAAAGTATTTACTCCAGGCCCGTAAATAGATTAAAAATTGTGCAGAAGCGATTTAAGTGAGGAGTGTGCCTATGAAAATTGCCATTTTTAATGATAATCGATTAGGAATCGTAGCAGGCCAAAAAGTTTCAGATGTAACAACTACCGCTGACTGGGATCAAACAAAGCCGCATGAATCATTAGTAAGGCTGATGGAAAATTTTGATTCATTAAAAGATACACTGGAAAAGGCAGCTCAAGAAGGAAAACAGTACGATCTTGAAGAAGTAGTTTTTAGAGCGCCTGTCCCTTCACCAAGCAAAATATGGGCTGCTCCTGTTAACTATAAAAAGCACCAAGAGGAGATGAACAAACAATTTAACAACGCTCCGAGAACGATTGAAGAACTTGCGCTGTTCTTAAAAGCTCCGTCATCTGTTTCAGGTCCGTCCGATCCGATTTTGCTTCCATTTAAAGACAGAAGAACAGATCATGAAGCAGAACTCGGATATGTCATCGGCAAAAAAGCGAAAAATGTTAAATATGAAGATGCAAAAGATTATATTTTCGGCTATTTCGCCTTATTGGACATTTCCATCCGGGGAAATGAAGAGAGAACATGGAGAAAATCTTTTGATACATTCACACCGATCGGTCCATGGATCGTGACGGCTGATGAGATTGAAAATCCCAATGATCTTTCATTGAAGCTCTGGGTCAATGAAGAATTGCGCCAGGACGGAAGCACGAAGCATTTAATTTATGATTGCTACAAATGTTTGGAAGTCGCCTCGACTTATTCGACATTAAACCCTGGGGATATTATCGCAACCGGAACTCCTGAAGGTGTCGGACCGATCCGTGATGGAGATGTCGTCCGCATTCAAGTTGGAAGTGTGGGGGAATTTTCCGTAAACGTGAAATTTGCAGATGAGAATTAGAAGGTGGAAGTCTGAAATATCTCTTACGGGCGACCACTGAAATAGAGGGCATAGTAAAATAAGCCATCGATCGATGATCTTGATGGAAATATTTGGATATAAAGGTTAGGTTGCAACAGTAATTATACGAAACCCTTGGGATTTAGCTAATAAAAGAGCTTGTTCTACCGTGATTTCACGGTTTACTGGAAGAACATCAGCTTTTTTATATAAATTCGGATTATATGGTTCTTTCTTTTTGAGAATGTTGTAGATAGCTGTTAAAAGCATACGTGCAATGGCAATAATTGCTCGTTTGTGACCCCTGCGCTTTTTGAGTTTCAAATAGCGGTTTCGAATTTCGGGATGTTTTTCACTTTTGACTACAGCGGTGGCACACTGTACCAAAAGAGGCTTGATGTAGCAGCCTGCTCTCGAAATTCTTACTGACTTTTTCTTGCCGGCACTCTCGTTATTTGTGGGTGTAAGTCCTGCCCAGGAACATAAATGCTTAGCTGTCGGAAACACGTCCATATTGACACCTATTTCTGAAACCACGGCAATGGCGGAAAAGATGTTCTTAAAGGACGGAACAGTTAAGATCAAGTTCATTTCCTCTGTGTAGGACGCGGCAAGGGAAAGAATGATTTTTTCAAGGTCAGCTTTACGAGATTGAAGGTCTTCATAGTGCTGTTTCATCACCTTTAATTTTTCAGCCTGCTCCGGTGTAATAAATCCGTCAATGGCTAACTCCAATTCAGGCAGTTTACTCTTCATGGAGCCGTGGATTAAAGGTTCAATATCAAAAGAAGTGTCTAAAGGGTTCTTAAGGAGCTTTTCAATGATGTTCATAGAGCTTTTGCCGAAGGTATCTGAAACAACATTTCCAAGCTGGATGTTAGACACGGTTAAACTGTTTTGAAGACGGTTCTTCTCACTTGACATAAAATTAGTCAGTTTAAAACGATAGCGCATAAGGTCACGCAGCTGTCTAATCTCAAGTGGTGGCATAAAGCTTCCAGCCACAAGGTCATGCTTAAATAAATCAGCAATCCATTTGGCGTCTTTTTTATCTGTTTTCTTGCCACGGATCGCCTTGACGTACTTAGGGTGTGCAAGAGTGATGTTGCAGGAAGCTTCAAGTACATTAAACACAGGAATCCAGTATTTCCCGGTAGATTCCATACAGACATCCTTACAGTTATTTTCACAAAGCCATTGTGACAGCTCATTCAATCCTTTTGTATAGGTAGAAAAGCGATGGCGTTTGTAAGTTGTAACTCCTTTGATTGTTGAGGCAATACAGGCAACAACAAAGGTTTTGTGGACATCGATTCCACAACAGATAGGGTATACAATTTTTAAGGCCATAGGGAATGATCCTTTCAGAGAATTATAGGGATAGACAGCATTGACTGATTGCCCAGCAATAAACGAGTAGTTGTTTATACAAAGATAAGTCTGCGTGCTCGAAGTCACACTTATTTGTGCTTGGAAAGGCAATCTACACATATAAACATGCGGTCACCCTGCAACCAGAGTGGCCCACTCACCTCCGCGTGATTTGTAGTTGACTGTTATCCCTATGACTTTAGAATAATAAAAATAACGCCGGTGGCACAATTGTTTCATTACGTTTTGTGCCTTGAGCGAAGCGAAAGGAATGGATATAAACATGAAAAATATTTATACGTTTAGAGTAGTGTGGGGAGATACAGACGCTGCTGGCATCGTGTTTTACCCGAATTTTTACCGATGGATGGATCAAGCCTCGCATGAATTGCTGCGCTCCGCAGGCTTTCCTGTGGCGAAGCTGCAATCGGATGAAAAGATCATTACACCGCTTTTGGAAGCATTTTGCCAGTTTAAATCACCTCTTCTTTATGATGATGAGGTAGCTGTCCATTCTGAAGTAGTAGAAGTTAACAACAAAGTTTTCAAAATCAAGCATACGTTTAAAAAAGGGGATCAAGTTGTAGCAGAAGGCCATGAAGTGAGAGCATGGACATCTGTCGCAGAAGATCGGCCAAAAGCAGTGCCTGTTCCTGAACATGTCAAAAACATCCTTTTGTCTTAATTTTAAGCTGAAGGCAAAGGTTGTTTTTGACAAACTCAATCGGAAAACCGCCATTTATGTAAGAAGGCGGTTTTCCGTCTACTTTTGATGGGAGGGATTTGAATGGCAGCAAACCGGATGACTGAAAATGTGCTGATTCATGAATTGATTGAGGAATCGGCAAAAAAATTTAAAGACCGTGTTGCTTTTGCAGAAGGGGACAATTTCTATACTTTTGAAGATTTGAATCAATTGTCATTAAGATTGGCGAGGCATTTTATACAGCTAGGTTTGAAGAAAGGCGATGCCATCTCTGCACAGCTGCCCAATTTCTGGGAATTTGTTGTCGTACATCTTGCTGCATCGAGAATTGGGTTAGTGTTTAATCCGCTCAGTCCAAACTACCGGAAAAAAGAGCTGCAATATATGCTTTCACATTGTGAAGCGAAAGCGTTTGTAACAATTGACAATTGGAAGGGATTCAATCATAAACAACTTGCTCATGAATTGAAGGCTCAGCTTCCTCATTTACAGCATGTTTTGGTGGCAGGGGAAAAGAAGAATGACCGCAGCATAAGTATCACAGCTTTGCTTGAATCAGAACCTGATTCCGTTTCTGATCAAGACATACATGAAAACTTACCGGCTTTTGATGATCCGTGCATCATATTATTTACATCAGGTACAGAGTCCAATCCTAAAGGAGTTCTTCATACATTCCGGACATTTGTTCCGTGCCATCTGCTAAATGGCAAGGAGTATCAAATAACGGACAATGATACCATTTTATGTTTAACTCCATTATGCCACATGTTTTCACTGCCGATGATTATCATTAGCCTTCGATATGGAGCGAAGCATTTACTTTATCGAGAATATAAATCAAATGAAATTATCGACTTATTGAAAAAAGAACAAGTATCTTTTTTGACTGCTGCACCCGCACATTTAATTGACTTATTAAGACAGTGCGAACAGCAAAATGTAAGCGGTTTAAATCCTCGGCTTATTTTAACTGGGGGAACAAAAATACCGGCGAAAATGGTTCAAGATCTTAGGGCTACATTAAACTGCGATGTTGCTGCTCAGTGGGGCATGAGCGAAATTTGTGCAGGAACCTTTACTCGTCCGGGCGATGAAGCTTCGTTAACATGGGAAACAGTTGGCAGACCGGCTCCGGTCGGGGAAGTCATCATTGTAGATGAACGGCACAAACCGCTTCCGACGGGCGAAATAGGAGAAATCGCTTTTAAAGGAGAAAGCTTATTTATTGAATATTATAAAAATCCGCAAGTAACCGCCCAGTCGTTTACGGAAGACGGCTATTTTTTAACAGGGGATCAAGGCTGGCTTGATGAAAAAGGATACCTCCATTTCGTCGGACGGACGAAAGATACGATTAACCGCGGCGGATTAAAATATCATGCTTCAGAAATTGAAGAAGCATTGCAAATGCATCCGAAAATCAAACAAGTGGCAATCGTCAGTGTTCCGGATCCTCGTCTAGGCGAACGGGGCTGCGCCTTCGTCTCTTTGCGAGAAAATGAAACGATTGATCTGGAGGAAATTAAAGAATATTTGCAGGAAAAAGGATTTGCAAAGTATAAGTTTCCAGAATATTTAGTGATTAAAGATGAACTGCCGACCACTCCGTCCGGAAAAATTTCAAAAGGGCTTGTCAGAGCAGAAGCAGCATCCTTATCTGAAAATTAAGCATGTATCAAGGCAGACAACGAACAAAGGCTGTCTGCCTGTTTTAAACGACATGGTTCGGTCAAACGTGAGCAGAACTCACAAAAGATCAATAAAAAAGTCTGAGAAACCTTTTTTAAAAGGCTGCCCCGATGTTTGACCGGCAGATCTTATTTTCTGAACAAAAACGCATAAGGGCTACTTTTAATGGGTGCTAGTTCATGTTTTGTGTGCTAGTTCTCTTTTTCATTTTAAAAGTTTAAACCCCATTCTTTTTTTGCCACGGATTTTATTTCGTTAATAGCATTTTGCTTTTTTTGAAGAATATGTTTATATTTTTCATCATCTGTGTGCGCCCGGCATGGGTGTAATCTATAGGGTGAAAGTCCCGAGCTGCGAAGGCAGAAGTAGCAGTTAGCTTAACGCAAGGGTGTCCGTGGTGACGCGGAATCTGAAGGAAGCTGGAGGCAAAACACCGGTCCGAGGAACACGAACCTCATATAAGGCTAGGTATAATTGAGTGAGTTTGCATAACCCCGAGTTCGACAGTCACTAGGCAAACAAAATGCCTCTCGCCCCTTGATACAAAAGGGATCGGAGGCATTTGGGCACACTTCGGGCGTGTATCTAGGCGCGAGGGTGGATGCCTAGAATCTTTGGAGGAGGTTCCAGCCCTAGAGCCGCAAGGAATAGCGCTTGTTTGGCCGTCAGTTCTGTTCGTTGATAAAGGTCGCCGTTTTTTGAAGAAAAATGTCCAAGCATGAGACGCTCGCATTCATCTCTTACTTTCGGCCACGATTCATGAGTCAGGGGAAAGGAATCGCGAAATGCTTTTGGCCAGACGCTCCAAGACGGCGCGATCCACTTCATCTTCGCGACCGAACGAATCCATCACCTTCGCTTTCGCCTATTTGGCCTTTGGATCCCATTCATTATGAGCAAGCTGGGGATCCGCCACAGTCGTTCCGTCTTTGTTTTTGCGTGTCACTCGTCGTATGTACATGCCTATATTATAAGCGATATTAGGCTTTTTTTAAAGGATAAATTATGAATTCGTGTGCCTATGAAATTCAGTGTTTTTTTCTAGGATCCGCATCGCGAAATCTTTGATATAACAGCATTTTGGCCATTTTCATTTGCCTAAAATGGCCTCAAAACTGTCGAACTCGGGATAACAAAACAAAGCTCTTTCTGTCGAAGGTCATATCGAGTAAATGAGGCGGATAGATGGTGTGAAAGTGCATGTACTTACCCGGGGAGGTCTGGCGGATATGTGAAGTACTCTTCATAACCTACTTAGTGATAAGTAGCTGAACCGTCAGAAGTCAGCAGAGGTCATAGTATTAGTTGGTCTAGAACAACTAAGAAGGACCGAACAATTAAGAGAGAATAGCCCTTGGCATTCAGTGAGTCATGATGAACACAGAAAACGTAGTACCTCACTTGAGGGAGGAAGCGGTGAATCCCGTGGGAGACCTCTTGGAGGGTGGAGTGACCACTGGCATAAAGAGAACAGCTATTCACGGAAGTTATAAAGACTTGCGTCAATTATCTTAATTGAACCGCCGTATACGGAACCGTACGTACGGTGGTGTGAGAGGACGGGAGTTAATCGCTCCCTCCTACTCGATTTGCTAATAATCATCCGAATAAGGACCTTTCATCAAAGGGATATGTTTTATGAATTTTTTCAATTCGATTCCAAAGTAATTTTCTATATCTCGTTTTAGATTTTGCTCTAATTGAATAAATTCCCTTACGATATAGTCTAAATCAAAAACATTGTACAAATCTTGCTCTGCCCAAATAGATTTCACTCTTGCTTTATTTGAAAATGGAATTAAAGACAGAATAGCACCATCTTCATAATCGTCATATTCAATCGTATAATAATGGAATTCTGGAATATGTTCATCTGTGACTCTGTTTTTCCATTCGTATAATGCTTTATAGAATTCTAAAATAGCAAGTTCTGTTTCAAAGTATAACTCATTATTGATTTTTATTGTAAGTGTAGCTTCTACCGCTAATATGGTAGGAACATCACGTTTATCTTTATTTGAAATAATTCCATTATCAACTACAAAATTGTATTCAAAAGTTATTTTACTGGAAATGCTGTCCATATCTTACCATCATATCCTATCACTATTCTTATTTTTGTTTCACCTTTAGTTCCAATCTTTTTCCCTAAGTTGACTTCGAATCTAAATGATAACTTTTCACTATCATTTATTTTAAAATCAGAAACTTTGGCTTTTTGTAATGCTTCTTTAATCCATCCTCTAGCGGTGGATTGGCTATCTGTGTTAAATTTTTGATAACCTCTTTTATCACTCTTTAAGTGTTTACTCTTCACTGTTAATTTAGCAACATTTTTAATTGCGTTACTCAATGCGTATTTTCCGAAAGCACTAATTAATGCTTTCTTTCCATATTTCTTAATACTGTTGAAACATCTGTAACGCAATTTCCTTATTCGGTGCGCGATAAATCAGTTTGAGATCCTCTGCCACTTCAAATTGATCTTTTTCCGAACACGATTTAAGGTATTACGGACTTTGTGAACGACACAGCACTGTACATCGGCTTTCGGATAAACAGCTTTAAAGGCCTCCTCCAGGCCCGGAAGGCCATCGAATACGCCCAGAAGCACTTCTTGTACCCCTCTTTTGTAGAGCTGTTGAAGAATCTCTTGCCATCCGTAGGCACTTTCTTGTCCACCTACGAAGAAATCGAGAATTTCACGATACCCTTCTTCGTTTACACCTAACACCACATAAATAACCTCTTTCTCCACGGTATCGCGACGAAGTTTCACGTACAAGCCATCCAAATATAAGACCGAATATCGCTTGGGTAGGGGACGTGTATGCCATTTTACAATGTCTTCCTTTACCACATCCGTGATATGACTAATCGTTGTTGGGGAGTAGGCATTTCCTAGAATTCGTTCAATAAACTTGCTAATTTCACGCGTACTCATGCCACTTTGATACATGTTAATGATCGCTTCCTCGAGCCAGCACTGATAAATTGGTATATGTCTGGAAAAGGGGGGCTTCATATACTGTAAGAACCATATCTGATTCGTTTTTCGCATAATCACCTAATGGGTTTTGTTCGAATCCTTTCGCATATGTTTTCATCAATTGGCCATTGGCATAAGTGTGGATGCCAAAATATAAAGCAAATATGCCAACAATTCCAATCATTATTTTAAAAATAACTTTTTTATAATTCAATGATAACATCTCCCATCTTTTTTAATTCCTCATCGTGTGTAACCAATATAATGGTCTTTCCTAATCTATTAAGTTCTTTTACATGTTCCATCACTAGATTGGCGTTATATTTATCCAAGCTTCCTGTCGGTTCATCTGCCAATATAATACTGCATTTTTTCATAAACAGACGCGCAATGGCTACTCTTTGCTGTTCTCCACCGGACAAAGTATATATTTTTCTTTTTTCGTAACCATTCAATCCAACTTTTTCTAATGCTGCTGAAACAGTGGTATTGTTTCTATATTTCTTGTCGATCATCAGAATGTTTTCTTCAACAGTCTTATTTTCTACTAATGCAAAGTTTTGAAAAAGAAATCCGAGCTTCTCTCTATATGCCTTAAGAATATCATCGTTTTTCGAAAGATCTAAGCCGTCGATAAATACTTTCCCTGCATCTACCTTTTCAATCCCTCCTATTATATTTAAAAGTGTCGTTTTTCCGCTGCCGCTCTTTCCACTGAATACGACAAATTCACCTTGCTTGATAGAACAAGAGAAATCCTCGAATAGAACACGATTCCCGAATTTTTTCGTTATATTTTTGATTTCCAGCATTTTATATACCCCCTTTTAATACGCGGGATATGCTTATCTGTTCAAATTTATTTATAAACAGTGAAAGAATGACAATAGTATTTATCAGCACAATTGTACTCGCGAAAAAAATATAAAGGAAAGAGAAATGATAGAACATAATTTTTCCCGCTAAGGCAATTCCCACACCTAAAATGAAGGCACCAATTAACAATCTGAATACACCTTTATACCTTTGAACAAAAGTTTTTCCGAATACTTTATGAAGTGCTATTTCAATGGCTCTAGAATTAAAATCCATTTTTAAAATGGTAGATAAAGAAATATTAAATAACTCAACTTTCGCACACAGAAATATTTAAGCATTGCTTGATATAATTAGGTATAGTGGCCAACCATTTATTCATTTGATTTTTAAAGATGTCCATGTTCAAAGAAACCTCGGCTTCCGCCAAAGTTTGGAAAAGGTCAATAAGTGATTGAAGGGCAGTAATAAAATCTATGTCTTTTACATCTTCGCAAAGGATGTAAAAAAGGTTGCCAATCGTCTTAGGATCCTCCTCTTTTCGCATTTGCCAAGCAATGAGAATATATCGTGTAAAAACAATGGTTGTATGGCTAATTAACATGTCGTAGGAACGTCCCTGGAATTCTTTCTCTAAATTTAAAAGGGATTTATTGCATTTGAAGAAGACTTCAATGTCCCAACGCATGCCGTAAATACGAATGATCTCTTCATTTTCTAATGTTGTATCTGTGCTGAGAATGGCAAGCCATTCGCTCCGTTTATTACGGTTTCGTACAAATAGAATTTTTACTGGAATTCCATTGTCTAAAGTAGCATAAACGGATCCGAGAATGTCTTTTTTACCCATGTGAGGTTTTGCCAATTTGTAAAGTTGATTCAGTGTGAAACGTTCACCATTGTAAACGTATCGCTGCTTTAATTGCTTCACCATGCCAATGACAAATAACCCTTTGTTCGTAATCTTCTCAATTAAAGGCGCTTGTGTAAACCAGGAATCCATGAGAACATAGTCAGCTACAATCCCTTTTTCAAGCGCGTGATCAAGTAAAGCTGAAGCCACGTCCGGTTTTGATTTCAGAGCTTCCTGGCGACGCTTATAGCCAGATGTTCGTTTATCAATATTGGTATTGATTTCTTGCAGGCGATTTTCCTTTTTCGGTGAACTTAGAAGAGCAAAATCAACGGGAATAAAAGTAAAACTATCGGTCCAGCCAAGGGTAAGCATTTGAAACCCTTTCAAGTACTGATGGGTAGAGTGATCAAAAACCTTAGCCAACAGTTCAACCGACTTACTACGGTTTCTTGAAAAGACAGAATCATCAATCACAAAAGCTGTGACACGATCTTTTGAAGTTAATGGTTGAAGCAGACGGATCATTTCACTGCTTAATGAAAGCAGAAACTTTCTCCAATGATAGGTTGGTGTATTTAAAAAGCGATAGACTGTATCCTTTCCGGGCAGATCCTGAGATCGTTTACTCATAAAAGCACGAAACCAGTTCTTATATTGGAAGACTAAAAGAAAAATCAGTTTGAAAACAGTAAGACAAGAATACCCGGAAAGTTTCGTAATATTCGCTTTTCTTAAATGATATCCAATATTTAATTCGGAAAATCCTTGTTTAATTTCTTTTGGTAATTGCGCAAAGTAGTCTTTATTCGTTATCATAGTGGTGACACCTTTCTTTTGGATTTGGTTTCGTCACCAATATTTTACCAAAAGAATAGGTGTCTTTCTTTATGTTTTAAAAAATGTCAAATGATAATTTTGTACTTCCCAAAACCATTTACATCAAGCATTTAAACAAGATTTTGGACTGCGAAAGTTGAGTTAAATAAGATTAACAACATAATGCTTAAAATGATATTGATTAATAAAACTAATATTTTTTCAGCACGTTTTTCTAAATATAAATCTTTTATGTTATTTTTATAGAAAATTTCATCTTCATAGCCAATTTTTTTAATAAAAGCTTCAAAATTATTGTCATTGTTAAATTTAACTAATGAATTAAAGACATAGAAACCCATTTCATTACTAGGTAATTTACTATGGGTATCAAAAATAATGATAGGATTTTTCTTATAATTATCAGCTAAATTTGCCATATTAATATCATGTATTAATAATGTGTAAGGATTTTTAATAGTTATTGTTTCAAAAATCCCGTCATCATTTTGTAACAAGTTGGTAATTTCATTAGGTGTTGATGGATCAAATATACCTTTTTCTTTTAATTCCGCATCTGTATATCTAGAAATGAGATAATATCTGTCCTCTTTCAGTTTATTTAAATCAATTCCTAAATCTTTAATTTCCTTTTTCGCATATTTATTCAAATACACTATAGACTCATTTACATTCACCATACTTGACGAAATACCGCCATTGTTTGAAAAATCAAATGATAAATGAATTCGGTATTTATCGAGATAATCATTATAAAATTTAACTGCATATTCTCTATCTGTTTCAAAGTTCGTAGTTTCGGTATAGTTTTTTAATAAAAAGAGGACATTATCGTAATCATAATATTCTTCCCAATGATCCCTCTGGTTAATCGTTAATATAGCATCGTAAATCGTCTTCAGATTGAAGGTTAAAGTTAAGATTAAGGTTACAGTTATGATAAACAATATAAAAAAGGCTAATATTTTATATCCTAATGTGTAATAGCTTCTTACAAATGTTTTCTTAATATCCAAATTGCGAAGCATAAGATAGAGAATATTTGTAGAAAGTACGATAACAAACAACATGAGAACTGATATTAATAGAAACTTAGATGATTCAGTTATAAAAATCGCTAGTAACATACCAATAAAAGCACTGCTAATAATAGTTACTGAATTTGTAATCATCAAGGGAACAATTATACTTTTCTTATCAGACCCATTAAAATATTTAATTAAAACTTCCTTTTTTAGGCTATTCACCTCAAACATGGTATATAAGAATATAATGAAAAACACGAAGGTCCAAGCCGAAATAATCATAAATATTGCATCATTTTGATAGCGGTTTTCTTCGGGTTTGCTCATTCCGTATTTATCAATTGTTTCAGAACGCAATTTTTCCACGCTTTTTTTAGTGCCAAAAACATAAAAGTACTCTTCTTTTTTTATCTCAGTAATATCGCTAAAGGGTTTAAATATAATTTCTCTCTTGCCGCTAATTAACGATTTAAATATAGAATGATCATTCTTTACTAATATTCTTTTTTTAAAATAATTTTTATGTTCCTCTGTAGAATAGATCGTATAGGTAGCAGAATTACTAGAATTAACGGTTGATGATACGACATATATTTTTAAATTTAGTTCTTTGCTCAGTCGGTCTAAATCTTGTATGTACTCTCGATTTAACTTCTCACTTTTCACATCTGTTGTATACTTAAAATCACTTTCAAATACTTTTCCATCTAAATAATAAATATATGCGTCCCCTATAATTGTGAAGGCTATAAAAAATAACAGGGAGAAAAACGCAAGCTTCTTTTTATTGACCATACATCATAAATCCTCCATTAAATAAAATGGTATATTTGTCAGCTTGTTCTAATTGGAGCTGTTCTAATATTCTTTCATATTGCTTAGTAGCTGCTATCATTTTGATTATAAGGGAATTAGTGTAAAAAATTCCATATTTAAACGTTGATTTTTATATATTTTTGTGGAAATATTGAAAAAAATTTTAAAACCTTGTTATCAAGAGTTTGAGAGTTTTTAAACTGTGTTTTTCGCAACAGATCTACAAAAATTCGCACATCAACTATTAAATCCAACGTTGGCGAACGAAGCGCACCTTCATTAAGTATTGGTGATTCGATATGGATTGATCCGCACGCTTTAAAGTACTTCATCTGTTAAAATGTGTGAATGACCGCATCCGAATAGTTGAATGCTTCCGACCTTTTAAATCGCTTCATTAACTGCATAAGCAGACTTATTTTGCAAATAAAAAAGAACCGAGACACGTACCAACAGAACATCTCCCGGTTCTTGTATAGTATGCATTTTTTTCCAGCTTCTCATGCTTCGATGCAACAGGTGAGAACTCTTTTACAAAGGGGGAGACACAGTATAATTACAGCATCTCTTAAGTAGTCGATTGGGCAATTTTCCAACTCTCTCTTCGAAAGATTAGTTCATTTCTTTTGTAATCATCGTCAATTGATCTGCAGAGAGGGACACTTCTTCAAACGCTTTTCCTAATTCATTTACCACATTTACAAACGATATCAATTCCATCTCGATTTTATTGTTTTGCTCCATTGTTTTAGCCATTGTGTCCAAAATTTGCTCAAAGTGTTTCTCTGTTTCTTGCATGTTTTGATGGCCGTTATTCACTTCTGTTTTTATTTTTTCAAGCGACTTTGTAAGATCCTCTACTTGTTTTTGGGTATTTTGAATGAGAGAAGATACTTTTGAAACTGAATTCTTAGTTTGTTCGGCCAATTTACGGACTTCTTCAGCTACAACAGCAAAACCGCGGCCAGATTCACCTGCTCTTGCAGCTTCTATGGCAGCATTAAGCGATAATAAATTGGTTTTGTCAGCAATTCCAGTAACAATGCCGACGATTTCTTGCATTTTATTTGATATTTCCAATAATAAATGGACATCATTTGATATATTATCAACGGCACTATAAATGTTCGACATGTTTAATGTCTGTTGATGCATATGTTCTTTTCCTTTTTCGGCACGTTCTTGTGCGGATAGAGATAGACTAGTTCCGTTTTTTGCAAGGGAAACGATTTCGTTTGATTGCGCGATTAATTGCTGGAAAGAAGCATTTGTCTGCTCCGAGATTGCAGCCAGATTTTGAGATGCTTTTGCAACATTTTTACGAACTGACCTTTTTTGTTCCTCTATTGCAATTGCTTCCTTTAATCTTATTGATTCAGTATCATACGCCTCTAATACCAATTGTTGTTCTAAGTTTATAATTTTAGAGACCGCTCTTATGGCAAGAAAGCAATCTTCCTTATTGATGATGTTTTGTTGGATAATATCCATAAGTGCTAAAAATAGATCCTGAAATGCACACATATACCATTTCGTTTGAAGACCTATCCTTACATGCATATGGGCAATTTTAATTCTTTTGTCGGTGAAAGCTGCATCTATTCTTCCGTTAAACATTTCAACAATATGTTGTCTAAGCGTCTTTTTTAATTTTTCTATCGAACTGTTATCATTAATAATTTTTAAAAGCGATGGTTCTTTTTCCAAGTTCTTATAAAATCTATCAGCAATTAAATCAATTTTTTCTATTACGAATGGCTGTATAGCATTAATAATCTGTAAATCTTTTTCTGTTAGGTCGATCATTAAGATTTGCCTTTCAATTTCACTGCCTTTCGTGATACTTATATTGCCTTTCCCTTGATCAAAATTAAAATACGAATTTTCTTGCTTTGTTCTTTTGAAAATCACCTATATTTCACCCCGTTACAACATGTAGGCATGTGCCAATACGAATAAATCCCGAAAAATACAACAATACATAACATTTTTGAAAATATTTTACATCATCCGTTCCAAAAATGTTGGGATGATTTTGGATAACCAACCCTATTATCTAACTAGCTGTATAAGGCAATTAAATATCATTTAGCTTCTTTATGTACCTATTCACGCTGCGAGTACGGATGGCAGTGAAACGATATTGAGCGGCTAGAGCAGAAATAATAGTTTCCACCATTTTAACCATCGTACCAAATGAGTTTTTTCTTCTGCTTAATTTGTTATAAATTATTCAGTTTCAACCGACATGCTGCACTTGTTCGGCATGGGGTTGACCCTCCTCTTCGATTTCCAACTCTCTTAAAATTTTATCGCGATATTTTCGGTTTTGACGTGTTCCTGAAATAATTTCAGAAAGGCGGCTTAACGGGATTTTATGCTGCTCGCAAAACTCCTTATGGGTCATTTCAAGTTCTGCCAAGCGCCGCTTGATTTTCCACCCTAACGGAGTGATGCGTTGTTTGCGAACCGCCATTAAAATCACTCCTTTCTATGATCATTCTGTTTCCCTATGCCGAATTTTGGTAGAATGAAAGGGAGTCATAACTATATTGAGGATTAGAATTCGTTATGAGATGTTGATTCAAAAATCTATTGCTGATTAACTATGTCCTGGTGCTATCTCCGAAAGATTTTCATGTATAACGAGGACGGAGAAACGCAGCAGGAGCTTTTATCATCCTTAAAGCTTCACATCGACCAGATTGTTCAGGAGATTAAGCCTGCTCATCATGTTGTAAAACCAAACTGTGGACAAATAAAAGAACCAAGTTCCTCAATTCATGCCAGTACTAGCTCTATTTAGAGACTATCTATATTTCGGAGAATTTAATGCAGATGGTATTAAAAAACAGTGAAGCATTTCCATTTGTATATCTTCAACTGATTGATGTAGTTTGGAACAAGTTGTTTTCTCGATGCTTCAAATTGGCAATTTTTAAAGGACAGATGATTCAACAGTTTATGTATGAATTTGAAAGCTCAAAGAACTATTTTAGATAGCAAAACTCTGCTTGATGCTTCGAATGGGTATAGCCTTTGATTGAGCTCGTCTATTTCTTTCATTGTTAAGATCAATAATCAGAAGGCTTTCCGGGCATATAGAACATTTGATATGCTGCATTTTTCAGTCAGCACGCTGTACCTGTTTCATCCAAAGCATCTGCACCGGAACAACAGCTTGCTTATTCCAATCATTGGATCGCGATGCTATTGTTGTACAATGATTCAACTGCTAGTTCAGTTTCAAGGCTGCAAAAGCGGTTGTGATGATTAATATAGAGCGCGCTGATTATTCAAACGGATATATAGTCCATCGGTAACCTTCATGAAATGACCTATGACGGTTCTTTTGGACCAATGGACTAGGAAACTTACGCAGATTGTCGAACTTTTACATCTATTTACACTTTATTTTTGTTTGACAAGGTAATCGGTTACCACTTTTGATTACATTATATATTCCTATAAGACGAAAATCAACAAAATTTTCCTTTAGGACTAAAAATGTTTCTTTTAGGAAGATTATAGAGAGGTTGACAGAAAATGAGCGATTTCAAAAAGGAATTGGGCAGTCGGGTAAGACGAATTCGTAAAGAAAAAGGTTTGACACTTGAGGAAATGGCAAAAGCTACTGGTATTACGAATAGCGCACTAAGCAAAATTGAAAGAGGAGCAGTTTCAGTTTCTGCTGAGAATCTATCATTAATAAGCAGAGTTTTAGGAGTGAGTAATGATTACTTGCTATACGGCGAGGCTTATTTGACTAGTGTTCCGATTTCTGAAACTAATGATAAATTTACGTCAGATTCTTGTTTACAAGAAATGACTGACCGTGCTTCAGCTGAAGACGATAAAATTAAAAAATCTCCATTGTTTAAAAGATTTCAGGATTTAACCATAAAATGCTTGAAAGGCGAAAACAGTTCGGTCAGCTTAGATCCTGAAGCACTAATGAATCTATTTAAAGCCTCAGCTGCTCTTTTTGCCGATCCATCTATAAAAGTTAGTGAAAACGAAATGATCGATCAACAAAATGACAAAAACGAACTTTCTCCAGAAGAGCAGGAACTAATCGAAATCCTCCGTCAATTGGATGACGGCGACAAATTTGAAATTATGACTATTGCCAGAATGAAAAGAGACATCACTAAAAGGTATGGCAAACGAAAAAAGGGGATGTCATCTACATCGATTTCCGAGGGGGCTGCCGCATCTAAAAAACGTTATGATAAGTTTGCTTAATTTTATATTCCAAAATGGTAAGTATGTTACCATTTTTAAAAATTGAGCAGGTCTCGTATTTTCCCCTAACAGGTAGACAGTTAAATGTAATGATTTTATGCTCCTAACCGTCTACATGGGAGGGGATTTTTTTAAAGCAAAGAAAGGATAAACGTTTCAATTTTTATCAAAGCATTTATTTTATAATGAAGGTTTGGATTTATTTAGGCATTTTGTAACTGAAAGACAATATTATACAAAACCGACAATTTAAATATGTAAGTGAATTTCGAAACGGATTGACCTTATCCTAAGCGGAATTTGTTGTCAATACGAACTTTTCACGAAAGTGTAATCGAGTACACTAAAACCATTCAACTAAAGAAGAACTATTAAGGGCATCCTGGCTGGTGTACTATTCGTTTTGGCTGGTATTTTCATTACGACACGAGAGAGACATGGGGCTGTCCAGAAAATCAAATCCCATTAAAAACAAAAATCATAAACATCGATATATCAACGTTTCTAAAACATTAAAGGGGGCGTCAATAAGCCGTAAAAACGACTTATTAGACACCCCCATTTTATGAGACCTTCAGGATACAAGGTCAACCAGCTGCAATTTGCGCTTTTTCAACAAGTGCATCCAAATGACGGATTATTTTGTCGTATATTGCTTGGATAAAAAATTCGCAAATTGTTACATGATCCGATATACATCCCCAGTTCGCCTCTAGAGAACCACAGAAAATGGAGAAGAGAAAAATTAACTCAACTTGCTCGTTTATTAAATTCCTCCCTCAACCTCTTCCGGTAAAAAATCTCATTATATGGGAAAAAATATAAAAAGTATGTTGGCCGATCTGACAAAACAACGTTGTATCATTTTTTATTTCGTTAATATAAAAGCAAACATTCCATTCTCATTATGTAAATTTTTTTACATAGGAGGGGTTTAGATGTCAGAGGTGATTCGGAAAACGATTTTATTATTGCAAACTATTCAGCCGAACGAAAATAAAGAAGAGTGGAGTACTACGGAAATCAGTAAAAAGCTCGGTATTCCCGTTCAAACGGTGCACCGATTGCTGACTTGTTTAGAAGAGTATGGATTTGTGTATAAAAACAAACAAACGAGAAAATTCCGTCTAGGCCTTACATTGCTTCAATTAGGTCTTTCCATACGAGACAATCTATCGGTTCGTAATGCTGCAGTACCAATTATGGAAAAGCTGGCCCAAAAAACAAAGGAAAGTGTGTACTTGACCGTACCGGAAGGATGTGAAGGCGTGTTTATTGATTGTGTTGATTCGCCGCATTGGCTTAGAATTGTCGAACCGATTGGAATGCGTCTTCCTTTATGCGTAGGTGCTTCGAAAAAAGTGATTTTAGCATACTTGGAAGAGAAAACAAGAAGCCAAGTGATTAAAGATCTTGTAAAAAATGGAAGGATAAAAGACGTGGATCATCTTAACCGACATTTAATGTTAATTCGAAAGCATGGATATTGTATTTCTTTCGGGGAAACAACAGAAGGAACCGCCAGTGTGGCAGCTCCTATTTTCTCTTGGGAAAATAAAGTGATCGCCTCTTTAAGTGTTGCCGGGCCGGAAACGCGTTTTACGAAAGATGAGTTAGCCGGTTTAATATCTACCACAATCAGAGCCGCAAATGAAATTTCCGAAGAACTAGGCTGGGTACCAAACAGATGACCAAAGGATGAAAAAGTCCATCCTATGGAAGAAAAGGTAACATGGTTTTTGTAATTTTCTCAATATTCGATAAAATAAGCTTTTTTTTGGGAAAAAATTATGGAATATTGTATATAACCACAACCTCTCACAAAAAGTTCCAAAAAATTTTCAACGACTGGAGGGAAAAAGATGTGCGGGATCGGTGGTGTCATCTTTAAAAATCCAAATCACAAAAGGAAAACAGGCGAAGTCATATTGGCAATGCTGGACAGTTTGTTTCGAAGAGGTCCTGATTCAACAGGAGTTGCCATTCTCCATCCAAAGGAAGAGAACGTCTTATATGTTGATGTGAATTATGAAACAAGGGGCAACGGGGAGAAAATCATTTCCTTCTTAAAAGATAAAGCAGATGTGCTGTATTCATCTGATCATGGCAACTATGTTAGAGCAAAAATTTTCTATTCAGGGGATATACAACATATTGTTCATGAAATCAGTCAGCTGGACGAAGACATTTCAGTCGCAAACATCGGAGAATCGATTGAAGTGTTGAAATCTTTAGGGGGAGCTCATCTTTTAGATGCGCAATTTAAACTTTCCGTATATGACGGGCAAGTTGCGGTAGGCCATACAAGAATGGCGACAGAGAGTAAAGTCGATATTTCCCACTCGCAGCCGCTCTGCTGTCATTCTTATAAAGATTTAACCATTATCCACAATGGCCATGTGACAAACTACATTAAATTGAGAGCATACTACGAAAAGAAAGGCTATCAATTTATAACAGGAAACGATTCGGAAGTGATTGCCGTTTATTTAGTAGATGAAATGAAGAAAGGAGCCAGCTTAAAAGAAGCCATGACGTCATCTGTTCATGATTTAGACGGCTCTTTTAGCTATATTGCTGTTACGCCGACAGCAGTCGGTTTAGCAAAAGAACCTTTTAGTATGAAGCCGATTGTGCTTGCGGAAACTGATGATTTCATCGCTTTTGCTTCTGAAAGCTTAGCAATTACAAATGGTTTTGGAAAAAACTTGCCGGTAAGAGAACCAGGGGCAGAGGAGGTATTGGTATGGAATCTGTGAAAGAAAGTATAGTAATTGATTGCAAGAGTGAAACGGTGACTTCAATCAACCAAATGATTCGGGATTTTGCAAAAAATGGAATAAAGGAGGTTGTCATTGAAAACCCTCTCGCGCGCCATAACCTCGGGGTGTGTATTACCGATCCGATTCACCTCATTTATAACGGAGATGTCGGCTACTATGCAGTGAGTTTATGTGATAAGGTGACAGCGACCATAAACGGGAATTGCGGCTGGGCAGTTGGTGAAAATTTAATGAGCGGAGAAATTGTCGTAAATGGAAATGCAGCGTCTTCCTGTGCAGCTTCGCTGAGAGGCGGTATCGTAGTTGTCAAAGGAGAGGCAGGTGCCAGGGCGGGAATCAGCATGAAGGGAGGGACTTTAATTATTGGCGGTAATACCGGATATATGACCGGTTTTATGATGCAAAAAGGAAAAATAATTATTTGTGGAGATGCTGGGAAAGCGCTGGGAGATTCCATGTATGATGGAGTGATCTATGTTGGCGGGAAAATTGCGGAGCTGGGGAATGGAACAAAGGTAGAGGAAGTGTCGGAAGAGGAAAAAGATGAGATAAAGAGTTTGCTTGATTTCTATCAAATAGAACCGCCGCCCTCTTTTCAAAAAATTGTTCCTAACGGCTTGCTTCATCATTTTAATAAAAAGGAGTTTCGCGTATGGAAAGAAATCTTATAAGAAAAAGCAAGGTGTGGAGTCCGGAAAAAATTGAAGAAATTCAAGAAAAAGCTCAGATTGGACGATATCGCATCCGCGGCCAAGCTACAAAAAGAATGGACTTACCTTCCTTTGACGATCTCGTCTTTACTCCGGCAGGACTGTCAAGGGTACCGCTGGAAGGGTATCGGGAGCGATGCGATACAAAAGTTGTTATAGGAGAAGGAAAGGTGAAACGTCCCCTCGTACTCGAAACACCGATCATGATTGCAGGGATGAGTTTTGGGGCGATTAATGCTCATTCTAAAAAAGCGCTTGGCATTGCAGCGACTAGATGCGGCATCAGTACATGTACGGGCGATGGGGGCATGCATCCGATAGAACGTGAATATTCGGAGAAATTGGTCTACCAATTGCTTCCGAGCCGCTACGGTTTAAATCCTTATGATTTGAAAAAAGCCGATGCGGTAGAAATTGTCGTGAGCCAAGGTGCCAAACCAGGTACGGGCGGAACGCTTCTTGGACATAAAGTTTCTGAAGAAGTGGCAAAAATGCGGGATCTTCCTGCAGGAGTCGATCAACGAAGCCCGTGCCGGCACCCCGATTGGATGGGGCCAGATGATTTAGGGGTAAAAGTAGAGCAAATTCGGGAAGCGACTGATTATGAAGTGCCGATCTTTATTAAAATTGGGGCCGGACGCGTTTATGATGATGTAAAGCTGGCGGCAAAGGTTGGGGTGGAAGCAGTCGTCATTGATGGAATGGAAGGAGGAACCGCTGCCTCACCGGAAATCCAATTGGATCATACAGGGATTCCGACCATTTCCGCTGTAGTTGAAGCAGCTCAAGCACTTTACGATATCGGTATGAAGCACGAAGTAAAGCTAATTATCGGCGGCGGAATCAGCAATGGCGCTGATGCAGCGAAAGCCATCGCACTAGGTGCGGATGTCGTTTATATGGGTTCAGCAATGTTAATTGCCCTTAATTGCCAGCGGCCAATTTATATAGAAGACTACCATGCCTTAGGGACAGAACCTGGTGCATGCCATCATTGCCATACGGGTAAATGCCCGGTCGGTATTGCGACACAAGATCCTGAGTTAATGGCGAGATTAGATCCTACAGCTGCCGCTGAAAGAGTGGAGAATTATATCAATTCGATCACGATGGAAATGCAAATTTTTGCAAGATCGTGCGGAAAAAGCAGAGTCAGTGATTTAGATCCTACCGATTTGCGCTCGTTAACATTAGTCACCTCCTATATTACAGGAGTTCCTCTAGTAGGATTAGGGGGCAAAAAACCGTATTTTGCAAGCCTTGACCATGGGAGTTCATTTAAAGATCTTTTAAAAGTGTAAAAAATAAGGGATGGTGATGATCATTGATCGGTATAGTGGAAAGCAATAACAAGGTGTTGGAGGAGACGTTAAAATATATCGAAGGTAAAAAGATCAAATTGGCGTTAGCCTCCTTTTCGGATTTGAACGGTTCTTTACGTGCGAAATTAATTCCTTCCTCCCGTTTACAGTCAGTCTGCCAATCAGGGGCTGGATTCGCCGGTTTTGCTGTAGGCGATCTCGGCCACGGACCGCATGATCCCGATATATTGTGCATCCCTGATTTGCGTTCTATGACTATATTACCGTGGAATAAAGAGATTGCTTGGTTTGCCGGAACTTTAACGGAAGATGGAACTCCTTGGCCGTTTTGTACGAGAACGATTTTGTTAAATGTGCTGACGCAAGCAAAAAGCATGGGATATACGATGAAAACGGGAGTGGAACCGGAATTTTTCCTTGTGAAACAGGGAGAAGACGGGAAAATTGCCCCGTTTGATGAACAGGATAAAGAATTGAAACCATGTTACCAACAGCAGGCGCTTATGAGAAATATCGAATTTTTAGGCACTTTGATTGAGTATATGAATGAATTGAAATGGAATGTCACACAAGCAGATCATGAAGATGCCAATGGACAATTTGAAATCAATTTTGATTTTTCAGATGCGGTGACGTCTGCTGATCGGCATACATTTTTTAAATATATGATTAGAACCATGGCAGAGGAACGAGGACTAATCGCCACGTTTATGCCGAAGCCATTTTCCAATCTGACCGGGAATGGCTGCCATATGCACTTAAGCTTATGGGATGAGCGGGAAGAACGAAATGTGTTTGAAGATGTCCGTGATCAAAAAGGTTTTGGGTTATCTGCCGTCGCGTATCATTTTATTGCAGGTATTCTCAATCATGCAAAAGCTCTAACGGCTATTGTCTGTCCAACTGTCAACTCTTACAAGCGGCTAGGAGCGTTAAATTCCTCATCTGGATCTACATGGGCTCCTAATTTTATTTCTTATGGAGGGAATAACCGCACACAGCTTATTCGCATCCCTGATGCTGGAAGGATTGAGTTTCGGGCCATGGACGGTTCCTGTAATCCGTACCTGGCGACTGCTGCGATTTTAGCAGCGGGATTGGACGGCATCGAAAAGCGGATGGATCCAGGAGATCCATTTAACGGAAATTTATACATGTTCCATTCGATAGAAAATGAATTTGACAAATTGCCTTCTACATTGAATGAAGCGATTGAAGCATTAGAAAGCGATGAAGTGTTAGTCAAGGCACTAGGGGAAACATTTATGGAGACCTTTATGAAACGAAAAAAGGCTGAATGGAAAGAATATCATGACTATGTCAGCGAATGGGAAGTTGAAAAATATTTAAAAGGCTACTAAAAACAAATCGTATTGATTTATATGGAGGAATTCGTATGAATGATGACGGGATGTACGATGTGATTGTTATTGGAGCAGGTTCTGCAGGAAGTGCTGCAGCCTATTATTTAGCCCAAAATGGTCAAAGCGTGTTGATGATTGATCAATTTTCTGTTCCAAATTCCTTTGCAAGCCACGCCGGGGAAACAAGAATGCTGCGATTTGGTTATGGCCAAGGGGAAAAATATGTTGATTTAGTTAAAGAAGCATACCGGTTATGGATGGAACTGCAAGAGCAAACAGGAAAAACGTTATTTTATCAAACAGGCACTTTAGTTGTCGGCGAACGCGATTCATCTTTTGTCAATGAAACGATTCAAAGCTCTATTCATCACAACCTCCCAATTGAAATGTTCACAGCAAGCATGGTGATGAACAAATGGCAAGGCATTCAAATTCCCGAAGATTTTACTGCCTGTTTTGATCCCCAAGCAGGATTTTTGTTATGTGAAGTATGTATTCAAACTTATAAAGAAGAAGCTTTAAAACTGGGAGCCAAACTGTTGGAAAACAATCCTGTCTTAAAGCTGTCCATTCAATCGGATATGTCGGAGGTCATTACGGAGAAGGGACGTTTTCAAGCAGCCAATTTAGTGATCACAGCTGGTGCATGGATTCCGAAATTATTGCCGGAACTCGATTTTCCGATCCAAGTGATCCGAAAACCTGTTGCATGGTTTGCACCGTTGGAGGATGGACTATATGATTTTGGTCAATTTCCTGCTTTTGTCTTTGACACAAAAGAAGGTCATTATTATGGTTTTCCGAATTTTCGGAAAACAGGTGTAAAAATAGGACGTCATGACATGGGGATTGAAAGTGATCCAGATTCCGTGAACAGACTATTTGGTTCTTACTGTGAAGATGAACGTGATGTACGAAGCTTTCTTGAAAAATATATGCCGCAGGCTGCCGGCGAGCTGACCGATGGTAAAATTTGTTTATATTCACTTACTCCTGATAGCGACTTTATTATCGATTTTCATCCAAACTTCAGCAATGTGTTGTTAGCCGGTGGATTTTCCGGACATGGGTTTAAGTTTGCCAGCATCGTTGGGAGCATTTTAGCAGATTTAGTCACGCTTGGGAAAACAAAACATGATATTTCCTTTTTTCGATTAAATCGTTTTGAACAAATCGCTACCGAAAGCTAGAGTAATGAAAAAAGTAAGGAGGAGGATTCCTATGGATGGTTTCGTAAAGAAAAGAGCTTCAATATTTTTCGTTTTTCTTCTTTATCTTTTATTCCTTTTTCCGATTTCAGCCTTTGCGCAAGAGAACGAGCCGGTGGTTGATACGGGGGATACAACTTGGTTGCTCGTAGCAGCGGCTATCGTTATTTTTATGCATGTACCTGGTTTGGCTCTCTTTTATGGAGGGCTTGTAAACGAACGGAATGTTGTATCAACGATGATGCACAGCTTTGTCAGTCTTTTAACTGTGACCATTGTTTGGGTGCTATGGGGATACAGCCTAAGCTTTGGACAGGATGTAGGGGGAATCATTGGAAAACTGGACTACCTGGCATTTAACGGAGTAGGAGGAGAGGCTGCTTTTGGTTCATTAACCATCCCTCATTATATATTTGCCATTTTTCAAGGTGCATTTGCTGCTATAACGGTTGCGATTATTTCCGGAGGAATTGCAGGGCGTATTTCTTTTCCTGCATGGGTAATGTTTTCGGTTTTATGGATCACCTTTGTTTATGCACCAATGGCTCATTGGGTATGGGGAGGCGGATGGCTTTTTGCCATGGGCGAACTTGATTTTGCTGGAGGTACGGTTGTTCATATACTTTCCGGTGTTAGCGCATTAACAGCTGCACTCGTAATTGGGCCGAGATATGAACATATGAAGAAAAATGATGCTCCTCATAATATTGTTTTATTTCTTATTGGAGCGGCCACTCTTTGGTTTGGCTGGTTCGGTTTTAACGCAGGAAGTGCACTTAGTGCAAATGGTATTACCGCTCTTGCCTTTGCCAATACACAAGTTGCCGCAGCAGCCGGGGGCTTGGGATGGCTGATCATAGAATGGATGGTTCGCAAGCGCCCGACGCTAGTAGGAACTGCCACTGGGGCAATAGGCGGTCTTGTTGGCATAACTCCAGCAGCAGGATTTGTCACAATCCCTTCAGCTTTGATTATTGGACTTGCATCCGCCCCTATCTGCTATTTTGCTATCCATTTTGTGAAAGCACGTCTAAAATATGATGATACGTTAGATGCTTTTGGAGTACATGGCATCTGCGGAATATGGGGATCCATTGCAACAGGACTTTTTGCTACTAAGTCAGTGAATCCGGCAGGGAATAACGGTTTGTTTTATGGAAATCCTGAACAGCTGTTCCATCAGGTTATAGGAGTGATTGTGGCTGTTTTGCTTGCGGCAGTAGGAACATATATTGTTTTGAAAATTGTTTCGCTGTTTACACCGTTGCGTGTGAAAAAAGAAGACGAGCTGCTTGGCCTTGATTTAAGCTTTCATCAAGAACCGGCTTATTCAGATGTTGATCAGTCGATAGAAGAGAAGGGTAAATCAAACGATATTGCTTCTCAAATGTCCTAGCATGGCAATGTATTTTTCATTGGTTGTCAAAACGGCAAAGCTATGACTAATTCAATTGTATACGCATAAAAGAAGGGGGTGTCGAATAAGTCGTTTTTACGGCTTATAGACGCCCCCATTAATGTGTTAGAATCGGGAACCTGTCTTCAGCTGTGCGTTCAACAGGCCAATGATTCCGATGCCCGTTTTGCTTATCATACCCAGCACACGATTTTACCGAATGACCTTTGCATTCGGGATCTGGGTTTTTTTCACTCGCCACGCTGGCGGAGATCGATGCTCGAGGTGCTTATTATATTACCCGGTTGCGTTCCGATATCAAAGTCTATATCAAGCAGGACGGGGAGTGGCACGAATGGGATTGGGAATCGATAGGAAATCGATTGGGCGAGGGGGAAGCCGTGGAAGTGGAACACGTGTATATCGGACACCAACGCCTGTATGTTCCGCGTCTGATTTTTCGCCGTCTCACGGCGGAAGAATGGGAAAAACGGCTGGCGTACGTGCGGAAAAAGGAAAAAAGAAAGGGAAGGCGCTGTCACGCCAAACCCTTGAACAAAAGAAATATCACATCTTACTGACCAATTTACCACAAGAATCGTTTGATGCGCAACAAGTTTATGAGCTGTATTCGCTGCGCTGGCAAGTGGAGCTGTTATTTAAGGGCTGGAAATCCTTATTTGATCTTGACCGTGTCAAAAAGATGAAGAAGGAACGATTCGAATGCCACTTATATGGGACATTGATTGCCATTTTAGTCACGCAGACTCTTCTGTTCCAAGCCCGAAGGTATTGGCATCAACGGGAGGGAATCGAGATCAGTGAATGGAAAGCGCTTAATATCCTCCAATCGTATTGGCATCGGTTTCTTTTGCATCCCCAAGCGATGGAAACCGCCCTTCCATCTCTCCTGTCTCTGTTAAGGAAACACGCGAGGAAAGACCGAAGGAAAGGAGAGGAAACGGTATCGGATCTTTTAAAGAAATTGGGGATATGGTAGTGTGGGTCATGGATATAAATGCCAAATAACCCTCTTCTTGAGGGTTATTTGGCATGCCCAGCATTTGGTTTTCTCTTCATCCTTTGATTGATTTTTCGAACATGCGTATCATCCTAAAAAATTTTATACCGCTAACTTGACGGGTATGGGGCTCCCTCCTCTCGTCAGGCGATTTATTCGGCTAACGAATCTCTTTTTTTGCATTTCAGAAACAAGTTATTGGCACAAACAGTTATATCTCAGATCAAGTGATACAAATTATTCAAACCAAGGAACACCAATTAGCGTGCGGCCAATCCATTCACGCAATATTTCGTTTGTGGGTCCCATGACTGCACCTGCTCGACCGTCACGCAAAAATTTTTCCACTTGCCCGGTTAGATATCCTCTTCCTCCAGAAACTTGTAATGCTTGATTTGTAACTTGTATGACTATATCTGCTGCATGAGTTTTGAGTTCCCAAAGCGGGTATAAGCATTCTGACAATTCTTTTCCACTATTTAAACATTGATCCATCCCTTCAGCTGTACGATAAAGCATGCTTCTTGCACTATCGATTAAAATTTGCGCTTTTGCCAATTCGTGGCGAATGACTTGGTAGCCGGCAACTGATTTTCCTGTATCTTTATGGACTTTTTTCTTTGCCTGGTCAATTGCTGCATTCAAGGCTCCTTGAGCAATACCAACCCAGCAAGCACTTGTGCCTAATAAAAAGAGCGGATCAATGACGTTTTCATTATAAACATTCATTCCGCCTTCAGTCCCAAGACGATTTTCAATAGGGACAAAGACATCTTTAAACTTCATCGGTCCGCTTGAATTTCCGCGAAGCCCCATAGCTGAAAAAGGAAAATATTCGATTCCCTTCTGATTATGATCTACAATTAAAAACATTAATGGATCGTCTTCTATGCTATTTGGATAATTGGTGCAAACAATATACCAATCCGCCTCGCCCGCACTGGTGACAAATGATTTTTCCGCATTTAACAAATATCCGTTTCCTTTGCGGGGAGCCGAACTAACAACATTCCAGAAGTGGCTTCCAGTCGCTGGTTCACTAAAGGC
Source organism: Aeribacillus sp. FSL K6-8394 (assembly GCF_038008865.1). Classification (NCBI taxonomy): domain Bacteria; kingdom Bacillati; phylum Bacillota; class Bacilli; order Caryophanales; family Bacillaceae; genus Aeribacillus; species Aeribacillus sp. FSL K6-8394. The sequence goes on from NZ_JBBPAA010000001.1 coordinate 335,986, forward strand.
TAATGCGCCAATCTTTCCCTTTAGCACCCCAGGAATATAACGCTGCCGCTGCTCTCTAGTTCCAGCTGTATAAAGCGTTTGGACGGCAGCAGTGTGCATAACCCAACACATAGTAGTGGAAGCGCAATATTGAGAAAAACTTTCGGCTAACAAAGCAAATCCAGTTAGTCCAGCGCCAAGGCCTCCGTCGTCAACAGGGATTGTAACTGCTCCAAATCCAGCATCCGCAATTGCTTGTAAGCTTTCCCGAGGATAACGGCACTCCTTGTCTGAAATAGAAGCACGGGGCAGCAGCTCCTTTTTGCCTAATTCATGTGCTTTTTCAATTAGTTTTTCGAATCCTTCTGGGTAAGACCACCATTTTGGAATTTGCATAATTTCTTCCTGCAGTTCTGTCTGATTGACTACCATTGACATCACTCCTTTTTAAAGGTTACTGTTAAGAATGTTAACAAAAATTACAATATTATGAATATTGTGCTTTTATTTTTACATAGACGATTCTTTCAAAGAAACAGAGATTTCCTAAATAGTGGGAATAAATCAAAAACCTTGTCATTACATTTTACAATGATTCTGTACTCTCCCTGTCTCCTTTCCGTGTAAAACATCGTTGCTGATCTCATTATTGGCGCTAATAATGTTAAGTTCTCAAAGAAAAAAAATTCATTGCCTGCTCATGTTGAATGATCCGAAAGGAAAAGCTCTAATTGTCAGAACATTTTACAGATTTTTGCGAATATTCCCGCCATTTGAGAAAAAACGGTTGTGAGAACGTTACGGTTGTTATTATGATAGGATCATCAGAGTTATAAAATAATACATTTTTTGTTACAAAACATAACATAACTCTGATTATAAAAATTGAAAAAGGAGAGTGGAAAGAATGAGTGAATCAGCGGTAACAGCTATGGATCATCAATTTTTAAGTCAAAAGCCAGGAATTCAGCTAATAAAAGCTGGAACGTATGAAAAAATTGAGTTGAACAATGTTTTGAGTATACCGGCTTTGAAAAGTCAAATTATTGACGTTCCGATTAGCCCATTAGAGAAGCCTTTAACAATTGGATATTTCTCTATGCAAAAGTCGGAAGAGTTTGAATTTTTGTATACTTACTTAGAAGTAAAGGTAATTATAAAGGGGCAAATCATCGTCAGAGATGAACAAGGAAACAAATATGTAGGGGAAGCGGGAGATGTTTTTATCTTTACCCCTGAAACGAAAGTGATCTTTGATGCTGAAAGCGATGGAGATGCGATTTATACGGCACATCGATTGCCGGAGCCAACATTTTTAAATTAAACAAATGAAAGAATTTCCCCTTGCGTAGCGCGGCTTCATGGGGAGGTTCTTTCATCCAGTTTTGATCGTGAGGAGGAGAGAGGGCAGTGAGTGTAAAAACGACTAACCAACATATGATCAAAGAAATTCCGCTTATTAAAAGGTTCCCATTTCCATTTCAAAAGGACTCTTACAGGTATTCTAATAATGCGAGGCCTCTAGAATCGGGGAAACTTGCAGATATTACTCCCGAATATTTTGAAGAAATAGATAAAAAGCGTCAAATACTATTAAACCACCATGAACGTGCTTTTCAATCTTTAGAACATTCAATCGATGGACAGTGGGAAGTGCTGGAATTTTTAATAGATGAACTTGCCTTTATTTACCCTGAGTATTTCTCGGTTATAAAAAATGGTCATGAATGGACGTTTGAAAATAAGCTTTTGGATGAGAAACATACATTTACTTTTGGCGATCTATCGACATTGCCCTACGAGCCTTTAGATTTTATCGGCAGACACGTTCAAGAGGATCTCATTTTTATGGGGCAAAGAGACGGTGATTTATATATGGATGCAGGACAATTGTGTTTTCCTGCCAATTGGTCGATTGCCTTTGATATTGGTATGACTTACACCGAGTTCCATTCTCCTGTACCGGTTTTTTTCGACAGCGGTTTAGCGAAAAAAGTCCTCAATTTTCTTTTGAGAATCGAGGCAGGGAAACCGTGGACACGGTTAAACTGGACTTTAACAGTGGAGCCAATCCTTGACACGTTCCCTGAGAATTTTGATGAATGGGGTCCAAAAAAGGAAAAGGTAACTTCAGAAAATGCCGGTCAGCTTGTCCACTTAAGAGTGGAGGATCAAAGGCTATTTCGTATGCCGCGAAGCAATGGGATTTTATTTAGTATTCATACTCATTTAATATCACTTGATGAGCTGAAAAAAAATGAAGATTGGTTGAAACGTTTTTTTCGAGTTTTAAAGGATTTACCTGACTATATGGCTGAATATAAAGGATTTAGTTTATACAAAGGAGAAATCATTCGCTATTTAGAAAAAAGCTTGACAGATTGAAATTGGGAAAATTGGAAGAAAATAGCGTGTGAAGAAGCTGTTTTTAAAAAACATGAAAGGGAGGATTACATGATGGCGCGAACACTTGAAGTGATTGTAGAACAAATTACGCATGAAACAGCTGCGATTAAAAGTTTTAAGCTAGTGTCAGCAGACCGTTCGCCATTGCCTCGTTTTAGTGGGGGGTCTCATATTACGACTTATTTGCAAACTGAAACAGGCTTAATCGAACGCCACTATTCTCTTACAAGTGATCCGGACAATACAGGCTACTATCGAATTGCCGTTCGCCGCAATGAGGATTCAAATGGAGGATCAATTTATTGGCACGATCATGTGAAAGAAGGGGATAAGATCTCCATTAGTTATCCGAAAAATTATTTTCCGCTAAGCTTTCAAGCAAAACGCCATTTGTTTTTTGCAGCTGGGATTGGCATTACACCTTTTCTTTCGATGGCGAAGGAATTAAAAAAGAAGAAGGCTCCATTTGAAATACATTATGCCGCTCCTTCAAAGGAATTATGTGCCTTTTATCGCCATCTCTCCACTTTTTTTTCAGAGGAAACTCATTTTTATTTTTCAAAGGAAAACAAGAAAATGTCAGCAAAGTTAATGGAAAATCAACCGATAGGAACCCATGTTTATTTCTGCGGTCCAGAGGCCATGATCAAAGAATTTGCCGATGCTGCCAAAGTCATTGGTTATTCTGAAAAAAGCATCCACTTTGAGCTCTTTACACCGCCAAAATCAGGACCGATGCAGCCATTTCGGGTAAAACTCAATAAAAGCAACAAAGTGATTGAGGTGCCTGAAGGGAAAAGCTTGCTGGACACTTTATTACAGCTTCATATTGATGTGCCATATTCATGTAAAATCGGGGGATGCGGCAGCTGTCAGCTGCATGTTTTAAAAGGAGAAATTGACCATCGAGACTTTTTTCTTACCGAAATGGAGAAAAAAGAAAGCAATGTCATTTTAACATGTGTTTCAAGGGCAAAATCCGGCAGTCTTGTTTTAGATCTTTAAGAGCATACAAGAAAGGAGCAAATGGAATTGTGCACACAACAAAGGTTATCGGAATCGATGATTTTGAATTCAAGATAAACGACGTGAAATGTTCTTTTGAGGAGTTGCTGCCGGGATTTCATCAATATGATCGACTAGGAATAGTCGTACGGGAACCGGCAGGAAGTGCTGGTGCTAGCGCCTTGCTTATGGCAGCTGTCACCAGATTTTATGATTTTTATCGTCAGGATTTAACAGATGAGGAGGGCGGACTTCGAATTTATCCTGATTATTTCATTTTCCATGTCGGAAAACAGCACTTAGATCATTATTGGATGGATATATGGCCGCCCCATAAAGAGGTTATCGTGGAGGATGACCCTGAACAAATTTTAGAAGCGATTAACGATCGGGGCATCACCCGGCTGATTGTGGAAGATATCAAACCCGTTCATGCGACTTTTTTACAAGAAACCATCAGCAGTGCGCAGCAACGAATCGTCAGTGCGATAGCATATTCACCGTCAGGACGGGTTCATTTCGGCGATGTGAGTATTGCAAGCTGTCCAGCAGCAGAACGCTTCGTTTTTGACTCGTTTAATAGATCTAAGAAACTTTTTCAACAAACGGCTGCCCAATTAAAACAAAAACGGGAGAATCTATTTGTCAATGGGCGTGTTATTGAAACTTATCGCCGGATTCCTTTAACAGATGCTCTTTATATGCTTACACGCTCGAACGGTCCGGGCTTCACAACTAGCCGTTATCTTTCTTTGTTGTAATTTGATAGAAATCAAGTTACGGCAATGCTTTGTTTGCTTAATATTGATTCGAACTAGCTGCAGCTTATCGTTGGAGAATATCCTGATATTCGAAAAATTCGAATTGAGAAAATTACAAATTGCTTATTCGATTCGACCATGTTGAAAAACAAACAAGGGAGGTTGAAAAATGACTAAAACAGCAGATGGGAAAACAAGCGCTTCTGAAGCAGATGAATTTTTTGCGCAAAATCAGCAAGCTGGCAATCTATTTCAATTCATCACTGGGAAACAATTTTTGTTTATCATTGATGAACCGATGATTTTGCCAACGTTGATGTTTATTAAAAAAATTCCAGAACAGACGAAGAAACAAATCTATATATTGAAGAAAAATGATAGCAGCCTTCATTCGTATAAGGGGACAGAATTTTTTCCGAATGAAGCGACTGTCCTTTCATCAACATCCAGTGAGGAAATTTACAAAATATTTGAAAGTCAATTTATCGGTACAAAGCTATTTCTTTCAGTTCAATGGTCAATGTTAAAAGAGCTGAAAAAACTGGCATTGCGGGCCGGTTTTAATGAAGATGAGATCCAGGCACAAGGATGGGGGGAGAAAGAGGAAAGGGTATTTTGTGTAAAGTGTTATCATCTGAACAAGCTGACAGCACAAAAACAAGTAACGTGTGAAAAGTGTCATGCATCGTTAGAGGTTTCAAGACACTATTCTAGGCTCCATGATGCATATTTAGGTTATTTAAAAATAATTTCATGAAACAGAAGAAGGAGGGCATGAAAAATGGTAGGTTAAAGGCTTTGAAATCTTTAGAATAAGGGGATGATCATGTGGAGGGATTTGAACAGTTTGCCGCAATCCAAATAGAAGTATTCTATTGGTGGTGCATTGCAATCATGCTGCAGATCCATGCGGGGTTTTTGACTCTTGAAGTCGGCATCTCCCGTGTAAAAAACGTATTGGCGACGGCTTTGAAAAATATAATGACGTTAGCAGTCGTGTTACCTGCTTTCTATTTTGTTGGCTGGTGGATATACAATGCGTTTCCAGACGGTTTGATTCCGAGAATGAGTGAAGCGGCATTAGCTGCATTGCCTTGGAGTGAAAATATGGGTCCGAATATAACGGATCATGCGAGTGGAGTTTTCTGGGGTGCTTTTGCGCTGTTTGCTGCTACGACAGCTTCCATCTTATCCGGCGTGCTGATCGAACGGGTCCGATTAAGTGGATTTCTTATTCTTGCCGCTATTCTTGGATCAGTTATTTGGAATTTAGCTGCTTCTTGGGGCTGGCACGGAGAAGGATGGTTTTTAACGCAATTTGGTTATCATGATGTTGCTGCTGCAGGCGTTATTCATGCAATAGCTGGTTTTTTTGCATTAGGAGTCGTGATCAATTTAGGACCTAGAATCGGCAAATATACAGGGGATGGGAAAATTGTTAATATTCTGCCGCATAATCTTCCGTCCACTTTATTAGGACTGATGCTCATTTATGTTGGGTTTTTCGGCTTCCTCGGAGGCTGTATAATCGCTGTTACAAATGGGGAATGGATGACGATTTACGGTACTCCCACCAATTTATCAGCTTTTGTATTCAATGCTTTAATGGGATTAGCGGGAGGTTTAATAGGGGCATATTTAGGTTCAAAAGGGGAACCGTTTTGGGTCGCTTCAGGCGGGCTGGCCGGGGTTATTTCAGTAGGTTCGGGTTTAGATTTATATCATCCAGCGCTTGCATTTATTATAGCTGTCATTGGAGGATTGATGTGTCCATTCATTGGAAATTTTCTCGAAAGGAAGGGGATTGATGATCCTGTAGGTGCTATTACCGTCCACGGATTTATCGGGATCTGGTCAGTCCTTGCAGTCGGGATATTTGCCTCCGGCTATCCCAATATAAACGGCCCGGAAATCTCTTTTATTGGACAACTCGTATGTGCAGCGGTTGTGATCCTTCTAGGATTTCTCCCCGGCTACTGGACATCACTGCTTTTGAAAAAGCTTAATATGTTGAGAATACCAAAGCAAGCAGAGATGCTTGGTATTGATTTAACTGAAATATCTGCAACAGCTTTTCCGGAAGGAATTCCATCTACTCAAGAAAATGGAAGATTAAAAATGATCATGTCAAAGAGCAAAACTAGTTAAAAAAGGATAAAAATGGAAAGGAGGAATAGTAAATGAATACAAGTCCTATAACAAATTGGGAGCATGTCGGTGCTTATTTTACCTTTGGCCCGCATTCTATAGGAGTTGTGTTATCGATTATAGCTGCGATCGGCATCTGTGTTGCGTTGATTTACGCAATGTTTCGGCATGAGAATCAAGCTTTTTCGGAAGTAAATCTATTAGCTTCGAAAGCAGTTGATGAAAAATTGGATTTACCGAAAGAGGGTACGTACGCAGATCCATTAATGGAAAATGTAAACTAGCATAAGAGCAGGTTGCTGTCCTGATTTATCAAAATAGGAGTTTTTATACTCAAACTCTTTTTTCTGTGAAAATCAATTAACCATGGCTGAAGCGGTATACCCCACAATCAAATTGGATACCCTATTAACGACCAAAAAAAGGCAATAGGAAAGCAGAGTTACCTTATTTTTAGGTATCTCGTATATTTCTGAACCTTTTTGGTTATACTAATTTATTTACTGCTCTCGAAACGGTTCTTTTCGAGAAATGATGCAGTAAATGATGGTAAGCATTCGGTGCGCGATCGCAACGAGTGCTTTTTTCTTTCCCCTGCGTGCCGCCAATGACCAATATTTCGCTGCCAAACGTTGATTCCTACATCGAGACAAAGCCCAAGCCGCCTCACATAACGCCGATTTGATATGCGGATTCCCCTTCGTCGTTCGGGTACTTTTTCGTTTTCCAGCACTTTCATGATTTCCCGGCGCGACTCCCGCCCATGAAGCGAGGTGTTGAGACGTTGGAAATTGTCCCATATCGACTCCGATTTCAGCGATAATCACGGCAGCGGTTTCCTTCTTGATCCCCGGTATGGTCACAAGAAGCTCCATCTCTTGTTTGTATACTTGTAAGAGTTGGTCGATTCGTTCTTCGATGTCTCGAAGTAAACTTTCCAACGATTCGATGTGCTTCCACGATTGGCGAATCATGAACAGTTGATGGTTGGTCAATGTACCAAAGAGAGAATCCTGAATTTGTTGTTTTTTCCTCTTCATACTCCTGTGAATGCAAGCATCGACTTCGGTTTCTTCGATGTATCCCTGTTTCATTAAACGTTCCAGTAGCTTTCGCCCAGATACACCAAATACATCCGAAATCACGGAACTTAACTTGATATTGGAACATTCCAACACTTTTTGAATGCGGTTTTTCTCCGCGGTTAACTGCCCGATCCATTTTTTGCGCAAGCGAGTTAAATCCCGTCATTCTCGAATGTTCTCAGGAGGTACGAAACTCTTCTCGATCAATCCGTAACGCAACAATTTGGCGATCCATTCTGCATCGGAAACATCGGTTTTTCTCCCCGGTACATTTTTGATTCGCTGAGCGTTGGCAAGTGTAATGTCAAAGTAATCTTCCAAAATATTGAACACAGGTTTCCAGTAAACGCCCGTACTCTCCATCGCAATATGAGTGACACCACGATCTTCTAACCATTTCAGAAGACGAAACAAGTCTTTCGTGAAAGTAGGAAATGTTTCAACTTCCTTTTGAACGTGTTCTTCCTCTCCAAGAAGAGCACAAACGACAATTGTTTCGGCATGGACATCTAATCCTGCACAACGATGATAAAGAACATCCATGATTCTTACTCCTTCCATCGATAAATTCGCAAACAGGGAGTCCATTTGCACGTTAGGCATTTTTCTGTTCGTAGTCACCTTTTCACACGAAAAGGGCTGACAATGGGTGGAACACCAAATGGACTCAAACAGTTTTTATTACAGGGTCGAACCACCATTAAAGAGAACGTCTTTCAAAACTGTTTGCGTTCATATCCATTATGGGAAGGAATGATGGATTTTCATGCATGGGTGGGGAGTAAAATTACTCATGGATGTTTTTATTTTAAATTTAACAATAAGAGAGTATTAAGTTTTGTGTCAGCCACAGCTTTGAAAGCTGTGGGATTCTGAAATGAGGAGATTAATCAATTATTATTGGGAGAATAGTACCGACAAGATGATAGCAAAATTTTCTGTTATCAATAAAAGAGGGTTTCGTATGTACACAAAAGAACCGGGCGTTGATTTTTTAACGCTCGGTTTTTCATATAAGGATAAAAATAACATCTGACCTTATAAATGACAAGAAGGCGAACACCGTCTTTTTTACTGAAACATATGAAATAGTAAAAATCAATTCCTATTTTTAAAATTCCATCTCACTTCTACTTTAAAAGGGTGCAGAAAGCCTCTTTTTTATTCTTCTTTCCATCCGAAAACGGCGGAAATTTCTTTTCCTTTTATAAGCAAATATTCGCTTAGCTCATGTTCGATAGTGTCTGGAATCGATTTTTCAAAGCCGACAACAATAATAGACCCTAAAATTTCCCGCTCAAAATTAAAAATCGGAATGGCGGCAGAAGCGATGCTTGGCGCTAAAGCTTCCTGCGCAAACGATATTTTTTGATCGGCAATAAGCTGAAACTCTGTCATTAGCTCGTCTTTCGCCTGTTTGCTTAGCTTTGACAACTCCGATTCCTTCCAAACGTTTACACTTGGATCGTTTTTAAATGCCGCAAAAAGTTTTCCGGCTGCCGAGGAGATCGGAAGGATTGTTCCGACCTGTCCGCCTAAGTTAAGCCCTAAATGACTATGGATCATTTTGACGATCATTGGGCCGTTTGTTGTCCATACGGCAAGGAGAGTCGTTTCTTTCGATTTGGCATTAATTTCATGCAAAAATGGCGTGATTTTGCCAATGAGGTCCTCTTGATTGACAGCTGCCATTCCATATTGAATGAGTGTGCTCCCTAAAGAGTATAAGCCGCTTCCTTTATCCCGATGAAGGACACCGAGATTCGTAAGGGTATTTAAATATTTATATAAATTGCTTTTTGCTATATTAGTATAATGATGAATGTCGTTAAATTTCATCGGACTGCCGTTTTTGGCAATCAGGTCAATAATTGAGAATCCTACAAGCAAAGACTGAATTTGTGCATGTTTTTTATTTTCTGTCATTGCTAAAACCATCCTTCAACTGATAGGCATACTTCATCTTATTTTACCACTTCAACAAAATTTTTTCTATATTTTCAAAAAACTACTAAGACTTTGTCAATGAAAATATAAACTAGCAATAGATGAAGTGTGAAAGGATAAAAAATTTGTCCGGGATGCGAGAAAAATCCTCTCAAAAAGTCTGAAGAGAAAAATGAAGTTCCTCGCCATTTGCTTAATGATGGCAAACTGTTTTTTTATTGCATCAATTTAAGAAATTTCATTTTCGGACTGCTCTCAGTATATTCTTTATTCCTTTTACTCATCCTGCATTCCCTTTAAAAAAGAATAAGTAGATTGGAAAATTATTATCAAACCCGTGGTGCTAGATAAACTTGATCAAGCATAAAAATAGCCCTTGCCTGGCGGATCTCCTTAAAATGAAAGTGCGACCTACCATTCGAAAGGAGAATCCCCATGCAAGAGCACTTTCATTTTACTACAGATCGGGCCAAGATTCAAAAGCAATATGCCGCCATTTTCTTTTTTGTCTCCGCTCAACTGTCATTGATTCAGACGCATCTTCAACGCCGCAACCGCCATTTGGTAAAGCAAGAAGATGACGTGATCATAGCGATTCACATTTTGGGGAAGCTGCTTGGCTTTTCTTCCGAACGGGCATGGCATCGCTTTGTCACCGGAAATTTGTTCACAAACGGGCAGTTTCTCGAACGTTCCCGATACAATCGCCGTTGCCGGGCGCTGCGCTGGGCGATGAAATGGATTCGCCATGAACTGGCGAAACGCGGCCAACATCATGCCTATGCCGTGGTCGATAGCTTGCCGTTAGAGTTGTGCCATGCTGCGAGAATGCATCGTGTCAAACGGTTTCAAGGGATCGCCGACATCGGGTATTGCGCTTCAAAAAAGCAATGGTACTACGGGTTGAAACTGCACCTTCAAGTGACCGATCAAGGTTTGCCAATGGGATATGTGGTGACGGAAGCATCCTGCCACGATCGAATCGCAGCCGAAAGCGTGATGACCCAAATTCCTCATCCCTATAACCTCGGGGACAAAGGGTTCATTAGCCGTGACTTGCAAAAAAGGCTGTACGAAGAATACCAAATGGCGCTTTGGACTCCGTCTCGAAAAAACCAGAAACATCGCCCGTCCGAGGCATGGGAGAAGTGGATCCAACAAAAACGCAAAGTGATCGAGACGGTGTTCTCGGTTCTGGTTGACCAATACCGGATCACAGAGATTCGAGCGAATTCCATGATCGGATTTGAAGTAGCGCTCGACGGCATATTGTTAGCCTATTCGCTGGTCACACTAGGGCTAGTTGAGTTCTAACGCTCAACTAGCACCACGGGTATTATCAAATGAAAATACGAGGAAAGGTTACTTATAAAGCATTCCATTACATGAAATGATATCCAAAAAGTTTATCTTCCAATTGAGATTTTATGCTATACTGAAGAAGTCTAAAAAATTTTTGAAAGTTTTGATAAGTAATTGATATCCGGCTGAACAAGCAGTACATTTTATTTATATATAATTAAACCTATTATTTTAGTAGGTTTAATTTTGCGGATATATAAGTTTAGAATTGAAGGGAGAAATAAACTATGTCAAACGAAAGAAAACTTCAGCCCGAAACGCTAGCTGTACATGCAGGACAGGTGCCTGATCCGACGACTTTGTCGAGAGCTGTTCCGATCTACCAAACGACTTCGTATGTATTTGAAGACAGTCAGCATGGGGCAGATTTATTCAGTTTAAAGAAAGAAGGAAATATTTACACAAGGATCATGAATCCAACGACTGATGTATTTGAAAAGCGTGTAGCTGCGCTTGAAGGCGGAATTGGGGCGCTGGCGCTTTCATCTGGACAAGCTGCTGTTTTTTATTCGATTTTGAATATTGCTGGAAGCGGCGATGAAATTGTTTCTTCATTTAGCTTATATGGCGGAACCTATAATTTGTTCACACATACTTTGCCGAAGTTTGGCATCACGGTAAAATTTGCCGATACAACGGATCCGCAAAATCTTGAAGCAGCGATTACTGAAAAAACAAAAGCAATATTTGCCGAGACGATCGGAAACCCAAGAGGGGATGTGCTTGATATTGAAGCGGTGGCAGCAATCGCTCATAAACATTCAATTCCGCTTATCGTTGACAATACAATTCCAAGCCCTTACTTGCTCCGTCCGATTGAATTCGGCGCAGATATAGTTGTTCATTCGGCTACGAAATTTATTGGAGGACACGGAAATTCAATCGGAGGCGTCATTGTCGACAGCGGCAAGTTTGATTGGAAAGGAAGCGGCAAATTCCCTGAGTTCACCGAGCCGGACCCAAGCTATCATGGTCTCGTTTATGCTGATGACATTGGTGAAGCTGCTTATATTACGAAAGCGCGCATTCAGCTGTTGAGAGACCTTGGAGCTTCACTTTCTCCATTCAATTCATTTTTATTCTTGCAAGGGCTTGAAACGCTTCATTTGCGAATGCAGCGCCATAGTGAAAATGCGCTTGCAGTTGCGAATTATTTACTTGAGCATGAAGCGGTCGAATCTGTCAGCTATCCAGGTTTGAAAAATCACCCTTCATTCGAACTTGCACAAAAATATTTGCCGAAAGGTCAGGGAGCCATTCTGACATTCGAAATTAAAGGCGGCGTTGATGCAGGAAGAAAACTGATCGATTCGGTTCAATTATTTTCAAACCTTGCCAACATCGGCGATTCGAAATCGTTGATTATTCATCCTGCCAGCACGACTCATCAGCAATTAACGAGCGAAGAGCAGCTGGCAACAGGTGTTACACCTGGTCTTGTCCGGCTATCAGTCGGTACGGAATCGGTTGATGACATTATTTACGATCTGGAACAAGCGATTCGAGCAAGCCAAGCTTAAGATCGTATCGCCAGTTAAAAATTTTGCAGGGATTGCGGCATAAGCCCACTTCACACTGAAAAGCAGCAGGCAACCTTCAGCTGCTTTCATATCGAAAGAAGTAGAGGAAAACGACTGTTTTTCTCTACTTTTATGTGCGCCCGGCATGTACATGAACTATAGGGTGTAAGTCCCGAACCCCGAAGACAGAAGTAGAGGTTAGCCAAGAGCAAGGGTGTCCGTGGTGACGCGGAATCTGAAGGAAGCTGGAGGCAAAACACCGGTCCGAGGAACACGAACCTCATATAAGGCTAGGTATGATTGAGTGAGTTTGCATAACAAAACAAAGCTCTTTCTGTCGAAGGTCATATCGAGTAAATGAGGCGGATAGATGGTGTGAAAGTGCATGTACTTACCCGGGGAGGTCTGGCGGATATGTGAAGTACTCTTCATAACCTACTTAGTGATAAGTAGCTGAACCGTCAGAAGTCAGCAGAGGTCATAGTATTAGTTGGTCTAGAACAACTAAGAAGGACCGAACAATTAAGAGAGAATAGCCCTTGGCATTCAGTGAGTCATGATGAACACAGAAAACGTAGTACCTCACTTGAGGGAGGAAGCGGTGAATCCCGTGGGAGATCTCTTGGAGGGTGGAGTGACCACTGGCATAAAGAGAACAGCTATTCACGGAAGTTATAAAGACTTGCGTCAATTATCTTAATTGAACCGCCGTATACGGAACCGTACGTACGGTGGTGTGAGAGGACGGGAGTTAATCGCTCCCTCCTACTCGATTTGTGCGCCCGGCATGTACATGAACTATAGGGTGTAAGTCCCGAACCCCGAAGACAGAAGTAGAGGTTAGCCAAGAGCAAGGGTGTCCGTGGTGACGCGGAATCTGAAGGAAGCTGGAGGCAAAACACCGGTCCGAGGAACACGAACCTCATATAAGGCTAGGTATGATTGAGTGAGTTTGCATAACAAAACAAAGCTCTTTCTGTCGAAGGTCATATCGAGTAAATGAGGCGGATAGATGGTGTGAAAGTGCATGTACTTACCCGGGGAGGTCTGGCGGATATGTGAAGTACTCTTCATAACCTACTTAGTGATAAGTAGCTGAACCGTCAGAAGTCAGCAGAGGTCATAGTATTAGTTGGTTTAGAACTACTAAGAAGGACCGAACAATTAAGAGAGAATAGCCCTTGGCATTCAGTGAGTCATGATGAACACAGAAAACGTAGTACCTCACTTGAGGGAGGAAGCGGTGAATCCCGTGGGAGATCTCTTGGAGGGTGGAGTGACCACTGGCATAAAGAGAACAGCTATTCACGGAAGTTATAAAGACTTGCGTCAATTATCTTAATTGAACCGCCGTATACGGAACCGTACGTACGGTGGTGTGAGAGGACGGGAGTTAATCGCTCCCTCCTACTCGATTTTATGGACTTATGGACATCCTCTGCATGTTCCATTTCTTACAATCAATACCTCATTGCAGTATAAAGAAATACATGAACGTGCCGCGACTTAGCTGTCGTCAAAACCCCCCTCGCTGTAAAATTCTCTCGTTTCATTTATAGGTAAAAATGAATAAATGTTACATATGTTGATTATAGCCGGTAATCTCTAAGGAGAAACCGGGTTTTTATTTTAATTTCCAGAAAATAAATAACATTTTAATTTTTTCGTTGACAGAACCTGTTGTTTTTATTAATATTTTGTTAAATAAACGATAGTAAAAAAAACGTAATATAACAGAGAGGTGACACCGGTGTCCGACAAATATGTGGTGCATTGTTCCTTTTGCGATTCTACAAATGTTAAGAAAATAGCTGTTTTCGGCACTGCTCAGCTCGTTTCTCAATATTACTGCAACCAATGTAAAAGCGTTTTTGAATTTATAAGATGGCAAAATGATTTGAACAAGGAGGTGTAGTCTGTTTGACGATCCAAACGGTTGGAGTTGTAGGAAGCGGAACGATGGGCTCTGGCATTGCCCAAACGTGTGTGCAGCATGGATTTCGTGTATTTCTTTATGATTTAAATGATGCGATCGTTCAGAAAGCATTTACTCAAATTAAAAAACGCCTTAACAGATTAGTAGAAAAGGGAAAAATGGAGGAAAAAACGTTTCAAGATTCAATATCACGAATTGAGACTTGCACCGATTTATCGCTGATGAAAGCGTGTGATCTTGTGATTGAAGCAGTTCCGGAAAAAATCAATATTAAAAAAGAAATTTTCCAAGCGCTGGATGAACATTGTCCAGAACAAACCATTTTAACCACCAACACATCATCGTTTTCTGTCACTGAAATTGCAAGCGTTACCAAAACAGGGGAAAGAGTGGCAGGTCTTCATTTTTTTAATCCGGTTCCGCTAATGCCTTTAGTAGAAGTCGTAAGAGGGGTGAAAACATCTGAGGATACGTTGAAAAAGCTTGCACAATTTGTCTCTTCTCTTCATAAAGATCCGGTTGTTTGCGAAGATACACCGGGATTTATTGTCAACAGAATTGCCCGTCCTTTTTACAATGAAGCATTGAAAATTGCAGGTGAACGTTTGGCGAAGCCCGAACAGATTGACAGGATCATGAAAAAGGCTGGACGTTTTAAGATGGGTCCTTTTGAACTGCAAGATTTAATTGGTATTGATGTGAATTTTTCCACAACGGAAATCGTCTACAATAGTTTTTTCGGAGAGGAAAGATTTCGTCCGCATTATTTGCAGCAGCGCATGGTTCAGTCAGGTAAGCTTGGCAGAAAGGCCGGTGAAGGATATTATCGCTATGAAAACTAAATCATTCACTGTAAAAGTAGCTGGAGAAGGCTCTTTAGCCGATTCGATCATAGCGCAATTGCGCGAAACAGGCCATCAGCTCGAAGATCAATCGGCTGTTCATTCAAATTTTGATATTGTGATCGAAACGACAAATCTCGACATCGACCAAAAGAAAAAACTATTGGTCGAAATCGAAAAAACATTGCCAAAGGAAACGGTCATTTTGTCTACATGTCTTGGTGTAACAGCAACAGAAACCGCTTCTTGGCTCCAACATCCTGAACGATTAGTCGGATTTGCCGCATTTTTCCCTTGGGAAGATTGTGAACTTGTCGAACTTGCACCGGCTTTGCAAACCGAAAAAGAAAATGTTGAGAAAGCTAAGCAGTTTTTTGAAGAAGTTGGAAAAGAGGTCGAAGTAGTGGAAGACGGTGTAGGATTAGTATTTCCTAGAATTTTATCATTAATTATTAATGAAGCTGCTTTTGCTTTAACAGAAGGTGTTGCAAGTGCAGAGGACATAGACAAAGCAATGATGAAAGGAACGAATTACCCGATGGGCCCCCTTCGCTGGGCGGATCATATCGGTATTGATGATGTTTATGCTGTTTTAGCCGGACTGTTTAAAGAAACAGGGGAGGACCGCTACCGGCCTGCTCCATTTATCAAAAAGATGGTGTATGCCAAATGGTTCGGAAAGAAAACGGGAAGAGGCTTTTATCAATATGATTAAAAATTCCAGTTGATGATGGTAGCTTCGGGAAAGGTTCAAAATGAATCAAAATGCCTGAAAAAACGGTCAAAATGGGGGTAAGAAAATGAAAGAAGCTGTGATTGTTGATGCTGTCCGAACCCCGATCGGCAGGTTCAACGGGGCATTAAGAGAGGTCCGCCCGGACGATTTGGCAGCTCACGTCGTAAGAGAGGTGCTCAAGCGAAATCCGATTGATCCTTCCGATGTGGAGGATGTAATTTTTGGCTGCGCGAATCAAGCCGGAGAAGATAATCGCAATGTGGCAAGAATGGCCGTGCTTCTTGCGGGTTTGCCTGAAACAGTTCCAGGCGTGACCGTCAACCGTTTATGCGGATCGGGTCTGGAAGCAATTAATCAAGCAGCGCTGGCGATTCAAGGCGGATTGGGAGACGTCTATATTGCAGGCGGAACCGAAAGCATGACAAGAGCTCCATATGTCATGATGAAGCCGCAGCTTTCTGGAATGAGGGACACGCCAACTTTTTATGATACAACTCTCGGCTGGCGGCTTGTCAATGATAAATTAGCGGAAATGTATCCGCCGATCAGTCTTGGCGAGACGGCTGAAAATGTAGCTGCGCGCTATCAAATTTCGAGGCAGGAGCAAGATGAATTTGCGTTGGAAAGCCATAAAAAAGCCGGAAAAGCTATACAAGAAGGGCGTTTTCAAGATGAAATTGTTCCGGTGACAATAACAGGGAAAAAAGGGGAAGAAACGATAGTAGATAGAGATGAGCATCCGAGGCCTGATACGACTTTGGAAAAGCTGAATAAATTAAAGCCTGCTTTTGTTCAAGACGGAACAGTGACCGCTGGAAATTCCTCTGGAATCAATGACGGCGCTTCCGCACTTTTAATCATGGAGAGATCGATAGCAGAAAGACTTGGCTTTAAGCCGCTGGCACGGATTGTCGGCTCCGCTGTCGCTGGGGTGAATCCATCCTATATGGGGGTTGGACCGATTCCAGCAACGAAAAAAGTGCTGCAAAGAACTGGTTTATCTATCAGCCAACTGGATTTAATCGAGATTAATGAAGCATTCGCATCCCAATCCATTGCCTGCATTAAGGAGCTGGGATTTGATATGGAAAAGGTGAATGTCAACGGTGGAGCAATTGCTTTAGGTCATCCTCTCGGCTGCAGCGGGGCGAGAATTGTTACCACTCTCGTTCATGAAATGAAAAGGAGAGACGTTAGATATGGACTCGCGACGATGTGCATAGGCGTCGGGCAAGGAATCGCCACGATTGTCGAAAAGATATAGAAAGGAATGAAAAAATATGAAAAAACACTATCAGCTTTTTATTAATGGACAATATGTAGACAGTTCAAACGGAGAAGTATTCGAAACGCATAATCCTGCAACCGGCGAAGTCATAGCAACGGTAGCCAAAGCAACAAAGAAGGACGTTGACAAAGCGGTGGAGGCAGCCCGTGCTGCATTTGAGTCGGGCAAATGGCCGAGAATGACGGCAGCGAAAAGAGCTCGCCTGTTAAACCGTATAGCGGAAATGATGAGAGAACAATTTGAAGAATTGGTTCGCGTTGAAGTATTAAACAGCGGAAAGACCGTTGCTGCTGCCAAGGGTCAAATTATGCAGGCGATTGAAGATTTTGAATTTTATGCCGCTGCATGCTTAACTCTCCAAGGTGATGTCAATCAAGTTCCAAACGGCTTTTTTAACTATACTCTTAAAGAGCCGGTCGGGGTATGCGGTCAAATTATTCCTTGGAATTATCCGCTCATGATGGCCGCTTGGAAAGTGGCGCCTGCATTGGCTGCCGGCTGCACTGTTGTCTTGAAGCCTGCTAGCTACACTCCAATTACAGCCTATATGCTTGCGGAAATATGCCATGAAGCAGGTGTTCCGGCAGGAGTCCTGAACGTTATTACAGGCAGCGGGTCTGAAATCGGACCATATATGACTGAGCATCCTGGAATCGACAAAGTTGCGTTTACAGGCGAAACGGAAACCGGAAAGGACATTATGAAGCGCGCTTCTGAAACGTTAAAACGGGTAACTTTGGAATTAGGAGGAAAATCGCCGAACATCGTTTTTGACGATTGTGATCTGGAAGGAGCCGTCAACGGTTCGCTTTATGGAATTTTTTACAACACAGGACAATCTTGTGAAGCAAGATCCCGCTTGTTTGTTCATGAAAACATTTATGATGAATTTATGGAAAAATTTCTCGAAAAAGCTTCCCGTATACGAGTAGGAAATCCGTTTGATGAAGGCGTGCATATGGGGGCCGTCATTTCCAAAAGTCATCAGCAAACAATTGATCATTACGTGAAATTAGCGGTGGAAGAGGGCGGAAAAATTTTATACGGCGGCAAAATACCGGAAGGCGGAGAGTATGAAAAAGGGTATTGGTATTTGCCGACGGTTATCGGGGATGTCACAAATGATATGAGAGTTGCACAAGAGGAAATTTTTGGGCCTGTCGTAGTTGTTATGAAATTCAGCGACGAGCAAGATGTGATCCGACAAGCAAATGATTCCATTTTTGGATTAGGTTCGGCTATATGGACGAACGATCATGGAAAGGCACACCGTGTTGCGGCACAAATAAAGGCAGGAATTGTTATGGTGAATTCGCCAATTTCTGCATTTCCTGGAACACCTTTTGGAGGCTATAAGCAATCGGGATTTGGCCGGGAGCTGGCATTGGAAACATTGAATTTGTACACGGAAACGAAAAGCGTCGTTTCTTATATCGGCAGCAAACCATTAAATCTCTTTGGACTCTAATTATATGTATAAAAAAAGATCGTTTAAAAAAAATATAATTTCTATTGAATTATTAGAATATTTAGTATATTATGTTTATGAAACGATAAAATATTAAACGTATAAATAAAGGAGGAATTGCAATGTCAGATACAGTAGCAATAGAAAAGAAAAATTTAACGGTGGTCAAAAACAGCGGAGTGGCGGAAATCCATCTTCACATCAATAAAACGAATGCCTATGGGCTGGAGTTTTACCAAGAATTCAACGCAGCGATCGATGAGCTTCGCTTCGATCCAAACATAAAAGTGGTCGTGCTGATGAGCGATGTGCCGAAATTTTTCTCGGCAGGAGCGGATATCAACTTCTTAAAAGCAGCGGATCCGCGCTATAAAACACAGTTTTGCCTGTTCTGTAATGAAACGCTGGATAAAATCGCCCGTTCGCCGCAAGTATATATCGCCTGTTTGGAAGGGCATACAGTCGGCGGAGGATTGGAAATGGCGCTAGGCTGCGATCTGCGATTCATGGGAGATGAAGCAGGAAAAATCGGCTTGCCGGAAGTATCGCTTGGGGTGCTGGCCGGAACGGGAGGAACGCAGCGGCTCGCGCGGTTGATCGGGTATTCGAGAGCGCTGGATATGAATATTACAGGGGAAACGCTGACACCGCAGGAAGCGCTGGACATTGGTCTCGTCAACAAAGTATTCCCGCAGGCGGAAACGAGAGAGCGGACGCTCGAGTATGCGAGAAGGATAGCTGAAAGCGCAAGCTATGCGGTTTCCAACATCAAGCTGTCGATCATGAACGGAAAGGAAATGCCATTGAACGTGGCCATCCGCTACGAAGGCGAGCTGCAAAACTTGTTGTTCCGCTCCGAGGATGCAAAAGAAGGATTAAGCGCATTTTTAGAAAAGAGAAAACCAAATTGGAAAGGGATATAAAAAAGAAGGACGAAGCATATCGGCCATAAACGGCCGGTATTTTTTCATCCAGAAAATCATGCGGAAATTTAAAGACAAGTCATATGCCTTCCTCAAGGAGGAGGCAGTTTTTTTCTGATCGGCAGAGTTGATTTAAACAGCTTCAGACTTATAAAAAAATAGATCAAAAGGCTCCCTATCTAGAAGAAAAAACTTGTAAAAATGGAATTCCATCCAGCATAATAAGAATAAAAGCAAAATTCAGGAAAAAGACGGGTGTAAGAAAATGAAGCCAAGATCATTAATGTTCACATTATTCGGTGAATACATTCAGCATTACAGCACAGAAGTTTGGATTGGCAGCTTAATTCAAATGATGTCCCATTTCGGCATTTCTGAATCTTCGATACGGGGAGCCACGTTAAGAATGGTTCAGCAAGGCTTTTTTAAAGTTCGCAAAATTGGCAATAAAAGCTATTATTCTCTTACAAATAAAGGGAAGAGAACGATGATGGACGGGTTTGCCCGCGTTTATTCAATGAGAAATTACAAATGGGATGGGAATTGGAGAATTTTGACCTATTCGGTCCCGGAAGAAAAAAGGGAGCTTCGCAATCAAATTCGAAAAGAGCTGAGCCTAATGGGATTCGGCTTGATTTCTCACGGTACGTGGGCAAGTCCAAACCCTATTGAAGATCGGGTGATGGAGTTTATAAAAGATTACCATCTCGAGCCGTATGTGATTTTATTTACTTCCAGTTCAGTAGTATCCCATGATAATCATGAGTTGATTCATAGAGGATGGAATTTTGACGAAATTGCCAAAGAGTATGAATCATTCATTGATCAATATCGGCAAAAGTATGATGATTTTAAGGAACGCATTTGGAATAATGAATTATCAGATCAAGAATGTTTTATTGAGAGAACGAAGCTTGTTCATGAATATCGCAGCTTTTTCTTTATCGACCCGGGGTTTCCGAACGACCTGCTGCCTGCTGACTGGAGCGGCTTAAAAGCTAGAGAGCTATTTTTCAATGTACATCAGCTTTTGTCTGTACCTGCTATTCGATATTTTGAAACTTTATTTGAAAAAGCTCCCGATTGTGAATTGGAAGCGAATCGGGACAGAGCGATCAACCCATTTATGGACATTGTTTAAAATAAAAGCAAGTAGGTGCATAATGGTGGTCAATATTGAACAGATCGGGAAAAATATATATCGCATTCCGGTTCCAATCCCTTTTCCGATGAAATACATCTATTGTTATATGGTGCGCGATGCAGACGGATGGAGCCTTGTTGATGCAGGATTTCATAATACCGAAGCGATTGAAGCTTGGGAGCAAGTATTGAAACAAATGAATGTTCGTTATGAACAGATTCATTCGATTTATTTCACTCATTTCCATCCTGATCACTTCGGGTTGGCAGGGTGGATGCAGGAAAGAACAGGAGCAAAAGCTTATATAAGCAAAGAAGATTTTGCCATGGCGCAGCGTGTTTGGGGAAAAAACAGCAGCCAGGCGGAGCAAATTGGTGAAATGTGCAGAAAAAACGGTACACCGGAAGATCTTGCGGATGAAATTGAAGAAAGTATGAGAAGTTTGGCAAAGCATGTAACGTTTCCGGAATTGACGATTCTAGAGGATGGCGAGGTCATTCTAGGCGAAAGAAAATGGGAAGTTATACCGACACCTGGTCACAGCGATGGACACATTTGCTTTTATCAAAGAGAAGAAAGATTGCTGCTTGCAGCTGATCATATTTTGGATAAAATTACTCCGAACATTAGCATATGGCCCGGTTCAAGCAAAAATCCGCTTGGAAACTACATATCTTCGCTTGAAAAAATACAGCAATTGCAGGTAGACCTGGCGCTTCCTGCCCATGGGGCATTGATCGAACGAGTTGACGACAGAATATCAGAAATCATCCAGCATCATCAAAAGCGCTTGGATCAAATATTTCGACTTGCGAAGGATGGCCGTACCGCCTATGACATTGCCCAAGATTTATTTCAGCACAAAAGCTTGAATTCGCATCAATGGCGGTTTGCGATCGCAGAAACTTTGTCGCACTTGGAGTATTTAGTTTTCACAGGGCAAATTAAAAAAGAGAATCGTAACGATATTGTCTTTTATAAACAAAATAAATAATAATGGATAAGTGCATAGCAAAAAGCTATGCGCTTTTTTTGCGGTCGTAAAAACGGCAAGAACGAAAGGAAGAAGAAAAACCTTTTATTTTTTAAATTAACAAAAAAATTTGATTTTTCAATTTTTTCTTGACAAAAGAGGCGATTGTAAAATAATATTATGTTAAACAGACGAAATAAATAAAAACGTAATATAAAAGAGGTGAAAAAATGGATCAGGCAGCCCTTTTAAAAGAAAAAATTCAAAACGGTTTTATTGTTGAAGGCGTCGGTGACATGAATGAGGAATATTTAAAGGCATTAAAACAGACGTTGATTATTGTCGGAGATACAGAATTGTTAAGTGTGCCGCCGCTCCTTACTGTTTATGATCAAGCGCCCACTTTAAATAACAAAATTACAGCACTCGCCATTATGCAGGATGAAATCGGTCATGCACATATTGCTTTCAGGCTACTGAAAGATTTGGGTGAAGATACAGACGAATTATTGTACAATCGAGCCCCAAATAAATGGAAAAACCCTTATGCCTTTGACTTTGAACTGTCAAATTGGATTGAGCTTGGAGTGTTTAATGCGTTCTTTGACCGCGCCGGCTACACACTGCTTGGGGATGCGTTTGAGCATACATCTTACGGGCCATGGAAACGCGCATTAGTGAAGGTTGATAAAGAAGAATTGTTCCATCTTAGAAATGGTGAAATCATTATGAGAACAGCCATGAATGATCCGAATTTGCAAGAGGAAGTTCAAAAAGCGGTTGATTGGATGTTTTTAATGGCGCTTGAATTTTTTGGTGTAGAAGACCGTTTAAAATCCAGATCCGCACAGCTTGAATACCGCTTAAAAGGAAGAACAAACGATGAGCTCCGTCAAAAATGGCTGTCAACAGCAGTTCCATTCTGTGAATCAATTGGAGTAAAAGTTCCAGCTCATTATGATGAAGAACAAGGAAAATATGTGCTCGATGTCCCATTCCCTTGTAAATTTGATCCAATCAATAAAAAATGGCTGTTCGACCAGCCGGACACATGGGAAAACGTCATTAAACGATTTAAACAAAGAGGGCCGCAAAATGAACGGTTTGTAGGAAGAATTCAAAAAGGGGCAAAAGAATTAGAACAGCTGAGAAAAGAGGTGGTATGATGCAAAAACAAGCTGTGGATCCGAAAAAATATTGGGAGGCGCTGAAAGAGGTGATGGATCCTGAATTCCCAATAAGCGTTGTCGATATGGGGCTCATTTACGATATTCAAATGAATGACGGGGAAGTGCATGTGACGATGACATACACAGCCGTTTCCTGCGCCTGCATGGAATGGATTGAAAGCGATATAAAAAATCGGCTTCTTGCAGAAGAGGAAGTAAAGGAAGTACACATAAATGTCGTATGGGATCCTCCATGGACGGTCGACCGTCTTAGCCCAGAGGGAAGGGAAAAATTAAAGTATTGGGGTGTAAGTGCAAAATGATCGCAGAAAAAATAACCTATGATATTTTTGCCCGCATTAATCGGGGAGACAACTTAATGCATATCGGCACGGTAGAAGCAGAAAACAGCGAGCTGGCAAAAGTGTATGCAACGTTTACGTACGACGAAGAGGATTGGACCGAAATGGTTGTCGTGGAACGAAACAAGCTGAATTGGGTGAAAAAACCTGATTGGCTATTTTCAGAGAAAGGAGCTGAAGCATTGTGAGCGTAATGGAACAAGGAACGCATTCTTTGATTGAATTGCTGGAGACAATAGCGGATAACAAATATGTGCTTGGCGACCGTTTAGTGGAAGTTGGTGTAAGCGGTCCGAATTTGGAAGCGACCTTGTCTGCTATAGCTATGGCTCAAGGAGAACTGGGGCATGCAAGACTTTTGTACAATTGGTGTTTTGATTTAAAAGGGGTAAAAGGCAAGAAGCCTGACATTCAAGCACAAACAGGAAAAGCTTTTCAAACAGCTGTAAACGTTCAAAACTGGATTTCTCTCATTGCTTCGCTATATGCAATCAATGCCGCAATCGATATCGTCTTTCAAACGGTGTTAAAAACAAGTCATTCCAAGGTTGCTTCACGGATTCAAAAGCTTGTCCGCGAACAACACGATCATATCATCTATGCAGAAAATTGGGCAAAACAACTTCTTCTTGATCAAGGAGCTGTCCCCTACAGATTTCAAGAAGCTTTAAGGGAGGCTGCCGAGGAAGCAAAGGCTTGGCTTGCAAAAGTTGAAAAAAGTGAAGAATTGAAAAAGGAAGGTTATTTCCCGGAAACTCCTTCGTTCACGGAAAAATTTGAAAAACGGCTGCAGCAATTAAATGCGGAACAGCTTGTTCAAGCAAAGTGAGTGATGCTCATGTCAGAATCAGGCGTTCTTTTAGAATTTCAAAACAAAGTGGCTATCATTCAATTAAATAACGCAAAACGTGCCAACGCATTAAGCAAATTTTTAGTAAAAGATCTTTCTTATGCGATAAACACGATAAAAGATCATTCGAATGTAAGCGCAGTTATTTTTACGGGAGGTGAAAGCAAAGCGTTTTGTGCAGGGGCGGATTTAAAAGAAAGGCAGTCCATGAGCGAACGAGAAGTGGAAGAATATGTCGCATTGCTCAGGAAAACATTTACAAATATCTCATCTTTGCCAATTCCGACGATTGCGGCTGTAAAAGGATTGGCTCTTGGAGGAGGATGTGAACTTGCTCTTGCCTGTGACATTCGTGTCATGGAAAAAGGGGCGCTCATCGGGTTGACGGAAGTTTCTTGGGGAATAATCCCGGGAGCCGGCGGCACTCAACGGCTGGCGCAATTAGTAGGAATCGGCAGGGCCAAACAGCTTATTTTTACAGCTGAAAAAATAAAAGGTGAAAAAGCGTATGAAATAGGACTTGTCGAATATATTTGTGAAGCTGGCGAGGCAGAATTGAAAGCGCTTAACATAGCAGAAAAAATTTCGGAAAATTCAATTCATTCTGTCCGTTTAGCGAAGCAGGCTGTCGACAGTTTTGCTCGAGAACTAATGGAAAAGGGTCTGATTGCGGAATGGGATTGTTATCAAAAAACGATTTATCATCCGGATCGTTTAGAAGGATTGGCGGCTTTTCAAGAAAAACGCAAACCTGATTTTTCAAATGATAAATGAACAATGGAAGGAGAATAATGATGACAGTTGAAACAACTGCTAACAAAAATTTAACGGTGGTCAAAAACAGCGGAGTGGCGGAAATCCATCTTCACATCAATAAAACGAATGCCTATGGATTGGAATTTTATCAAGAATTTAACGCAGCGATCGATGAGCTTCGCTTCGATCCAAACATAAAAGTGGTCGTGCTGATGAGCGATGTGCCGAAATTTTTCTCGGCAGGAGCGGATATCAATTTCTTAAAAGCAGCGGATCCGCGCTATAAAACACAGTTTTGCCTGTTCTGTAATGAAACACTGGATAAAATCGCCCGTTCGCCGCAAGTATATATCGCCTGTTTGGAAGGGCATACAGTCGGCGGAGGATTAGAAATGGCGCTAGGCTGCGATCTGCGATTCATGGGAGATGAAGCAGGAAAAATCGGCTTGCCGGAAGTATCGCTTGGGGTGCTGGCCGGAACGGGAGGAACGCAGCGGTTGGCTCGGTTGATCGGGTATTCGAGAGCGCTGGATATGAATATTACAGGGGAAACGCTGACACCGCAGGAAGCGCTGGACATTGGTCTCGTCAACAAAGTATTCCCGCAGGCGGAAACGAGAGAGCGGACGCTCGAGTATGCGAGAAAGATAGCTGAAAGTGCAGGCTATGCGGTTTCCAACATCAAGCTGTCGATCATGAACGGAAAGGAAATGCCATTGAACGTAGCCATCCGCTACGAAGGCGAGCTGCAAAACTTGTTGTTCCGCTCCGAGGATGCAAAAGAAGGATTAAGTGCATTTTTAGAAAAGAGAAAACCAAATTGGAAAGGGATATAAACGTTAGCTTTTCATATATATTGTGAAGCCTCCTGAATATATATCTTCTTCAGGCGGCTTCAATGCCGCTTCATCTATTCAAAAAATTGATATATAGGATGGTGAAAAAATGGATCTCCGCGGATTAGGTTTGCTTTACAATGCGGCAGTGCGGTTCATTGATGAAAGTGTAGAGAAAGGTTTTGGCGATAAAATAGCCATTTGTTATCGCGATGAGCTCATACACTATAATGAATTGCAGGAGAAAGTCAATCAAACAGGCAACATGCTCCGTGAGCTCGGTTATAAATTGGAAGACCGCCTTTTAATGGTTTGCCACGATACACCCGAATTTATTTATTCATTTTTTGGCGCCATAAAAATTGGTGCTGTCCCCATTCCGGTCAACACCATGATGAAGCCATCCGATTATGAATATTTTTTAAACAACAGCCGGGCAAAGGGCTTAATCATCCATGAAGATATTTGGGAAAAGATTGAAGTTTACAAAGAACGGTTTTGCTTTTTGAAGGATATCATTATCATTCCGGACAGTGAAAGCGAACAATCAGGCACACATTTAAATTTCCTCCAACTGATGAATAGGGCAAGCAAAAAGCTTGATGCAGCCATGACGAACAAGGACGATCAGGCCTTTTGGCTGTTCAGCTCCGGAAGCACCGGTAATCCAAAGGGCGTCATCCATTTGCAGCATGATATGGAATATGCTTTCAGCACATATGCGAAAAAAATATTGCATATAAGTGAAGAAGACCGATGCTTGTCCGCATCTAAACTGTTTTTCGCCTATGGCCTTGGCGGAGGAATGTACTTTCCTTTAGGAGCAGGAGCTTCAACTGTATTAGTGAAAGAACGCGCAACTCCGGAAGCAATGTTTCAGGCGATTGAAACGTACAAACCGACCATTTTCTTTGGGGTTCCAACTTTATATGGAGCGATGATTGATTATGTGTCGCGAACGGGAAAACAATTCGATTTGAGCTCGCTCAGAGTTTGTGTATCAGCTGGAGAAGCGCTTCCGAAAGCATTTTACCGCAAATGGAAAGAAATGTACAATGTCGATATTTTAGACGGAATTGGTTCAACAGAGGCTCTCCACATATTTTTATCCAATCGGATTGGAGATGTAAAGGCAGGAAGCTCTGGAAAAGTCGTTCCTGGTTATGAAGCAAAAATTGTCGACGAAATGGGCAGGGAATTGCCTCCAAATGAAATGGGAGATTTGTTGATTCGCGGAGACAGCATCGCACATGGATATTGGAACCTTCATGAGCAAAACAAGAAAAAATTTGTCGGAGAATGGCTTCATACAGGTGACAAATATTATAAAGACGAAGAAGGATATTTTTGGTATTGCGGGCGCTCCGACGATATGCTGAAGGTTGGCGGGATTTGGGTATCGCCTGTAGAAGTCGAAAATTGCCTTCTTCAACATGAAAATGTACTGGAAGCTGCAGTTGTCAGCGTGCAAAATGAAAATAATCTTGTCATTCCAAAAGCATATGTTGTGTTAAAAGATAGAACGCCTTCCAAAGAAATGGAAGATGAATTAAAAAACTTCGTGAAGCAGCAGCTGGCCCACTACAAATACCCACGAATTATAGAATTTATTGACGAACTTCCGAAAACAGCAACAGGAAAAATTCAGCGTTTTAAACTTCGGGAATTATTAAAATCGAATTCAGCTCAATAGTTTAAGACATAGCATTGAAAGGAGTACGTACATTTGAAAAGAAACGAATTTCAGCTCAGGGTGAACTTTGGAGATACGGATGCAGCCGGCATTGTATACTATCCGAATTATTTTAAATGGTTTGATATTGCAGGGCATCAATTTTTTAGAAGTATCGGCCTTGCTCCGGCTAAACTCATCAAAGAATACAGCATCATTCTTCCGCTGCTTGATGTCCGCTGTACGTTTGAGCAGCCGTTATATTATGACGACATTATCACAATTAAAACAGAAGTAATGGAAGTGTACCGGAAAACAATAAAACTGAAGCATGAAGTATATCGTGAAGATACAAGAACCGGGCACGGATATGAGCTCAGGGGGTGGGTGAAAGAAGAAAACGGAAAAAAATTTGCAGTGCCTATACCTGAAGAGGTGAAAAAATTGCTTCAAGAAGACGGGTTTGGTGAACAGGCTCAGATCAATCCATGGCTCAGCGCATAAATGAACATTGAAAAAATGTAATGGAGGAGAGTAGCGTGGATCTTAACGTATCCATTCATGATGTGTTTGAAAAAGCATATAAGCGCTATCCTGATAAAGAATTCATTTACGATGGCTATAAACGTTTAACTTACAAAGATATCAAACAAATGTCCGATTCCATCGCCTCCGCTTTCCACCAGCTCGGTATAGGGAAAGGAGACCGCATCATTGTATGCCTGCCGAACTGGCATGAGTTTCTTGCCATATATTTTGCAATTGCAAAAATAGGCGCCATATTAGTTCCATGCAATACGCGATATCGTGTTGAAGAATTGTCTTATATAGTGGCCAATTCTGGTGCAAAAGCAATTTTTGTGGTAGAAGAGCATGGGCATTTCCATACGGTAAAATCTTTAATGGAAAGTAATGAAAGCGCTTTAGAAATGGTGTTTACGGTGCGGTTTCAAGAAGATGGTCATCATTCCTTTGAAGATTTGCTGAAAATAGGAGAGTCGAAGCTGACGCCGGAAGTGTCCATCGATCCGAAAGAAGATGTGTTTTCCATTTTATATACTTCAGGAACAACAGGACTTCCGAAAGGTGCCATGCTCACGCATTTAAATTTTGTCCATAATGCCGCATGTACAGTGGAGGCGCTTCAATGCGACGAAAATGACGTATTTTTAGTGGTCGTTCCTGTCTTTCACGTGTTTGGCATGGTTCCAAGCATACTGGCAGCTGTGACTGCCTGTGCCAAAATGGTGTTTATGGAGCAATTTAAAGCGGAAGCTGTATTAAAAATGATTGAACAAGAAAAGATTACGATACACCATGGAGTTCCGACAATGTTTATATTGGAATTAAATCACCCTCAATTCAAATCCTATGACTTATCTTCGTTAAGAACAGGTATTATTGCGGCAGCACCATGCCCTGTCGAAGTCGTGAAAAAAATTAGAAATGAGATGGGATGCAATATAACTATTTCCTATGGTCAAACGGAAACATCTCCAGTTGTGACAATTACAAGCTTTACAGACAGTGACATCATTCGTTCAGAAACGGTCGGCAGAACGATTCCAGGAGTTGAAATTAAAGTTGTTGATGTGAATCGCCAAACTTTACCGACTGGAGAAATTGGCGAACTTGCTGTGCGCGGGTTAAATGTCATGAAAGGCTACTTTAACATGCCCGAAAAAACGAAAGAAGCCATTGATCAAGATGGCTGGCTTTATACAGGTGACTTAGTGACGCTTGATGAAAAAGGTTATGTCCGCATCGTTGGACGGAAGAAGGAAATGATCATCCGCGGCGGCTACAACATTTATCCTCGAGAAGTTGAAGAAATTCTTTATAAACATCCGAATGTAGTAGAAGTAGCCATTATCGGGCTGCCTGACACTGTTTTAGGAGAGATTTCATGTGCGGCGGTAAAATTAAAAGACGGAGCTTTGGAAACGGAAGAATCGATGAAAAATTATTTAAAAGGAAAAATTGCTGACTACAAAATACCGGATAAAGTTGTTTTTGTCGATGAGCTGCCAATGACGCCGAGCGGAAAAATTAAAAAAGTAGAACTTCAGCAAAAATTAAAAGAAGATTTGCAAACAGAATTGCGATAATTTCATGCAAGGAAGATCAAACGGTAGACATATGTTTGATCTTCCTTCATCATAAAGTTAATCAACCTTCTGAAAAATTTGACATCCGATTGATGACCTACGGCTTCTTCATAACATTTTTTAAAAGAGTAGGAGTGAAACTGTTGAGACAAAAAGCGTCAAGATCGGAATTAATTGAAGTGGCTCAAGGACGGAGGCCCGCAGATTTAATTATCAAAAATGGTACGGTGATCAACGTCTATTCAGGAGAATTGTTGAAGCAAAATGTCGCTGTTTATCAAGACTCCATTGCATATGTCGGCGAACGGGATGTCCTTTCCGATGAACATACAAAAATTATTGATGCAGAAGGGATGTATGTTTCACCAGGTTTTATTGAACCGCATGCACATCCTTGGGTCATCTACAATCCTGTTAGTATGACTAGGAAAGTTCTTCCCCTTGGAACAACGACAACGGTAAATGACAATTTGTTTTTTTATTTGCATATGGGAGCTGCTGGATTTAAAAAAATGGTCAAAGACTTGAAAGACCTTCCGGGCAATTTTCTTTGGCTTGTCCGGCTTGTCTCGCAAGCAGATTTCAAAGGAGAAAGGGAATGGTTTAATCAAAAGGATGTCCAAGAGCTTTTAGAATTAGAAGAAGTTGTCGGAACAGCGGAGGTCACAAGATGGCCGCTTTTATATCAGGCTGATTCCTTTTTGCTTGATACAATTGAAGTGGCAAAACAGAAAGGGAAAGTCGTGGACGGTCATACAGCAGGCTGTTCATATGAAAAATTGATTTCCATTGCTGCGAGCGGAGTCAGCGCTTGTCATGAAGCAATAACGGCAAAAGAGGCGCTGGACAGGCTCAGGTTGGGAATGTGGACGACTTTACGCAACAGCTCGCTTCGCCCTGATTTCCCTGAAGTTATAAAAATGATTACAGAAGGGAAAGTCAGTACACATCGAATTACGATGACAACCGACGGTCCGCACCCTGGGTTTATCGAAAAAGAAGGCTTTGTCGATGGATTGATCAGAAGAGCTGTAGAATTAGGAGTGCCGGTCATAAACGCGTTGCAAATGGCTACGATCAATGCAGCCGTTTATTTGCGCTTAGATGATTATATCGGCGGGATTGCTCCAGGAAAATTGGCAGACATTTTACTTCTTCCAGATTTGAAATATTTTCGGCCGGATATCGTCATTTCAAGAGGTGAAGTCGTAGCCGAGCAAGGAAATTTGCTTGTGTCGACACCAAAACTAAATTGGAATCAATATGTTGTCCGGGAGCCATTTGCGTTTTCGAAGCAACTTTTGGACGATTTAAACTTGTACCGTTACCCATATTCAAGTACTGAACAAACTGTTCCGGTCGCTTATTTTAAAAGCAATGTCATTACACAGCGAAAAGATGTTAAGCTTCCAGAAG
Organism: Aeribacillus sp. FSL K6-8394; assembly: GCF_038008865.1. Taxonomy (NCBI): domain Bacteria; kingdom Bacillati; phylum Bacillota; class Bacilli; order Caryophanales; family Bacillaceae; genus Aeribacillus; species Aeribacillus sp. FSL K6-8394. The sequence goes on from NZ_JBBPAA010000001.1 coordinate 366,678, forward strand.
CAGAGGGATTCGCAGATATTTCTGGTGAAGAAGGCTTATTGTATGCATCGTTAATTGACCGGAACGGAAAGTGGGTGTCGAAAGCGATATTAGAACGATTTGCCGTTCATCTAGATGGGATGGCGTCAACTTACAATACTACAACAGAATTGCTTGTGATCGGAAGAAATCCAAAAGCGATGGCCCAGGCGGCTAAAAGAGTGCATGAACTAGGAGGAGGAATCGTCATTGTTGATGGCGAGGACATTGTGGTTGAAATACCTCTTCCATTTACCGGCATGATGACGGACGATTCATCATTTGATCAAGCTGTTCGATATCATGATGAGCTGTTAGCAACCGTGCAGCAAAGAGGATTCCCATTCCATGACATTTTATATACACTATTGTTTTTAACTTGTGATTTCTTGCCCGGTCTTCGTCTTATTCCATTTGGTTTGTATGATGTTAAGAAAAATGAAATGCTGCTTAAAGCGGAACCAATAAAAGATCAAATCGCGAAGTAAAACTAGAAAAAGAGAGCTGAGCCGTTTCCTCCAGGGGGGGCAGCCCAAAAAGTCAGGGTTAACTGACTTTTTGAAGCCCCTTCATTTTAGGAACTTATCGGACAGGCCATTTTTCCAATCTTGTTTATATCCTTCAGAAGTCTTATGAAGGACTTTTCTTATGCTCTCTTTCTGAATTCGGTTCTTCAAAAGTTTTTCAGCATATACAATTGCTTCTTGTTGGACCTCATTGCCTCTATGAAGGCCATTTACAAATTTTATTCGATTATTTTTGTCCTTCACAGCAGTATTTCTCCAAAATCCTTCATTTTAGGAACTCAACGGAGAGCCCCTTCTTACAATTAGTCAAGAGTTTTTCGTAACTATTTGTTTCAGTGGATTTATTTAGGAGGCAGTGGTACCCCTTCCTCCTAAATAAATTTACGCATGCCTAATAGATCTAACGATTTTTGTTTTTTTACTAGATCAAATATGTTATATTTTTCCTGGACAATTGCGAAGTTGCTGATGCGATTTCGTAATTGTACGTTAAAATGTGTGTATTAAGATGGAAGAGACACTTCAATAACTTATTCACACAAGCGATGGACGCAACTTTATGACATTTGTTATAAGGTTGCGTTTTGAATTTGTCGTAATATTCTACAAAATGATTGTTTCCAATGCGTCGTTGGCGTTAACGATTCCCTTTTCTTATCCACGATCTCATGGATTCAACATATTAAACCTGATTCTTATAAGGTCCGTGAAGTAGGCCAGTTATTTCAATGCGAACCTATCGTTCTTTAGGCTGTCACGACCTTTTCTCCACTTCTACTAAAAAAATAGCAGCGCAGACATTGACCGTGGTCTGTGCTACTAATCTTAATATGTTTTTTTTTTGCGGGTTTCACATTGTTAAAGACTCATTTGAGAGCAACAAGGATAAATACATGCTGAATCTCCTTCTATTTGTTCTTTTATATAGTAAACTCCATTTCTGGTGTACTTTAATCAATCGGGAAGCAGGCTGGATGGACGAAAATGGACAAGAAACATTCTGGGAATGTCGGTACAGTTTGGAAAAGATGTACTTATCGTTTGTTTCAACATTTGAAAATCGGCAGGAAGAATCGTTTAAAAAATAGCAGATGCGGAAAACTCAGTTCATCATTATCTTACAGTTCGTTTCAAAAGAAAAAATTTCCTGGGAAAAGCTTGAAAACTATAATCCAATTTTTCGGTTGATGGCGGCGCTTCTCATCGTCTGTCCATTGGTTGGCGATCAAAAAAAGTTTCGAACATCTGCCAGTTACAAACAGACAGAAAAAAGTTTAGAAGAGATGCACTCACTGTTTTAAATAGCACAATCATATAAATCAAACTTTGAAAAAGGACAACAGTCTTTCACAGCGTAAAAAGCTGTGCCTTTTTTGACACAAAAAAATTTTTCCAGAAAGTATTGTCATTTTTTTCATAATAAAGTATGATTTATCTGTATTAAGAATTATAATACAGTTAATACAGATGTGGGGGCTGCGGGAAAATGCTTGATATAGATTTTCGAAGCCGAAAACCGATCTATGAACAGCTTGTCGATCAAATAAAAGAGATGATTGTAAGCGGAGTGCTGAAAGGGGGAGAACAACTTCCCTCCGTCAGAGTGCTTGCGCAGCAATTGACGGTGAATCCAAATACAATTCAAAAAGCTTACCGTGAGCTGGAGAGGATCGGATATATTTACTCGATTCAGGGAAAAGGAAATTTTGTTTCGGAGAAGATTGAGGCATCTAATCAGGAAGAGCTGAAAATGGTTAAAGAAAATTTGCAAAAATTAGCACAACAAGCATTATTTTTAGGGATGCAATCTGATGAGCTCCTGCAGATCATGGAGGAAATTATCAAAGATCATCAAGGGGGAAAAAGAGATGATTGAAGTCAAAAAGGTATATAAAACATTTCAAAATGCGACTGTGTTATCTAACATCGATTTACAAATTGAAAAAGGATCCATCTTCGGGCTTCTAGGTTCAAACGGCGCTGGAAAAACGACGCTGTTGAAGCTGATCGCAGGTTTGTATAAACAAGATAGGGGAGACATTTTAATTGATAAAAAACCTGTATTTGAAAATGAAGACATTAAGCAAAGATTCATATTCCTTACAGATATTCCTTATTTTTTCCCTCATTATACGATCAAACAGATGGCGAATTTTTATGAAAACATATATCCATCCTTCAGCAGAGAACGATTTCAAACATTGCAGGATGTATTTGATCTAGATCTTAAGCAAAAAATTTATCGCCTGTCAAAAGGAGTTCAGCGTCAAGTAGCATTTTGGCTCGCTTTTTCCGCAATGCCTGAACTGCTCATTTTAGACGAGCCGTTTGACGGTTTAGATCCGGTCATGAGGAAAAAAATGAAAAATATAATCATCCAAGATGTGGCAGCGAGAGAAATGACTGTAATCGTCTCTTCCCACAACTTGCAGGAAGTAGAGGATATAAGCGACCATATCGGCATTTTGCATAAAGGTGAACTGCTAATAAAACGGAATTTGGATGACCTAAAGTCGAATATACACAAAGTGCAAATTGCCTTTCAAGGAAGCGTTCCTTCGGAAATGCTGCAGCAGCTTCAAATTGTCTATCAGGAACAAAGAGGCAGCGTGCATTTATTCATTGTAAAAGGAAATGCGGAGGAATTTTCCAGCTATATAAAAAGCTTTAAGCCTCTTTTATTCGATTTGCTCCCGCTTACATTGGAGGAAATTTTTATTTATGAAATGGGGGAAAAAGGATATGCAATCGAAAACATCCTTATTTAAAAAAGAGCTGTTAATTCAAAATTTCCGTTCTGTCGGTTGGGTAGGACTAGCGTTTTTGATCGGTCTAATTCTATCAGTACCGATGGAAATTGCGGTGTTGTTTTCCGGGAGAGAGAATTATAATGAAGAGCACATATATGAAAGTTTGTTTTCCATTGCACAAGAACTTCAATTACTCATGTTAATCGTGATACCTGTGCTTATGTCCATTTTTTTGTTTCGGTTCCTGCATGTAAAGCAATCCAGCGATTTTCTTCATAGTCTTCCGATGAATCGGAAAATGCTTTTTTGGCATCATTGGCTGACGGGTGTTGTGTTTTTAATCGTACCTGTCATGATTACTTCTCTAATATTGGCCGTTTTTATACAGGTGTTTGATTTGTCGAGCTATTTTCGTGATTTGAACCTTGTTAGATGGTTTTGTACTTATTTAGCCTATACGCTATTATTGTTTTCTATCGGCACCTTCTCTGCCATGCTGACAGGAATTAGTACGATTCAAGCCATATTGACATTGATTATTTTATTGTTTCCTTTCGGGGTTTATCAACTTATAGTGTACAATTTGCAATACATTTTGTTTGGATTTCCGAGCGGCTATTATTTGAATAATAATCTTTGGATCGAATTTTTTTCACCGCTTACGAGGCTGATTTCCCTCGAATTCCAGCCTTTCTCTTGGTGGGAGATCGCCATTTATTTATTGCTAGCAGCCTTGTTTTGCTGTATTTCCTTGCTTCTGTACACACGGCGGCCAGTCGAATATGTGTCACAAGCTGTTATTTACTGGAAGCTTAAACCGGTTTTTAAATATGGCGCCACTTTTTGTACGATGCTTCTCGGCGGAATGTATTTTGGCATTATTGACTATAGAGGAAGCTTATTATGGATTTGTACCGGATATGTAGTAGGTGCACTTATCGGTTACTTTATAGCTGAAATGATCTTGCAGCAGACGTGGCGAATCAAGCCTAAATTAAAAGGATTGTTTATTTATTCTATTGCAGTGATACTCGTATTCATTTTGATCGGTTCTGGTGCGGGAGGATATGAGAAAAAGGTTCCGAGAGTTGCAGAAATACAGTCGGTATTTTTCAGCAACTTTTGGTACTTCGATGACAAGATGACTAATAGATTCATTTACAAGGAACCGAAAATAATCGAAGCAATTCAAAAGCTGCATACAGAAATCGTTGCCGAAAATAGATCCAAAGATGTTTCCGAACCTGAACCGTTGTTTATCGTCTATTATTTAAAAAATGGAAGCAAATCGATCCGCCAATATGAAGTTGATCGGAAATCGTTCGAACGATATTTGAAGGAGATTTATGAATCGAAGGAATATAAAAAAGCAACCTATGAAGTTCTAGACGTAAACGATCAAGATGTTGAACAAATAGTATTTCATTCTAACTATCCAAACTACTATGTTGAAAAAGTGGATATTGCCAATAATTCTGATCAACTAGCAAAAGCATTAAAAGTATTAAAAAATGACATCGCGAATCTTACATATGAAGATATGACCGATGAAAGAAAAGACTGGGGAGAAATTGAAATCATTCTAAAAAATAATAAGCAATTATTCATTCCATGGAAAAAAAGCTTTAAAGAGTTCGATGAGTGGATGAAGAATAACGGAACGGTTAAAAACGCAAGAGTGACAGCTGATGATGTCCAATATGTACTCATAACGGAGAATAACATCAATCACGATTTGGATTATAAAAATATGCTGAAAGAAATTGAACAAAATCCGCAAACGGTCAAAATTGTAGATAAACAGTTGATTGAGCAATGCTTGCAAGATGAAACAGAATCGACTTCAGGAAAAAATATTATGTTCATTGTTTATAAAAATGGAACTTATGAGGTTGGCAGCTTTGCTCATCCAGAAATAGCTGAATCGATCAAGAAACAGGCAAAAAAATAAAAAAGGATTGAAGAATTATGGATGATATAATATCCGCTCAAGAGAGCTTTCAAGACATCTATTGTATGTTTTATAAAAAAGTGTACCGGATTGCTTTTTCCATAACGAAAGATGTACATTTGGCAGAAGATGTATTGCAGGAAACATTTTTGAAGTTTTATCAAAAGGCTGAACAAATTGAGGATATGGAAAAAATCTCTGGTTGGCTCGGTACAGTAGCAGCGAGAACTGCGATAGATCTTCTTCGGAAGGAACAGAAAACGCCGTGCCCCCTTGATGAATTATCTATCAGTCAAGGGGGCAATGTGGAACAAACAGCAGAATATGAATGGCTGAAAGAGACCATTTCTCAAGAAATTCGGAAACTAAAACCGAAATACCGCGAAATTTTAGAATTGAAATTGTATTATGATTTAAAAGAACAGGAATTAGCTCAACAGCTAAAGCTTTCGAAAGGAACAGTTAAAACTAGGCTTCACAGGGCAAGACGCACGCTGAAAGTGTCGTTGAAAGATGCGATGTAAAGTTCGGGTGCTCTTGCCCCTTTTTTACGTCTTTTCCCAGATTTTTAAAATCAGGGGAGAAGCTTATGAATTTTTCGCTTTTCGATATTGATACTGCTTCCATTGGAACCGGATAAAGCAGCCGATGCAAAATCCTAAAATCGCAATGAAAGCCGCTGAAAAAACTAAAATCGAAAAAATATATCCTAAAACATCAATATGAAAAGAAAATCCGATAAAAGCTAGCAGCAAGCATGTGCAGGCAATGATTTGATTGAATTGCTGATCAGATCTGTCTTCTAAATGATAGGACGAATGTGGTTTTCGTAAAAACGTTTTAGCGGCCGCCATAATCGGATTGACACCAAAAATGAGTCCAATCAAGCCAGCAATAAGCGGAATAAGAAGAAAAAGCGGCTCGTTTGTGATCCAAGTGATCAAAACAGACAAAACAATTGTCCATTGATTCGTTCTAACTAGAGGACGAGGGATGCCGTCCATGGAAATCCCACCTTTCCATATATGTTTTATGATATTTATATCATAAATGTGCAGGCATTGCATCTTTTTTGATTTTGATCAAGCCTCCATTCATATAATTATGTTACAATGGTTGGTAGATATTATGGAAATTAGGGGGATATGAAAATGTCAATCGGTTATGTAAATGGTCGCTTTGTTGACCTCAATGAACCGGTGATCCCGATTGATGAAAGAGGACACCAGTTTGGCGACGGAGTGTATGAGGTGATCCGCGTTTATAACAAAAAGCCGTTTATGCTGCGCGAGCATTTAGAGCGGTTACAGACAAGTGCTGAAGCGATTAAATTAAAACTCGATCAAACATTGGAGCAATATGAACAGCTGATAAAAGAAGCCATTGAAAAATCAGCATTAACAGATTGCGACGTCTATTTGCAAATTACGCGCGGAGTGGCCGTTCGAAATCATTTGTTTCCAGATGTTTCTGTTTCAACAACGATGACCGTAAGACCTGCAAAGCAATTGCCCCATCATTTGCGGGAGAACGGCGTTTCTGCTATATTCCATGACGATGAGCGGTGGGCCAATTGCTATATTAAATCCCTTAACTTATTGCCGAATATTTTAGCTAAACAAACCGCCCATGAAAAAGGAAGCTATGAAGCGATTTTAGTCCGTGATGAATATGTGACGGAAGGGTCGAGCTCCAACGTATTCATCGTCAAAAACGGAACAATTTATACGACGCCGCTATCAAAGCATATATTGTCAGGAATTACAAGAATGGCGGTAAAATCGATCATTGAAACAGAAGGTTTAACATTAGTAGAAGAAAAGTTTACGAAAGAGGATGTACTTGAAAGCGATGAAGTCTTCATTACGAGCACAACTTCTGAAATTTTACCAATCGTGACCGTAGACGGGCAAAAAATTGGCACGGGAAAACCGGGTGAGATCGCGACAACACTTTATCAAAAATTCCAAGAAAAAATCGCAAACGAATAACGAGCTTATTGATTGTAAAAGCCTGCAAGAAATCTTTCCTGCCAGGCTTTTTTTTATCATAAAAAACAGGGGGAAAACATGAATATTATTGATCTTCATTGTGATGCGCTGATGAAGCTGGCGAATGCTAAAGGAAAGCTGAAGTTTGCTAACGCCTCGTATTTGGATACGAATAAACAAAGATTGATCAAAGGTAAAATTAAGGTTCAATGCTTTGCCGTCTTTATCGATCAAAAAATAAAAACTGAATACAAATTCCAAGCGGCGCTTGAACAAATCGATCTGTTTTTTACAGAAGTGCTTGGAAACAATCCGGAAATGAAGCAAATAAAGGATTGGTCTGATTTTTATAAGCTTGAGGAACATGAAATTGGGGCGATGCTGACTCTCGAAGGTGTTGATGCGATTGGAGGAGATCTCTACAAACTTCGACTTCTTTATCAGCTGGGAGTTCGATCGGTTGGATTGACATGGAATTACGCCAATCTGGCAGCTGATGGAGCACTTGAAGAACGAGGCGCTGGTGTAACAGCATTTGGCAAGGAAATCATAAAAGCAAACAATGAGCATCGCGTTTTCACTGATGTCTCCCATTTATGCGAGCGTGCGTTTTGGGATGTAATCGAGCTTGCGGATTATCCGATTGCGACCCATTCAAACGCCCGTGCCTTATGTGATCATCAGCGCAATTTAACCGATGAACAGGCAAGGGCAATGTTTCAAAAAGGCGGTACCATTCACGTCGTGTACGCCCCTCAATTTTTAACAACTAATGATCAGGCAGCAATCAAAGATGTAATCAAACATATCGACCATTTTTGCATGCTAGGTGGAGTGAAACAAATCGGACTTGGCTCTGATTTTGACGGAATTGAGCAAAAAGTAATAGGATTGGAAGATGCGGCAAAAACACAAAACTTGATCAATGAACTGCTGAAATATTATAATGAGGACGAAGTGAAAGGATTTGCGTATCAAAATTTTCTCAATCATTTACCGAAATAGGTGCAAAAGCAAACTGTTAGGATTGCTTTTTTTTGAGTTTAAATCCCTAAAAACATACTTGACTTATCGGAATTATAAACATTATAATAAAAAAAAACGAACGATTAAAGGTGGTTAATTTTATGGAAAAAATGTACTATATTCCGAGCCAACAGGCATCGTTAGCTGCCACATTGCATATACCGAACGCTCCAGCTAAAAACGAAAAATTTCCGGTTGTTGTTATTTGTCACGGTTTTGTAGGAAGCCGAATAGGTGTCAACCGATTGTTCGTCAAAGCAGCCAACCATTTTGCTTCGCTCGGCTTTGCCGTTTTGCGGTTTGATTACGAAGGTTGCGGCGAAAGCAGCGGTATTTACGGAACTTATGGCCTCGACCGCTTTATTGAACAAACGATTCATGTCATCGATTTTGTTGAAAAGCTTCCTTTCATTGACAAACATGAATTATATTTGCTTGGCCATAGTTTAGGAGGAGCAGTGGCGACACTCACAGCTGTACGGGATGACCGCGTGAAGAATTTGGCGATTTGGGGAGCGGTCGGTCGGCCATTTGAAGATATAGCGGCCATAGTTGGAAAGGAAGGCTTAGAAGAAGCAGAATCAAGCCAATATGTTGATTATGAAGGCTATTCCTTAACGAAAACATTTTTCCGCTCGCTTGAACAGTACACACCTTTACAAGAGGCAAAATCGTTTACAGGTGACGTATTCGTTGCCCACGGAACAGAAGATGAAGTCATTTCTCCTTCTTATGCTTGCCTGTATGAAAAAAGCTTCAAAAAAAGGGCTAACAGCGTTGAAAAATCACTCATTATCGGCGGAAACCATACATTTTCGTCTATTTGTCATTCAACCGAATTGTTTCAACAAACAGGAGAATGGCTTGAACGGCAAAGAAAGTTAAACGATGATCGAAAAAAAAAGATTATTTAATGAAAGAGTTTCTAAACGAAAAAGAAGGTTGACCGGACAGCTCGGTCAACCTTCTTTTTTTAATAATAAGGAGAAATCAAGATGTATACAAGAACACCAGTAAATGAGACGTATAGCCAAATCGGCATCGCCCAGCGAACAATTTTCCGGTGTTTTTCTACCTGTCTTGACATTCCCCAGAAAAAGGCAAACAATGCAAGCGGAACAACGACGGCTGCTAATATACTATGGGAAGTAAGAATAAATAAATAAAATGTTTTCATAAATCCTTCACCGCCATAACGGGTCGGTTCAGATTGCAAAAAATGATAGGTTAAATAAGAAATACAAAATAAGGTGGTCGTTGTAAACGCTGCGATGATAAAGTTCCGGTGTACTTTGATATTTTTCTTTTTAATTGCATAAAGAGCAGCGAGCAGAAAGACGAACGTAAAGCTGTTAAAAATCGCATTAAGTCTTGGGAAAATCGTCAAATCAAAATGGACTTCGCCTCGATATCCGAGTGGAGAGAAAAATAACAGTAAAATAACGGCATTTATAATAACTGAGAGTGTCACAACAATGCCGGTGTAATTTTTTTTGTTGTGAGGCTGTTCATAGTTTTGAATGGAGTCCATTTTTTTCCTCCTAACATAAATTTTCTCATTGTATATTTTATCATTTTAAAATGGATTTAAAAGTGACAAAGTGGTGAAAATCGAAATTTTGACAAATCTCTACTTAAATTCTAGAAAAATTTTGATAAAATGGAAATAAAGAAAAAATAGTTCTTTTGGAGGGGATGAGGATGTACAAAAAAATATTAGTTCCTATGGATGGATCTGCCCATTCTACACGCGCGCTTGAGCATGCTGTAAAACTTGCCAAAACAGTTGGGTCTGAAAAAATCACGATTTTGCATGTCAATAATTTAAGATTTACAGAGCAGTATTATTTTGTTGATATTTCCAAATTAATTGATGAAGAGAACGAAGCGATTTTAAAACCAGCGATTGAATTCCTTACTGAAAGCAACGTCCCGCATGAAACACATATTTTCCAAGGAGAGCCAGCAACAATTATTACGGATTATGCAAAAGAACATGACTATTCCATCATTGTAATGGGGAGTGCAGGAAAAGGCGCGCTTAAAGCAACGTTGTTGGGAAGCGTCAGCCGAAAAGTAGCTCAAGAGGCTCACTGTCCAGTCTTAATCATTAAATAAAAATAAGAAATTTGTCCATTTTAGTTTACATACGAGCTAAAATGGGCTTTTTTTGTTTGCTATAAAGTGAAAGGGAGAAATTGTTCAAAGCTTTTGATCATTACTGGATAGGATGAAATGAAGAGGGGATGGGCACTGCAGAGAATAACAATATGCCTTAAATTACAGCAGAAGCTGTTTTGGGAATACTTTACAATTGCTGTGGCAAGAAAGGCGGTTTGCGGCATGCACTGCCCATGAATAATAGCCATATAAACGTATTTGTGCATTAAATGAAAAACGTAGAGCAACGACGTCTGGTTTATAAGCAATCAACTTTCTGCAAGGAAAAGCAAATCAATTGCTCTATTGTGTACATCAATCGGCACCAGCTGTTACGACTTGATAAAAGAAAGGGACCCAAAATGCTGACCTTTTTGGATCCCTGCTTTTATGGCCAAAAATGAGTGCAAACGTTAAAATACTGGAACATCTTTTTATGGGAATCGCTTTAAAATCCCTTTTCCTTTTCACACATTTCCGCTGCAAAGCTTCTTTAGCAGGACAGATCATTTTTTTCATTAAAATAGGCATCAAACGTTTCAGCTTTCAAAATTTCTGTTGAACGTTTCCATAGATTTGGGAAGCGGATCGCATTCAACACTATAAGAATAGGCATTGTATGCATTTCATATTTCGGTCGCCAACTGCATGTGCAGAGGATTTCATTTTTTTGATATCTCTGATACAGTTACAAACTCATAACCTTGTTGTTTTAAATATGGCAAGATAAGCTTCATTGCCTCTACTGTGGATGAATGAATATCGTGCATTAAAATGATGGAACCGTTTTTTGTCTTGGCTTGAACGATTTTAAGTACTTTTTTTGGGTCATCCGTTTTCCAATCTAATGTATCTACAGTCCATAGAATGATAGGCTTTTCAATAGCTGATCTGACCTTTTGATTAACAGCCCCATATGGAGGGCGGACGCAATTCGCTTTTAAGCCCGATGCCTTGAAAATTTCTTGATCGGTCATATTTATTTCTTCAAGTATTTTCTCTTTTTTTAAAGTTGTAAAATCTTTATGGCTAAAGCTGTGGTTGCAAATTTCATGTCCTTCCGAACCTATTCTTTTTACAATATTAGGATAAAAATTAACTCTTTGACCAATCACAAAAAAAGTGGCTTTTGCATGATACGATTTTAATAAATCCAAAATTTCTGTTGTATATTTTGGGTGAGGGCCGTCATCAAATGTTAGAGCAACTATTTTTTTACTTTTGATCGGCTCGTCTTTTTGGATGGGAGGTTTTTTCGGCAATGGTTCTGCTTTTTTTGGTTTGTTTTCTTCCATCCATAATCGCTTCCGCCACTCCTCTGTCAATAACTCTTTTCCTTTCGTTAAAGGAATGGAAATTTCAGGACTTTCAGCACCTTCTGTTACTTCATTGCTATGAAACTTGAAAACAATGAATTTGTTTGTCAAATAAATATTGGAAAAATCGTTATATGGGTGATTGAGCCACTTGTTAAGCTTCTTTTTGCTAAAGCTTTTTTTATATTTTTTTGATTGAAGAAACTGGTCCGTCAATTGAACATGCAGCTTTTCTTTTGTTTTTTCATCGATTTCAAGAATGTCTTGGCTGTTTATAAAACGTTCTGCTGCCAAATCGACTATGAAGATTTTAAAGTCTTTACTTTCTTTTTCCCCATCTGAATGGCTTTCTGAAGTAAAAACAAAAGAATAGACGCTGTCTGTGACCGGATAGAGGCGAAAAGTCAGAGAAAAATTCGACGGATCTTTAAACAAGCGCCATTTTTGGGATTGAATTTGTTCGTGAAACCGTCTTTTCTCTTCTTTGACGTAAGACTGGATGGATGCATTCAGTTTGCTGCTTTGAAATCTCGGATAGTGTATGGCGGAATGGAATTCTTTTTTATCCTCAATATCTGAAATTAAGTCAACTCCATCATATTGCGATTTTTCTATTTGTTTGCTTCCATTTGCTGGGACAGACTGTACCCTTAATGTTTTGTAATAAAAAGACATTAAAAAAATGAAAATGATCGAAATGAAAACGATGCCGCTTATTTTCCATACAAACGATTTCACTAATGTTCACTGCCTTCTTTAAATAAATGCCGTATGTAAAATGTCAACGAATATAGAGTACTATCAGGATGAAAAGATGTCAAAGCCGTTTTCCATTTTTAATAAATTTTTTTAAAATTGGCTTTTATATCCATCCATTTCTACGATCCTTGTGAAATTCGAAATATCATCATAAATATATTGTTTCAGTCCGTTTTCTTGAGCTTGATTCATGTACTTGATGATTCTTTATCTTCTTGTCATTTCATTCTTGCTTCGGTTTGGATATGCGCTTCACCAATCTTTTTTTGAAAGCTTCGTAAAGAGGTATGGATCTATTTTAAATGTTAGTTGTCGTTCGAAACCTTTATCTCAACCTGTTTCGTGACGATCTAGCGGTGAATAAAGAAGCCGAGAGAATGCGTAAAATATTTATCAAATATTCAAGATGTTGAATGGTCGAGTTGCTGCTAGCAGAGCCGTTGTAATGTTCATTTCATAAATAAATTATTTGTTGCTAAACGAAAGCTTCCCTATTTTTTTCAAGTAAATGATGATTTATTCCATTCTAGAAGTTTCCAACTAATATATTTAGACGCTCTTTCTTTAATATATGGTTCAGTCTGCTGAAAAAATTCACCTGAATTTGCATAATATCGTTTGTAATGTCAATCGCCAAAGGAGTGTCATATACTGACTTTCATGTTTATATCCATTCCTTTCGCTTCGCTCAAGGCACAAAACGTAATGAAACAATTGTGCCACCGGCGTTATTTTTATTATTCTAAAGTCATAGGGATAACAGTCAACTACAAATCACGCGGAGGTGAGTGGGCCACTCTGGTTGCAGGGTGACCGCATGTTTATATGTGTAGATTGCCTTTCCAAGCACAAATAAGTGTGACTTCGAGCACGCAGACTTATCTTTGTATAAACAACTACTCGTTTATTGCTGGGCAATCAGTCAATGCTGTCTATCCCTATAATTCTCTGAAAGGATCATTCCCTATGGCCTTAAAAATTGTATACCCTATCTGTTGTGGAATCGATGTCCACAAAACCTTTGTTGTTGCCTGTATTGCCTCAACAATCAAAGGAGTTACAACTTACAAACGCCATCGCTTTTCTACCTATACAAAAGGATTGAATGAGCTGTCACAATGGCTTTGTGAAAATAACTGTAAGGATGTCTGTATGGAATCTACCGGGAAATACTGGATTCCTGTGTTTAATGTACTTGAAGCTTCCTGCAACATCACTCTTGCACACCCTAAGTACGTCAAGGCGATCCGTGGCAAGAAAACAGATAAAAAAGACGCCAAATGGATTGCTGATTTATTTAAGCATGACCTTGTGGCTGGAAGCTTTATGCCACCACTTGAGATTAGACAGCTGCGTGACCTTATGCGCTATCGTTTTAAACTGACTAATTTTATGTCAAGTGAGAAGAACCGTCTTCAAAACAGTTTAACCGTGTCTAACATCCAGCTTGGAAATGTTGTTTCAGATACCTTCGGCAAAAGCTCTATGAACATCATTGAAAAGCTCCTTAAGAACCCTTTAGACACTTCTTTTGATATTGAACCTTTAATCCACGGCTCCATGAAGAGTAAACTGCCTGAATTGGAGTTAGCCATTGACGGATTTATTACACCGGAGCAGGCTGAAAAATTAAAGGTGATGAAACAGCACTATGAAGACCTTCAATCTCGTAAAGCTGACCTTGAAAAAATCATTCTTTCCCTTGCCGCGTCCTACACAGAGGAAATGAACTTGATCTTAACTGTTCCGTCCTTTAAGAACATCTTTTCCGCCATTGCCGTGGTTTCAGAAATAGGTGTCAATATGGACGTGTTTCCGACAGCTAAGCATTTATGTTCCTGGGCAGGACTTACACCCACAAATAACGAGAGTGCCGGCAAGAAAAAGTCAGTAAGAATTTCGAGAGCAGGCTGCTACATCAAGCCTCTTTTGGTACAGTGTGCCACCGCTGTAGTCAAAAGTGAAAAACATCCCGAAATTCGAAACCGCTATTTGAAACTCAAAAAGCGCAGGGGTCACAAACGAGCAATTATTGCCATTGCACGTATGCTTTTAACAGCTATCTACAACATTCTCAAAAAGAAAGAACCATATAATCCGAATTTATATAAAAAAGCTGATGTTCTTCCAGTAAACCGTGAAATCACGGTAGAACAAGCTCTTTTATTAGCTAAATCCCAAGGGTTTCGTATAATTACTGTTGCAACCTAACCTTTATATCCAAATATTTCCATCAAGGTCATCGATCGATGGCTTATTTTACTATGCCCTCTATTTCAGTGGTCGCCCGTAAGAGATATTTCAGACTTTCTTCCTCCGGCGGACTTATGTAGCAGTTTTGTGGAACATTGCACATTGGGGTGTCGGAAGCCGCATAGCGAATTTTAATAGCGTTTTTTACTGTATTCTGAAAATAGATCAGTTGGGGATAAGCGGTTTTTACTTCGGGACTCCAGCCTACAAAAGGTTTTATGTTCAGCTGGAGAAGGGAGATTATATATGAATTTTTTAATTTTCAGAATTGGTAAGCAAGTTTCTTTACATTTTTTTTCGATTGCGCTTACAATGAAATTATAAACATTTTTTGCAAAGGAGGAGTTAAGATGTACGATGTGATTATTGTTGGTGCCGGTCCTGCGGGGGCAAGTGCTGCGTTGTTTACGGCGAAGGCTGGAAAGAAAACATTAGTTTTAGATCACGATAAATCAATGACGAAAAGGGCATGGATCGAAAACCACTATGGTGTTTTAGAAATTACAGGTCCTGATTTAATCGATATTGGGAAAAAACAGGCGGAAAAGTTTGGAGCAGAAATAAAAAACGAGCAAGTGGAAACAATTGAAACAAAACAGGATGGACACGTCGTCAAAACCGATGGCGGTTCGTATGAAGCGAAGCATGTCATTTTAGCGACAGGAGTATTGACGGATTTAGCCGAGAAAATTGGATTAAAAACAAAAGACGGAACAGAGCCTCGCATCAAAACAATATTCGATGTGGATTCAAATGGAAAAACAAATATTGACGGAATTTGGGCAGCAGGTACAGCTGCTGGCGTAAGTGTACATACAATCATTACCGCAGGTGACGGTGCAAAAGTGGCCATCAATGTCATCAGCGAGCTGAATGGCGAACGGTACGTCGATCATGATATATTGAAAAATTAATTTCAAAAAAGACAGGACATTCATTTGTCTTGTCTTTTTTTATGATTTAAAACTCGAATATAGGTGTAAGTCCAAAATATGTAAAACTTTATACCAATGGGAAATTGTTATGGAAAAATATCTCTTGTGCAGGGAGTTTCTAAAAGAACAAAGTACAGTGTATTCAGCAAAATGTTTCCAAAAGACATATGTAAACGCCGAACCTTTGCTGGAATATTTATGAATAATATGAAAAGATTTTTTAATGAATTCTAGATTAGAAGATGTTAGGGTAATAGAGAGCGAAAAAAAGGAGGTAGGATTTATGAAGAAAATAAAAAAATTCATCTTCTCCTCATTTATTGCTCTTGCTGCCATTGTTTTCACCGGACAAGGAAGTGAGGCAAGCGCTGCCTATTCGGTGAAAGAAGGAGATACACTCTGGAAAATTGGTCTAAAATACGGGGTTTCAGTTCAAAAACTAAAATCCGTTAACAATAAAACAACTGATGAACTATATGTTGGAGAAGAGTTGACTATTCCGCCAACTATCTCAGCAAGTGAAAAAGATTTATTGGCTAGATTAGTAGAAGCAGAAGCAAAAGGAGAACCATACGAAGGAAAAGTTGCGGTTGCCACTGTTGTATTAAATCGCGTAGACAGCCCTTTATATCCTGATACAATTACAGAGGTTATTTATCAAGATCGCCAATTTACTCCTGTAGCAAATGGAGAGATTAACAAGCCTGCAAGTGAGGAATCCAAAAGAGCAGTAAATGAAGCTTTGGCATTCCACGGTTTAGGTCAAGGCTCCCTGTATTTTTATAATCCGAAAAAGACGGACGACCAATGGGTTCGAACTAAAAACACAACAATTGTGATAGGCGATCACGTTTTTGCGAAATAAGGAAGCTGCTGCTTATCAGCAGCTTCCTTATTTTTGTGCGCCCGGCATGTATATGAACTATAGGGTGTAAGTCCCGAACCCCGAAGACAGAAGTAGAGGTTAGCCAAGAGCAAGGGTGTCCGTGGTGACGCGGAATCTGAAGGAAGCTGGAGGCAAAACACCGGTCCGAGGAACACGAACCTCATATAAGGCTAGGTATGATTGAGTGAGTTTGCAAAACAAAACAAAGCTCTTTCTGTCGAAGGTCATATCGAGTAAATGAGGCGGATAGATGGTGTGAAAGTGCATGTACTTACCCGGGGAGGTCTGGTGGATATGTGAAGTACGCTTCATAACCTACTTAGTGATAAGTAGCTGAACCGTCAGAAGTCAGCAGAGGTCATAGTATTAGTTGGTCTAGAACAACTAAGAAGGACCGAACAATTAAGAGAGAATAGCCCTTGGCATTCAGTGAGTCATGATGAACACAGAAAACGTAGTACCTCACTTGAGGGAGGAAGCGGTGAATCCCGTGGGAGACCTCTTGGAGGGTGGAGTGACCACTGGCATAAAGAGAACAGCTATTCACGGAAGTTATGAAAACTTGCGTCAATTATCTTAATTGAACCGCCGTATACGGAACCGTACGTACGGTGGTGTGAGAGGACGGGAGTTAATCGCTCCCTCCTACTCGATTATGTGCGCCCGGCATGGGTGTAATCTCTAGGGTGAAAGTCCCGAGCCACGAAGGCAGAAGTAGAGGTTAGCCAAGAGCAAGGGTGTCCGTGGTGACGCGGAATCTGAAGGAAGCGAGCGGCAAACTTTGGGTCTCTCGGAACACGAACTTCATATGAGGCTAGGTATCACTGGGTGAGTTTGCACAACAAAACGAAGTGCTTTCTGCCGAAGGTGATACAGAGTACATGAAGCAGATAGATGGAAGGAAAGATTACACTCTTACCCGGGGAGGTCTGGCTGGCACGCCAAGTAACCTTGGTAACCTATCGAGTAATCGATAGCTGAACAGTCAGAAGTCAGCAGAGGTCATAGTACTCTTTCGAACTCGAGACGAAAGAGGAAGGACTGAACAATTAGGGAGAACGAAACACTAGGCGTTCATCTTCTGTGTGGAAGCAGACAATCCGACAGGACTTACTTGAAGGAGGAAGTGGTGAGTCCCACGGGGGACTTCAAGAGGGGGGAGCAGAAAATGGCACAAATAGAAGAATTCGTTCACGTGGAGAGGATATCTATGTTGATGGACATGATTTTGTCACGGGAGAATCTCCTGGCGTTTTATTTTATATGAAGAAAAGTTCGGAAAAAGTGACAATGTTTTGACGAATCTAAAACTGAAATATTTTGCTGCTTTATAATCACTATTGCCATTCGCTGAAGCAAGAGCAATTAATAAAAAAGCCCTTGAATTTTCCATTGGAGCCCTTAAAAATAGGGAATCGGCTATACATAGAATTTATGTATTTGTCTATAGCTTCCGCCGCATTTTTACATACGATGAAATAGATCGTATGAAGGGAGGGGTTTGATTGGCTCTGCAATTAATGAAATTGGTTGTCACTGCGTCCACAACAACGAATGTCGTTCCTCAAGATCAAAGATTTTTCTACGTCACGACTGCAGAGACTGCTCCGGGAAGTACGCTCACCATTGATGCAGCCAGCTTTTTTCAAGATGATGGTTCAGCTGTTACAGAATTGCCTGCACTGGCAGCTAACAACAGTTATTATAATGTTTATGTCAACGGAGTGCTTCAAATGGGCGGACTAAGTACGTATACGCCGGGAGCAACGACGGTCGGTTCGCTTGCGATCAATGTGCCTGCAGGTGGAGATCCAATTTTAGCTGACACGCCAATTGTACTGGAAGTGGTCAATTATTCACCTCAATCGACAACTGTTGTGTCAGCTTAACAAAATCAGGATCCGAAAGTCCTTCTTTTGGATCCTGATTTTTTTATCCCGTGCAGGCATCACCTATTTCCTCAATTATAAATATATGGAAATAAATTCCAAAATAATAGGAACACCTTTTTGCGGGACATCGCTTGATTTTAATCTTAACATTCCTTTTTTCACTTCATAAATGTTCGGCGGTTGTAAAACACCGTTAATGAAAAGCCGGATATAGGATACATCTTTTGGATCCAAGATCCCTTTATTCGTAAATTCTTTGATTTGATCGGCGTCCGTATAGATCGTCTTTTTTCCATCAGCTAAAGCATAATAGTAAAATGTTTCAGCTTTTAAAGGTTTCCGTTTCGTATGAAGCCGAACATTCATATGGAGGCGGGAGGCGGAACGGACCCAATCATATAAAAAGGGAACATCGATTGTGTGATTTTCCTTCATTTTTGTATCACCTTTACCGTAAACTGTTTGTTTTATCATATGTTGGTTCAAGAAAAGGTGAGCTAGCAAAAGAAAATGTTTTTGTTGAATTAACCATTTCTGACCGTCGATTTTGAAAAGGTTTGTATTCCTTACAGTTTTACGTAAAGTATTCGATGATGGCGTTAGGAAAATAATAGTGAATATATTGTTCCATCGTCTCTTTCAGCTCCCTTTCCTCTTCTGTTTGATAAACATATTTGCCAATTCCATACCGCCCCCACTTGTATTTTCTTTTTTTCTCATCCATTTCCAGTTTCGTTTTTGGATACCTTGCTTCGATAACTTTTTTGGCAGGTTTCGTGAATCTGTGTTGAATCAATTCAAATGTTAAGTTATCGTCTTCGATTACGTCACCCAGTTTTTTGAATAATTTTCTATATCCTTCTTTCCATCCATCATGCCGATATAGCGGAGCAACAACAAAACCGATAGGATATCCTGCTTTTGCGACTTTCAAAGCGGCGCTGATTCTTTCATCCAATCTTGATGTTCCCGGCTCCAGATGACGAATGACCCAATCGCTGTTGATGCTGAATCGGAAGCGGGTGTTGCCGTTATGTTTGGCATCCAATAAATGGTCTACGTAATGATATTTCGTTGTAAACCGCAATCTCCCCAGCTTTGTTTCTCCAATAAATTCGATCGCTTTTTTGAGTGAATGTGTTAAATGATCTATCCCGACGATGTCAGACGTACACGAAGCTTCAAATCTGGTTATTTCTGGAACTCTCTCTTCTATATACTGTTTAGCTTGCTGAAAAATTTCCTCTAAATTTACATAAACGCGAATGTAGGGTTTGCTTCCTAACGTTGTTTGCAAATAGCAGTAATGGCAATGCCCCATGCAACCGGTTGCCAGTGGAATGGCGTATTCGGCAGAAGGCTTGCTCGTATCAAATTTCAATGTTTTTCGAACCCCGATGACTAAAGTCGACTTCGCATTGCGGTATTTCTGGAGAGGTGTTTCTCCGGGGATATTACGCACTTGATTGTGGGAAGTTGTATAGCGAATGTCGATTCCCATTTTTTCGAATTTTTCTTTCCATTCCACTCCAAGCGGGTATTCAAGGGCTCTTGGTTCAATGTATACGAGTTGTGGAATAAACGGCTTCATGATCAATCACCTCTATGTTATTATGCCGATATTCCTTCCGTTTTATTGATTTTCATGAGATTTTATCCCGTCCTCTTTTCAAACTGCTTGCGGAAATAATAAAATGTTGAGAGGACGATTCCTACAAAAGCGGTTCCCCTTGCAAGGAAAAGGCAGATGAAGATCTTTACAATTCGTTTTAATTGCGCTTACGATGGAAGTACAATAGTTTTCCTAAAAGGGGGAATTGCAACATGTATGATGTAGTCATTGTCGGGGCTGGTCCGGCGGGTGCAAGCGCCGCTTTGTTCACGGCAAAAGCCGGTAAAAAAACGCTTGTGTTGGACAACGATAAATCCGTGACGAAACGAGCTTGGATTGAAAACCATATGGGTTATGGAAATTTCTGGGTCTGATTTAATTGAAACAGGGAAAAACAAGCGGAAAAATTCGGCGCGGAGATTGTGGCAGAAAATGTGGAGACAATTGAAAAACAAGCGGAAGGGCTTGTATTCAAGACGGATAAAGGATCCTATGAAACAAAACACGTCATATTAGCTACAGGAGTTCTGACAGATTTGGCCGACAAAGTCGGATTAAAGACAAAAGACGGGACTGAACCCCGCATTAAAACAATATTTGATGTCGATGCACTAGGAAAGACAAACGTTTACGGAAATTTGGGCTGCGGGTACAGCTGCAGGTGTCAGCGTACATACGATCATCACTGCCGGCGACGGCGCCAAAGTTGCGATCAATGTTATTAGTGAGCTGAACGGCGAGCGTTACGTCGACCATGATGTTTTGAAAAAATGAATAAAAAGGAATGAGGACAAGGCATCAAGCGACTATGTCCTTTTTTATTTCATTGCAAAAGCGAACTTACCTACCAAAGCGATTCTTCTTTCTCAACAAAAGAACAAACAAATGGATACAACAGCCAACCAGCGAAGAAAGCAGCAAAAATAAGGAAATTGTGTACTGAAAAGGGAGCCCGAATGCTTGCAGCAAAAGCGGAGGCGGCACAATTGCCAAATTGATGAAACCTGTTTTTTGCCTCGATTTTCTTGAAAAATAGAGCTTTCTGCTGCATGATGGACAGAAGACGGATTGTCGAAAAGATAATAAAGCTTTATGGATCTTGCCAAATGGAATCGTTTTCCGGCAAAAACAACATGTAGTGATCGGTAATCACATTTTTGCAAAATAAAAGAAAGCCGCCGCAAATGGCGGCTTTTGTCATTCCAAATCACTAAATGAATGTTGCGGATGAATGAAATTGCATGGCGAATGGAGGACTGAGGCGTTACAAATGTTTGCATTTTCTTTTTCTGAGGCACCTTTTGGTATGGAGCAGATCACCTTGCTTGTCCATCGACAAAATAAATCGAATTTTGGCTTAAAATGACATGATAATCATGAATTCATTAAACAGCCAACAAAACATGCAAAAACGATTGTCTTTGCGGTTCGAAATATTGCCATGGACATTTCACAACCAACAAGTATCAAATCACTTTCCAAAGGAAAATATATAACTGGGAGGTGACAAACATGGCGCAGGACGTTTTGTGTGAGGTAAATAACTGCAAATATTGGGCGGAAGGGAATAAATGTGCAGCTGATGCCATTTATGTCGTAAGTCATTCAGGAAAAACGGCAAAAAATCAAAAGGAAACTGATTGCAAGACGTTTGAACCAGAAACATTTTAATAAAATAGAGAGCCGGAAGTTGGCTCTCTTTGTATTTTTGATAATCTTTTCATTTTTATACAACATCTTTTTGGAATTCAGATTATATTTGTTTGCTTATGGCTGATTGAGCAGCGTTCAATTGTTGAATTGCAAACTGCAAAATGGATAGGTAAATGGATAAAATCATTTCTCCGTAACGGCTGCCGGGAACGGCCCACTTCCCATTTAAATCTTTCCAGGTCGGGGCAGAACCTCGTTCCACATAAATAAATCTGGGATCGACGAGGGGGAACCCGGCTGGAAGAGGCTTCGTTGTGGCGTATGCATATAAATGTTGAAGATGGGCAAGAACCCCTTCTCTCGGAGTAGAAAAGCTTGCTCCTGTAACATTTGGACCGGTAGCTCCGATTCCGGCAAAATTGTTTTGATTGCGATTGACTACTCCCGTAAAACGGAAATAGTTCGTTTCATGAATTGCTTGTGCAAATGCGATGTCGCCGCGAATTCCGTAGGATTTGCTTAATTGTTCATACAAATCGCCCAGCTGAGGTGCGCTAGGATTTGTTTTTCCTACATATAAATCCAAGATTGTTCCCGATACGAGCGTTTCTCCTAAAATAGGGATATCCCTTGAATCGGGAGAAGGGGTTTTCGGTTGAAGTGTTGATGAACGAGATGAATCTGTCTTTTGGCCTGATTGTGCCGTTCCTTGTTCTGCAGGGGTTAATATAAATGCATCCTTGTATCCTAATTGAACAAGCCTTGCCAACTGGTCTTTTGCATTTTGCAAATTTTTAAATGCCCCTGTTTGAACGCGGAAATAACTTGTTCCGTCCACCATCGCAGCGGAAAGGAAACTATCAACATTTTTTCCTTTCAGTTCATTTATCAGCTTTTCTGCATTTTCTCGGTTTTTAAAGGAACCGGCAATGACTTTGTACATCCTGCTACCTGCAGCTGGCGATGGCTGCGGAGTTGGGGTGGTGCGTGTCGACTTTTTGGGCAAATTAAGCGCTTTTCCGATTCCATCGGCTAAGCTTGCTGCATAGTCGCTCATAAAGTCAGACGATGTTAAAAGTTTGATGTCATTCGAATGGTCAATAAACAATGTTTCCAAAAGAACCGCAGGCATTTTTGTTTCTCTTAACACGTGAAAATTGGCGCTTTTTTTGCCCCGATCCTTTACGCTATATTTCGGACCGATTACGCTCATAATATGATTATGAATGATGGAACGGTATTGGATCGTTCTTGGAGAGGCCCCTCCGTTATAAACATAGCTTTCAAAACCTGTTCCTCCGCCGGCATTAATATGAATGGAACAGAAAAAATCAACATTCTCTCGGTTAGCCATGGATGATCTTTCTGACAAACCGACTGTTCGATCGTCTGTGCGCGTCATGAGCACGTTGACTTGGTAATGTTCAAGTAAATGTTGTCTTGCCAAGAGGGCAATAGTCAACGTAAAATCTTCTTCCTCATAATTTCTATAGGTTGCGCCGGGATCGCTTCCTCCGTGGCCAGGGTCTAAAAGAACGGTTGTCACTGCAATATCCTCCTTCGTTTTCAAACATCCAATTCGCTTGTCTGCAAATATTTTATTCAAGTAATGGAAAGGAAGTTCAAAAAAATTTTATTTTTAGCGAAAACTGTATCGAAATCCAAAACATTTAGGTTAATTTGTCGATTTTTTGCATTTTCTTCCTACCAGAATTCAATCAAATCATGTATAATACATTTCGTCATAACATTATACCGAAAAGCAAACAGGTGCCGGCACATAGCTGCCAGCTTAAAAGGGAAGTTTGGTGAAAATCCAACGCGGTCCCGCCACTGTGAATGGGAGCAACCTGAAAATGCCACTGTGTCTACGGGAAGGTTCAGGGAGCGATGACCATGAGCCAGGAGACCTGCCTGTTTGAACACGCCTAAAAACCCTACGAGGATAGGGAGGTGTTTGAAAACAGAACAAAGCGATATGCTTGTTTTCAGACATCTTCTTATCAAAAAAAGAAGATGTTTTTTATTGGAGGAGGAAAATGATGAAAAAATTATCTGCACTATTTTTAGCCTTATTACTTCTATTTGGAATTACGGCTGGATGCGGCCAACAAAATACATCAGAGCCGTCTGAAAACAAAAGCAATCAAAAGACGGAAGAGACGGCTTCACAATTTCCGGTGAAGGTCAAGGACGGTTTAGGAAATGAGGTGACGATAAGCGAAAAACCGGAGCGGATTGTTTCGCTAATTCCAAGCAATACTGAAATTGCCTATGCTTTAGGGTTGGGTGAACAAATTGTCGGTGTAAGTGATAATGACAACTATCCGGAAGATGTTCAAAACAAAGAAAAGGTTGGCGGGATGGAATTTAATGTTGAAAAAATTATTTCTTTAAAACCGGATCTTGTTTTAGCGCATGCTTCCAGCGCCCATAACTCGCAGGAAGGGCTGAAGCAGCTGAAAGATGCAGGAATAAATGTTTTTGTAGTCGAAGATGCCCAATCATTTGATAAAGTGTATGACTCCATCCAAACAATCGGCAAAATTACAGGGACAAGTGACAAAGCCGAAGATATTGTGGCTGAGATGAAAACGAAACTGGCGGATATTCAAGAAAAAGGAAAAACGATTCCGGATGATCAAAAAGTGTCTGTTTTTGTCGAAGTGAATCCCGCACCACAAATCTATACGACGGGAAAAGGAACGTTTATGGATGAAATGCTAACGATCATTGGAGCAAAAAATGCAGCGGGCGATCAAGAAGGCTGGCCGCAAATGACGGAAGAAGCCGTTGTAAAACTGAACCCAGACGTCATTGTGACGACATACGGCTATTACGTCGATAAAGCTGTTGACCAGGTGTTGGCACGCAAAGGATGGGAAAATGTATCAGCGGTGAAAAATAAACGGGTTTACGATGTGCATTCCGACTTGGTGAGCCGCCCAGGCCCAAGATTGGTTGAAGGAGTAGAAGAACTTGCGAAAGCAATTTATCCGGATGTCTACAAAAAATAAACATGTGGTCGCCTATACGGCGACCGCTTGTTTTCTTATTTTTTCCGTCTTTTTAGGAATTTCTATCGGAACGTTTCACATCACGTTTAAGGATATTTTCCAAATAATTTTCAATCAACTGTTTCATACCGGTTTGGCGCCGGACATTGATGAAAGCATGAAAAGCATTGTGCTTGATATTCGACTTCCTCGTGTCGTTTTAGCCGGACTTGTCGGAGCCTCGCTTGCAATGGCGGGGGCTTGTTATCAAGGGCTTTTGCAAAACCCTTTGGCAGATCCTTATACGCTCGGTGTTTCATCAGGTTCTTCTTTAGGTGCTGTACTTGTTCTTTTTTTCGGCATTCAAATTCCTTTTTTCGGCTCATTCACTTTGCCGGTTGTCAGCATTTTTATGGGTTTTTTAACGATTTTGGCTGTGATTTTGTTCGCCAATTTCATTGAAAAAACGATGAGGATTGAAACGATTGTGCTGACCGGAATTATTTTAAGTTCCTTTTTAAGTGCTTTCATTTCGCTGATGATTGCCCTGACAGGAGAAGAATTGCGACAAATTGTCAACTGGCTGTTAGGAAGCGTTGCGATGCGCGGCTGGGGATACGTATTGATGCTTTTGCCGTTTTTTTTAATCGGGTCCATTTTGATTTTTGTAAACGGAACAGAATTAAACGCTCTGTCCTTTGGCGAAGAAAAGGCGAAGCAACTTGGGGTCCATGTAAAAAGGAGAAAGCTGTTTATTTTGGCATCATCCTCTTGTTTAGCCGGTGCGGCCGTTGCCATCAGCGGAACGATTGGGTTTGTCGGTCTTGTCATCCCACATGTAAACAGGCTGCTTTGGGGAAGTGATTATCGCCATCTTCTCCCTCTGTCCGCCATTTTTGGCGCCGCTTTTTTAATTTTGGCGGATCTCGTTTCAAGAACGATCGTGTCGCCGACAGAACTTCCGATCGGTGTGATCACGGCTTTGATCGGCGCTCCCAGCTTTGCCTTTATTTTAATGAAACAAAGAATGGAAAGAAGAGGGTAACATGCTGCAAGTCAAGAACATTTCGGGAGGCTATCAAGAACGAAAGATTATCGAAAACCTTTCCTTCTCAGTAAAAAAAGGGGAAATATTTGGCATTTTGGGGCCGAACGGGAGCGGAAAGACGACACTATTAAAAATGATCAGCGGGATTCTTCCGGTTAAAAGCGGGACGATCGAGCTTGCCGGCAAACCTCTTTCTGCTTATTCTCCGAAAAAATTGGCGCAAAACATCGCTTCATTGCCGCAAATCCCAACGCAAATGTTTGATTATACCGTTTTGGAGACAGTGGCGCTCGGCCGTTATCCTTTTCAAACGGGTTTCTTCAAGCGGTTGACGGGAGAAGATGAACAAATCATCCAAAAGACCATGGAGCAGACGAATATTTCCCACTTAAAAAATAAAGCGATCAATGAATTAAGCGGCGGGGAAAAACAGAGGGTTTTTTTAGCGCAGGCTCTTGCACAAAACCCCGTTTTGCTTTTATTAGATGAACCCACGAACCATCTTGATATTTCCCATCAAAAAATCATGCTTGATCAGTTGAAAAATTGGACACAATCAAATGGATTAACGGTTGTCTCAATTTTTCATGATTTGAATTTAGCAAGCCTTTATTGTGACAAACTGCTGTTATTAAAAGATGGAAAAGCGGTTGCCGTTGATAATTCATCTGTCGTGATGAACGAAAAAACGATTGAACAGGTGTATGGTGTTTCGATTGTCAAACAATCACATCCGGAGCTTGCCCGCCCGCAAATGCTGATTATACCCGAACAGAAACAGGAAGAAACATATAAAGTGACAAAAAGGGACATTGTTCAGACGAAGGAACTGATCTATTTAAAAGCGGCATCACCGCTCAAAACCCTTTCATCTGCCATTATTGGCGGAGGATTTGGCTGGCACAGCACTTTTGTCAACCGTCATGTCGATAAAAGCTACAATTGTCAAGACAGCCGTTCGGAAATGGCCGATTTTCTGCAGAAAAACGGGTTTGATCAACATGCAACAGTCGCCATGATGACAGCGGCTTGTTTGGAAGATGGAGTAGTCAGCGAGCTTGAAGCAGAAGGAGTCTCCGTTGTCATTGTTGTGACAGCAGGACTTTCCAATGCAGTGGATGCAGCAAATAGTATAAAACGGAATGGCATAGCTTCAGGGACGATCAATACATGGATTTTGATAAACGGACGGTTATCTGATCAAGCATTTATTGAAAGTGTGATGACGGCAACAGAAGCCAAAACGAAGGCGCTGGCTGATGAAAAAGTGTTGGATCCTGTCTCCAATACGATTGCAACAGGCACTTCCACAGACAGCATATTGGTGGCGGCCACGCAAAAGGGCATTTTTCATCAGCACGCTGGCACGATCACAACACTTGGAAGATTGATCGGCAGGGGGGTATATGAGAGTACAATTCAAGCGATTCAGCTAAATCAAAAAAGAAGGGGAAGGACATGACAGAACATGTAATTGCGATCATGCTGGCGTTTGTGATCGATCAAATCATCGGTGATCCGAAAAATGCCCCCCATCCCGTCCGCTTGTTTGGCTGGTCTATTGCGTTTTGCGAACGGCGCCTCAACAAAGGGCGCTTTAAGAAAGAAAAAGGTATGGCGATGATCATGCTGGTCGGTTTATTTTTTATGCTGGCCGCTTTTTCAATTGTGTCATTTTTCTCTAGGCTTCACCCAGCAGCGGGCATTTTTGCGGAAGCGGTGATCATTTCTTTTATGATAGCGGAAAAAAGTTTGCGGGAAGCAGCTTTGGCAGTTTATGAACCGCTTTGCCAAAAAAATCTCGTTTCGGCAAGAGAAAAGCTGTCATGGATTGTCGGCCGCGATACGGCAGATTTGCCAGAATCGGAAATCGTTCGGGGAACGGTGGAAACGGTAGCGGAAAATACGAGCGATGGCATTACCGCTCCGCTTTTTTGGGCGCTGTTCGGCGGAGCTCCTTTTGCGGTTTTGTACAGGGTCGTCAATACTGCGGATTCGATGGTAGGCTATCAAAACGAGAAGTTCGCTGAATTCGGGTTTGCTTCCGCCAAGCTGGACGATTTGTTGAATTACCTTCCGAGCCGTCTGACAGCTTTCATCATGGTACTTGTCAATCATCCGGCAAAAGGGATTCAAAAACGGGAATGCTTTTCCATTCTGAAAAGGGATGCGCGCAAACACCCCAGCCCCAACAGCGGATTTCTTGAAAGCGCCATGGCTGCTTTGCTGGGTGTATCATTAGGGGGAATCAACCGTTATCAAGGGAAAATTTCTAATCGCCCTAAATTGGGAGACGGGGTTTATTCGCTAGAAGCAAAACATATTCACGATGCTATTGATATTATGAAAAAAACAGACAGGTTTTTCTTGCTATTTTTCATGATCGGAGGTGTATGCTTCGATGCTGCCATCACATGGAGCCAATCCATCTTATCTTTATAAATCATTGAACATCCGGATGCCGGAAAACATCATCGATTTCAGCGTCAACATCAATCCTTTCGGCCCGCCTGAATGCATCCGCAAAAACTGGGATCGCTTTTTTCCGTTTGTTGCCGATTATCCAGATCCTGATATGGCGGAATTGCGAGCGGTAATTGCCGGAAAGGAAAATGTTTCGCCTGAAAATATATTAATCGGAAACGGTGCCGCTGAACTTATTTTTATCATTGCAGCCGCCTTGCTGCAAAATGAAGACGTTTTGATCGTGGAACCGGCATTTTCAGAATACCGAAAAGCATGCGAACCGTTCTCAAAGAGGATTTCATTCTATGTTTTAAAAGAGGAAGAGAATTGGGAGTTGAACGTTGAGGAGCTAAAAACGGCTCTTTCCGGGAAAAAAGCGGTTTTCCTCTGCCACCCCAACAATCCGACAGGCAAAGTATTTAACCGGGAAGCATTATTGGAAATTATTCAAGATGCCAAAAAGAAGCATGCGTTTGTCGTTCTGGACGAAGCATTCTATGATTTCGCCTTGGAAAACGTATCAATTCTGAATTGTTTATCATCTTTTTCCAATGTAATCATTTTGCGTTCTTTGACCAAAATGTATGCCATTGCAGGTTTAAGACTCGGCTTTTTGTTTGCCGATGAAACGGTCATCCAGAGACTAAAAAAATTTCAGGTGCATTGGAGCGTCAACGCCATTGGACAGAGGGCGGGAATAGAAGCATTAAAGGACGAAGACTATGTTAAAAAAACAAAAAGAATGATCTCTCAAGAACGGAAGCGAATGTTTGAACATCTCCATGAACTTGGTTTTGTGGTGGCGGACAGCTCTGTCAATTTTTATTTGTTAAGAGAGCAGCCAAAAAAAGATATGCTGCCTTTGATCCGCTTTTTATTGGAAAGAGGTATAGTGCCTAGACATACATACAATTTCAACGGGCTGTCCGGCAAATACATTCGTTTGGCGGTTAAGAGAAAAGAAGAAAACGACCGGCTTCTTTCAGCGCTTAAGGAGTGGAAGGACAAGTGTTGATCTTTGTGACCGGCGGGGTGAGAAGCGGGAAAAGTTCGTGGGCAGAACATTATTTGACGGCTAAAAAGAATCAGGCCAACCGCCTTGTTTATATTGCAACCTCTTTTCCATCAGACGAAGAAATGACAAAACGAATATTGCAACACCAGCTAAAAAGAGCCCAAGGCAAAGAAAAATGGCTGGCAATTGAACAGACGAATGATGTAGGCAAGTTGTCCGAAAAACTGCAAAAAAATGATTTTGTGCTGCTAGACTGTTTAACAACGTTGTTGACGAACGAACTTTTTTTTCATGAACAACATGGTGAACGATGGCAGGCCGCTTCTTTTCGCCAATATGTGTTGGAAAAAATCATCCGTGATCTTTCTGAGCTGCAAAAAAGCTGCGAGCTATTTTGCATCGTCTCCAATGAGGTCAACTGGGAATTTCCAGCGCGGTCAAATGCAGTGTTCCAATATGTTCGCCTTCTCGGCCATCTCCATCAACAAATCGTTGAACGTGCGGATTTGGCGGTCAGAATGGAATTCGGCATTCCAGTTGCTATGAAGGGAGAACTACAATGAAAGGGATCATGATTCAGGGAACGGCTTCTGATGTTGGCAAAAGTTTCATTGCCACGGCATTTTGTGCTATTTTTCACCAACTTGGCTACAAGGTTGCTCCGTTTAAATCACAAAATATGTCAAACAACTCATATGTCACATTGGATGGAAGGGAGATCGGCAGGGCTCAAGGAATTCAGGCAGAAGCCGCCGGCACGGCGGCCTCCGTCTATATGAACCTGATTTTCTTGAAACCGAAAAGCGATTGCACTTCAGAAATCGTCTTACTTGGCAAAAGCTATGAAACATTAGGCGGTCAAGCTTACCGTGAAAAATTTTATCTAAAAGGGCTGGAAGCGATTCAGCTTTCACTGGAAAAGCTGTCGGAACAATATGATTTTCTCGTGATGGAAGGGGCAGGAAGTCCTGTTGAAATCAACTTGAAAGACAGGGAACTTGTCAACATGAAAGTGGCCGAACTGGCCGACGTTCCGGTGATACTGGTGGCAGATATCGCGATCGGGGCGGCGTGTTTGCCAGCATTATCGGGACGCTTGAACTTTTTTCCGAAGAAGAACGTAGCCGGGTAAAGGGGATTATCATCAACAAATTCCGAGGAGATCTCAGCTTGTTTCAACCCGGTGTGCAATGGCTGGAGGAACGGACGGGCATCAAAGTATTAGGGGTGGTCCCTTATGTTTCCGGACATATGATCGAAGGCGAAGATTCTTTGTCGCTTGCCAAACGATTTGCCAACCAAAACAGGAGAGTAATCGACATTGCGGTGGTAAAGCTCCCCTATATATCCAATTATACGGACGTTGAGCCGTTTTTATTTGAAGAAGATGTTTCCATCCGACTTGTGTCCGGCCCAGATGAATTCGGCGAACCGGATGCCCTCGTGATTCCGGGAACGAGAAGCACGATTCACGATCTGCAACAATTGAAAAATAGCGGCTTGGCTCAAAAGATTAAAGCATACAACGAAACGGGCGGAACGATCATCGGCATTTGCGGCGGTTATCAAATGCTTTCAAGATACTTGTATGATAAAGCCGGATCGGATACAGGGGTGAAAGGACGTTATGAAGAAGGATTCAACATCCTCCCAGTGGGCACAACTTTTTATCATGAGAAAAAAACGGTGCGGAACAAAGGAATTATTCATCCGCAATCAGGTTTTCCCCAGTTTTTCGTGGAAGGGTATGAAATTCATTTAGGCGTAACCGAACTGATTGGACCACAAGCTGTGCCTTTTATGAAGCTTTCGGACGGGACGGATGGCGCGGTAATTGACTCTAGAAGGGTGATTGGAACATATTTCCACCATATTTTTTTCAATGACGAATTCCGCACGGAATGGCTCAACAGGATTCGAGAACGGAAAGGACTTGAAAAAAAGCAAGTAAAATGGTTGAAAAAGGAAAAAACAAAAAAGTATGAACAGATTGCCCGACATGTTCAAAACCATATTCATATGGATGATTTGCTCAACATCATTCAATCGTGGGGGAAATGAGATGAGAACAGCCAGACAAATAATGGAGGGTTTTTTTCTTGCGCTTCAGTTTTTCACAATCATTCCGGTTCAAAAGGAGTTTGCAATAGATGAGAAACGGCTCAAATTTGCGGTGTTAAGTATGCCGATGATCGGGGCTTTCATCGGTTTGACAGGCAGTTTGATCATGTATATGGCAAAATTTTGGACACCATTGTCCAATTGGGCTTGCGCTCTTTTTCTTTTATTCTATTTTGTGGCGATAACGGGCGGCATTCATCTTGACGGTTTTACAGATACAGCGGATGCCTATTTTTCTTATCGCGACAAGGAAAAAAGGCTGAAGATTATGGAGGATCCCAGAGTGGGAACGTTTGGGGTGTTGGCGCTGCTGTTTTTGTTAGCTTTTCGCTTTTTGTTTATGGCGGAAATCATCGGCGCAATCGACAATTTTTGGTTTGCTGTGTTCATTCCGTTTTTTTCCCGTCTCATCGTTTGCGCTCTAATGATTGATGGTCCGGGAATGGCGAAACGGGAAGGGCTTGGGTACTTGTTTGCTAAAACGCTTGCCAAAAAAGATTTCGCCGTTCTGATCGGTTATTTGTTATGTTTTTTCATCGCCGTCCCCATGATCCCGGGTTTACCAGCCGTTTATCTTTTGATGGCCTTATCGTCTATTTTTCTTTATATGTACGCCCGCCGGTTTTTCCTTCAATCGTTCGGCGGCTTAACAGGAGATTCCTTTGGAGCAGTGATTGAAGGGAGTGAGACAGTTTTATGGATGGTAACGTGGTTGTTACTCTTATACGTCATGGGTTGACAGAAGCAAATAGACAAAAACGCTATATCGGCTGGACGGATGAAGCGCTGTGTGAAGAAGGAAAAAAAGCTTTGGAAAAAAGCCATTATCCAAAAGCTCCTGATCTGGTAATAGCAAGCGATTTGCAACGCGCCGCAGAAACGGCCGGCATCATTTACCCAAAACAAAAATTCGTTGCCTTAAAAGAACTCAGGGAAATGAATTTCGGCGATTGGGAACAGAAAACCTATTCCGAACTGAAAGGAGATGCCCGCTATCAAAGCTGGCTTCGCGATATGCTGCATCTTGAAGTGCCAAACGGAGAATCGTATCCAACCTTTTCAGAAAGGGTCAAAAGAGGCTGGGAAAAGACGGTCACCTATTTTTTTGATGAAACCATTTCCCACATTGCAATGATCACTCATGGCGGCGTCATTCGCGAGATCCTTTATCGGTATGGACCCGAAGGATCATCATATTGGCAATGGCGCTTGGATCATGGAGCGTATTGTTCATTGACAGGAAAGCGGACAGATGTAAGGAGGGGAAAGCGGTGCATGTTGTTGTCGGCGGAGCGTTCAACGGAAAAAGAAAATGGGTGAAAGAGCATTACCGGCTGCAATCCGGCGCTTGCAAATGGTTTTGCGGCTACGTGAATAATGCCAAAATATCTGAAATTTATGAGACGGAGCATTTTCAAAAAATAACGGTCATTGAAGGAATTGAACAATATATTTTTCATCTGATCGATCAATCGTCGGACTGGCAAAAAAAGTGGGAAAAGATGATTTTCAACTGGCGTGAGTGGGAAGTAAAAAAGAGAGGAATAGTCATTATTATTGCCAATGATATGACAAAAGGCGTTGTTCCAATTGACCCATTGGAACGCAAGTGGCGGGATGCATGCGGGAGCTGCCTCCAACAATTGATTGCGAAAGCAGGACGCGTCGATATGATTTGGTATGGAATCAGTGAAAGATTAAAATAAAAGTACGGTTAAAATTCTTTCATTCGTTATATTAATGGGAAGATTGCGCAATTAAAAAGAAAGAGGGAACAGAATGAAACAATATGCGTATTTGATAATGTTTATTGCCCTTTCCGTTGTCGGGGCATTTATAAAAATTCCCGCATATATTTCAAGTGTTGCGCTTGATTCATTTCCAGCCCTAGTGGCCGCTGTTCTATTAGGACCGGTTGCGGGAGCTGTTGCGGCTTTCTTTGGCCATATCATGTCAAGCTATCTCGCTGGTTTTCCGTTAGGAGCGCTTCATGCAATGATTGCAGTCGAAATGTTTTTGCTTGTTTGGGCATTTGGGGTGATTTACAGAAAAAACAAATACGCAGCAGCCGTTTTCTTTTTTATCGCCAATGGTTTTTTAGCTGCAGTTCCTTTTTCCTTTCTGATCGGGAAAGGCTTTTATTTCGGGTTGCTGCCGGGATTGGTCATCGGTACAGCCATCAATTTAATGATTGGTCATATCGTAACCATAAAACTTGTTCCTATTTTAGAAAAACAAAAAGGGGTTCACCGCCATGAGAGACGTTATCATGATTCCGATATCAAATGATGAAGATCTTGTGATTGCCGCTGACAATTCCGGCGGTGTGGGACAAAAATTGTTCGATTACGTCAAAGTTGATTATGAAACGGTCGCTTATTATGGTTTAAGAGTAGCTTTATCCGAATGTTTAACAGTAGGGGCAAAGCCTCTTGCTATCGTCATGCAAAACCTCATCGGTGAAGAAGAATGGTCTCATTTGCAAAAAGGCTGTCAAACCCTTTTCTCGGAACTTAAGTGCGAACCGATTCCCATAACCGGAAGCACAGAAAGCAATTTCAAGATGGTTCAGTCCGCTTTTGCGATCATGGTCATCGGGAAGGTGAGAAGAGCAGACATCAAGGTTCGGAAAACGCCAAGCCATGCGAAATTTGCCTGCATCGGAAAACCGCTGTGCGGAGGCGAAGTAATCGAAAAAAAACATGAAATCGGGCCTCTGCCAATCATAAAAAAACTATTGGAATTGCCGTATGTGTTTGAAATCGTTCCGATCGGCTCAAAAGGAGTTCAATATGAATGGAAAAAGCTTTGTGAAGAAAACAAGTTAGATTATTGCCAAATCACTTCAACAGAAATTGATATAACAAAATCGGCCGGACCTGCCACATGTTTTTTAATCTCGTTTCATCCAGACCGAACCGAAGACATTGCCAAAGCGGCAGGAGGGCATTTTTTCCAACTTAATACAAAATGAGGGTTCGAAAATCATGAGCCCAAACTATTAACTTGTTTCCTGTATTTTGCCAAAAGGAGAAAGTGACTTTCATTTTGCTAACCAATTTTTTTACAAAATGAAATTTATTTTTGAAACAGTTCCTAAATAGGCCTTGAACTAAAAATCAAACTGCGAAAGTAAGTTAGACATAAATGAAAAGTTTTTTGTTTGTTTTCCAAAACTAAAACGTTGACTGTACGGTTAATTTTTTGTAAATTAAAAATAATTCTATCAGCAGGGGTGAATGTATTGGGAAGTATTTTAGAATTGGAGAGTTAGCCGAGAGAACGAACGTATCAAAGCGAACGATCGATTATTATACAAAGATCGGCTTATTGCACCCGCGGCGCTCTGATTCCAATTATCGCCTGTATGATGAAGAGGCGGTTGAAGCGATTGAAATGGTGAAGCGGTATAAAAAGATGAACTGTCCGCTTTATGAAATTAAAGATATCATTGATATGTTGCAATCAAAAAAACTATCAAATAAAAGTTTGGAAATGCATGTCGACCATATTGCCCAACTTATGCAAAATCTTGAAAAAGAAATAAAAGACATGCAGCAACTGATGGATCATATGAACAGGGAACAGCGCACCATCATAATGGAAAAATTGTCTAAGCAAAGCGCCAATTTGGTGAAGGCGTTGCTGGTAATTTTTTATTAATCATAATCATATTCTCTTTTAAGAAAATACTAAATAAAAGAAAGATTACAGGAGGTGTATTCCTTACTGATTTTAACCAGTAAGGAGAATATTTGGAAATATTGAATTTAGTGCTTGTGGCGCTTTTAATTGCTCTTACAGCATTTTTTGTTGCTTCTGAATTCGCAATCGTGAAAGTCCGTACTTCTAGAATTGATCAGCTGGTGATGGAAGGAAATAAAAAAGCGATTGCAGCTAAAAAGGTGATCGCTAATTTAGATGAATATTTATCAGCTTGTCAGCTAGGGATTACGATTACTGCATTAGGATTAGGCTGGATTGGCGAACCGACGGTCGAACATTTATTGCATCCAGTTTTTGAATACTTCAACCTGCCTGAATCGGTAACAGCCTTATTATCCTTTGTTGTAGCGTTTTCAGTAGTTACATTTTTGCATGTAGTTGTTGGGGAATTAGCGCCAAAAACTTTCGCGATTCAAATGGCGGAAAAAATTACATTAAGGTTTGCCCGCCCGCTCATTCTTTTTGACAAAATCATGAAACCGTTTATCAAAACGTTAAATGGATCCGCTCGATTGCTGACAGGATTATTTGGATTACAACCAGCTAAGGAGCATGACATTGCCCACTCAGAGGAGGAGCTTCGCATTATTTTGTCCGAAAGCTATAAGAGCGGTGAAATAAACCAATCTGAATATAAATATGTCAACAACATTTTTGAGTTTGACAACCGCATTGCAAAAGAAATCATGGTTCCAAGAACAGAAATTGTTGCTTTTGACAAAGACATGAAATTAAAAGACTGCATTGAGATTGTCATGGAGGAGCATTATACGCGCTATCCTGTATTTAACGGCGATAAAGATAATATGATCGGAATCGTAAACATGAAGGAAGTGCTCACCGACTATGTCAAAGGTATCCAAGGAGAAAAAACGGTGGGCGAATATGTGCGGCCAGTCATACATGTCATTGAAACCATTCCGATCCATGACCTATTGGTTAAAATGCAAATGGAACGCATTCATATGGCCATTTTAATTGACGAATACGGCGGGACGGCTGGTCTAGTGACAGTCGAAGATATTTTGGAGGAAATTGTCGGGGAA
The DNA here is from genome assembly GCF_038008865.1 of Aeribacillus sp. FSL K6-8394. NCBI lineage: Bacteria > Bacillati > Bacillota > Bacilli > Caryophanales > Bacillaceae > Aeribacillus > Aeribacillus sp. FSL K6-8394. The sequence goes on from NZ_JBBPAA010000001.1 coordinate 402,825, forward strand.
ATTCGCGATGAATTCGATGCGGATGAAACGCCGCAAATTAAGAAAATTACTGATTCGAAAACGGTTGTCGATGGAAAAGTTTTGATAGAAGAAGTCAATGATATTTTTGGCCTCCAGATTAAAGAGTCCGATGTTGATACTATCGGCGGATGGATTTTAACCCAAAAGATGGATGCGAAAGTCGGAGATGAAATTGATTATGACCAATATTCGTTTAAAATTTTAGACATGGACGGGTTTCATGTTAAAACGGTTGAAATTGCTGAAAGAGAATCATGAAATAACGAAGATGTACTAAAGATTTTCTTTTTTGAAGGACAATAAAAAAACAATAAGATCAAATTAAGATCCACCGCTATCATTGCGGCAGAGATTCTTTACTATTCTTTTATATATAAAAGAAAATCTTGTTTTTGCAGAAGAGATTTTCAGAAACAAGCTCTTCCATACAAGCCATTTGTTCTTTATTCGTCATTAACATGGTTATCAACTTCAACTTAAGCGGCGAATGAATAAAGATTCCAAACAACAGTAAAGGCTGTCCGATAAGTCCCTAAAATGAAGCAAGTGGAGAAAAACAATTCGTTTCTCTCCACTTGCTTTTATATTTTTTCGATTTTTATCTGAAAGCTGGCGGATGCCGGCTACTTTCAGTATGTGTGCGCCCGGCATGTATATGAACTATAGGGTGTAAGTCCCGAACCCCGAAGACAGAAGTAGAGGTTAGCCAAGAGCAATGGTGTCCGTGGCGACGCGGAATCTGAAGGAAGCGAGCGGCAAACTTTAAGGTCTCTCGGAACACGAACTTCATATGAGGCTAGGTATCACTGGGTGAGTTTGCAAAACAAAACAAAGCTCTTTCTGTCGAAGGTCATATCGAGTAAATGAGGCGGATAGATGGTGTGAAAGTGCATGTACTTACCCGGGGAGGTCTGGTGGATATGTGAAGTACGCTTCATAACCTACTTAGTGATAAGTAGCTGAACCGTCAGAAGTCAGCAGAGGTCATAGTATTAGTTGATCTAGAACAACTGAGAAGGACCGAACAATTAAGAGAGAATAGCCCTTGGCATTCAGTGAGTCATGATGAACACAGAAAACGTAGTACCTCACTTGAGGGAGGAAGCGGTGAATCCCGTGGGAGACCTCTTGGAGGGTGGAGTGACCACTGGCATAAAGAGAACAGCTATTCACGGAAGTTATGAAAACTTGCGTCAATTATCTTAATTGAACCGCCGTATACGGAACCGTACGTACGGTGGTGTGAGAGGACGGGAGTTAATCGCTCCCTCCTACTCGATTGAGAAAACGAACCACTCATTATTGTTTGATTTCTATATCTTCTTTATCGTATCCCAAAATGGTTTTCATGAAGTCTTTTAATTTATTGGAAACTCGATTTAAATTTTCTAAATCTGCCATTAGTTCCGTGATTAGTTGTGCTTCTTCTTGTGTAGATTGGGATATTTCGTTAAAATCATTTTCCATTCGCTTCATGTATTCTTGAATGCTGTCTAATGTTTGTTCAATATTTACTGTTTCTTCCTTCGTATTTGTTGACAATTTGCGTATTTCATTTGCCACTACGCCAAATCCAGCACCGGCAGCGCCAACGCGAGCAGCTTCTATCGCTGCGTTTAAGCCTAAAAGATTTGTTTGATCACTAATCTCTTTTATGATTTTCGTTATGTTGCCGACTTTGTTGGAATGTTCAGTTGCTTTTTTCACAATTTGCGTTATTTCATCAGCAGTTGCTGACAGTTCTTCAGAATGAGCCACAATTTGCTGTATTTTATCTAATAATGAGTGGGAAAAGCTTTCTATTTCATCAATAATGGTTTTTAAATAATGCTGCTTTTTAGTGCTGATGGCCGCATTTATTGCAGCAATAACATTGCCGTTTTCATCTTTTATAGGCACGGATATGCTATCAAACGGTATGCCAAATTCTTCTTCGGGGACTTTGACGACAACCGGCTTTTCCCTGTCAACCATCTGAAAGTTCAAATACTTCGGCGGCAATGGATCACCGGGTTGATGACCAAAGTCTAAATCTTTGCTGGGAGAATAAAATAAATATTTTTCATGATCAAAGACTGTGATCATAATATCCTCTCGCAAAACTTGTTTAAAAATTGGAATGGATTGAATAATTGCTTGGACGATATCCAAATCGTGTACCTCCTTGTATGCTTGAACATGGTCTTTTTTATTCACATTTTTATTATCGGCTGATATATTTTTATTTTAATTTTTAAATAAGTAATCTTTTGATGACGTCAAATATGGTGTATACTTTATGCATGTAAACAATTTTTTGAAATTTGATAAAGGGAGGTATATAAAAATGGCAAAATTTGAAGGCAAATCTGCGATTGTCACTGGCGGCGGCAGCGGAATTGGGCGTGAAGTTTGTTTATTGTTGGCCAGCAAGGGGGCTTTTGTATCTGTAGTCGATTTGTCAGAAGAAGGCGGCATGGAAACGGTTCGCCAGATTGAAGAAAAAGGTGGAAAAGCTATCTTTGTTCAAGCGGATGTCAGCAAAGTTGAGGATGTGAAACGATACATAGAGGAAACAAAAAAAGCATTCGGAAAAATCGATATGTTCTTTAACAACGCCGGTGTTGAGGGAGCAGTTGCGCCTATAGCTGAGTATCCGGATGATGCTTTTGAGAAAGTAATCAATATCAATTTAAAAGGAGCTTTTTATGGCTTGAAATATGTTATTCAAGCTATGCTTGAAAATGGTGGAGGTTCCATCGTTAATACAGCGTCCAACGCAGGACTTGTAGGAAGTCCAGGGGTCGGCCCTTATGCTGCTACAAAACACGGAGTGATTGGGCTGACAAAAACGGCGACCGGCGAATATGCGGATAAAAATATTCGGATTAATGCTATTGCGCCTGGACCGACCGCTACGAATATGATGGAACGGTTTACAAAAGGATCAAAAGAAGCAGAAGCTGCCATTAAAGAGGGGATTCCTGCCAAGCGCTACGGCACACCAAAAGAAGTCGCAAATCTTGTCGTTTTCCTGCTTGGAGATGATGCGGAGATTATTAATGGAGCTGTGTATCCGATTGACGGCGGCTTGACAGCATTATAATTTAAAACTGAAATTTTATTTTATAATTGTGTGCAAAGGGGGCTGTCCAAAAAGTCAGTTACCCTGACTTTTTGGACAGCCCCTGATTTTCACTTCACAACTTTTTGAAAACGTCATGTTTTGCTTTGACATTTACAAAAAAGAATGGAGAGTAGACGGCTTCCTTTTACATAGTGATCACGGGTTCATCAAGTCAATATAACTCCAAAATGAACCCAAGATTGTTTTAGAAAAATATAGAAAACTTCTCCGGAGAATTTAAGGAAGAGTGTTCCAATCTGTACTTTTTTCGATCAGGGTTCCTGTACGATAAATATGTCCACTTGACAACAATCAACGGTTTAATACTGCTTCAATAGCTTTTTATTCTTGCTACTCCACAAGGGTCACTTTTTAAATTTGCTCGGTATAAAACTCGCCATGAATCCTATCAAACTTCCATTTTAACCAAGCCCCTGTTTCAGGTTCAATGGAAGAAAGACGGAGCCATCCGTTTTTCACTTTTTGACGGAAAAAGGGATTGTCCCGAAGCAGCCGCTCGATATAAAAACGCGGTGCTTCAATGATCAAGAGTAAACGAAGGGGGGAATGGAACAACTCCCCGTCGGAAGAAGCAACCGACTGCCACGGAAGACCGGAAAGCAAGTCGCTCCCATTCCCTTGCATCACCCCGAATCCACCTGTAACCGTCTGCGTCGTTTTGCTGCCGCTTCCGTAATAATGCGGTGCAACGGTTGATGCGTAATATTGCAAATTGATCCATTGCCCGACCGTAGCAGGACCGGAGATGATATTTTCAAGTGCTTCGCCGGATTGGTCTTTTCGCCAGTCATAGCTGTGTAAAAACACTTTCCCGTCTAAATGGCAATGTTTTGTCAGCGTCCTGCGGCCGATAATAAAGGCTGCGTTTCCAGCTAATCCCCATTCAGGACGGATTTCGCTCCAATCGACGGAACGGCGGCTCGCCTCTGTTACCGGATTTTTCGACTTGCCAGTGCAAGGGAGATTCGCCAGCCGTTCGGCGTTTGCTTTCTGTCTCACTTCTTCTAGCTTTCCTTTTAGTAAATGGAGTGACTGCTCTGCCTTTTTCGATAAGGTTGGCAAATCGAGAAAGCAGAGTTCGTCGACTGTTGTGATATGTTCCGCTGCCACAAATACGGTCTCATCTGGAATGAAGATCCCTTCCTTCATCAGGCCTTCTCTAACTTCCTGCAAGTTACAAAGGCTTGCAAACACGCGGGCATTAAAAGCTCCGGCTGTTCCGCCGCACGCCCCGCAATCAAGGGAGGAGGCATACGGGTTATTCGTTGTCATACTTTCGTGACCGCAGATAACGACAAGGGGGGCAAAAGACGATGTTAACCCGATATTTGTTAACAATTGTTTTACGTACTGAACTTGTTCTTCCGTTGTAAACCCGATGGGTAAACCGGATGATGAACAAGATTTTTCATAATGCAATGACAAGTTTGTTGGTGGCTTCCGTTCAGCAGTTTTTTCAGCTTGCTGGAGAAAATGGCCTGCCCATCTAGGGGCAATGCTTCTGGCGATTGTATGCAAACCAAGCCATGGGCCGCTCATTTCTGGAAGCAATAAACTCGCTAATGCATGTTTTTTCATTTTTTTAAAGGTGCCCCCGATGAACTGAAATACATTCAGCCGACGACGGTATTTTGCAGCATCATCTTGTGCTGATTCGTAAATTTCATGCTGCGGCTCAATGATCGCAGGACAAGAAGGATGGGTATGGTCGCTGTCAAGTTCACGTGTTCGGATCGGCAAACCGAAAAATCCTGCGCAACCGTACGTTTCAAATGGACCGGATTCCTCTAAATGACGGCGAAAAGGCTCGGAACGGACATCAATGCAGAAAAGAAGCTGGACGGCGGCCTGCTCTTTTTGTTCAATGTATGGTCGGGATGCAATTTTTTCTTGCACCCGGGATTCGTACGTCTCTTCCCACGCCTCGAGCCAAAGGTGATAACGATTGATCCGCCAAAACCGGTCGGCAAACAATAAATAGGATGTCATTTCATCTTTCGACAATTCCCTCCACTCATCCACAGATATTCCTCCCCAATGGATCCAGGCGGCCAAAAGGGGAAGTAAACTTGAAACGTCAGCCTTTTTCTCCTGTTCCAGCGGCAAGTAAGGGGCGGCAAATGCCCATTCTAACGAAAGACGAATGGCTAAATAATCAACTAACAGTTGGAGGCCTTCTCCACTTTGCTGAGAACGCCACTTTAACATGCCGGCCCATCCCGGCAATGCAAGAAGATGAGATTCTAAATAGTCTTTCGCCTTTTCATCGTCTATATCAAGCAGCGACAGCGAAAACAACAGTGCTGTTTCCGCATCTTCCGGCCAGTCAGCAAGGCGTTTTCGCTCATTTTTTGAAAGAGCCGGATCGTTTTGGATAAGTTTGTGCCAAGCAGGATAGAATCCCTGTTCCCGGAATGGCATTGCCCATGCAGCCTGATTTTCATCCAAATATAGTTTGCACCATTTGATCATTTGTTGATCAAGCCGTTCGTCTAGCTTTTTCATACGGGCGCTAATCGGTTTCACCACCGCTGCATTTGTGGAACCGATCCACTCGGCTATTTCCGCCGCCAGCTCGTTCAGTTCTGGTGAATCTAACCATTGATGCGGTACGGTTTCGTTCCACAAAAGTGCACGGCACAACTGTTCCGCTTTGTGGCGATGAACGGGCAGAGACTGCTCGGAAAGCCAGTTCTCCAGCTGTTTTTCAACGAAGGAGGAATCGATTTCGCCTCTAGAGAGAGCTTTGCGTACAACCGGCATTGTCGGATACAGGTGAACATGCAGGTTTTGTTGAAAATGCTCGGCTACTTCGGTAAACGGCATATGTTCAAGTTCCATCCACGGATGCCGTGCAATGAATGTTGAAATCGGCCAAAGAGGAGCAATTGCATCGCATGCCTGTTCCACGAGCTGAAGAATAGAGCGGGACACATCTTTCTTATTTCGTTTACTTTGCTCTTCAGGACGTTCAAGTGAAATCACTGTTTTACTCATGAGTCTTCTCCTCCTTCAAATATGCATGTAAGTAATAGGGGTGCCGTTCAACTGCAGGCAGACTAGGCTCACTAAAATGGACAAGCCGCATATAAAATCGGGCAGCAACACCGGAAGAACGGTGTTTATAGAACTGTGTTAACGCCAATGAGAAAACAATAAACAGAATGAAAGCAAACCATTCAAGGGCAAGCGGAGGCGCAAAGTGAGAAGCCTCTACTTTATGCAGCATGGCCATTAGTCCGCTGCGCACTTCTTCTGAAATAAATGCCAGTATCGCTGCTAGTGCCAACCCAAGCCATCGGCCTTCTCGGAAAAGCGCAAATCTGCTCCATGCAATCGTCATGGACGAACCAAGAAGCAAAGCGCTCAATAGGCGCGCCGGCTCTTCCGGCGAAACGGCCCAGAAGCCGAATCCAAGTGCCAAGCCAAGTATCGTGCCGACAAACCTATGTCCTTTTTTGCGCACCAATGTTTGTGCCGAATGTCCCGGACGGGGAACAGCCGATCCGGACTGTAAAAATAAAGTCGCTTTAAATAAGCCGTGCAAAATAAGATGAATGACTGCTGCCTCGTAAGCGCCTAATGCACATTGAATAAGCATCATACCCATTTGTGCCATCGTTGAGGCGACTAGTTGCCGTTTATAATCCACTTGAACGAAACTGACGCCGGTACCGATCATAACGGAAATAAACGCGATTAGAAGAAGGAGAAAGTGTGTGACTGCATCCGTAAACAACGGTGAGAAATGCCAAAGCAAAAGTCCTCCGGCATTGACAAGACCGGCGTGCATCACAGCCGAAACCGGCGTCGGTGTTACCGCAGATTCAAGCAGCCAACGGTGGAAAGGCCATTGCCCGGCAGGAATGATGGCCGCCAAAATAAGCAGTAAGCTTATTCCGGCTGTCTCCCACCATTTAAGATGAGACAACTTATCCGTTGATAAAGCGCCCGATAACTTCCACTCCCCAGTCGCATGAAACAGCAAGACAGACACTGCACATACCGCAAGGGAAGAAACAAAAAACATTGTTCCCATTTGCACCGCTTCAGCTTTTGCCGGCCGCCATTCTTTTTTTAAAGCCGTCAAAAAGACAAGACCGAAAAGAGGCATAGCCCAGCAAATGCTAAACAGGCGTAGATCATCAGTCATCCAAGTGCTGGCGGCAGAGCCGGTTGTCCATGTCAAGAATAGAAAATATAGCCGGTAGACTCGATCCCCATGCAAATATCGAATGGAAAACCGCTGGATGATAAAGCCGAGTGTTGAAATATAGATCGCCATCATCCAGCTAATCGTGTCGAGCCGCCATGGTCCGGCTTTTATTTCCGCACCAGAATAAATCCACCCGAAGAATGCCGAAGCAATCGGCAAAAGAAGCAGGCAAACGTGAACATGTACATACCAGTCGGGCACACGAGGATGCAGATAAATCAATGCGCTTATGAGCACGATCATCAATGCTGCCAGCCATCCAAAAAACAACATTTCTTGCAAATTTCGTTCCTCCTCTTGTGTAACCTTTTTGAAAGAAAAAACCGGCTATGTCATTCTAAGCAAAACAGCCTTTTTTAAGAAAATGACTGTCTTTTGCCTAAAAATGACGATAGCCGGTTTACCTTAAACCAATTTCGATTGGCTTAGATCTCCCGTTTCAGTTTTCACATTGTCGGTTTACCTTCAACGAACCTACTAATAGATTCCGTAGGTTTTTTGAAGGTCTGCCGACTTTGGCAATTCTCTCGTATTTTTTCAAAAAAAGTTGTTTTCATTATACATCATCGTTTTCAAGATTGCACGTATTTTTTTAGAGATTATAGAAAAAGCGTTTACGTTTATTTAAGGAGTTTCTTTTCCAAATTTTGAAACAATTTAAACACCATAATTCGCTCCCCGGTTTGAGTACTAAGGTCCGTATGGAAACTTTTTACTTGCTCTTCTGTAATTTGAAAAATCATCTCTTTCAGCTCATCAACCCCGGATTCGACTAAACTGGAGCGGATTTGTTTCACAGACAACATCCCTTCTTTAGACTCACAGAGGGCATATTCCGCTGGGGTTAGAATACCTTGCAGCGATACAATAATCATATCCCGCAAAATATCCGTTTTGACGGACACAGATCCGCGTCCAAGAAAATCTTTTTCCCATTTTGTTAATGCTTTGCTGATTTCAGCCTCGATACTGCCTTTCGATTGATTCATGATGTTTCACCTCTCTAACAGGTACATGACAAGGAATTAAAGTTCGAAAATGATAAAACGACTGATACGATTCGTATTCCCTTTTTTGATCAATAATCATTATTATAATCATTATCGGCTTTGGCTGCTAGAAAAAAATCATTCTTTGTTTGAATCAATCATTTTGAAATGGCAATTCCATCATCAATTTTGGAATCCAAAAGAGATTGTAAAGCATATGGATAAGAACACCGTTTACCCGAGGCCCAGTCGGGTGACATTTGAGTATATCTCATGAAACTCATCACTCATCTTTTAAGGTTTCTAGAGAGTAAAAGGGAGCGCGTCCCCAGTTGTCGAAAAAAGCAGTAGCCATTAACCATCGAACGATAACAATTTTCAACATCCGAGATGTAACCTGTTCAGCGTTTTATCATTGACAAAGATTCAGGTTTTCGCTGCTAAAAAATATCGGAAAATGTTCCAACCAAACAAAGCTGTACGGCGAGATGTATTCTTTGAGCGCTAAAACAGCGTATTTCAACCATAAAGGATCTGGTGAAACGATTGAAACATGATCTAATTTTTCTTCTTGGGTGATATACTAGAAGATATGAAAGGGGGTGTCTAATAAGTGATTTTTACGGCTTATTGACGCCCCCATGAATGTTTTAGAAACGTTGATATATCGGTGTTTATGAATTTTTGTTTTCAATGGGGATTTGACTTTCTAAGACAGCCCCATAGAAGAAGGTTGTTGATGAGGAAACGCACCGTGAACGCAACTAATTAAGAACGAGAGTTTAGCTGTAATGAACATTTAGGCACTGAAAAAACTATTGCAACAATCAGCATGAAAAGAGATAATAAGATTTATATGGAATTTTATAAAATATTGCTAAAATTATTGGTAGGGGTTGTAGTAAATATGAAAGTTGTAAAATTTGGTGGAACGTCCGTTGCATCAGGACAACAAATTAAAAAAGTGTTCGACATCGTCACATCTGATCCGAAAAGAAAAATTGTCGTTGTTTCGGCTCCTGGCAAAAGATTTAAAGAAGATGTGAAAGTGACCGACTTATTAATAAAGTGCGGGGAAGAATATTTGAACAATGGCAGCGTAAAGGAAACATATGAAGCTGTTGTGAACAGATATGTTGAAATTGCTAAAGAATTAGGATTATCTAATGATATTATTGATCGAATTTCTGCTGATTTGCAAGAAATTTTACATGGGGACAAATCAAATCCTGCCCGTTTTATGGATGCGGTGAAGGCCAGCGGTGAAGATAATAATGCAAAACTGATCACTGCGTATTTTCAATCGCGCGGAGTTGAAGCCCATTATGTGAATCCTAAAGAAGCAGGGCTTATTGTGAGCGATGAACCAGGCAATGCACAAGTGCTTCCGGAAGCCTATGAAAATTTAAAAAAGCTTCGTGATCGCTCAGGAATTCTGATTTTTCCTGGATTTTTCGGCTATTCAAAAGACGGAAAGCTCGTCACCTTTTCACGTGGCGGTTCCGATATAACCGGTTCTATTTTGGCCAACGGGGTCGGAGCGGAAATATATGAAAACTTTACGGACGTAGATGCGGTCTATTCTGTAAATCCAAATTTTGTTGAAAATCCAAAAGAAATTCGGGAGCTTACATATAAAGAAATGCGTGAGTTATCTTACGCTGGCTTTGCAGTATTTCATGACGAAGCACTTATTCCGGCATTCCGTGCAGGAATCCCGGTAAATATTAAAAACACCAATAATCCATCGGCTCCTGGTACAAAAATTGTGCATGAACGAACAGATTCTAACGGTCCTGTCGTAGGTATCGCTAGTGATACCGGTTTTTGCAGCATTTATGTCAATAAATATTTAATGAACAGAGAAATCGGTTTTGGCCGAAGATTGTTGCAAATTTTAGAAGATTTTGGGCTGTCATATGAACATACACCTTCTGGAATTGATGACATTTCTGTCATTTTGCGCCAGGATCAGTTTGATTCGGAAACAGAACGGAAAGTTGTAGAGCGGATCAAAAAGGAACTGGAAGTCGATAATATAGAAGTTGCTTATGATTTAGCGGTAATCATGATTGTTGGCGAAGGAATGCGGAAAAATGTCGGAACGATGGCCAGAGCTGCAACAGCGCTTGCAAACAGCGGTGTGAACCTTGAAATGATCAATCAAGGGTCATCAGAAGTGAGCATGATGTTTGGCGTAAAAGGAACGGATGAAAAGAAAGCTGTAAAAGCGTTATATGAAGAGTTTTTTGGGACTAAATAACTTAATCAAAATTGTCCACGCCTGCAGACAAAATGTATTTTCTGTCTGCAGGCTGTTTTTTTGTTGGAACAGGTAAGACATTTATGGAGATCCGGGACTTTTTTTCTGATGAATGAGTGGCTTTTTCTTTGAAAATAGCAAGTTCATTCTCCATTGCAAAAACGAGCGATTTTACTTTTTGCTTTCTAAAAGGGCAGTCTATTTATTGAAAAACATATGGCGGCTTTACATATGCGGTTTCAAGCGGATTAAAAAAGATTTTGCAGAAAAAGTTATGGTTGACATTCTTAAACGGTCGTATGCCTCTTAAAAAGCTAGTCGTCTGAAGCATTGATGATGAAACTAGGTCGATTTTACTATTCTTTAAAAATGATGAATTTTGCACCGATATAAATAAAAAAGGGGTTTGGGAAGGGGATCGTAGATCATATGAAAAAGAATAAAACAGTGACAAGGATCACTACTTCCAAAAAGCAAGGCGGATTGAGAAGAAGGCTGCTCAGAAGCTTTGGAATATTAATGCTGCTAACATGTTTAATGGCCGTTATTAATTTTGGGGTATTAAAAAATTTAACAAATCATACGGAAAGCATCATGAAGGAAGATGTAGAAGGACTGATCCAAAACGAGAAAATGCGATACAATATCGCAGAACGCATTTCATTAATCAACCAGTTTCTTCTATACGGAGATCGAGACATTCGTCAAAAATACGAAGAATTGGCAAAACAGAGCAGCGAGATTCAAAAGCAGTTATTGGAATTGAATTCTTCACAGCAAATGAAGGATTTAGTTGCGAAATGCCACCAATGGGAATTGCTTGTCCGACACGAGGTTTTATTTGACTATGATATGGGGAAAAAGAATGATGCTTTAAAGCAAATGAAAGAAAGTGTACAACCGCTTGGGGAAACGATTATTCAAGAATTTGAAAAAGTGATGTCAGATCGGCAAAACGATGTAATCAAAAGCGGAAATAATATGATTCAGCTTAGCAATCTATCTATCATCATCATATTAGCCGTTTTGGCCTCCATACTTTTAATCGGTTTCATCATGTCCTTTAAAATGGCTCGTTCCATTACGAATCCTTTGATCAAAATCGCCGGCCAAATGGAGCAAATATCAAAGGGAAATCTAATGTTGGAACCGTTATCAATAAAGTCGAAGGATGAAATCGGCGAATTGATGGAATCTGTCAACGAAATGGGGAATCAGCTTCGAAAGATCGTGCAAGACATATATCATGCTTCAGATACTATGTCAAAACAAAGCAGCGATTTGCTTTCTTCCTCTAAAGAGCTAAAAGAAGGAAGCAACCAAATCGCTGCGACGATGCAAGAGCTGTCGGTTGGTGCCGAATCACAAGCTAATTCTGCATCAGAGCTTTCTGAAGCAATGGGGATGTACATGGAAAAGATTTATCAAATACATAGGAATGGAAAAGAAATGTTTGATAAATCGAGAGAAGTGCTGGAGTTGACGGACAATGGCAGCAAGCTGATGAATCAATCGAAAAAACTTTTTGATTATATGTTTACAGGCATGCAAAGCAATATGAAAAAAATTAAAAAACTTGATGAACGCTCAAAACAAATTTCCAAACTCGTTGAAGTTATTCAATCCATAGCTGATCAAACCAATTTGCTCGCCTTAAATGCAGCGATTGAAGCGGCTCGAGCGGGGGAACATGGAAAAGGATTTGCAGTAGTAGCAGATGAGGTCAGAAAATTGGCTGAACAAGTTTCCAATTCCGTTGTGGATATTCAAAAAATCGTGGAAGAAGTCCATGGCGAGACGAATAAAGTGACGAAAAGCTTTGAATTAGGATTTCAACAAGTAGAATCGGGAATGGGATCAATGAACGAAACGAGTGCCGCATTTCAACAAATTAAAGAAACGATTAAAGAAATTTCCGAAAGAATCAACAATGCTCAAAATGATTTAACTGACATGTTATCAACGAGCGAATCGATTAATGATTCGATTTCCAACATCGCATCGATATCGGAAGAGGCGGCTGCAGGTATTGAACAAACATCAGCTTCAGCAGCAACGGCAAATGAATCTGCGGCAACCATTGCTTCACATGCCGAATCCATGTCAAATCTAGCTGGAGATTTGCAATCTTTAGTGAAAAGGTTTCAAGTTCAATAATCAATTTTTACGAACCGTATGACAAAATAAAAGGATGAATGGACTGTAAAGCGTGCAAGCATCTTGCTGCACGCTTTTATTTTTTTCGATAAGAAAAGATTTTGACTGACTGCGCACTTTTGAAATGACAGCGTTTACATAAACTGTTTTTTTCATTAAAATGAGCATTATAAAATAAAAAAGGAAAAGGGGATTGGAAATGTTTTTTTCCTATACTCAAGAAGAAATGGAGAGGGCTTTAAACTTGTTTCATACGCTTGCAAAAGCGTATAAAAACGTTTCGGATCACGCCAATCGAGACAGCAAGGAGCATGGTTTGAATCCAACCGAATATGCTGTATTGGAGCTTCTGTACATAAAGGGTCCGCAAAAACTTCAGCAAATCGGGTCAAAACTATTGCTTGTCAGCGGTAATGTAACTTATGTTATTGACAAGCTTGAAAAAAACGGGTGGATTTATCGGGAAAAAAATCCGAAAGATAAACGGTCAGTTTATGCAAATTTATCGGAGAAGGGGCGCCAATATTTTGATGAAATATATCCGATCCGCGCCTTAAGGATGGCGAGAGTTTTTTCCGGCCTATCCGAAGAAGAACAAGTGCAATTGATTGAACTGTTAAAAAAAGCTGCAGACTCCAGCAATAGTGTGCTGTTTCGATAATTTTTATGAATGAAATTCTATGTAATTATTGAATAAAGCTATGTTTATACCGATATAAAAAATGAGAACCCATAGTTGAGGAAGTGTTAAAATAATGGATCGCCTTTTTCAACAATTTTATGACCTCATTTTTCAATTTCACCCTGATATGATCGTTTTTTGTGATCCAAGCGGATTGGTCAAGGAAGGCAACAGAATGGCTGCGCATTTTTTGCAAAAGAAAGGTTCGATTTATCATTTTTTTCATTCTTCATCCAGAAAAGAGATTCAGCATCTTTTTGAACAGGTGAGGATAACCGGCGAACCTGCAACTTTTGAGGCAGTTGTTGAGGAAACGCCTTCGTCCATCTTATGCCTTCCTTTATATAGCAATAATTTTTTTTATGGTTATGCGCTGATTATAAGAGATATTTCAAAAGTAAAGGAAGCGGATGAAAAGATTCAATATTTAACGCAATTTGACGATTTGACAAAGCTGCCAAATGAACAAGCTACTTTCAACCGTTTAGAGTATTTATGCCAAACAGAAAAAAATCCTGCTGCAGTTGTGAAGTTTCAAATTAACCGCTATAAATACATAAACGAAATTTTTGGGAAAGATATTAGTAATGAAGTGATTAAGTCATTTGCAAGGCAGTTGAGAAATATTTTTCCCGATACATACTTTATAGGTCGTCTGTCAAATGACGAGTTTTTAGTTATTGTTTACAATGTTGTAAATAAAGATGAGATGATTCGTGATATTGTGCATCGTATCAATAAGCTGGAAGATATACTTGTCATCAACGATTTGGAAATTTATTACGACTACAGCATTGGCATCGTGTTTTACCCGGTTCATGGAAGAACGCCGAAAACTTTAATTAAAAATAGTGAAATTGCTATCAAAATGGGGAAAGAAAAAAACGAGCGCATTGCCCAATTTAATAATCATAACAGCAAATCGATCGAACGAAGAATTTTTATAGAAAATGAGCTTTACAAAGCTGTGAAAAAAAGAGAATTATGTTTATATTATCAACCGATCGTCGATACAAAAGAAAAAAAAATTACCGGCTTTGAAATGCTGCTCAGATGGAAACATAAAGAGCTTGGGATGATTCCCCCTTCAGAATTTATACCGATTGCGGAAGATACAGGGCTTATCGTAGAAATCGGCAAATGGAGCATGGAAAAAGCTTGCCAGCAATTAAAGGAATGGAGAGATAAGGGCTTCCGTGACTTGAAAATCAGTGTCAATTTATCTATTAAACAATTTTACCAGCATGATGTTGTGAAAATGATTACGGATTACTTGACGATGTATGAAATTCCGCCTGAATGCTTTGAGCTTGAATTTACCGAAACCGTCCCAATGTACAATTTTGAATGGTTTTTGGAAATCATCCGCAAGTTAAAGAAACTAAATATAGGTCTGAGCATCGATGATTTCGGAACAGGCTATAGTTCGCTCAGCTATTTAACGAAGCTGAAGCTGGATAAAATTAAAATTGACCGTTCTTTTATTCAAAACATTTATTTAGAGCACGACCACAATGTCGTTGTAAAAACGATCATTGCTCTAGCGCAAAATTTGAAGCTTTCCATTGTAGCGGAAGGCGTCGAAAAAAAAGAACAAGTATTTTTTCTGAATCGCCACCATTGTTTTCAAATGCAAGGTTTTTATTTCAGCAAGCCTGTTTCATCTGATGAAGCATTCCAACTTTTGCAAAATTGGCCTGAAAAGAAAAATCAATTGTTCATTTGAAAATCTTGATCGTCGGATTTAGATTGATTACTCTTAAAAAAATATTCTGCTTTTAACAGGTGAAACCGGCAATTTTGCCGGTTTCAACGAACGAATGAGCTCGGGCTTCTTTGAAAAAGGCGGAATGTAATGTTTACCATCCCAACCAAGATGCACCGACAATAATGAGAAGAATAAACAGAACGACAATTAACGCAAAGCCTGCGCCGTATCCTTCACCTACTCCAGCCATATAATAACCTCCTGTAAAATGTTTTATTACAGTTATAAACTATGCTGAAGAAGCTTAAGTTGTATAGGCGGATTTCATAATAAATGCTCGACGATGGCCTTAATTTTTTCATGCTGATCGATGGAAAAATAATGTTTCATTGGGCAAATGCTTGATTTTACCCGGTTTATGCAGAAGTCCATTGTAAAAGATTCAGCATCAAGCTGTTCATTGACTTCATTCCAATGAAGCGGAGCGGCAACCGTTCCATTTTCGACTCCTCTGACGGAATAAGGAGAAATGATCGTTTTTCCCTCTGCATGCTGTAAAAAGTCAATATAAAGCCGGCTGCCCCGGTTTTTCTTCAAGCGTTCAATCGTAAATTCGTTCGGATGCTGTTCGGCTAAATAATTAGCGAAAAAAGACGTAAACCGCCTCGTTTCCTCATATGAGAAAATGTTGGTGCCGATCGGAATATGAACTTGAATTCCTTTGTTTCCGGAAAGCTTTGGAAAGGAGGCAATCTCAAACCGATCTAAACATTCCTTCAGCTTGTTTGCAGCATAAACAGCCAAATGAAATTCGTTTTTCGACGGCGGATCTAAATCAAATACAATTTCTGCCGGCTGTTTCTCCTTCCACGTATTAAAGGGGATATGAAATTCAATTGCGAGCTGGTTGCCAAGCCACATAAGCGTTTTTTTGTCATTGCAAATGATATAATGAATCCCGTCGATTGTTTTTGTCTGAATAAATTCCGGGGCATAATCAGGACAATTTTTTTGAAAAAATGCTTCTCCCAACAAACCGTGCGGATAGCGGATCACCGTTAAGGGGCGGTCTTTTAAAAATGGAAGCATGTAATCGGAAATTTCCAATAAATAAAGCAAAAAATCTTGTTTTTGTATATCATATTTCGGCCAAAGAGGTTTTTCAATATGTGTGACAGCCACATCTTTGACATTGGCTGCAGCCATTTTCAGCTGCAAAAAAGTGCAGTCTGTCCAATCATGTTCCAATGCAAAGGAATGGAAAGAAGGTTCTCTTAAACTGCCGCTGTCAATGGAAAGAAACCGTACTTTCATGCAAATGGCCGGCTCTATAGTATATAGGTGGTTTTCCTTTTTTCCTTTCTTTTTTATAATCTCCAACAACGCTTGTTTTTGGTTGTCAGGCATACCGTGAGAAAAAACGCCGGCTTGCACAATTGTTCCTTTATGATGAACAGAAATATGCATGTAGCCGTTGTTTGAATCAAATCCAGTGACAATAAAGAGCGCTTCTTTAAAGTTTTTGATTTTCAGCCATTGTGATGTTCTTTTCTTGTTCTCATATGTGCTTAACATATGTTTGCAAACAACGCCTTCTCCATCATGCTCGACAATTTTTTTCCATAATTGGGAAAACTGATGATATGCTTGAATCATTTGGATCGGGACCGGATTCTCTGGACTAACATGCAGCGGTAAACCGAGTTGTTGAAATAAGGAGGATAGTAGTTCTTTTCGGCTGGAAAGGGGTTTTTTTGTTATATCCTCTCCTTGCAGCAAAAGTATATCGAAAACGAGAAGCTGATATGCTTCGGTCGTTTCATCGCTTTTTCTTTTCCATTTTCTTTTTAAAGAGGCAATATCAGCGGAAAAAGCTGTTTTGAGCATAACAAGCTCTCCGTCCAAAACAAGCGGAAAAAAAGGACGCCATTTTTCTATATGTCTTTCGATAAAATGTTTAATTTCCGGGAACGATGGGGATAAATCGTTTCCATTTCGGCTCATGAGAGAAATACGGTCTTCGTCCGCTTGCAATATCGCGCGAAAACCATCATATTTTGGCTCATATAGCCATTGCTCCCCTTCCGGAATATGGAAAGATAATGTCGGCATCATCGGTTGCATAGTGTTCACCCTTAAAGATTGGAGGATAGATTTGTGAAAAATGCAGTTTTTTTAGACAGAGACGGCGTTGTAAATGAAGTGATGACCAATCGTGTCCGTTTCGTAAATAAGCCTGAAGATTTTTATTTGTTAAAAGGAGCAGCTGAAGCTGTTGCGCTTTTGAACAGATCCAATTTTGATGTTTTCGTTGTCACAAATCAGGGCGGAGTCGGATTAGGATACATGTCAGAAAAAATGCTCCACAAAATCCATGAAAAAATGGTTCGTGAAATTGAAAAAAAAGGCGGAACGATTAAAGAGGTTGCCTATTGTCCCCACGCACCTAAAGAAGGCTGCGCCTGCCGTAAGCCAGAGCCGAAGATGATTGTTGATTTGGCAAAGAAATATAACATCAATATAGAGAACAGTTATATGATTGGCGATCGTGAAGTGGATATCGCTGCCGGAAAGGCTGCAGGAGCTAAAACGATATTAGTAGGCAGCCGCCATCAAGAAAAAATAGCTGATTTTCATTTTCCGGATTTGCTGTCGGCCGCCCGCTTTATTGTCGGGCAAAGCTAAGCTTTTTTGCGGGTCGTTTTCGTTTTTTTGCCTGCTGCACCGCTTTTTTCTTCTCCCTTTTTATTTAATGATTTTGAGCGTTCGATGCTTGCCTCAAGCGCACTCATTAAATCGACTACGTTCTTTTTTGGAGACGGTTCAGCCGTTTTTGTTTCGTTTTGCTGTACTTTTTGTTCAATTTTTTCTTGAATCCGCAAACGGTATTCATCTTGATATTTCTCCGGTTTGAACGTTGTTGTCAGCTGATCGATAAGCAGCATGGCAGCGTCCAGCTCTTTTTTTTCAATATTGGTATTTTGAGGAACCCCGGGAACGTCACGGGCGTTTCGCACTTCATCTGGATAATGAATCGTTTCCATTAAAATGACGTCCTCATATGTCCGGATGACAGCCAATTGTTGTTTAGAGCGCATTGAAATCTTTCCAATTCCAATCTTCCCTGATTGTTTCAATGCTTCACGAAGCAATGCATACACTTTTTGTCCGTTTTCGCCTGGACCGATATAATATGACCGGTTAAAATAAATCGGATCAATTTCCGGCAAATTCACGAAATCGACGATTTCAACCGTTTTGTCTTCATTTTCTTCCTTCAGAGCTGCTAATTCCTCATCTGTTAAAATAATGAATTTGCCTTGTACATATTCGAACCCTTTCACAATGTCATCGTTGCCAACTTCTTCGTCGCAGTTTGGACAACGTTTTGCGTATTGAATTGGGGTATGGCATTTTTTGTGAAGCTGACGAAATTTCATATCCTTGTCTTCTGTAGCAGAAAACAGTTTGACCGGGATGTTGACGAGCCCGAAGGATATGGAACCTTTCCACATTGTATGCATATTCATTCCGCCTTTCCGTAAGTTACCTTTTCTTTCTCTTTATTTTTTGCGAAAGGATCAGAATGATTTGTGTTAAAAAATGTAAGTTACATACTCGAAAAACGGTTCATACAAATTCCGAAAAAAGAAAAAATCGGTAATTTGCCGATTTTACGGTTGAACCAATTATTTTTTTTCATTTTTTTCTTCTTCGTCAAGAATTCCTTTTGTAGCCAGCTTGAATTCCCGCAGCGTTTTTCCTGCTGCTTTTCCAAGCTCCGGAAGCTTGCTCGGTCCAAAAAGCAAAAGTGCAACGAAAATGATTAAAATAAATTCTGTCCAACCAATTCCCATGTTCTATTCCTCCTAAAAAATGTTCCATTTCATGCCGTTATGCAATCGGAACATGAACAAATAAAACTTATGAAACATCATCCAACATCATTTTACCCTAAACAATATGAAAAATGAAGCATTTGGACGAACATGGGAAAGGATAAAATGTTTGTATTATTTACAAAAGTCTATTTTAAGGCTGTTTTCCGCTAAAATCAGCCTGAGCTTGTGCAATTAAACGCTTTGTCATTTCTCCTCCAACAGATCCGTTTGCGCGTGAGGTAGTATTTGAACCAAGGTGGACACCAAACTCTTGCGCGATTTCCATTTTAAATTGTTCAAGAGCTTGTTCAACTCCTGGAACAATTAATTGATTTCGCCTTGCCATTCGAATTCAACTCCTTTTTGCCTGTTTACGCATAGTTTGCAAAAAAGAAGTGATCTGATGTGTGGAACTTGTTGGTTAAAAATAAACGGTGTAGTTGACCGTAAAATGTTGATATTGGTATGAATTTACCAGCATATAAAAGGAAATGTAAGAAAACTATATAAAAAAACTATTCAGTACAAGCTGACCATTAAATATAAGAGATATCCGCTATATACCGCGTTTGTATCCATCAAGAAAAATTAGTTATACTTATAAAGCAACGAATCGTTCGGGTTTACATATTTTTATTATGAGCTATTAAAGCTTAGTATGACAATTTTATCGGCGTATTATTTTGAAAATATTGAATTTTATAAAAAGGGGTGGAAAAATGCCGATCATTGAGGTAAAAAATTTAACAAAAATTTTTGGTAAAAACCCCGCTCAAGCATTGAAGCTATTAGATGAAGGATTTTCAAAGCATGAAATTTTACAAAAAACCGGACATACAGTGGGAGTGAATCGCGCTTCCTTTTCCGTTGAGGCTGGAGAAATTTTCGTCATTATGGGGTTGTCTGGAAGCGGCAAATCCACATTGATAAGATTGCTCAACCGGTTGATTGAACCGACTAAAGGAAGCATTTTTATCGATGGGGACAATTTGTCAAAAATGGATAAAAAATCATTGCGAGAGGTGCGGAGAAAAAAAATCAGCATGGTTTTTCAACGATTTGCCCTATTTCCGCACCGAACGGTTTTAGAAAATGCAGAATTCGGACTTGAAATTCAAAAGGTCCCAAAAGAAGAACGAAGGGAGAAGGCAATCAAAGCGCTTGAAATGGTCGGATTAGGACAATATTTGGAGCAAAAGCCTAATCAGCTGTCAGGCGGAATGCAGCAGCGCGTAGGACTTGCGAGAGCATTGGCAAATGATCCTGAAGTGCTGTTGATGGATGAGGCCTTTTCAGCCTTGGATCCGCTTATCCGAAAAGAAATGCAGGATGAATTGCTCGATCTTCAAGGGACGATGAAGAAAACCATTATATTTATTACACATGATTTAGATGAGGCTTTGCGGCTTGGAGACCGGATTGCCTTAATGAAAGACGGATCGATTGTGCAAATCGGTACGCCCGAAGAGATTTTAATGAATCCGGCAAACGACTATGTTGAAAAATTCGTTGAAGATGTAGACAGATCGAAAATATTGACGGCGCAGCATATTATGAAACGGCCCGAAACGATCAATATTGAAAAGCATGGACCGCGTGTTGCATTGGAAAGAATGAGAGAAGAAGGGATATCCACCATTTTCGTTGTTGACAGCAAACGGAATCTAAAAGGTTATGTAACAGCTGATGATGCATCAGAAGCAAGAAAAAAAGATGTTCGTGATATTGAAGAAATATTGCGGACAAATGTTCCGAAGGTTGAAAAGGACACACCAATGTATGATATTTTTACGGTCATCCACGACTCGCCGATACCAGTAGCAGTGGTCGAAAAGGAAAAATTAATAGGGATCATCGTTCGCGGGTCAGTCATCGCGGCTCTTGCAGGTGAAAGCGAGGTGAGCACAAACAGTGCTGAATAATGTGTTGGATTTTGTTCCGAAAATTCCAGTTGCGGAAAAGATCAAACAATTTACGGACTGGGTGACAAATTCTTTTTCGTTTTTGTTTGATCCGTTAAAAAAATATTTTGAGGATTTAATGGAATATGTGGCGGATTTGTTGGGGGCTGTGCCGCCTGTTTTAGTCATATTGATCGTTGCCATTATTGCCTTTTTTATAAGTGGAAAAAAGTTTGGCCTGCCGGCATTTTCCATCGTCGGCCTTTGGTTTATTTACAACCAAGAGCTTTGGGATCATTTAATAAGTACATTTACTTTAGTTTTGATCGCAAGTTTATTATCCGTCATCATCGGTATTCCAATAGGTATTTTAATGTCTAAAAGCAGAACAGCGGAAGCAATGATTACTCCTATCTTGGATTTTATGCAAACGATGCCTGCATTTGTCTACTTAATACCTGCCGTTGCTTTTTTTGGCATCGGCATGGTGCCGGGAGTGTTTGCATCATTAATTTTCGCGACACCTCCTACCGTTCGTTTTACGAATTTAGGAATTCGCCAGGTGCCGAAAGAATTGATTGAAGCTTCTGATGCATTCGGTAGCACAGCAGTTCAAAAACTATTTAAAGTAGAACTGCCGATGGCGAGAGCCACAATTATGGCCGGAATCAATCAAACCGTCATGCTGGCATTATCAATGGTTGTCATTGCCTCGATGATTGGAGCGCCGGGTCTTGGAAGAAACGTGTTATCCGCTTTGCAGCGCGCTCAAATTGGTCCCGGATTTGTTGCAGGTATCGGTATTGTCATATTAGCCATCATTATCGACCGCTTCACTCAAAGCATGAACAAAAAGCATGAGCAAGTATAGCAAGTTGGTCTCTTTTCGAATTGAAAAATTAAAAAGGAGTTTTGATATTTATGTTTAAACGAATTTGGAAACGCCTAGGACTTGTTGCCGGAATTTCCTTGTCGCTTTTAGTGGCTGGCTGCGGATCAAACGGGGGATCTGAAGGCGGGGCGGCAGATGAAGGAAAAATAAAATTGGTTTACGTGGAATGGGATACGGAAGTCGCCTCCGCCCATGTCATCAAAAAAGTTTTAGAGGATCAAGGATTCGATGTGGACATTACACCTGTTGATAATGCTGTTATGTGGGAATCTGTTGCAAAAGGTGAGGCAGACGGCATGGTTGCCGCCTGGCTGCCGGCTACTCACGGAGATTTATATGAAGAATATAAAGATCAGCTGGAGGATTTAGGTCCAAACTTGGAAGGTGCGAAAATCGGGCTCGTCGTTCCGAAATATATGGACATTCAATCAATTGAAGAGCTCGATCAATATGCTGGCAAATTAAACAAAACGATTACAGGCATTGAACCTGGAGCGGGCGTTGTAAAATCAGCGGAAAACGCTGTTAAAACATATGAAAGCCTAAAAGGCTGGCAAGTCCAAACATCTTCAAGCGGAGCTATGGCAACGGCTTTAGGGGAAGCTTATAAAAATAAAGAACCAATTGTCGTTACAGGCTGGTCCCCGCATTGGAAATTTGCTGCATATGACTTAAAATTTTTGGAAGATCCGAAAGGCTCCTTTGGGAAAGAAGAACATATATCCACAATCGTTCGAAAGGGATTAAAAGAAGATATGCCGAAAGCATATAAAATTTTGGATCAATTCTCATGGACTGCTGAAGATATTGAACAAGTCATGTTGGAAATTTCAGAAGGCAGTGATCCTGCTAAAGCAGCAGAAGATTGGGTCGAAGCAAATCAAGGTAAAGTGGCAGAATGGACAAAAGGTGTGGAATGATCTATTTTAAGAGGCTGATGCAACGTTGCATCAGCTTTTTATCATTTTTACATGGTCCGGAGCGTCTTTAGTTTTGATCATTTCATTGTTTATTTTTAGTAAAGGCTGTTCTCTAAAAGATTTTTTATATGAAAATTTGTTAAATTACCATAATGTGTTAAAATTATGTTATAAACCTTAAGGTAAGATTTATGTAAAGAGTATGAAGAACATATGTTAGTATTACAAAAATGGGGGTGTGATAATGAGCGAAGACAAAGAAACACCTGGAAGAAGAAGAGAAAGACTAAGACGAGAAGAATTAATACGAAACCCAACTGGAAATATAAACGATGCGTTTAATAGAGCTGAAACTGGAAACCTTGCTGATTTAGTAGGTAGTTTAGGTTGGAAGGGTACTGGAATACTTATTCTTGCGATCATAATAGGTTTTATAGCCGCATCAATATTCTTAAAGTAAGGAGAGTGCTTTGAGGTCTTTTATTATGCACTTCTTAACAATTCCACAGTTGTATCATTTGATTTTTGACAAGCTTAAATAAGCATTTGCTCTAACACGTTTATCAAATGTTAAATCCTTTCTTTATTAATCAACGGAACTAATAAAGGCAGTGATCCAAATAACGAGTTCCAACCCTTTAGAACCTTTCCACCCAACCTTTCAAGCGATTGTGGAAATTGTTAACGTGTTGAATAAGATAAATTCCTTCCTTAACACGTTGCTTTTGGCGTTCATTGACCAACACCCCCTTCAATTTGGCAAGCTTCTTATAATTCGTTGCTGTATCAGTGCATAGCAAAGCTGAAGGATGAATAAACTCACCTACCACAGTTCAATTTCTTCGGCTTTCACACGCCCTGTTCCTGTTTTTCGAGCAATCATATTGCCATTTCTATCTTGTGCTGCGACAACTGCAATTGTAAAATGAGAAATCCCTCTTTTCTTGTCTTTCTCGCCACATTTCTTAACTTTTCTATGTGATTTCACGCTCCCTTAAAAATGTTGCCCTTTGCCGTTTCTTTGTTATTATATAGGTATTGGCTGCTATAAGGAGGGGACTTATTTGAATCATCAAAAAAATGATGTTTATCTTAACATGATGGAAAATAGCTTACAAAGAATTTCAAACCATTTTCATGAAATGGTCAAGATGATGGAAGAAAAAATGGATTTTACATACGAACGTTATACAGCTTTTGAACGAATGAAAAAGGAATTGCTTGAAGACATGAGGGCTCTCGAATTTTACATAAAAGGTTCGGCTAAAAGTAGTCAAGCCCGAAAATAACTTCGGGAATTGCACAACCGCAATTCCCGATCTAAAAGTTAGTTATTATCTATTTTTTGTCGATTCGCTTTCTTTATCGATGAACGCTTTTGCCCTTGTTTGAAAATGATACGTTAAAACAGCCAATACCGCAGCAACCGTCACATGGCAAATGCTGTCGATTTGAGCTTCCGATAAAGAAGTTTGTTTTTGAAGAAGCCTTTTTGTTTGTACGAAAAGTTTTTTTTCAAACTGCCGGTTGTTGTCGATCTCGACATTTTTTACTTGTTCCAACACATCTGTATATAATTTATAAAACATTAACGGACTGATTAAATCATCATTCCGGTCGGAAATCGTATTAAAAACTTTCATCAATAAGGAACGGACAGTTTCAAAGTCGAATATGGTTTTTAAATCTTTTACAATTAACAATAAAGCAGCTTGTTCGACCGAATATTTTTTTCCAAGTTCAGGAGGACCGATGATTTCTTTTATATCACGCTTGACCCAATTTTGAACGGAAGTTGATTTCAAGGAAGTTAGTTCGCAAAAATTTCCTAAGATGACGATTTCATTCGTTGACAGTCCATGCTCTCCTTTGTCTCTTTGTTTGCTCAATTTTTTGATGAAGCCAGGTATTTGGTTTGTTTGATCAGAGGGCAATTGTTGTTTCATCACTTCTTCAGGGGATAATTCGTGTATTCCTTTTAAAGATAGTAATAATTGAACCATAACGGAACGACGTAATTGAATTTTTCCCATAACATCCCCCTTTATTAAACAGCCTACCTTTATTTTTAATAAAAAGATATAAAAAAACAAGCATTTTATATGGAATTAATAAGTTTAGATAAATGTTTCTTGAGTATGAATTTGTAGAAATTGACACAATAACAAATTTTTCAGTTTCGATAATCAAAATTGGAAAAACCTCTTTAAAAAAACTTGTACTTTCTTTATGATAGTATGAACAGTAAAAAAAAGGATTGAACAAGGATGCTAGTAAATATTCGTAATCGATTAGTTTCACTATCACCAGCTCAGATGCTTGCTATTTTTTATTTTTTAGCTATCACAGTTGCGGTCATTTTGCTCAGTTTGCCGTTTGTTCACAAACCGGATGCCGAATGGACGTTTTTGGATGCATTGTTTACTGCTGTTAGTGCAGTAAGTGTAACAGGGCTGACAACTGTTTCAATCATTGATACGTTTACCGTTCCGGGGATTTTTATTTTAATGATTGTTCTCCAAATTGGCGGCATCGGCATCATGACGTTGGGCACATTGTTTTGGTTCGTTTTAGGCAAAAAAATAGGCTTAAGGGAACGTCAGTTGATTATGGTTGATCAAAATCAATTGAATTTGTCCGGCATTGTAAATTTAATGAGGCAAATTATGTTGATGATTTTGATTATTGAACTGATCGGCACCATCATATTAGGCACATATTATTTAAAATATTTTCCGGAATGGAAGGAAGCTTATTTGCATGGCATGTTTTCTGCCATCAGCGCCACAACGAATGCCGGCTTTGATATAAGCGGTTCGTCGCTCGTACCTTTTGCACATGATTATTTTGTCCAAATGGTTCATATTATTTTAATGACGCTGGGAGCTATCGGATTTCCAGTTTTGATTGAGACAAAAAACTTTATTTTGACAATTGGAACAAAAAGGACATACCGGTTTTCTTTGTACACAAAATTGACAACTGTGACATTTTTCGCATTGGTCGTTATTGGAACAATCCTGATCTATCTAATAGAATCAGGAAATTATTTATCTGATAAAAGTTTTCTCGAATCTTTCTTCTATGCTCTGTTTCAATCAGCTACCACAAGGAGCACAGGGCTTTATACAATGGATGTCAGCATGTTCAGCGAGACGACTTTGCTGATTATGTCCATATTTATGTTTATAGGTGCTTCGCCAAGCTCTGTGGGTGGCGGTGTCAGAACGACTACCGTTGCAGTCATTTTGCTAGTTGCCTTTCATTTTGCGAAAGGCTCCAGCACGGTGAAAGTATTTAAACGGGAAATACACCCAGATGATATAAAAAAATCAATTGCCGTTATGACAGTTTCTGTTATTTTGTGCTTAACTTCGATTGTCATATTATCTGCAACAGAACGGTTTACGTTAATGGAAATTATCTTTGAAGTTTGTTCAGCCTTTGGAACAACAGGGCTTTCACTTGGCATTACACCTGAACTTAGTCCGATCGGAAAAATCATAATCATGATCATGATGTTTATTGGTCGGATCGGCATTTTATCGTTTATTTTTTTAATTGGAAAACAAAGGAAGGAAGCCAATTATCATTATCCGAAAGAGCGGGTAATTATTGGATAAAAAAGAATTGTGATAAAATCATAGGGGAGAGGGGGAATTTTTGTGCGGATTCGAAAGCTTTTTTTTAGTGTTTTTGTCGTGCTGGTGCTTTTTTCGGGATGTTCTAAAGATCCAGAGCCAGAGGATCGTTTTGCAGACTTTGTTGCCAATTGGAGAGACCAAAATTTTTCGGAAATGTATGACCAATTGACTGCCAATGTGAAAAAAAATATCAAAAAAGACGAATTTGTTTCCCGCTATGAAAAAATTTATCAAGATTCAGGTGTGAAACAGCTGAAAATCGACTTTAAGAAACCGAAAGAAGAAATAAAGCCTGATAAAAACGGAAATATTACATTCCCATTTGCTGTTTCAATGGAAACATTAGCGGGGAAAATAAGCTTTGAAAACAAAGCCGTTTTAAAAAAAGAAGAAACAGATAATGGAAACGATTGGCGAATTGAATGGAATCCTTCCTATATTTTTCCTCAGCTTGATGAAGGAGAAGAAATTTCCATCCAGCCGATCGCGCCGGAAAGAGGGGAGATTTTTGACCGAAATGGAAAAGGACTTGCCATCAATGGCCTGTTGTTTGAAATCGGTGTAGTACCGGGAGAAATGAAGGAGCAAAAAGAAACCATTTTGGAACAAACAGCGAAGCTTCTTGAAGTTTCCAAGGAGGAAATTGAGAGAAAATTATCCCAAGGCTGGGTGAAGGAGGACTCATTCGTCCCGCTGAAAATCGTAAATCCGGCTGACACAGAGCTTGTCAACAAACTTTTAGCCATTCCTTCCGTTAAGAAAAAAAATGTAACGGGAAGAATGTATCCTTTTGGCGAGAGCGCTGCCCACTTGACTGGCTATTTGCGGTCAATGTATAAAGAAGAGCTTGAGAAATATGAGGAAAAAGGGTACAGCTCTTCTGAGCAAATTGGCGCAGCTGGATTGGAGCAAGTTTTTGAAGATGAGCTGCACGGAACGACAGGCTGGATCATCAAAGTAAAAGGAACAGATGAAGTGATCGCCAAAAAAGAAGCTGAGAACGGAAACGATATTTACCTTACAATTGATGCTGATCTTCAGCAAAATATTTACAAAGAATTATCAACTGATTCCGGTGCAAGTGTCGCAATCAATCCAAAAACCGGAGAAACTCTGGCTATGGTCAGTGCGCCGTCCTATGATCCGAACGATTTTTTGACGG
The DNA here is from genome assembly GCF_038008865.1 of Aeribacillus sp. FSL K6-8394. Lineage (NCBI taxonomy): Bacteria > Bacillati > Bacillota > Bacilli > Caryophanales > Bacillaceae > Aeribacillus > Aeribacillus sp. FSL K6-8394. The sequence goes on from NZ_JBBPAA010000001.1 coordinate 430,388, forward strand.
AATACAAGAAGAAAAAAGATGATCCGAATAAACCGTTTATGGCTAAGTTCAAAAATTTGTATACACCTGGTTCTGTTTTAAAGCCGCTCACAGCAGCGATTGGGCTCAATACCGGAACGATTGATCCGAATAAAAAGATTTCCATTCCAAAAGATACTTGGCAAAAAGACGGGAGCTGGGGCAATTATTATATTAAGCGGGTTCCATCCCCTGCAACACAAGTTGATTTGCGCGCTGCTCTTGCCTATTCAGATAATATTTACTTCGCTCAGGCTGCTTTAAATATTGGAGCCGAAAAATTTATAAAAGGACTAGAGTCCTTTGCATTTCATGAAAAAATTGATTTTCCGTTTCCTGTTGAAACATCGAAAATTGCAAATAACGGTATGGATAATGAAGTGCTTTTAGCCGATTCTGGATATGGACAGGGACAAATTCAAATCACTCCTTTTCATTTATCATACACCTTTACAGTATTTATCAATGGCGGAAACATGATTAAGCCCGTATTAATAAAAGAAGAAGGGAAGACACCATCCAATTGGAAAAGCCATGTTGTTTCAAAGGAACATGCGAATTTGATTTTTCAAGATTTGATTCAAGTGGTGGAGGATCCGAACGGAACAGCGTATAAACCTCGAACTCCAGGATTGAAGCTGGCTGGAAAAACAGGAACGGCAGAGCTGAAAGCGGCAAAAGGAGAAAAAGGTCAGGAAAACGGTTGGTTTGTTGCTGTTGATGCGGATAAAAAAGATCTTTTAATAACGATGATGATTGAACGTGTTGAAAATCGCGGAGGAAGCCATTACGTGGTTTCGAAAGTAAAAAATATTTTCAAAGCTAGAAAGTAAAAAAGGTCAACCATCCATTGCGAAGATGAATAGAATAAACGAATTTCAGTGATGTCATGAATCGCTTCTTTCATTGTTTGGCAGTTTTTCGAAATTACGCCAAATAAGAGCGGTTCTTTTTTTATGCAAACAAAGTGCTAAATCATCACTTTTTTTAGCTGCAAAACAGAAAACGGTCCAAAATTGCCGAATAGCTTGAAGTATAAAACATCAAAATTGCCGCATAACCCGTTATAAAAGAAGCACAAAATACCCTTGCGGAGTAATCGAAAAAACTTCTAAAACATTGACGATTGGGCATCCATATGGAAGCACATCCCTTTTTCCATCTTTTATAGAAACAGCTGAATAAATGGTTTGTTTCTGAAAAAGATAAAAAAGAAAGGAGCATTCCTGTTAGAAGTTTTTTCGGGGACTTGAATAAAAAAAGCCCTCTTGGTATGATTCGGGGGTGTCAATCGCACGAATTGACCCCTAATTTGGATACCAAGGAGGACTATACATGAATTCTATCTCAAACAAGAAGATTAATCAAGTCACCGATCAAACGCTCGTCGTTGGCATGGATATCGCGAAAAAGAAGCATTACGCCTGCTTTGTGGATGAGCGAGGGAGGGTGCTGAAAAAATCGTTTCCCGTTCCGCAATCCAGAGAAGGGTTGGAATGGTTGTACCAGTGCATCGTGAAAGCGATGGAGGAATTTGAAAAAACGGAAGTGATCGTTGGCATCGAGCCAACGGGACATTATTGGCTCAATCTCGCTTACTTTCTTGACGAGAAGGGCATTCCTCTCGTCATGACAAACCCGATGCACGTGAAGCGCTCCAAAGAGCTGGACGACAATCTTCCAACCAAGCATGATGCGAAAGACGCGCTCGTCATTGCCCGGTTAGTGAAAGACGGCCGATTCAGCTATCCGCGCATTCTGAAAGGGATGGAGGCCGAACTGCGCGTTGGAGCGACATTTCGCTCCAAATTGGTGGAAGAACAGGGAGCGATTCGAAATCAAATGATTCGCTGGCTTGATCGATATTTTCCAGAGTTTTCCCAAGTCTTCCCGTCATTTGGGAAAATGGCGCTCGCGGTGCTGGAATATACGCCATTTCCGAGTGATCTGGCAGGAAAAGAGCTGGAAGAGGTGCTGGCCCTTTACCGGCAAAGTGAGGGATTACAATCGCCACAAAAACCGAAAGCGAAGAAGTTGATGGAATTGGCCCAACACTCCATTGGCGTAACGGAAGGACAACAGATGGCCCGTATCGAAATTGCCACGCTTGTCCGCCGATATCGCCAGCTGGAAAAAGAGATCGAGGCATTGACAGAACAGCTGATTGAACTAGTTCAAACCTCCGTCGAATACGAATGGCTGAAGACCGTTCCGGGCTTAGGCGATGCGACCATCGTAGAACTGTTATCAGAGATCGGGAGTTTCTCCCATTATCAGGATCCGCGGCAGCTTATCAAATTAGCGGGCCTGACGCTGCGGGAACATTCCTCCGGCCAACACAAAGGGCAAAAACGGATCTCCAAGCGTGGAAGAAGGCGGTTGCGCGCCCTCCTCTTCCGCGTGATGATGCCGATGATCCGCCACAACGAAGCGTTTCGGCAGCTGCACGACTATTACACGACACGTCCTGATAATCCGTTGCGGAAGAAGCAATCGATTGTGGTGTTATGCGGAAAATTATTGAAGGTATTGCACGCTGTATGTACGAAGCACCAAGCGTTCGATGCGAAGCGAATGATGCAGGACATCTTTGGCCTCGAAACGGCTGCTTGATGCCTATAGTCTCGATTCTCTAGACAACAAGGATGACACGGAGAAGCTGGCGCGATATCATCCATTCGACCTTGAGTCCCTAAAGGAGCTTAGCCGGCCTCTGCCTGATGACTAGACCGAACGAAGGAATGTAGGCGCAAGGATGCCAAGAGACATGGGAGGGTTCGTCATCATCAGCGATGCAGAGATCCACGGTGCATCCCATACGCTTCCCCCACTACAACCAAATTTAACCAGTAGTGGCCGCGAAGCGTACCCAGTCAATGTAAGATATACACATATTTAAGAAATAATGTTAGGAACTTTGTCGAAAAATATTTTTTTGACACCCCTGAAACGGCTACAACCGTTGATATATCAACATTTATAGAGGGAGGATGCAGATTGAAGAGGAAACAAGCATATAATCAGGCAGAAAAAACGAGCAAAACACCGACAGAAAGCCTTCCTGAAAAAGAATTTTCAGCATCCTATACAGATGAAGACCCGATGAAAGGGGCTAACCGAAATTCAAAAAAGGGGAAAGCACATGGAACATAATAAAAACGTAAAGAACAAAAAAGATGTGAAACAAGATTTGGAATTTGGCAATGAACTGGGAGATTTTAATGCTGCGAAAATTTACGATATTTTAGAAGAAAACAAAAGAAAAACAAAAACAAAAGGTGAGGGATGTTAAGCTTCCCTCACCTTTTTCAGCGCAGTATACGGAAAAGAAAACATATGCGGCTGGTGATCGCTATAGTTGTAATAAACTAACAAAATTGCCGGCTCTTTTACTAATATCTTTTTTTGCAAATACAGCTCAGGATGAAATGGAAGAATTTCTAAAACCGTATGCTTATATAAATCTTTTTCCGAAAGAGACAGATTTAAAAAGGTTTTTCCAAGCATTTCAGGGTTGGACAGGATAAATTGATAGATTGCTGATTGCTCCTGTTTTTTAAGCTTTTCATCCCACCATGGCTTTCGCGGCTTTTGCTTCTGATTGCGCAAATAATCGTATTTCAGAAACCCTTCAACAATTGGCAAATGTTCTCGTTTGCGTTCTTGAATAAACGAAAATAATCTTCGAAACAAATCTTCGAGCTGATGACCAATTCTTGCCCATCCGCGTTCATCCCAGTAGGCGCCAAATTCTTGAAAGAAATCAAAAGGCGTCTCAAACACTTCTTCTACTAAATATTCTACTGTCGCGTCCATTCGATGGTCGTTCCAAAATTTCTCAAGAACATCTTCCACCTGTTTAATTTTGAGAATATCTTCAAAAGAGAGAACGTTGTTGCTTAAAATTTCGTATGGCGGTTCATCCATATACACGTAGCCAAAATGTTTAGCTCCAATTCGAAGACCAGTCCCTCTGAGCATTTTTAAAAAACCAAGCTGCAGTTCTTCAGGTCTTAATGCAAACACATCGTTAAAAGTTTTTCGAAAAGAGTTGTAGTCTTCTTCAGGAAGTCCGGCAATTAAATCAAGGTGCTGATCTATTTTTCCGCCTTGTTTGATCATCGTCACCGTTCTGGACAGTTTTGCGAAGTTTTGCTTCCGTTTCACTAATTCGTTTGTGAAATCGTTTGTTGATTGAACGCCGATCTCGAATCGGAAAAGTCCTTTCGGTGCGTTGTCATTTAAAAACTGAATCACTTCCGGGCGCATAATGTCGCCAGTTATTTCGAACTGGAACACGACGCCCGGAACATGTTCATCAATTAAAAATTGAAACATGTCCATCGCATATTTCCGGCTGATGTTAAACGTTCGGTCGACAAATTTAATTGTTTTCGCACCGTTTTTCATTAAATAGCGAATATCTTCCTTGATTTTCTCCCGATCAAAATAACGAACCCCAACCTCAATGGAAGATAAGCAAAATTGGCAGTTGAAGGGGCAGCCGCGGCTCGTTTCAATATAAACAATCCGTTTGCTAAGATGTGGCACATCTTCTTCAAATCGAAAAGGCGACGGCATCATTCGCAGATCAATTTTGTTTCTCTGCGGATTTACAATGACTGCTCCGTCTTTTCGAAAAGCTAAACCGCTCACGTTTTCCCATTCTTGGTTTCCATGTGCTTCCCGCAAAAACTGCTTAAACGTTTCTTCCCCTTCTCCTACGATAATAAAATCAATCTCTGGGATTTTTTCAAGCCATTCTTTCGTATCATATGATACTTCAGGCCCACCAAAGACAATGATGGTTTCCGGCTTTATTTTTTTCAGTATTTTCGCCACTTTGATTGTTTCTGCAATGTTCCATATGTAACAGCTAAAACCGATTATGTCCGGTTTTTTTCGAAACAAATCTGTTACAATGTTCATCGCGGGATCTTTTATCGTATATTCTGCCATTTGAACTTGAAATTCTGGCTCGGCATATGCTTTTAAATAACGTATAGCCAAGTTCATATGAATGTATTTGGCATTTAATGAACTGACAATGATGTTCATATTTCCACACCTTTTTCATAATGGATATTGAGAAGTAGCGATTTTCTACATTATTGTAACATATTCTTTTCAAATAAGAAGAAGCAGGGATTCACCCTTTTGATAAGTTTTTCGTACGCGTTCTTTTCCGTTTCTATCAAGTCTACAGCTATAAAGCATATTCGTCGAGTGTTTTTGTCATTTTAACTGGTACAGTAAAAGTGAGTTACATATTAGACGTTCGTAACGGATGAAGCATTGTTTAAGAGTTTAGACAAATTTCTCTTTTTTTATGATGAAGTTTCATTCAGTCATTTGCGCGATTTCGGAGACACAGGTCTATGATTCCTTCCAAAAAAGTTGTCAAAAAAGAAAAAGTTTATGGTTAGACGCTGTTATTTTTTCGCCAACACTTTGATTTTTATAAGTCTTTTCCAGTAAAATAAATGTACCGATATTTTGGACTTCATTTTGTTTAGTTGAACTTTGGGGTGAAGCAAATGGAATATAAACAAATCAAACCGAGAAAGCTTTATGAAGAAGTGGCGGAAGCCCTTTTAGATATGATTAAAAAAGGAGAAATAAAACCAGGAGAAAAATTGGAATCCGTTCATCAGCTTGCTGAAAATTTTCAAGTCGGCCGTGCAGCGATTCGTGAAGCATTAAGCGCATTACGAGCAATGGGGATTGTTGAAATGAAACAAGGGGAAGGAACGTTTGTAAAAGAGTTTGATCCCATGTCATTCACGTTTTCTCTTTCGACAGCGGCGTTAATGAATATGAAAGATATTGAACATTTATTAGAGGTTAGAAAAATATTAGAAGTCGGTGCTGCATTTACTGCTGCAGCAAAGCGGACGGAGCAAAATCTCCATGATATGAAAGCTGCGCTTGACGAAATGCTTATCCATATAAACGATGAAGAATTAGGAGAAAAAGCGGATTGGAAGTTTCATAAAGCGATCGCAGCCGCTACGCAAAACCCCATTTTATTAAGCTTAATGAACAATGTAGCCGACATGATTGTTGAAACGATGCGGGAAACACGAAAAATTTGGCTTTATTCAGAGCAAGTAACCGCAGAACGAATTTTTCAAGAGCATAAAGCCATCTTTACAGCAATTGAACAACAAAACGCGGAAGAAGCACAGCATTTAATGCTCGCACACCTGACAAATGTTGAAAAGGTTTTGAAAAAACATCATAAAGCCCATATAAAAACAGGGGCTAAAACAGAGTCTTTTTAACTAGGAATTGACATATGATGCAAGCGTTTTTACACATGCCGTCTCTGACTTGAACTGACAAAAGAACTATTGTTTTTTGCGGCAATAAAAAATTTTTCGGGAGAAACCCGTTTGGGCAGCACTGAAAACCAACCGCATCCTGTATCCACAAGGAATTCGTCAATCCGTCAAAGAATTTGCCCGTTACATCGATGTTTCCGATACCCACCTCGTGACCGTGGGAGGGGAAACGTATCGAGTGTATCGCTACGAAGGGGCATTGAACGAAATTCCAAATGCGGTGGTATTGTTTTGTTGGAAAACCGATCAACCGATGACGAGCGAGCATTTGCGTTGTTTTTTAAGTACAGACACAAAAACTGAGTGATCAGGCTATTCTTGAATACTATGCGAAACGCTGGTCGATCGAAAGCTACTTTCGGCAAACGAAAGAAACATTAGGGGCTGTCCAGAAAGTCAAAATCCATTGAAAACGGAACATCATAAGCATTGATATATCAAATTTCTAAAACATTAAAGGGCGTCTATAAGCCGGAAAATCGATTATTAGACAGCCCCGACATGAGCGAGCCATTAAACGATATTGGACCATCGTACAATTTACGTATATCTATTGCATGACAGAACATTCAAGTGATTTTTCAACCGGTCTTGCGAGTGTAAGATCGAGAAAAATTCACAATCTCACTGAGTTTATTTATTACGAAGCCCAACGAGGAGTGCCACTAGATTCCATTAAAAACCAGTTACGAGTGGCATAAGGGTAACTTTGTTTGCTTTTTTAAAATGGTAATAAATGTAATGGAATTTACTCATCTACAGTTTAAAAGAAAAAATCTACATAAAGATTATGTAGATTTATTTTTTTGTTCTTCTCTTATTTGCAAAAGTTTAGGTATTTTCTCGCTAAAAATTGTTTCAATGTCATTGATTATATTTTCTTTTGTAATGTCTTCTGTAGAATATTTAAAATTTACAAGATTCCCATAAATTATTTTTAGAAATGATTTTGCATCTTCTTCAGAAAGTTTTTCAATTATAGCTAAAATATCATCTAAATCCAATCTTTCATTAGGGCTCTCCATAATATTACCTCCTTTAATCATTACACTTATATTCTATCGAAAATAACACAATATATAATATGGGAAAATGGTATAATTTGTTATATAAAAATAGAGACTAGGAAATTTAATTACTAATTTCGGGTCTTTTGGGGGGGGGAAGCGGAATTTGACAAGAGGATACTTTGGAGTTTTCAATGCCATTTTCAAAAAAATACATGCCAAATAAACCCACATATGTATATTCGAATTAATAAGCAAAAAATAAAAATGGTTCTGTTCGTCAATATCTACAAATATGTCGTACATTTCGTGTAGACAATAAAGTTCGGCAACAAACGCTTTATAATCTAGGGGGGTTAGAGCATTTATTAGAGAATGGCTCTGTCGATAAATAAATCGAGGGATTAATCAAATTTTCAGAGCGTTACTTTGACCGAATTCACGGGCAAGGCTCTTCCTCTTCTGTCTCCGTGCTTTGGACAAAAGAGTTTGGGCCGGTTTATCTGTTCCGAAAGGTATGGGAAAAGTTAGGGCTTGGTCGGCTATTATGTAAAATCATGGATGATTCCGAGGCTGCTTCTCAGTATGACGAAGCCGTTTTTGCCATGGTGTTAAACCGTCTCATGGATCCCAATAGTAAGTATGATATCTTCAAACAATGGATCGACACGGCGGCTTTTTTTATGAATAAAGCAAGCATATTCCTTCCTAGTCATCAGATGACCTGTTGACTAAAGATAAAAAAAGCGATAAAGTGAAAAGAAAAGGGTTACATCTTAGTTGAAACTGTTTCACAAGGCGGGGGGAGAAAATTGAAAGTTTCATTATTTGTCACATGTTTAGTGGATGTATTTAACGGTTCAGTAGGCAAAGCAACAGTTGAGCTTTTAGAAAGACTTGGATGCGAAGTAGAATTTCCGGAAAGCCAAATTTGCTGCGGACAGCCTGCCTATAACAGCGGATATGTTCAAGCGGCAAAAGAAGCGATGAAAAATATGATTCTCACCTTTGAACATGCCGATTATGTTGTCACACCTTCCGGATCATGTGCCACGATGTTTAAGGAATATCCGCACATTTTTGATGAAGATCCGGTTTGGAAAGAAAAGGCGCAAAAGCTTGCAAATAAGACGTATGAATTAACACAGTTTATTGTAGATGTTTTAAATTTGGAAGATGTGGGCGCAACATTAAAAGGAAAAGCAACCTATCATACATCATGTCATATGACCCGTCTTCTTGGAGTTCAGAAGGCACCATTTAAATTGCTGGCAAACGTGAAGGGGCTTGAATTGGTTCCGCTTCCAAATGCATATGATTGCTGCGGCTTTGGCGGAACGTTTTCCGTCAAAATGGAACAAATATCTGAACAAATGGTTGATGAAAAAGTTCGGAATATTGAGGAAACCGATGCCGACTATTTAATCGGGGCAGACTGCGGCTGCTTAATGAATATCGGGGGGAGAATAAGCAGGAAAAATAAACAAGTGAAGGTCATGCACATTGCTGAGGTGTTAAACAGTATCGAATAATGGAGGGGGGAAAGCAGGATGGCAATGAAAATTTCGGATCAGCCATTTGATCAAAGGGTGCAAAAAAATATTGAAAACGATTTTATGAGAAATGCAGTCCAAGATGCTCAAGAAAGGCTGAGAAAAAGACGTCTGGAAGCTGCTGAAGAGCTTGGCAATTGGGAAGAATGGAGATCGCTCGGTGAACAAATCAGAAAGCATACATTGGAAAATTTGGACTATTATTTACACCAGTTAAGCGAAAATGTTGCAAAAAGGGGCGGACATGTTTTTTTTGCTCAAACAGCGGAGGAAGCGAACGATTACATCCAAAGCGTTATCAAGAAAAAAAAGGCTCGCAAAATTGTCAAATCGAAATCGATGGTGACGGAAGAAATTCATATGAATCAATGTTTGGAGGAAGCGGGCTGTGAAGTTATTGAAACGGATCTAGGCGAATATATATTGCAGATTGATGATCATGATCCGCCTTCGCACATTGTAGCCCCAGCCCTGCATAAAAATAAGGAGCAAATTCGAGATGTGTTTCAGCGAAAACTTGGGTATGAGAAAACAGAAAAGCCTGAGGAGCTTGCACTCCATGCGAGAAAAATGCTTAGGGAGGAATTTTTAACAGCTGATGTCGGCATCACAGGATGCAATTTTGCCATTGCCGAGTCCGGATCGTTTTGTTTAGTGACAAATGAGGGAAATGCCCGCATGGTGACGACCATTCCGAAAACACAAATAACTGTCATGGGGATGGAAAGAATAGTTCCAACATTCGAAGAACTTGATGTGCTTGTCAGTCTTTTGACAAGGAGTGCAGTCGGTCAAAAATTAACGAGCTATATAACGGTTTTAACTGGTCCGAAACAAAAAGAGGACGTTGACGGACCGGAAGAATTCCATTTGGTGATTGTTGATAACGGACGAAGCAAAATTTTAGGAACTGAATTCCAGCCTGTTCTTCAATGCATTCGTTGTGCAGCGTGCATTAACGTCTGTCCTGTATATCGGCATATAGGCGGCCACTCGTACGGATCGATTTACCCAGGTCCGATTGGCGCTGTATTGACGCCGCTTTTTGGCGGTTATGATGATTTTAAAGAATTGCCTTATGCTTCCACACTATGTGCCGCTTGTACGGAAGCATGCCCCGTAAAAATTCCGCTTCATGAACTTCTCCATAAGCATCGGCAAGTAATTGTCGAGCAGGAAGGACGAGCGCCAATAAGCGAGAAGCTGGCGATGAAGGCATTTGGAATAGGAGCATCGAATCAAAAACTGTATCAGTGGGGAACAAAACTGGCGCCAGCAGCCCTCAAACCGTTTTCGAAAGACGGGAAAATTTCCAATGGACCAGGTCCTTTGAAAAATTGGACGTCCATACGTGATTTCCCGGCACCGGAAAAAAACAGCTTTCGCGAATGGTTTCACAATCGTAAAAAAGAAAGTGGTGATCGTTCATGAACGGAACGATTCAAAATCGAGATTCGTTTTTGCAGATGATAGCTCAAAGGTTAGGACGAAATCCCCGGAAGGAAGGGGTGGAACGGCCCAGCTGGTCATTTCACCCTCAAGAAAAAACACTTGCTGGTTATTCTTCCGACGAACTGGTTGATGCATTTATAAAACAATGTAAAAATGTTCATGTCGATGTATACAGAACGACTTCCAAATCATTGAAAAATACGCTGAAAGAGGCGATTGCTTTTTATGGAGGCGGTCCGATTGTGACGTGGGACGATCATCGGTTTGAAGCATTCGGGCTGATGCCTTTTTTATTGGAGGAATTGCCAAACGAAGGAACAGACGTGCATATATGGGATCCTGAGCTTGGAAAAGAAAATATTCAAATTGCGGAAAGTGCAAATATCGGAATTACGTTCAGCGATTATACACTGGCTGAATCCGGAACGGTTGTCTTGTTGAATGGGGGAGGGAAAGGAAGGGCGGTCAGCCTTTTGCCGACAACGTATATTTCCATTATTCCGAAAAGCACGATCCTCCCTAGAATGACACAGGCCGCCAGAAAATTTCATCAAATGGTGGAAAAAGGCGAAACGATTTCTTCCTGCATTAATTTTATTACAGGACCGAGCAATTCAGCGGATATTGAAATGAACTTAGTGGTTGGCGTACATGGGCCAATTAAAACAGCCTATCTCATTATTGAAGATTGCTGAATGGATTGACTAAAAAATTGAACATCTGGCGAAGTCCATCGAGGGGCCTCGCCAGATTTTTTTGGCAAATGTTCGAATTTTCCATACCCCGCTAGGACCTCTGACTTATGACTTGTTTTTAAAGTTAGAAAGTTTAGGAACTGCGACGCCTTTGAAGTTATTTCTCTAACTACTCTAGATTGTTGTTTCAGCATCTCGGACTGTAGAAAAGACCTATTTCTGAAAAGCTATTAGAAGCCGTTCTATTTATGTGATGTGACTGTCTGTGTGCGTCAGCCCCGGTCTTATAAGCCTTTTACTATTTTTTTTAGCATTGTCGCTCGAAGTTCAATGATTGGCTGTGCGATCGTTTTGACAAATCGGCTCGACAGCAAGAATGTAACGACAATTGAAACAATGGCGAATACCGTGATGCTTTCTATTTCTGTAAGCCAGCTTTCAAGTTCGCTGTCTCTGAACGATTGAATGATAAATCCGTGCAATAAATAAACGTAAAAAGTTCTTGTGCCCCATTCAGTGAAAAATTGACGCTTTTTCGGTATTAACGAGAAAAATCCGAACGTCGTAATCAAAGTAAGAAAATAAAATCCGAGCCGCACCAGCCCTGAAAAGATATCCGTTTCGCCAAAAGCTGAATAAGGCATGGAACCGAACAGCCACTCATACTCAAAAGGCAAATAGAAATACGTCACAAATGTAAGCAACAGAGCACTTGCCCCTAAAGATCTTGCAGGCAGCTTCGTCATCATGGCAAAATGTTCTTTCTTTAAATAAAAACCTATTAAAAAAATAGGAAAAAAGACTAGTGTACGTGACAAGCTCAAATAGTTGCTGATGAAATCAAAATATCCAGCTGCAATACCGATAAAGAACGAAAGTCCTAAAGCGACCAATTTATTCAATTTAGAAAACGGGATCAGCATGACGTTCCAGAAAAACAAACTTATTAAAAACCAGAGGGACCAGTGCGGATTCAAAGGATCAATTGAATGGAGCAGATTGTCGCCTTTAATCAAAACATAATAAACTGTATAGATGCCATGAAAAATGAAATATGGCAAAATGAGTTTTTTGGCTATTTTTTTAACGTATCCCTGTTTGTTAAACCCTTTGGCAAAAAAGCCGGAAATTAAAATGAACGCAGGCATATGAAACGTGTAAATAAATTTGTATATGTTCATCATAATGTAATTGTCTTCAATCATCGATCGAATAAAATGGCCGAACACGACAAGAAGAATTAATATAAACTTGGCGTTATCAAAGTAGCTGTTCCTCTCATTCATGTTATCACCTTCAAAAAAAGTTTCGATTTAAAACATAAGACAAATTCAACATTTTGTAAACAGTCGTACGGAAAGGTACATCGAATTGACTAAATTGACAGTGCATGAAGGATTCTAACGTAATTTGTAGAAAATGTAAATATATTGAGAGTGTTAAAATGAGAGGTGGGAAGTTTGAAGCAAAACATTGCAGCCATTGAAGAAGATTTGTTGGCAAAGCGTTTAAAAAAAGCGCAACAAGAAAATGAAAAATTAAAAAAATATTACGAAATTTTCGATCGGTCAATAGATGCTATGGTGCTTTTAGATCATCACGGCAAGTTTTTTCAAGTAAATCAGTCAGCATGCCGCCTTTTTGAAATGGAAAAAGAAGTCATACTAGAGAAGTCGATAGATGATTTTGTAGCAGCTTTGCCAGCAAACGAATTTATAAAAAATTTTTCTGATCATGAAAAACAGCAATATGCGGAACTCATGTTAAAACTGGAAAACGGCCGAATCAAATATGTTGAATACAGCATCATTGAGAACATTTACGGCACATACAATCTTGCTATTTTTCGGGATGTTTCTTCGAAAAAAATTCTTGAACAGGAACGATCGATCAATGAACAGCTGTTTCCGGATTTATTTGACCGTGCTGTTGACGGCATTGTCATTTTTGATTACGAAGGATTTATTATAGATGCCAATCAATCATTTTGTACAAGCTTTTGCATTCCGAGTGATGAACTCAAAAACTATAAATTTTCAGATTTTATCGAAGATGAGAAAATGAAAAAATATTTTTATGAAGTATTGTTTGAAAAAGGAAAAATGAAAGGAGAAATGCCTGTCCGATTAAAAGACGGAACGCGAAAAATTTTTGAATTTACGACCACGTCAAACATTTTACACGGATTTTACATGTCGATATTGCGCGATATTACAGAGAAGAGGCTTATGGAACAGCAAATTTTGAAGAGTGAAGAAAGGTTTAGAGAAATTTTTGAAAATGCTCTTGATGCCATCCTTATTTGGGATCATTTTGGAAATATTATACGCGCGAATCAATGGGCTTGTCGCATATTTGAACTCCCCTTTGATGAACTGTTGAAAAGCAATTTAATGCGATTTATCAATGCAAATGATCCAAAGTTTTTGCAGGTGAAAGATAAATATTTAAAATCCGGTGCCATCCGGGAAGAATTAATGTTTTACATGCCGAACGGACAAAAGAAGCAGCTCGAATTCACATCAAAATACAACCCGAAGGAAAAAACCCATATGACCATATTGCGAAATATCAGTGACCGGAAACGAATGGAAAAAGAATTGCGTGAAAGTGAACAAAAATTTCGGAATGTGTTTAACGGAGCGATGGACGGCATTCTTCTGTTTAATGATGATTGGGTAATTGTTGATGCCAATCCTGCTGCAATACAAATTTTAGGATTAACACAAGACCAAATTGGACGTGATTGCATATTCCGATTTTTTCCCAATCATTTTAAAAGTGATTGGAAAATGGATGGGTTGACGAAAGAATTTGCGATTACGGTGAAAAATAAGCAGGAAAGAATTCTCGAATGTTCATTTAAACGCCACATTATTGAAAATATGAATTTAGTTATATTTCGCGATATCACCGAAAGAAAAGAAATCGAAGAGCGGCTGAGAAAATCGGACACTCTCAATATTGTTGGGGAATTGGCAGCCGGAATAGCCCATGAAATCCGCAATCCAATGACAGCGTTAAAAGGATTTATCCAGCTGCTGCAAGGAAGCATAAAAGAAGATTATTCCATGTATTTCAATGTCATTACTTCTGAGCTGAAGCGAATTGAATCAATCATTGATGAATTTCTTATTTTGGCGAAGCCTCAAGCTGTTCGATTTGAACAAAAAAATATTGTGAAAATCATGAAAGATACGATAGAATTGTTAAATGCACAGGCTATTCTAGTAAATGTGCAAATTCATTTAGACTACGGGGAAGTGCCGGATATATTTTGCGAACCCAATCAATTAAAACAAGTTTTTATTAACATATTAAAAAATGCAATCGAAGTGATGCCAAATGGAGGCAATATTTATGTTTCGATTACAAAAGAAGATGATCACCGGGTTCAAATTTCCATTCAAGATGAAGGGCCAGGCATTCCAAAAAATAAACTGAAGCGGCTTGGGGAGCCGTTTTATACAACGAAAGAGCGGGGAACAGGCCTAGGTCTTATGGTAAGCTACAAAATTATTAAAGAGCACAATGGGAAAATTGATGTCAAAAGCAAAGTAGGGTATGGAACGACATTTTATATTTCGCTCCCTATCAATGGTCAAGAAGGTGTGTAGGATGTGCTTTTTGCATACAATGAACAGCCCTATTGGAACGATCGGGATTATAGAGGAAAAGAATCGAATTGTCTCTTTATTGATGGACGAGCAGGAGCTTACAGAGCTTCTGGCATCTTCAAAAGTTGTGGAACATAAAACGGATCTATTGGAAGAGGCAGCGAAACAGCTTAAGGAATATTTTCAAAGGAAACGAAAAATATTTTCCCTTCCCATTTTTCCAAAAGGCACTTCATTTCAGCAAAAAGTATGGAAAGAGTTGATGAACATTCCATACGGTGAAGCTAGAAGCTATCAATATGTTGCAGATGGGATCGGAAATCCGAAAGCTGTTCGGGCAGTTGGCCAAGCCAATAAAGCGAATCCTATCCCGATCATAATTCCTTGCCATCGGGTGATTGGCAAAAACGGAGCGCTTGTAGGCTATGCAGGCAATCAAACGGATAAAAAAGCTTTTTTGCTGCAATTAGAGCAATGCAAAAATTGGGCATCATAGAACCTTTCAAAATGAAGGGGCTGTCCAGAAAGTCAAATCCATTTTTGAAAACAAAAAATCATAAACATCGATATATCAACGTTTCTAAAACATAAGGGGGCTGTCAATAAGCCAAAAAACGACTTATTAGACAGCCCCTTAAAAAATTTGCTGTTTATATGATGTAAATGCCGTGCCGGTTCTGCATGAGCATTTAAAAAAGCTTGGACGAAATCACTCAACAGCTGTATATGTGTAAAATCTTTCCTCTATAAAAATCATCCCGATTTGTCTTTTTTATTCTTGTTTAAATTGCAATAGTCTCGTTTTTAAGTCTTTCTCGAGCTGCATTAGTTCTTGCTCAGCCTGCTGCCTTTTTAGACGTCCTTCCTGTTGGATCCTGAGCGTTTCTTCGATTGTTGAAATTAGGTCGTCCTGTGTTTTTTTCAACGTTTCAATATCGACGATGCCTCGTTCATTTTCCCTGGCTGTTTCAATTGTGTTTGCTTTCAGCATTTCTGCATTTTTCAAAAGCAGCTCGTTCGTCGTTTTCGTCACTTGCTTTTGGGCCTCCAGTGCTCCTTTTTGCCGATATAAGGTGAGAGCGATCGCAATTTGGTTTTTCCATAAAGGAATAGACGTCAAAATGGAGGATTGGATTTTTTCCGCTAATGTTTGATTCATATTTTGAATCATCCGGATTTGCGGAGCCGTTTGGATTGTAATTTGCCTAGATAGCTTTAAATCATGGATCCGTTTTTCCAACCGATCAGCAAATTGAAGCATGTCGTTTACTTCTTGAACCGCCATTTGATCTCCAGTTGTTTCCGCTTTTTTTTGCAATTCCGGTATTACTTTTGTATGGAGCTCCTCCAATTTTAATTCACCAGCAGCGATGTAAATGTTTAGCGCGTGAAAGTATTCCTTATTATGCTCATATAAACGATCGAGCAATTGAATATCGGACATCAGCGCTTTTTTTGAATTTTCCAGCCGGACTGTAATGCGTTCGATTTGTGCCCCGATTTTTTGGTATTTGGATAAAATTTCATTGATCGAACTAGATATTTTCTTGAAAAGACGAGAGAAGAAGTTTTGTTTTTCCGGTTTTAATTCTTCCGGGTTTACTTGTTCGAGTTTGCTCATCAGCTCTTTTAAAATATCGCCTATAGGCCCGATATCCTTTTTTTGAACATAGTCCAGCATTTCGTGGGAAAAACTGGAGAGTTTTTGCTGAGCGGAAGCCCCAAATTGGACGATCGAATGCCGGTTTTTGTAATCAATTTGAGCTGCCAGCTGTGCAGCCTTTGCTTTATGCTCCTGTGAGAGCATGTCGATAAATTTTTTCGGCTGTTCTTCTTCGCCGACTGCTAAAGGTGATGCGGGCTTATCTTCTTTTTCTCCAAATGGGTCCTTTAATAGATCATCTAATAGATCCAACTCATTCTTTTCTTCCAACGTAATCACCTATCTTTCCATTTCGTTGTTTGTTTTTTCGCAACATTTAATTCAAATTGAAGATGTTCGATATCATTCGATAAAACGGTGATTAAATCTTTCTCCAATGATTCGCAAATTTGATTCAACATCTGCTTCGTTTCTTCCAATGATGATTTAACGTTCTGATCGCGGATCGGCTGGGCGGAAAGAAACGTATACTTTTCTGCAAGCTCCACGCAAGAATCTAAATGATAGAAAAAGAATGATTCGCCTTGATAGAAGCGTTTCGGCTCCTTTTCAACGACATGATATATACGTTTGGAAAGCCTGATTGCTTCGACAAGCTGCTGAATCGTTCCGAGCGATCGGGCTCTAAATAAGGTGCGCTGCAGTCGGGCAATTTTTTGTCTTGCTTCTTTTAAATTTTCCTGTACATATTTGTATTCACTGGCTGTCAATCCGTTTTGCTTCAGCCAATTTCTTTTTTGCAGCCATTTGGTGATATAATAGACGATAATACCGCCTGCAACAGCATACAAAGACGATTGAATGAAAGCTTGGTCAAATCCTAAAAACAAGGCAAACCAAAGAACAGACATCGAACAAACAGCAATAAAACTTCTTATGAAAAACAAGAATATCGATTTCATGATCCTACCCCTGTCAGCATTGTTTAATAAATTTACGAACAAACGGAAAGCAAGGTTTCGCTTTTTACTACAATTTTACTACAATTTAGAGAAAAAGTAGAATGATTTGTGAATCGGAATGGAACGAAACGTTTTTTCAAACGTAATAAAGTACAAAAATAAATAATGGAGGGAAATCCATGATTATTACAACAACCAATTCTTTGCAAGGAAAGGAAATTGAAGAATACTTGGGGATTGTCAGCGG
The DNA here is from genome assembly GCF_038008865.1 of Aeribacillus sp. FSL K6-8394. Taxonomy (NCBI): domain Bacteria; kingdom Bacillati; phylum Bacillota; class Bacilli; order Caryophanales; family Bacillaceae; genus Aeribacillus; species Aeribacillus sp. FSL K6-8394. The sequence continues at coordinate 447,886 of NZ_JBBPAA010000001.1, forward strand.
TACAACCATTCTTGGGGCAAACATTGTCCGCGATTTTTTGGCAGGCATTACGGATATTGTCGGCGGCAGGAGCGGCGCATATGAAAGCAAGCTTTCAGAAGGTAGGGAAGTAGCTATTGAAGAAATGACAGCGAAAGCTAAAAATCTGGGAGCCAATGCTGTGATTGGAGTGGATCTTGACTTTGAAACATTACGAGATGGGATGATGATGGTTGTAGCAACTGGAACAGCTGTAAAAATCCGATAAAATTGCGCTGTTTTTTAGGCTTGTCATTGTGATGATAGAAATAAGCGCAGCTTTTCTTAATGAAAGGAAAGAAATTTCCGACAATATTTTAAATAGAAAACAAGCATCTTATCATTGCTCAAATATTGTCCTTCGACCTATAAAACGGCAGCGGTTATTGAGGCAATAAGCTTTGGTCTGTTGTCAGCGAGTAAAAAAGAAGTCGAATTTTTTCTTTTAAAAAGGCTTTTGGATAAGCTTTTTACGACTGTATGAATGTTTTGACAATCCTCCTTACGTAAATATTAAAGAGGATTGTCAAATACTTGTGTAAAAATATTGTCTAAATTTGCGAATCTATTTACAAAAATAGTAGAATCTGTAATAATAACCGAGTGCGTGTCTTTAGACCGCGAGATTTGGAAGGAGGATATGAGAAATGGCAACGGAAGAAGAGCTGCGCAAAGAAAAGCTGTTCATAGAAATCATAATAAAAAGGCAAAAAATGATTGAGATGGCTCAAGTAAACGGGATGAACAGCAAAGAGACGATTGAGCTGAGCCAAGAACTGGACAAGCTTTTAAACAAATACCAGCAAATGGTAAGCAGCGATGAGAAAAATCAATCGATTTTCCACCCTATGAAATGGACATTAACAAATCCTTTTGTTGCAACGGTTGAAAAATAAAGAAAACACATATTTGACAAGCTTAAAAAAGTTCAGTCAGCACAATCATAAATAAAATTCCGAAAATAAAAGAATATGTCGAAGTCAATTCATGACCATCGCCGTGGCTTTCCGGAATCAATTCTTTATAAATGATAAAAAGCATTGCTCCTGCAGCAAAAGCAAGACCGTAAGAAACTAAAGATTCAACAAATGTTGTTAAATAAAACCCTATTAGAGATGTGACAATCTCGATCGCTCCTGTCAACGTTGCAATGAAAAAGGCTTTGATGCGGGAAATGTTCTGATTGATTAAAAAAAGCGCAACTAATAAGCCTTCTGGTGCATTTTGCAGCCCGATTGCAAGAGCAATTAGATGACCTAAATCTTGTTTCTCTGAGGCATAACTTACTCCGACAGATAGACCCTCCGGGAGATTATGTAAGGTGATCGCCGAGATAATGAGCAATGCTTTTTCGTCAAATTGTATTCCTTCTTTCGTATGCTCCAGTTCAATGTGAGGAATATTTTTCTCTAAAATTGTTAATATAAGCACTCCAAGTATTAATCCGATGCACATTTTCATTATATTTCCGTTTGCTAATGCTTCAGGTATCAACCCCCTCATGGAAGCAGCCATCATAATCCCAGCGCTGAATGCTAATAATAAATCTCTTCCTCTATGTTTAATCGTTTTTTGCAAAAAAAGAATCGGGACAGCCCCTAAACCTGTAGACATTGCTGATAAAAAACTCCCAATATATACGTCGTACATAAAATCGTACCCCTTTTCAGAAAAAATAAATTTTGATAATAATGTTTTATAATAGATTTGTTATTTTATCAATAGAAGGAGATTTTATATGAAAGAAGCGCTCTTGTTTATTGTAGAACTGATTAATGATTTTCATGACAATATTATCCATTTAGTAGAAATGGCTGGTTTTCAATTAACAGATAAACAGCTGCATTTTTGGATCATCGGCATTTTCGGCATGGTTATCTTTTTCATTACACATGTGGTATTTAAATATATAGCAAAATTCGGCATTTTATGTATATCGTTTATTTATACAATGACCGTACTAGTTGTCATAGTGTTTGCCATTGAGATTCAACAAAAAATAACGAATAGAGGAAATATGGAATTTGAAGATATTGTGCAAGGACTATGGGGATTTCTCGCTCTGTTCTTCGCTTTTTTGAGCATTTATATCGTTTATAAAGGTGCAGTAAAAATAATGGGAAAAACACGTTCTCAAAAAGGAAGAAAAGGAAAAAGCGGAAGCCGCATGTCAAGATATCATTCATCATAAGAAAATGATTGGCTACGACTCAGCATTTTTTAGCCCAGGTCCTCTAATCGGTTTTTGATTCAAAAATAGATAAAAGAAGGTAGAAACCGTCGCTTTCATCGGTTTCTACCAATCCTGCATCAAATGCATCATCAAGCATTTTTAGATGCGGCTTACATTAGAACAAGAAGGCTATTTTTCGCCTAGTTCAGAATCACATCGAGCTTCAGCTTCTATTTGATAGCGGCAGCTTTATCGTCACGGTTGTGCCGACATTCAATTTGCTTTCAATCTCAATGGTGCCGTCATACATATCGACAATGCGTTTGCATATTGCCAGTCCAAGTCCGGTGCCGCTGTCTTTCATCGTAAAAAATGGGTCAAAAATTTTTTCCATCATTTTTTCAGGAATCCCTTTCCCTGTATCGATCACTTTGATAACTGCAAGATTTGCTTCTTTTTTGACAATCAATTCTAATGATCCGTTCATGTCCATTGCTTCTAAAGCATTTTTCGTTAAATTTAACAAAACTTGTTTAATATGATTTTTTGTACAATAAATCCGAATAGGATTATGCCGATCCATATGAACTTGAAAATTTGTTCGATGGAGATTGATTTCCGATTTAATGATCGGCATGACTTCGTCGATAATTTGATTTAAGTCATAAGGCTTGTGTTTATGAGCAGTTGGTTTCCCGAGAACGAGAAATTCGCTCACAATTTCATTGATTCGGTCGATCTCTTTTTCTATGACGGAAAAATAATGCTGATCTTCTTCTGATTGATATTTTTTCTTTAACAGTTGAATAAACCCGCTAATTCCAGTTAAAGGATTTCGGATTTCATGCGCTGTGCTGGCAGCGAGAGTACCGACCAGTTCAAGCTTTTGCGCTTTAATTTTTTCTTCTTCCAATCTTGCTTTACGTTTCAGCAAATAATATTGGATCAACAAAAAAATAATATTAAAAAAAATGTATACAATGGCGGCATAAGTTAAAACAACTTGAGAGATTTCCAACGGCTTGACCGGAGCGACCGACGCTTTCAGCACCCATGGAAGCTGGGTAATATCAGTTTGAACAGATTTTTCGGAAGCGTCCTTTTCTTTTTCGCCTGCACTGAAAAGAAAGTTGTTCTTCGTGTCGCTCACCACGATATATAAATCTGGGCTCAGTACATTCATAATATTTTGTATATAGTTTATGCTTAATGTGGCGTATAAAACGCCATTTACATCTTTTTGCTGATTTACAATCGGGGTGCAGATCGTGATAAGCTTTTTATCGTGAACTTCTGAAATAGCAGTCTTTTTTGTTGCGAGCGCAGATTGAAAACATTTTTCCGAAGAGATGTCATGATGTAATGGAACGGGTTGAGTGCCGATTTTTATTGTTCCGTCTGCATTTGCGATATAAAGGCCGGTAAAGCGGGGTTCTTGTTGTAGGGTTTCTTTTAGAGCTCTTTGAATTTGGTTTGGATTATTTTCTTGATCTATGAATAACGCCATTGTTTCCATTCTCGTTTTTGTTTCCGAGATTAAGCGGTCAATTTGACTTTGATGAATGTCTAGCATATATACGGCTTCTTTTTCATGTTTCGAAAAGAGAATATTTTTTTGTTTTTCCCATATGATAAACGAAATCAGAAAAGTGGGCAGGATTACGATCAAAATGTAAAGCAAAACCTTATGGCGATGTGTTAAGTCCAGCATTTCTTTAAACTCCTTCTTTTTCATCAACCTTTTTATTATAGCATGATCTTTTGAAAGAAGATCGGGTTAAAAAAAGTTTTTTTATTCTGAAATTTTCTATGCAGTGATTGACAATAATGAGAAGTTTCACTATTATAATTCAAGACATTGAAATACTAAAGGAATGATGAAAGTTGGCTAAGGATAACAGCAGTATTGAAAAATCTCTAAAATTTTTTATCGTTCTTTCACGTGCTTATCGCGCAATGAATGATCAAGTTAACAAGCACATTCAATCATATGGATTAAACTTAACGGAATTTGCCGTTTTAGAGCTTTTGTATCACAAAGGAGATCAGCCACTTCAACAAATCGGCGGAAAAATTCTTTTAGCTAGCGGCAGCATTACGTATGTTATTGATAAATTAGAGCAAAAAGGGCTGTTAGTTCGAAAAGCATGCCCTAAAGACCGCCGTGTCACATATGCGGCAATAACGGAAAAGGGGAGAAAATGGATTGAAGAAATCTTTCCTTCTCATCAAGAGATGATTGATTCGATCGTGAATATTTTGACAGAAGATGAGAAGGAAACAGCGATTAATCTATTAAAAAAAGTAGGGTACCATGCGAAAGAAAAATGAAAGCGGAACCGGCTTAATTCGGCTCCGCTTTTTTATTGTTTGGAAGAATTAGAATTTCCACCCGTCTGTTTTTTTGTCTTCCTTCTGCTGTATCATTGGAAGCGACGGGTTTGTATTCGCCGTATCCTTTCGCACTGAACTTGCTTGGGTCGAGATTTTTGTTTTCTAAAATAATTTTCATCACATTTACGGCTCTCATAACACTTAAATGCCAGTTTGAATCAAAGTTTGAATTATGAATCGGTACATTGTCTGTATGTCCGCTGATAACCACGTTGCGGGCACTGCCCATGGCGAGCATTTTGGCAATGTCAGTAGCCAAAATTTCATCTTTTTTTCTCACTTTGGCGCTGCCCGAATCAAACAATATATCGTCCCGAATCGTGATTAACAAACCCTCTTCGTTTAGTGATGTTTTAATATTGTTTTTCAAGTTGTTTTCTTCAATGTATTGATTAAACCGATTTTGAACTTCCGCTAATTCCTCTTGATCGCTGTTTCCCGATTCATCATTGTCATGAGGCTCATTTTGCACTTTTCCATTTTGTTTGTTTTCTTCGATGTTTTCCATTTCTTGTTGTGGTAGAGGGCTCGGATATTCTAAAACGCTTATGCCTCCGTCAAAATTGGAATTGAAAGCTCTTGCCAAACGTTCAAATTTTTGGGCATCTATCGAACTGAGAGCAAATAGGACGATAAAGAGCGCAAGCAAAAGGGTTAAAATATCAGCATAGGGAATAAGCCAGCTTTCATCTGTATGATGGTCATTGCGGTTTTTTTTTCTACTACGCATCGGACGTAACACTTCCTTCATCAGAAATCTTTGCCCGCTCTTTTTCAGGAAGATAAAATGCCAATTTTTGCTGAATCGTCCGCGGTGCCTGTCCTTCTAAAATTGAAAGAATGCCTTCGATCATCACCTGTCGGACGAGCACCTCCTGCTGGGATTTCCTTTTCAGCTTGTTCGCAAACGGGTGCCATAAAACATATCCTGTAAAAATTCCGAGCAAAGTAGCAACGAACGCGGCGCTGATCGAATGTCCGAGCTCCTCAATATTTTCCAAATTGGCTAGTGCGGCAATCAAACCTAATACAGCTCCTAATACGCCAAGAGTCGGAGCATACGTGCCGGCCTGAGAAAAAATGGCTGCGCCTGCTTCATGCCGCTCTTCCATTGCATTGATTTCTTCTGTCATAACATCTCGGATGAACTCGGCAGACTGACCGTCCACAGCCATGCTTAAACCGGTCTTTAAAAATGGGTCATCTATTTCCTGAAGCTTAGCTTCCAGCGCCAACAATCCTTCTTTCCTTGCGATTTGCGCCCATTCAGAGAAAAGGACAATCAACTCTTGAATCGTATAAGTTTGTGTGTCTTTAAATAAGACGCGGAATAATTTCGGTACTCTTTTAATTTCATTTGTCGGAAAGGCAATAACGACCGCAGCAATCGTTCCGATGATAATAATGACGATAGCTGCCGGATTGATTAAAACGGAAATACTGACACCTTTTAAAACCATGCCGACAATAATTGCCATAATTCCTAAAAAAATGCCGATAATTGATGTTTTGTCCATGTTCATCAAATCCTTCTTCTTTCTATATTCAATTATTATATCGACAAAGAAAGACGAAAATTTTATATTTGATAAAAAAATAAGCGACACATTCATCGAATCGATTTTGGCGATGCTGTTCCCAAATAAAAAAACTGCCCTAATGGACTGTTAGGGCAGCTGTTATGAACGAATAACGATTTCTTCATTTTCCACGTCGGCGATTAAATGATTGTGCACTTCACCGTCTAACAGGATGTCTGCAATTTTGTCTTCAATATGTTCTTGAATGACGCGGCGAAGCGGACGAGCGCCGAACGATGGATGATAGCCGATTTCTACCAATTTTTCTTTTGCTTTTTCTGTTACGTCCAATGAAATGTTTTGTTCTTTCAACGTGTTCCGAACTTCTTCAAGCATCAAATCAACTATTTTCAAATAATCTTCTTTATCAAGCGGTTTAAATTCGATAATGGCATCGAAACGGTTTAAAAATTCAGGCTTAAAGAATGAACCGAGAGATTCAAGGATGCTTGATTCTTTTTCCACCGTGCTGTTAAAACCGACGTGAACTTGTTTTGCACCTGCTCCAGCGTTAGAGGTCATAATAATGACCGTATCTTTGAAGCTGACGGTGCGGCCTTGGCTGTCTGTCAAGCGTCCGTCTTCTAATATTTGCAAGAAAATGTGCTGTACATCTGGATGAGCTTTTTCAATTTCATCCAGCAGGATAATGCAGTAAGGGTTGCGACGAACCTTTTCCGTTAATTGTCCTGCTTCTTCATGTCCGACATAGCCTGGAGGCGAGCCGATTAATTTTGAAACGGAATGTTTTTCCATATATTCACTCATATCCAAGCGAATCATGGCATCTTTTGAACCGAACAGCTCCAAAGCTAATGTTTTCGACAATTCCGTTTTTCCAACGCCAGTCGGGCCGACGAACAGGAAGGATCCGATCGGTCGGTTTTTTGCTTTCAATCCAGCGCGGCTGCGGCGAATGGCTTTTGCCACTTTCCGGACAGCATCCTCTTGGCCGATAATTTTTTTCGCCAAGTTTTCTTCTAAATGTTTCATTTTTGCTTGCTCATCCTCTTGCAGCTTGCCGACTGGTATGCCGGTTTTTTCTTCGATGATTTTTTGAATGTCTTCTACTTGAACGATTGCTTGCTGTTTGTCCTTTCCTTGTTCAAGCTGCTTTTCAAGGGCAGCTTCTTCGTCGCGAAGCTTAGCTGCAAGTTCGTATCGTTCTTCTTTTAGCGCTTTTTCTTTTTCATGGGCAATTTGTTTAAGCCGCTCGTGGATGTCTGCTTCATTAGCCGGCTCGGCTTTTAAGTTTAATCTTGAACCAGCTTCATCCATTAAATCGATGGCTTTGTCAGGCAAAAAGCGGTCTTGAATATATCGATGAGATAGTGTGACGCAAGCTTTAATCGCATCTTCTGAATATTTGACTTGATGGTATTGTTCATATTTTTCTTGAATTCCTTTTAAAATGTTGATCGCTTCTTCAATGGAAGGTTCTTTCACAATAACCGGCTGGAAGCGTCGTTCAAGGGCTGCATCTTTTTCGATTTGCCGGTATTCTTTTAGAGTTGTTGCTCCGACAACTTGAAGCTCACCGCGGGCGAGAGCTGGCTTTAATATGTTGCCGGCATCCATAGAACCTTCCGCAGAACCAGCGCCGACTAAAAGATGAATTTCATCGATAAACAGGATGATGTTTTTCCGGGCTTGCAATTCTTGAATTAGCTGCTTCATCCGCTGTTCAAATTGTCCGCGAATTCCCGTGTTGGCGACAAGTGATGAAACATCCAGCAAATAAACTTCTTTATTTTTTAATTTTTGCGGAACGTCTCCTTGAGAAATTTTTAAGGCTAGTCCTTCCACAATAGCTGTTTTCCCTACGCCTGGTTCTCCGATTAAAACCGGGTTATTTTTGTTGCGTCGATTTAAAATTTCAATCACTCGTCTTACCTCATCATCGCGGCCGATGACAGGATCAATCAACCCAGCTTTTGCAGCATCCGTTAAATTTCGGCCGAATTGATCGAGGAAGCCGTTCTGTTTTCCGCCCCCTGATTTCGGTTGTGCTTGAACAGCTTGGTCAAAGCTCTCAAAAGAGTTTGGCATAAATGATTGAAATAATTCATCGAAACCGCTGAATCCGTAAAAACCACTTGGGATTTTTTGTTTATATTGTTGATAGCATTCTTGACAGAGACGCATTTCTTGTTTGTTGTGATTGATTTGTACATTTAATAAAACATTGGCTTTTCTTGTTTGGCAATTTTCACACAACATATAGCATTCCTCCTTTTTGACTTTGATTAACTTTGACTAAAAGAAGAAACTTCTTTGACTTTCTTTGACCTTTTGGAATCAAAGAGACAATCTCAATCATTCAATAGTTAGATTCACTGTTTGACCTTTTCTGACTTTATTATACTTTGACCTTTTTTGACTTTCAAGTCTTTTTTATAAATTTTTTTCGTCTTTTTTTCCCTTCTTGTCCATATATTGTTGATAAAGTAAGGTGGGTGAAACATGAGCAATAAATGGGTATTGGCACTTCAAATAGCTTCTGTCTATATCGGCACTGTCATCGGTGCAGGGTTTGCAACGGGAAAAGAGATCGTTGAGTTTTTTTCAAAATACGGCGCTGGAGGAATTGTTGGAATTATTTGTTCTGCCGTTTTATTTGTTTGGCTGGGAACGAAAATGATGTTGATCGGAAGACGCATTAATGCATCTTCGTATTTGCAGTTGAACCAATTTTTGTTTGGGACGTTGTCAGCTTATGTAGTCAACGGCTTGATGTTTATGATGCTGATTGGCATCACATCGGTCATGCTGTCGGGGGCGGGGGCGATTTTTGAAGAGCAACTGTCGCTTTCAAAGCAATTTGGAATTTTTTTTACGATTGTGCTTTCCATTGCTGTGATTTCGTTTGGAGTCAAAGGGCTGTCTTCCGTCAATCTATTGGTTGTTCCGCTTTTTATTTTGTTTAGCCTGATCATCTCCATTGAAGCCATCATTAGGGGTGATTTTATCGATTTATCGTTGGATGGAGTGTTTCAACCAGTCAAATCAAGCTTTTTATATGTTTCTTTTAATCTCTCTCTTGCTCAGGCTGTACTTGTTCCGCTCGCAAACGCAATAAAGGATGAAAGCGCCATTAAATTGGGCGGAGTTGTAGGCGGTCTCGGATTAAGCTTCATTTTATTTTCCAGCTATTTCTCTCTTCTGCATTTGCCGGACGCCGGGCTTTTTGAAATCCCAATGGCTGAAATTGTCAAGCAGCTGTTTTCAGGCTTTTATTACATATACATCCTTGTTATTTTTGGAGAAATATTTTCATCGTTGATCGGCAATCTGTATGGTTTGGAACGGCAATTATCATCGGAAAAGCCTTTGGCAAAAATCGCTGGTGTCATTTTCATCCTATTATTATGTTATTTAGTCAGCCTGATAGGATACGGAAAGCTCATTTCCACGCTTTATCCGCTGTTCGGGTATATGAGCATTGCCTTTTTCATATTATTAATGTTCAAAAAAATTCCAGACGATAACAAATCATGATAAAATAGTAGGGAAATGAAGGAGGAGTTTATTTGGATAAAATCGCGGTCATTTCTGATATACATGGGAATATTCTAGCGTTGTCGTCTGTATTGAAAGATATAAGCTTGCGAAATGTAGATCGAATTTTTTGTTTAGGAGATCTTGTCGGAAAAGGACCTGAATCAAAAGAAGCGATCGATATCGTCCGCAGCTCCTGCGATTTTGTTTTAAAAGGAAACTGGGACGAGCTGATTACAAGGGAAGATGTAAACGATGTCGTTCGCTGGCATCAAAATCAGTTGTCGCAAGAAGACATAGAATATTTGCGTAGCCTCCCGTTTTCCATTGATTTTTATATGAGCGGCCGCCGGCTGCGGCTTTTTCATGCATCCCCTTTCAGCGTCTGGATAAGAGTACAGCCTTGGGATTCGATTGAAAAAAGATTGTCCATGTTTGAAAACAGCGTTGAAACCGGTTTGGGAACGAAGGAGCCGGATGTTGTCGGATACGGTGATGTTCATAATGCCTTTATACAGCATTTATCCGGTAAAACGCTTTTTAATGCAGGCAGTGTCGGTAATCCGCTGGACCTGCCCGAAGCATCCTACTGCATTTTGGAAGGCACGTTCAACTCGGAGAAAAGGGCTCCTTTTTCGATTCAGCACATACGTGTTCCATATGATATTGACCTTGCCATTCAATTAGCTAGAAAAAAAGAAATGCCGGAACTAAAAGAGTATATTCAGGAATTAACGACCTCACGCTACAGAGGCTTGGAAAAGGCATGATGCGGAGGTAAAAGTAAAATTATTGTAGGTAAAAATTAGCGCCTTCATTTAATGAGAACTCTGATTGCTCATTAAATGAAAGGGAAAGTGTGGCAGTAATATAAGAAAGTGCGGCTGCTCCTGGTAGAATGATCATGGACTACATTTAGAGGATAAAAAATTGCCCACAAACGCTCGGCTCAATTCTGTTTTTTGAAAAAGGAGATTTTTTTACCAAGAGGGTACCCTGAAAAAAGTGATTTCGCTATCAAAAAATAGCGATTAAAAAAGTTGCCCACAAAGTCTTGAGTGACTCCAGTCGGAGCATGCCGTTTGCATAAACAATTCTGTATGATATAATAAGATACAACTTGAATAAAAATCCGTTTCGAAAAAACGGGAGAGGTTCTAGCACACCCTCTATAAAAAACTAAGGAAAACTATATCCTTGGGATATAGTTTTTTCAATGTTTGCGAAAGGTTTAGAAGTTGAATAGATTTATGATGATTTCGAAAGGCTTCTGAACAGCTTGCTTCCGCCACTGTAGCAGAAAAAGAAGCATCAGTTTCTGTTTAAGCTAGGCAGTGTGAATGGCTTTCTTTTTTCAGAAAGGAGCGTTTTCAAATGGATAATAAGAAAGCGGTCGTTGTGTTTAGCGGAGGACAAGACAGTACAACTTGTTTGTTTTGGGCGAAGAAACAATTTGATGAGGTGACCGCTGTCACGTTTCATTATAATCAGCGGCATGCACAGGAAATTGAAGCAGCGAAAAACATTGCGAACGAAGCCGGCATACCTCATTATGTGCTGGACATGTCCTTATTAAATCAAATGGCGCCGAATGCATTAACGCGTTCAAATATGGAAATTGAACAAAAGGAAGGAGAGCTTCCCAACACTTTTGTTCCGGGGAGGAATTTAGTTTTTTTGACATTTGCCGCCATTTTGGCGAAACAACTGGGAGCGAAACATATTGTGACAGGTGTATGTGAAACGGATTTCAGCGGCTATCCTGACTGCCGGGACGTGTTCGTAAAATCCTGCAATGTAACGATTAATTTAGCGATGGAAGAGGATTTTGTGATTCACACGCCGCTTATGTGGATCAATAAAGCGGAAACGTGGAAGTTTGCCGATGAGTTAGGGGTGTTCGATATCATTCGCGAAAAAACGTTGACGTGCTATAACGGCATTATTGGCGACGGATGCGGCGAATGCCCTGCTTGCTTATTGAGAAAAAGGGGATTGGAACAATATTTGGCTGAAAAAGGAGCTAATACGTGATGCTTCATCAATTTTATCCGCAAGTTTTTCATAATTATAGTTATGAGCTGAATAAAGATATGCAAATATCTGCTGCACACTACATCCCGCATGAAAAAGCGGGGAAATGCGCCCGTGTACATGGCCACACGTATTTCGTCAATCTCACTATTTGCGGTGATCAGCTTGATGATTCAGGATTCCTTGTGAATTTTCAGCATTTAAAAAAATGGGTTCATGATCGATTTGACCATACGCTACTCAATGACCATACGGATGTATTCAATGGTCAAAACAGCGAAGACTTTCCAACGACAGAAGTGGTTGCGCGGAAAATTTGGGAAATTGTCCAGGATCATTTAAATGTACTCCCGAATAAACCGAAATGCTTGCAGGTGTTTGTCAGAGAAACGCCGACAAGCTATGTTGTGTACCGTCCGAAAAGGGAGATGAAATAATGAAAAAAATACCGGTCATCGAGATTTTTGGACCGACCATTCAAGGGGAAGGAATGGTGATCGGACAAAAAACAATGTTTGTCCGAACGGCCGGTTGCGACTATTCATGCAGCTGGTGTGATTCAGCTTTTACGTGGAACGGTTCAGCAAAAGATGAAATTAAACAAATGACAGCAGCGGAAATTTTGGACGATCTTATTGAGCTTGGCGGCGATCGCTTCAATCACGTCACCATTTCGGGCGGAAATCCGGCATTGATTAGAGGATTGGATGAATTGATTATCCTTTTAAGGGAGCAAGGATTTCGCACTGCACTGGAGACACAGGGAAGCCGTTATCAAGATTGGTTTTTACTAATCGATGATTTAACTCTTTCTCCCAAGCCTCCTAGTTCAGGGATGAAAACGAACTTTACTGTGCTTGATGACATTATGAAGCGGCTGATCGATGGCGGACGGAAAGACAATGTTAGTCTAAAAGTTGTTGTTTTTAATGAGGAAGATTTTGATTACGCGAAAAACGTCCACCTTCGCTATCCAAATATTTCATTTTATTTGCAGCCTGGAAATGATCAAGTAAACGAACAAAATGATCACCTCCTGAGAAATCAACTTTTAGAAAAATTAGAATGGCTGATCGAATTGACTGTTCAATCAAAAGAAATGAACGATGCTCGAGTTTTGCCGCAGCTTCATGCACTTGTTTGGGGAAACAAGCGCGGAGTGTAAATGAATAGGAAAGGATGAAAAAAGATGGCTGGAAGAAAAGATGATGAATTGAAAGATCTGACGCTGTTAGGCAACAAAAATACAAAATATTTATTTGAATACAGCCCAGAAGTGTTGGAAGTATTCGATAATAAACATCCAGACCGCGATTATTTCGTGAAGTTCAATTGTCCGGAGTTTACCAGCTTGTGTCAATAAGGGCACACTTCAGTGGTGACACTGTCGGATAAACCTTGTGAATTCAGGGGAAGAGGATAATGGAGTAAAAAGCGAAAATGGCAATTGTGATCGAATAAAAGAAAAACATGTTCTTGTCTCTTATTCCCATTATCTTTCCAACCCTGAGCCAAGCCTCAAATTTAAGGGAATCTTCTTCTTAAATTTGAGGAAGGTGCAGAGACTATCGAAATCACTCCAGCATGAAGCGAGTAAGAGTAGTGTTGGAGGAAGAGAGTAGAGTACACCAAGATGACAGCATATATTATCTTGGTGGAAGCGCAAGGGTTCTTATTCAATATCGCAGTTGAATAAGAATATGATATAGTCCACCTGTTTGTGAAAAACAGAGGCCAATCACCGGACAACCGGACTTCGCGACCATTTATATCAGCTATATTCCAGACAAAAAATGTGTGGAAAGCAAGTCGCTGAAGCTTTATTTGTTCAGCTTCCGCAACCACGGCGATTTCCATGAAGATTGTGTTAATATTATCATGAATGATTTAATCAAGATCATGGAGCCCCGCTACATCGAAGTATGGGGAAAATTTACGCCGCGCGGCGGTATTTCTATTGATCCTTATGTCAATTGGGGACGTCCTGGAACAAAATACGAGAAAATGGCGGAGTATCGTATGATGAACCATGATTTGTACCCGGAAAAAGTGGACAACCGATAAAGCAAGTCGCTTGAGGCGTTTTTTTGATAAAAGAACCTGCCGAAACTTGCGTTAATTGTAAAAAATTCTTGAAATGGCACTAAACTCTTTGATATAAGAAAAAGTAAAACGGAGCATTCAATTCTCCGTTTTACTTTTCGACAATTTTATAGTTTTTATGATTAACTACTGTTTTTTGTTCCAGATCCATTTCCCGAAAGTTTTCCATGTACGTAAGATCGACGATGACGGAATTTTCATTTACTTTTTCGACAATTCCTTTGAGACCGTCTTTAAATTCAATAACATCTCCAACTTCAGCAATTTTCATTTGTTCTCTCCTTTTTTATGGATTTTCAAATATTTTGCATGATTTCTTTAGAATTGTAAAGTTTTTTTGGACAATCGCAAAAAAATAGGTAAAAAGTTTCCATTGCTCGGTAGACTGTTTTTCATAGAAAAGGAGATGGTCGAGTTGACAAATCAAGAGATACAAGACATTTTAAACAAGCTTCGTGATGGAGAACTGGAAGAATATTGTGTATCAAAGGAAGATTTTATGGCGTTTCGCAAAGTACTGATCGAAAGGGAAGATTTTAAACATTTTCATGGAACAGCAAAACGCGGTGGCAGCATTGTTTACCGATATACAAAAGATCCAAGAAGCTGACCGATGTCAGCTTCTTAATTTTTGGCACATCTTCCTCATAAAAACTGCTATTAAAGACTGTTCACTGTTCTTCCCGTACCTTTACGGCATATTTCTTCAATTTTTTTAATGCTCCTTTTCTCCAATTTTTTACTTTGTTGACTGTGACATTTAGCTCCTCTGCAATTTCCTTCTGAGTTTTTCCTTCAAAAAAGTACATGGTAAACCAAATTCGTTGAGCATCTGATAAAGCGGGGGCAATCCGTTCATATAAATCTCTTGCTTCAATGTCTGTATATGGAAAAAATTCCAATTTTGCAGCTATTATGTCATTCGCATGAAGAACATGCCTTTCTTTATATGTTTGTTTTTTCCTTAATTCTGTCATGAGCGAGCCTTTTATCGTTGCATAAGCATAAGTGGCAAACCGTCCTTTCTGTTCGTCATAATTGATGCTTGCTTTCCAGAGGGCGATCGCTGCTATTTGAAAAAACTCGTCTTGGTCTGTATAAATATTTAAAGTTTTCATAATGTGAAAAATTAAAGGGCGAAAAGCAGTTAGCATCTCCTCAAATGATTGATTCTTTTCCACGTGTGCGCATCCTTTCAAAGAGCGCGCTCTTTTTTTTCCGCGGTAATACAATCGTAAACGGTGTAAATCATTTGAGCGAATCATCATGATTAAGATGATACGCGTCCAATTGTCTGGGAAATTCAATTTTCTATATAGACCCCCATGCCGCAAAAGCGGCACCAGCAGATGATGAAAATAGTTCGTCCATGTATACTTAATCTTAGGCTGGCCAGCGAGGTCGTCTTACCTTGGTGCCATGAGCCCGTTAATTAGACAGACCCCGACGACCTGGTGCACCACAGACTGTTGCTCCCTGGGGAAGCACGCGGGATAGAATGACGTGTATGGTCGTTGCACCGCCAGCCTGTGTTTATTACATGTTAGGCATGGGGGAACGAACATGGACATTATCCATACTCATGTTTGTGGATTAGACGTTCATAAGAAGAACGTCGTCGCTTGTATTATTACTCCGGATCATCAAGAGATCCGCACGTTTTCTACCATGACTGAAGACTTGCTTATGCTTGTAGACTGGATCAAGGCGCATGGCGTCACTCACGTGGCCATGGAAAGTACAGGTTCCTACTGGAAGCCAATTTATAACCTGTTGGAGATGGAAGACATCAAGATTTTAGTGGTCAATGCCAAACATATCAAAAATGTGCCTGGTCGCAAAACAGATGTAAAGGATGCCGAGTGGATCGCTGGACTCTTACGCCATGGATTGCTACAAGGTAGTTACATCCCTGACCGCCAGCAACGGGAGTTGAGGGAACTCATCCGTTATCGTCGCAGCCTGATTGAAGAGCGGGCTCGCGAAATCAACCGCATCCAGAAGGTACTGGAAGGGGCTAACATCAAACTCTCCTCGGTGGCGACCAATGTGCTGGGCAAATCGGGTCGAGCCATGATCGAGGCTTTAATTAATGGTGAAACTGACCCCGATGTGCTATCCGAACTGGCTCAGCGCCGTCTCAAACGGAAGAAAGAGGAGTTGAAAAAGGCCCTGAAGGGCCTCATCGGCCCTCATCAACGCCTGATGCTTAAAACCCAGCTTGAGCATATTGATCACTTAGATGCCTTGATTGAAGAACTGGATGCTGAAATCAAGGAGCGGATGCGCCCTTTTGAAGATGACCTGGAGCGGTTAGATACGATCCCCGGCGTTGGTCGGCGCACAGCGGAGCATATTTTGGCTGAGATTGGCCCTGACATGACACAGTTTCCTTCGGCAGCTCACTTGTGTTCATGGGCAGGAGTCGCCCCAGGGAATAACGAAAGTGCCGGAAAACGAAAGTCAGGGAAAACCCGCAAGGGAAACCAGAAGCTTCGTAGCACCCTGGTGGAAGCCGCCCGTGCCGCTGCTAGGTCCAAACACACCTATCTATCCAGCCAGTACCACCGTATTGCTGCACGCCGGGGGGCCAATCGTGCAGCGGTTGCGGTCGCTCATAGCATCCTGACTATTGTCTACCATCTCCTCAAAAAGAAGCAGACTTACATCGAACTTGGTCCACATTACTACGAAGAACGCAAGCGCCATCAAGTCGCCAGACAAGCGATTCGGAAGTTGGAAACACTAGGGTTTAAGGTCATGGTAGAGCCGTCAAATCAAACAGCGTAGTTAACCGAAACAGTAACCATCAGGTGCATAAACATGACTTATTCCAGCAAATACCAATCTGCTGGTGTTAACACCCCCTGGATTTTTTGTGCTTTTTTCATGGACTTAAATTTTCGGGATAGGAAAATGCAATTATTTCGTTTCAGCCTCCTCCGTTTTCACCATTTTTCTCATTATTTCTATAGAAGAAATTTAATTGAATAAATAAAAAGATGGCTTGAAAAAATAATGGAAAGAGGTGGGATGAATGAGCCGAATGTATAAGCAAAATTGGAAAAGAAAAGATTCAATTGAAAAATTGTTTGCTGTCTTCCGCAGTTCTACTGATTTTATTCAATATGACGTCAATACAAGCCATATCAAATATTGGATTTCATATTTTGAAACGTTAGTGGATGTAAATATATTAAATGAAAACATTTTAAAGCCGATTCACTCAAAATATTGGCAGTCATTAGAAGAACTAAAAAACATTTTACCGGTTAAAGATATTTTTTTAACCATTGATACGGATTTAATGAAGGAAAAGCTGTTGGAAGGCTTTGTTATGATTTCGCTAAGCGAATATGGATCTCCATGCTTGCTCGTTAATGCAAAATTAAACAAAGCTAGAGAAGTTACACTCCCGGAAGTGGAATTTACGGTCATCGGTCCGAAAGAGGCGTTTGTTGAGTCCATTGAATCCAATATTAATTTAATTCGAAAACGATTGCCGATTGAAGAGCTGCGCATTCGGACTTTAAAAATTGGCAGGCTGACGCAAACGAGAATAGCGATCATCTATATAGAAGGCATAGCGGATGAGGAAAATGTATTTACCGTTTGGCAAAGAATTTCTAATATCCAAATTGATCAAGTGAATGATAGTTCGTACATTACGGAAATGATCTCTGACAATCATAATTCTCCCTTTCCTCAGCTGTTGGATACGGAAAGACCGGACCGTGTAGCTTCCATTTTGGCGGAAGGGAAAATAGCGGTCATTGTGGACGGCTCTCCCCATGTATTAATCGGTCCGACAACTCTTGTCGAATTTTTCGCATCGTTTGAAGATTATTTTTTAAATTGGATTTTGTCTTCCTTTTTCCGTATTATCCGCCTGTTTGCTGTCTCCTTTTCCATATTGGCAACACCGATTTATGTAGCTGTATTAAATTATCATTATGAGTTAATTCCAACTGATTTACTAAACAATTTTGTCACATCCAGAAGGGAGGTCCCAGTTCCGCCTTTTTTAGAGGCGCTGTTTTTGGAAGGAACGATCGAATTGCTGCGTGAGGCGGGCGCCCGGCTGCCGACAAAGGTTGGACAAACGATCGGCATCGTCGGGGGGATTGTAATCGGAACAGCCAGTGTGGAAGCAGGTTTAACAAGCAATATTTTGCTCATCATTGTAGCGCTTGCTGCATTAGCATCATTTACAACACCTGTCTATAAAATGGGCAATACGATCAGGCTTTTGCGTTTTCCTTTTCTCATGTTTGCCGAAATGTACGGTCTTTTAGGAATCGTTTTATGCTTTTGTTTTTTAGCGACCCATCTTTTGCGGTTAACTTCTCTCGGACGTCCTTTTTTGGAGCCAATCTATCCTCCGAGAATTTCCGATTTAAAGGATGCATTCCTGCGTATGCCGTTTTCAATGATGAATGAACGTCCGAAACAGCTGCGGACGGAGCAGCCGAAGCGAATGGATGAAGAGAAATCGAGGGAAAATAAAGATATTGATGAATAACAGCGGAAGAGGAGGAATCCAACTTGGCGCAAATAGCAGAACGTCATAAAGTTTCCGCACCGCTCGTTTTTTATTTAGTGCACAGCACTCAATTCGGCATCGGTGTATTAGGTTTTCAAAAAAATGTCGTCAAGTATGCGGGACATGATTCATGGATTTCAGTCATTTTGATCGGTCTTATTGTTCATCTGTACATTTGGATGATCTATCAAATTTTAAAACGTTCAAGCGGAAGCTTAATGACACTGCAGCACGATTTGTTTGGAAAATGGGTCGGCAATGGATTGAACATTGTTTGGATCATCTATTTTTTTCTTGTAAGCTGCGCCATATTAATAGGATATATTGAAATTTTGAAGGTGTGGATGTTTGAAGATTTAAATATTTGGATTTATACTGCGATTTTTATGGGATTGCTTTATTACATTTTTAACGGTGGATTTCGGGTAGTAACCGGATTTGCTTTTTTTGGAGTGGTTCTGCCGCTTTGGATTTTTCTTACATTTTTAATTTTCCCGACTCGTTTTGCAGATCTTCAGCACCTCTTGCCAATCATGGATCATTCACCTCAGGAAATTTTCATGGGAACGATGCAGATGGTCATAACTGTTATTGGTTTTGAAACTCTTTTTTTGTATTACCCCTTTGTCAAAAATATTGACAAATCCCAAAAATGGGCTCATATTGGAAATTTATTTACAACCTGTTCATATATCATCATCATGATTGTTTCGATCGTTTATTATTCTGCGGAAGAAGAAATATTGCGCAATAAATGGGCGACGCTAGCGATGTGGAAAATTGTTGAACTTCCTTTTGTTGAAAGATTCGAATATATCGGCATTGCTTCTTGGTCTCTCGTCATCTTGCCGAATATTTGCGTCATGTTGTGGAGCGCCAAAAGAGGTATAACAGAAATTTTTGGAATAACAGAAAAGAAGGCAATCATTTCTGTTCTGGTCGTCATGTTTTTTATAGTCAATGTCATTGTTGATAAAGAAGATATTCAATTATTAAATAAGATCATCAATATGTATGCTCTTGGTATTGTATTTTGCTATATTCCGGTTTTATACCTCATTACGTTTGTACGGGATTTATGGAAAAGGAGAACATAAACATGTGGAAAATTCTCTCCTTCATTATGTTGTTCATGCTGATGCTTTATGGATGTCTGGATAAAGAAATTATTGATGATGTCAATTTAGTGATGGTTATTGGATACGATGTCGGCGAAGGCAATAAAATTAAAGGAACGATTGTTGCTCCTGAATATAAAAAGGAGCAGCCGGTCGACAGCAAGGTGATGACGGTCGAATCAGATTTAAGCAGGGATCTGATTTCCGATTTGCAAAAGGAGTCGCCAGCCCCTCTAGTTTATGGAAAATTGCAATTTGCTCTTTACAGTGAAGACGTAGCAAAACAGGGAATTGAAAAATATGTCGACTCGCTTGAACGAGATGCAAGCGTCGGTTCAAAGGTCATTTTAGCGGTCTGTAAAGGTGAAGCGAAAAATTTGCTGGAAGGAAAATATGGGCAACAGGGGACTGCCACGTACTTTCGTAATTTAGTGGAGCATAATATGCATCGGGAAAATTTGCCGATTATCAATTTACACACATATTTGCGCAACTTTCGCATGAAAGGAAAAGACCCTTCTTTACCTTTATTAGAAAAGAAAAACGACCATGTCAAAATAACTGGACTTGCCTTGTTTCAAAAGGACAAAATGGTTGGCGAAATCGAAAATGATCAGCTTTTTTATTTTAAGCTTCTTTCCGATCGATATGTTAAAGGAATTCATACGATCACAATGGATGATGGAAATAAAGCATCTATAGAAAGCATCCGTTCGAAAAGAAGAGCGAACATCGATGAAAAAAATCCGTTCCATTTAACGATTGAGCTGGAAATTGAAGGGTATCTACGCGAATATTCGGAAGGGACTGTTCGTCCGGAAATCTTAAAAAAAGCTGAAAAAGCGTTTGAAAAGGAAATTGTGAAGAACAGTATGGAGATGATCGATATGTTTAAAGAGAAAAACATTGATCCGGTTGGATTAGGAGAAGAAATTTTAAGCCATTCGAGAGGTTTAAGAAAAGTGAAAAATTGGAGGGATATTTATTCAAAGATGGAAGTCGATGTGCATGCGGATGTAAAAATTACTGAAACTGGTGTGGTGCAATAATTCTAAATATTTGATTGCTTCGTTTACCAATGAAACGAGAAACCGAAATAACAAAGGCTGACTAAAAATTTTCCTCCCTCTTCCGATCCTCTGTCATGTTTTTGAACTTGTCTCATATGCATGAAATAAGAAAAGAGGGAGGAAAAATGAAAACTTTTTTTAAGGGAGCTCTGCTTTTAATCGTTGCTTCGTTTCTAGGGGAATGCTTTGATTTTATGATTAACATGGTATTGACGCGGGAACTTGGTGAAGAAGGCATCGGCCACTATATGTCGATCATGCCTATTATGTTTTTCATTATCGTGTTAGCAAGCTTTGAATTGCCGATATCTATTTCAAAATATGTGGCGGAAACTGAAAAGCCGTACCATTGGCCAATGTTGAAATATGCTTTTCGCCTAACTTTGTGGATCAGCATTTGCTTCAGCTTAATTGTTTTTTTGCTGTTTCCTGCTCTTCCGCCGCTAAAAAGCTATCATCCTTCCGTTACGGTTTTATTTGTACTGCTTGTTCCGATGATTTCTTTTTCCTCTATTGCTAGAGGCTATTTAATGGGCACGCAGCAAATGGGGAAAATTGCATTTGCAAATGGGTTTCGCAAGCTTGTTCAGCTTATTCTGCTCATTTTGCTGTTCAACCTGTTTGAATTTTCTCCTGAAATGTCTGTCATTGCAGGGTTAAGCTCATTTATTGCAAGCGAAGCCGTTATTGTTCTTTATTTGCTTACCGTTTATGTCTATCAGGCGCAAGAACTAAAAAAAAGCACGCTCGCTTCATCCAAAACAGCTTTGATCCGGCGGAGTTTATTTCGTGTCTCTGTTCCGACGACAATTTTGCGCATTTTTCATTCTATGACACATGCGATTCAGCCGTTTTTAATCAAATATGCATTAATGGCAGCAGGTGTTTCGGAGGTTGGAGCGACAGAACAGTTCGGTCTGCTTTCTGGAGTTGCGATGACGATCGGCTTTTTTCCCGCGTTTATCGCCCATGCACTGTTAACGATTTTGATCCCAACTGTATCAGAAGCGTTTGCTAAAGGAAACCAGGAACTTTTAAAGAAGCTTTTGCAGCAATCGCTCGGAATGACAATGCTTTACGGAATACCTGCGATTGTGATTATGTTTGCTTTTGCTGAGCCGCTTACAAGTTTGTTTGTCAACGGAACTACTGCAACACTTTTTTTAAAGCTTTTATGGCCGTACTTTTTTACCCACTTTTTGATCATTCCGCTGCAAGCGTATTTGATCGGTCTGAATTTAATAAAGGATGCTTTGTTTCATACGGTTTGGGCGCATTTTATCTCGTTTGTCGTCATCTTTTTGCTTGGATCGCAGCCAGAATGGCAAATGTCAGGAGTTATTATCGGGCTCAATGCAGGAGGATTGCTGCAATTGTTAATGCATTATATGACAATATGCCAAAAAATCGGCATTGGCTATTGGTCGCTGAAGGAAAAACGTGTTCATTAAGATTTTCCGGGTTGTCTCTACTGTGATCTATCGCAGCAATAAAGTATGAAATAGCGAAAGTCATCATTTTTCCATCATTGAATGGAAAAAAATAGTGCTCTCATGAAGGGGGAAGCGTTTTGAAAAAAACAGCTGCCTTGCTTTTTCATTTTCTGCTTATATCATGTGTGTTTTTTGGATGTCAAGAGAGCGATTTGAAACAAGAAAATGCACCGAGCAAAACAACCATGAAAGAAATAATAACGAAGGAAAAATCGAAAGTGCCCGCTAACAATTTTGTTTTGCCAACAACTGACGGCAAGATGGTAAAACTTTCGGATTTTAAAGGGAAAAAGGTCGTGATCAATTTTTGGACGACGTGGTGCCCTCCATGTAAGGAAGAATTGCCTGAGCTTCAACGTTTTTATGAACAAGCGGATTCTGAGCACGTCGCGTTTTTAGGAATTAACATTACTTCAGAAGAAGGGGGAAAAGAAGAAGTAAAGTCTTTTTTATCAAAGAGCGGATTTAATTTTCCTGTGCTTTTTGATGAAAAAGGCGAAGTCATGAAATTATACAAGGTTATGGTCATTCCCACTACTTTTATAATCGATGAACAAGGACAGGTGTTAAAAAAAATCATTGGTCCCGTAACAACCGAACAATTAAAACGTTTAACCGATTTGTAAAGCACAGCGAAGCTTCTGTGCTTTTTCTTTTTTAAAAAATAGAATTTTAATGCTTAACATATGAATCGACCGATTTTCCAACCTGCGTTTTTGATCTGTAAAAAACCGTGATTGAGAATGATAATAATTATTAATATTAATTATTAATTTAAAATTAATATAATTATTACTTGAAAAAAATAATTGTTGATATATAATATACATATAGATGTTGATATTTTAATAGTTTTTTTTACTAGTCGCCAAGAATAGCATATGGAATTCAATAGAAGTGAAGCTGAATTTTATTCTCAGTTAGGAGGTTGTAAATGAGAATGGAAGCAAAGATGTTTCATAATACGGAATTATTTCAAGGGTTGAAACAGCATGTTGAAATGATTGCGGCCATTGTGTCAGGTGTTCTCATTTTTTTCGCTTGGCTGCTTAGCATAGATGATTTCAACATCATATCAACGATTTTATTTATTTTCGCATTCGTTATTGGGGGATTTGCCAAAGCTAAAGAGGGAATTGAAGAAACGATCCGCGAAGGCAAGTTGAATGTAGAGCTGCTGATGGTTTTTGCTGCTATCGGTTCGGCAATCATCGGCCATTGGCTTGAAGGAGCGATTTTAATTTTTATTTTTGCCTTAAGCGGCGCATTAGAAACGTATACAATGAACAAAACAAACAAGGAGATCTCTTCATTGATGGAATTGCAGCCTGAAGAAGCGCTGCTTTTAGTAGATGGACGGGAAGAAAAAGTGCATGTTTCCACTTTATCGATTGGAGATTTGATCATTGTGAAGCCCGGGGACCGCATTCCGGTGGATGGCCAGCTCATAAATGGTCATACGACAGTGGATGAATCAGCTATAACGGGCGAATCCATCCCGGTTGAGAAAGACCCGGGAAGTGAAGTGTATGCAGGGACTGTAAACGTAAATGGATCGATCACCGTTCGCGTAACGAAAAAAGCATCGGAAACGCTTTTTCAAAAAATTATTGAACTGGTGCAAAACGCTCAATCTGAAAAATCTCCGTCCCAGCAATTTATTGAAAAATTTGAAGGAACGTATGTAAAAGGTGTGCTTATGGCAGTGGCTGTTTTGATGTTTGCTCCTCCATTTTTATTAGGCTGGAGCTTTCAGGAAGCTTTTTACAGATCGATGGTGTTTATGGTAGTGGCTTCCCCGTGCGCGCTCGTCGCCTCGATCATGCCGGCGACGTTATCCGCTATTTCTAACGGGGCAAGAAACGGCATTTTGTTTAAAGGCGGCGTACATTTAGAGCGTCTTAATAAAATCCGGGCGGTCGCGTTTGATAAAACGGGAACTTTGACAAAAGGTGAGCCGATCGTCACGGACGTAATCGTACGCCCAGACATCGAAAAAACAGAGCTGCTACAAGCAGTTTATAATATTGAGCGGCAATCCTCCCATCCTCTTGCCAAAGCTATTACAGCTTATATTCAGGAAAATGTAAAAGGACTGAAAGATGAATGGGTATCAGTGGATGAACATTCAGGGTTTGGAGTTTCTGCTTCTTGGAACGGGCAGAAAATATTCGTTGGGAAAGCTGCGTTTGTCGGAAAAGAAGAGGCTGAACAATTTCAAAACTCTGTTTCCAAGAAATTATACAAACAAGGGAAAACGGTTGTTTATGTTAAAGACGAAAAAGGAATTGCCGCAAGCATCGCTTTAAAAGATGTACTTAGACCTGATATGAAAAATTTGATGGATGAATTGAAAAGCAAAGGCATCTATACGGTGATGCTGACGGGCGATACGAAAGCGTCAGCTGAAGCCATTGCTAAAGAGGCATCCGTTGATGAATTTCACGGTGAATGTCTGCCTGAAAGCAAAGTTGACCGAATAAAGCAGTTGAATAAACAATTCGGCGTAACGGCGATGATCGGCGACGGTATCAATGACGCACCAGCTTTAAAAACAGCATCTGTCGGTATAGCAATGGGGGAGGGAACGGATGTTGCTTTGGAAACAGCAGATGTTGTATTAATGAAAAACGATTTAACGAAATTGATCAAAGCGATCGAATTGTCGCAAAAAATGAACAAAATTGTGAAACAAAATATTGCCTTTTCTCTATCGGTCATCGCCCTTCTCATATGTGCTAATTTCCTTCAAGTCATTGACTTGCCGTTCGGAGTCATTGGCCACGAAGGAAGCACCATACTTGTCATTTTAAATGGATTGCGGCTATTAAGATCATAAATAAGAAGAATAACAAGGCGGATTAAGCTATATGATCCGCCTTTTATTTTCTTTTAAAAAGTCATTTGGTTCAGAGTCATCGGGTCGTTTCGTTACAATTATGTATGCAGCTACAATAAAAATGAATCCAACCACCCACCCGATTACCGAACTGTAATAATACACATCAATTAACATCATGCCGATTATGGGTGACGAAAATGCCGCCAAGCAGAGGATCGGGACGATATTTCTTTTGATAAATGTCACAAAAAATACACTCCTTAACTCCCCCGATTGCTTTACCATTATTATTATACTAGAATGGTTTTATTTATAAAATATTCCGAGAAAAATGTAAACAACATTTAAAATAACTTTGAAGGTGAAAAATCCTCCACATTTCTTATTGATATGAATGTTCTTTTCGCTTAAAATGATATTTCATTGAATGGACACAATAGAGAGGAAGAACATCATGTGGAGAAAATGGATTGTTTTATTTTTTGGTTTGCTTGCATTATTTTTCGGATGGGAGCTTTGGCAAAAAGATGATTCAGCCGTAAACAATAGGTTGGAAGCCAAAGTAATTGATGTCGTCGATGGTGATACGATGAAAGTCATCGTCAACAATAAAAAAGAAACAATCCGACTTCTTCTTGTCGATACTCCTGAATCTGTACACCCAACGAAGCCTGTGCAGCCATTTGCAATCGAAGCAAGCAATTTTGCAAAAGAAATGCTGTCAGACAAAAAAGTTGAATTAGAGCTTGGCGTTAGAGAACGTGACAAGTATGGAAGATTACTTGTTTATTTATATATAAACGGACAAATGTTTAATGAAATGCTGCTTGAAAACGGGCTAGCCCGCGTCGCATACGTTCATCAGCCAAATACAAAATATGTAGACCGTTTTTTAGATGTTCAAAAAAAAGCCCAGCACAAAGAAATCGGAATCTGGAGTATAGAAAACTATGTTACAAACGATGGATTTAATGATAAGATTGGACAAGACGACAAAAAAGAGGGCTGCGACATAAAAGGAAACATTAATTCAAAAGGTGAAAAAATATACCATATGCCTGGCAGCAGGCACTATTATATAACAAAACCAGAAATGATGTTTTGTACAGAGGAGGAAGCAAAAGAAGCCGGATTTCGAAAAGCTGAATAACGAGAAAATCATTTAAGCGGGAAAATTTTTTGATATAATACATTTTATAAAACATGAGATGGCAGCAATTATTGAACTGCATAATGAGGTGATGGAATGAAACGAATAGCTGTATTAACGTCTGGCGGAGATTCTCCGGGGATGAATGCTGCAATACGTGCAGTTGTAAGAAAAGGGATATTTCATGGGCTGGAAGTTTATGGAGTATACCATGGGTATCAAGGATTAATTAACGGTGACATAAAAAAATTAGAGCTTGGCTCTGTAGGGGACATTATTCACCGCGGCGGCACGATTCTCCAATCGTCGCGCTCTGAACAATTTAAAACAGAAGAAGGACAGCTTCTTGCGATTCAACAATTAAAATCATTTGAAATTGAAGGTCTTGTTGTAATTGGCGGAGACGGATCATACCGAGGGGCTTTGAAGCTGACGGAAAAAGGCTTCCCTTGCATTGGATTGCCTGGAACGATCGATAACGATATTCCAGGAACAGATTTCACGATCGGATTTGATACAGCTCTGAATACGGTTGTAAGGGCAATGGATCAAATTAGGGATACAGCGCAATCCCATGAGCGGATTTTTATAATCGAAGTGATGGGGCGGCATGCTGGTGATATAGCGCTTTGGGCAGGAGTAGCTGGAGGCGCTGAAACGATCTTAATCCCTGAAAGATCGTTTGACTTAGATGATATTGTGAAGCGGTTGGAGCATGGTGTTGAACGCGGGAAAAAACATTCCATTATTGCGTTAGCTGAAGGAGTTATGAGCGCATCAAAACTTGCCGATATTTTAAAGGAAAAATACGGCATTGAGACGCGAGTATCGGTATTAGGGCATATTCAGCGCGGCGGCTCTCCAACTGGATTTGATAGAGTTCTTGCTTCCAGAATGGGAGCGAGAGCAGTTGAGCTTCTGTTAGAAGGAAAAGGCGGAAGAGCAGTCGGAATACAGAAAAACCAAATCGTTGATCATGATATTGAAGAGATATTGAAAGAAAAGAGCGAACCAATCGGAGAATTATATACGTTGTCAAAACAGCTTTCTATTTAAAAAGAGCGGACACCGCTCTTTTATTTTTTCATCCGTTCCGTTTTGTGATACACAATAGTGCATTTACGAAGTCTCCTTTTTTAATGGGGTTTGACCACTTTCATAATAAAAGAGAGCACTTCGTAAATGCTTTTTTAATTTTGATGAAATTCATTGCCCTAACATTTAGTTTTATCCAAATAAAATATTGACGAAACCAAAGAGATTCCGTTTATTGGAAATGATCAAAACGGCATCAACAGCCGTTGTCTGCAACGACAGGGCTCCGTTTTCATTTCTTTTTTCACTTTTTTACATATTTGCTGCCCCTTTTTTTTCATTTCTTTATATAAAGAAGGTGAAAGGAGGTGCGAGCAAATGGCTGAGGTTCAACCGGTCAAATCACAATTGCGTCTTGTTTTTGAAGAAGGTTTTGATCATTCCGGCAAGCCGCTGTATCGCTATAAAAATTACAGCAATATTAAAACGTCAGCTAGTGCAGATGATTTGCTTAGAGCAGCCCAAGCAATTGCCAGTCTTCAAAAAATGCCGCTTGCCAAAGTGGAACGAAACGATACGCATCAAATTAATGCATAAGTAATCTGGGGGTGAAAAAATGTCTAAATCGCTCGATCTTCTTTTTGCCAATACGGAAGGAAAGACAGTCAGAATCAATGTTGATGAACCTAAGGATTCATTAACAGCAGAGCAAATTGGTCAAGCTATGGAAACAATCATTCAATCAAATGTTTTTACTTCTTCTGGGGGTTCGCTCGTTTCAAAAAAAGGAGCCAGAATTATTGAGCAAACGGTGACAGAATATACGATGAGCTGACGGAAGCGGCCTGTTTCCGGTTCGGGAACAGGCCGGATTTCAGATGCCATAAAGGGAGGGATTGGTTTGCACGATTGGCTGTCGTTTATCAGCGATGTTGGTTTTCCTATTGTTGTGACGCTCTATTTGCTTCACCGGATTGAAGGCAAGCTTGATGACCTAAACCATTCGATTCAAATGATCCCGGTTTATTTGACACAAAAAGAAAATTAATCTCTCTCGATTGATAGCAATCAAACTGTAAAAAGTTTGGTTGCTATATTTTTTTAATGTAATGTAAAAAATGAAATAATTTTATATTTTTCCTTATTTTACTAATCTCCATATTGGAATGATCGCTTTGATTTCAGAAAAACCTTTTGATATTAAACCTTTTGTAACAAGGAAATAATCTGTATGTATAGACCTTTACATGTTTTTTTGATAGTATAAATGGCAGACTAAACGAATGGAGTTAGTGGAAGGTGGAAGTTTATCAAAATTTAAAAAAGGGTGAACGGGGAGCATGGATTAGCATTGCAGCCTATATTTTGTTGACCGTTGTAAAGATAGCGGTCGGATATTTTTTTCATTCGGAAGCTTTAATGGCTGACGGACTGAACAACGGGACTGATGTAATTGCTTCGATCGCGGTTTTAGTCGGATTAAAAATATCGCAGCGTCCTCCTGACCAAGATCATCACTATGGACATTTTCGGGCAGAAACCATTGCGTCTTTAATTGCCTCATTGATTATGGTCATGGTTGGTTTTGAAGTTCTTACTGAAGGAGCAAAATCAATCATAAACCCGAAAACAGAATCACCTGATTTGATCGCGGCATGGACGGCTATCGGCTCTGCAATCGTCATGTTTTCCGTTTATTTATTTAATGTAAGACTTGCGAAAAAAATAAAAAGTCAAGCGCTCATGGCAGCAGCTATGGACAATCGATCCGATGCATATGTCAGTGTCGGAACATTCCTTGGGATTTTGGCGGCGCAATTTCATATCGCATGGATGGACACAGTTGTTGCGATGATCATCGGAGTGCTTATTTGCAAAACTGCTTGGGATATCTTCAAAGAAGCGGTTCATTCCTTAACGGACGGATTTTCCGAGAAGGAGTTAGACAAATATAAAGAAACGATTAACAATATACCCGGAGTTCAATCGCTTGAAGATATTAAAGCCAGATATGTCGGAAGCACCGTATATGTTGATGTTGTCATTAAAGTTCATTCTAATTTAAATGTCGTTGAAAGCCATGCGATTTGTGATGAAGTGGAAAGAAGGCTGACGGAAGAATTTAATATTACGAACGTACATGTGCATATAGAACCTTTAAAAGGCGACAGTTGAAAAAAACGGACTCTTCCTTTTTGGAAAGGAAAGTATGAACTGCCGAGAATGATGAAAAAACTAAATTTTCTATTTCCATTTAAGATGCCTCACCCCCAGTCTTAGGTGTTCGATTGTAAATTTTTTCTTGCTTTTGCTGAGTGCAAAATGCATTGACCTCCCCGTTCTTTTTTTGTACGATTATATAGATTTCTGGTAAAGGAGCGTCTTTTTAAACATGGGGTCCTTTAAAGTAAAAAAGGTGTTGAATAATAATGTATTAATAGCTGGCCACGACACCTTTCAGGAAGTCGTCTTGATTGGAAAAGGAATCGGTTTCGGAAAAAAAAGGGGGGAGCTGATTTCCAACGAAACAGTTGAAAAGATATTTGTGCTGAAAAACGAACAAGAACAGGAACAATATAAAAAACTTCTTCCTTATACAAACGAGAAGATGATAGAAGTTGTATCAGACTGTATTGCCCACATTTCAAAGAAAGTCGGACTTCCTCTGAATGAACATATTCATATAGCTTTAACAGACCATATTACGTTCGCAATTAAGAGGATCGAGCAGGGGATGGACATCAAAAACCCTTTTTGTCAGAGACTGAAGTGCTTTATCCGAAAGAATATAATATTGCTAGTGAAGTGGTGTCCATTATTGAAGATAAGCTGAAAATCAAGCTGCCCAAAGGTGAGATCGGTTTCATCGCTCTCCACATTCACAGCGCCATAACGCATAAATCAATTTCTGAAGTGAACCGCCATTCTCAGCTTATTGCTCAGTTAATCGAAGTTGCAGAAGATTCCTTAAACATCCAGCTTGATAAAGAAAGCTTTAATTATTTGCGGCTTGTAAGGCATCTTCAGGCAACAATTGAAAGGGTTCTCAAAGAGGAAAAAACGGAAGAACCAGAAGAATTAGCTTTATTGTTGAAAAAAAATATCCTCTATGCTATAATGTTGCATGGAAAATGATTAAAATGATGCAGCAAGTATTGAAAAAACAAATTGATGAAGCAGAAGCTGTTTATTTAACGATGCATTTATATCGAATAGCAAAAAAAGAATAAATTTTGCGCACGTGTTACTGATTCGATCAGGCATGAGTGAGCAAGGTGTACTGTATAGTGATTTGTTTTCGTACAGTTGACGCCTTGTTTCACCATGTCTTTTTTGTTTTTTCTAATACATCGATTATTCTTGCTGCATTTGTCAAATGATAATTATAAGGAGGTCATGTTATGTTTAAATCAATTTTCGGTGTTTTACAAAAAATAGGACGCGCGCTTATGCTGCCGGTAGCACTTCTTCCTGCAGCAGGTATTTTGCTTGCATTTGGTAATGCTATGCAAAATCCGGATTTAACAGACAGAATTCCTGCTTTAACGAACGACTGGATCGTGCTTATCGCAAGCGTCATGGAGCAAGCTGGGCAAATTGTATTCTCCAACCTGCCGTTGTTATTTGCAGTCGGCGTTGCGATCGGTCTTGCAAACGGCGATGGAGTTGCAGGGATTGCAGCAGTCATCGGCTACTTAATTATGAATGTTACAATGAGCGGTATTTTAACAGGTTTGGGTCAAATGCCTAAAGATATTAGTTCTGATCCAGCGTTTGCAAACGTTCTCGGAATTGAGACTTTGCAAACAGGTGTGTTTGGCGGGATCATAGTAGGTATCATAGCTGCTTATATGTACAACAAATATTATAAAATTGAGCTTCCGCAATATTTAGGATTTTTTGCTGGAAAGCGGTTTGTTCCAATTGTGACAGCTGCGTCCGCTGTTCTATTAGGGATTGCGATGTACTTTATTTGGCCGCCGATCCAAGGGGCATTAAACCAGTTTTCTCAAGGAATACTTGAGACGAACAAAACGATCGCCGCTTTTATTTTCGGTGTGATTGAACGTTCATTGATTCCGTTTGGATTACATCATATTTTCTATGCTCCTTTTTGGTATGAATTTGGTTCTTATGTAAACGAAGCAGGGCACGTTGTTCGCGGCGATCAGGCCATTTTCTTTGCCCAAATCAAAGACGGTGTGGAATTGACAGCTGGAACGTTTATGACAGGTAAATTTCCGTTTATGATGTTCGGTCTCCCTGCCGCAGCACTCGCTATTTATCACGAAGCCAAACCCGAGAATAAAAAAGTGGTCGCAGGGATTATGGGTTCTGCCGCGTTAACATCGTTTTTAACAGGAATTACAGAACCGATTGAATTCAGCTTTTTGTTTGTAGCACCGCTTTTGTTTGCGATTCATGCGATATTTGCAGGACTATCCTTTATGGTCATGCATATTTTACATGTTAAAATTGGAATGACTTTTTCAGGCGGAGTGATCGACTTTATATTATTTGGCGTCCTTCCGAATCGAACGGCTTGGTGGCTCGTTATCCCAGTTGGGCTTGTATTTGCGGTCATTTACTATTTCGGTTTCCGATTTGCCATCCGAAAATTCAACCTGAAAACTCCTGGACGGGAAGATGCAAGTGTTGAAACGTCTGATGATGAGCAGGAGAGCGAAAAAGCCGGAGATCTTCCATATAACATTTTAGAGGCGCTTGGCGGAAATGAAAATATTCAGCACCTTGATGCATGTATCACAAGGCTGCGCGTATCTGTTCATGATCAAAAGAAAGTTGATAAAGAACGCTTGAAAAAGCTCGGCGCTTCAGGTGTTTTAGAAGTGGGCAACAACATCCAGGCAATTTTTGGCCCTAAATCGGACAATTTAAAAACTCAAATACAAGACATCATGAATGGAAGAACTCCAAGAGCAGAAAAAGTTCATTCTCCAGAGCAGGAAGTTAAAGAACAAGTGGAAAATGTTATGCCGGAAGAATTACAAAGCGAAAGCTTAACATTTTCATCGCCTATGACAGGTACTCTTCATCCGATTACAGAAGTACCGGATCAAGTGTTCTCTGGAAAAATGATGGGAGATGGGATTGCTATTGTACCTGAAGAAGGTATCGTCGTCTCTCCTGTTAACGGTAAAGTGTTAAATGTATTTCCAACGAAACATGCTATTAGCTTGCAGTCTGATTCTGGCCATGAAATATTGATCCATTTTGGTATTGATACAGTAAAATTGAAAGGAAAAGGATTTGACATTTTCGTTTCAGAAGGCGATACTGTAAAATTGGGTGACAAACTTCTTGAAGTGGATCTTGAATATGTTAAAAATCATTCTCCTTCTATTATGACGCCGATTGTCTTCACTAATTTAAAAGAAGGTGAAGCAATTGAATTGAAAAAAGTAGGCAAAGTAAACAAGGGCGAAGAAAACATTATTGCCATTCGGTAGCAGTTAGTAAACCGGCCTTGTTTAAATCGGACAAGGCTGGTTTCACAAATAATTGATTATAAGCTTGCACAATTCGACATGCACTGATAAAATTTTTAAAGAAAATAGCAGAAAGGAATTGATGCAAATGGCTGAAAAAACATTCAACATTACCGCTGACACAGGAATTCACGCAAGACCTGCGACTATATTAGTGCAAACGGCAAGCAAATTTGAAGCTGACATTAATTTGGAATACAATGGAAAAACAGTAAACTTAAAATCTATTATGGGAGTTATGTCATTAGGTATTCCAAAAGGAGCAACCATTAAAGTTACAGCATCAGGTGCTGATGAAAATGATGCACTTCAAGCGATTGAAGAGACAATCAAAAAAGAAGGGTTAGGCGAATAATGATACAGCTATCTGGGATTGCAGCATCAAACGGTATCGCTATTGCGAAGGCATACCGTCTAGAAGAGCCGGATTTAACCGTATCAAAAAAAGAAATACAAAATATTCGAGCAGAAATTGAGCGTTTTGAACAATCTGTCGAAAGCGCCAAAGCAGAGCTCGAGGTAATTAAAAACAGCACAGAAGAAAGGCTTGGTGCGGATAAAGCAGCGATTTTTGAAGCGCATTTGCTCGTTTTGAACGATCCTGAGCTGTTAAATCCAGTCAAAGAGAAAATCGAAAACGAAGCTGTAAACGCTGAATTTGCGATGAGGGAAACAGCTGATCAATTTATTGCGATGTTCGAAGCGATGGAAAATGAGTATATGCGCGAGCGAGCAGCGGATATTCGGGATGTCACGAAAAGGGTTATAGCCCATTTATTAGGCGTTCAAATCCCAAATCCAAGTTTAATTAATGAAGAAGTCATTATTGTTGCAGAAGATTTAACACCCTCTGATACTGCGCAATTAAACAAAAATTTTGTTAAAGCATTTACAACTGATATTGGAGGAAGAACATCCCATTCTGCGATCATGGCTCGTTCTATGGAAATCCCTGCTGTTGTCGGAACAAAGGAAGCTACCGCCAAAATTGAAAACGGTGCTTTAGTCATTGTTGATGGGATTGAAGGACAAGTAATCATAAATCCAAGTGAAGATTGTATTGCCGAATATGAAAAGAAAAGAGAAAAATATGAAGAGCAAAAAGCGGAATGGGCTAAATTAAAAGACGAGCCGACGTTGTCGAAGGATGGACATCGTGTCGAGCTTGCCGCTAATATTGGCACGCCTAATGACGTACAAGGTGTTCTTGACAACGGCGGTGAAGGAATAGGTCTCTACCGTACGGAATTTTTATACATGGGACGAGACCAAATGCCTACAGAAGAAGAACAATTTGAAGCATATAAGACAGTTCTTGAGAGAATGGAAGGAAAACCTGTTGTTGTCCGTACATTGGATATCGGCGGGGACAAAGAGCTTCCTTACTTGAATCTTCCAAAGGAGCTGAATCCTTTTCTTGGATTCCGCGCCATCCGCCTTTGTTTAGAAAAGCAAGATATTTTTCGGACACAGCTTAAAGCGCTGCTTCGCGCAAGCAAATATGGAAACTTAAAAATCATGTTTCCAATGATTGCGACAATCGATGAATTCCATCAAGCGAAAGCTATTCTGCTCGAAGAAAAAGAAAAACTTGTTCAAGCAGGTATTGAAGTAGCTGATGATATCGAAGTTGGAATAATGGTTGAAATTCCATCAACTGCTGTTATGGCGGATCAATTTGCCAAAGTGGTTGATTTCTTCAGCATTGGAACAAATGATTTAATTCAATATACAATGGCAGCAGACCGGATGAATGAACGGGTTTCATATTTGTATCAACCGTATAATCCGGCCATCCTCCGATTAATTTCCATTGTGATCGATGCAGCTCATAAAGAAGGAAAATGGGTTGGAATGTGCGGAGAAATGGCAGGAGACCCGATTGCTATACCGCTTCTGCTTGGACTTGGATTAGATGAATTTTCCATGAGCGCAACATCTATTTTGCCTGCGCGTTCACAAATTAAAAAGCTTTCAAAACAGGAAGCAGAAAGCTTTAAAGAAAAAGTTCTTTCTATGCAAACAACGGAAGAAGTCGTTTCTTTTGTTAAAAAAACGTTCCAAATATAAAAGATAAGGAGCCGATCAGTTTAATCTGAATCGGCTTCTTTTTTTGATGCAAGAACCGATTTATTTACGGAAGGTGAATATAAAAGAATTTCGGCTCTAAGTAAAATGGAATATGAAAAACGCTGAGATCAGCATTTTTTTATTTTTACATCCGCTTTATTATCCCGATAAAGTCCATCAAAATATAAAAATGATTTGCAGCGAGCGTATAGCTAATTTGATGCAAACGATAGAAAGCAAAACACAGCAGCTGCAGTTCATAAAAAGCTTTTTGTAGTTTGAGCAACTAAAACGACGGGGTATCACGATATAAATTAGGATAAGTTTGCAAATGCAAAAATTTGAAGCCCTCGATATCCGAATCTCTTCTTGTTACTTTCCTCCAATTTGCTAAAACTTTTTTTCTTTTTCACAGCCGGCACCGCTACGGCGGTATCTTTTTTTTTAAGAAGAAACACATGCAGCCTATGCTTTTTTTTATGCAAGATCGCTCCCAAAAACAAAGCCAATTGGAAATAAGAAAAAGATAATTAGTTTCATTTTGTAAAAAGATAAATCAGATTGCCGATATATACATTAGAAAACGTATAAGTTTTCTTAATTATTTTTATTAAATAAAGATTTATGTAGGAGATGGAACAAATGTTTAAAAAGCTTCAGTGGAAATTGACAGCGCTCATCACCATATTGTTAATTTTTTCACTTTTGGTTGTTTTTTTCACGTCTGATTATTTTGTTCAAAAGAACATTAAATCAGATGCGTTTCATACGGGGCAATCGATTGTTAAGCAAGCGAAAAAGAACCTGCTTTTACAGATGCAGGAATATGAAAAAATTTTGCTGCTTTTCAGCAATGAACCGGAAATCGTACAGCTGCTTGAAAAAAATGACGATCAATCTTTACAGTCCGTAAAGGAAACGTTTCAATCGTTTTTAAGCGCTAATCAATTGGTCCGGTCTGTCTATGTAGCCAACACTAAGACTCTTGTTGCTATAGAACCTGAGTTAAACTTAAAGGAAGATTTGATAATCAATTCACGACCTTGGTATAAAAGCGCTGTAACAAGTCCAAACTTTGTTTCGTGGTCAGAGCCTTATCATGATGTGGAAAAAGGAGATTATGTTGTTACCGCCTCAAAGGCCATTACAAAGGATGGGGTGTTGCTTGGCGTTATTGGAATTGATATTAATTTAACAACGTTTAATGAATTTGTTAAGCAAGTGGAAGCTGGCTTTGGAGGGTATACATTCCTGCTTGATAGAAATGGAGTTGCCATCGCTCATCCGAAAATGACCGGAAAAAATTTATATAAAAACAACGGTCTTATGGCAGCGATTAAAAACCAAAAACGTGGTATAGCTTCTATAAAAGAAAATGGAAAAGATTCAACCATTATTTTTGAAACGATCACGGAACTAAATTGGAAAATCGGTGTAGTCTATTCTGATGCAAATCTGGAGCAAACAGCCCGCACAATCCGGAGCATTAACATTTTCATTATTATTGCTGCATTGATTGTGGCATTTTTCATCACTAGTTTTGTTTCGAGAAGCATTTCAAAGCCGATTTTGCTTTTGGCTAAAAACGCCGACAAAATGGCTGAAGGGGATTTATCCGGAACATTAACAGTGAAAAATAAAGATGAAATCGGGAAATTGGCTAATAGCTTTACGAAGATGACCGATAACATCCGACAAATTCTCCTCGATCTGGACGGATCCGTGAAGGAGCTGCAGCAATCTGCTCAAACATTAAACGTGGTTTCGGAAGAAGCTACTGCGTCAAGTGAGGAAATTTCCGTTGCAATTGAGGAAATTGCAAAAGGCTCAGGTGAGCAGGCAAACAGTACGGAAATTATAAACGGACAAATCAAACAATTAGAAGATTGTATTCAACAAGTAAACAATGATGTAAAAAATGTCGAAAATTTATCTTACGAATCACAAAATGCCAGCTATAATGGTTTAGAAAAGCTAAATGAGCTTCAAATAAAATCAAATGAGGCTGACAAAGAATCTGAGATGGTCCAATCCGTACTACAAAATCTTGTAGATCGAGTTGAAAAAATTTCTGATATCGTGTCGACCATTTCCAAAATTTCAGATCAGACGAACTTGCTCGCTTTAAATGCAAGTATTGAAGCAGCAAGAGCAGGTGAATCAGGTAAAGGATTTGCAGTTGTCGCTGAGGAAGTAAGAAACCTTGCTGAACAATCGGCAAAAGCGACAGAAAACATTAAAAATATGATTGAAGGAATCCAAATTGAAACGAAAAATGCTTACGATGCAATGAGTCGTTCAAAGAAAATTCATGAAGAACAAAACAAAGCTGTTCAAGTGACGGGCAATGCGTTTCATGAAATTGCAATTAAAATGGAAGATTTGCTTAATGGCATTAAATCAACATTAAATGCGATCGATCGGATGAATGAGCAAAAAGAAACAGTCGTCGAATCGATTGAAAATATTTCTGCAGTAACCCAGCAGCTAGCTGCCTCTGCGGAAGAAGTCAGTGCAACAACGAACGAGCAGGTCAAAGCATTCTCAATGGTTGCGGAAAAAGCGGAATCGTTAAGCGAAGAAAGCAACCGCTTAAAAGGCTTAGTAGAACGCTTTAAGTTATAAAAAATATGCAGGGGGTGTCTAATAAGTCGTTTTTACGGCTTATGGACGCCCCCATGAATGTTTTAGAAACGTTGATATATCGGTGTTTATGATTTTTTGTTTTTCAATAAGGATTTGACTTTCTAAGACAGCTCCTTCTTCATTATTGATTTGAATGCAATTCACCTAGATGAGCAGGCAGGTAAGAAAACCATAACAGTTGATGTCAAGAAAAAGCATGGGTTTAAAGCTCCTTTGAGATTTGAATTTTGGACATACTACTGCGTGAAAGAAGACAAGCTTAAACGCACCTTCGCAAGCCGCCTTTGACAGTGTTGAGCAAACAAAAGAAGCTCTATGCCGTTTATAAATTCAGAAGGGGGAGTAAAACGAAAGTTCCCACATTTTGATAAGATCATGATAAGATGAAAGAAAAGGAGAAAGGATGGAATGTCAATGGATTTCGGTTTCAAAGGTAAAACAGCACTTGTTTTGGCATCAAGTCAAGGATTAGGTAAAGCGATTGCAACAAGGCTTGTGGAAGAAGGAGCCGACGTGATGATCACAAGCCGAAATGAAGAAAAGCTAATAGACGTGGCAAATCAATTAAATGCGCTTGGAAAAGGAAAAGCAGCCTTTATTAAAACAGACATTACTTCAAAAGAGGAAATTAGCAGGCTAGTTAATCAGACAATAAAAGAGTTTGGCAAAATTGATTTACTCGTTAACAACGCTGGCGGTCCCCCTGCAGGAGGATTTGAGCAAATGACTGATGAAGATTGGCAAAATGCTTTTGAATTAAACTTGCTCAGCTATATCCGTACCATTCGCGAGATTCTTCCGCATATGAAACAAAGAGGAGGGAAAATCGTAAATATTGCTTCTTCTTCCGTGAAGGAGCCGATCCCGGGTTTAATTTTATCCAACACGTTTCGCTTAGGAATTGTGGGGCTGACGAAAACGTTAGCAACAGAATTTGCAAAGTACGATATTTTAATTAACACGGCGTCACCCGGCAGAATTGCAACAGAACGGATTGATCAATTGGAAGAATGGAATGCAGCGAAGCTCGGTATTCCGAAAGAAGAGATCAAGAAAAAGTATTTGGAAGCGATTCCTCTCAATCGCTACGGAGAACCGAATGAATTTGCGAACTATGTGCTGTTTCTTCTGTCTGACTTGAATACATATATGACTGGACAAACCTTTTTGATTGACGGCGGTTTAGTAAAGTCCATTTAATCGGGTGTGCACTGAAAGCTGAAATGCAAGCGTTTCATAGCAGAACAGTTTCATTACTAAGCCGTATACACTGAAATGGGGAAAGGGTGAACAATATGTCAAAAAAAACAATCGGTTTTATTGGGCTTGGAGTAATGGGAAAAAGCATGGCACGTCATTTGCTTGAAGCGGGTTATCCGCTTACGGTTTATACCCGGACAAAAGAAAAGGCCGAAGATTTGATCAATCAAGGTGCTGCTTGGAAAGAATCGATCAAAGATCTCGCAAAAGATGCGAATGTTATTATCACGATGGTTGGTTTCCCGAAAGATGTTGAAGAAGTTTATTTTAGTGAAAATGGAATTTTAGCCAATGCCTATCCAGGAGCTATATGTATTGACATGACAACGACAAAACCATCGCTTGCCGAAAAAATATACGAAAAATCAAAGGAAAAAGGCATTTCATTTTTAGATGCACCTGTTTCAGGAGGAGATGTCGGCGCAAAAAATGGAACGCTATCGATTATGGTCGGAGGAGATCAAGAGACGTTCGATGAATGTTTTGAAATTTTTGAGAAAATGGGAAAAAATATTGTTTATCAAGGAAAAGCCGGTGCGGGGCAGCATACAAAAATGTGCAACCAAATTGCGATTGCTGCCGGCATCATTAGTGTTTGTGAATCGCTTGCCTACGCTGTTCGGGCGGGGCTGGATCCAGATAAGGTGTTGAAAAGCATTTCCTCTGGAGCTGCTGGAAGCTGGTCTTTGTCGAACTATGCGCCGAGAATGCTTTCGAATCAATTTGAGCCTGGATTTTATGTCAAGCACTTTATAAAAGATATGGACATTGCTTTAGAGGAAGCAAGAAGAATGGAATTAGACGTACCAGGGCTTGAGCTTGCGAGAAGCTTGTATGAAAAACTGGCTGAAATGGGAGAAGAAAATAGCGGAATACATGCATTATATAAGCTGTGGAAAAAATAAAAACGCACATCATTCTTTTAAGTCACACAATTTTAGTCAGCTTCTTCTTTTTCTCAGCCAATTTATTTTCAAAAAAAGTGTGGGGGCATATCCCCATAGCCATCAAGTTAAGAATTTGATCTTTTTTCAGCGCCAAAAACATGGTATCCTTTCTAACGAAAATCATCGTTGGAAAGGATTTTTTTTGATGGCAAAAAAGATGAAGGCATGGATAAAAACGATTCGTCAACTCTTCTCCTATGAAGAACTGACCCGTCTGGCACGGAAAGTCGGATTCATTCAGCGGCAGCGTTCATTAACAGCGGAAGCCTTTCTGACGCTATGTGCTTGGGGAGACGGATCGCTCGCCTGTCAGTCGCTTCAGCGGTTGTGTGCCGATTTGGCGCTCTGGCATGATTGCTCTCTCTCGAATGAAGGACTGAATCAGCGGTTTACGCCTCGTGCCGTGGCGTTTTTAAAAGAGGTCTTTTTTACTCTCCTGATGCATCAACGTCCGGCACTCTCTTCCATCACCGAAACGTATCGCGCTTGTTTCACCCGT
Organism: Aeribacillus sp. FSL K6-8394; assembly: GCF_038008865.1. Lineage (NCBI taxonomy): Bacteria > Bacillati > Bacillota > Bacilli > Caryophanales > Bacillaceae > Aeribacillus > Aeribacillus sp. FSL K6-8394. The sequence continues at coordinate 487,869 of NZ_JBBPAA010000001.1, forward strand.
CTGCGGATCTTAGACTCTACCAGTTTTTTACTTCCGACCGACTATGGTGAGGACTATCAAGGTTCGGTTTCATCTGGCGCCAAAATCCAATTTGAGTATGAGCTGTTATCGGGAACCTGTCTTCAGCTGTGCGTCCAACAGGCCAATGATTCCGATGCCCGTTTTGCTTATCATACCCAGCACACGATTTTACCGAATGACCTTTGCATTCGGGATCTGGGGTTTTTTTCACTCGCCACGCTGGCGGAGATCGATGCTCGAGGTGCTTATTATATTACCCGGTTGCGTTCCGATATCAAAGTCTATATCAAGCAGGACGGGGAGTGGCACGAATGGGATTGGGAATCGATAGGAAATCGATTGGGCGAGGGGGAAGCCGTGGAAGTGGAACACGTGTATATCGGACACCAACGCCTGTATGTTCCGCGTCTGATTTTTCGCCGTCTCACGGCGGAAGAATGGGAAAAACGGCTGGCGTACGTGCGGAAAAAGGAAAAAAGAAAGGGAAGGCGCTGTCACGCCAAACCCTTGAACAAAAGAAATATCACATCTTACTGACCAATTTACCACAAGAATCGTTTGATGCGCAACAAGTTTATGAGCTGTATTCGCTGCGCTGGCAAGTGGAGCTGTTATTTAAGGGCTGGAAATCCTTATTTGATCTTGACCGTGTCAAAAAGATGAAGAAGGAACGATTCGAATGCCACTTATATGGGACATTGATTGCCATTTTAGTCACGCAGACTCTTCTGTTCCAAGCCCGAAGGTATTGGCATCAACGGGAGGGAATCGAGATCAGTGAATGGAAAGCGCTTAATATCCTCCAATCGTATTGGCATCGGTTTCTTTTGCATCCCCAAGCGATGGAAACCGCCCTTCCATCTCTCCTGTCTCTGTTAAGGAAACACGCGAGGAAAGACCGAAGGAAAGGAGAGGAAACGGTATCGGATCTTTTAAAGAAATTGGGGATATGGTAGTGTGGGTTATGGATATAAATGCCAAATAACCCTCTTCTTGAGGGTTATTTGGCATGCCCAGCATTTGGTTTTCTCTTCATCCTTTGATTGATTTTTCGAACATGCGTATCATCCTAAAAAATTTTATACCGCTAACTTGACGGGTATGGGGCATATCCCCACACCTTTTGAACAGTTGAAATGAGTGAACTGTCCGATCTATTATTTTCCAATAAACATTTGTGTCCAGTAATTTCCATTTTCTACGTAACCAACGCCGATATGAGTAAAGTTAGGATTTAAAATGTTTTGTCTGTGGCCAGAGCTGTTCATCCAAGCATTAACAACTTCTTCAGGAGTACGTTGCCCCATTGCAATATTTTCCCCTGCTGTTCTGAAGGAAATGCCGAACTTTTTCATCATGTCAAACGGAGATCCGTAAGTCGGGCTTGTGTGGGAAAAATATTTGTTTCTTTGCATATCTAAAGATTTTTCACGAGCTACCTTGCTTAAAGCTTCATCTAAAACAAGAGGCTTTAAACCTTGTTTTTGCCGCTCAGCATTTGTTAGTTCAACTACTTTTTTCTCAAATGCATTTACGGATGAAGCAGTTTGTGATTGTATTGGCGTTTGGTTGTTGGTTGCTTTGTCATTGGCAGATGGTGCTGGCTGAGTTGTTTTTTGAGTAGTTTGGGCTGGTTTTTTCGCAGCTTGCTTGTTCGCAGGCTGGTTTGTGTTTCTTTTAATTGCTTCTTTTATAGCATTATTTGCTTCTATGCTTGGATTTTGTAAGCAGTTGTTTAATAGATTTTGCAATTCTTTTGAATCAGCTGATTGAATGAGCTGTTTCAATTGATCTTCGTTTATATGATAAGGTCCGAAAGCTTGTACGTAGCTTTTGATTTGAACTGGTTGGTTTTGAATTTCAGCTGCATTGGCATTTGTGCCGGCGCCTGCAGTGAAAATGGCGGCAGCTGCTGCAATAGAAGCAATAATAGATTTCTTCATGCGTTTTTTACCTCCTTGAAATTTGTTCATGTAATTTACGAAACTATCATAACATGCGTTTTTTGTCATATTTTTGTCTATTCCTTCCATTGACAAATAATAGATTTTAAGTTTATAAACATTATCATGTAATTGTTGAAATTATAGGGGTCCAACCGAGCGAATATATGATATACTTCCTTCAAGAAGTGACAAAATTAAGCAAAATGTCTATAAATTGATAAGAATTAGGGGTTGACAATCTGTATAGAAAACAAAACTTTGTAATGTATGTTACAATATATTTACAAGTTCATGAGTCGACTGAAACATGATGTATATTAGAAAAGAAAGGAAGATTCCTTCGTGAAAAAAGAAGCGGAAACAACTCCTTCTGAGACAAAACGGCAAAGGAAAGCGAGAATTTTTCGCATCAATTTTTTCTTTTTTATCGTTTTTCTTTTATTTGCCGCACTTGTCGTCCGCCTTGGCATCGTTCAAATTGTTCAGGGTGAAGAATATGCGAAAGAAGTCAGCCGGACAGAAGTGAATGTTGCGCAATATCCTGCACCAAGAGGAAAAATGTTTGACCGAAACGGAAGAATCGTTGTAGACAACAAAAATGTGCCTGCTGTGACCTATACGGTGGAAAAAACGACCAAAACGAAAGACAAGCTGGAAACAGCAAAAAAATTAGCACAGCTGATTGATCTCGACACATCTTTTCTAAGAGAAAGAGATTTGCGGGATTATTGGATAGCCAAAAATCCAAAAAAGGCAGAAAACTTATTGACGGAAAAAGAGAAAAAATTAGAACCTAAGGAAACATATCCACTTCAGGTTGAACGGGTTCCGGAAGAAGAAATTAAAAAAATCGAGAAGGATCCAAAAGAATTGGAGCTTGCCGCTCTATATACGAAATTTTCATCCGGATATGCGTATGAGCCGCAGATTGTCGCAACGAACTTAAGCCAAGAAGAAGTTTCAAGGGTTGCGGAACAGCTGGAAAATCTTCCGGGTGTCGATGTCATCACAGATTGGGAAAGGGTGTACCCTTATGATGACGTATTTAAAACGATTTTAGGGAAAATCTCATCTCCAAAAGAAGGGATACCAGAAGACAATAAATCATTTTTTGTAGCTCGAGGCTATGCCCGAAATGAACGAGTTGGAAAAAGCTATTTGGAGCAGCAATATGAGGATTATTTAAACCCAAGAAAAGCAAAAGTTCAATATATATCTGATAAAGATGGAAATACGATTTCACAAAAGGAAATTGATGACGGCAGAAGAGGATTCGATTTAAAACTTTCCATCGATATCGAACTGCAAAAAAGAATTGAAAAAATTGTTGATCAGCAGATCAAAGCAGCAAGAGGACGCGGAAATTATTTAGTTGACCGCGCTTTCGTTGTCATGATGGATCCATATAAAGGAGACGTTTTGGCGATGGTCGGACGAATGTACGATTCAGGAGAGATGTTGAACTTTGATTACGGTGCATTTGGGACGCAATATGAAATGGGTTCTACCGTTAAAGGTGCGACAGTTTTAGCAGGATATCAATTTGGTCTGAGACACGGAACCGTCTTTTATGACGCACCAATTCGTTTAAAAGGGACTCCGGAAAAATCTTCTTATCAAAATATGGGGGCTGTATCTGACCTAACAGCGTTGCAAAGAAGTTCAAACGTTTATATGTTCCATATCGCTATGAAAATTGCTGGTATACAATATTATCCGGGAAGAAGTTTTCCAGCTAAAGACGAAGATTTTCAAAAGATGCGGAATTACTATGCCCAATTTGGTTTAGGGGTTCCGACAGGGATTGATCTCCCGCAGGAGTCCGCAGGGCAGCAATCTGATCCTGGAATTGACAGAGGGAAATTGCTTGACCTTGCCATTGGTCAGTTTGATACGTACACACCGCTGCAAATGGCCCAATATGTTTCAACGATTGCAAATGGCGGATACCGTGTCAAGCCGCGGCTTGTAACAGAAATTCTTGAACCGACTGACGACGGGCTCGGACCGATTGCTCAAGAAATGCCGGTAAAAGTGTTAAACCGAATAAACAATACGGAAGAGGATATTCAACGCGTCCAACAAGGCTTTTATCTAGTGACGAATACTCGACGCGGAACAGCTTACGCTCAGTTACATGGATTAAATGTTGCGGGCAAAACCGGAACAGCGGAAACGACTTATTATGGTACGAAGCGCCAATACTGGGGGACAGACGTTTATAATTTAACATTTATCGGCTATTATCCTGCTAAAGATCCGCAGGTTGCTTTCAGTGTTGTCGTCCCTTGGACAAAAAGAACCGGAAGCGAAGATGTGAATAAACGTATAGCGAGAGATATTGTAAAAGCATACATCGATTTACAGAAAGAATACGCCGGAAATTCCAATGCAAAATCAAATGATGACGAGCAATAAAAAATAAATTATATAGAAGGGCCGTCGCTTTTTAACGAGCGATGGCTTTTCTATTAGTTATCGAAAACCATTCATATAAATTGAACGATGCCGCATTCGCATAAAGATTTTTCGATAAACGGTTCGAAATTCGCACATACCGCAAAAACCGCAAACTTTTGCCCTATCTGCATGTCTCCGAATGGTGTGAAACCCGAAGAAAGCGCAAAAACCGCACATGGCCGCAAAATCGGTAAAGCTCATACCACCTCTTGCATACCTCCGGTGCGTTGTGAAACCTGAGGGAAGCGCAAAAGCCGCAAAATAACCGAAAAATCCGCATAAGACAAAAAAAACTAGCCCTTTTTTGGCCAGTATTTTTTAAAATGTTGATACATACATATTTTTTATAGGGAAGGAAATGCAGTGGAAAAAGTCGAAAAAACATTTTAAATAGTAAGATTGACACATTTTTAGATGTTTATTTTGTAAAACTATATTAAAATTTTAGGTGGACAAAAAGTAGCAGGTCAATGAACAAGATAGACTTTTTCTTTCTGGAAAGGGTAGTAATAGGGGGGCCAGGGATGAGTCAACAAATACAAAAGGGTGTGCACAATCAAACAGAAATCATTTATTCGGTTATTTCTAATGAAGGCTATTTTGAATACATCTCCTCAAATTGTTTGAAAGTGCTCGGATATAAACAAAAAGAACTAATCGGTTCCAATCTTTCAGAATACTTGCATGTAGAAGATATAAATATATTTGAAAGCTTTTTATATCATGGAGATGATATCTTTCCTTGTTCCTTCCGTTTTTTGCAGAAAAATGGATCCTATATTTGGATGAAAACGTCAGTTGATGTTATATACAATCATTTGAACAAGGATCAAAGAGAATTTGTCTTAAAGTTTGCTGTCACTTCGGCGGATGACAAGATAGATGAAGTTCCCAAAGAAGTAAATCCGATACGTGCTGACGGTGCTCTTGATTTTGTGCACGAGCTTCCGTGCCCGCTTATAATTTCAAAAAAAGGGAAAGTTCAATATGCTAATACGGCTGCTGTTAAGCTGCTTGTGGCGACTAGCAGTGAAGATATTGTTGGAAAAATGGTTTTCCAATTTATTGACAAAATGTTTCACGAATCTGTCCATGAAACGATTGAAAATCTTCACAAAGGAATTGATAGCGGAATTTTAGAACAAATTTGGACATCTTTGGACGGGAACAAGATCTATGTTGAGTTGAAGAGCGTGCTTATATCATATAAAGGCGAACAAGCAGAACTGCTTGTCATTACCGATATTTCATCCAAAAAAATATACCAAAGCATTTTGCAGCAAAGCAGGGAAAAGTATCAAAGGCTGATTCAAAATTCCATCGATACAATCGCAGTGATTCATAATGATAAATGGGTTTTTATGAATGAGTCGGGGATCAGACTTTTCGGTGCGCAAGATTATCCGGACGTATTGGGCAAAAGCATCTATCATTTTTTACACCCGGAATATCATCAGCATGTCAAAGATCAATTTGATGACATAACGAACGGAAGAACGGAAACAATCGTGACCAAGCAAAGCTGGTATACATATTCGAATAAAATTGTCCATACCGAAATGGTTTGCATTCCGACAACATATTTTGGCGAACCTGCGGTACAAATCATTTTACGGGATTTGTCGGAACATAAACAAGCGGAGGAATTAATGATTCGCTCTGCAAAGCTTTCTGTTTCAGGGCAGCTGGCAGCAGGTATCGCCCACGAAATACGCAATCCGTTAACAGCAATAAAAGGTTTTTTACAGCTGATGCATGGTGAAATCGAAAAAGATAATCAATATTTTGAAATCATTTTTTCAGAGCTGAATCGAATTGAAATGATTTTGAGTGAATTGCTGATGCTTGCGAAACCGCAAGAAACGGTTTTTGAAAAAGCAAATGTCAAAACGATTTTACGCGAAGTTGTTACACTGCTGGAAACGGAAGCAATATTAAGAAATATTGTGATTGAGAAAAAATTTTCTGATGAGATTCAAGAAGTTGTTTGCGATAAAAACCAATTGAAGCAAGTTTTTATCAATCTCATTAAGAATGCAATTGAAGCAATGCCAAATGGAGGAACAGTGACAATTTCTACTAAATCCGAAAAATTTTCCATTGTAATTGAAATTAAAGATGAAGGAGAGGGGATACCGAAAGAGCTGCTAGAAAGATTAGGGGAGCCTTTTTTAACGACAAAAGAAAAAGGAACAGGTCTAGGATTAATGATCACATATAAAATTGTTGAAAATCATAAAGGCACGATCGATGTGTCGAGCAGCGAAAAAGGCACCGTTTTCACAATCAAGTTGCCAAAACAAAAAACAGTGCTTTAAAAGCGCACTGTTTTTCTATTTTCTTTTCAGTTGCACAAAATGCTCAAGCCTGTCCAAAGCTTTTTCCAGCTCTTTTGTCGAGTAAGCGTAAGAGATGCGGATAAACCCTTCTCCAAATTTGGAAAAAGCGCTCCCCGGGACGACCGCAACACCAGCCTTCTCAACCAGCTCCAAAGCAAAATCAAAAGAGCTTTGTCCAAATGATTGAATCGAAGGAAACAAATAAAAGGCTCCGCTTGGTTTAACAACCTCAAATCCCATTTCAACGAGACGACCGTATACGTACTCCAATCGTTTTTCATATTCTTTTTTCATTATTTGACCATCATGAAACCCTTCCGTTAAAGCGTTGTAAGCAGCTTTTTGAGAGATCGACGAAGCGCATGAAACATTATATTGATGCACTTTTAACATATGTTTTGTGATATCTTTCGGCGCAAAAAGAAATCCGATTCGCCATCCAGTCATGCTATGCGATTTGGACAGTCCATTGACGACGATCGTCTGCTCCCGCAAAAAAGAAGCGATCGAGGTATGAGGTGCATCATACGTTAATTCACTGTAAATTTCATCCGCTAAAATAAAAATATCCTTCCCGCGAACGGCATCGGCAATCTCTATCAGCTCCTCTGCAGTGAATGTAACGCCTGTCGGATTGGACGGGTAAGGCAAAATTATGCATCGGGTTTTTTCTGTTATATTTTGTTTAATCAAATCTGCAGTTAATTTAAATTTGTTTTTTGTCGTATCAACATAAACGGGTATTGCTCCGCACAATTGAATAATTGGCTCATACCCCGGATAAACAGGACCTGGCAGCATTACCTCCGTCCCGGGCTCCAAAATCGTTCGAAGCGCTATATCAATTGCCTGGCTGGCCCCGATTGTAACAATCACTTCCGAACCAGGATCATAGGAGAGATGATATTTTTTATGTACAAATTGGCATGCTGCTTCTCTTACATCGATCAATCCTGCATTATGCGTATACGTTGTATAGTTGTCATCAATTGCCTGTTTTGCCGCTTCTTTTATATGTGAAGGCGTTGGGAAGTCAGGCTGACCAATCGTTAGCGAAACGACATCGTCATAGTTGGAAACGATGTTAAAAAAAGCTCGAATGCCGGAAATCGCAATGTTTTTTACATTTTGGTTAATCAAATGTTCCATACAAATCACCTGCTTTAATAAGTGTCGTCTTATATTTTATCATGTTTGTCCCAAGCTTTTTATTGGTAAACTAAATTTATGTCCAAAAAAATTTAGAAAGTGTGATGTCTATGATACGAACATTAGTCATTACAACTGATTTGGAAGCTAAATATGATGTGGCATTAAAAGAGATTCGAAAAAAGGAAGTTCTTTGGTACTGGGTCGATTTTTACAAGGCGACGGAAGATGAAATTAGATTGCTGGGGAAATTTTTTCATTTTCATCCTTTGTCCATTGAGGACTGTGTCGAAAATGTTGAACGGCCGAAAATAGATTTTTATGACTCTTATATGTTTGTTGTGTTGCACGGAATTCATCAACAGACGCTTGAACCGGAAGAGCTTGACTTATTTGTAAACGAAAAAGGAATCGTCACATTTCACAAAAATGCCATTCGAGATCTAAACAACATTTGGCTGAGAATCAAAAAAGACGATTCTTTAAAAAAAGGGCCTATGAAAATCATGCATAAATTGACTGATAAGCTCGTTGATGATTTTTTTCCGCCCGTGTACCATTTGGAAGATTTATTAAATCAAATTGAGGAAAACAATAAAAATAAATCGATCAATGAGTTAATGAAAGAGCTTTTTTCCATCAGGTCTCAATTATCAAAAATAAGAAGAACAATCATTCCGATGCGGGATTTGATGTACCGGATCATCTCGTCCAACAGGTTGAACGAAATGAAGGAGGAAGATTTGTATTTTTATGATGTTTATGACCATTTACTCAAGCTTGTCGAGATGACGGAGGCAAATCGGGAGCTTGCGGCTGATATAAGGGACAGCTATTTATCTTACAACTCAAATCGGATGAATACGATTATGATGACATTGACGGTTATTTCGTCTATTTTTATGCCTCTTACGTTTATCGCAGGAATTTATGGAATGAATTTTGAATATATGCCCGAGCTGAAAATGAAGTATGGCTATTATATTGTATTAGGAGTCATGGCTTTCATCGGAACAGGAATGCTTTATATTTTTTATAAAATGGGTTGGTTCCGGTTTCATAAAGGTCCAAAATTGTAGCGGGCAAAAAATGCGGACTACTTCGTAAAAAATAGGATGGGTAAGTTTTTGCACATTATAAAAAAGAAACTTGAAGAGTGCAAAATTTAACAATGAAAGGCGGAAAATTGCTCTTTCAATTTATCGATACAGCGGCTTTGAAAGACTTGACAAGCATACATAGAAGCTAAAAAGGAAAACAAAGGCGAGAGTAAGAAAAAATTCAGTATGCGCCCCCTCAAATTCTTTTGTAAGGTAAACAATCAAAAAGAACTCTTTTTATAAAAGGCTAAACAGTGACAGCAATACAAGCTGTTCACAAGCTTCGTTGTATAATATAAAACAGCAAAAAATTTGAAATGGAGGCTTATGATGGAGAGAATTGCAGTAATTGGTCAATCCGGCTTGATTCCGGAGCATGTCCGCCTCCTGGCTGAAGAAATCGGTTCAGAAATTGCTAAAAGAGGAGCTGTTCTTTTGACAGGCGGCGGAAGCGGAGTGATGGAGGCAGTTTCACGAGGGGCCAAACAAGCAAACGGCCTTGTCGTAGGTATTTTGGCTGGAGACGACAAACAGGCAGCAAACGAATTTATTGATATTCCGATTAATACTGGATTAGGTTTTGATTACAGAAGCGTTTTGCTTGTTCATTCCGCAGATGCCATCATTATGATTGGAGGAGGAAATGGAACGCTTGGAGAATTGTCTACCGCATATATGAACAAAAAACGTGTCATCATCGTTGAAAATTCAGGAGGATGGTCGAACACCGTGAAGCAAATCGCCTTTGAAGGCTGTTATTTAGATGAGCGGAGAACAGTCGAAATTCAGTTCGCTAAAACGGCTAAATCAGCTGTAGATCTTGCTTTTCAATCCATTTACAACCCTGTTGATCCCGATAAAAATACCGGTTTAATAGGTGACTAGCATGCGGATGTTTAAAAAGTCAAATCCGTTGAAAACAATATATCAACGTTTCTAAAAAAGTAAAGGGGAGTCCATAAGCCAAAAACGACTTATTAGACAGCCCCGAGTGTCAATTCCTTAAAAACAAGAGAAGGAAGAGATTCTGTTTAAATCAATGCCGAAATATTCCCATCGATTTTGACGAGGTCTCCAGCGCCACCCGGCAATGGACCTTTGTCCTACAAACACAGGGAAATACCAGAAGCTTCTGCCGTTTGTTAATCGGATAAATGTAAAACGATGTAAACATCTTCTAATGCCTCCGGGATCAACTGCAAATGTTCCGACTCCGGGTGATTCTTGAGGAATAAAACTTGGAGGCGGTCCTGAAGGCGGTCCTTGCTGCTGTCCAAAACCGTCACTTGGACTTCCGCCGATTCCAGGAGGGCCGAATGGAGGGAAACCGGGACCAGTCCCCGTAGGAGGAAACGAAGGAAATCCTCCACCCATCCCTGGAAAGCCCGGAAAAAATTCTGGCTGTTGAACTCCCGGGAGGATTTGTCGATAGAATGGATACACGTTCATGCTCCTTTCACTTTTCAGTTGTTCACCATAACATATGCAACTTCACTTTTAAGGTGTTTGACCTACATAAAAGTTTTTTATAAAAAAAGGAAATCAAGTCGTCTTTGTCGAAATGAAATGTATCATTTACATTTTTGTGAGTAACGCTGTTCAGACTTATTTCCCACCGATTTGTAGCGAAAGAAGTATTAAATGAACAAAGAATAAAACCGATATAAAAAAGTGAAGAAGAAACGTTCGCAAATATTAGACGGAAGGAAGAAAGATATGAACGAAAAGGGAATTTTGCTTGAAACCGGTACGAACGAGTTGGAATTTGTAGAGTTTCTCGTCGGCTCGAATAAATTCGGTATAAATGTGATGAAAGTAAAAGAAATCATTCAGCCTCTTCCTGTAACGAGCGTGCCTCACGTCCATCCATACGTTGAAGGAATTATTGAATTAAGAGGAGAAGTGCTCCCGGTAGTTAACGTACCGAAGGCGATCGGCGATCCGAATTGCGAGCCCAGCGAAAAAGATAAGCTGATTGTAACGGAATTTAACCAACAAAAAGTTGTGTTTCGCGTCCATCAAGTAACCCAAATTCATCGTGTGTCTTGGTCGCAAATTGAAAAGCCTTCTGAAATGTATCAAGGATTGGAAACTCAAATTACCGGCGTTGTTAAAATGGGAGACGAAATGATTTTAATGCTTGATTTTGAAAAAATCGTTGTTGAAATTAATCCTGAGTCCGGAATCCAGCAGGAAAAAGCGAAAAAACTGGAAAAGAGGGACAGATCTGATAAAAAAATTGTCGTTGCCGAGGATTCTCCGCTGTTGCGCAGATTGTTGAACGACACATTGACGGAGGCGGGATTTCAACAGATTGAGTTTTTTGAAAACGGCAAGGATGCACTGGACTATTTAGAGAATATTGTAAATGAAGGCGAACCGGTTAAGGAGCGTGTTGATTTAGTCATTACGGACATCGAAATGCCGCAGCTTGACGGATTGCATTTGACGAAGCGAATTAAGGAAAATCCAGAGCTGGATCATATTCCGGTTGTGATTTTTTCCTCATTGATTACGAATGATTTAAAACATAAAGGACAACAGGTAGGTGCAAATGCCCAAATTAGCAAACCTGAGGTCCATCACTTGATTGAGCGAATCGATGAATTGTTATTTAAAAATGAAGAAGATGATGAATTAAAAGACGAGGCTGAATAAGCCTCTCTTTTTACTCAATCATACCGTTCGCCTAATCGTTTAAACACCGGTTTTTGATATGTATGACGATGGAACCGTTTGGGAGAAGAAAGCGGTCGATTCGCTTTATCCATACCGATATAATACTCCAATAAATTTTTTGCCTTTGACAATGATAGATTTGTTTTCGGGTTTCGGTATGAATTATTTAAGGAACCTAAGTGAGGAAGGTTTTGGAAGTCTTCTTTTGTAGGAGGCATATGAAAATAATAATTTCCTGCCGACACCAGAACATCTGACTGCTGTTTGCTTAATTTTGGATTTTTTGAATAATGCAGTCCTTTCTTTGTTGCTTTTCCTTCAGCGATCAGTTTTTGCAGCGCCTTCTTTTTTAAATAATATAAATATTTAGGATTTGGTGCTGTTTTTGCATGCCGATTGACAACATAGATGGCTCGTGCTATATTTTCCGGCGTCTCATCCCGTAGCTTATAATGACTGATATCGTCCATGATGTCTCTCCTTTTTCATTATTTTCCGTAATCTTTATTTTCATTATACTTTCATGAATAGAAAATGCAACCAGTTTTTACAGTCTATTAATTATGCCTATAATAGTTATTATGAAATATTTTAGAAAGCAGGGTGGGTCATGAGCGGAAAAGAGGAATTTCTAGATATAGACGAAGAAACGCTTTTTATCGTGTCGCAAACGTTTAAAGCGTTATCGGATCCGACTAGAATTCGGATTTTACATTTACTTGCGGAAAAACAAGAATGTTCTGTGAATGAAATAGCTGCCGAGCTTGAGCTTTTGCAATCAACCGTGTCCCATCAATTGAGGTTTCTCAAAAATTTGCGTTTAGTCAAATTTAGAAGGGAAGGAACGACAGTTTACTATTCACATGATGATGAGCATGTAAAAAAAATACTAGAGCAAACCATTGACCATGCTCGGCATAATTAAAATGGGAGTCGAGTGGGCAGTTTGATCAGGGGACTAAACGGTTAAGAGATGATCTCGGTATGGAGCCGGGATCATCTTTTATAATTTATTGGCAGCGGGGCTGATTTCATTCATTTATTATTTATTTATTTCACATTCTGTCATTAGCATTGCATAAATATAGTTAGAATTTTCTGTTAATTATTTTTTGTGAATTTGTGCCAAAAAGACAAAACCTAAAGAAAGGTGGCACTGCCCATTTGGTAAATATATACAGTTAAATCAGAGCGACAACGACAAAAGGGAGATTATGGACTGGCTCGCCCATCAAATTTTCGCAACCAAACATAAGCTGGTTTCCACAGAGCTCTCTTTAACCAACGAGTAATTCGAAGTAGGGATTTCTTACTTTTCATCTCCAATTGAATGAGAACATGTAAGCAATACGTGATAAGGGCTAAGAAAATTTGATTTTGAATAGCTGTTTCACTCATTCCATAAAAGTGCTTAATTTCTACGTGTTGCTTAAGCCATTTGAAAAAGAGTTCAATAGCCCAGCGAGATCGGTAAATATCACTTATCTCTTCTGCTTTTAAATCAAATCGGTTGGTAATTAAACGAAGTAAGTTCCCTTTTGTGTCCATAACTTCTAGTAGACGATAGACATTTTCAGTACGATTTTGTGTGGTACCAATGTAGACCATTTTATCGGATAGAACGTGACAATCATCAGGAAGTGAAAATGTATAGACTTCACGAATGACTGCGTTTTTCTTCAGTCTTGAAACGAAGAAATAGCCATCATCTGTCATCCGGTCAAAACGTTCATAGTCCACATAACCGCGGTCAAACACATACATGGCTTCTTTATCATCCACTAGGACTTCGAGTTGATTTCGGTCATGTTCTTTTGCTGTCGTAATCACTGCTTTTTCAGGATAGACGGTGTCTTTATCCATGAAAACGAGCCGTAAGTGTAGCTTTACACCAGCTTTTGTTTTACGGAATTTTGCCCATTTATAATTGGTCAAATTCAACGGGAGTGTACTCGAATCAATGATTTTCAGTGGCATATTCTTTCCGTTTTTATAATGGTACCGTTGAATTTTCCAAACAAGATCCAAGAACAAATTTGCAAGAATTAGTGGGTTGATCTGATTGTTTTTTCGGGATAGCTGAGAGGCACTTATCGATTCAAATCCGAGTGCTTTTTGAAGATCTTCGTCTACAAGTGCATCACTCATTTCCTCTAAGCTCTTAAATTCGAGCAGTTGGGCTACCAATAAAAGTTTAATATAGGCTTCTGTTGTCAGCTTTTTTGTGTAATAGTCCTGTTTCAATTCTTTGACTTGTTCGCTAAGTTTTTGAATATTTATGGGTGAAACCCATTTACCAAATGATGAAATTAGTGTATTCTTGTCCATAACAGTTATCCTTTACGATTGGATTTGGACAGGAACCACCTGTACTTCCATTGTAAAGGATTTTTTTGTTTCGAAATCAATAAAAAATTGAACATTCTTAGTATTTTGAATCATCAGATTTAATTACTGCAATGCTAGTGACATTCTGTAAAAGATTCGAATTTCTTTCGGAGCATGATAGGGAGGGGGTGTCCAGAAAGTCAAATCGCCATTGAAAACAAAAAATCATAAACACCGATATATCAACGTTTCTAAAACATTAATGGGGGCGTCAATAAGCCGTAAAAACGACTTATTAGAACCCCCTTTTTTGCTTGTTATACGTTTAGTAGAAGTTTTCTTGAGGGTAGAAGCAAAAACTAATGATGAATTTTTTCGGTAAAGTTTATTATCACTTTCCTTCAAATGAATTATCACAAAAAACTCCCAATCAATGCGGTTGTAGGGTGAATTCTCATCCACTATGATCCACATGATTGGGAGTATAAGTCTGACTGTCAAACACATTTTTGTTATAAAACCGATTTGATTGTGTTTTTACCTAGCCGATGCCGTTTTTCGTTTAAATATTTCGGCATCAAGATCATATAAAAGAAAAAGACGAAAAGAATGATAAGAGCCATACCGTAATAAAGTAAATCGATGTTTCGAATGATGTTTGGAAACAATAGTGCAATACATAAAAGCGTAGCAGACTGCGCAAACATCATTAACGGGTCGATCCATCCGCTGACACGTCCCATTAGCTTTGGATGAACGATATTCGGAATCCAACCGCCAATTGCTACGTTCACAGGACCGATGCACATGCCGATCAAAAAAATAATCAACAAGTAAAATTCTACTTCATCCACAAAACCAAGGAGAAAAACAAAAATGCTTGTCAAAAATATCGGTGTAACAAACATTGGAAACGGTTTTATTTTTTTAGCAAAAAATGTTGAAACTGTACTGCCGACTAAAAGGCCCGCACCGAGAAAAATGGCAAATAAAGATGAATACATTTCATAAGAATTCGGTGCCAACTCATATTTCATTGTAAATAACGGAAGAACGGCAAAACTTCCTTGAACAAAGCCGAAAATGAAAAAACCAAAAATAATGAGCGATAAAAGCCGATTATGTAAAATGTACCGAATACCTTCCAAAAAGTCGGAAACAGCGGATGATATATGTAAACCTTTCCATGACACTCGACCGTTTGGTAGCCTTGCTGATTTAGGGATTTTACACGAGCGAATGAGCAAGGCGGAAAGAACGAAGCTTATTAAATCAACTAATACGGCCCCATGAATTCCAACTGTTCGATAAGCCAATGCCCCTAATCCAACGCCAAACACTAAAAAAATGCTGAAAAGTACTTGATTCAAACCTGAAGCTTGCGCATATTGATCTTTTCGCAAAATAGCTTGTACTAAACTAGATTCGGCTGGATAAAAAAATTTCGTGACAGCACTCCGCAAAAACAAGATGAAAAAAATGAGCGGAATCGAATTTGTAAATAAGGCGAAAAACAAACATGCAGTCATAATTGCACGAATCCAGTCGCAGTTCTCTGCCACCTTTTTTCGATCGAAGCGGTCTGCTACTACACCGACAATGACAAAAACAAATACAGTCGGCAAAGAATACATCAGCTCAGCAATAGTTGCGTAATAAGGTTTGCTGCTAAAATGCTCCAACAAATAAAAAGCAAACGCCATATTGCCAACTGTTGAACCCATTTGTGAAGCAAGCGCTGCAAAAAACAATTTGACAAAATTGCGGTTTTTAAAAATATCCATTGCGACTCCCCTTTAACTGACACTTACAGTAGCTATTATAATTTACCTAATTCAATATGAACATCTTTTTTTCATATTTTGGTTAGAGAAATGAAAGCCAAGTACTTTTAAGCCGGTTAAAAGAGAGGATTATTTGGAATATAATGTAAACAAGGTGATTTCTGGAACTGCCAAAAAAC
This sequence comes from Aeribacillus sp. FSL K6-8394, assembly GCF_038008865.1. NCBI lineage: Bacteria > Bacillati > Bacillota > Bacilli > Caryophanales > Bacillaceae > Aeribacillus > Aeribacillus sp. FSL K6-8394. Next base: position 503,854 of record NZ_JBBPAA010000001.1, read on the forward strand.
GAAAGGGCAGTCTAGTTGTGCCCAACCCGCGATTGACATAAAGCTTCGTATGATCAACAGTATAAAAGCCCTCCGAAAAGGATTTTGCATAAGGAGGCGTGTAAAGCGGACCTATAAAAGGGATTTTTACTTGTCCTCCATGGCTGTGTCCAGATAATTGGAGATCAACATTGTAATTTTTTGCTTGAAGCACTGTATCAGGTTCATGGACTAAAAGAATAGTAAAAGAGTTTTTGTCAATATTGCCCATTGTTTGTTGAAAATCAGGTCTTCCAAGCATGACATCATCAAGGCCGGCGACAATCAATTTGCTTCCGTCAATCAGCTGTATCTCTTTTTTTTCATTTTGCAGTAAATGAAACTCTGCATTTTGTAATATATTGCGATAAATATCAGTGCCGTATCCGCCGTGATCGTGATTTCCATAAATTGCATATTTTCCAAAGTCGGCACGGAGGCGTTTTAAAATCGGGGCAATCTGATGCACAGCGGGATAACTGTTCGGCTCATCGATTAAATCACCAGTAAAAACAATTATATCCGGGTTTAGACGATTGATTTGATTGACGATCCGTTCCAGATTTGCAATTGTAAAGTCGTTATTTAGATGTGTGTCGCTGAATTGAACAATTTTCAAACCATCAAAACCTTTTGGTATTTTTGGATGAGAAACATTTATTTTTTTTATTTCTAGTCTTCTCGGTTCAATATATCTTGAGTAGATGTATAAACCGCTGCTCGCGAATAAACTGCACGCAGCCGTCCAGAAAAAATGCTTTAAAAATTGTCTTCTTGTCAACTTATTCATTCTTACCAACCATTTCAGTTTTTATAGCAATCGAAAAAATTATAACATAAAACTTTCAACATCTTGTTTAATGTTTTTTGACAAATCTTCACATGCACGTTTTTTCTGATTAACTATTTTGTTATCATCTATGGACAACATTAAAACAATCATTTGGAGAATATGATGAAAAAGGTTTAACTCTTCTGCTGGAGCGAGAAAGTCTTTAGGAATTGAGAAATGAATGGTGTAATTTTCATAAAACATAAAGGGCAGCTATGTAATGATTTAAATTTCTAGTAAAATGCTATTAAGGAAGGAGGATTAAAATGGTGTCACTTTAAGGGAAAAACCTATTGTAAGAGGAAATGATGCAAGAAGATTTATTAATAAAGCAAAAATTAATAACAGGCATTTGAAAGATAGAGCAAAAAATAAAATAAAAAATTTGCAAAGAGAAGGTATTGGTAATGACAAATATCTTCATAAAACCTATTGAATGAAAAGATATGGAAAAAAATAATAATGAGTCAATGATTATTAATGAAATGATGATACTGATTCATTTAAAACCAATAAAAATCAACAGTCTAGTTTTGAAATTGATAAAAAGAAAAAGTAAATTCGTTTATGTTGAATAACTAATTCAAATAATTTTAGAGGACACCTCAAAATCCCCTATTCGAATCAGCAAGTGAAAAACTCCATCCTTTTAAATATATTTTCTGCTTAGACGATTTTCTCCGTGTAGAAAAAAGTCATTTTGATGAATAGTTTTATCTGGACCCGTCATACTTATGGAAGCAATCACTTCATTTGCAAAGTCGTAGATCAAAAGCAGCAGTGCTGAAGCCTTGATGAAACTCGTTCAAACAGATTGTAAATTGTTGAGATTAATGCCGTTAATTGTTTTTCGTTCATTCCTGTATATCTCTATCGGTATTTTAGCCAGAACACTCTAATTTCTTTGTTTTCCTTCGGTCCGATGATTTTCGGCTATTTTTCATTTGCAAACGGTCTGTTCTTTTATTGCTCGGTTTTCTGCTTGTATGGTCATTGAAAAAACAAACTACTTTGTTGATTGTGGAAGCGGGCGCAAAACATAAAATCAATTGAGAGGCCAACCGTTGCATCCAGGATGGGCCTCATTCCAATTATGTAAAAATGGGAATGTAGCAAATGCGCAAAAAAGGTTCTTCAACATTTTCTAATGTTCCAAATAATGTTATAATCATGTATCATATGAGAGTACAAGAAGCGGAGAGATGCCCATGGACCCACTAGATGTCATAACTAATACCGAAAAAATTGTGCCTTATTATCAGGCGATTTTTAGCGCAGATGAACAAAAGGTGATTGGCTACGAAATTTTAGGCAGAATTCATATGGAAGGGGAATACAAAAGCTTAGGCTTTTTTTTCCATGATGATTCGATCCCTGAAGAATACCGAATGGAAGTAGATGATACAGTCGTCAAAAAAGCATTGGAGGAAATGAAAGAACTGGATGATGATCTTTTCATTTTTATAAACAGGGATCCAAATCTGCTTATGATCGATCACGGCGAAAGCTTTTTAAATTTGCTGCTGGAAGAAAAAGAGAAAGGGCTTGATTTAAACCGGATTGTTCTGGAAATTACGGAACACAATTATTTAGGAGATATCGAACAGCTCCATCATTTGCTCACTTATTACCGGACTTACGGAATCAAAATTGCGATTGACAATATTGGGAAAGAATCGAGCAATTTGGACCGCATTGGGTTATTATCTCCTGATATTTTGAAAATCGATTTGCAGCCATTAAAATTAGCTTCACCCAGCCAATCGTATTTCGATGTTTTGTTTTCGATTTCACTACTTGCGCGCAAAATCGGTGCGACGCTTTTATATGAAGACATCGAGGCAAACTTTCAATTGCAATATGCGTGGAAAAATGGCGGAAGATATTATCAAGGATATTATCTTCATTATCCGGAAAGAGAATTTATTGATCGATGTGTTCTAAAAGAAAGACTGCAGCAGGAATTCAACCATTTCATTCAATTTGAAAAGAAAAAGCTTGAAACACTTTATTCATATTCCGACCAGTTTCATCAGCGGGTGTCACAACTAGTGAACAAATATAAAAAAGCTGTCAGCCAATTTGACGAATTAATTACCCATTTAGCAGAAGAGCTTGGCGACATGAGCTTTCGTATTTATATTTGTGATGAAAACGGGTTTCAAAAGTCAGGAAATATTTTCCGAAAAGAAGACCGATGGATTTTTCAAAAAGAATATTATATGAAAAATTGGAGCTGGCGCCCGTACTTTTTAGAAAATATTATTCGCATGCGCGTCAACAAAAAAGGGTTTTTAAGTGATTTGTATAGTGATATCGAAACAGGGGAGACGATCCGCACGTTTTCCTATCCGCTTGATGACGATCATTATTTGTTTATCGATATTCCATATTCTTATTTATATGAACAAGACGGTCTCCTTTGAATAAACCCCCCTTTTTTCTCAAATAATAGAGAAAAAGGGGGGTTTTTATGCAATTTACGAATTTGATCTTCGGCGGTGTTTTTTTGTTAGTTTTGCTTGTTGGCCTGTTTTATACGTTACAAGTGGGCAGCCAGATGGAAAAAAGGCAAAGCGAGTATGATACAGAAGTAAGCGAAAAAGTTGAAAAGCGCCCGTATATTCGAAATCCGATTTTTATTGCTTATATCGTGCTGATTGCATTTGCGCTTTTTTATATTTTTTATATTAGCTTTTCAACTACTTGGTAGCCATAACTTCGCGTTATGGTTTTTTCTATTAAAGGAAATTTTGTTTTGAAAAATTTTTTTATAAAAAGTGTTGACATCGATATTGATAATCATTATCATTATAAATGTAAGACGAAGTAGTTCACAGACGTCTTGAAGTGAAACATCGCGGCTAAACCCCCGCTCCCCCTTTGTTACACATTCGGACGAGAAACCCGGCTTTGGAGGCCGGGTTTCTTCTTGTGCGCCCGGCATGGGTGTAATCTATAGGGTGAAAGTCCCGAGCTGCGAAGGCAGAAGTAGCAGTTAGCTTAACGCAAGGGTGTCCGTGGTGACGCGGAATCTGAAGGAAGCGAGCGGCAAACTTTAAGGTCTCTCGGAACACGAACTTCATATGAGGCTAGGTATCACTGGGTGAGTTTGCAAGACAAAACAAAGCCCTTTCTGCCGAAGGTGATACAGAGTAAATGAAGCAGATGGATGGAAGGAAAGATTACACTCTTACCCGGGGAGGTCTGGCTGGCACGCCAAGTAACCTTGGTAACCTATCTAGTGATAGATAGCTGAACAGTCAGAAGTCAGCAGAGGTCATAGTATTAGTTGGTCTAGAACAACTAAGAAGGACCGAACAATTAAGAGAGAATAGCCCTTGGCATTCAGTGAGTCATGATGAACACAGAAAACGTAGTACCTCACTTGAGGGAGGAAGCGGTGAATCCCGTGGGAGATCTCTTGGAGGGTGGAGTGACCACTGGCATAAAGAGAACAGCTATTCACGGAAGTTATAAAGACTTGCGTCAATTATCTTAATTGAACCGCCGTATACGGAACCGTACGTACGGTGGTGTGAGAGGACGGGAGTTAATCGCTCCCTCCTACTCGATTCTCTTAAAAAAAATGATAATTGACAAGGAGAAAGGATGGTATTATATTATATTTGTATAAGAAAATGATAATCATTATCAATTTAGAATAAATTGGAGGTTTTCCATGATCCGCCTATACACAGATCGTTTACAAATTTCCTATGGCAATCGACTGATTGTGAAAGATATGAAAATTGAAATTCCAGATAAAAAAATTACAACGATAATCGGTTCCAACGGCTGTGGAAAATCCACTTTGTTGAAAGCGATAACTCGGATTATTCCGCACCAATCCGGTCGAATTATTCTTGATGGCGAGAGTATTTTAAAGCAGGATACGAAAGAACTGGCGAAAAAAATGGCCATACTTCCTCAATCACCAGAAAGTCCAGCCGGCCTTACCGTTGGAGAGCTTGTATCTTACGGCCGCTACCCATATCAAAAAGGCTTCGGCAGATTAACAAAAAAAGATCTTGAGGTCATAAACTGGGCTTTAGAAGTTACGAAAACGGCCGATTTTAAACACCAGCCAGTCAATGCGCTGTCAGGCGGTCAAAGACAGCGTGTCTGGATAGCGATGGCGCTTGCTCAAGAAACGGACATCATCTTTTTGGATGAACCGACCACTTATTTAGATATGGCGCATCAGCTTGAAGTACTAGAGCTTCTACAGCAGTTAAACAAAGAGCAGGGGCGGACAATCGTCATGGTGCTTCATGATATCAATCAAGCAGCTCGTTTTGCCGATTATATTATAGCATTGAAAGACGGACAAATTATCAAAGCCGGGACGAGTGACGAAGTAATCGACTGCAACGTGCTGAAAGAAGTATTTCAAATTGATGCTGTAATAGGACGGGATCCCCGAACAGATAAACCAATATGCATCACGTACAATCTAATAAAAGGAGAAGAAAATCATGAAAAAACGTCTTATTCCAATTCTGTTCTTGTTGGTTCTCATAGTTAGCGCTTGTGGTAATAAAAAGGAAGACAGCGCTGAAAAGAAAGAAGAAAAACCTGAAACGATTACATATCAATCGGAAAACGGTCCTGTTGAAGTCCCGGCTAATCCTAAAAGAGTCGTTGTTCTCTCGTCATTTGCCGGAGATGTGATGTCTTTAGGAGTAAATCTCGTTGGTGTTGATTCTTGGTCAAAAATGAATCCGCGCTGGAAAGACAAATTGAAAGATGTTGCAGAAGTATCTGATGAAGATTTAGAAAAAATCATTGAACTAAATCCGGATTTAATCATCGGATTATCGACGATTAAAAATGTAGATAAACTGAAAAAGATAGCGCCTACTGTTACGTTTACTTATGGAAAAGTCGATTATTTAACACAGCATATAGAAATTGGCAAGCTTTTAAATAAGGAAAAAGAAGCAAGAGAGTGGGTCGAGGATTTCAAAAAAAGAGCTGAAGAAACAGGAGAAGAAATTCGCGCGAAAATTGGAGAAGATGCAACTGTTTCAGTCATTGAAAGTTTTGATAAGCAATTATATGTGTTTGGGAACAACTGGGGAAGAGGAACAGAAATTTTATACCAAGCCATGAAGCTAAAAATGCCTAAAAAAGTGGAAGAAAAAGCTTTAAAACAAGGTTATTATGCTTTATCGACTGAAGTGCTTCCAGAATTTGCAGGGGATTATTTAATCGTCAGTAAGTATTCGGATGCTGATAACTCTTTCCAAGAAACAGATACTTATAAAAACATACCGGCTGTCAAAAACAATCGCGTGTTTGAAGTAAATGCTAATGAATTTTATTTCAATGATCGACTGACATTGGAATATCAGCTTGAATTCTTTCGAGAAAAATTTCTTGGAAAAAAATAAGTAATAAGAAGAAGAGAAATTCAGCAGGCATGAATTTCTCTTCTTTCCATCTATAAAATAGAAAAATAGAAGAGATGAGATGTATGCTAAAAAACGATTCCGCTTCATTTTTCTTTAAATTCATATTCGCAGTCATTTTGCTGATTGGTTCGTTTTTTTTAGCGATGGTGTTTGGAGCGGCAGACACTAGTGTAAAAGATGTTTGGCTGGCGCTAACGACAGATGCGGCTGGTAAGACGATTGATATGATTCGGGAAATTCGTCTTCCGCGCGAAGTCGGTGCTATTTTTGTCGGCGCTTCTTTATCAGTAGCCGGAGCAATCATGCAAGGATTGACTCGCAATCCATTAGCAGATCCAGGATTATTAGGGCTGACAGCCGGAGCAAATGCTGCACTCGCTTTGACAATTGCCCTTTTTCCAAACGCAAATTACTTTAGTATGACCATTGCGTGCTTTATTGGAGCAGCAGCTGGCGCCTTTTTAGTTTTTGGAATCGGTGCGGTAAAAAAAGGAAGGATTTCTCCTTTTCAAATCGTTTTAGCGGGGGCTGCTGTGTCTGCTTTTCTTTTTGCCGTCGCGGAAGGAATCAGCTTATATTTTAATATTTACAAAAATGTTTCGATGTGGACAGCTGGAGGACTTGTCGGTGCAACATGGAAACAGCTCAAGATCCTCATACCGATTGCTCTCGTTGGGATCACCATTTCTCTTTTTTTCTCAAGGCAGCTGACCATTGTAAGTTTAAATGAAGAAGTGGCAATCGGGTTAGGACAAAAAACGGCACAAATAAAAATGGTGCTGTTTATCATCATTATATTGCTTACTGGTGCATCTGTAGCCCTTGTTGGGAATATGGCATTTATCGGTTTAATGGTTCCGCATATCGTCCGTTCGGTCGTAGGGGCCGATTATCGTTATATTCTCCCAATGTCTGCGATATTCGGCGCCTGCTTTTTATTAATCGCTGATACGCTTGCCAGAACGATTAATGCTCCTTACGAAACACCAGTGGCGGCCATTGTTTCCTTTTTAGGTTTGCCTTTCTTCCTGTTCATTGTGCAAAAAAGGGGGAAAGCTATCACATGATCATACATCCGGCAATTGTTAAAAAGCAGCGGCTGATCATACTTGTTCTGATTCTTTTAATTGCTGCAACGGCCATCATCGGAATGGGATTAGGCACCTCCTCCGTCTCGATGAATCGCTTGCTTCCAACTATTCTCGGCCACGGGACGTTTAAAGAGGAGTTCGTTTTATTTTCCGTCCGCTTGCCGCGGATCATTGTGACCTTATTGGCAGGAATGGCTTTGGCGGTTTCCGGGGCGATCTTTCAAGATATTACTAGAAACGATTTGGCTGAGCCGGGGATCATTGGGATTAATGCCGGAGCAGGAGTAGCTATTGCAGTGTTCTTTTTATTTTTTCCAATTGATGTCGGCTCATTTGTGTATTTACTGCCAGTCGCAGCTTTTATCGGCGCTCTTTTAACGGCAGGGGCTATTTACGTTTTTTCTTATGATCGAAATGCCGGTTTAAACCCCGTTCGATTAGTCCTTATCGGTGTCGGCTTCGCCATGGCTTTATCAGGAACCATGATCGTCATTATTTCTTCTGCAGAACGGCAAAAAGTTGATTTTATCGCCAAATGGCTGGCAGGGAACGTTTGGGGGGCAGATTGGCCGTTTATTTTGGCAATTTTACCTTGGATTGTCATTTTGATTTCGTTTATTGCTTTCAGAGCTCAACAATTAAATTTATTAAGTTTAAACGATCCTTCTGCAGTCGGGGTTGGCTTGAACATTGAGAGGGAGCGAATTACGCTTTTATTGGCTGCTGTCGGGCTTGCCGCAGCTGCGGTTTCTGTAACGGGAGGTGTAGCGTTTATCGGTCTTTTGGCACCCCATTTAGCACGGTCAATGATTGGTCCCCGCAATCAACTTTATCTTCCGATTGCGATTTTGTTGGGAGGGTGGCTTCTACTACTAGCCGATACAATCGGGCGAAACATCGCACTTCCGGATGGTGTCCCAGCGGGCATTATGACAGCTTTAATCGGGGCGCCCTACTTTATCTATATTTTATCAGTAGCATTGCATTAAGTTAATTTTAATTTGTCAAGCCTAATTTTATGTTAAATTTCATCTTTTTGGATATAAAAAAACTCCTTATAATTAGGATTGGCAGTCCTATCCAAATCCTAAGAATAAGGAGAAACCATTATGGATAAGAATACCACAGAATCCACAATAAATGAACTATTTAAAGAGATCGATCCAATAACTTTTTCAAAACTAATTAATGTGATTGACGTTGACAAATACATTAAAAAATTAACGGTGTATAAGTTTTTACAACTTTGTATCATCGCTCAGATAAATGAATTGGAAAGCTTAACAAAATTGGCCAAACATTTGAAAGACAAGGAAGAGTTGCAGACATATCTGGAATTTGATGCAATTAGTACTTCGCAACTTTCTCGCAAATTAGGCCAATTATCCCCTCAACTGTTTGAAAAAGTATTTAAATATCTGGTCTTAAAGATCCAAGGGCAAATGAAAAATGCCCCGATCATCCGAAACATTGGTCGTCTTCTGGTCATTGATTCTACCACGATGAGCATGAGTTTGAGCCAATATCCATGGGCAACTTTTCGTAAGACAAAGGCTGGTGTTCGACTCCATTTAAAGGTTGTTGTAACGAAGGATATCACTGTTCCGGATCAAGGGATTATCTTACCCGCGAAACATGCCGATCGCACACAGATGGACGAACTCATTGAAATCGATCCAAATGCGATTTACTTGTTTGATCGAGGGTATGTCGATTACAAACAGTTCGACCGCTTATGCCGAGAAGGGGTGCGATTCATTACCCGGCTTAAAAAGAACGCAGAGATTGAAGTTTTATCGGAACGGATTCCCAATCCAGAACGTTTGATTTATAGGGATCAGATTGTCATTTTAGGAAATGACCGTAATCATACCAAAATGACTCATCCTCTCCGATTGATCGAAACGGTCGACAGCGAAGGGAATCCCGTGATCATCATAACCAATTGCTTTGATCTTTCTGCGGAAGAGATTGCAGATTTATACCGATATCGCTGGAAGATAGAGACCTTCTTTAAATGGATGAAACAGCACCTTAAGATAAAAAGATTTTATGGAAAAAGTCAAAATGCCGTTTACAATCAAATTTGGATCGCCCTAATCACCTATTGCTTACAGGCCATGCTCCAATTAAAAGTGAATCACGATGGTCCTTTATTAGAGATCAAGCGAACTTTACAGAATCTGCTTTTTAAAGGTTTTGACTGTTTTGTTCGCTCCCTTTTTAAAAAGCCAATTCGAACGTCCAACGGTCGGAAAAAATACCATTGGGAAAAAGATTTTGAAACCATCGTGTACCAATTTGAAGAAGGGGAGGTGGAACACCTAGACGATTTAGTTTATGATCCAATGTTTCTGTAATATATTACCAAATTGTGGAAATGGACTGCCGATTAAGACGTCATTGTCCTTTTAAGCTTGCTTAGAAAGATTGTATGTCTGAATATTCAGTTACATGAAATAACTGGAATTTTTATTGAGCTTGACAAACATTAAATTTTTTTATGCAACGCTACTGATATTTTATTGAAAAAATCATCATGATCGAGGCACTGATAGTAATTTAGAATAGACAAGCGAGAATCTTCCCCTTTTTAAAGGGGAGATGAATCGCTTTTTTTATATTTTATAAAGACTATATGTGGTTTATTAAAGATTGAAATAATTGGTTTTTTTGTATATTTTTGATATACTATATGTATGAAGAAAACAAATTTAATTCACGCAAGAACTTGTGTTTATAATGTTAATTATCATATTGTATGGTCTGTGAAATATCGAAAGAAGGTTTTGACACAAGAGGTTGAGTTATATCTCAAGAAAATTTTTAAAGAGATTGCAGAAGAAAAAGGTTTTCTGTTGCAGATGGTAGAGGTGGGTGAACAAGATCATATTCATGTATTTGTATCAGCTCATCCAAAAATAGCACCTTCTTATATTGTCAAAATGTTAAAAGGGATTTCAGGGAGAAAAATTTTTCTGCAATTTCCTGAAATCAAACAAAAATTATGGAAAGGAGTATTATGGAACTCTAGTTATTATATTGAAACCGTTGGCTCTATTAGTGAGGATGTCATAAAACGCTATATTGCTAACCAAAAGAAAGGTGGTGACTAAATGAAAAAGGTATCGTATTTCACCTATAAAGCGAATCGAACCAATCAAATCATCTTATATCACTTGTGTTATGCCAGTCGTAAGTTATGGAATGTGGGGAACTATGAAAAACGGAATTGGTCGAAAGAACAAGGTGTACCGTTCCCGAATTGGTATGAACAGAAAAAACGATTAAAAACACATTTTTGGTATAAACAATTACCTGCTCAATCAGCACAAGAGGTCTTAAAAGTCTTGCAAGAAGCGTGGGTGTCTTTTTTCAAACTAAAGGAAAGCAATGGAATAGATAATCCACAACCACCACGATTCAAACATCAAAACTTTAATGTCCGTTTTCTAAATAACAGTTTCAAATTGGTGGAGAACAATACCAAAATTCGTTTACCCATTCCAAAGGCTCAAAAAGCCTTTTTAAAAGAAACGTATGGATTGGAAGAAAGTTATCTTTATATCCCGATTCCGAAACATATCGAAATCGAAAAGATAAAACTGATTGAAGTGAAACCCATCAGTCGAAAAGAATATACGATTTATCTGATTCAAGAATACAAAGATGTACCATTGAAACAAAAGAATAGCACGAAATTTTTATCGATTGACTTAGGGATTGCCAATGCGATGACTTGTTATGATTATCAAGGAAAAGCACACATCATTTCAGGAAGGCAATGGCTATCCGTTGAACGCTACTTTCATAAACAAATCGCCCATTTTCAAGCGATTGGTTTCGCTCAACAATGTGCTAAAGGAATACAATACCCGAAACCTTCCAGACGTGTGTTACAACTTTATCAAAAGAAAAGAAAACAAGTGCATCACATGTTGCATTGTATGACAAGAAAAGTGATTGATATTGCTCTGCAACAAGGAGTCGAAACGATTGTGATTGGTGACATTACAGGTATACGAGAACAAGCGAAATTCAACAAGAAAACGAATCAAAAATTGCATGGTTTTCCGTATGCGAAAATCATTCAAATGATACGGTATAAAGCGCAGGAGCAAGGAATAGATGTTCGTTTATTAACCGAAGAATACACCTCTCAAGCATGTTCAGTATGCCAAATGTTCCCTTGTGAAGAAAACGCAAAGCCGAGTAATCGGATTCATCGAGGGTTATATGTATGTAACGACTGTCATACAACCATCAATGCGGATGTGAATGGTGCTATCAATATCAGCAAAAAGTATCTGAAAGAGATTAAGGCTTTATCTCAATCAGTAGTGGTGTTGGACACGCCGACTGTGTATACGTTTAACGGACAACAGTTCGTTGCGTAGAACAGGAAGCTCGTCATTTCAATTACGAGTAGTTCACAATCAGTGTAAATAAACACAATTGCCGGAGCCAGAGGAACTGAATGCAGCGGTTCGAACGGTGATGTCATTTAATCGACTTGGTTAATTAAACAAAAAACAATCTGCACATGCTCCAGCTTCGGGCTTCTGATTCGATTTCCAGCTTCTTGTAATTGAAAGCTGCGAAAAAAGGAATATTATTTTTCATGATGTAAGCAAATTTCGACATAATTTTAAAGCTGCTCATTATATGTTATGGTTAGGATGTTTTTTAAAATGAAGGCACTGGAGGATGAATAACGATGCGAGCTGTTCAACCGGTATTGTCTCTAGAAGAAAAGCAATTGCTTGTCGCAATTTTGTTTCGCAACCATTTTGCGATTGAATTGGTTGTGAGCGAAATCAATGATATTGAATGCGGAAAAAAAGAGTTTGATTTATGTACATACAAAAAATTAGTGGAGCTTTATGACAAAATCCGTTCGCATACGTAACCTGTATCCTTGTGAGGACCAGTTTTTGAGTGTGAGAGGCATCTGAACGATGCTCTTTGCAAGAGCATCGCTTTTCGCAGAAATGTAAGTTTATCGCGTGATAAAACGCTTACATAATGATATCATAAAATAGGAAGTTTCTTTTTGGTAAATGGAACACATTTTCCAGATCATATGTTATGATTAAAATGAAATGTCAAAGTGAGAGGAAGAAACGAATGACAAAAGTTTTTTCTGAAGAATTTACAAATATTTCGATTAAAGATTTGATGATACCTGCAGACAAAGTGGCTCATGTCCAAATGGGAAATAACTTAGAGCATGCATTATTAGTGTTGACGAAAACAGGCTATACAGCTGTTCCGGTTTTGGATGCTCAATATCGCTTGCACGGGCTGATTACGACGAATTTGATCATGGATTCAATTTTAGGATTGGAACGAATCGAATTTGAGCGTTTGCAAAATATGAAAGTAGAAGAAGTAATGAACAAAGATGTTTCCAGATTGAATGTATCGGATGATTGGATGAAGGCGCTGAAGCTCGTTATTAATCATACGTTTGTATGTATAACGAATGAGGACGGTGTTTTAGAGGGGATTTTTACAAGAAGGGTCATCTTAAAAAAGCTCCATAAACAACTAATGATATTAAATTCCAGGTTTCCCAAATAAAAACGCCCTTGCCGGCGTTTTTATTTCATATTGGCTCAATAGTTTCGAATCCATCCAACCTTCAAATAATGAAAATATAGATATTGTTTTTTTGGGAAAGTAATTGAACGAATGCGAATGCTATGGCAAAATGAATTCATGCTTACAAACGATTGAAAGTGATTTTCAAATGAGGTGATCGTGATGAAAGAGGCGCTTATTGAAAAAGATAGGGGGAAACTAGACCATAAAGAAACAAAGCGTCCGTTCGTTTTAGCTGCCGTCATGCTGGCAATGTTTATGGCTGCAGTTGAGGCAACGATCGTTTCCACAGCAATGCCTGCCATTGTCGCAGAAATTGGCGGTTTTTCAAAATATAGCTGGATTTTTTCTTCCTATTTATTAATGAATTCCGTAACGATTTTAATATATGGTAAATTGGCGGATTTGTTTGGAAGAAAACCGATTTTTGCTTTTGGCATCATTATTTTTTTAATTGGCTCTGTGCTTTGCGGTCTCGCCGATTCGATGGAAACTTTAATTATATACCGTTTTATACAAGGGATTGGAGCCGGAGCTGTGATGCCAGTCGCCACAACAATTGTCGGCGATATTTATACAGTAGAAGAAAGGGCCAAAATACAAGGATATTTGTCCAGTGTATGGGGAATTTCTGCAATAATCGGTCCCGTTTTAGGTGGCTTGTTCGTTGAGTACATAAGCTGGAAGTTTGTATTTTGGGTGAATGTTCCTTTAGGCATTTTATCAATGGCAGGAATCGGTCTGTTTTTGAATGAACGCATTGATAAGAAAAAGTCGAGCATTGATTATGCAGGCGCCATGTTCATGCTTATTGCGATCAGCTTGTTGATGATCGTCCTTGTCGAAGGAGGAGTCCGCTGGTCTTGGACTTCCTGGGAGGTTGCGGTGTTATTAGCTGTTGCATGCTGCTTCTTTATATTGTTTATTTTTCAGGAAAATCGGGCCGATGATCCGATGATGCCGCTTTCGCTTTGGAAAAATCGCTCCATTTTGCTTGCGAATGTAACGTCCTTGACGACCGGGATGATGCTTATGGGCATTTCCACCTTTTTGCCGACATTTGTGCAAGGTGTTATGGGAAAATCGGCAATGGTGGCTGGATTCACGCTGACAACGATGTCAATCGGATGGCCGATTGCTTCAACAGTAGCGGGGAGGATTTATTTAAAAGCCGGCTTTCGTGCCACATCAATTTTAGGAGGCATTTTTTTATTGGCCGGCAGTCTTGTCTTTGTTATGCTTTCAGCAGATGACGGACCTGTTCATGCTATGATCGGCTCTTTTTTACTCGGCGTCGGAATGGGGCTGACATCGACCTCGTTCATTGTATCGATTCAATCGGCAGTTGATTGGAAAGAACGCGGAATTGCCACCGCCACCAATATGTTTATGCGAAATCTCGGCAACACCGTCGGCGCCGCTTTGCTCGGCGGGATTTTAAACAGCAAGCTGCAAACATATTTGGAGGAGCATAGTGCTGGAAAAAACTTAAACATTGATTCGGCCAACAACCTATTGAATCCAGAATCAGATCTTTCCGATCCTATAAAAGAGGTTCTTGAGTCTGGTTTGAGCATTGCTCTTCACCATGTTTATTTCGTCGTCTTTTTATTAGCAATTTTGAGCGTTCTTTTTATTTTCTTTCTTCCGAAGAGAGAATTAAAATGAATGTTTTTTGCTAAACTTGTTATGACGGAAAAGCAAAAATATTTTATAATGTTTTTGAACTATTGAATCCACTAAGGAAAGGGTTTAGCGATGCAAATTTCGGAATTGCAAATCCTTGTGACTTTGTCTGAAGAAAAAAATATGAGAAAAGCGGCTGACCGACTTTTTGTTTCCCAGCCTGCTTTGTCGCAGCGTCTTCAGTCGATCGAAAAAGCATGGGGATTTAAAATTTTTTTGCGCTCACAAAAGGGATTGACTCTTACACCGGCAGGAGAAAAAGTTGTCCAGTTTGCAAAAGAAATGATTGAAAAGGAAGAGAAGGTAAGAGAGGAAATCTCTGTTTTGGAAGGAGAAGTGTACGGGACGTTAAAGCTTGCAGTGGCATCTATAATCGGCCAGCACTGGCTTCCAAAAGTTTTGAAAAAATATGTACAAAAATACCCTCAGGCGGAAATTTCACTTATAACCGGGTGGTCAAGCGAAATATTAAAATGTTTATATGAAGATGATATTCATATCGGAATCATACGCGGAAACCCTGATTGGAAAGGGTTTAAACAGCATTTGCTGGAAGATACTTTGTATTTAGTTGACACAGAAATTCAAAGCATCGATGATTTAGTACACACAGAGCGGCCTTTTATTCAATTTAAAAGTGATTCTACATACTATCAAGAAATACAAGAATGGTGGCACAGGCAATTTAAAAACCCGCCAAAAAGGACAATTGTCGTTGATCAGATCGAGACGTGCAAGCAAATGGCGTATCATGGTATCGGCTTTGCGATTTTGCCTTCTGTCAGCATTGATGAAAAGGATGGTTCGATCTTTCGACTGCCGCTCATTGATCATGAAGGAAAGCCGATTAAAAGGGATACTTGGTTGATCGGGCATGAATCATCGTTAAAGCTTAAACAAGTGCAGGCGTTTATGGAAATCGTCCATCAATTTATTAATGAATGATAAATTTGCTTGTCAATTGATTCTTTTCTTTGATACAGTAATGGGGGTACAGAAAAACAGAGAGGAGTATTGCGATGAAAATGATGGATGCAAACGAAATTATTTCATTTATACAAAACAGTAAAAAAACGACTCCTGTAAAAGTTTATGTAAAAGGTCAATTAGAAGGAATCAACTTTGGAGAACAGTCCAAAACATTTATTACTGGAAACACAGGCATCATCTTTGGAGAATGGTCTGAAATTGAACAAGCACTAGCAGAAAACAAAGATAAAATTGAAGACTATGTTGTTGAAAATGACCGCCGGAACTCAGCGATCCCGCTTCTTGATTTAAAAGGCGTAAAAGCAAGAATTGAACCAGGTGCAATCATCCGTGATCAAGTGGAAATCGGCGATAATGCGGTCATCATGATGGGGGCAGTGATCAATATCGGCGCTGTCATTGGTGAAGGAACGATGATTGACATGAATGCAACATTGGGCGGCCGTGCAACGGTTGGTAAAAACTGCCACATTGGTGCCGGAGCGGTTTTAGCTGGTGTAATTGAGCCGCCTTCTGCAAAACCTGTCGTAATCGAAGATGATGTTTTGATCGGAGCAAACGCCGTCATTTTAGAAGGTGTAAGAGTAGGAAAAGGCGCGGTTGTTGCAGCTGGTGCTGTTGTAGTGGAAGATGTTGAACCGTACACAGTTGTTGCAGGTGTTCCTGCGAAAAAAATTAAAGATATTGACGAAAAAACGAAAGCGAAAATTGAAATTAAGCAAGAATTGCGGCAGCTCTAAATTCGAAGCGTGGACAGCGTCCACGCTTATCCTTTAGGAGGGGACTCATATGAATAAGGATGCGCTTATTGCCATTCGCCGTGATTTGCATAAAATACCTGAACTCGGATTTCAAGAACATAAAACACAAAAATATTTATTAGATTATATTCATTCGCTGCCGAACGAAAGGCTTGAAGTGAAAACATGGAGAACAGGTATTTTCGTGAAGGTCCATGGAACAAATCCTCGAAAAATGATAGCCTACCGGACAGATATTGACGGATTGCCGATTGAAGAAAAAACGGGGCTTTCATTTCAATCAGAACATCCAGGCTTGATGCATGCTTGCGGTCACGACTTTCATATGACGATCGCTTTGGGGGTTTTAACTCATTTCGCCTATCATCCGATTCAAGATGATCTGCTATTCATCTTTCAGCCGGCAGAAGAAGGGCCCGGCGGTGCAGAGCCGATGCTAAACAGCGAGATTATGCAACAATGGATGCCGGATATGATCACTGCGCTTCATATTGCTCCAGAGCTTCCGGTTGGAACTATCGGAATGAAGCCTGGACTACTTTTTGCTAATACGTCCGAGTTGTTTATCGATTTAACCGGGAAGGGAGGCCATGCCGCTTTTCCGCACACGACACATGATATGGTCGTCGCTGCTTGCGCCCTTGTCACCCAGCTGCAATCCATCGTTAGCCGCAATATAGATCCTTTGGATAGTGCTGTAATTACCATTGGAAAAATTGCAAGCGGCACGATACAAAATATAATTGCGGATCACGCCAGATTGGAAGGAACGATTCGCACATTTTCTGTCGAATCGATGGAAAAAGTGAAAAAGCGGATTGAAGACATGGTCAAAGGTATAGAAATCGGCTACCAATGCAAAGCAGAAATTGACTGGGGTTCGATGTATTATCAAGTGTGGAATGATGAAGCGTTATCAAAAGAATTTATGGAGTTTGTCCAGAATGAAACAGAAATTCGACTCCACGTATGCAAAGAAGCGATGACTGGGGAAGATTTCGGCTATATGCTGGCGAAAATTCCAGGATTTATGTTTTGGCTTGGAGTTGATTCTCCTT
The DNA here is from genome assembly GCF_038008865.1 of Aeribacillus sp. FSL K6-8394. Taxonomy (NCBI): domain Bacteria; kingdom Bacillati; phylum Bacillota; class Bacilli; order Caryophanales; family Bacillaceae; genus Aeribacillus; species Aeribacillus sp. FSL K6-8394. The sequence continues at coordinate 521,311 of NZ_JBBPAA010000001.1, forward strand.
ACGGCCTTCATCATGCGAAGCTTTCACCAAATGAACAAGCAATCTTTAAAGCGGTCGATCTTATTTGTCAATATTTTGAATGGAAAGGCAATAAATAGAAGATTCATAGCCTCCTGCATAAAGCAAGAGAAAAAATTAGAAATACGTTCTATACAAACACGAAGTCATAATTAAAAAGGAAAGGGGATGAGAGATCATCCTCTTTCCTTTTGCTGCTCGTTCTTATGAATCATCACTTGATGAGGGAACGGAATTTCGATGCCGTTTTCATCAAGCACTTCTTTCAGCCGTTTCCGGAGCTTTCTTTCAACAGCCCACTGCTCCATGTTTTTCGTTTTGGCGATGATGCGGATAATCACATCAGACGTGCCGAAATTTTGCACGCCTAAAACGTCCGGACCTTCCACAACCTCTTCAGTTTCTTTTGCAAATTGGTCGCAAGCTTCTTGAAGAATGGACATGACCCGATTTAAGTCTTCATTATACGATATGCTGATATCAACAAGGGCTTGCATATTTCCTCTAGAATGATTGGAAAGGCCGACAATCTGCCTGTTTGGAACATAATGCAATGTGCCGTCAAAGCCTCGGATTTGCGTCGTTCGTAAACCAACAGCTTCCACAATGCCTGAATAATTGCCTGTAGTGACATAATCTCCAACATCAAGTTGTTTTTCTAGGAGAAGGAAAAATCCTGTCACAACATCGCTGACGAGCCCTTGAGCTCCAAAGCCGATCGCAAGACCAACAACCCCAGCCCCGGCTAAAAGCGCTGTGACATTGTAGCCAAACACTTGAAAAACAGTAACAATAAAAATGAAAAACAGGGCATAATGAAAGAAATTCAAAACTAATGTTTGCAGCGTTTTAGCCCGCGTGATGGAAATTTCCTTCCGATTCTCAAGCCCCTCAAACATTTTGTAAATAATTTTATTGCCGATTGATTTGACGATAATATATGCAATGTAAATTCCAATAAGCTTGGCCAAAACTTCTCCTGTTTTTAAAGCCAGATCAGCCCAATCAATAGATTCAAAAAAGTTCAAAACCATTTCCCCTTTCTTTTCAAGCCAATCATTTGGTTATTTGACGGGATCATGTTAAACTGAATGTACAGTTGAAAGTTTAACATAGAAAAAGGAATTTTCAATGATTGTTACATTTTTTTAATGATAGCGGCGAAAATTGGAAATAGTATTATTGTTCTCTTCACCGCAATGAAAATGTAAAACAGATTATTTAAATTAATTATTACTTAAAATTGACTAAAATTTTGTTGTTATATATAATAGTAATCGGAGGAAGGATATTGAGAAAATACTCAATTCATTCTCATTTGTTTTTGAAGGAAACGATCAAAAAGTTTCCTTTAAAATAAAATTTTAAAATGGAGGGTTACATAATGGCAGAGCGTTTGGTTGGTAAACAAGCTCCACGTTTTGAAATGGATGCCGTTTTGCCAAACAAAGAGTTTGGTAAAGTAAGCTTGGAAGAAATCATGAAACAAGGAAAATGGACAGTTCTTTTCTTTTATCCAATGGACTTCACTTTCGTTTGTCCAACTGAAATCACAGCTATTTCTGACCGTTATGAAGAATTTGAAGATCTTGATGCAGAAGTAATTGGTGTATCAACTGACACAATTCACACACACTTAGCTTGGATTAAAACTCCTCGCGAAGAGAACGGTTTAGGCGATATTAAATATCCGCTTGCAGCAGATACAAATCATCAAGTATCAAGAGACTACGGCGTTTTAATCGAAGAAGAAGGAGTTGCTCTTCGCGGATTGTTCATCATCAATCCAGAAGGCGAACTTCAATATCAAACAGTATTCCATAACAACATTGGCCGCGATGTTGATGAAACATTGCGTGTACTTCAAGCGCTTCAAACTGGCGGACTTTGCCCAGCAAACTGGAAGCCTGGTCAAGAAACGCTTAAAGCATAATGAAGCTTTTCATTCAAAGGGCCTAGCAGTACGTTAGGCCTTTTTTCAAACGATTATTTTTTTGATATTCATTCTTCAAGGAGGAAACGGAAATGAAATTACGTGAGCCAATGCCTGAATTAGTCGGAGCAACAACTTGGCTGAATGGCGAAGTAACGAAAGAGCAATTAATCGGTGAAAAACCAACATTAATCCATTTTTGGTCAATCAGCTGCCATTTGTGTAAAGAAGCAATGCCGAAAGTAAATGAGTTCCGCGATCAATATAAAGATAAACTGAACGTAGTAGCTGTTCATATGCCTCGCTCCGAAAAGGATTTAGATATTGATGATATTAAAAAAGTAGCGGAAGAACACGGGATTACGCAACCGATCTTTGTTGACAACGAACATAAATTAACCGATGCTTTTGAAAATCAATATGTACCTGCATATTATGTTTTTGATAAAAACGGCATTCTTCGCCACTTCCAAGCAGGAGGAAGCGGAATGAAAATGCTGGAAAAACGTGTTAATCGGGTGTTAGCGGAAACAGAAAACGCTGAATGATTCAACCATCTGCAAAACATTGCAGGTGGTTTTTCATGTGCGCCCGGCATGGGTGTAATCTATAGGGTGAAAGTCCCGAGCTGCGAAGGCAGAAGTAGCAGTTAGCTTAACGCAAGGGTGTCCGTGGTGACGCGGAATCTGAAGGAAGCGAGCGGCAAACTTCCGGTCTGAGGAACACGAACTTCATATGAGGCTAGGTATCACTGGGTGAGTTTGCATGACAAAACAAAGCCCTTTCTGCCGAAGGTGATACAGAGTAAATGAAGCAGATGGATGGAAGGAAAGATTACACTCTTACCCGGGGAGGTCTGGCTGGCACGCCAAGTAACCTTGGTAACCTATCTAGTGATAGATAGCTGAACAGTCAGAAGTCAGCAGAGGTCATAGTACTCTTTCAAGCTCGAGATGGAAGAGGAAGGACTGAACAATTAAGGAGAACGAATCGCTAGGCGTTCATCTTCTGTGTTGAAGCAGACAATCCGATAGGACTTACTTGAAGGAGGAAGTGGTGAATCCCACGGGGGACTTCAAGAGGGTGGAGCAGAAGATGGCACAAATAGAAGGATTCGTTCACGTGGAGAGGATATCTAATGTTGATGGAACTGATTTTGTCACGGGAAAATCTCATAGCGGCATTTAAAAGAGTTTTACAGAACAAAGGAAGTCACGGAGTAGATGGCATGTCCGTAAAAGACCTACGAAGACACCTCTACGAAAATTGGGACTCCATTCGACAGTCGTTGAGAGAAGGAACCTACAAGCCCTTACCCGTCCGTCGAGTCGAAATCCCGAAACCGAACGGTGGAGTAAGGCTTCTAGGGATCCCTACCGTGACGGATCGTTTCATCCAACAAGCGATTGCCCAAGTGTTGACGAAAATCTTTGATCCGACCTTCTCGAACCATAGCTATGGTTTCCGCCCAGGTAGAAGGGGACATGATGCGGTTAGGGAAGCAAAGGGTTATATCAAAGAAGGATATCGTTGGGTAGTCGATATAGACCTAGAGAAATTCTTTGACAAGGTGAATCACGACAAACTGATGGGGATCTTGGCGAAAACGATCAAAGATCGAATTCTACTGAAGGTAATTCGCCGGTATCTTCAATCAGGCGTGATGATCAATGGAGTGGTAATGGAAACGGACATGGGAACGCCTCAAGGCGGCCCGCTTAGTCCACTTTTATCAAACATCATGCTTCATGAATTGGATAAAGAGCTTGAGAAACGTGGACATAAGTTTGTTCGGTATGCGGATGACTGTAACATCTATGTGAAAACAAAGAAAGCAGGAATTCGTGTCATGAACTCCATTACGAACTTTATAGAGAAGGAGTTAAAGCTCAAGGTAAATAAAGAGAAATCGGCGGTAGACCGTCCTTGGAAACGGAAGTTTCTCGGTTTCAGCTTCACACTCAATAAGACTCCAAAGGTACGGATTGCGAACGAAAGTGTGAAACGTTTGAAGAACAAGATCCGTGAAATTACATCAAGGTCGAAACCGTATCCAATGGAGAAAAGGATTGAGAAACTGAATAAGTATTTAATGGGATGGTGCGGATATTTTGCCTTGGCAGAAACACCAAGTAAGTTCAAAGAATTTGATGAATGGATTAGACGAAGGCTTCGGATGTGTTTGTGGAAAGAATGGAAAACCCCGAAAACAAGAATTCGGAAACTCAGAGGATTAGAAGTTCCAAGCCATAAAGCATTCGAATGGGGCAATACACGCAAGAAATATTGGCGGATTGCCTGCAGTCCCATTCTACACAAAACCCTCGACAACTCCTATTGGAAGCGTCGAGGGTTAAGAAGTCTATTCGAAAGATATCAAGCACTACGTCATACTTAATTGAACCGCCGTATACGGAACCGTACGTACGGTGGTGTGAGAGGACGGGAGTTAATCGCTCCCTCCTACTCGATTTTAGAAATACCTTTCCGGCTTTGAAAGGACTTGTTTTTATTGCTTCGAAGCTTTCAAAAGATAAGCATCTCCATTTTCCATTCATCTGACATCCTTTTTCCAGCTCTCAATCCTAAAGAAATGATTCACATTCCAAATCACAACATGCTATAATAAATGATGCTAGTTTGAACAAAAAGGAGCATAGGTGGATGGCAAAACAATCACAAACTTTTTCCATTATGAATCTATTAAAGGTGCTTTTGGCTGTCATCGTTATCCTTTTCCTATTTTATTTGCTTGCGTTTAACGACGTCGTCGTGCGTTTTATATCTCTGCTATTAAATGGATGTTTAGTTGTTCTCGCCTTCCTTGTCTATCGGAAAATAGACTATATGATAAAGATGAAAGAAGAACGAAAAGAGCCTATTCAAACCGAAAAGCTGCCTGATGAAACAGAAATGGCGCGAAAAGAACAGCAATTAAATAAACTGGAGCTTGATAAAACGCAATTGTTGGAGGAGCTATTAACAAAAGCCGGTATCGAAGAGGAAGAAAAACAAAAGTACCGAGCCAAAATTAGAGAAAAAGAGGATGAAGCTTCAAAGCTTCAACAAGAGCTGGCATTCATGAAAGGCCGGATTGCCAACTTGATTTTAAAAAGAGATCCTGAGATCGAGCGGATTGTCCTGCTGCTTGATGCAGATTTTATATTAAATCATTCGTTAGTGGAAATTAATCAAAGGTTTCAGGAAATTAGCGGCAGTTTTTCTGGACAATCCATCGAGCATTTGAAAAAGGCTAATTATATTGATCAACATTTGCAATTTACTCGAATTGGTTATCGTGAATTATTAAAGACAGCAAAAAGGATCAATTAACCGTTAGCTTGTATTTTTCTATATTTTATGATTTAATGAAATTAAATGAAAATTTCATAATATTAACATACCACTAGGGGAGCCGAAAGGCTGAGAAAGGCGTGTGCCTTGACCCTTTGAACCTGATCTAGATCATACTAGCGTAGGGAAGTGGTGCAGTAATATCGAAACCTGTCTATGGGTTTTGTATATACTTGCCCGTTCCCTTATATTGGGAACGGGCTTTTTGCATGTGCGCCCGGCATGGGTGTAATCTATAGGGTGAAAGTCCCGAGCTGCGAAGGCAGAAGTAGCAGTTAGCTTAACGCAAGGGTGTCCGTGGTGACGCGGAATCTGAAGGAAGCGAGCGGCAAACTTCCGGTCTGAGGAACACGAACTTCATATGAGGCTAGGTATCACTGGGTGAGTTTGCATGACAAAACAAAGCCCTTTCTGCCGAAGGTGATACAGAGTAAATGAAGCAGATGGATGGAAGGAAAGATTACACTCTTACCCGGGGAGGTCTGGCTGGCACGCCAAGTAACCTTGGTAACCTATCTAGTGATAGATAGCTGAACAGTCAGAAGTCAGCAGAGGTCATAGTACTCTTTCAAGCTCGAGATGGAAGAGGAAGGACTGAACAATTAAGGAGAACGAATCGCTAGGCGTTCATCTTCTGTGTTGAAGCAGACAATCCGATAGGACTTACTTGAAGGAGGAAGTGGTGAATCCCACGGGGGACTTCAAGAGGGTGGAGCAGAAGATGGCACAAATAGAAGGATTCGTTCACGTGGAGAGGATATCTAATGTTGATGGAACTGATTTTGTCACGGGAAAATCTCATAGCGGCATTTAAAAGAGTTTTACAGAACAAAGGAAGTCACGGAGTAGATGGCATGTCCGTAAAAGACCTACGAAGACACCTCTACGAAAATTGGGACTCCATTCGACAGTCGTTGAGAGAAGGAACCTACAAGCCCTTACCCGTCCGTCGAGTCGAAATCCCGAAACCGAACGGTGGAGTAAGGCTTCTAGGGATCCCTACCGTGACGGATCGTTTCATCCAACAAGCGATTGCCCAAGTGTTGACGAAAATCTTTGATCCGACCTTCTCGAACCATAGCTATGGTTTCCGCCCAGGTAGAAGGGGACATGATGCGGTTAGGGAAGCAAAGGGTTATATCAAAGAAGGATATCGTTGGGTAGTCGATATAGACCTAGAGAAATTCTTTGACAAGGTGAATCACGACAAACTGATGGGGATCTTGGCGAAAACGATCAAAGATCGAATTCTACTGAAGGTAATTCGCCGGTATCTTCAATCAGGCGTGATGATCAATGGAGTGGTAATGGAAACGGACATGGGAACGCCTCAAGGCGGCCCGCTTAGTCCACTTTTATCAAACATCATGCTTCATGAATTGGATAAAGAGCTTGAGAAACGTGGACATAAGTTTGTTCGGTATGCGGATGACTGTAACATCTATGTGAAAACAAAGAAAGCAGGAATTCGTGTCATGAACTCCATTACGAACTTTATAGAGAAGGAGTTAAAGCTCAAGGTAAATAAAGAGAAATCGGCGGTAGACCGTCCTTGGAAACGGAAGTTTCTCGGTTTCAGCTTCACACTCAATAAGACTCCAAAGGTACGGATTGCGAACGAAAGTGTGAAACGTTTGAAGAACAAGATCCGTGAAATTACATCAAGGTCGAAACCGTATCCAATGGAGAAAAGGATTGAGAAACTGAATAAGTATTTAATGGGATGGTGCGGATATTTTGCCTTGGCAGAAACACCAAGTAAGTTCAAAGAATTTGATGAATGGATTAGACGAAGGCTTCGGATGTGTTTGTGGAAAGAATGGAAAACCCCGAAAACAAGAATTCGGAAACTCAGAGGATTAGAAGTTCCAAGCCATAAAGCATTCGAATGGGGCAATACACGCAAGAAATATTGGCGGATTGCCTGCAGTCCCATTCTACACAAAACCCTCGACAACTCCTATTGGAAGCGTCGAGGGTTAAGAAGTCTATTCGAAAGATATCAAGCACTACGTCATACTTAATTGAACCGCCGTATACGGAACCGTACGTACGGTGGTGTGAGAGGACGGGAGTTAATCGCTCCCTCCTACTCGATTACAAGACTGGTTGGCAAACCATTTTTCAAAACAAAATGTTAAGAAAGGGGAGACAACGTGTTACAAACGCTATTTCAGCAAATTGATGAAAGGGAAGAAGAACTTCTGAATCTTCTAAAAACACTCGTATCGTTTGAAACGCCGAGCCCTCCGGCAAGAAATGCAAAAGAGGCTCAAAAGTATGTCGCCTCATATTTGGAAGACATCGGCTTTTCCATTGATCAATGGGATTTATATGAACAAGATCCAGTCGTAGTAGGAACGAAAAAAGGAAAAGATCCAGAATATTACCACAGTTTAATTATTAACGGGCATATTGATGTCGCTTCAATCGAAGAGGGAGAAGAATGGCTAACGCCTCCTTTTGAGGCAACGGTTAAAGGGGATTACATATACGGACGCGGTGTAGCGGATATGAAAGGGGGAATGGCTACCAGTCTGTTTGCATTAAAGCTGCTGCAAGAAAACGGCATTGAGCCGGGAGGGGATATCATTTTTCAGTCCGTCGTCGGAGAAGAAGTAGGCGAAGCAGGAACAAAATCGTGCTGCGACCGGGGATATCGAGCTGATTTTGCCATCGTTGTCGATTCAAGCAACTGTGAAATACAAGGGCAAGGCGGGGTGATCACGGGCTGGATTACGATTGAAAGCCCCGAGACATTTCACGATGGCACGAGAAGACAAATGATTCATGCCGGCGGGAAGCTTTTTGGGGCAAGCGCGATTGAAAAAATGATGAAAATTATTGAAGGACTGCGAGAGCTTGAACAGCATTGGGCAGTGATGAAAACGAGCAAAGGCTTTCCGCCTGGTTCTGCCACAATTAATCCTGCAGTGATTGAAGGTGGAAGGCACGCCGCTTTTGTGGCCGATAAATGTTCCCTTTGGATTACCGTTCACTATTACCCGGAAGAGCATTATGTAGAGGTGATCCGGGAAATTGAAGAACATATCCATCATGTTGCAATGGCTGATCCATGGCTTCGGAAATATCCTCCGAAATTTAAATGGGGCGGCACATCGATGATTGAAGATCGAGGAGAAATTTTCCCAGCTTTTTCATATGACGAACATTCACTCGGAGTGAAAACATTACAAAAAGCACATAAACTGGCATTTAATGAGGAAGCAAAGCTGACGATGTCCCCTACTGTGACAGACGGCGGCTGGCTGAGTGAAGCGGGAATTCCCGTCGTTTTATATGGACCGGGCACGCTTGAAGATGCACACTCGGTGAATGAAAAGCTGTCCATCCCCCAATTAAAAACATTTACAAAATCGCTGATCGCGTTTTTATTTGATTGGTATCAGAAAAAACGATGACAATTACAAAAGCTGCGAAAGGGGTAATTCAAATGTTTACAGACCGATTGTACAAAACTGCAAAACCGATTTGGGAAGCGAGTTACCATCATCCGTTTGTTCAAGGAATCGGCAATGGGACGCTGGATATCGACAAATTTCGCTTTTTTATGGAGCAGGATTATCTTTATTTAATCGATTACTGCCGCCTGTTTGCCCTTGGAAGCTTAAAAGCTCACAATCTTCAAACAATGACAGTTTTTGCTGATCTTCTACATTCGACGTTAAAAGTGGAAATGGATTTGCATCGTCAATACGCAAAAAGAATAGGAATAGAGAAGGAAAAATTAGAACAAGTTCAGCCTGCTGCTACAACCGTTGCATATACGAGCTATATGTTAAATGTGTCGCAGCGAGGATCATTGGCAGAACTGGTTGCCGCAGTCCTTCCATGTACATGGAGCTATTATGAAATCGGCACTCGCTTACATGAGATTCCTGGTGCTAGTGAACATGAGTTTTACGGCGAGTGGGTAAAAATGTACGCATCAACAGAATTCGGTGAATTGGCAAAATGGCTGAAAGATTTAATGAATGAGCTTGCAGAAGGAAAACGGGAAGAAGAATTGAAATGGCTGGAAGATATTTTTGTCACAACGAGCAAATACGAATATATGTTTTGGGAAATGTCTGAACGAAAAGAAATGTGGCCAATCGAAATCAATTCTTAATATAGTCCTGCGGTAATATGTCAAGGTGAAAAATCATAGAAATTGGAAATTCCCTTGTCCGATGATCCGAAAAAAGGCAATACTGAAGAAACCCAGTATTAGTACATGTAATAAACTGGGTCTAAAGGTTGATATTGGTATACCAGATCGATCCTCTTATCGATCTTCCCCCTTTCTTGGCGTGTAGATTTGACCGTTGCGTAGCAGCGCATCGATCACACGCACGAGTTTTCTAGCGGTGAGGACGAGGGCTCGTTTATGTTGGTGTTTGGGCACTTCCTCATACTTCTTCCGGTAGTACGCACGAAACGTCGCATCATGCCGTTGTACCGAGTTGGCAGCCTCCACTAGGTAGTAACGGAGATAGCGATTGCCGGAACGAATGAGGGAGGTGTCCTCGGCTTGAAAACGGCCCGATTGGTGCTTGGACCATGTCAAGCCGGCATATTTTGCCAAGGCGGCCTGATTGTGAAACCGCTCGATTTGCCCGATTTCGGCCAGGATGCCTGCGGTATAAACCGGTCCGATGCCTGGGATGGTTTGCAGTGTGTTCGGAATGCCTTCAAGATGGCGGGTAATGGCTTTATCGAGCTCTTTGAGCTGCGATTGCAGGCTGCGGATTGATTGAATCGACAGCCCTAACAGCAAGTCGATGGAATCCTCGACACACTTGGACAACCGATACGACGAACGGGCCGCCTTTTGAATCGACTTGGCGATGCATTCCGGATCGGCAAAGCGATTGCGCCCTTTTTGGCGCAGGAAGTCGGCCAACTGCTTGACATCCATTTGGCAGATGTCATCGAGGCTCCACGACTCAAGCAGCAGTTCGAGAATGGCATGTCCGAAGATCGAACTGTCCACCTCTTGGGTAAAGGAACTGCATTTGTAAAACAAGTGCTGGAGAAAATACTGTTTCTCACGGGTTAACTGGTGGACGAGATGATATCGCATGCGTGTCAGTCGCTGAAGCGCGAGAAACTGCTCCTTGAGGACAGCCGTCATCTTCAGACGGCCGAAGCGAAGCCGATCCGCAATGATCCAAGCATCGATGTCATCCGTTTTCTCCAAGTCGACATAGGCTTCTTTAAACTTGCGAATGAGCTTTGGATTGATCGTAAACACCTTGACGTTCCAAGCCTGCAAGGTCTCCTGCTGGTGGAAAAACATAGCTGGATGCCAACTGTAGACCGAGGTGGCTTCCATCCCGATCAGAATTTCGGTTGGCTTTCGCTTGTTAGCCCACAGGAGGATTTGATCCCGAAGGAAGGTGGCGCCCAGAAGATGATTATCCACTTTGAAGCGTGCGCACGTATTTCCTTCATGATCCATAATGCAGGTGGCTAAGTCGCGTGAGCTCACGTCGATCCCGACGTAGAGTTTCATGAGATCACCTCCTATTGTTGTAGGATCGAGGGGTTGGACTCTTCGGGATGCCCCCGGATCGCGCCTGTTGACCAGTCACCCTCGCATATGAGAACTCACGTTGGACCATGGGCTGCCCTGGAAGCTGCTCCTTCCAGCATGGGGAAAACCAACGGGAACAGCCTGCGGGTTAGACGTCCAAACAGGGGCCGGGGAGACAGACTTTACAAGTAGTCGAAGCTACAGGAGTGAGAAGAGTATCCCCGATGATCCTAAGACCATTATCCAGGAACATTGCGAAAAGTCCAACCCCGGTACGCTGAACCCTTTGTGGGAGGGGCGCGCCCCTCCCACAAAGGTAACCACCCAAGATATGCGATTGTCAAGGAGCGTATCGGACTGGAAATTCGATAAAAAAACTTTCTGAAACTTAGTATACGAGGAGAGAATGAACATGAAATTTACTGAAAAAATTCGAACAAAAGCAGATCCGATATGGCAGGCCAGCTTCGATCATCCATTTGTAAAAGGTATTGCTGATGGGAGTTTGCCGCTTGAATGTTTTCGTTATTACGTTTTGCAAGATTCGTATTATTTAAGCCATTTTGCAAAAGTGCAATCGTATGGAGCGGCAAAAGCAAACGATTTATATACGACATCGCGAATGGCTCAGCATGCACAAGGAACATTTGAAGCGGAATTATCTCTTCATGAAACATTTGCCAAACAGCTGGGAATCACAGAGGAGGAGAAGGCGAATTTTAAGCCGGCCCCAACGGCGTACGCCTATACTTCCCATTTATATCGCGCGGCGATCAACGGTCACTTAGGCGATATTATTGCTGCAATACTTCCGTGCTATTGGCTATATTACGAAATTGGCGAAAAATTAAAAGATGCGAAGCCGAAAGAACCGATTTATCAACAATGGATTGCGGCTTATGGGGGCGATTGGTTTAAGCAGCTTGTCGAAGAACAAATTGACAGGCTGGATGAAATCGCACAACAAACGATAGAAGCCGATCTAAAAAGAATGGAAGAGCATTTTATCATCAGCAGTCAATATGAATTAGCGTTTTGGGAAATGGCTTACCGTTTAGAAAAATGGGAAGTGGAACCAAAAATCAGTCAATAAAGGAGTTTGATCATAATGAAAGGATTAAAACTGACAGACATTCTAGTAACAATTGTTATTTCGATCGTTTTTGGAATTGTTTATAAACTATGGGGACCGCTTTACTATGCGGTCAAGCCGATCGGGCTGCATGTCGACCAGCTCATATACGGTATGTGGTTTATTGCTGCGACGGTCGCTTTTCTTATTATTCGCAAGCCTGGAGTAGCGCTGATAGCGGAAACAGCTGCGGCATCTGCAGAATTTATAACCGGCTCTGAATTCGGCATAGAGGTTCTTCTTTACGGAATCGTCCAAGGACTATTTGCAGAGATCATTTTTGCGATTTTTCGATATAAAAAGTTTAATATCGGTGTTGTCATGCTGGCTGCAGCCGCTTCAGCAGCTGGTTCGCTAATTATGGATCTTTATAAAGGCTATATAGATGACTTAGTATTTTGGAACTTGCTATTATTCATTGGAGCTCGATTGATTGGCTCAATCATTATTGCCGGCGCGTTTGCCTATTATCTAGTGAAATCTTTGGAAGCAACAGGAGTGACTAATTTAGTAAGACCTGCGTCGCATGAAGATTATGACGCACTGAACTAGAGGTGGCAAACATGGATCTAGTATGCGAAGTGAAAAATTTACGATTAAAATATCCTGGAGAGGAATCCTTGCTTTTTAAGGATGTATCCTCTTCTTTCTATAAGGGAGAAAAAGTCTTGCTTCTTGGTCCTTCCGGCTGTGGGAAATCGACGTTTTTGCAGGTGCTAAGCGGTTTAATTCCAAAATCTATTGAAGTGCCGATGAAAGCAGAAAAAATCTTGACTCCGTCATCTTGGGGATATGTGTTTCAAGATCCTGACACGCAATTTTGCATGCCGTATGTAGATGAAGAAATGGCTTTTGTTTTGGAAAATTTGCAAGTGAAAAGAGAACAAATGCATGAAAAAATGCGAGTTTACCTGGAAATGGTCGGCCTTCATTTTGATGATCTTCATATCAGTATTCAATCATTATCAGGCGGCATGAAGCAACGGCTGGCGATCGCCACTGTTTTAGCATTGCATCCAGACGTGTTATTTTTGGACGAGCCGACTGCAATGCTGGATCCGGAAGGGACAAAAGCGGTATGGGACACGATGAAACAAGCAGCTCAAGATAAAACAGTTATCATCGTTGAACATAAAATTGATCATGTTCTTGACTTTGTCGACCGCATACTTTTATTTAATCAAAAAGGACAAATCGTCGCAGACGGTCCGAAAGAACAAATTTTTTCTCGGTATCGGAAAGAAATTCGCGAAGACGGCATTTGGTATCCCGGTGTATGGGAGGATTATCTTCGTGATAAGCAGGGGTATTACAAAAAGACCCCATTAAAAGAACAGGTCGTGATTGAGCTTGAGCAATTTAAAGGATATCGAAAGAAGGAAGTCAAAATCGATGTACCATATGGAAAGGTTCATGCAGGTGAATGGATTGCGATAGTGGGGAAAAACGGCGCCGGAAAGAGCACTTTGTTACATTCATTGATGCAGTTTATACAAACGACCGGCACTTATTTGCTGTTAGAAAAAGAAGCAAAGAAAATAAAAAAGCTTTCCAACATGCTGTCGTTCGTTTTTCAAAATCCGGAATTTCAATTTGTCACCAATTCAGTTTACGATGAAATTGCTTATTCGTTGAGGATTGAACGGATGAAAGAAGAAGAAATTCGAACAAAAGTAGAAGAAATGCTCGAATTATTTCATTTACAGAAGCACCGCCATCAACACCCTTATCAGCTTTCAATGGGACAAAAAAGAAGATTGAGTGTTGCCGCTTCAATCATTAAAAAACAGCCGATCATGCTTTTAGATGAACCGACTTTTGGGCAAGACTCATCCAATACGTTTCAGCTCTTGGAGCTTTTAGAACATTATCGCAAACAAGGGTCTACCATTTTGATGGTGACACATGATGAACAAATAGCAAAGCATATGGCGACAAGAGTTTGGCGGATCGAAGGCGGGAAGCTCGTAGAGGATGAAATTCATTCTTGTGAGGATGAGCAGATGTATGTTCAGATATAGGAGGATCTACAATGGATTTTGACATAAAAGAAACATGGCTGCATAAAATCAACCCGAGCTTAAAGCTATTGTTTCTGATCGTTTTATTTATTAGTGTTCTGTTTATTCACAACATTAATTTTTTAATCAACTACACAGTTTCCGCCTTTCTTTTATTTGCTTTTTTTACCGGTCATCCGATGAAGCGCATACTTTTATTGCTGATTCCATTCGTGCTTATTTTTGTGTCGACTGCTACCTCCATGATCTTTTTTGGAAAAGGTGAGACAACATGGTGGAAATGGGGGCTGATCCATATTACAGAAGAAAGCTTTTATCGCGGTCTTCATTTAGGATTTCGTGCCCTTATCTTCGCTCTGCTTGGGTTAATGTTTTCGTTAACGACAAGACCGGTTTTTTTATTTTATTCGTTAATGCAGCAATTAAAGTTGAAGCCTAAATATGCTTACAGCTTTATGGCAGGCATTCGTTTAATCCCTATTATGATCGAAGAGTTTCAAACAATACGGCAAGCGATGATTGTAAGAGGTGTTGAACAAAGAAAAGGCTTAGCGAATTTTTTTCATAAATTGAAAGCATACTCGATTCCGCTGCTATCACAAAGCATTCGCAGAGCGCACAGAATTGCTGTAGCGATGGAGGCGAAAAGATTTTCGAATGACACAAAAAGAACGTTTTACTACGAAATCGGGTTTTCCAAATACGATCTTTGCTTTGTCCTTTATTTTATAATCGCTATTTTGTTAAGCTACTATGCAGCTAAGATGCTTCCGTTTTTCCCGGTTACAGATGTAAGATATATTGAATAAATGGCAGCCGGCTGCAAAATGCTTTTTCATAATCGCTGCATGGTAGATTTAAATGATTGAATAGTCCCGAAAGCATCCAAGTAAAGTGATTGTCCCAACTTACGAAACGATGGACAGTGTCAAACAATTTTTTTCTGAAAAGGAACAAGAAGTAAACCATTTTGAAGCAAAAAGTGAATGAGTTTGTTTGATTAAAAAGAGCCTCTAGGGGAAACACCTAGAGGTATTTTTTTTGAAAAATCATGTTAACATTTTTTCCATATTTGTTGTATACAGGAAAGGGAATCGGTATTTTTGTTATATAAAATTACATAAATTGTTAAAAAGGGGGACAATGATGAAAAAAATTTTTTTATTTCTAACGATTTTCTCTGTAATTTTCGCAAGTGGATGTGCCATGTCTTCTGCTTTAGAGGAAAAGGAATCAAGCGATGGACAGAATAGCGAACAAAATGAAAAGGATGTTGTGAAAGTCGGTATTCTCCATTCATTAAGCGGCACGATGGCGATCAGTGAAGTTTCTTTAAAGGACGCGGAATTAATGGCGATTGAAGAAATTAACAACTCAGGCGGGCTTTTAGGGAAGAAAATTGAACCGGTTATTGAAGACGGCGCATCTGACTGGCCGACTTTTTCTGAGAAAGCAAAGAAATTACTGCAACAGGATAAGGTAGCGACGATTTTTGGCGGCTGGACTTCCGCAAGCAGAAAGGCCATGCTGCCGGTAGTCGAACAAAATAAAGGCTTGCTTTGGTACCCCGTTCAATATGAAGGAATGGAATCTTCTCCGAACATTTTTTATACGGGGGCGACCACCAATCAACAAATTGTGCCTGCTGTCAGCTGGCTGTTAAACAATAAAGGGAAGAAGTTTTTTTTAATTGGCTCGGATTATGTGTTTCCGCGCACGGCAAACAGTATTATTAAAGCACAATTAAAAGCTGAAGGCGGAGAGGTAGTTGTCGAAGAATATACACCTTTAGGACATACTGATTACAGCACGGTCATCAATAAAATGAAAAAAGTGAAACCTGACGTAGTCTTTAATACATTAAATGGAGACAGCAATGTCGCCTTTTTCAAACAATTGAAGGATGCCGGAATCACAACGAAGGATGTTACTGTGATGTCGGTCAGCATTGCTGAAGAAGAAATTCGAGGAATCGGCGGGGAAGTATTAGCAGGCCACTTAGCGGTATGGAATTATTTCCAGACAACGGATACACCAGAAAACAAAGCGTTTGTTGAAAAATATAAAGAAGCTTATGGTGAAGAGCGTGTAACGGATGATCCGATTGAGGCGGCTTACATAGCTGTTCATTTATGGGCAGAAGCAGTAAAAAAAGCGGGATCTTTTGAGGTTGAAAAGGTCAAGGAAGCTGCGAAGGGAATCGAGTACAAAGCTCCGGGCGGCACGGTAAAAATAGAAGGCGAGAATCAGCATCTGTGGAAAACAGTAAGAATCGGCGAAATTCAACCGGACGGCCAATTTAAAGAAATTTGGAATTCTGGTGAGCCGGTGAAGCCGGATCCGTATTTAAAAAGCTATTCTTGGGCTGAAAAATTATCTAAAAATAATGAATAATCTAAATTGATAGGAGTGAACAGCTTGTCAATTTTCATCAGTCAACTGTTTAACGGGTTGAGCCTTGGGTCGATCATGTTATTGATCGCCCTTGGCTTAGCTATAACGTTTGGCTTAATGAATGTCATCAACATGGCCCACGGTGAATTAATTATGGTCGGTGCGTATGCAACCTATGTAATGCAGCTCATTTTTTCTAAATATTTGCCGGAAAGCTTGTTTAATTATTACTACTTTATTGCTATACCGATTTCATTTCTCGTTGCTTCGTTTATCGGTTATCTGCTTGAAAAAGGAATCATTCGTTTTCTATATAATCGACCAACAGACAGTCTTTTGGCCACTTGGGGAATTAGTTTGATTTTGCAGCAGATTGCCAGATCCATATTTGGCGCTCCGAATGTTGCGGTTGTTGCACCTGCTTGGATGGATGGAGGCTGGCAAATATTTGGCATTACATTGCCTTATAAAAGGTTGTTGATTTTATCTCTGTCAATCGTTTGTGTTGCTTTACTTTATTATTATTTAAACAAAACGTCTACCGGTTTGAGAATAAGAGCGGTCACGATGAATAGAAATATGGCCTCCTGTTTAGGGATTTTTACAAGAAAAATAGATTCTCTAGGCTTTGCTCTCGGAGCTGGATTAGCCGGAATCGCTGGCTGTAGCTTAACTTTATTAGGACCGATCGGCCCTACAATTGGAACGTACTATATTGTCGATGCGTTTATGGTTGTCATTTTAGGAGGAATTGGCGGATTGAAAGGGACGATTATCGGCGCATTTGGCATTGGAATGCTTAGCACTGTTGTTGAATATTCCTTCGGCGCCACGATGGCAAAAGTCATTGTATTTGCAGTGATCATTTTATTTTTGCAGTGGAAACCGTTAGGTATTTTCTCTTATCGCACAAGGGCATTGGATTAGGAGGACGGATTATGCGCAGAAAACAAATGATTTATCTGTTATTTTTCCTGATTTTACTTCTGGCCCCGTTTTATTTAACCGAATTCCGCTTAGCGTTGCTCGGAAAATTTCTTTGCTATGCGATCATTGCAGTAGGAATCTGTCTTATTTGGGGGTACACCGGGATATTAAGCTTAGGTCACGGCGTGTATTTTGGGATTGGAGCTTATTGCATGGCGATGTATTTAAAATTGGAGGCTTCAAAAGGAGCGTTGCCGGATTTTATGGAATGGAACGGAGTGCAGGAGCTCCCGTGGTTTTGGAAGCCCTTCTTTAATCCTTTCTTTTCCATAATGGCAGCAATTTTCATACCAGCTATGCTGGCAGCGGTTTTGGGCATGCTTACGTTTAAAAACCGGATCAAAGGCGTCTATTTTTCTCTTTTGTCACAGGCAGTCGTTGTTGTCGTCGTCACACTTTTAATTGCCAAACAGGATTTGACAGGCGGTACAAACGGATTAACCAATTTTAGCACCGTTTTTGGGTTTTCTTTATCCTCACCAATGGTACAAATTGTTTTATATGCTATTACCGTTTTCGCTTTGTTTGCCATTTTTATGTTATCTGTTTGGATTACCAAAAGCAGACTTGGCCATGTATTAATTGCCATTCGGGACGGCGAAAACCGCCTTCGGTTTTTAGGATTTGATCCGGCTGTTTTTAAAGTGTTTATTTACAGTTTATCGGCTTCGTTTGCCGGAATAGCTGGCGCGTTGTTTGTTTTGCAGGTCGGTCTCATTTCTCCTTCGATGATGGATATTATCCCTTCAATTGAAATGGTTTTATGGGTAGCCATCGGCGGCCGTCATTCGTTATTCGGCGCCATAATCGGAGCGATTTTAACAAACGGAGCCAAAAGCTTTTTCAGTGAAACATATCCGGATGTTTGGCTTTTCTGCTTAGGCATTCTATTCATTTTGATCGTTGTTTTTTTCCCGAAAGGAATTGCCGGGTTGTTCGAAGCTTTTCCAAAGCGTATTGCGAAATTTTTTGAAAAAGGTGTGAAAAAAGGTGAATCCGATTCTGTCGTGTCATGATATTATTGTTGATTTTGACGGCTTTAAAGCGCTTCAAGGTGTCAATTTAGATGTTCATCACGGAGAAATTCGTTTTTTAATTGGTCCGAATGGTGCGGGCAAAACGACTCTTCTTGATGTCATCTGCGGCAAAACAAAAGCAGCAGATGGAAAAGTGATGTTTCAAGGAGTAGATTTGACAAAGCGGAGAGAGCACGAAATCGTTCGGCATGGAATCGCTAGAAAATTTCAAAATCCGTCCGTTTTTACTGAATTAACCGTATTTGAAAACATGGAATTATCGATCAAACAAAATAGAAATCTTGTTTCCGTTATGAAGGCGAAATTAACCGCGGAAGAAAAAGACGAAATTACGGCAATGCTTGAGAGAACCGATCTTTTAGATCGAGCTTATGACCCAGCAGGCTTGCTGTCCCACGGCCAGAAACAATGGCTTGAAATCGGCATGCAGCTGCTGCAAAAACCGGCAGTTTTACTTCTTGATGAACCGATTGCCGGCATGACTGGGGCGGAAAGGGAAAAAACCGGCTTGTTTATTCAAGAAATAGCTGAGAAATGCGCAGTGCTGATTGTTGAACATGATATGGATTTTGTTCGGAATTTTGCTGAACAAGTAACAGTTATGCATGAAGGGAAAATTTTGTGTGAAGGTTCCATGGAGGAAGTGCAGCAAAATGAGCTTGTAGCAGAGGTTTATTTAGGAAGGGAGGCAAAGGTGTGCTAAAAATATCTAGTTTGAAAGCAGGATATGATGAAACGATGGTGTTGAATAATGTCCATCTTGAAGTTGAAAAAGGAAAGGTCGTTTCCATTCTGGGAAGAAACGGGGCGGGAAAAACAACATTGATCAAAACGATTATTGGATTGTTAAAGCCGATGGACGGGACTATTTACTGGAATGATCAGGAAATTACACATGAGCTTCCGGAAAGGAGGGCAAAAAAAGGAATCGGATATGTTCCCCAAGGCAGGGAGATTTTCTCTTCACTGACTGTGGAAGAAAATCTCATTTTAGGCTTTGAAGCTGTTTCGAAAAAGATAGAAAAAGCGCGTGTTTTAGAGGAAATTTTCGAGCTTTTTCCTGTTTTAAAGGAAATGTTGAAGAGAAAAGGAGGAGATTTAAGCGGCGGGCAGCAGCAGCAATTGGCCATTGCGAGGGCTCTTGCCGGGAAGCCCGAGCTATTATTGCTGGACGAACCGATGGAAGGGATTCAACCATCTATAGTAGAGCAAATACAGGAGGTCATTGTAAACATTGCGTCCAAAAAAGGAATTGGCGTCGTTTTAGTTGAGCACAGCATAGATTCAGCATTTGCCTGTTCTGATGAATACTATATTTTGGACAAAAGAACTGTTGTATCAAAGGGTGTAGTAAAAAACACAAATATTGAAGACATTCAACAATATTTAGTAGTTTAATTTAAAACTTCCTCCTCCCCTAGAAAAATTTTTTTAAATTTTCCATGTTAAAAAATATAACATAACACTTGGTGTTTCACATAGTGTGAATTATATTTGTAATAAAAAATAACATAAAAACGCCTTTTATCTTCAACCCATTGAGGGAAATGGAATGTAAGAAAATCGTGTTATTTTTGATTGTCTGTTAGAAAGGAAGGGTGTTATGAAGCTGACAGCCCGAGAGCAGGAAAAATTGATGGTCGTTGTTGCTGCAGATTTAGCGCGCAGAAGGCAGAGAAAAGGCTTGAAGCTGAACTATGCGGAAGCAGTGGCCATCATCACATATGAGATTATGGAGGGCGCAAGGGAAGGACGGACGGTTTCGGAGTTGATGCAATATGGCACAAAAATTTTAACTAGAGATGATGTGATGGAAGGCGTTCCGGAAATGATCGAAAATATCCAGGTGGAGGCAACATTTCCAGACGGAACGAAGCTTGTAACCGTCCATGATCCGATCCGGTAAAAGAGGTGAAAAAATGATTCCAGGGGAATATCGATTAAAATCAGCTCCGATTGTTTGCAATAAAGGGAAAGAGGCGATCAAGCTCAATGTTGTCAATAGAGGGGACCGTCCAGTACAAGTCGGTTCGCATTTTCATTTTTTTGAAGTAAACAGGGCGCTCGAATTTGACCGGCAGCTGGCGTTCGGCAGGCATTTAAACATTCCGTCCGGAACGGCGGTAAGGTTTGAGCCGGGCGATGCGAAAATCGTAGAGCTCGTTGAATTTTCGGGAAAAAAAGAAGTGTACGGTCTAAATAATTTGACGAACGGACCGTTGACAAAGGAGGCGGACAAATGAGTTTTCAAATGCCGCGCAAACAATATGCCGATATGTTCGGCCCGACAACTGGAGACAGCATTAGATTGGCTGATACGGAACTCTTCATTCAAATCGAAAAAGATTTTACCGTATACGGAGATGAAGTAAAATTCGGCGGTGGGAAAGTGATTCGCGACGGAATGGGACAGCATCCATTTGCCGAAAGGAAAGACGTGATGGATCTTGTTCTCACAAACGCCATTATTATTGATTATACAGGTATTTATAAAGCGGATATCGGCATAAAGGATGGGAAAATTGCCGCGATCGGAAAGGCGGGAAATCCATTATTGATGGATGGCGTCACAATGGTAATCGGAGCTTCAACCGAAATCGTTGCGGCAGAAGGAATGATTGTTACGGCAGGCGGAATCGATACCCATATTCATTTTATATGCCCTCAGCAAATTGAAACAGCTTTGACATCTGGAATTACAACAATGATAGGAGGAGGAACGGGGCCTGCAACAGGGACAAATGCAACGACTTGTACACCGGGTGAATGGAATATTTATAGAATGCTGGAGTCAGTTGAACATTTTCCTATGAATTTCGGCTTTTTAGGGAAAGGAAATTCATCCGGAAAAAAAGCGTTAGAGGAGCAAATCAAAGCAGGTGCAGTTGGTTTAAAACTGCATGAGGACTGGGGTTCAACACCGGCGGCGATCGATCAGTGTTTATCCGTAGCTGACGAGTATGATGTGCAAGTTGCCATCCATACAGATACGTTAAATGAAGCCGGTTTTGTAGAAGACACCATTGCAGCGATTAAAGAACGGGTCATTCATACATACCATACGGAAGGCGCAGGCGGGGGACACGCCCCGGACATTATGAAAATGGCCAGTCTGCCAAACGTTTTGCCTTCTTCGACAAATCCGACAAGACCGTTTACAGTCAACACGCTCGAGGAACATTTAGATATGCTGATGGTTTGCCATCATTTGGATCCGGCTATTCCTGAAGATATCGCCTTCGCCGATTCCCGCATTCGCAAAGAAACGATTGCGGCGGAAGATATTCTTCATGACCTTGGCGTTTTCAGCATCATTAGTTCCGACTCGCAAGCGATGGGAAGGGTCGGCGAAGTGATTACGCGGACATGGCAAACCGCAGATAAAATGAAAAAGCAGCGGGGCTCCTTAAAGGGAGACGGCCAAGATCATGACAATTTCAGAGTGAAAAGATATGTGGCAAAATATACGATCAATCCTGCGATCGCCCACGGAATATCTGAATATGTCGGCTCTGTAGAAGTCGGCAAATTGGCGGATTTAGTTGTTTGGAATCCGGCCTTTTTTGGGGTGAAGCCGGAAATGATCATCAAGGGCGGAATGATTGCCTATAGTTTGATGGGAGACCCAAATGCATCCATTCCAACTCCGCAGCCTGTTTATTACCGTCCGATGTTCGGATCATTTGGCAAAGCTGTCTCACAAACATCGATCACATTTTTGTCAAAAGCAGCAATAAAAGCCGGCATTCCCGAAAAGTTAAAGTTGCAAAAAATCGTGAAACCCGTCAAAGGAGTTCGTACATTGACGAAAAAGGACATGGTTTTTAATGGTGAAACTCCTTCTATCGAAGTCGATCCACAAACGTATGAGGTAAAGGTGGACGGTGAATTGATCAATTGTGAGCCGGTTGAAGTTGTTCCGATGGCGCAAAGATATTTTCTGTTTTGAGGTGAAGACGGATGATTATTAAAGAAACACTTGGAAATATTTATGCAAAAGCAGTAAAGGAAAAACATGTGGAGCGCGTCTATTTAAGAAGCGATGATCTGCTCAAAAGAATTCAACGAGTGAAAACAGACCACGGGAACGAAATAGGGATTCGTTTAAAGGAGGAAAAGAAGCTGGCAGATGGTGACATTTTATATGAAGATGAAAACAATATGATCATTATTTCTGTCTTGCCTGAAGATGTCCTTGTCATTTGTCCGGCTACGCTGAAAGAGATGGGAGAAATTGCACATCAAATCGGCAACAGACATTTGCCGGCTCAGTTTGAAGGAAATGAAATGATCGTGCAATACGATCATCTTGTAGAACAACTTGCAAACGAGCTGAACATTCCTTGCAAACGGGAGAAACGAAAAATAAAACAACCTTTTCGATATGTCGGACATCATCACCATGATTGATTGGCTGCCTTTATTGCAGATAAGCGATTCAAACTTTCCTTCCGGAGCCTTCTCCCACTCGTTCGGATTCGAAACATATATTGTTGAGCAGAAAATAAAAGATGCAAGTACATTTAAAAGTTTTTTAAAAACGTACATTGACAAGCAGCTCGTCTATACGGACGGACTGGCTTGCCGGCTTGCATATCAATTTGAAAAAGAAGGGAAACAAGAGGAGCTTTGGAAGCTGGATGAGATTCTTTACGCCAGCTCAATGGCTAAAGAAACGAAAGAAGGGAACCGAAGAATTGGTGAGCAAATGCTGAAGCTTTGTTTAAATATTTACCCTCATCCAACACTGCAACAATATGCTCAAAAAATAAAAGCGAAGGAGCTTTACGGACATGCGGCTCTCGTTTTTGCCATTGTCGGGATAAAAATAGGAGCGGATGAAAAAACAACGCTTGTAACGTATTTGTATTCCACTATTCAAACGCTTGTACAAAACGGAGTCCGCGGCATTCCGATCGGTCAAAAAGAAGGGCAGCTGCTATTAAAAGATTTGCAGGAGGATGTGAGGAGAGCTGTTTTAAAAATTGGCAAACTATCGATCGACGATTTAGGTGCGCAATCACCTGGCCTTGAAATTGCACAAATGAGGCATGAGCAATTGCATGTAAGACTTTTTATGTCTTAACAGACTGTTTTCAGAGTTTCATTATTTTTACAAACTCTCTGCATGCTTGGCTGAAGCGAAAGAAGCGATCTTGCTTCTTTTCAAAAAAAACTGCAAAGCTTGATCAAAAGATAAGGGGGGAAAGATTTGGGGCTAATCCCGAATCAGTCAAAATGGAACCTATACGAATCGGAATTGGAGGGCCAGTAGGAGCCGGCAAAACGCTGCTAGTGGAAAAATTGACTCGCTATTTGTCAAAGGAATTCAGTGTTGCTGTTGTCACTAATGATATTTATACAAAAGAGGATGCCTTATTTTTAATAAAAAACAGCGTTCTTCCGGAGGATCGGATTATCGGCGTCGAAACAGGCGGCTGTCCCCATACGGCCATTCGTGAGGATGCATCGATGAATTTTGCGGCAATTGATGAGTTAAAAGAAAGACACGAGGATTTAGATATGATTTTTGTTGAAAGCGGCGGAGATAACTTAGCGGCAACCTTCAGCCCGGAATTAGTCGATTTCTCCATTTATATTATTGATGTTGCCCAAGGGGAAAAAATCCCAAGAAAAGGGGGACAAGGGATGATTAAGTCTGATTTGTTTATCATCAATAAAATCGACCTCGCTCCTTATGTCGGTGCAAGTCTTGAAATCATGGAACAAGATACGAAAATGATGCGGGGGGAGCGACCGTTCTTTTTTACTAATTTAAAGGAAGAAATTGGTTTAGATAATGTGATCAATTGGATTAAACGAAATGCGCTGCTGGCAGGGTTGTAGAAATGGAAGGAATTTTGCAGATTCGCGCGGAGCAAAAAGGGGAGCGGACCGTAATTACGGATCACTTTTTTCAGGGAGCTTTGAAAATGACAAAGCCGGTCTATACGGAATCGTCGATACCGATCGTTTATGTGATTCATGTCGGCGGCGGATGTGTAGACGGGGATGAATACGCACAAGAAATTTCCTTAGGTGAAAAGGCAAGGCTTGCGGTGACGTCACAATCTTCAACGAAAATTTATAAAACACCGAAAAAACCTGTCAAGCAGAAATCCTTGTTTACATTGCAAAAAGACAGCGTGCTGGAATGTTTGTCAGATCCGTTGATCGTTTATGAACAGGCCCGCTTTGAGCAGGAAACCATCGTCCATATGGAAAAGGGTGCAGCCTTTTTGTACAAAGAAATTATTACGCCGGGCTGGTCTGAAACCGGGCAGCCGTTCTGTTTCGATGCAATTCGGCTAAAATTAAAAGTTTATAAGGAAAATCGATTGATTTTGTTCGATCATTTTTATCAACAAGGGGATCGGGGAATTGATCAATTATTGAATATGGAAGGCTATACACATTACGGTTCGTTCCTCGTTATTTCTGACGAAGTGGATGATAAATTAATGGAAAAGATTTCATGCCAGTTGCAGGGAGGACCGTTTGATGGACGGATCGGCATTTCAAGATTTTTGCCATCTGCCTTTATGATTAGAATTTTAGGAAACCATACCGATCACATTGAGGGGCTGTTTTTGGAAGTTCACCGATTGGCGAGAGCTTATCTATTAAAAGAACCTCCAATCCTATTACGAAAATATTAAAGAGATAAATAGAAGAGGTGAAAAATGTGTCAGTCAATTTTTTATCCGTGCTTTTTTTCGGATTGATTCTCGGGATGAAACATGCAACTGAACCGGATCATGTGATTGCTGTGTCCACAATTGCCAGCAGGACAAAAACTTTAAAGAAATCCAGTTTAACAGGAGTATATTGGGGAATTGGACACACCGCTACCCTTTTGTTGATCGGGATGATCGTGATCGGATTAAAAACAGCTATTCCGGAGAAGGTTTCATTGACATTGGAATTATTCGTCGGGATTATGTTAGTGATTTTAGGAATTTTAAGTCTTCGCGATGGCAGGCACAAACTGGCGCGAAACGATGAAACGGAATATACAAATATTAAATCATTGATCATCGGTTTTATTCACGGTTTGGCAGGAAGCGCGGCAATGGTGCTGTTAACGATGACAACTGTTGAAAGCTATTTTCAAGCGTTTTTATACATCTGCATTTTCGGAGTCGGGACGATCGTCGGCATGTTTTGTTTTACAACCATTCTCGGCCTGCCGTTTATTCTCGGAAGCAAAGTGAAAAAATATGTTCCGTTCATTTGCTCGCTTGCCGGAGCAATTAGTATATTATACGGCACCTTTTATATTTATGAAATCGGCTTTAAAGACGGATTGTTTATATAAATCGATTAATTGCTTAAAACCTCGTTTGGATCACTCCATCCAAATGGGGTTTTTTCATGTATATTGGGATTATTTACAAAATTATTAAAGTATTATCATTAGCATTGCATAAATATAGTTAGAATTTTCTGTTAATTATTTTTTGTGAATTTGTGCCAAAAAGACAAAACCTAAAGAAAGGTGGCACTGCCCATTTGGTAAATATATACAGTTAAACCAGAGCGACAACGACAAAAGGGAGATTATGGACTGGCTCGCCCATCAAATTTTCGCAACCAAACATAAGCTGGTTTCCACAGAGCTCTCTTTAACCAACGAGTAATTCGAAGTAGGGATTTCTTACTTTTCATCTCCAATTGAATGAGAACATGTAAGCAATACGTGATAAGGGCTAAGAAAATTTGATTTTGAATAGCTGTTTCACTCATTCCATAAAAGTGCTTAATTTCCACGTGTTGCTTGAGCCATTTGAAAAAGAGCTCAATAGCCCAGCGAGATCGGTAAATATCACTTATCTCTTCTGGTTTTAAATCAAATCGGTTGGTGATGAAACGAAGTAAGTTCCCTTTTGTGTCCGTAACTTCTAGTAGACGAAAGACATTTTCAGTGCGATTTTGTGTGGTACCAATGTAGACCATTTGATCGGATAGAACGTGACAATCATCAGGAAGTGAAAATGTATAGACTTCACGAATGACTGCGTTTTTCTTCAGTCTTGAAACGAAGAAATAGCCATCATCTGTCATCCGATCAAAACGTTCATAGTCCACATAACCGCGGTCAAACACATACATGGCTTCTTGATCATCCACTAGGACTTCGAGTTGATTTCGGTCATGTTCTTTTGCTGTCGTAATCACTGCTTTTTCAGGATAGACGGTGTCTTTATCCATGAAAACGAGCCGTAAGTGTAGCTTTACACCAGCTTTTGTTTTACGGAATTTTGCCCATTTATAATGGGTCAAATTCAACGGGAGTGTACTTGAATCAATGATTTTCAGTGGCATATTCTTTCCGTTTTGATAATGGTGCCGTTGAATTTTCCAAACAAGATCCAAGAACAAATTTGCAAGAATTAGTGGGTTGATCTGATGGTTTTTTCGGGATAGCTGAGAGGCACTTATCGATTCAAATCCGAGTGCTTTTTGAAGATCTTCGTCTACAAGTGCATCACTCATTTCCTCTAAGCTCTTAAATTCGAGCAGTTGGGCTACCAATAAAAGTTTAATATAGGCTTCTGTTGTCAGCTTTTTTGTGTAATAGTCCTGTTTCAATTCTTTGACTTGTTCGCTAAGTTTTTGAATATTTATGGGTGAAACCCATTTACCAAATGATGAAATTAGTGTATTCTTGTCCATAATAGTTATCCTTTACGATTGGATTTGGACAGGAACCACCTGTACTTCCATTGTAAAGGATTTTTTTGTTTCGAAATCAATAAAAAATTGAACATTCTTAGTATTTTGAATCATCAGATTTAATTACTGCAATGCTAGTGAAAACACCTATTATTTTTACGCCGCACAGCGGTGGAGTGATGGCGCTTCAAGTATTTAATGAGACTGAAAAGTTTTTGATTGGTGCCTATACGAGTGAACCGGATGTAACTGATGCCGGGAACTCCCTTACGATCGGCATACCGCCGCGTTATGACGGCTACGTGGAACCTTTTACAGATTATGCTATGAAACGGTTTGGCAAAAAATTAGCCGCTCTTCCGCCGTCTACACAATATGGGAAAGACTGGGCAAAAACTTTGCTTCCACAATGGGAAAAGAAGGGCGGAAAGGTTGTATATCATTCATCCATTGATTTTTCAAAGGAAACCGACTTTTTCACCATTGTCACAAATGCTCTTAAAGAAAAACCGGATGTTCTATTTATAGGCGGAGCTTCAGAACCTACCGCAAAAGTGGCAAAGCAAGCTAGAGAGCTAGGATTTAAAGGCGGATTCATTATCATGGATCAGGCAAAACTGGATTTTATGGAAAAAATAACAGGTTCCTATGACGTATTAGAAGGTTCTGTTGGAGTGCTGCCGCTCGTAAAATCTAATGATCCGGGAGCGCCGGCATTTGCCGAAAACTATCGAGCAAAGTTTAAAGATGAACCTAGCTCTGAATCAGGGCTCAACTATATCGCTACGTATATTTTCGTTGAAGCGATGAAAGCGGCAAAAACTGTTGACGATGCGGAAGCTATTCGCAAACATATGCAAGATGGACTGGATAATCTGCCAAAAGACAAACGCGTATACGAGATTCCATCAATCGGTGATGACGGAAGATTGGAAGTGAAAAGAAAAGTCGCGGTAGTAGAAGATGGTCAAATTGTTTTGAAAGTAGTAGATTAATAGGTTTTCCGATCGGATTGAGCAATGATTGAAAATTTAAGAGGCTGCCTGAATGGGGAGCCTCTAAATACATGTGCGCCCGGCATGGGTGTAATCTATAGGGTGAAAGTCCCGAGCTGCGAAGGCAGAAGTAGCAGTTAGCTTAACGCAAGGGTGTCCGTGGTGACGCGGAATCTGAAGGAAGCGAGCGGCAAACTTCCGGTCTGAGGAACACGAACTTCATATGAGGCTAGGTATCACTGGGTGAGTTTGCATGACAAAACAAAGCCCTTTCTGCCGAAGGTGATACAGAGTAAATGAAGCAGATGGATGGAAGGAAAGATTACACTCTTACCCGGGGAGGTCTGGCTGGCACGCCAAGTAACCTTGGTAACCTATCTAGTGATAGATAGCTGAACAGTCAGAAGTCAGCAGAGGTCATAGTACTCTTTCAAGCTCGAGATGGAAGAGGAAGGACTGAACAATTAAGGAGAACGAATCGCTAGGCGTTCATCTTCTGTGTTGAAGCAGACAATCCGATAGGACTTACTTGAAGGAGGAAGTGGTGAATCCCACGGGGGACTTCAAGAGGGTGGAGCAGAAGATGGCACAAATAGAAGGATTCGTTCACGTGGAGAGGATATCTAATGTTGATGGAACTGATTTTGTCACGGGAAAATCTCATAGCGGCATTTAAAAGAGTTTTACAGAACAAAGGAAGTCACGGAGTAGATGGCATGTCCGTAAAAGACCTACGAAGACACCTCTACGAAAATTGGGACTCCATTCGACAGTCGTTGAGAGAAGGAACCTACAAGCCCTTACCCGTCCGTCGAGTCGAAATCCCGAAACCGAACGGTGGAGTAAGGCTTCTAGGGATCCCTACCGTGACGGATCGTTTCATCCAACAAGCGATTGCCCAAGTGTTGACGAAAATCTTTGATCCGACCTTCTCGAACCATAGCTATGGTTTCCGCCCAGGTAGAAGGGGACATGATGCGGTTAGGGAAGCAAAGGGTTATATCAAAGAAGGATATCGTTGGGTAGTCGATATAGACCTAGAGAAATTCTTTGACAAGGTGAATCACGACAAACTGATGGGGATCTTGGCGAAAACGATCAAAGATCGAATTCTACTGAAGGTAATCCGTCGGTATCTTCAATCAGGCGTGATGATCAATGGAGTAGTAATGGAAACGGACATGGGAACGCCTCAAGGTGGCCCGCTCAGTCCACTTTTATCAAACATCATGCTTCATGAATTGGATAAGGAGCTTGAGAAACGTGGACATAAGTTTGTTCGGTATGCGGATGACTGTAACATCTATGTGAAAACAAAGAAAGCAGGAATTCGTGTCATGAACTCCATTACGAACTTTATAGAGAAGGAGTTAAAGCTCAAGGTAAATAAAGAGAAATCGGCGGTAGACCGTCCTTGGAAACGGAAGTTTCTCGGTTTCAGCTTCACACTCAATAAGACTCCAAAGGTACGGATTGCGAACGAAAGTGTGAAACGTTTGAAGAACAAGATCCGTGAAATTACATCAAGGTCGAAACCGTATCCAATGGAGAAAAGGATTGAGAAACTGAACAAGTATTTAATGGGATGGTGCGGATATTTTGCCTTGGCAGAAACACCAAGTAAGTTCAAAGAATTTGATGAATGGATTAGACGAAGGCTTCGGATGTGTTTGTGGAAAGAATGGAAAACCCCGAAAACAAGAATTCGGAAACTCAGAGGATTAGGGGTTCCAAGCCATAAAGCATTCGAATGGGGCAATACACGCAAGAAATATTGGCGGATTGCCTGCAGTCCCATTCTACACAAAACCCTCGACAACTCCTATTGGAAGCGTCGAGGGTTAAGAAGTCTATTCGAAAGATATCAAGCACTACGTCATACTTAATTGAACCGCCGTATACGGAACCGTACGTACGGTGGTGTGAGAGGACGGGAGTTAATCGCTCCCTCCTACTCGATTTTCCAATGCAATGTTAATGAATATTCGGATATCGGGCATGAAAAAGAGAATTGCTGTAAAGTTTCCAGTTATATATTTGTAGATCAGGATTCCATGTGCACAATTATCATTCGTTTATCTTTTCCAGTAATTGGTCATACAACTTTTGCGTTTCGCTCCCGTCTTTTTGATTCAAAATGATATAATCATCATCTTTTTCGATATATACATACGGTGCACGCCCTTTGTAAACAAACAATTTTCCTCCTCCACCGTACGGCTCTTTTAGCCGAAAAGATCCTTTCAAACGATCAAAAGCCGCAAAGCCATTACTTTTGGCAACGACATCGGGAAGTTCATCCAACAGCTTCACACGGTCAATCTCATCAATCGGCCATTCCACCCCATATAAACCCGTTACCTTTAACTGACGGTCATTTATGATCACATCATGCTCCTCAAGTCCCAAATAGCCTAAAACGATAACGAATGTGATCACAATAGCCGCAATAATTCCGGTAATCCAATAATATTTTTTCCGTTTATGCTTTAGTTCATATTTTTGTACATAGATCGAACCGCCGAGCAGTACGATGAGAAACAGCAGCATGCCTATTTCAAATCCATATGGGATTTGAAAAAGTGCTAAAATGACCGAAATGAACAAAATGATGAACGTATAAAGCAGCAATCTACCAATTGCCTGCGGATAACCGTTTTCAATTAATCGCTGCTGTTCTTCTTCCGGTCTGTTGTAGAAGCCCGATATTAAGCTGTAATCCTGCTTCTTTACGACTAAATACGTCAGGCCCCCGTGTATGATAAGTGTGAACCCCATAGTGATTAAAAAAACGATCGTATCTGTTGACACAATGCTTCCCCCTTACGCTTTACAAAACATTTTGATTATTTCTACGGTTTTATCTTACAAATGTTTCACTCGCATAAATACCTAATGGAACTAAACCAATCTGAAGAAAGAAGGAAACACTTTTGATGGAAAAATCAGATTTTTCAATGATCCTCTCTTTCCTTCAACAGAAATTTTTGGAATAATAATTATAATGTAACGTATGGAGAGGAGCAAGCGTATGGTGATTGCACTTGAAAATGTTTCGCTCATTCGCAACAAAAAATATATTTTGGAGAATATAAATTGGAATGTTGATGAAGGCGAGCATTGGTGTATTTTAGGAAGAAATGGAGCGGGGAAAACAGCATTGCTCAATTTGTTAAACGGCTATTTGTTTCCTTCAAAAGGAACGGTTTCCGTCATTGGATTTACTTTTGGCAAGGCAGATTTTCGCGAGGTTCGGAAAAAAATCGGTCTTGTCAGCTCATCGCTCCAAGAAAAAATTTACGGACATGATCTTGTTGAAGAAGTTATTTTGAGCGGAAAATTCGCGTCAATCGGCTTATATGAAACACCGGATGAACACGATTTAGAAGAGATGCGGTCTTTGATGACGCTATTCGGGGTGGAAAAACTAAGCGGGCGTACATATGACAGCCTTTCTCAAGGGGAAAAGCAAAAAGTGCTGATTTTGCGGGCGCTTATGCCTCAGCCGAAGCTCCTTATTTTAGATGAGCCGTGCAATGGTCTTGATCTATTGGCGAGAGAAGAGCTTTTAGGGCTGATTGAAACAATTGCCAAAAGGCCCAATGCGCCAACGATCCTGTACGTGACGCATCATGTTGAAGAAATTTTGCCTTGCTTCACCAATTCCCTGTTATTAAAAGAAGGAAAGGTTTTTGCTGAGGGAAGAACAGAAGAGCTGCTTTCAAGTGAACGATTGTCAGACTTTTTTGAAGCAGGCATCGAGGTGGAAAATTTTCATGGCCGATATTATGCGAAGCTTTTGCAAAACAATCATAATAGATTGTCATAGGGAGAGTGGGGCTGTCTAATAAGTCGATTTTCCGGCTTATAGACGCCCCGTTAATGTTTTAGAAATGTTGATATATCAATGTTTATGATGTTTCGTTTTCAATGGATATTGACTTTCTAAGACACCCCCTTTTTCGGATTTCAGTGGAAAACTGCTTTTTCTTTTTTGAGCATTCTTTTGATCGAGCGGTCTGCTTCTCTTAAAACAATTTCTTTGTCGAGTGTTTTTATTTTTTTGTTTTCCATTATAATCTCCCCATTTATAATGGTTGTTTCTACATTATCCCTTGAAGCAGAATAAACGATCCGCGAAATCGGATCAGCCTCAAAGGAAGGGAAAGTATGAAAATGATGTAAATTTAGAATCACTAAATCTGCCTTTTTGCCGATTTCAATACTGCCAATCTCTTTTTCCAATCCGACCGCTTTTGCCCCGCCGATGGTCGCCATTTTAAATACCTCTTTTGCTTTCATTGCGGAAGGGCCGTGTTTCGGCTTTTGGATGAGGGCAGCAAGCTTCATTTCCTGAAACATATTTAAATTATTGTTGCAAGGCGCTCCGTCTGCGCCTAAGCTTAACGAAACTCCCATTTCCATCAGCCCGGGAATATCCGCAATTCCTGAAGCTAATTTTAAATTAGACCCGGGGCAATGGCTAACATTTACTCCTCTGTCTTTAATGATTTTCTTTTCTTTTTCATCCAGCCAGATGCAGTGCGCCAAAATCAATCGTTTATTGGCAAGTCCAAGATAGTCAAGATATTCGATATTTCGCATCCCTGTCTGCTGTTCAACCAGCATGATTTCTTCCTGATTTTCCGCTGCATGAGTATGAACTTTTACTTGATATATTTCAGAAAGCCGTTGAACTTCTTTTAACAGTTCTTCTGTACATGAAAGGACAAATCGGGGAGAAAAGGCATATTGAATTCTTCCGTTTGCAAACATATGCCATTTTTCAAGCAAATCGACGCTTTCTTGGAGAGAATCAGCTGTTTTTTCGCGAAGCTCCATTGGCACATCGTCGCCACGATCCATCATCACCTTGCCTGATAAAGCTCTGATTCCGCTTCCTGCAATCGCTTGAAACGCTGCTTCTGTATGGTGAACGGTTTCCATATCGACAATCGTTGTGGTCCCGCTTTCAATCAATTCTCCAATGCCGAGCAATGCAGAGTAATAGATCGATTCCTCATCATGTGCTGCTTCCAATGGCCAAATTCGTTTTTTCAGCCAATCTAACAATTCTAAGTCATCCGCCCGTGAGCGGAAAAGTGTCTGACATAGGTGAACATGGGTTTGAATGAAGCCCGGAATGACGGTCCGATTTTCTGCATTGATGATTTGATCGGCGTCACATGCAAGATTTTTCCCTATGTTGCTTATGATGCCATTTTCGATGAAAATATCTCCCGTGAAAATTTCATCCGCATGATTCATCGTAATAATTTGTGCGTTTTTGATCAACAGGCTCTTCATATTCCTTTCTCCTTGCTATAAGTATTGAAATTCATTCTAAGAATGTATGCAGGTAAATTCAATAAAAGTGTAAGAATTTATGACAAAAATAAAAAAACGTGGAAAAAAACTTAACAAAGAAATAATCAAACATTTTGAAAAATTGTAAAATCATTTTTAAGAAAAGAGGTGGTTTTTTGAAAGACAAAAGCCTTTTGACAGAACAGAGGCAATCATTAAAAAAAGATATTGCGAGAATTTACAACGAAGTAAATAAAGAAATTTTTCAAACAGGTGTGATTCAACTGCGAGTTGAAGTAACGGATGAAAAAATTTTAATTTTCGGGTTGCATAAACGGGATCCTGCTTTGCAAATTCTTGAAAAAGTAGATGAAGCTTTGACAATGTGGGCAGATTCGTTATTAATTGATGAATTTAAAAAGCGATTTAAATATAAAATGGAAACAATTGTCGGACTAAACGTTTTTTCGGTTTTAAAAGATTATGATCCTTCCACTGGCTCAGCATGCATGACAATTATTCTTAAAAAAAATGAGTTAGCTTGAAGGACGTTTTCCGTCCTTTAGGCTATCCATAGATCATTCGGTATTGTTTTGATCCTGTTTACGGGATAGAAACAAGCCGTAGGAAAGAAAAAACTTATTGTTTTTCTTTTCCTGCGGCTTTTCTTTTTTCACAAAAGTAATCATTTGTTCGGAGGGGAAACGGCATGGAATTTCGCTACCAGGGAGAAGCATTTGAACAGAAATTTTTTGCAAGACTAACGAGTAAGGAAATTGCTGAATTGCCAAAGCAAAATGCTTTAATCATTTTGCCGGTTGGCGCAGTTGAACAACATGGGCCTCATTTACCGGTATTTACTGATTCTTTAATAGCGGAGGGGATTTTGCATTCAGCTTGCAAACATTTAAAAAAAGAAGATAATATTTGGATTTTGCCTCCAATTGCGTACAGCAAAAGCATCGAACATCTCGGATATGCAGGAACCATCTCATTATCTGGGAGCACTTTAGAGGCAATGATCAAGGATATTGCCGCAAGTCTGAAAAAAAGCGGATTTAGAAAATTCGTCTTATTTAATTCACATGGAGGAAACCATGATTTACTCAATTCCGTTGCCCGCGATATCCGCATTGAAACAGGTTTGATGACTTTCCGGTTGAACAGCTATGACTTCAATGTCTCAGAGGATCTCATTGAGGAAAAAGAGGCTGCATACGGAATCCACGGGGGAGAAATCGAAACATCCTTCATTCTTTCCTTCAAAACCGATTGGGTGAAAAAAGAGCTTTGTCCCGATGAGTTCATCCAGTTTCCGGAAAGCGCAAAGCATCTTCAATTAAAAGGCAGCCATTATGTTGCCTGGAGGATGGAAGATATTTCGAAATCCGGGGTTTTAGGAAATGCAAAAAAAGCTTCAAAAGAAACGGGAGAAATCATCGCCAACCGTTTGGGTGAAAAGCTGGCGGTTGTTTTGCGGGAAATGGCGGAATTCGAAATGGATGATCTCATCAACATTTCTACCGAAAAGCAGTACAGTCCTTTGACATAGAAAGGATGATCAATTGTTTCAAACATAAAGAAAACTTTGGAGGTGTGGAAGTATGGCTTGGAAAAAAGAAATACAGCAGCTTTTAGGGAAGGAAAAAGTTCTGTTCGATGCAGCTTCAAGAGGAAAATTTTCTAAAGATTATTATTGGTATTCACCCATTCTCACACAAAAGCTAAAGGATAAACTGGCCGATTGCATCGCCTTTCCGGAGTCAGAAGAGGAATTAGTTTCGTTAATATCATTCGCCGTAAAAAGAAAAATTCCGATTACGGTCAGAGGTGCTGGAACAGGAAATTATGGTCAGGCCGTACCTCTTCAAGGCGGTATTGTGATCGACATGACGAGGTTTCATCAAGTACTTGAAATCGGCGAAAACGCTGTAACGGTACAAGCGGGAATAAGAATCGGCAAGCTTGAACGGATATTAGAGCGAAGCGGAAAAGAGCTGCGAATTATGCCGAGCACATATATTCAAGCAACGATTGGCGGTTTTGTGGCGGGAGGATCGGGAGGAATCGGCTCCATTACATGGGGCAATTTGTGGGATGGCAATGTGCACAGCGCTTCGGTTTACACAATTGAGGAAAAGCCGAGAAAAATTGTTGTTTCAGGCGATAAACTCGAGCAATATATTCACAATTACGGAACTTTAGGTGTCATGACAGAGCTGCAATTGCCGATCGAGGAGAAAACAGATTGGATGCAAGCAATGGTTTTTCATGACCATTTAGATGAAGCGATAAATTTCGCCCATCAATTTTCGGGCATAGAAACTATGAAAAAAAGGCTCTTATCAGTATGTGAAGGAGCTTTGACAAAGCATTTCGCTCCTTTAAAACAATATATTTTGCCTGAAAAAACGTTAACGATGATTGAGGTCGATGAAAAAGCAAAAAGTGAATTTGTCGAACTCGTTGCCGAACATAAAGGAATATTGGCACATACCATTCCTGCCAAGCAGTATCGAAAAGGGGTCCGCCTTTCGGATTTTACTTGGAACCACTCCACGCTGTGGGCCTGCAAAAATGAAGACAATATTACTTACTTGCAAGTTGAGTTTGATATTCAACACCTTTATCATCAAGTCCATTTGTTAAAAAAGGAATTTGGCGGAGAAGTCCTTCTTCATTTTGAATTTATAAAAAGAAACGGAGCAATTATTCCAACGGCCTTGCCGGTCGTTCGCTTTACAAGCGAGAAACGGCTGTATGAAATCATACAATTTTTCCTGAATATAGGAGCTAAAGTGCATGATCCGCATACTTATTTGTTGGGATTCGGCGGTTGGAGTTTACGAATGGATGAAATCATAAAAATCAAGCAAAAAAATGATCCGTTTCATTTGCTGAATCCAGGAAAAATAGCGGACGTCACCTCTTATGCACAAGTGTAACGATGGGAAAATGAATTGAAACGGCTGAAATATACCGAAAAAAGTTCTTATTATCGGCACTAGGTTCTTGGCATGAAGCAGAAATGTAACTAGAAAAATATCAAAAATAGTAGGAGGATTCGTATGCAGGCAAAAGGGAAGGGATATACAAAAATCTTCATTTTATTTCTACTCGTTCTTTTAGCTGGATGCGGCAGCCAATCAGCTTCAACTAATAACGAAGAAGTCAAAGAGGACTCAGAAAAATTGGAAAAAGTGAAGCAAGTCACGAACTGGTTTGCCGAACCGGAACATGGAGGCAACTATGCAGCTTTGATGAAAGGCTTTTATAAAGAAGCAGGCATTGATATGACAATAGAGCCAGGCGGGCCGCAAGTTTCCCCCATTCAAATAGTGGCATCTGGGGAAGCCGATTTTGGAATCACTCAAGCTGACGATATTTTATTAGCTCGCGATAAAGGAATACCCATTGTGGCGATCGGAGCCATTTTTCAAGTGAATCCGCAGGCGTTGTTGTACCATGCTGATCAAAATATTAAAGATTTTTCCGATTTGAATGGGCGAACGGTGTACACGGCACCTGGAACAGGGTACTGGGCATATATAAAAAAGGCCTATCAGCTCGACAATGCGAAAGAAATGGCATATAGCGGACAGTTGACACCATTTATAGAGAATAAAGAGTCAGTTACCCAATGCTACATTACGGCGGAGCCTTTCGCCTTAAAGCAGCAAGGAATCGAAACGAAATATTTACTGATTCACGATTCCGGCTACCAGCCTTATGGCAATGTAATATTTACAACCGAAAAAATGGTCAAAGAAAAACCTGAACTCGTCAAACGGTTTATGGAAGCGACAACGAAAGGGTGGGAGTATTATAAAGATCATTCGGATGAAGTAAATCCTTTTATACATGAATATAATCCTGATTTATCAATGGAGGCGCTCGAATATGGGGCCGAACAGCAGCTGAACTTAATTTTCGGGCACGATGCGAAAGACCACGGCTTCGGTTATATGTCTCAAGAACGGTGGAACACCTTGCAAAATCAACTCTATGAACTAGGTTTAATTAAAAAGAAAGAAGATATCGCCAATGCCTACACGAACAAATTTTTGGCGAAAAATTAAAAATGCACCTCGGAGCAAGTTGGACAAAAAGGGGAGAAAGCTATGAGTCAACTGCATTTGCTGAATGTTTGTCTGCCGCTTGAAGATCCTGGTTCTCTCTTTGAAATCATCATTAACGATGATCGATATGAAAAAATCACAAAGCAGCCTTCTTATCTTCAGCGTGAAGACTTTAAAACTTTAGAGGCCCTTAACTCATCTTCCGATTCATTCATTGATTGTCAAGGATATGTGTTGCTGCCCGGCTTTGTTGATGCTCATATGCATTTAGATAAAGCCTATTCTCTCAGTAAAGTTCCGAACGCAAGCGGGACGCTTCAAGAAGCAGTAATAAATTACCGGAAGCAATCTCCCCATTTCACGGTGGAAGAAATTGAGTATCGGGCGATGAAAACTGCACTGAATGCACTAAGCCATGGTACAACAGCCATTCGCACACATGTCAATTTTGAATTGCCTTTAGGGGAAGACGTCGTGTTCCGGGCGTTGACAGCTGTTTTAAACGTAAAAGAAAAATTAAAACAATACATTACGATTCAAGTCATTCCAATGTTTTTACTGCCTGACGACGATTCGAAACGAGAAATGGAATGGATAGAACAAGCGATCAAAATGGGGGCTGATGGAATTGGCGGAGCTCCTCATTTAGCTGAAAACCATGAGAAGCAAATTGACGGTTTGTTTTCGTTGGCGGAAAAGTACGACAAACCGATTGATTTGCATGTAGATGAAAGTGATGATCCGAACGTATGCACACTGGAATATATTATCCAAAAAACAATGGAGCGGCAATTTCACAATCGAGTTGTAGCCGGCCACCTTTGCTCTTTGGCGCCAATGGAACAAGAAAAAGCTCTTTCTTTAATTGAACGGATGGCGGCGGCACAAATTGGAGCGGTGACGCTGCCGGGTGCCAATATGTACTTGCAAGGTCGATTTGATCAAGGGATTGTCCGCCGTGGCGTCACAAGAATTCATGAAATTTTGCAAAGCGGGGCGACGCTTGCGGCTGCTTCCGATAATGTTCATGATCCATTTCATCCATTCGGGAAGGCGGATTTGCTGCAAATCGGTTTGCTAACTGCATATGTTGCCCATTTAGGAAGCGGTGAAGGACTGAAACAAATTATTCGGATGATTACCGAATATCCGGCCAAATTATTAAATTTAAATAATTACGGTGTAAGATGCGGAGCGAAGGCAAGCTTCGTTCTATTAAAAGCTAGATCAGTAGAAGAAATCTTTACGAATCTGCCTGTTGAAAGATGTGTGTTCCGAAACGGAAAACTGCTCTATCAATCTAAAAAAGCTGAACATTGGAACGATCGCCAGTTGTTGATGTATCAGCATGAGACGGAAAGCCAATATGCAAAATTTGAAAGGAATTTACAATATGTATGACCTTGTATTAGAAAATATCAGACTGCCCAATCAAGAAAGGCATCATTTTATCGGGATTCAAAACGGGATCATTGCTGAAATTTCCCCTTATCCCCTGCAAGGAAAAGCAGTGATAGACGGCTGTGGAGATTTAGCCATGCCGCCATTTGTCGAAACACATATTCATCTTGATACGGC
Organism: Aeribacillus sp. FSL K6-8394; assembly: GCF_038008865.1. Lineage (NCBI taxonomy): Bacteria > Bacillati > Bacillota > Bacilli > Caryophanales > Bacillaceae > Aeribacillus > Aeribacillus sp. FSL K6-8394. The sequence continues at coordinate 560,361 of NZ_JBBPAA010000001.1, forward strand.
ATTTACTGCCGGAGAGCCGAGCTGGAATCAAAGCGGCTCGATATTAGAAGGAATTTTATTATGGAACGAACGGAAGCAAACTTTGACGATGGAAGATGTCTACGAGCGAGCCAGGAAGGCGCTGAATCAATTGATGAAATTCGGTGTTTTATATGTAAGAGCGATCGCAGATATTTCCGATGAACGTCTCGTTGCTTTAAAAACATTGCTGAAGCTGAAATCAGACTTGCAGGATATCATCCATTTGCAAATCATTGCTTTTCCTCAAAATGGTTTATTCTCATGTCCGGAAAATCAGGAACGGATGCTTGAAGCAATCAAGCTGGGCGCTGACGGGGTCAGTGCTGTTCCTCACTTGGAGCGAACGAGGGAGGAAGGGATCGAATCCATTCGATTCTGCTTTTCTTTGGCTGAAAAATACGGCCTATTTCTTCATTTCTTTTGTGACGAAATCGATGATCCGCAATCGAGGTTTATTGAAACAGTTGCATCATTGGCGATTTCATCAGGACTGGAGGACAAAGTGACTGCAAGTCATGCGTGTGCAATGGCCTATTATCCGGATAATTATGCTGCCAAATTATTAGATTTGATTGCGAGTTCCAAAATTCATATTGTAGCTTGTCCTCTGATCAACACGGCAATGCAAGGAAGATATGATTCCTATCCTAAAGGGCGAGGGATTACGAGAATAAAAGAGATGCTGCAAAAAAATATCAATGTTTGCATCGCCCATGACGATATCATGACCCCGTTTTATCCGTTAGGTAACGGGAATATATTGCAGGCTGCACATATGGCTGCTCATGCAGGTCATTTAACGGGAATGAAGGAATTGGAGGAATTGATTAACATGATATCGATAAACGGAGCTAAAGCTCTGCAAATCAACGATTACGGAATAAAGGTAGGAAATGAAGCAAATATCATTACGTTCCCGGTTGATCATGCTATAGATTTGATTCGCCTTCAGCCCCATTGCCGCTATGTGATAAAGAAGGGCAGAGTTTTGCTTCACACCAATCCGATGGAAACCGTTTTTTATATGTAATTTAAAAGGCTTTGATTCTGTCCCAATACTGATATAGAAATATTCAAATCGGTTTTTATTTGTAATTTTAAAAGGTTAGGAGCAGAAAGCTTTATGGCAAATATTTTAGTTGTTTTTTATAGTGCTTTCGGACATATAAGACAAATGGCGCAATCAGTTTGCGAAGGAGCAAAGGCGATTGAGAAAACAGATGTACGATGTGTAAAAATTCCCGAATTTACTGATCATTTAATTCCGGCTATTAGAGAAAATCCGTTGATGATTGATAAAAAAGGAATTTCCGCAACATTTCAAATTGGAAAAAGAAAAGAAAATTATGAGCGTGAAAGCGAAAAGCAGAAAATATTTAAAACAGCGGAAATAGAAGATTTCCACTGGGCAGATGGAGTGATATGGGGATTTCCGACGTATTTTGGATCGATGCCGTCCCAAGTTAAATATTTTTTAGAAACTATCGGCGACCTTTGTGTGGAAGGCGTACTGGAGGGAAAGCCCGCGGGCATCTTTACAAGCGCTGGTTCCATTCATTCCGGGCATGAAGCGGCCATCTTAACATCCATCGTACCGCTTCTCCATTTCGGAATGATCATTATCGGATTACCTTATACTCAAAATCCGGAATATTTAACGGACGCCCCCATTGGCGGAACTCCGTATGGACCAACAGTTTTAGCCGGCCCTGATGGTTCGCGAAAGCCGTCTGATGAAGAATTAAAAATGGCCGGTCGCCTGGGGAGAAACGTGGCGTATATTGCCAACGCATTGTGTATGCAAAGAGAAAGAAACAGTTGATGATTGCGTTTGAACAAAACAATCATTCTCATTACTTTTCTTTCATAAGAGGGGAATTGTTATGGACGATATCCATGAAATTTTAAAGATTGCAACAACTGAGCCAAAAAAGGCTGTGCTTGCCACTATTATTGATGTGGAAGGCTCCGCTTACCGAAAAGAAGGAGCAGCAATGCTGATTCAGGAGGATGGGGAAACAATCGGCGTAATAAGCGGCGGTTGCCTTGAAAATGACCTGCAAGAAAGGGCGAAGCTTTTGCTTGAGGGCGAGTCGCAATGTATCGTATATGACTTGAAAAGCGAAGATGACTTGTCGTGGGGAAAAGGCGCCGGCTGCAACGGCGTCATACGCATCCTGTTGGAGTGCATCGATGACCGTTTGCGAAAGCATTTATCCCGGCTGCATGATTTGCTTCAAAACGGCAAGGACGTTTTCATCCTAAAACAACTCGGCAAAAATTTTTCCGTAAGCAATTATTTATTTTTTACAGAAGACACGGAAACGTTCGGGGAATGGGCTGGTGCGGTACCGAAACAAATCGATGCCATAGCTGCGCAAGAGAAAAGCGGATTAGTTTGGGTCAATGAACTGTCCTCATATGTATATGTTCAGCGATTTGAGCCTAAACCGAGATTGATTATTTTCGGTGCCGGTTCGGATGCTGTACCACTGTCGCATTTCGCTTCGCGGACCGGTTTTTCGGTTATCGTTAGTGATTGGAGAGAAGCGTTGTGCAATAGATGGCGTTTTCCTGATGCCGATCAGCTTATCATCGCTTTCCCGCGGGAAGCGGCAACGAAAATATCTTTTTCCCCCCGCGATTTTGTTGTGCTGCTGACACACCAATTTCAACAGGATCAAGAGCTTTTAAAGCTGTTGTTGCAGCAAAACCTGCGATATATCGGGGTCATCGGTTCAAAAGAACGGACAAAACGCTTGCTGGGAGATCAGGAAATTCCCCGAAACGTTCATTCACCTGTCGGCTTGTCTATTGGGGCAGAAGGCCCTGAAGAAATCGCGATCAGCATTTTAGCAGAATTAATTCAATTGACAAAGCTTCGATCTCCTCAGAAGGTGCGTGCATAATGAAGCCGCAATCACATTTCACAAAAAGCCAGGCGCTAATCGGAATGCCAAAGTCACTTGACCAATAGACGAACCGATGGTTATGTACCGACGCTGTATCTAAACTTGTCAAGCCCCTTTTTAGAGTTCTTTTAAAGGCGGTTTGGAAAAGTCGATAGCAGAGCAAGCGGTGCAATTGCACCAAACAGCCGTTTATTCAACTGGAAATCATCAACGATCTCATTTTTCAATACGAAACTTGATACGCAGCAATAAGTTGTTTGATGAGGATGCTGCCAAGCTGGATCGCTTGCCGAGTCCGCCGATTTTGTTATCCCCATTTAAGGAAGCGGACAGGCGATAATGGTGCACAATCGGTCAAATGCGGACGTCCACAAGGCATTTCCGTTTCTTATCGCAATATGGTTGCAAAAGCACGTTATTTTACTATCAAAGGAAGGGGGATGAAGTTGAAAACATTGTCCTCAAAAATATGGATGCCAACAGATTTAAGAGAAGCATGGCGATTGCGGCAGCTATTGCAATTAGAATCACACTTTATAGCCGGCGGAACATTATGGCAAACAAAATGGGAAAAAGGAGCACCGCAGCCATCTCATTTAATCAGCCTTGAGAACATAAAAATTTTAGAAGCGATATATGAAAAAGAAGATGGCGGCCAAAACTTTCTTCACTTGGGGGCGCTTATCCGATTGGCTGACTGCCTCCGCTATCCCATTATAAAAGCGAAATGGCCTTTATTGACCAAAGCTGTCAAGACCATTGCTGCACCAGCCGTGCGCAATCTTGGAACGATCGGCGGAAACGTCGCTTCAACAATTGGTGATGCCATCCCCGCCCTGTTAGTGATGGAAGCGAAAATCGGTTGTTTTGATGGGGACGACATAAAAAAAATCGATTTAGATCATTGGTTGAATGAAGAATTCAAGGATGATCTTATAACGGAAATAGTGGTGCCGGAAATTTCAGGTCCGCCATCACCTGTCCATTTTTATCAAAAAATTGGGAGGAGAGAGGCGTTTTCAGGCTCTGTCGTCACCATTGCAGGGATAATCGGCCAAAATGACAACGGAACAATTGACTTTGCGCGGTTGGCAGCAGGCGGAGGCGAGAATCGTCCAAGGCGATTAAGAATAACGGAGCAATTGCTGGCCGGACGCAAGGTTGAGTCCGCTTTGCTAAAAAAGGTACATGAGGCGGTCTTTTCTGAATTTCAACCTGCAGGCGATGCATTTTTTTCAGCGGATTACCGCAGGCGGGTCGCCGCCAACATAGTCATAGCAGAGCTAAAAAAATTAGAGGAGAAAGATTAATATATTCAAATACGAGCTTTTCAATTTGGATTATGAAGAAGGGAAGGGATTGAGATTGAAACAAGTGTGCATCAGACCGGACGGAGTAGAAAAAGTAACTGGACATTTAAAGTTTTTAACAGATCTTTCGTTTCCGAATATGCTGTTTGCAAAAATTTTGCGAAGCGAATATCCGCATGCCAATATCGTTTCGATCTCAACGGAAAAAGCGGAGGAATTGCCGGGAGTTCGGGCTGTCATTACAAGCAAGGATGTTTTAGGTTTAAACGGGTTTGGCTTAATCTTTCCTGATCAGCCTGTTTTATGCAAAGATAAAGTTCGTTTTGTCGGCGATGCTGTCGCGGCTGTTGCTGCGGAAACAGAGGAAATCGCCGAAGCGGCGCTTCAGCTGATCGAAGTGGAATATGAGCCGCTGCCGGTTGTTGATGATCCGGAACAGGCTATGCTCCCTTCTTCTCCGCAGCTCCATCCGAACGGGAATATCCTACACCAAGCATCTTATCAAAGCGGCAATGTGGAAGAATCATTTCAATCATGCGACTGTATTGTAGAGGAAACGTATCAACTTCCAAGGCAAATGCATGCGTACATGGAAACAGAGGGCGGGTTGTTTGTTCCGGAAAAAGACGGCACTTTGACGGTGTATGCCGGCACTCAGCATGGATATAAAGACCGATATCAATTAGCCCGCATTTTAAATATGCCGGAAGAAGACATCCGCGTCGTCTCAAGCCCGCTTGGCGGCTCTTTTGGAGGAAAAGACGAATTAAACATCCAGCCGTACGGAGCCTTATTGGCGCTGAAAACGGGATTTCCTGTAAAAATTCATCAAACGAGAAGGGAATCGGTGCGGTCAGGAATCAAAAGGCATCCGATGAAAATTAAAATGAAAACAGGTGCGAAAAAAAACGGCAAAATCATCGCCCATCAAGTGCGAATTATAGCGGATACCGGCGCATATGCAACGTTAGGTCCTGCAGTATTGGATTTTGCGGTTGAACATGCGACAGGCCCATACATGATCCCGAATATTCAAGTTGAAGGCTATTCGGTTTTTACGAATAACGGCGTTGCCGGTGAATTTAGAGGCTTTGGTGGAAACCAAGTAACCTTCGCATTGGAAGGGCAAATCGATCGCTTGGCGGTCAAGCTTGGAATGAGTCCGCTTGAACTCAGGCAAAAAAATCTGCGCCAGGCACATGATCCCGGTCCTGTCGGGCAAAAAATCGCCCCAACTGACGGCGCTCAACAAGTTTTAAAACAGATCAGCCAATCGAAACTATTAAACAGCTGCCGAAAACAAGATCATAACGGCTTGATTAAGACAGGCGTGGGGGTGGCAATCACCATGCACGGCGGAGGGCTGGGCTATGGACGTTTAGATCCGGCTGGCGGGAGAATTTCATTGAACGAGGAAGGAAAAATCGAAATTGCTTTTGGGTTTGAAGAATTTGGCCAAGGCTTGCTCGCAGTGATTGAACAAATTGCCATTCAAGCAATAGGCTGCTCCCGAGAGGATTTACACATTGTCATCGGCGATACGGACAAAGTCCCGCGTTCAGGCTCATCAACTGCTTCAAGGGGTACGAGCATGGTTTGGCAAGCCATTCAACGGATGAAAGCTCCGTTTCAAAACAACCTGTTGGAAAGAGCCTCACAATGTACGGATGTGCCCGTCAGTCAATTAAAAATAGGCGAAAAAGGTGTTTGGCACCAAGATGAGCTGCTGATTTCATACAAAGAACTGGCAAAACAAACGATAGACAAGCCGCTGATCATTGAAACTCGATTTGACTTTCCTGCAACCCCTTGCTCCATACCAGGCGGACATTTTTTATATTCGTTTGCAGCTTGTGCCGTTAAGGTGGAAGTGGATCTGGCAACTGGATTTGTTCGTGTAAAACAATTAGAGCAAGCCGTTGCCGCTGGTCCTGTTATTTTCCCGCAAGGATATTTGGGACAAATTGAAGGCGGATCCGTGATGGCGTTAGGCTATACATTAACGGAAGAAGCGCTGATAGAAAACGGAACATATGTAACGGAAAATTTTGATACGTATTTAATTCCGACGATAAAAGATGTCCCCCTTTCGATTGACATCACCGCAATCGAGGAGTTGTGCGAAGAGGATGAATATGGGCCAAGAGGCGTCGGGGAAATTGGCACGGTTGCTGTTGCCCCTGCCATCGCAATGGCCATTTATGATGCGACTGGCATCTGGGTGAATAGGCTGCCGGTATCAAGGGAAGAAATCGTCAATAAGATGATGGAAACGGAGATGAGCAAATGGCTGACAAGCAAATGAGCGCAAGCATAAAATTACCGTCTGAAGAACGAATGCGCATGTCGATTTTTGTGAATGGCAAAAAGAAAGAGCTTGAGATTCATCCGGCCGCTCGGCTAGTTGACATTTTAAGAGAGCAGCTGCATCTGACTGGCACAAAGATTTCCTGCGGAATTGGCCGCTGCGGCGCCTGCTCTGTCATCATGAACGGCAGGCTAGTGAATGCCTGCTTAGTTAGAGCTTATCAAGCAAATGAAAAAGAAATTGTTACAATTGAAGGACTTGCGGAAAAAGGGCTTCATCCGATTCAGCAGGCGTTTTTGGAAGAGGGAGGTTTCCAATGCGGATATTGCACCCCAGGAATGATTATGGCTGTCAAAGCGATTTTGGATCAATATCCGAATCCAACTAGTCAGCAAATAGTTGACGGTTTATCAGGAAATCTTTGCCGATGCACAGGCTACTCCGGTATTATTAGAGCAGTTCAAAAGCTTGCTGAAAAAGAAACTTCTCGCTTAGACAGCAAATGTTAAGAAGGCGGAGCAGTTCGGCGATTTTTTTTAACATGATCAGTTGAAAGAAATTATAGATTTTAGCGTTTTTCGGCTTGTTTCCTTGTCTGCAGCGTTAAAAATTTATGGCTATCGCCGAATGAAATTCGTCATACATCGAAAATAAGTGACCCATAAACGAATATATGCCTGATGAAAACAACCGGTATTCAATCTGTGATTCGTTGTAAAAAGAACCGTTACGTTTCATCATCAGCGGTGCATGTGGCTGAGAATGTATTAAATCGCAAATTTTTTAGCAAGTAAGCAAAATGAAAAATGGCTGACGGATGTCACGGAATTCAAGATAGGAAACGGTAAAAATGCGTATTTGAGTGCAATTCTAGATCTGTATAGATATGTATTAGGGCATTCGAACAATCATCAACTTGTGTTTCAAACAGTTGATCACGCTATCGCAAGGGTCAAGTCCAACCCTGCCCTAGATTCCTGGCAAATCACCGCTGCTTTTTTTACACAACATTCAGGACTTAATCTATCACAAGTTTAAAAGAACATAAACAACTTTTGATTTATAGTACATCTCATGGGCTTGAGAAGCGAATAATCGAAGTAAAGCGAACACATAGTATGTCAAGAGTGGGACGCTGCATGGAAAACGCCCCAATGGAATCTTTTTGGGCAACCTGAACGTGTGAAAGGTATGATCTGAAGCGATATGAAACGTTTAAAGCGTTACAACAAGCGATTAAGAGTTTTATAATAACAAACGCGATCAAGAAAAATTAAACGGCTTAAGCCCATTAGAATTTAGAGCTCAAGCCGTTTAAAGCAATTTATGATTTCCACTGTCTGCTTGACAGGGGACAGTTCAACTTTTGGACAATCCCTTTAAGAAAGTTATTTTCTTTGTCTCATCACCATATTCTGTGATGTTCACACAATTCCGGAAATAAGTTAGCGAGATTGATACTCAATCTAGAGTAGCTCCTTCGTCAGCTTGCAGACCACTAAGTTGGTAGATGGAAGCGGTCAAGTGCTTTCCTTGACGGATTCCATTCTACCAACTAGACGATTTTTTTTGTTTTTTTAAATAAAGGGAGCCTCCAAAAAGTCAGCGTAACTGACTTTTGGGAGGCCTCGTTTTTTCATGACGTTGTTGAAGAAAGTATTTGTATCCGATTAACTTCCCCGATACACTTGATACCCCCACGGTGAAATAAGCAATGGAACATGGTAATGGGCATTTGCATCAGAAATGCCGAAGCGGACGACGACGTGATTAAGAAACAGCGGTTCCTTCAAGGATAAACCTTTGTTTTTAAAATAATCTCCAATGTAAAACAGAAGTTCATAAGTTCCCGGTGTTAATTGCTGCACAGTGATGAGCGGTTCGTCAACCCGACCGTTTTCGTTTGTGAATGCGGTTTTGAGCAGCTGTTTTTCCGTTTCGTTTTGATCTGTAACAGAAAACAGCTCGATTTTGACGTTTTGTGCAGGCGTACCGTGAGTTAAATCTAAAATATGTGTTGTTAATCCTTTCATATTCCATCTCCTTATTGACCTTTTTATTTGCCTCGTTTTTCATTTTGGAAGCCCGTTTTGTTACTTTGGAAGCGCTTGTCTGACGGGGCATGGCATTTGAATCACGGCTTTCTTTCACTATATAACCAGCGTGTAGTTTCTTTGGTTATTATTTCTCAGCAGATTCAGTTGTACCGCCATTTATGGCGCTTAAAAAGATATGGCTTCGTACTGTGCAAAAGATCAAAAATTACGAAAGTCAATTTGTTCTATCAAAATGGAATGTACGTGTCAGCATAGATTTCTCTCTTCTTTCACTATATCCTTCAGTCGATAATAGGCAATTTTTTTAATTTCTGCTATTGCTTGCTCTATCTCTGCTTCCGCATTGTTTTTGATTCGCTGTTTAATCGATGCAAATATTTCCTGCTTTGTTTTGCCGCGCACAGCCAAAATAAACGGGAATTGAAATTTTTCCATATACGTTTCGTTCAATTTTAACAATCGATCGTATTCTTCATCTGTCAGTTTTTGCAGTCCCGCTTTTTGTTGTTCTGTTTGCGAAAATCGGGTCATTTTTGTTCTTGCGCCTAAAGCAGGGTGATTGCGAATAAGCGCCAATTTTTCGTGTTCGTCAGCTTGATCCACGATCTCAGCCATTTTGGAAAAAAGCGATTGCACGGAAGAAAACGGGCGGAATTTTTCTGCTTTTTCTGCCACCCATGTTGAATCTTCAAATATCCCGCCTAGCTTCTCAATAAATTCAGCCGCACTGAGTTGGTTAACTTGTTCTATGTCCATTCGCCTTTCTCCTTTCGTTTTTAAAATTTGATCGTTGTCGGTTTTAACTGTTCGGCAGCAGAAGATTTTTTCAGTGAGAAATGGTGAAAAAATAAGTTTAAAAAGATGGCTGTAAGACTGCCTGTTATAATCCCATCACTAAAAAGAATTCGCAGCATAGGCGGCAGCTGTGCAAACAAATCAGGAACAACTGTGGAACCCAATCCGAGGGAAATGGAGCAGGCAATTACTAACAAATTGCTTTGCTGTTGAAAATCAACAGTGCTTAACATTTTAATGCCTGAAGAAACGACCATGCCAAACATGATCACCATTGCTCCCCCTAATACAGATGTTGGGATCATCGTAGCAAAAGCAGCAATTTTCGGAATAAATCCAAGGGTGACAAGTATAAAGCCGGCAACGATCGCAACGCTTCTCGTTTTTATATTTGTCAGCTGCACAAGTCCGACGTTTTGAGCGAACGTGTTGTACGGGAAAGCGTTCAAAAAACCGCCGATGATGAAAGCCAATCCTTCGGCACGATATCCGCGCGCAAGATCTTGGTCGCTAAGATCTTTTCCGCAAATTTTGCTTAGGGCTAAAAAAGCGCCAGTCGATTCAATCATGATGACAATGCCCACTAATGTCATTGTTAAGATCGGCACAAGCTCAAAAGTAGGTGGACCGAAATACAAAAATTTCGGAGAATGAATCCATGAAGCTTGCATTACTTCTTTCACATCAACCTCTCCCATAAAAGCCGCGGCGATCGTACCCGCGATAATCCCGATAAGCACAGAGATTGCCCGAAAAAAGCCTGTGAAAAATCGATTCATAAACAAAATCAAAAGAAAAACCCCAAATGAAAGGAGCAAATTTTCCGGATCGCCAAATTTCGGACTTCCTGCACCGCCCGCCATGTTTTTAATCCCGACCGGTATTAAGGACAGTCCTATAAGGGTGACAACTGTACCTGTCACGACCGGCGGGAACAATAATCTTGTTATTTTGCCAAAGAGCGGAGCAAAAAGAATAATGAATATTCCTGCGGCAATGATCGATCCATAGATTGCATTGATGCCGTACTCTTTTCCGATCCCGATCATCGGTGTAACAGCAACAAATGAAGCACCTAATATGGCAGGTAAACCAATGCCGAAATATTTTGTTTTGAACGCCTGCAGCAGGGTGGCGATTCCGCATGTCAATAAATCAATCGCAACTAGATATGACAGCTCCTGCGTCGAAAGGTTTAACGCTCCTCCGACAACAAGAGGAACAACAATGGCGCCTGCATACATCGCCAGTACATGCTGCAAACCAAGTGAAAAAAGATAAATTCCTCCATTTTTATTTGTCAAGTGACCTCTCCTCCTCTTATGTAAAAAAATCTAACATTAGATGTTATTTGTTTTTCATAATAAAAGAACGATGTAGTGAAGTCATTGGTTGAATTACATAATCGTTTTTGCAAAATTTAGTTAATGTATCTAAAGCTTTATAGACAAATTACATTTTCATTTACTAAAGCTCTTGCCTCAATTTTTTTATAATTGAAGCAAATTTTTTATGCGGAATGCCAAGCGGAGGCTAATAGTGGCTTCTGGATCCTTTAAGCTTTTTCCGATGAGCTCCTCGCATTTTTCTAATCGATAGATCACCGTATTGCGATGAACGAAAAGCTTTTTGGCTGTTTCAGAAATTTGACAATGATTTTCCAAAAATAAAAACAACGTTTGCAGCAGAGCCTGTTTTTCAGTGTCTGCCGGGTCTGAAAGGTTTGTCAAAATCTGTTCGTAAAAATCAATCAACTCTTCTTTTGGAATCATTTTCAATAACGTATAAATATCTTTTTTCTTATGAATTTGAATGAATTCTTGATTTCCGGAATACTGTTCTTCTTCCAGCACTTCCAACGCTTCTTTATAGCCTTTTTTTACATCTAAAAATTGTTGGCAAAGACTGCCGATGCCGAATGAGACAGTCCGTTGGAACCTGCTTCTAATTTTCGCTTGCAATTCCTTTAAAAACGGCATGATGGAAGAATGAAGCTCCAGCCATGATTTTTGAATCGGGAAGAGCAAAATGCCTACGTTCCCCTTCACAAAAAAATGAACAGGATTTGGGAACGCATCAGCTTCTTTTTCCATAAATTCAAAAATCCGTTCATTTTCTTTATGGAATTGTGTAAACGTTAATGATTTTTTTCTTTCATCCAATTTTCCTGCTGCACAAAAATACGATTGATCATTGCGAATTTTAAATTCTTTTGCTTTAATGACAATCTCTTCTTTTGATTGAAAGGCGCCATCTGTAAAATTGATAAAAAATTCATTTTGAACTTTTCGTTTATGTTGTTTAAGAGCATTTTTTTTCATCAATTCAAATGAAATGACATTTGTCGCTTGTTCGATCGTCAACACAAGCGAAGGACTGTGAAAAGGAATGGCATCAAAAACAATTAAACATCCGCTGTTGCTTTCATGAGTGTAAATGGGAAAAACGGAAACAGTTCGTTTACTAGAAATAATGGAAAAACAAGTGTAAGAGCTTGGCTGTAAGAAAAAGCGAAATCCGTCTGTGTACATTTCCTCGATTTCCGGCAGACTCGATGAAACGGAAGATGAAGAAGCAATCATTTGAAAGTGCTGATCCAACAGTAAAATTGGACAGCCGATCAAGTTTGCCAAATTTTCCAGTAATGAGACGAGCCCTTTTCCTCTTAAAATATGGTTTGTAAATTGCTGATGGATTTCAATCGCATTGAGCAATTCGTTTGTCCGTTTGTCCAATATATAGCTTAATGTCTGGTTCACAACCTCTCCTAACGTAACCTCAATCGGCAATTCAATAATTGGGAAATTTTTTTCATTTGCATACTTCAGGCAAGCCTCCGGAATTTCTTCCAAAAATCGCTTCATTTTAATTGCCAACCCTGCACATTGCTGATCCGCCATATTTTTGATGAGTGCGAGCAGATCATTCGGATTGTCTTTTAAATGAAAGGCAGTTGTTACAAGCAGTTCATTCGGTTTCAGGAAATCGATGATATCCGGTGCATCCATCATATTGACGCTGAAAACTTCTCGATCTTTTCCGTTATGGCCGGCGATGAGCTTGGCATTTTTCATAACGGGAATTTTTAATATTTCGGAAATTTTCATTTTTTCAGCCCCTTTGTCTTCAAATTTTAGTGAACATGCACAAAAGATGGTGAAATTTATATCAAAATTGCCAATGTATATGAAAAAGAATAACGATAAAATAAAGTAAATTCACATTTTATGGAACAAAATGTAACAAAGATATTTGCTTATTTTGAATAGAAAAGAGGGAAGAGACATGACAGTTCATTTACTTGGGCCCATTCAGCTTGAAGAGGAAGTTGAAAGGCTGATCGAATGGCTTGCAACATTCGGTAAAACGGAAAAAGGCGGAGTTACCCGGCTGTTATATAGCGAACAATGGCTGTCAGCGCAGGAAGCGTTGAAGGAGAAAATGGAGGAATGCGGATTAGCTCCATATTTTGATGACGTCGGCAACTTGTTCGGCCGAGCAGAAGGATCATCTCCATCCTCCAAAACAATCTTAACTGGTTCGCATATCGATACGGTTATTGAAGGAGGAAAATATGACGGCGCATACGGCATTATTGCCGGCTTGTTGGCGACTCATTATTTATTAAAGCGTTTTGGAACACCAAAAAAAACGATTGAGGTCGTATCCTTATGTGAAGAGGAAGGCAGCCGGTTTCCGCTTACATTTTGGGGGTCAGGCTCTGTAACGGGGAGGCGCTCTTTTAAACATATACAAAAAATTGTTGATTCTAAAGGGATTTCGTTTGTGCAAGCAATGAATGAATGCGGTTTTGGACAGGAAAGATTTCGCCAGCCATTTCGAAACGATATTCAATGCTTTATTGAGCTGCACATCGAACAGGGCTCTGTGTTAGAAAAAAAGAAAAAATCGTTGGGCATTGTCAGCGACATTGTTGGACAGCGCCGCTATCAAGTAAAGGTTGTCGGTGAAAGCAACCATGCAGGAACAACCCCGATGCCCTGCCGGAAAGATGCGGTGGCCATTGCCTCTGAACTGATTACCTATTTAATGAAACAAGCCAAACAGGTGTGCGACCAACTAAGAGTGACCGTCGGCAAAATAAAGGTTGAACCTAACGTTCCGAATGTGATTGCAGGTGAAGTCGTTTTTACGATCGATATCCGTCATCACGAGGAAGAACTGCTGGAGAAATTTTGTGCAACATTTTCACGTCATTTTAAAAATGTGAGCGCACAATACAATGTCGATATTTTGATAAATGAATGGCTGAACGTCAAGCCGGTCAAAATGGATCAACAATTGCTGAGGCTGTCAAAAGAAATTGCAGAAGAGCAAAATCTGTCTCATGAAATCTTGGTTAGCGGAGCGGGACATGATTCGCAAATGTTCGGAACCTATTGTCCGACTGCGCTTTTTTTTGTCCCGAGTCATAACGGAATCAGCCACTCGCCGAAGGAATATACCGCAGCTGCTCATTTAGAAAGCGGCGTTAAGTTTTTAATCCATTATTTATATAGATTGGCATATTAAAAGAAAGGATTGTGGACGAAATGAAATTTCTGCCTCTACAGACACCTAATAGAACGATCATGACACCGGGGCCTGTTGAAGTCGATCCGAGAGTTTTGCAGGCGATGAGTACGCCGATTTTAGGCCAATTTGATCCTGCATTTACTTCGATCATGAATGAAGTAATGGAAATGCTTCGCTATTTATTTCGTACGGACAACAAATGGGCGTTCCCTATCGATGGAACCTCCAGATCGGGCATTGAAGCGATGCTGGCGAGCATTATCGAACAGGGCGACAAAGTGCTGATCCCAATATATGGCCGGTTCGGCTATTTATTAACCGAAATATGCGAACGTTACGGGGCTGATGTCACTACAATTGAGCGTGAATGGGGAACGGTGTTTGACCCGGAGGATGTAATTAGAGAAATAAAGAAGGTTCAGCCGAAAATAGTCGCGATCGTCCATGGGGAAACCTCAACGGGGTGCATGCAGCCGCTTGAGGAGATCGGGAAAGCTTGCCGGGAGATGGATGTAATTCTTGTAGTCGATGCGGTTGCGACAATTGGAGGAACGGACGTGAATGTCGACGAATGGCAGCTTGACGGCGTGATCGGCGGGACGCAAAAGTGCTTATCGGTTCCATCAGGGATGGCTCCCATCACATATAATGACAGAATTGAAAAAATCGTTTTGTCGCGTAAAAAGGTAGAAAGAGGAATTAGGACGGAATTGGATCAGCAAATGGCCTCAGGTCAAACAATTATTAGCAACTATTTTGATTTAAGCCAGCTTCAAGATTATTGGAGCCCGCGGCGATTAAATCATCATACGGAAGCTACATCAATGCTTTACGCATTGCGTGAAGGCTTGAGGCTTATTATGGAGGAAGGATTGGATAATCGATTTGCACGCCACCGTCTCCATGAACGGGCATTAATGGCCGGGCTGAAAGCAATGGGACTCACATTGTTCGGCGATAAACGCTTTAAACTGCCGACCGTTACATGCGTCAACATACCGCAGGGCGTCGATGGAGAATCCGTGCGCCGCATGCTGCTGGATGAATTCGGGATTGAAATTGCCAGCTCGTTTGGCCCGCTCCACGGAAAAATCTGGAGGATCGGTACAATGGGCTACAGCTGCCGCAAAGAAAATATTCTCAAGCTGCTGACAGCATTGGAGGCAGTTCTCATCTATCACGGTGTTCGCATAAACAGAGGTGAAGGAGCACAAGCAGCGCTGAGTATGTATGGAAAACAAAGAAAGGAGTCAGCTTTTTCTAGTGTAGTTCATCGATAAATTGTGTCAATGGCGCAAAATTTTGATCATCATTCATTTTTGCGATCGGTTGAGAAATTGATAAATTCATTCAGACGGAAGAGAAAGCGTTCAGTCCATTGATCTATATAAAATTCAGCTGATGCCATTTTTTTAATGATAAGAAATGGAGATGGTTCGAGTGAAATATGATTCTCTTATCAAAAACGGCAGCGTTGTGTTTCTTGACGAAGTGAAAAAAACAAATTTAGCTGTTAAAGACGGCATTGTTGTTGAAATTGGCGATGACATTGACGGGGAAGCCGATGTCGTTTGGGATGCGGAAGGCCAATACGTTTTTCCCGGATTGATTGATGTCCATGTTCATTTCAATGAACCGGGCAGAGAGGATTGGGAAGGCTTTTCAACAGGTTCATCTATGCTTGCAGCGGGCGGCTGTACAACGTTTTTTGATATGCCGCTGAACGGTGTCCCTTCTACAACTGATCTTGAAGCTCTTCAACAAAAAGGAAAAATAGGCGAGGAAAAGTCATTCGTTGACTTTGGATTGTGGGGCGGGCTTGTTCCGGGCAATAAAAATGATTTAGCGCCTCTTGCGGAAAAAGGAGTTGTCGGATTTAAAGCTTTCATGTCTCCGAGCGGCAATAAAGAATTCGCAGCGGTTGATGATAATACGCTCTTGAATGGAATGAAAACGATCGCCGGCTTGCGTAAAATTTTGGCTCTTCATGCAGAAGACGGTGCAATGGTGCAATTTTTGCAGAGAGAAAAAGAGCGGCAAGAAAAATTCGGTCCGGACGATTATTTACAATCAAGACCGATTGCTGCGGAATGGCTAGCTGTCAGAAAAGCCATTACATTTGCGGAACAGACCGGCTGTTCTTTGCATTTCGTTCATATCAGCAGTGCAGAAGCCGTTGAAGAAATCCAGCAAGCGAAGAAAAGAGGACTTGATGTCACATTGGAAACGTGCCCGCATTATCTTTTGTTTGACCATGAACATACGAAAAAGCTTGGAGCGGTTGCAAAATGCGCTCCCCCATTGCGCGAATTAAGCGACCAAAAAAAATTGGTTGATTTGTTTTTAAAAGATCAGATTGACTTTGTCGCATCCGACCATTCCCCGTCGCCATGGAGCTTGAAAGAAGATGAAACGAATTTTTTCAATGTTTGGGGAGGAATCAGCGGGGGGCAATTTACATTGATGGCGATGATCGAACTAGCGGTTCGCTATCGCATTCCTTTTCCGAAGCTGATTCATTGGACATCTGCTAGACCCGCCAAACGATTTGGATTGGACGGGAAAAAAGGGGAAATTGCAAAAGGAAAAGACGCAGATTTTGTGATTATAAGTTTAAAAGATTCCTTCACAGTCGAGAAAAACAGTTTGCTTCAAAAACACAAGCATAGTTTATATGTCAATCATACATTTCCTTGCAAAATCCTTGCGACATTTCAACGGGGGAAATTGGTATTTGACAACGGGCGCATACGGGCTTCCAAGCCTCTTGGCCAATGGCTGAAGTTATGATGGAAAGGGTAAGGGGGCTGTCTAATAAGTCAATTTTCCGGCTTATAAACGCCCCTTTAATGTTTTAGAAACGTTGATATATCAATGTTTATAATGTTTCGTTTTCAATGGATTTTGACTTTCTGGACAGCTTTTTTTTGAACGTTTTCCGTATCCTCCATTTTGCAATCATGTTCCGTGAAAAGTTTTCAAAATTTTTTTAGCACGTTATCTGCAGCCTTAAAGGACTTGTCGGAAAACCGAAACAGGAAGTTTGGTTAGGCAAATAAAAATGTGAACAGGGGATCTGCGAATATTGAGGTTGGCCCAATAAATAAATGAATAGGTCAGTCTTACGAATTTGTTCAGCTTTTTTGCCGAGTGACAACAGGTTCGAGGTCTCCAAAAAATCGCATAGGTGCCTTCTCCTAAATCGTTACCTTTTCTTTGGGAAATTCAGGAAGAAAGAAGGTGAGG
The DNA here is from genome assembly GCF_038008865.1 of Aeribacillus sp. FSL K6-8394. Classification (NCBI taxonomy): domain Bacteria; kingdom Bacillati; phylum Bacillota; class Bacilli; order Caryophanales; family Bacillaceae; genus Aeribacillus; species Aeribacillus sp. FSL K6-8394. The sequence goes on from NZ_JBBPAA010000001.1 coordinate 577,546, forward strand.
ATTGCTGAAATGACTAATATGATTATTGAAAAATAAAAAGCAACATTATAATTCCCGTGGTAACTGTATAGTAAACCCGGCACATAGGCTCCTAGTGCTGATCCAATTTGGTGGCTGAAAGATAGCCAACCAATGATAAAACCAACAGAGTGTTGTTTAAAGTATTGCGTGACCAACAATTGCGTAGGAGCAACAGTGGAAAAATCAACCAATCCAAAAACGATAGCGAAAATAATTAATAGCAGAGGGTTATAGCTATAGAATAGAATAAACAACGATAATGCCCGTATAACATATAGACAGATGAGCATTTTTCGACTACTCCAGCGATCTGCTAACACACCAGAAAATAGTATTCCTACAATATTAAAAGCAGCCAATATAGTTACTGCTGCACTAGTCGCACTTGTTGGAACTCCACACAACTGGGCATAAGGGATAAGATGTGTATCCATTAAACCTGTAGTGGTAAAACCGCAAACGCTAAATGGTAAAATCAAGAACCAAAATTGTTTTTTACGAAAAGCATCCCAAATTGAAAAATCATTGAATTTACTTGGCTGTTAAGTTGTGCTTTCTTCTTGATCCATTCCGCCAATTGGCAACATACCTTTTTCATTAGGATGGTTTCGTAAAATTAACAGGACAATTGGAAACACAACAATCATTAAAAAACATCCCAAGATGATGACCGTTGCTTTCCAATTCAACCATTGAATTAATAATAGAGATCCTGGTACCAACAGCATTTGTCCGGCTCCAAACCCTGCTTCGACAATTCCTAAAGCAAATCCTCGTCTTTCATTAAACCAGTTTGTAACGACTACTGTTGCAGCCACGTTTGACGCTCCGCCAACCCCAAGTGATACAAATATGGCATATAGAATAAACAATTGCCATGGATGATGGACAAAAGCTGTTAATAGAATACTAACTGCCACCAAAAAAGTACTGACAGAAAGGATTATACGAGGCCCAAATTTATCAACTAACCTTCCTATAAATGGTTGGGAAAGTCCATAAACGATAAAGCTTAATGTCGAAATTAGCGATACCGTCCCTCTGTCCATTGAAAATTCCCTTTCCCAAGGTTCAACAAAAGCCCCGAAAGAAAGACGAACACCTTGAACGGCTAAAAGAGATAAAAACGTGACAAATAAAATAACCTAAGCATAGTGAAATCGTAACATCATTTTAGTTTAGTCTCCTAACTTCAAAATTTTAAAGATTCAATATTTTTTCTATTCTACCGAATTGGATGTTTAAGTCAAGCCATTTTTTCCAATATTTTTCTCCGTCAATCGCGACAAAAATCAGTTCATATTCCGAGATGGTGGTTACTTTACAGAAGACGGTCCCAGTGATTTGAATATGCCAACTGTCGGCGCCCCCCAATCGTGCAAAAATCTCTGTTGAACCGATGCAAATCAAAGGATTGGCAAAGTTTCCCTGAAAATAATCAATCAAGCATAAAAAATGAAATGTGTATATAACACTTTTTTGGGGTTTTTATCTTCACTATGAGGAATTGCAAGTCTCCATGACCAATAATGACGTGATGCCCGTATCCGTTTTTATCTTCACTATGAGGAATTGCAAGCAAGACGAAAGAGAGAAGTTTGTTTGACGTTCTGGAGACCAATTACTATCATACAGCCAAATTGCCAATTATTTATGTTTCAAAAGAGCCGTACCAACAATGATTGAACGTGCGGAAAAGAAAATAGCGGAGAGAAAAACAGAAAGCCTCTTCTGCCTTTAAATGGGTAAAAGAGGCTTTGTCTTTGTTTGTGCATTTACAATTGCTTCACGGTTTCGTTCGCTAATCATATGATCATTTGTTAAAAGTGTGCCGTCTAAGTCGATTGCGATTCATTTCATTAGCATTTTTCCACTGGCGTTAGGAATTTCACTACATCGTCAACAGCTTCACAACTTGTTTTGTCCGTTCATGACTATTTATATCGGATTCAATTTTGCCGTTTTTCACGCAGTTTATAAATTCTTCTACTTCATAATACATCGTTTCAAATTTATGTTCCACGGTCAAATCTTTTATTTCACCGTTTCGATATTTGATGACAACTTTCTTCGGATCACTGATTTTGTCAATTTCAATAACACCTTTTTCACCTTGGATCTCACTAGGGAAAAAGGAGTCTGTTATTTTGGAATACATTACGACTGCTTCAAAATTATCATAATTTAAAATCATACTTCCTTGACCGTCTGCACCGGTGGATAAGTAATAGTGATTTTTTACTATGGATTTTGGTTCGCCGACTAGATGAACAATCGGTGCTAAGCAGTATACACCCAAATCCATTTTCGAACCGTTTCCTAATTCCGGTTTAAAGGCGTTTTCAATAATTCCTTCTTTATATTTATCATATCGTGAAGAATATTGATTGTAATGGAAAACAAATCGTCTGATCGGAGCGATTTCGTCAAGATGTTTTTTTAAATTTAAAAAGGTCGGTGTAACGGTTGATTTCATCGCTTCCATAAACATGGCATTGTAAGTTTTGGCTGTTTGAATGACCTCATCCATTTCTTGCACGGACGTTACTGCCGGCTTTTCGCAAAGAACGTGAATTCTATTTTTCATGGCCAAAATACTTTGTTCGGCATGGAATTTGTTGGGGGATGCAATATAAACGGCGTCAATATTGCCGCTTTGAAACATTTCTTCAAGGTTGGTGTACACGTGTTTTATTTGATATTTTTCGGCAAACATTTTTGCTTTTTCCATTGTTCTCGAATAAACAGCGCCGAGGGAAAATTCCGGGTGTGCGCTTGCAGCTTTTATAAAATGGTCGGTAATCCAGTTTGTTCCTATAATACCAAATCTCATAACGAATCCCACCTTTATTGTTCATATTTGTACATGAATATCATATTATAACATGTTCTGCAGCAGCTTTTTATTCGATTATCTTTTTTTGAACTAACTTAAAACTCCATGTCAATAAAAACCAAAACATATTAACATGGTAAGATCTGTCTGAAAAGTCCCGAAAAAAAGAGTAAACGACAGTTTCTTTTCATCTGCTTTTCTGTTTTGATCGAATTTCTGAAAAGAATAAACAGGCATTCAGAGTGGGAGCAACCCAACTCGCTTGGTCAATCGGACCGACCATTACATTTATACTGGCCGTATTATTGGTACCCTTAAGATTATTCGGTTCGGGATTGCCTTGGCACCGAACACGCAGGGCGGGAAATTGAAAAAGAACGGTATGGAATTTTGGAAACGGAAGAAAAAGTTACGAATATTTAGAGAAGTTGCTTCACGACTTGCTTAAGCAGCTTGGTAATCCTTTGTCTCGCATCAATAACCCGTGCAAAAGTTCATTATTTGCGGTAATATGATATTGAGTCATGTTTGCGCATGAGACGGCGTACGCGTTTATGATTCACATCAAATCCTTTCTCACGAAGTTTCGCAGTCATGCGCCTGTAGCCAAAGTAGGGATGAGCTGTATAAAGCATATCCATTTCGTGCATGAGCATGATGTTTTCTGAGCTTTCTGTTTGCCCCTTTGATTGGCGATACACGCTAGTACGATGAATACCTAATAACTGTGCCTGACGCTTGATGCTGATCGATGGGTGATTGAATTCGACCATAGCCTTTCGTTCGTCAACAGACTTATTTGAGCCCAGATTTTTTTTTTCAGCCAGTCAACTTCCACCGTTAACTGACCTACCAATTTCTCTAAATTTTCTTGTTTGGCCTCATATTCTTTACGGATTTTATCCACTTCGCTTGAGCCTTTTTCAAAGACCATCGAGGATCGTTCTAGAAATTCTGCTTTCCAACGACTGACCATGACTGGGCTTAATTCATATTTGGCGGCTATTTCATTGACGGTTTGCTCTTCACGCAACACCTCAAGAACCACCTTAGCTTTAAATTCTGCGGTATATCGGTTTCTTTTTTTCATGGTATCATTATAACTTATTTATCACGCTCATGTGTCTCACCTTATGGGAGCATTATATTTTATCTTAACTATGAGGAATTGAAACCCAATAACAAAAATATTGTATCAACACATGCATTATTGTTTTTATCTTAACTATGAGGAATTGAAACCAAAGTTTACTCTTGGACCGTATTTCGTTTCATATGTTTTTATCTTAACTATAAGGAATTGAAACCTTGAGGATTGGTTGCTTTAATCAGGTACTCTTGTGGTTTTTATCTTAACTATGAGGAATTGAAACGTTGCCTATTCCTGCAATGGGAACTTGGCAACTTCGCGTTTTTATCTTAACTATGAGGAATTGAAACATGTTTCTAGCAAAAATATCACCTGTTTTGACAGCATCGTTTTTATCTTAACAATGAGGAATTGAAACATCTAAGTATTCTTTCGATGTCATCCATGTTCACAGTTTTTATCTTGACTGTCAGGAATTGAAACTTTTGTTTTCTATTGTCGAGGTAAATCTTGATGGCTAGGTTTTTATCTTAACTATAAGAACTTAAATCTCATTCATTCGGACTGGTTCACAACACGAAGGGCAACGTTTTTCATAACTTATTTACTACCCTTTCTCCTTGACAGATGTCTGTAGGAGAAAGGGTTATTTTATTGGCGAACATGATGTAGAAGATTCCTTTTTTTCTCGTTTTGGATTAAATGGACTTGTCATATGATCGTTTGTGACCGATTTTTGTCATAAAACGATCATTTTTGAATGTTTTTGATAAAAAATGATAGATTTTCGAAAGTGCTTACACTATAATGAAATTAGAGAAAGAGAAAACATCCAGATGGGAGTTGATAAGGTTGCTAACACCAGAGAGACACCGGATCATTTTAGAGCTGTTGGAACAAAAGGGAGTCGTCAAAATTCAAGAATTGGTGGAGGCAACCTCTTCGTCAGAATCTACGATTCGAAGAGATTTAAGCCAATTAGAAAAAGAAAAAAAGTTAAAGAGAGTTCATGGCGGAGCTTCCTTATTTCAACAAAGAAGTGAAGAGCTGAGCATCTCCGAAAAATCGACAAAGAATTTAGAAGAAAAGCGGATGATCGCTCAATATGCAGCGAGTCTCATTCAAGATGGTGATTGTATATATCTGGATGCGGGTACAACCACCTTTCAAATGATCCCGTACATTTCTGCTCAAAAAATAAAAGTAGTAACAAATGGATTAACCCATTTGGAAGCACTGCTTGAACAAAATATCGAAACCTATTTAACGGGTGGTTATGTAAAAAAGACCACAAGAGCTCTCATCGGTAAGGGGGCTCAAGAGGGGCTGCAATCGTATCGTTTTGATAAGGCCTTTATGGGTGTTAACGGCATCCACCTTGAGTTTGGTTATACAACTCCTGATCCAGAAGAAGCGGCTGTGAAAAGCCTCGCAATGAATCTCTCACAAAAGTCATTTGTTCTGGCTGATCATACAAAATTTAATGAATTTACCTTTTCAAAAATTACAGATTTAAATGATGCCGTCATTATTACAGATGAAATTGATCAAGAAATCTTAGAAGAATTTTCAGCCAAAACCGCAGTAAAGGTTGTGAAATAATCATGATTTATACGGTTACCTTAAATCCATCGATTGATTATCACGTCCGTATTAATCACTTAAAAATAGGAGAATTGAACCGAGCGGAAGAAACACTTTACTTCCCGGGAGGAAAAGGGATCAATGTGTCCCGCGTATTGAAACGCCTTGGTATCGATAGTGTTGTATTAGGGTATGCAGGCGGTTTTACAGGAGACTTTCTTAAGAATGCATTAATTAGTGAAAATATTGCCATCGATTTCACTGAGGTGGAAGAGCCTACCCGGATCAATATAAAGCTGAAAGGAGATCAAGAAACGGAAATTAACGGGAATGGACCTGCCATCTCAAAAGAAAAGCAGGAAAAGCTATTATCAAAAATTTCTTCTTTAAATAAAGATGATGTTTTAGTGCTTGCTGGCAGTTTGCCTCCAACAGTTCCTGAAAATTTTTACGAGACGATAGCATCGATTTGTCAGGAAAGGGAAATACCGTTTGTCGTTGATACATCAGGACCGAGTCTAAAACGGTTGATACCTATGGGACCTTTTTTAATAAAACCGAACCATCACGAATTAGGAGAGTTGTTTCATGTAAACATTGAGACGGTAGAAGATGCAATAAAGTACGGAAAGAAGCTGCAAAATGAAGGAGCAAGGAATGTAATCGTTACCATGGGAGGAAACGGAGCAGTATTGATTAATGCTGATCATACCATATTGGCCAAAGTCCCAAAAGGTAACGTGAAAAATACAGTAGGAGCTGGGGATTCAACTGTTGCCGGTTTCTTAGCCTCCTATATTCAAAACCATGACGCGATCAAAGCATTCCAACACGGCGTCAGTGCCGGAAGTGCAACAGCATTTTCAGAAGATTTATGTACAAAGGAAAGTGTGGAACAGCTTCTTCCAAATATTCGCTTGGAAATTTATCGGTAAGGAGGATTGTATAATGAAAATCACGGATTTATTAACGGAAGAGACGATTATATTAGATTTACAGTCTGCTACCAAAATGGAAGTACTTAATGAATTAATAGAAACGCTTGCGAGGGCAGGGAAGCTTCACGATAAAGAAGCGTTTAAGGAGGCCATCCTTGCTCGTGAATCTCAAAGTACGACTGGAATTGGCGAAGGGATAGCGATTCCGCATGCTAAAACGAATGCAGTTAAACAGTCTGCGATCGCATTCGGTCGTTCAAAAGCAGGCATTGACTTTGAGTCTTTAGATGGTAAGCCCAGCCATTTATTTTTCATGATTGCAGCTAGTGAAGGCGTCCACAATGCTCATCTAGAAACACTTTCCCGTTTATCGACATTGTTAATGGATCAAGAGTTTCGTAAAAAAATTGAATCAGCCAATTCTGCTGAGGAAATCATTGAAATTATCAATGAAAAAGAAAAGGAAAATGAAGAAGAGAGCGAGCAGATCGATTCTAAAAAAGGAAAAATTTTAGCCGTTACCGCTTGTCCGACTGGTATTGCTCATACGTATATGGCAGCGGATGCTTTGAAGACAAAAGCGAAAGAGTTAGGCGTTGACATTAAGGTTGAAACGAATGGTTCAAGCGGTGTCAAAAATAAGCTGACGCCAGAAGAGATCGAAGAGGCAGACGCAATCATTGTGGCTGCAGATAAGCAAGTGGAAATGGACCGTTTCGATGGCAAACATGTCATTGAAGTCCCTGTTGCACAAGCCATTCGCCAACCAAAAGAGTTGATTGAACGAGCATTAAAGAAAGACGCACCTATTTACAAAGCTTCGGGAAAAGAAACAAATTCAGCGTTTCAACGCGGAGAACGAAAAGGATTTTATAAGCACCTCATGAATGGGGTTTCAAACATGCTGCCATTTGTCGTTGGCGGCGGTATCTTGATTGCCATTTCATTTATTTTTGGGATTAAAGCGTTCGATCCGAACGATCCATCTTACCATCCGATTGCTGAAGCATTGATGACTATTGGCAACGGAAATGCCTTTAAATTAATGATTCCTGTTTTAGCCGGATTTATTGCCATGAGTATTGCGGATCGTCCGGGATTTGCTCCGGGAATGGTCGGAGGATTTTTGGCAGCAAATGGGGAGGCCGGTTTTCTTGGCGGATTAATTGCCGGTTTCTTAGCCGGATATTTAGTCGTTCTTTTAAAACGAATCTTTCAGGTTCTGCCGCAATCATTAGAAGGGATTAAGCCAGTTTTACTATATCCTTTATTCGGTATTTTAATTACAGGTTTTATTATGATGTATGTGGTGAATGATCCTGTTAAAGCGATTAACGATGGATTGAAAGCTTGGCTGGAAGGCTTAGGAACTGGGAACTTAGTTCTTTTAGGTTTGATTTTAGGGGGAATGATGGCTGTAGATATGGGAGGTCCGATCAACAAAGCAGCCTTTACATTCGGTTTAGCGATGATTGATGCAGGAAACTACGCCCCGCATGCTGCGATTATGGCTGGCGGTATGGTTCCCCCATTAGGACTAGCCATTGCAACAACTTTGTTTAAAAAGAAGTTTACAAAAGCAGAACGAGAAGCAGGAAAAACGTGCTATATTATGGGGGCAACCTTTATAACAGAAGGAGCCATTCCTTTTGCCTCAGCTGATCCAGGACGTGTAATTCCATCGATTATCGTAGGTTCCGCAATTGCCGGTGCGTTAACGATGGTATTTGGAATTGGTTTGTCAGCACCGCACGGAGGCATATTTGTCATCCCGATTATAAGCGGCAGTCCATGGTTATATGTACTTGCTATTTTAATTGGTTCATTTGTAACAGCTCTTATGGTCGGTTTCTTAAAGAAAGAAGTAAAAGAATAAAAGACTAATACGAGCAGCAAATTTCTTTTAAGGGTTCGGATCTAGGGTCTGAACCCTTTTTTGTTTGCGGTATGAACTGAAAAGGTGTGATGATATTTTTAGAAAAATGCTTGTTGGCGGGGAGATATTGGTTACGACTTACCCTCGGAATAGACTCTTTGTAAACTAGAAATAGTGGACGAAACTTGTAAAAGCTTTAGATGCCCCATGTCATTTACTTACTGCAGTAATAGAACTGTTGTCGTCGACCCCCAATCGTGCAAAAATCCCCGGGAATCGACGACTCTTTCAACTCTTTATTGAGCACAAGCAAATGTGTGAGTAAAATGTTTGTGGGAGAAATTCTTAGAATTCCCCGATGAGGGGGTTGGGAACGTAGGTTCGCAATCCCCCTCATCGGGGCCACCAAGCAAAGCGCGGTAGGATCCCAAGCAGGAAACATGAAAAAAGGACTCTCTCCCTGGTAAGATGTTCATTGACCACACCACAAACAGGAGGAGAGAGTCCCATGAATATTCAACAACATCTTACCACAAATTCGTTGACATGGAAAGAGATCGAACTTGATTTGTTTCGAGCCCTGCAAAACGCCTTCGCTGAGCTGTTTACGGCTCTGTTGGAGGACATCGACCGACAATTGGCGGAAACCCGGGACAAGCGCCGGTACCACTTGAAAGACAAACGACGCACCACGATTCAAACCTTGTTTGGCGAAGTTACCTTTGAGCGAAACTACTATTTAGACCGAGAACAAAACCGTTACACGTTTTTGCTTGATTCCTTTTTAGCGTTTGATGGATCGCAGTCAATCAGCCCTTGTCTAGAAGAAACGGCGGTGGGATTGGCTGTGGAGTGCTCTTCCTATCGCAAAGCGGCTCATACGCTTGCCCAGATGGTCGGGTATCCGGTGATGAGCCATGAGGCGATCCGCCAGTTGGTGCTCGAGGCTGAAGTTCCGCTGCACTGCCCGGTTGACCAGCGATATGGACGGGTGCTGTTTGTGGAGGCCGATGGACTGTTTGTCTCTCGCCAAGGGAAGGGAAAACGGGCCAAGGAAGACAAAATCCTGACCGTTCACGAAGGGTGGAAGCGCAACGGCTCACGGATCGAATTCGTGAATCAGCGCCATTACGTCCATGAGGGCAAGGGGGAGGTGTGGGAAGGCTTCGAGGAATTTTTGATGAACGAATATGCCTATGATCCGTGTCGGGATCTTCTTGTCATCAACGGGGACGGCGCTCCATGGATTACCGCGTGCCGGGAGTATTTCAAGGGACGGGTCTGCTTCCAATTGGATCGATTCCACGTGGCGCGTGAGTTGCGCCAATGCCTCTCGGGCCATCCACGGTGGCAGGCGATTCGGCAAAAGCTGGCGAAGCAGGATGAAGAGAAGCTGCTTGTGGAACTGAACAGCGCCCTCGGCACGCTGGGGGACGAAGCGAAAGAACAACAGCTGGCTGCCTTGATCCACCGGATCGAATCGATGCCGGGATGCATCCGTGATTACCGGGAATGGCTGAAGGAGCAAGGAGTGGACACAACGGGCATGTATCCGATGGGGAGGGCTGAAAGCGTGATGAGCCAGCTGGCGTATCGGGTGAAATACCGCCGCAGTTGGACAGACAAGGGACTCGGGGCGTTTTTCAAGGCAATGATTGCCCGGATGGATGGGATTCGTCTTTTCGGACATCGTTTAGGAGAAGAATCGTCGCATCCGGCGGAGGAAACGGCATCTACCAAACAGACGATCGTGAACAAGGCGAAACAACGCATCCGCCGTCTTCTTCCAGAGGTAACGCGGAATAACGTGCCATATTTACAGCAATCGTCCGGGACTCCGATCTATCATGCCCTGTCTGAATTCAAGGGATGGTAAAAAAAGGTATACATATTCGTCTGTCATGGCAAGGGATGAGAGTCCGAAAGCGCTTACGGATGAAATTCAAAAAAATGGTTCGCTAACCTATGACTTACATCTGTTTTCAGGAATCAAAAAAGTTCCCACAAAGTCTTGACTGACTCGATTATCTCTTTGTCCAATTTTCAGAGGATGAGAACCAAGAGAATCCAAAAGCACTAGAGGAATTGCAAAAGAATCCGATCTGGAAAAGCATTAATGCAGTTAAAAACGACAAAGTATTCGTAAACGTTGTGGATCCGTTGGCACAAGGCGGTACAGCATGGAGTAAAATTCAATTCTTAAAAGCAGCGACTGAAAAATTGGCAAATGAATGATGCAGGGCGGGAATCATAATATGCGCTTAAAGATTCCTATATCCATTCTCATTTTATGTTCTTCACCTATTGCGTTTGTGCTCATAGTTCTATTATCTATACTTTATGGAGCGAAAGATATAAATTTCGAAACGGTTTGGGAGGCGTTCTTTCATTTTGATCCGGAAAATGTAAATCACCAAATTGTAATACATTCCCGTTTGCCAAGAGCGATTGGAGCACTTTTAATCGGAATTTTCTTGGCCATATCTGGATCGATCATGCAGGGAATGACGAGGAACTATCTTGCCTCCCCTTCGATTTTGGGAGTTTCTGACGGATCGGTTTTCGCTATTACACTTTGCATGATTTTCATGCCGGATGCATCATCTTTGAGCATGATAATATTTTCACTACTCGGTTCAGCCATTGCTGTTGGCTTCGTCTTCGGCGTGGCGTCGCTTATGCCAAACGGAATGTCACCCGTTCGAATGGCGATCATCGGAACTATTATTGGAACGTTTCTCAGCAGTATTTCCGCTGCCTTGTCAACGTATTTTCAAGTATCGCAAAACATCAGTTTTTGGTATAATGCCCGGCTGCATCAGATGGATCCCTTTCTAATAAAACTTGCGATTCCTTTTGCAATTGTCGGGATCATAATGGCTCTTTATATTTCCAAATCGCTCACAATTCTTTCTTTAGGTGAAGAAGTTTCTGTAAGTTTAGGACAGAAAACGGTGTTGGTCAAAGCGTTAACAATGGCCAGCACCGTCATTTTGACTGGTATTTCTGTTACCCTGGCAGGAAATATTGGATTTGTTGGTTTAATCATTCCGCACATAACCCGATTTTTAATTGGAATCGATTATAGGTGGGTTATTCCTTGCGCCGGAGTACTTGGAGGTATTTTTTTAGCACTGTCCGATATTTTAAGCAGATTTTTGAATTACCCGTTTGAGACTCCTATTGGAGTTGTCACTTCCCTAATCGGAGTTCCTTTCTTCCTCTATTTAATTTACAAGAGAGGAGGAGGAACATATGCATAAACAAATGGCGAGACGATTTTGGACAGTGATGCTGATCAGTATAGTCTTTATTTTTGCTGCAATATATGTCAGCTTAACAAACGGTGAATTTGATATTAAAGTTATCGATATAGTAAAGACTTTGCTGCGGGTTGATCCCAATTCTGAGCATGATTTGGTCATATTTGAATTTCGCTTGCCCCGTATTTTAATAGCTTCATTGATTGGATTTGGTTTCGCAGTGGCGGGTGCAACCTTACAGGGGATCAGCAGAAATGGACTTGCAGACCCTGGCGTTTTAGGAATCAATTCAGGGGCAGGAGCCGCTATCGTTATTTTTATGCTCTTTTTTGAAGGACAAATAACGGGAAGCGGATGGCTGTCAACTTTGGCAATGCCGCTGTTTGGTTGGATAGGCGGACTGGCTTCAGCACTATTGATTTATTTATTCTCATGGCGAAATGGAAAACTAGATTCCGAACGTGCGATTTTGGTTGGAATTGCAATAGGATTTGGGTTTGGGGCCTTGTCTATGTTTTTATCCTTGAAAATGAACCCTCAGGATTTTGAAATGGCGACAGTTTGGTTGAATGGAAGTATATGGAATGCTAATTGGAAATACATTGTCTCTATTTTGCCTTGGCTCGTCATATTAGTTCCTATTATTATAAAAAAATCGTATATACTCGACTTGCTTCAATTAGGAGAAGATAGAGCAATAGGACTGGGAATTCGTACGGAAAAAGAAAAAAATGTGTTCCTTTTATGCAGTATCGGAATTGTGAGCGCTTGTGTCTCTGTGGCAGGAAACATTGTATTTGTCGGTTTGATAGCACCGCACATCGCCAAGCGTTTGGTCGGAATCCATCATTTTTGGCTAATTCCCGTCAGCGGAACGGTCGGCATGCTTATGGTCATTGTCTCCGATTATATTGCCAGAACTGTTTTTTCTCCAGCTGAATTGCCTGTCGGGATTGTCATTTCCATCATCGGTGTTCCTTATTTCATTTATTTATTATTTAAAGATAGTAAAAAATGAGAGTTTTCTAATGAAACGTGGAATTGTGTAAATGATTCATAAGTTCAAAGGTCATCCCGCATCATCTTACCTAATTATTTTCATATAGATGAGAATCATCGTTCGGCACCATTTTGGCATTACTAAGCGATGTCTTAAATACTAGGTAAAGTCTTATGAACCATAGAAGGCGATCCATTCAAAAAAATCGGCTACCCATCAGGTTGTTTTAATGAAGGAAGGGCCCGTTTGCCCGTCAGAGAATAGAGTACCAGTTGCGAATACATATGTTTGTCGGCTTTGGAAAAGAGATTGAAATGTTCAGTTGGAGGGTTGTAATTTTTGCCCCGATTATATCAATCAATGATATGGAGGCGTTTAACCATGCATAGGAAAAAAGATAAACAAGCTGATGTGATGGACAAAGATACTGCTGGCCGAGAAGTTAGCATTCCGAGTACTGAACAATTTTTAATACGTTCAAAAGAAAATCGGCAATACAAAATTTTGCTTGGTATACCTGATGTGCCTCCTCCTCCTTCAGGCTTTCCAGTTATTTATTTCTTGGATGCTAATGCTATATTCGGAACGATGTTTGAGGCAGTCCGTATCCAATCAAGGCGGCCCGAAAGGACAGGAATCGTTCCAGCACTAGTAGTCGGCATCGGTTACCATATCGAAAAACCGTTTTCTCCTGAACGCTACTATGATTTTACACTGACTCCGCCAGCTTCGGAATTGTATTCGAGACGAGAGGGGACAGACAGACCAGAATATGGCGGAGCGGAACAGTTTTTGCAATTTATTGATGGGGAGCTTAAACCGCTGATCGAAAGCAGGTTCAAAATTGATAAAGACAGACAAGCGATTTTTGGTCATTCACTCGGCGGCCTCTTCGTATTACAAACATTGTTTACAAAGCCGTACGCCTTCAATACGTATATCGCAGGCAGCCCGTCCATTCATTGGAATAAATCGCTTCTACTTGATGCAGAGCAAAAATTTATCTCTAGTTTAGAAAATGATAAGCATCATATACGATTATTAATCACTGTAGGAGAATTGGAAAAATTCCATAAAAGCGGCATGAATGCGAACGCTAAAGAGCTTGCAGAACGACTATTACGACTCGATCAAAACAATTTTCACGTGGAATTTAAAGAATTTGAGGAAGAAGGCCATGTGTCCGTGCTGCCGGCGTTGATTAACCGTGCTGTGAGGTTTGCACTAAGCGAAAAGCAGGGCACATAATCTGTCAAGGCTCCTATCATGCTTAATAAGGAGAGCGAACTTTTTTCAAAAAATTGAACTGAACCCAAAAAGTTAGACACGGAAATTTAGGCAACTGTTTGGGCATGAATTCGGTATTAAACCGGACTCATGCCTTTTAATTTTGCCTTATATGTGATTCAAAATGGATTTTTTGGAAGAAACTCATCAATTTTTGGGGTAGGAATGTCGAGAAATAAATGGATATTTCAAAAATATGTGATCTTGAATTATTTTTGTTCGAAATAATATTTACAAAAATAGCGAATATATGTATGATAGGAAAATAAAAGTAGTAATCATTACGATTTAGGAAGGTGAGAAAATGTTTCGATATTTTAAAAGCATATTAATACTTTTAACAACAATTTTTTTGCTTGTCGGATGCTCACAGTCTTCCTCAAAAGAAAAGGAGAAGAGCAGCAAAGAATTAACATTGCTTTTTAACTTTCCAACCAACACGCTCGATCCGCATTTAGACACGAACTATACGATAGTTCGTGCGGGAGTAGGAGAGACGCTTGTCAAAATTAGTGAACAGCAAAAAATTGAACCTTGGCTTGCAGAAGAATGGAAAAGTAAAGATGGGAAAAACTGGGCGTTTAAAATTAGAGAAGGTGTTACATTCCATAATGGGAAAAAAGTTGATGCTCAAGCGGTGAAGGCCTCGTTAGAAAGAGCAATCAACAATAGTCCATCTGTTCAAGCGGCATTAAAAATCAGCAAAATGGAAGCCGATGGTCAATTGTTAACGATTCAAACGGAAGAAGTATTTCCGCAATTTCCTTCAGAGCTCGTACATCCAAATACAGCGATCGTCGATGTTGATGAAAAAGATATTGATAAAAGGCTAATCGGTACGGGGCCATTTAAAATTTCTTCTTTTGAGCCTGGGGTAGAGCTGAAGGTCGAACGATTTGAAAAATATTGGGATGGCAAAGCAAAGCTTGAAAAAGCAACATTTACTTTCAACGAGGATGCCAATGCACGGCAAATGGCGCTTCAATCAGGAGATGCGGACATTATTTTTAGACCGCCGGTAGAAAATCTTGAAAAATTAAAAGAAGAAAATGTAAAAATAGAATCTGTTCCAAGTTTGCGTACACATCAGCTGTTTTATAATATGAAGAGCTCCTATATGAAAGATGAAAATGTGCGCAAGGCGATGGATGCTTTAATAGATCGGAAGGAAATTGTTGAACAAATTTTAAATGGACATGCCGTTGAAGCGAAAGGTCCTTTTTTGGCTGGTTCTCCGTTTGCGCCATCCTATGAAGAAAAGGAAAGCGGAATAGAGGCGGCGAAACAGTATTTTAGTAACGCAGGCTTTCAAGTAGAAGACGGAAAAGTTACGAAAGACGGAAAGGCCGTTCGGCTTAAAGTGCTGACATACGCATCACGTCCTGAACTTCCTTTAATTGTACAAATTCTCCAATCAAAGGCGAAGGAACTTGGCATAGAGATGTCGATTCAGCAAGTGGAAAATATTGATGAGTATTTAGCGGCCAATGATGATTGGGATTTTGCTACATACAGCAGTGTGACGGCTCCGCGCGGAGATGCGGCATACTTTTTGAATGCGACATACATGCCGAACGGAGCGCTGAACTACGCGAGTATTAACCATCCAGAATTAACAGCTAGCATTCAACAATTGAACCAAACGGTAGACGTGAACGAACGGAACAATTTGGCGAAGAAAGCATTAAAAATCATTGATCAGAAGACTCTCCATTCCTTTATCGTACATCCAAATATTATTGTTGCCTATCGTGACGGAGTAAAAAATTGGGTGACTAGTAAAAGCGAGTATTATATGTTAACAAAAGATTTGGATGTGGAAGGGTAAATGATTCAAGTAGCGAAACGATTCATAGAGTTCATCATATTTTTACTTCTGCTGTCTTTCATTAGTTTTATATTTATAAAACTAGCACCTGGCGATCCTGTCAAACAGATGCTTCAAGTAGATGAAGTGTCCGTTACGAAAGAACAAATTGAAGCGCTAAGAGAAGAACTGAAGTTACATGAACCTATATACGTTCAATATTGGTATTGGTTGAAACGATTTTTCGAGTTTGATTTAGGCCATTCCTATATAACAAAGCAGCCGGTAGTTTCTGAGTTGTTATCAAGGTTTCCTGCGACCATTACGCTCACATGCACTTCTTTAATCGTAATGATTCTGATTTCTATTCCTTTAGGCACTCTATCTGCACTCTATAAAAATAAATGGGTGGACCATATATGCCGTTTGTTTGCACTAGTCGGTTCATCCATCCCCAGCTTTTGGCTTGGGCTCCTTTTCATTGAATTATTTGCCGTTCAATTAGGGATATTGCCAAGCATGGGAAAGGGAACGATTCAACACGTCATCCTGCCATCCCTTACGTTAGGAATCGCGATGTCAGCTGTTTATGTCAGATTGCTGCGTTCCAGTTTACTAGAAAGCTTGAATGAGGACTATGTGAAAGCGGCAAGGGCAAGAGGGATTAGTGAAAAACGGATATTTTTATTCCACGTTTTCCGCCGTTCTTTAATTCCAATCATAACGATTTTTGGTATGAGTCTTGGGAGTTTAATAAGCGGCACAGTTGTCATTGAAGTACTGTTTGCATACCCGGGAATTGGAAAAATGGTGGTAGATGCGATTATTAGCCGGGATTATCCGGTCATTCAAGGGTATGTATTGTTTATTACGATTTTGATTGTCTTGATTAATATCTTCGTTGATATTTGCTGCCGTTATTTAAACCCTGAGATACGTTTAAAAGGAGTAGAGAGACGTTGAAAATGTTTAGACAAATGTATTGGACGCACTCACGAACGCTTCTTTTTATACTATTTGCCTTTTTTCTTGTCATCTTGACAGCTCCGCTGCTTGCTCCATATGATCCGTTGCAAATCAATATGAATGAACGTCTGCTGAAACCAAGTGCGGAGCATTTTTTCGGAACGGATTATTTGGGGCGAGACTTATTTTCTCGCATACTAGCGGGAGGGCAAGTAACGGTCGGAACGAGTATTCTCGTATTGGGCATTGTTTTGTTGATCGGCGTTCCGTTAGGCATGTTTTCAGGATTTGTCGGAGGCCGTTTCGATCGTTATTTGATGAGAATCATAGACGCTTTTCTAGCTTTCCCTGATTTTATTGTCGCAATTGTACTGAGCGGTATTTTAGGCCCCGGTATGTTAAATTTAATTTTTGCAATCGTTGTAGCGAAATGGGGAAGCTATGTGCGGCTTGTCCGCAGCACGGTGTTATCTGAGAAAGAAAAAGATTACATTTTAATGGCGGTTGTCAATGGTTTAAGCACATTTCAAATTATCCGTAAGCATTTGCTGCCCCATGTCGTGGGAAATGTGTTCGTTTTAGCGACGTTGGATCTTGGAAAAATTATTTTGTTGATCGCTTCCTTATCTTACATCGGCTTAGGAGCGCAGCCGCCAACTCCTGAATGGGGGGCGATGTTGAACGAAAGTACACCATATTTTCACACCTCGCCATATTTAATGTTTATTCCTGGAATTGCCATTATGTTTACTGTTCTAGTTTCTAATTTAGCTGGTGATGTATTGCGAGACCGTTTTGATGTAAAAGGATAAAGGGGAGATGGTATGTCATTATTAACTATTGATCAAATGCAAATTAATTTTCGAAATAAGCCGATTGTTGAAAATGTGAATATAACTGCCAGAAAAGGAGAATGGTTTACATTAATTGGCGAAAGCGGCAGCGGCAAAAGCATCACAGCTTCTGCGATTGGAGGGCTTCTGCCGAAAGAAATGTGGATAGCCACCGGGCATATTCAGTTTGACAACAAGGATATGACTCATTTATCGAAAAAAGAATTTCAGAATTTACGGGGAAAAGAAATATCTTATGTCTTCCAAGACTATCAAAGCTCGTTTACACCTTTTATAAAAATCGGTAAGCAAATGGATGAAATGATCCAAGCTCATTGTTCTTTAACTAAAAACGAAAGAAAAGAAATCGCTTTTCAAGCATTGGAAGACGTACAACTCCCTGCAAAACGCGTCTACAATAGTTACCCTTTTCAATTAAGTGGCGGACAGCTGCAGCGTGCATCCATTGCTATGGCCATTATGCTGAATCCGAAATTGCTTATTGCTGATGAGCCTACCACTGCGCTTGACAGTATGACAGCAGCACATGTGTTAGAGGTCATCGCGAATATCAAAGAGAAAATCAATTGTGCAATATTATTTATTACACATGATTTGAGGCTTGCTAGGAAATATTCCGATACTGTTGCAGTAATGAAGAAAGGGGAGATTGTCGAAACAGGGACGAAAACAAATGTTATTCACCATCCTCGTCATCCTTATACCAAGCAATTATTGAGTGCCGCTCCAACCTTGCCGAATAAAATGCATGAAGTGATCACGTGAAGGCCGAGCGGTCATTCAGCGTTGTACCAGCGATGAGGCGTATTGCCTCGCCTGTTAAACTGGATTTTGCAATGGAAAGGAATATGTCATAATGGCAGATCTATTATTGGCCAAAAATATCAAAAAAATTTATGCTTCAGGTCATCAAGCAGTCAACGGGGTGTCGATATCGATACAAAAAGGCGAATGCGTCGGGCTTGTCGGTGAAAGCGGCAGCGGGAAAAGTACATTGGCGCGCTGCTTGCTTATGTTAGAAAAAATAAGCGAAGGCGAAATTTTTTTACATGACCAACCATTGCATAAAATGACTAAAAGAGAAATTCGAAAAATTCGCCATTGTATGCAAGCGGTGTTTCAAAATCCGGCAGCGGCTTTAAATCCAAAACGAAAGATCATCGATTCTGTCATGGAGGCATTAGATACACATCGTAATATCTGCCCCATTTATTTGCAGGATGTAAGAGAGCACCGTGAATTATGCGCAAAGCGGCTGCTAGAGATGGTTGGGATGGCGGACCGCTATCTTTATCGCTATCCCCACGAGTTAAGCGGAGGGCAAAAACAACGTGTTGCCATTGCTCGTGCGATTAGCATCCAGCCGTCTTTGATCATTTTAGATGAACCGACAGCAAGCTTAGATGTCTATACACAAGGGCAAATATTAACTCTTTTAAAGGAGCTGCAAAAACAATTGGAATTATCCTATCTATTTATTTCCCATGATCTCCCGTCGGTTCATTTTTTAAGCGAGCGCATTTTGGTAATGAAAGATGGGGCTTTTATTGACTACTTTCAAAAGAATGATATATTCTCTCAAGCCCGCCACCCATATACAAAAATGCTCATTCACTTGTTTGAAGGTTAAGGGGGATAATAATGACTCACCGAACTTATCTATCTTTGGCGATTCCGCTTATCATTTCAACGATCACCACCCCGTTATTAGGAACTGTCGATACGGCAGTAGTGGGACAGCTTCCTGATCCAGCGTATATTGGCGGCGTAGCTGTAGGGACGATGATTTTTAATACGATGTATTGGTTGTTTGGCTTTTTGCGGGTCAGTACGTCCGGCTTTGCCGCACAAGCTTATGGTGCGCAAGATGCCAAGCAATGTTTTTTATATTTCGTAAGACCGTTCCTCATTGCGTTAGCCGTCGGCATTCTATTTATCCTCGTTCAATGGCCGATGAAGCATATCGCATTAACGCTTATTCATCCGGATGAGAAAGTCATGACTTTCACGGACGAATATTTTTCGATCCGCATTTGGGGAGCCCCGTTTACGCTGGCGAATTACGTCATTCTAGGATGGCTCATGGGAATGTCTCGTGTTAAAATTTCGCTATTTTTACAAGTATTTATGAATCTATTAAATGTTGTACTTGATTTGTTGTTTGTGAACGTTTTTCATCAAGATGTGAATGGTGTAGCCGCCGCTACATTGATTTCAGAAGTGGCTGCATTTCTCATTGGAATGTATATCGTGTTAAAGTCTTCCGATCTTCGCCTTTTCTCCATTCCTAGCAGCGAGCTGTGGAATGCAGGAGAATTTAAGAAGATGATGGAGGTCAATCGGGATTTGCTTATTCGCACGATTTGTTTGTTAACCGTGTTTAATCTTTTTACAGCGAGAGGTGCCTCTTTTGGTACCGAAATACTGGCAGCCAATGCCGTTCTCATTCAAATTCATTATATCATGGCGTACTTTTTAGATGGATTTGCCAATGCCAGCAGTATTCTCGTCGGAAAAGCTGTCGGTGCAAAGGATGAAGCTTTGTATAAACGCACTTTATCGTTGACAGGGCAATGGGCGATAATTTCCCCCTTGTTTATGATGCTTATTTATATACTGTTTAAAGATTCGATCATTCCTGTTTTTACGAAAAATCAGAATGTGATCGAACTGGCCAGCTCCTACAGTATTTGGGTCACGATATTTCCACTTGCGGCAAGCTTCGGTTTAATTCTCTACGGTGTTTTTACAGGAGCGACCATGACCAATCCGATTCGCAATTCCATGCTGATTTCTCTTGCAGTATATATTGTTTGTCTTTTCATTTTGATTCCGATGTATTATAACCACGGTTTGTGGCTTGCTTTTATTGTTTTCAGCCTCGGTCGGTCTGTGTTTTTAGCTATGTATGTTCCAGCATTAAACAGAACTTTATTCAAAAAATGAGGTGCCGGTGATCTTAAGTGCTGAGTCTATCAAACGATTGGACACATAAAGATATGCCTTAACTTACAGATCACGATCACTGTATATGCGGGATTTTTTATTTAGCAAAGAAACAGCAATTATTTTTGATCATCTCGTGCATCATGATACTAGCGGAAAATGAAGGATGTTATAATACTTCAGTCATCATCAATTTTTGAAAAGGGAGCATGAATGAGTTGGAAATAAATCATCGTTGTTGAAACAGTAGAATCCAACCAAAAAGTTACCGTGTGAAAATGTTGGAAAAGAATCATCATTGTTGGAACGGCAAGCAATGTCGGGAAATTGGCATCATGTGGGTGAGTTAAAAATGTGCGACAAAAAAGCAAGCAAGAGACCGACTTTCCCGTGGAATGTACGTGATGATTCGTCAAAGATCTGCTGTCAAAAATTTGCCTGAATTGATCGGCGTGATCAATGAAAAAAAAGCCACCGTGTTTTTTTCGAAGATAAATGATTTACATGCAGTCCTGATTTATTAGCCCGCCTTTTCATACGGCGGTGCTTCATACTCGGAATTTGCGAAACAATTGTGAATGGTTGTGAGAGGAGAAAAACAGATGAATAAAGCATTGCCCATCATGATTCAAGGTACGCATTCCGATGCGGGAAAAAGCGTGATTGCGACAGGTTTTTGCCGAATTTTTGCGCAGGACGGGTATCGGACGGCACCGTTTAAATCACAAAATATGTCACTCAATTCGTATATTACCGTTGACGGCAAGGAAATCGGCCGCGCCCAAGGAGTGCAGGCGGAGGCGGCAAGAACGGTCGCAACGGCGGATATGAACCCGATTTTGATCAAGCCTGTGAGCGATCACACTTCACAAATTGTTGTGAACGGTAAGCCGTATCAAAATTATAAGGCAGCAGCGTATCGGCAGGAGTTTTTTGAACTTGGTTTGCAGGTGATTAAAGAAGCGTATCATCATTTGGCAAGTACATATGAGCGAATCGTTATAGAAGGAGCGGGGAGCCCTGCGGAAATTAACTTAAATGATCGCGAGCTTGTCAATATGCGCATTGCCCGTTTAACAAACGCTCCTGTCATTCTTGTCGGCGACATTGACAGAGGCGGTGTATTTGCGAGTTTAGTAGGAACATTGCAGCTGCTTGAGCCTGAAGATCGCGATCGCGTAATTGGGGTAGTGATTAACAAGTTTCGCGGGGATATTTCCTTGCTGGAGCCGGGACTTCGCTGGTTTGAAGAGTATACGGGCAAACCGGTTTTAGGGGTCGTACCATATATTTCTAATTTAAACATTGAGGCGGAAGACGCCGTCATATTAGATACGTTTCCACGTACAAATGAGAAAACTAGCGAGATTGATATTGCTGTTATTCATGTTCCTCACATTTCGAACTTTACCGATGTTGACCCGTTTCTATATGAAAAGGATTGCCATGTTCGCTATGTAAAGGAGGCAAATGAACTCAGAGAACCGGATGTTGTCATTTTGCCGGGAACGAAAAATACAATTGAGGACTTATTGCTTTTGCGAAAATCCGGCTTTGTGGATGCGATAGAAAAGCTTTATCGTGCGAAAAAATCAGTCATTGTCGGCATATGCGGCGGTTATCAAATGCTCGGAAGGGAGATTTCAGACCCACATCACGTAGAAACAACGATAGGGAGCGCAAACGGATTCGGATTTTTCCCGATTCGCACCGCTATGATGAAAGAGAAAAGGACGACTCTTACAACAGGGATGGCCCACTTGGCTGATTGTAATGTGCCGGTGGAAGGCTATGAAATTCATATGGGAACAACTTCTTATGAAGGGGACGTATCGCCATTTATTACGACCGAAGAAGGAGTTGACGGCTGCATAAGCCAAGACAGCCTCCTAATTGGAACGTATTTTCATGGCATATTTCATAACGATGAGTTTCGAACGGCATTTTTGAATTTGATAAGGAAAAGAAAAGGTCTTCCGGCGATTTATGAGCGGCCATCAATGAAAAACATTCGTGAAGAAGCCTTTGACCGGCTTGCCGATTGTCTCCGGAAGCATGTAGACATCGAGTGTATTTATCGGGAAATGGAACGGTTTCAAAGCAAATCTTTTTTCTAAGAAAATAAACGGAAATCTGATATGTTTGTTCGCCTCTTTACATTCATATGGCAATCTTTTTTGCACTGTGATTTTAGCTGTCTGTTTTTTTATAAAAATCCGGGAGGAAACGGTCATGCGGTTAACAGATGAAGAAGTGCAATCTCTTTTACAAGAGATGGAAGATTGGAAGCTTCTTGAAGAGCGATGGATTGCAAGAAAGTACCTCTTTCAAGATGATTTGCAAGAAATCGAATTCGTGCGGAAAATTTCGGACATTTCTGAAGAAGTAAACCATCATCCCTTCATTTCTATTGACTATAAGTTCATCACGGTAAAAATTTCGTCTCAGAGAGCGAAAGGACTCACAAAGCTTGATTTCGAACTGGCGAAAAAATATGATGAAGCTTATGAAAAAATAAAAGCAGGGTAAGAACGGAAAAAAGTGGATTATATGTGAAGCAGATGACGTGAAGAAAGCCGCATTTTCCGCCGCACCATAAGTTACGATATAAGGGACTTCTTTCCTCTTGAGAAGGAGAGCGGTTTTCAAAAAAATGATGCGATTTAAAAGGCATCCTGTTTTTCTCGAATAGATGGGCAGCTGAAATGATGCGGAGTTGCAAGAAGCGTGTATATGGTCTTTTTGGGGAAAATCTGCATTTATGGATAAAAAAAATGACGAAATTTTGCACACACAAAGCAGGCGACAAGGATGTTAGTTGATGTTGGTGAAGGAAAACTTTTAAGTGATCGGATCATGTCATAGCACCATTCAAAATATCAATTGACAATGTTGAAGGAAAACAACCTGCCGAATTTAATCGTATGACCATGGCCGAAGCGCTGCAAAAATCCTTTTGATTTACCGCGAAGCTTCGAAAGAATTATTTATACACCGCAGCACACTTGAATATCGCATTGAACGTGTTGAAGAAATACTCAATGTTGATTTAAATCATGCAGATATGCGCTTTGAGCTCATGATGGCATACAAGCTGTATAATTTGTTTGATTTTGACCGGAGCGAGCTGGCAAAAAGGTGAATTCTATTGATCGAGCAAAGGATTTTGGAACGGGATAAAGTCCGGCGGAAAAAACGGTTAAGCTATCGGCCAAGCGTGTAAAAAAACATCTCCTGCGAATTTATGAATGAATCATTTCTGACACGTATTGGAAAGCTTTAGCAGGCTTAAAGAATTTAAACTCTAAGCGAAAAAAGGCAAATGAAACTCCGGCAGATGAGCCAATCTCCCTTGCCGGAGTTTTCTTTTTTTATGTGTTTTGCAGCCCATACAATCATTTTTTACACGATATTTAAACGCCGTGCTCGGCTGCAACTTCTATGTGCTGAAACGTTGTGACGTCAAATAATCCTAAATCTGTAATTTTAAGCTCTGGAATGACAGGCAAACTTAAAAAAGAGAGCGTGAGGAAGAGATTGAAATGCCGATGTTTGCTCACTTTGTGCAAGCTGCTGTTCAATTCATCGAGTTGATGGGCGACGATTGGATATGCTTGATCTGACATCAATCCGCCGATCACAAGCGGCAAAGAGGCGAGCGTTTTTCCATCATTCACAACTACTAGCCCACCGCCGATTCTCTTTATCTCTTGAATGGAGCAGATCATATCCTCATCGTTTGTGCCGGCAACGATCACATTATGGGAATCGTGGGCGACGGTTGTGGCGACTGCACCGCCGATTAAGCCTAATCCTTTTACAATGGCAAGGCCAATGTTTCCAGTATTTTTATGGCGTTCGAGTACAGCCAGTTTTGCCAAATCTTTTTCAATGGAAGGGATGAAGCAAACACCGTCGCTCGGAACTTCCATCATTCTTTTAACCGTTTCAATTTGATTCGGAATAATTTCTATTACATGCGCTTTTTGATTATTTTTTACGTGAATGGCCAACCGTTCTTTTGTAACCTCGTTTATGTTTAGATTGACAGAATTTCTTGATAAAACGGAAGGTTTTGGTTGATCTATAGATCCTATATATTGACCGTTTTCCGCTATCACTTTTCCGGCTTTCAAAACTTTTTCAATCGTAAAAGCTTTGAAGTTATCTACTATGACAAGATCTGCTCTATATCCAGGTGCGATCGCTCCTTTTTGCGATAGTCCGAAACATTGGGCGGCATTAATCGTTGCCATTTGAATTGCGATGAGAGGATCAAGTCCGTGTTCGACGGCAAGACGAATATTGTAGTCAATGCTTCCCTCGGCAATTAAGTCGTCTAAATGTTTGTCATCCGTACAAAATAGGCAGCGGTGGCTATTTTTTTCATTGACCACGCCGATTAGTTCTGGCAAATTTTTTGCAGCAGATCCTTGACGGATCATGACGTACATTCCGCGAGCAAGGCGGTCTTTTGCTTGCTCTTTTGTCACACATTCATGATCTGTTTGAATGCCGGCCGCTCTGTAAACATTGACTCCTTCAATGCCAAGACCTGCGCCGTGTCCGTCGATCTTATATGCTGATGCCGCTAAAAGCTTGTCAATGATGCGGTCATCTAAATTTTGAACACCTGGGAAATCCATCACTTCCGCAAGCCCGAGCACCCGAGGATGCTTGTAAAAAGGTGCAAGTTCATCATCATTTAACACAGCGCCGGCATTTTCAAACGAAGTCGCCGGAACGCAGGAAGGCAGCATGCAATACACATCTAAATCTAAGCCTTCTGAATCCTCCAGCATAAAAGAAATGCCTCGCGTTCCTTCGACATTGGCAATTTCATGTGGATCTATAATAACGGTTGTCACACCGTGGGGCAGAACTGCTTTGGAGAACTCCTTCGGTGTCACCATCGAAGATTCAATATGGACATGAGAGTCGATGAAACCTGGAACGATGAATTTATTCTCGGCATCAATGATGTTTACCCCATCATATTCTCCGATTCCAGCAATCACTCCGTCCGCAATGGCGATGTCTCCATGCAAAATTTCTAAATTGAAAACATCGGCAATTTTTCCGTTTTTAATCACAATGTCTGCCGGAATTTGTTTGCTAGCCACTTGGATTCTTTTCTTTAACATGTTTTTGTCCATTCTCACTTTTCCCTTCTGTAGTAAACTCGCGCGTTGAGTTTGACAGGGAGAGTTGTGTATCGTCTCTCGTAGTCAAACTATTTACGGTAGTTTGGTAGAAACGTTTGGACCGTATTTCCAAACTTATACGAGAAAATCATTCGTATTTTTAAAAAGAGATTATACGACTCTAATTGAAACAAAGCAAGATAGTTGGCGCATTTCTTGACAGAAAAATTTTCTCAGGTATTGCGAAAAGCTGAGAATCACAGTTTCTCTGGTGCTCCAAACAGACCGGTTTTAAAAATTGGGCAGAACAACTCCTCCATAAACAAAGGAAATCATAATGAGAATGGCAGGGTGAACCTTCCATTTTTCTAAGGCAAAGAACGATACAGCAGCAATGATGAGCGATTGGATAATTCCGAGCGAATGGACAGAGTCTTCTATCATTTCCCAAGTTAAAAGCAGCATCATGACCGCAATAACAGGCTGTACAAGCAAGGTCATTCCTTTCACAACTAAAGATTCCCGGTGGCGTTGAATCAGTTTTAACAACAGAATCAAAGCGAAAGCTGACGGAAATACAGTCGCAAACAAGGCGATGAAAGCCCCCCACCATCCGTACACATCATAACCGACATAGGCGGCGATCTTCGTCGCAATAGGGCCCGGCAAAGAATTTCCCAGTGCGAGCATATTGGAAAATTCTGCATTTGTCAGCCATTTGTAATGATTGACAATCTCCTCATACATAAGCGGAATGGAAGCGGGTCCTCCTCCATAACCGAGTATGTTGGCCAAAAAGAAACCGATGAATAAGCTGATCCAGATTTTCATGCAGACATCTCCTTACTTCTGCTCTTCCGTTTTAAATGGAAAGCTCCATATGTTAAAAACATTAGAATTACAATAGCTGGATGAATCGAAATCACTTGCAGTAGGCAAAACGAAACAATCATCAGCAGGACGCCAAGCCATTTTCCCAATCCTTTCACGGCCTTTGCGGAAAATTCGTAAGCCAACTGCCCAAGCATGGCGGCGATCACCGGCATAACAGCAGAAATCATACCGTGTATAACAGGTGAATCGCTTAAAGCTGTGACCATTTTGAATAATAGAATCATGGCCAAACATGTAGGCAAAATATGAGCTGCTACGCAAATAAAAGCGCCTAATGCCCCTTTTTGTTTATATCCTAAGTAAGCGGCCATTTTTGTCGCGATCGGACCGGGCAGGGTATTGGCAATCGCCAATATTTCTGCAAATTCTTCATCTTTTACCCAACGGTATCTGGAAACTGCTTCATAACGGAACAGCGGTATGACGGAAGGACCGCCTCCGAATCCAAA
Organism: Aeribacillus sp. FSL K6-8394; assembly: GCF_038008865.1. Lineage (NCBI taxonomy): Bacteria > Bacillati > Bacillota > Bacilli > Caryophanales > Bacillaceae > Aeribacillus > Aeribacillus sp. FSL K6-8394. The sequence goes on from NZ_JBBPAA010000001.1 coordinate 604,501, forward strand.
AATTCCGGTTCTCAGCATAGCCATGATAAGACTTTTATAAGAAGTTTGCATATTTCTCCCCCTCATCCTTTATAATTTCATTCCCATGCGGCTCTTGTATCGTTTAATGAGAATTTGACAGTCAACGCTGACGACACCGCGCATCGGATACAATTTTTTTGTTAAAAAATTTTCCATTTCTTGATTATTTTTAAAGATTCCATGCATATGGAGCTTGCTTGGTCCAGTCATATGGTACAAGCTTGTAACGGCATGCTCCTCCGCCAATTGTTCTGCCACTTCCTCTAAATATTGCGGTTCCACTTCAACGTTGAAAAAGGCGGAAACATGAATGCCGATTTTCGTCGGATTGATAACCGTCGTAAATTTCTCGATAATTCCTTTTTCAATTAAGTTGTTTATTCTCGCCTGAACGGCAACTCGCGACAAACCGATTTCTTTTCCGAGATCGGTATACGATATCCGGCTGTTTTCATGCAGCTTCTCTAAAATTTGTTTATCAATGTGGTCTATGTCTAAATTCGGAATGTTGTATTCGAATGCCATTCATACCACCCTTTATTTCGTTATGTAGTTAATTTTCTAATTATAATTTCCTTTAGTATACAAAATATGTTTTATGATTTCTATAAAAAAATGAAAATATTTATTTGTTTACGAAACGAAAAAAACTTTGTTAAAAAAATTTACAAATTCAAGGAACTTTCCTCAGCAGCTTTCTATAATGAAATCAAATTTTTTAAAAAAGTTGAGAGGGGTGAAGAAAATGAAACGCACACATCCAGCCATCGCTATTTTCTTGTTTTTTCTAGGATGGGTATTTATGTATGCGGATCGAAATATTTTGTCGCCAGTGATGGGAGAAATAGGAGAGCAGTGGAATTTAAACAATAGTCAATTAGGTTTGATGTCCACTGTATTTTTTATTGCCTATTCGATCATGCAAATTCCAACAGGATTTTTGGCTGATCGGTTTGGAAGAGTGAAAGTTTTAGTAATTGGTTATATATTATTTGGCATTACCACTTTTTTGAGTGGATTGGCATCTTCATTTGCATTGTTTTTGCTGATGCGCGCTTTAACAGGTATTGGAGAAGGCACTTATTACGGTTCGCAATACGGAATTTCTTCCAACATTACCCCTAAAAAATACAGAGGGATCGTTTCTGCAGTGATCAATAGCGGAATGGCTTTCGGCATTTCTCTTGGTTTTATTGCTGCTAGCTATTTCACATATACCTTAAACAAAGGATGGCAATTTTCATTTTATCTATTTGCCATTCCAACTATTATTGTTGCCATTTTGATAGGAATATGTGTACGAGATCAATCCAGCCATGAAAAAAAACAAGAAGTTCCTCATATGAAAGATAGCCAAAACTTAAAACGGTTGTTTACAAAAAATCATCTTTTCGTTTACATTCTCATCTTCTGCTCTTTATATGGATTCTTCGGAATGCTTACTTGGTTGCCTTATTATTTGCAGACGGTAAAAGGGGTAGAAGGCTCGCAAACAGGGATCATATCTTCTTTAGTGCCTTGGGCTTCGATTCCGGGGGCTATTTTCTTTGGATATGTTTCAGATAAAGTAAAAAATAAAAAGCCGCTGATCATCTTTTTAGCTTTTGCTGGAGCTGTTTGCCAATTTGTCATCCCTTATGCGGAAAATTATTCTTTGCTGCTAGCAGGATTAGTTTTTTACGGACTGCTAGGAAAATTGGCGCTCGATCCCGTATTAATATCTTATATGGCTGAAATTACACCGTCATCCATGTACTCCAAAGTGTATGGTTTTTTCAATTTCAGCGGAATGCTTTCTTCCATTTTTGCCCCTTATATTACAGGCTATTTTGCCGATATAACCGGCAAGCTTGAAATCGGCTTTTATTTGTCAGGTGTTTTGCTAATCATCGGCGCTGTTTTATTTCTATTTACGGAAGGTTCAAATCGCATGACCCATTTCGTTCAATACTACAAACCGGGGGAGGAACAAGTAAAATGAGCCAATCAATGATCGGAACGAAAAGTATGGTTGTCAGTCCGCATTATTTAGCATCGGCAGCCGGTTGCCGCATACTGCAAAAAGGGGGCAACGCCTTCGATGCAGCGGTAGCGGCCAGCGCCTGCTTAGCGGTCGTTTATCCGCACATGACAGGGATCGGAGGAGACTCTTTTTGGCTGTTTTACAGCAAAAAGGATCAAGCAGTTCGTGCGTATAACGGCAGCGGCCGGTCAGGCTATAACGCCACGCCTGAAAAATACGAAGGTTTACCCGCCATTCCGTATCGAGGCATTCCAAGTGTTATCACCGTGCCGGGAATGGTTGACAGTTGGGATGCCATCATAAAAGAATACGGAAGACTTTCATTGGCGGAGGTTTTAGAGCCTGCTATCGAATATGCGGAAAATGGATTCCCTTTTTCAAAGGATCAATATGTCAACACGCAAAAAAATGTTCAAATTCTGCGAGAATTTCCGGAAACATCATCGATTTTCCTGCCTCATCATCGAATTCCGAGCATAAATGAAAAATTTATTCAGAAGCAATTGGCGGATACATTGAAAGAGTTAGCGAACAAAGGAAGAGATCATTTTTACAAAGGCAGTTTAACAAAACGCATTGTATCAAGCCTTCGAGAAAAAGGCGGGATTTTAATAGAGGATGATTTTGCGGATCATCACGGAGATTGGGTCGAACCGCTGAGCGGAACTTACCGCGGTTATACCATGTATCAGGTTCCGCCCAATTCACAAGGCTTTGCCGGGCTAATGGCGCTAAATATTTTAGAAAACTTTGATTTTAAAACGATTCCGCACGGTTCTTTTCAGTATTATCACCTTTTGACAGAATCATTGAAAAAAAGCTTTCAAGACCGAAACAAAGTATTGACAGATCCCGAATTCTACCAGATTCCGCTTGATAAATTGTTAAGCAAAACATATGCGAAAAAGCTGGCCGAATCGATCAGTCTGACAAATGCAAGCGAAGTGAAGACTCAGCCTGTCGGAAACGACACTGCCCATGCGGCTGTCGTGGATGAAGAGGGGAATGCGGTTTCCTTTATACAAAGTCTTTATTTTGAATTCGGTTCATGTGTTGTTGCTGGTGACACAGGGATTTTAATGCAAAACAGAGGATCGTTCTTTTCTCTTGATCGTTCGCATGTCAATTGCTTGGCGCCGAGAAAAAGAACGTTCCACACGCTGATGCCTGCAATGGCTTTTAAAGATGGAAAGCCGTATATTTTATACGGAACACAAGGAGGAGAAGGACAGCCGCAAACACAAACAGCTATCATTACAAGAATGATTGATTATCGAATGAGCCCTGCAGAAGCAATATATGAGCCAAGGTTTGTGTGGGGAAGAACGTGGGGAGAAGAGACGGAAGAATTGAAGATGGAAGGCCGCATCTCAAAAGAAGTGATCGAATCGATGATCAAAGCTGGCCATCTTGTGAAAGTTGTTGAACCTATTGATAAAATAATGGGTCATGCCAACGCCATATTAATTGATGAACAAAGCTTTTTACACGGCGGGGTTGATCCAAGAGGAGACGGTGCGGCAATCGGTTGGTAACGACGAATTCATAAAAAGCGGGGATTTATGCTATCCGTTGTTTCATATTTAAATATATTGGAGAAGGGTTTACGGAAAGTATCCAGCTAGGGCAAAGCCTGCAGAATTCATTATTGGAATTCTACAGGCTTTTATCATTTGAAGAGGCTCTCACATCGGTATATTCAACCCTGGAAATAAATTAGGAGAAGTTACAGCCAAAAGAAAGGTTTTAGTAGAAATATATAGCGAAAACACCAACGATTGCAACAAGCTGTTTCGCGGACTAAATCTTTCATCAAACCTCCTTAACAAAACTTACGTTGATTTCCAGCTGCTGCTTTTCGTCAAAAACAAACAGCAAAATGAAATTTTATATTCCGCAATACTGGTCCATATAATTGCTACCAAATAGCCAAAAATGCCATGATGACCATTTTAAGCTCCTTCACCATCTACACAGGCAATCATATTAGAACATTTTTTATGTATTTTTTACTTATCAAATTTGTATTTGATTATTTACAAGTAATAATAAGGGGTATAACTAATATGATAAAAAGAAAATTTTTAACAGCGCTCATTACGTTTGTTATTTCTACTTTTATCATAGCGATTTTATTTCCGCCAGAAGCATTTTTTTCTGACCAACAAACAGGATCTTCTTTTCACGATCTTCTCATGATATCTCATCTGTAAGCGTAGGGCTGTTCTTTTATGGACTACCCATATCGATAGCAATTGATTTCATGACCAAAAGGTTTTTCGCATTTGCTCTACATATAATCTTCGGAATATTGCCTGCTATCATATTATGGTTTTTTGCAGTTTTTTCTTTAGCTATTTCCGTTATTTTTTTTCTTCGTTGACGAAGTCATTAAATATGGAATAAATAGGGGCTTAATGGTTGAATCCTCATGAAACAGAATGAAACACCGGGAAAGTTATTCTTCAGTTTAGGACTGTAACCAATTGAGCAACATACATCTGAAAGTGAGTGCTGAAAATGTTTCAAAATAACAAAAAAACCGGAGAGCTTTGGAGTGCATGATAAATACCTTGGCTGTAGGTTGGAAAACTTTGATTGGACGAGCAAACTGGACAGAGATCAAGAAGGAAATAACGTCCCCAGAGGATTATGCGGAGAAGGTCATAAGCATAATCAGATAATCTGCACGCGATAACGCCCAAATACGAAAATTAAAATAAATAGGCAAGACAACAATCCACTGAAAGTCGCTGCGCCAAATGCTAGATACGAGCTAAATCGGTTGAGAATATACGTTCTTCTATAGTATGATAAAATAGTTATCTCGTTTATTTTTAAAAGGGTGTTTGGATATGGACACAGAAACTGCATCTGTGAGAACGTTTAAATATGGAAACAATCTCGAAGTAAAAATTGAACTAAATGATTGTATATCCTTTTTAAAGTCTTTAAAAGATGAAAGCATCGACTTGATTGTAACAGACCCTGCTTATTCTGGAATGAATAACAAGCTGAAGCTCGGGAAGGGCAGAATCGTCGGTGAATATAAGCAAAAGGGAACGGAAAATGGGAAATGGTTTGCGGAATTTGAAGACAGTGAAGAAAACTATCATCTCTTTTTACAAGAGTGCAAGAGGGTGCTGAAAAAAGATACAGGGCACATTTACATCATGTTTGATTCTTTTTCTTTATTAAGCTTAGGGCATTTAATGAGAGAGTACTTTGACGTAAAAAACATCATCACTTGGGATAAAATCAATATGGGAATGGGGCATTATTTTAGAAGAAGGCACGAATATATTATTTTTGCTACGAACGGAAACAACCGCAAAATTAGAAACCGGTCTTTTCCGGATGTATGGCGGTTTAAACGAATTCACCATTCGAAATATCCGACGCAAAAACCGGTTGAGCTGTTCCAAGCGATGATTTATGCAAGTGCCGAAGAGGGATTTACGGTTTGCGACCCGTTTTTAGGGAGCGGATCGTCAGCTATTGCAGCCATAAAAAACAACTGCCGCTTTTTAGGATGCGATATCGCAAGCAATGCTTTTACAGCCAATGTAGAAAGAATTCATCACTATCTTAAAACAAAAGAAGACATCTATCAGCCCAAGCCTTGCCGTATCGAAGGCGAACCGGTATTTTGGGAATAAAGATCGATCATAACTACGCAGCTTGCAAATGTTATTCATCTTCACCAAACCATAAAAAAATCGGCGTTTAGCCGATTTTTTTATTTTGATCATTGTCTGATCCAAGTCCATATTTCTTTTGGCGTGGCATTTTTTCCGTACATTAAGATGCCGACTTTAAATATTTTTCCAGCTAGTTTCATAAAGATCCAAACACTTATTATTAAGATTGCAAGTGATATGACAATTTCCGCCCATGGCCATTCCTCTAATATCGACAAACGAAGAATCAAAACAGCGGGTGATGTGAATGGAAGATAGGTGCCGATTTGCGCCCATAGCCCGCTTGGATCTGTCAGCACAGGTCCGACAAAAACAAATGACAAAAATGGCAGCAGGATAACTAATCCTTGAAAGTTGCCGGCGGTATATATATCTGCCATTGTGGCGCCGATGCCGACAAAAATTGACGAAAACAGCAAGTAGCCTAAAAGGGCAATCCCGATGAAAAGAAAAAGATGAGGAACGAACAAATAGTGAAATATCGGAACATCAATTTTCCATAAAACGATTGGAATGATAAAAATGAAAAATACAACAACTTGTAACATTCCTAATAGGAAATAACCAATAATTTTACCTTGCATGAGGTCTTTTGGCGTGACCGATGAAAGAATGATTTCCGCAATTTTATCTTTCTTTTCCTGCGAGGCGCTTTGAAAAATCATCATGCCGCTAAAAACAATGGATAGTAAAATGATGCTGGCAAAGGCCCCTGGTACAATGCGTTCTAAAATTTTTTCCGTTTCTCCTCCTCCGCCTTCAGTTTTTGAGATTTCACTAACGGTCGATTGTTCAAAGACGATTCCTTTCGAAATGGCTGCTAATTGATTTTTCGATAAACCAAGCTGCTCCAGCTGCAAAGCTTTTAACGGCTCTGCCAGCAGCTGAATTTGATTGGTAAACATCGGGCTAATCACATCGCTTGTGTAAACAGGGATAACGCCATCCGTTAATGACTGTTCACCGATAAACAAATAGGCTGTATTCTCTCTATTTTTTAGCAAATCTTCTATCTTATCTTCCTCAATGCCAGTTTTCTGAAGCTTGAATGGAAGGTTGTGAAGCTGCACTGCTTCCTGCAAGGCTGGCAAAATATTCAGCTTATCATTGACATAAACAGTTGTTACACTTGGATCCTCATCTGAATTGGCAAGATTTCCGAGCAGGAAAAAAGCTAAAAAGAGAATAGGCGTTATAAACAAGCTGATGATAAATGATTTGTTTTTTAAATTCCGCTTTATTTCCCATTTTGCTATTTTTATAGTATTACTCATAATTTTCACCAGCTTCCTGTAATAAATTTTGATCTGTGGCAACATCAATAAAGATTTCATGCAGGGAAATGCGGTCAAGCGATAATTCTTGAATTATCATATATTCCGGAAGGTTTTTTAACCATTTGGCAGGTTGAATGTCTTTTGTTAAATAAAGAGTTGATACATCTTCATTTTGTTCTATTCGTTGAACACCAGAAATTTGTTCTAGTACGGCGCGGTCATTTTTTCCGCGGATGACACATTTGAAATTCGCATATGTTTTCTTTACTTCCTCTATCGATCCATAAACCACCTTGCGGCCGCGATGGATCATAAATAATCTGTCACACATCTCTTCTACTATATTCATTTGATGGGAAGATAGAAGAATCGCTGTGCCGTTATTAGCTAAGCTTCTTATTTCTTTTTTAAATAACTCCTGGCTCACAGGGTCTAATCCGGAAAACGGTTCGTCTAAGATGAGTAGTTCAGGCTCATGCAGGATCGAAGCGATAAACTGTACTTTTTGTCCCATTCCTTTTGATAGTTCATCAATTGATGACTGTTCTTTTCCTTCTAAGCCAAATTTTTTTAAATAGACTTTAGCCCGCTCTTTTGCTTTTTTTAATGGGTAGCTTTTTAAATCTGCTAAATAAAGGAGAATATCCATTACTTTGACATTTTTATATAAACCGCGTTCTTCCGGCAAATAGCCAATTTTATGGCGCGGGATCATATTTTTTTGGCTATTGTGGAATGTAATGCTTCCTTCATCTGGATACATAATCCCCATAATGTTGCGGATGATCGTTGATTTTCCAGCCCCGTTCGGTCCTAATACCGCCATAATTTCCCCTTTTTTCACTTCAAACGATATATTTTGGATAATCGGCTGATGTTTGAATGATTTTCCTAATTTTTCGACTGTTAAAACCGTTTCGTTCATATTTATGTTCCTTTCTGATAAATTGGTTGATTGAGCATAATCGTGATAATCTCTTCCAACTCTAATGATTCTGCTTTGATCCAATCGTATTGATGCTCTATTAAATACTGTTCTGTATTTTCTTGTTGTTGAGTGATGACAATTTGCTTTCCTTTTCTTCCAACTTCACCCGGTATCGGTTTATTTGGCAGAGGGCGCTGCAAAAAGTAACGTTTATATCTGCTGGCTAATTCTTCTTTTTCAAATTTTCCAAGCAATTGCCCGTTTTTCAGTACAATTAGATAATCAGCAAGCTTTCGAATATCATCTGTTTGATGGCTGGCAATGATCATCAGCTTTTCGCTTCTTTCCATCCATTCTACGAGAATATCCATCAGCATTTGTTTTGAAGGGATATCCATATGAGCGGTTGGTTCATCAAGAATCAAAATGTCGGTATCGCAGGCTAAAGTTAAGGCGATGCTTAATTTCTTTTGAACACCTTGTGATAAATTTCGATATAGCTTTCTTAAAGGGATATCGAACATTTGTACAAGCTGGTCGAAATATTTCTGATCCCATGTTGAATACCAATGGGAAGTGAGCTTCATCAATTCCAATCCGGTAAAGGAATTGCATCCAATCAATGTCTGCGGCAGGTACGAGATGTGCTGCTTCCAGCTTTCATCACGATTTTGTATTGATTGACCAAATAAGCGGATCTCCCCCTCATCTTTTTTCACAAGATTCATCAGCATTTTCATTAATGTACTTTTACCAGCTCCGTTTTTCCCAATGAGTGCATGAATCGTTCCAGGCTCAAACGAAAGATCAATTGGCCCTAATTGAAAATCATCGATCGTTTTTCTTAACTGCATGATTTCTAACCAAGGCTGCATTAAGAACCCTCCTTTTCTCGCAATTCAACCATTACTTGTTGAAAGATTTGCTCAATCTCTGCAAATGTATAGTCATGGCGGAGCGCCGTTTGTACCGCGGTTTGAATAGCTTTGTACACCGTTTCTGTCTTTACTTTTTCTTTCTTAGCATCGTCTATGTCAGCTACAAACGTTCCTTTCCCTTGTGTTGTCTGGATAAACCCTTCATATTCAAGATTTTGGTAGGCGCGTCTAGTCGTAATCACACTAATTTCAAGGTCTTTTGAAAGGGCACGGATCGAAGGCAGCGGCGAACCAGCAGGAAGCTGACCGCTTGCAATCAGCGCTTTAATTTGTTCTTCCAATTGATAATAAATAGGCTCCGGAGAATCTTTTGCAATCTGAATAGGAAGCTCCATTCAACTTCCTCCTTCTTAAAATAAATAATCCATTTTTTCAATTTTTTTGGACATATATTTTTGCGAGTAGAGCACGCCTATAGCAGCGAAAAGAACTGACGCAATAATACTTACTAGAGGCCATTTTTCCGCCATGAGCATCGTCAAAGGCACAAAGCCGTTTCCATATAAAACGTTAAATATCGTAAAGAAAAAAATGAGACCAAAGAATAAAGCGAATATATAAAGGACAAACCTCACCATTGAAAGCCGGTAGCCGACATCACTAGCTGGAAACGAAGCTCCTAAATGAATGCCAATACCAATCCAAATCATGATAAATGCGAAATATTCCTTTAAGTCCAACGCGGCTCTAAGATCAGGGGAAAACGAATAAGTAAGAATGGATACCCCTAAATAGTAAGGAACGGCAAAGGCGAAAAAAATGATAAATCTGCTTTTAATGAGCACATCCTTTTGAATCGGCAGCTGGCTAAGTGTAATAAAAAAAGGAGATGCCCAAAAGTCGCCGCCTATTTTTTGATGATTAAATTCTTTCGGTTTGATCCATGCAGTTCCAAAACCAAATACCATAAAGAAAAAAATATCTAGCATAACGGTGCTTCTTTCCATATTTTTCGGAATGACAGTGGCGAAAAACATCGAAAACATGATGGCCATCAAGGCAAGCAATACAAATCCCAATTTCAATTTTTTTAATTCAAACTTTGCAAGCCAAAGCGCTTCCTTCCAAACGTTCATATTGATCTCCTCCAAGTGAACTGTTTTACTGTGTATATCTATATACACACTATATAATATTTTGTTAAATTTGACCAGTCTTTTTTGAAAAAATGTCAGTAGCGTTGCATAAAAAAATTTAATGTTTGTCAAGCTCAATAAAAATTCCAGTTATTTCATGTGACTGAATATTCAGACATACAATCTTTCTAAGCAAGCTTAAAAGGACAATGACGTCTTAATCGGCAGTCCATTTCCACAATTTGGTAATATATTACAGAAACATTGGATCATAAACTAAATCGTCTAGGTGTTCCACCTCATAGCCATCAAGTTAAGAATTTGATCTTTTTTCAGCGCCAAAAACATGGTATCCTTTCTAACGAAAATCATCGGTGGAAAGGATTTTTTTTGATGGCAAAAAAGATGAAGGCATGGATAAAAACGATTCGTCAACTCTTCTCCTATGAAGAACTGACCCGTCTGGCACGGAAAGTCGGATTCATTCAGCGGCAGCGTTCATTAACAGCGGAAGCCTTTCTGACGCTATGTGCTTGGGGAGACGGATCGCTCGCCTGTCAGTCGCTTCAGCGGTTGTGTGCCGATTTGGCGCTCTGGCATGATTGCTCTCTCTCGAATGAAGGACTGAATCAGCGGTTTACGCCTCGTGCCGTGGCGTTTTTAAAAGAGGTCTTTTTTACTCTCCTGATGCATCAACGTCCGGCACTCTCTTCCATCACCGAAACGTATCGCGCTTGTTTCACCCGTCTGCGGATCTTAGACTCTACCAGTTTTTTACTTCCGACCGACTATGGTGAGGACTATCAAGGTTCGGTTTCATCTGGCGCCAAAATCCAATTTGAGTATGAGCTGTTATCGGGAACCTGTCTTCAGCTGTGCGTCCAACAGGCCAATGATTCCGATGCCCGTTTTGCTTATCATACCCAGCACACGATTTTACCGAATGACCTTTGCATTCGGGATCTGGGGTTTTTTTCACTCGCCACGCTGGCGGAGATCGATGCTCGAGGTGCTTATTATATTACCCGGTTGCGTTCCGATATCAAAGTCTATATCAAGCAGGACGGGGAGTGGCACGAATGGGATTGGGAATCGATAGGAAATCGATTGGGCGAGGGGGAAGCCGTGGAAGTGGAACACGTGTATATCGGACACCAACGCCTGTATGTTCCGCGTCTGATTTTTCGCCGTCTCACGGCGGAAGAATGGGAAAAACGGCTGGCGTACGTGCGGAAAAAGGAAAAAAGAAAGGGAAGGCGCTGTCACGCCAAACCCTTGAACAAAAGAAATATCACATCTTACTGACCAATTTACCACAAGAATCGTTTGATGCGCAACAAGTTTATGAGCTGTATTCGCTGCGCTGGCAAGTGGAGCTGTTATTTAAGGGCTGGAAATCCTTATTTGATCTTGACCGTGTCAAAAAGATGAAGAAGGAACGATTCGAATGCCACTTATATGGGACATTGATTGCCATTTTAGTCACGCAGACTCTTCTGTTCCAAGCCCGAAGGTATTGGCATCAACGGGAGGGAATCGAGATCAGTGAATGGAAAGCGCTTAATATCCTCCAATCGTATTGGCATCGGTTTCTTTTGCATCCCCAAGCGATGGAAACCGCCCTTCCATCTCTCCTGTCTCTGTTAAGGAAACACGCGAGGAAAGACCGAAGGAAAGGAGAGGAAACGGTATCGGATCTTTTAAAGAAATTGGGGATATGGTAGTGTGGGTTATGGATATAAATGCCAAATAACCCTCTTCTTGAGGGTTATTTGGCATGCCCAGCATTTGGTTTTCTCTTCATCCTTTGATTGATTTTTCGAACATGCGTATCATCCTAAAAAATTTTATACCGCTAACTTGACGGGTATGGTGTTCCACCTCCCCTTCTTCAAATTGGTACACGATGGTTTCAAAATCTTTTTCCCAATGGTATTTTTTCCGACCGTTGGACGTTCGAATTGGCTTTTTAAAAAGGGAGCGAACAAAACAGTCAAAACCTTTAAAAAGCAGATTCTGTAAAGTTCGCTTGATCTCTAATAAAGGACCATCGTGATTCACTTTTAATTGGAGCATGGCCTGTAAGCAATAGGTGATTAGGGCGATCCAAATTTGATTGTAAACGGCATTTTGACTTTTTCCATAAAATCTTTTTATCTTAAGGTGCTGTTTCATCCATTTAAAGAAGGTCTCTATCTTCCAGCGATATCGGTATAAATCTGCAATCTCTTCCGCAGAAAGATCAAAGCAATTGGTTATGATGATCACGGGATTCCCTTCGCTGTCGACCGTTTCGATCAATCGGAGAGGATGAGTCATTTTGGTATGATTACGGTCATTTCCTAAAATGACCATCTGATCCCTATAAATCAAACGTTCTGGATTGGGAATCCGTTCCGATAAAACTTCAATCTCTGCGTTCTTTTTAAGCCGGGTAATGAATCGCACCCCTTCTCGGCATAAGCGGTCGAACTGTTTGTAATCGACATACCCTCGATCAAACAAGTAAATCGCATTTGGATCGATTTCAATGAGTTCGTCCATCTGTGTGCGATCGGCATGTTTCGCGGGTAAGATAATCCCTTGATTCGGAACAGTGATATCCTTCGTTACAACAACCTTTAAATGGAGTCGAACACCAGCCTTTGTCTTACGAAAAGTTGCCCATGGATATTGGCTCAAACTCATGCTCATCGTGGTAGAATCAATGACCAGAAGACGACCAATGTTTCGGATGATCGGGGCATTTTTCATTTGCCCTTGGATCTTTAAGACCAGATATTTAAATACTTTTTCAAACAGTTGAGGGGATAATTGGCCTAATTTGCGAGAAAGTTGCGAAGTACTAATTGCATCAAATTCCAGATATGTCTGCAACTCTTCCTTGTCTTTCAAATGTTTGGCCAATTTTGTTAAGCTTTCCAATTCATTTATCTGAGCGATGATACAAAGTTGTAAAAACTTATACACCGTTAATTTTTTAATGTATTTGTCAACGTCAATCACATTAATTAGTTTTGAAAAAGTTATTGGATCGATCTCTTTAAATAGTTCATTTATTGTGGATTCTGTGGTATTCTTATCCATAATGGTTTCTCCTTATTCTTAGGATTTGGATAGGACTGCCAATCCTAATTATAAGGAGTTTTTTTATATCCAAAAAGATGAAATTTAACATAAAATTGGGCTTGACAAATTAAAATTAACTTAATGCAATGCTACTGAAAAAATGTATGGATAGGCATCAACAACATTCGTTCTAAAAATTTTTAAGTAACTCCAAACGGTATGTAGAAGGACTGCAAAAAAATTGCAACTTCTGGAGCTCAGGATGTAAATAAAAAAATTCGAAGCAGCTGATGAAAAAAATGTACGGAAAAACACGCAGCAAAATGGAACTGTAAAAAAGGTCAACAGCAGATGAAAAATTCCTATGGAATTTTGCGACAGTCTTTTTTTAAATACTTTTTCCAGCGCATGTTTGCTGAATCTATGGACAGAAGTGAAAAACTCGGGAATATTCATCCTTTTGTTTAGGAAGTATAAGAAAAAACAAGAGGAGATGTTGTGATGAGAAAATTTGTCATTTTGCTCTGACTTTCGCTCGCTCTTTCTGGATGCGGAAATGGAAATGATAAAAAGCAGGGCGCTTCTTATGATCAACAGCAAGGAACGACAACTCAGAATGAAGGAGATAGCTCGCTCATTAGGATACAGCATAGCCAATCTCCAGCAAAACGAATCCAAAAGGTAAAGCCTGATCAGACGGCCCGCGACAAAAGACCTATTAACTCGATTGGATTTCTTGAGCCGATCACTCCGCAGCAATCCGTTTCTGACTTAAAAGGTGTCAGTCAGCATTTATCATATGTAGCTTTTTTCAGTTACCGAGTAAACGCCGATGGAAGTCTTGTTCCAATTGAAGACAGTGAAGCACTCGCAGCTGCTAAAAAATCCGGTGCGATTCCGATGATGGTCATCACCAATTTTACAGAAGGAAATTTTTCACCGGATATTGCTCATCGGATCTTTACAGATAAAACAGCCTCTAAAAGTTTGATCAATGGCGTTATTCAGACGATGAAAGCAAAAGGATATAAAGCTTTAAATATCGATTTTGAACATATCCGGGAAAAGGATCGTGAGCTGTATAACGGCTTTCTCGAAACGATTTTGCCGCAGGTTCGCAAAGCCGGCTTTACGGTTTCAACTGCATTGGCCCCAAAAACGAGTGATGAACAAAGAGGACCATGGCACGGAGCCCATGATTATAAGAGACATGGAGAGTTAGCAGATTTTGTTATTTTGATGACGTATGAATGGGGATGGTCCGGCGGTCCGCCAATGGCGGTGTCACCGATTCCGCAAGTTCGCAAAGTACTGGATTATGCCGTTTCCGTCATTCCGCGAAACAAAATTGTGATGGGCGCTCCTTTGTATGGGTACGATTGGACTTTACCATACAAAAAAGGCGGTAAATTTGCCAAACGAATCGCTCCGGCGGAAGCAGCAGACCTAGCGGCGAAAGAAGGAGTTGAAATTCAGTATGACAACGAGGCGCAGGCACCTTGGTTTCGCTACACCGATGATCAAAACAAAACACATGAGGTCTGGTTTGAAAATGAACAAAGCATGCAGGCAAAGTTTAATCTCGTAAAAGAATACGGACTGAATGGAGTGGCGTATTGGGTGCTTGGCGAGCCTTTCCCTCAAAATTGGACTTTGCTTGAAAAGGAGTTTATCATTCAAAGACACTAAGCGGAGAAAAATGGCATTAGCCCGCAACATTCTGAAAGAAGAAGGCGTCAACTGTTTGCAGATCAAAATCGAAGTCATACAAAATCAGTAGAGAAAAACAGCTCGTTTTTCTCTACTTGATTTATTTTAGGGACTTGTTCGGAAACCATTTATGAAAATTAAGCCGTTTTTTTGCTTATTTATGATAATGATCATTTCACCAAATACAAAACTAACATATTGCTTTCATTATTTACCTGATCTATTTCACTTGTTCCATCATAAAACCGTTTTTATTCATAAACTGAGCAGGTTGCGCAAAAATGCACATGATCATATCCCCACCCTGCATAATTGTGCACAAAATATCGGGTAGATCCATTCAGCTCCTGCTATTCTTGTAATCAAGGGAGGTCATATAATGGATTTGCTTAAGAACATGAACAGAGCCATACAGTATATTGAAGAAAACCTTACACATGATATTGACTTTAAAGAGGTGGCAAAAATCGCTTGCTGTTCCGAATATCATTTTAAAAGGATGTTTTCTTTTCTTGCAGGTATTACACTATCAGAATACATCCGCCGCAGACGCCTGACTCTTGCAGCATTTGAACTTAAAGATAGCAGCGTAAAGGTCATCGACATTGCGACAAAATACGGGTACAACTCACCAGATTCTTTTGCAAGAGCTTTTCAAAACTTGCATGGTATAACACCGTCAGAAGCCAGAAATCGTGGTCATTTATTGAAAGCTTATCCACGAATGACCTTCCAGTTAACAATTAAGGGAGGAAATGAAATGAACTATCGAATTGTAGAAAAAGAGGCATTTCGTATTGTTGGTATTAAAAAAAGAGTTCCGATCATTTTCAAAGGAATTAATCCGGAAATTGCCTCGATGTGGAAAAGCTTAGATGATGAAAAGATCAATAAACTTAAAAAACTTTCGAATGTCGAGCCTTTAGGCCTGATTCAAGCATCCACGAACTTTTCTGAAGGCAGAATGGAGGAAAAAGGGGAGCTTGATCACTATATTGGCGTAGCAACAACTAAGGAATGTCCAACTGAATTTACACAACTTGTAGTTCCTGCCTCAACATGGGCAGTATTCGAAGCAATCGGACCATTTCCTGATACACTGCAGGATGTATGGGGACGCATTTATTCTGAATGGTTTCCAACCTCAAACTATGAACAAATAGAAGGTCCAGAAATCTTATCAATCGGAAGCAAAGATTTAACTTCCCCGACTGTAAAATGTGAAATTTGGATTCCGGTACTGAAAAAGTAAAAAAAGCATTAGTTACCTCTTTTTGTGTAATTAATTCCTAATAATGATATATTAATTTTCAAGTGTTTATAGTTTAAAAAATAAGAAGGGGCTGTCTAATAATGAACTGCCCTCTGTCAAGTAGACAGTAGAAATAATAAAAATATACCTAAGCGGCTTTAGCTCTATATTTCATGGGGCTAAAGCCGTTTAATCTTTTTTGATACCTTTCATAATGATAAAAGCGGATGTACTCATCCATCGCAAGAGCTAATTCTTCAAATGTCTGATACTTATGTAAATAACACTTCTCGCATTTAAAGCGTTCCCAAAAAAGATTCCATTGGCCCATTATCAATACATCTGCCTACTCTTGACATACTTTGTGTCATCCCTGCTTGGTCTATCCTACGTTTAAAACCATGAGAGGTATATTGGAACCCACGGTCACTATGAATAAGTGGATGCTCTCCATTTAAAAGTGCGGTGGCCTGATCCAATGTTTTGAATACAAGATGATGATTGGAATGTCCTAAAACATAGCTCACAATTGATCCATCATATAGATCGAGAATAGCACTTAAATAGGATTTCTTTGATGAACCATATTTTAATTCTGTGACATCAGCTACCCATTTTTCATTTGGCTTTTCCGCTGTGAATTCACGATTCAATATATTTTCTGCAACATGCTGAGGGGTAGAACGCTTATAAGATTTCTTCTTTTTTTCGAATAACAGATTGTATACCGGCAACTTTCATCAATCTATAAATTCGTTCGTTTATGATTGAAGTTCTGACCAAGCTTTCGATTTATATTCAACGTCATTCGACGGTAACCTATAAGTGGTTAAAACGTTCGCCTTCCTCCCGAGAACTTCAGAATGAAGAAATCGTAAAAGAGATGAAAGTTCGTGAAATACCGAATCCAATAAAAGGAACTATATATTAAAGCAGGTTATATGCAACAAAAGATCGAATAGTTAATAACGGTATCCTATTTTATTAAGCAGATCGCAGACTTCCATTTCAAAAATGACATGATCCTTTAAGCGAATTTTTTTACTTGAATTTAGGGCAAGGCTATTATGAAAATAAAAATTCATGAGAAAAGAAGGTGTCGTATGTCAACGAACAATAAACCTAACCGATTAATCACTGAAAAGTCTCCGTACTTGCTTCAGCATGCTTATAATCCTGTTGACTGGTATCCATGGGGATCAGAAGCTTTTGAAAAAGCAAAAAAAGAAAACAAACCTTTGCTTGTCAGCATCGGCTATTCAACCTGTCACTGGTGCCATGTCATGGCTCATGAAAGCTTTGAAGATGAAGAAGTTGCAAAGATATTAAATGAACGGTTTGTCGCTATAAAAGTAGATCGTGAGGAGCGACCAGATATTGATTCCATATATATGAGGGTATGCCAGATTCTCACGGGGCAAGGCGGATGGCCGCTCAATGTATTTATCACACCGGATCAAAAACCTTTTTATGCAGGCACTTATTTTCCTAAGCAAAGCCGTTTTGGCCGTCCGGGATTTATCGATGTGTTGCAGCAGCTTTCGGAAATTTATCAAAAAGAGCATGAAAAAATTGAAAAGACAGCAGCACGCATAACGGAAGTTTTAAATAAAAATGCCAGTCGAAATAAGAAAGGTGAGCTGAAGCAAAGCGTTCTTCATGAAACGTTTCATCAGCTTTCAAGCAATTTTGACACAATTTATGGAGGGTTTGGTCAGGCACCGAAGTTCCCCATTCCTCACATGCTCATGTTTTTAATGAAATATCACGAATGGACTAAACATGAAAATGCTCTTTATTTTGTGAATAAAACGCTTGTGCAAATGGCAAAGGGAGGGATTTGGGATCATATCGGCTTCGGATTTGCCAGATATTCGACAGATGCCATGTGGCTCGTTCCGCATTTTGAAAAAATGCTGTACGATAATGCCCTTTTGCTTTATACATTCTCCGAGGCCTATCAAGTGACCCAAAACCCTCAATTTAAAACAATTGCAGAACAAATTATTGAATTTGTCCGACGGGACATGCGGAATGAATCAGGGTCTTTTTATTCTGCCATTGATGCAGATTCTGAGGGGGAGGAAGGGAAATTTTACGTATGGACAAAACAGGAAGTGGTAGAGATTCTCGGGCAGGAATTAGGCGAACAGTTTTGTCATATTTACGATATAACTGAAGAAGGGAACTTTGAAGGAAAAAATATCCCGAATCTCATTCATACGAATGAAGAAAAAGCGGCAATGACCTATCAAATGGAGCTGGAAGAGCTGAAAGAGCAATTGGAGCAGGCGAGACAAAAGCTTTTTGAAAAACGAATTGAAAGACCGTTTCCACATGTTGATGATAAAGTGCTGACCGCGTGGAATGCTCTCATGATTGCTGCACTAGCAAAAGCAGGAGCTGTTTTTGATCAGGAAGCATATATCGAAATGGCAAAAAAGGCGCTGGATTTTATTGAAAATCATTTAATTGTAGACGGAAGAGTTATGGTGCGCTATCGCGATGGCGAAGTAAAACAACAGGCGTTCATTGATGATTATGCATACCTTCTTTGGGCCTATATCGAAATGTATGAAGCGACATTTAATTTAACTTATTTGCATAAAGGTAAACAGCTTGCTGATAAAATGATTGATCTTTTTTGGGATCAAGAAAATGGCGGATTTTTCTTCACAGGTCATGACAGTGAAGCAATGCTTGTCAAGGAGAAGGAAATTTATGATGGTGCGCTCCCTTCAGGAAACAGCGTTGCGGCCTTCGCGCTTTTGAAATTGAGCAGGCTGACCGGCAATTTGGATTTACACGAAAGCGTTCAGCAAATGTATTCTATTTTTAAAGAGGAAGTGGAGAAATACCCAAGCGGTCATACGTTTTTCTTGCAAAGCCTTTTGATGGAACAGCTGCCGCAAAAAGAGGTTGTCATTATTGGTCCGAAAGATTGCAGCAAAAGGAAAAGATTATTGAATCGTATTCAACAGGCGTATACAATGGAACTTTCAGTGTTAGTTGCTGAAGATCCAAATCAATTTGCACAAATTGCGGAATTTGCGAAAAATTATCGCATGATCAATAATGAAACAACTATTTATATATGTGAAAACTTTGCCTGCCAACAGCCGACAACAGATGTAGAGGAAGTTATAAATACATTGAACTTATAATGAAAATGTACGATACTATTATCCCCGACAGGCAGACAGTAAAAAACGATGCATTTAATACGATGTTCTGAAAGTCTGCCTCGGACTGGGGTTTTTATGTGAAAGGACAATCCTGAAAACGGGGAGTCGTTCGTTTGCAGTTTAAAGAGCACTTTCTGATCGGTGACTTGATCCGATTGCTGACGATTCGGCTTCTGACAGCGCAGAAGAAACGCTGATCTTATCGGCGGTGCCGCAAACATATTGGAATAAAGAGCAATGCCCAGATAGCACAAGGGATTAAGAAAGTTCACATTGCTAGGTCATTGAAAGATCAGCGGGAAATGTGATTACAACATTTCAGTACATTAGACAGGGATATGTATGAGCATTATATTAAAAGACGCCTGGAGACTATTCACCGGAAGCAATCGAAGCCAAGATATGTATGAATATTATTTGAGAAGACTGTCTCACGCTCAAATCGCCAGCTTGTTGCCATTTTGACGCAATGCTGGTGTTTGGCAATGAGGCAGTCTTTTTTGTGTATTTTCAACAACAATTGTTTAGTTTTCAATGATTTTTCAACAAACGCTGTCATTGTCTGAAAATTCAAATCAATTATATGATAGAACCGTAGAGGAAATACCAGTTCATTATATTTTCATTTAGGAAGGTGATAAAAGATGATGAATGGTAAGGAATATTTAGAAAGTTTAAGAGATAACAGGGTTGTTTATTTAAATGGAGAAAAGATTGATGATGTTACAACACATTCTGCCTACGAAAACTCTGCTCGCTCCATAGCAAGAATGTATGATGCTCTTCATGATGAACAGATGAGAAAAATTTTAACGACGACTACTGAAGAAGGCTATCAAACTCACAAATTTTTTAAAGAACCAAAAAATGCTCAAGATCTTTTAGAAGCAAGAGATGCGATTGCACAATGGGCCAAGCTGAGCTATGGCTTTATGGGGCGCACCCCTGATTATAAAGCTTCTTTCACAGCACATTTGAAAGCGTTTGCGGATTATTACGAAGGTTTTGAGGACAATGCGCGAAATTGGTACAAAAAAACAACAAAAGAAGTTCCGTTTATTAACCATACGATTATTAATCCGCAGGTCGACCGTTCAAAACCTCTTCATGAAAATAGAGATGTTTATGTTCGCGCTGTAAAAGAGCGGGATGACGGTATTATTGTAAACGGTGCCAAAATGGTGGGAACGGCAGCTGCACTAACTCATTATAACTTCGTCTCTAACTATGGAGCTCAAGATTTAGGAGATGGTGATCAAAGCCATGCACTCGTCTTCTTTGTACCGATGAATGCGCCTGGCCTCTGTCAGTTCGGTATGCTTGCTCAATGAAAAAGCGAAGCTAGAATCGTATGAACGGATTAAAGGATTTTTTTTAGAGGAAATCATTAATGCGGGACAACAAAGCAATTACCACGACTTAATCATGAAAGCTAGTTTAATAGGAGTGGATTTATCCAAGCCTTTTTATATCTGTGTGCTGGATTGCCGGTTTCAAGAAGAGGATTTATCGAAAGAGCTGGAAATGCAAAAAGAAGTTTTAAGTTTTCTTTCCGCTTACAGCAATGATCAAAAACAAAACATGTTGATTGGCCAGCGTGCAAAACATCTTATTTTGCTGGTTACAGCAGATCAAGTTGCCAAAACAGGTATACAAACATGGTTGTCAAAAATCGTTGATTTACTATCTTCACAATTCTCTACTATTAAATTTTACGGGGGAATCAGCTCCAAAGCAAACAATGTGTCAAATGCCGGGGAAGCATATAAAGAAGCACTTACAGCGGTCAGGGTATCATCGAAGCACCAACAAATCATTTCGTTTGAATCGTTAGGGGTTGTTGGTGTGCTGATTAATGAAAAGAATGAACAAGAGGTAAAAAAAATGGCCAAAGCTTGCCTTGGAAACTTAAAACTGGATGATCCAAAAAATATCGAGTTCCTGCGAACATTGTACATCTTTCTAGTCAATGGCGGTAACTTGGAACAGACAGCGGCAGATTTGGCGTTATCCATCAGCGGATTGCGTTACAGGGTGAGCAAAATCGAAAGCATTATTCAGCAGGAACTGCGAAATCCTATGATTCATCATCAACTTCTTTTATCGATCCAGTCATTAATGATGATTGGAGAGATCGATATCGGCATTAAATAATGAAGGCACTAAAGGTACGGACATTTTCCTGCATGGGAATGGCACCGGTTGTGCTTTTGTATTCATAATAAAAGTTTCATATGGAAATTCTAAAATTTGCAGGAATCAAGTGCAAATTTTGAGTTAAATTCCATTTGGTATCCCCTACTCAGGTAGACAAAAAAAACAGATGCATTTCATATGATGTGTAAAGAGTCTGCCTGGGATGGGGTTTTTAATGGCAAAGAAAAAACAAAACCTCAAATCAGGAACCTTTCATTTGAAGGAAAAGATTAAAGACACTTATATGAAGCACACCCCGAAACGATCGAACAGGTTCTCATTTTTTTAGCCTTAGCCGCTTTAAAAAATGCCTGTCCTGCGATCGAATCATTGTCCCGGCATAGTATTCCCTATTTTCATTGTTTTACTTGACAGAATATATGCACGACTAGATCTTTGTTAAATGAAAAATAAATAAAGAAAACTGGCGATTTGCCAGTTTAAAGTTCCGGCTCCATCTCTGAAAGACAAGGCGCATATAAGATGTTTTTACAATTTAATCAATTCGGCAGTAGGAAACGGGGCAATTTTCACAATTGATTGCATCTTTTAAATATTGAAGATCGTGAATGGTGATTTTTTTATTTTGAAAAGAAATTACGCCTTTTTTCCGCAAATTGCTCAACATTCGATTGATGCTTTCTCTAGTTGCTCCGCAAAAATTCGCAAGCTCCTGATTGGTCATGTCGATATTGATGAGAATGCCATTTTCAGTTTCTACTCCATAGGTGTTCGCCATTCGTATGAGTGTGGAGTATAAGGCACCTTTCTTCCCGTTTAAAATCAAATCGCGGAATTTTGTTTGAGTAATTTGATATTGCTCGCTCATCCATTTTAGGAACGAAAGGCTAAGATGCGGATTTTCAAACAGTTTGCATTCTAATCGTTCTTTTTTTATGAAATAAATAGAACTGTTTTCCAAAACTTTTGCGTTAAATATGTGCTTCGGGTCATTTGAAAAAATAGAAAATTCACCAATAAGGTCGCCTTTTTTGCAGATCTTTAGCGCCAATTCTCTTCCATCTGAAGTTGTTTTGCTTATTTGCACCAAGCCGGATTGGATGCAATATAATTCATGAACCTCCATGCCTTCTTGAAAAAGATACGTCCCTTCCCTCACGTTTATAATTCCGTCGAAATATTCATGCAAAGCACTCAATGGATCGGTTAAGAATGGATCCGCCACTTGTTTGACCATTATAAAACCTCCTTTCAAGAAGGAAACCATCTATATACCAATATTTTACCAGAACCTAGGAATCTTGATTGTGAAAAAATGGTGAATTGTGATGTAAAGCACATTTTTTTGAATAAAAATTAGGTGATTACAAAAAAATAAAATGAATTTAAATGATAAGGAGGGATAAAGAGTGCCGCAACGCATTCAATCGTATGTAAATCAAGCGCAGCAAGCATTGCAGCAGATTCAACAAATTGCCAAAGTACTGAAACAGCAAGAACAGCAAAACGCTAATCAAGCATTTAGCTCAAATCAATTTACAGCACAACAGACACAAGCATTTGGACAAAAGGAACAAAATGCGGTGCAAAATTTGCAGCAAATTGAAAATTTGGCTCAGTCGCTTCATAGTCAAGCACAGCAGCTGCAAAATTATCAACCAAAAAACCAGTATCAAGCAGTATACCAAGCTCAACAACCGCAAAATCAATATCAAACGCAGCAAGCATCCGGCTTCAGCTTTAATCCGTTAAGCGGACAAGCGAGCCAAACGAATATCAATGAAGTGCGCCAGCAAAATCAGCAATCAGCACAGCAAATACCGAACCAATATCAAACGCAGCAATCATCCGGCTTCAGCTTTAATCCGTTAAGCGGACAAGCGAGCCAAACGAATGTCAATGAAGTGCGCCAGCAAAATCAGCAATCAGCACAGCAAATACCGAATCAGTATCAATCGCAGCAATCATCCGGCTTCAGCTTCAATCCGTTAAGCGGACAAGCAAGCCAAACGAACGTCAATGAAGTGCGTCAGCAAAATCAGCAATCAGCGCAGCAAATACCGAACCAGTATCAATCGCAGCAAGCGTCCGGCTTCAGCTTTAATCCGTTAAGCGGACAAGCGAGCCAAACAAACGTCAATGAAGTGGGCCGGCAAAATCAGCAATCAGCGCAGCAAATACCGAATCAGTATCAATCGCAGCAAGCATCAGGCTTCAGCTTCAATCCGTTAAGCGGACAAGCGAGCCAAACGAATGTCAATGAAGTGCGCCAGCAAAATCAGCAATCAGCGCAGCAAATACCGAATCAATATCAAGCGCAGCAATCATCAGGTTTCAGCTTCAATCCGTTAAGCGGACAAGCGAGCCAAACGAACATCAATGAAGTGCGCCAGCAAAATCAGCAATCAGCACAGCAAATACCGAATCAGTATCAATCGCAGCAAGCATCCGGCTTCAGCTTCAATCCGTTAAGCGGACAAGCGAGCCAAATGAATGTCAATGAAGTGCGCCAGCAAAATCAGCAATCAGCACAGCAAATACCGAACCAATATCAAACGCAGCAAGCATCCGGCTTCAGCTTCAATCCGTTAAGCGGACAAGCGAGCCAAACGAATGTCAATGAAGTGCGCCAGCAAAATCAGCAATCAGCACAGCAAATACCGAATCAGTATCAATCGCAGCAATCATCCGGCTTCAGCTTCAATCCGTTAAACGGACAAGCGAGCCAAACAAACGTCAATGAAGTGCTCAAGCAAAATCAGCAATCATCGCAGCAAACCCAAACTCCATTTTAAAAAAACGCGGCAAGCAGGAGCAAATTAGAGCTAAACAACATGCGGACAAAATGATAACCAAAGAGTTAATAACCTGTAAAAGACCGTAGAATGTATTTCTGCGGTCTTTTCATCATGTTAAGGAAAGTTTTTCGAAATATTTGTAAGAAATTCAAAAAATGTGAAACTTCATTCTTATCAATCTCGTAAAATAAATTGAAAATAATCATTATAATGGAGGAGATGACTTTAATGAGTGAGCAACTGAACATTCAGCATTCAAATGAAAAAGCGGATAAACCGTCGTTGTTAGGGATTGTGACAAGTCCGATTGAGACGCTTGAGCGGATCAAACAACAGCCAAAAGTATTGCTTCCATTAATTGTTGTCATTATTATTTCATCTTTGGCAGCTTACCTTTCAGTGTTATCAGTCGACTATAGCATCGTGGAAGAGGAATTAGGTGCAGAAGGAGCAGCTTACGTCGGCGCATTTACAAAAGTCGGTGCACTTGTGTTTGGTATCATTGGCGGACTTATTACACTATTGATTTCGGCACTCATTCTTTTTGCCATTGTAAAAATTGCCGGAAAACAAATTCGTTTTAAACAAATGTTTTCAATGACCGTTTTTATTTCTCTTGTTACTTCAATAGGAACTCTGTTAAATGCGATTATTTTATATTTTGTCGGTGGAGGAGACATCACTAATCAAGTATTTACTAGTTTAAACAGTATTGTAGGAGCTGAAGGGGCGCTTGGATCATTTTTGTCATCTATCGAAATTTTTGGAATTTGGGGAACAATATTGACCGCTTTTGGGCTTCATCATGTAGGTCAACTGTCAAAAGGTGCATCTTGGACTATTTCAATCGTTTTATTCATTCTTGGTAGTCTGCTATTGACATTATCTGGAGCAACACAATCATTAGTGGGGGCATAGTAATAGTATGAGAAAGAAAGTTTTGATCGGTGTAGGAGTAGCAGTTATCATCGCTTTATTTGTTGGGATCAGTATTTTTCGTGCTGCATCGAAGGAAAATCCGACTGTAGAAACAGTCAAATTGGAGCAAAAAGAAATTACCGGGAATGTTATGATTCCCGGTACTCTTCAATTAATGAATGAACAAAAAATTTATTATGATGCTGAAAGAGGAAAGATCAAAAAAATCCTTGTCAAAGAAGGGGACAAAATAAAAAAAGGAGCACCTCTCGTCATTTATGAAAACGAACAATTAGAGCTTGAAAAGGAACAGGCCAAGCTTTCGATTGAACAAAGCTATATCAAACTAGATCAAATCAATGAGCAGTTGGATGATCTGAAGAAAAAAGAAGAAGAATTGAAAAAACAAGTCGGTAAAGAAGAAGCAGAAAAGCAAATAGAAAATGAAAAAAATCAACTGCAAATGGATAAGAAAATGACGAATCTTGAGCTTAAACAACAGAAGATTCAACTGGAAACAGTAGAAAAGAAGATTTTAGAACTTGAAGTGAAAAGCGAAGTTGATGGAATTGTGATTACCGTAGATGAAGACGCAGCAGTAGCAATGGGCGAAAATGTGAAGCCGCTCATACATATTGGCAGTTTGAACAAAATGAAAGTGGAAGGGGTCATTTCTGAATACGATTCTTTAAAAATTAAAGAAGGTCAGCCTGTAGTTTTAAAATCTGATGTGGTGCCTGATGCAAAATGGAAAGGAAAAGTATTGAAAATTGGCATTTTACCTCAACAAGGCAGTGAGATGGCGGCGGAAACAGGAAACGAGGCTGTCCAGTATCCAGTGGAAGTTCTTGTCCAAGATCAGAACATCCCGGTGAAGCCTGGCTTTAAATTGATTATGGAAATTGAAACGGAAAGAAAAAAAGCGAATGTTATTCCTCTTACCGCTGTTCAACAAGATGATGATCAACAATATGTTTATGTAGTGAAAAACGGAAAAATAACAAGAAAAGAAATTAAAACCGGTACTTCAACCGATGAATATATTGAGGTGACGAGCGGTTTAACAAAAGATGATGAAATTGTTCGTGAACCATCTGATGAAATCAAAGCAGGCGTGGAAGTGACAATCAAATGATCAAGCTGGAAGATGTGACGAAATCTTATAGAAACGGTAAAGAAACAATGGATGTGCTCAAAAAAATCAATTTAGAAATCCGGCAGGGGGATTTTGTGGCCATTATGGGGCCGTCCGGTTCCGGCAAATCAACTCTCATGAATATTATTGGCTGTTTGGACCGCCCGACATCAGGTGCTTACTATTTTGAAGGGAAGGATATATCGTCCCTTGATGATCAAGAATTGGCCAAAATACGCAACAAGAAAATCGGTTTTGTTTTTCAGCAGTTTCATCTTCTGCCGCGGTTGAGCGCCTTAAAAAATGTAGAGCTGCCAATGATTTACGCCGGCATTGGAAAAAAACAGCGGGATGAACTCGCTAAGCAGGCTTTAATAAAGGTTGGACTCGGCGATAGAATTCAGCATATGCCAAACGAATTATCGGGAGGCCAAAAACAACGGGTGGCAATAGCTCGAGCCATTGTGAATAATCCAAAGCTCATTTTGGCAGATGAACCGACTGGTGCATTGGATACGAAAACAAGCGAAGCAATTATGGAACAATTTACAATGCTAAATAAAGAAGGGACAACCATCATTGTCGTAACGCATGAACATGAAGTGGCTCAATTTGCTAAGCGTACGATTGTAGTAAGAGATGGAGAAATTTTACAAGAAGATTTGGGACGGGGGAGCACATTATGAATTTGATGGAAAATTTTCGGATGGCGTTTTCCTCCATTCTTGCCCATAAGCTCCGTTCAATTCTGACAATGCTAGGAATAATTATCGGTGTCGGATCTGTTATTTTAGTTGTAGCAATCGGCCAAGGGGGCGAACAAGCCTTAAAAGCCCAAATTGCAGGCAGCAGCAATACGATAGAAGTGTATTATCAACCAAGTGAAGAAGAGTTGAAAGCAAATCCGAACGCAATGTTAGTGGATCCGTTTACCCAAGAAGATGTTGAAGCGTTGAAAGAGATCCCTGAAGTTAAACAGGTTGTTGCTTCCACGACAAGTTCTTATCAAATAAGGTATAAAGAAGAAACAATCGATGCCACGGTCTATGGGATCAATGCTGCATATATGGATGTCAATCAATTAAACATTCATAAAGGCCGACTGTTTACGGAAGCGGATTTTTTAGGCGGCAGACGTGTTGCGATTATTAGCGACCAACTAGCAGAAGATTTATTTAAAAAACATAATCCGATTGGCGAGGTCGTTTGGGTATCGAATCAGCCGTTCGAAATTATCGGCATACTTGAAAAACCGACAGGAATTTTTGCCTTTGGCATGTCGGAAATTTACACTCCATGGACGGCTTATCGAAATGCTTTCGGTCAAACGAATTATACGCAAGTAACGCTTGAAGCAGTTAGTGCAGACGAAATCAAAGCTGCAGGGGAAAAAGCTGAACAATTGCTAAACGACATGCATCAAACAGAAGATTCGTATCAAGTGGTGAATTTTGAAGAAATTGCAGAATCCATCGGCCAAATTACCCGTATTATGACCATGATTATCGGAAGCATAGCCGGAATTTCCCTCGTAGTTGGCGGCATCGGTGTCATGAACATCATGCTCGTCTCCGTCACCGAGAGAACGAGAGAAATCGGCATCCGCAAAGCTCTTGGTGCAACAAGGAGACAAATTTTGCTGCAATTTTTAATTGAATCGATGACATTAACATTAATTGGGGGAACTTTAGGGATTTTATTAGGTGCAGGAATTGCATCCATCATTTCCATTTTTGCCGGTTGGCCATCATTAGTATCATGGCAGGTTGTCGTCGGCGGACTTTTATTCTCAATGTTTATTGGGATTCTCTTTGGACTATTGCCGGCAAACAAGGCGGCAAGATTGGATCCAATCGAATCGTTAAGATATGAGTGATACAGAAAGCTGCTGGCTCTGCCTTCCATAGGCGAGAAAAATTCATGCTAATACAATCTGTTTTTTAAACAAAACAAAAAAGGTGTCCAACTTTATTGGACACCTATTCTTTTGAAAACATAGATACTCGATGGTGCCATCGGATACTGAAAATCAATCCGATCGCCATCATGCTGCCAATAAGGGAGCTTCCTCCATAGCTGATAAAAGGAAGCGGTATACCTGTAATCGGCAGAAGGCCAATCGTCATGCCGACATTTTGAAATACATGGAAGACAAACAAGCTGATGACGCCAGTACAAAGATAGCTGTTAAACGGTTCAGTTGTTTCAATTGACACTTTAATGATGTGATAGATTAATAAGAAAAATAAACTAATGACAATACTAGTGCCGATAAATCCAAATTGCTCCCCAATCACACTGAATATAAAGTCGGTGTGGTTTTCAGGGATATATACTTGTCCATGCCCAACCCCTTTTCCGAAAATTTGGCCAGATCCGATAGCTTTTAGAGAATTGAGCAAATGATAGCCTTCATCGCTTTTATATCCTTCGGGATTTAACCATGCATAAATCCGGCCGAACTGATATTGCTTGACACCTAAATATTTGGCAAGAACTTCAGGCATTCGCAATACAAGATAAAAAATTGTTGCAGCAAAGAGGGTTACGATGAGGAACCCTAATGTAAGAATCCGCCAAGATATGCCTGAAACAAGAATAAGGCCGGCTAAAATGGCAAACATGACAAGCGCAGTCCCAAAGTCAGGCTGCAGTATAACGAACAATACCGGTACTGCTGTCGTCACACCCATTTTACATAACAAAATGAGATCGGTTTGAATAGTTCGATGCAAATACTTTTGATGATGCTTGCAAATAATATGGCTCAACGCAATGATTAAGAAAACTTTCATGATTTCTGAAGGCTGAAACGAAAAACCGGGAAGAGTAAACCATGCTTTGGCGCCA
This sequence comes from Aeribacillus sp. FSL K6-8394, assembly GCF_038008865.1. Lineage (NCBI taxonomy): Bacteria > Bacillati > Bacillota > Bacilli > Caryophanales > Bacillaceae > Aeribacillus > Aeribacillus sp. FSL K6-8394. The sequence goes on from NZ_JBBPAA010000001.1 coordinate 633,539, forward strand.
TTTCTTTCTTCTGCGATTTTTTCGGGAGCAATCATTAGCAAAAATAGAAGAAAAATTCCAAAACCGTATAAATACCATGTCATTTTTTGAATTTGTTCTGAATCGAACATCATGACAACACCGGCAATAAGACAGCCGGCTGCATAGAAGGCAATTTGCCTAAAAATAAAATCCACAGCATATTGTCCTGAAGTCGTTTGCGCTCCGTAAATGGCCACGCAGCTCGCGCAAAATAGTAGAAATATAATAAATGCTAATTGATAATCAAACCGCGATTGCGCCTTTTTGTTAGAATCCATGAAGCCCACCAACTTTATGAAAATGATTTTTTTAGAAGAGTAGAATTTCCTTATGTTAGACGAATGGTAAAAGCGAAAGGTTTCAAGCGCAAGTACGTTTATTATAGTAGCACACTTTCATTTGTTTGCACACATTTTATTCATCTATTTAAGATCCCTTTGCTTCATTATTTCGTCTAATCCATAAACTGTCATTAACTGGAGATGATGAAAATGAAGAAAGTCTTGATTGGTTTGTTGCTGCTCTTCTTGGCCGCCTGCAGCAATTCAGAACAAAAATCATCCGTAGAAAGTGCTAAAATGGATCAGACCATGATAGAGAAAAAAATTGAAAAAAAAGGAGAAATGGAAACAGTTGAAGCGAAATCAGCTGCCAGCACATACTCAAACGAACGAAAAGTTATGTACACTGCGAATATAACGGCAGAAGTGGTAAGCTATGATGAAACGATTGCAAACTTAACAAAGAAGGCCGAAAGCAGAGGGGGCTATATCATTCAATCAAATGCAGTGGAACAGGATGGAAAGATCGAGGCATATGTAACGTTCCGCATTCCTCAAAATGAACTTCAACGATTTATAGAGGAAGTGAAAAAGGCAAGCAAATCAGTCAAATCGGAGCAAATGACTGGTGAAGATCAAACAGAAGAATATGTCGATTTAAACTCTCGATTGAAATCGAAGCAAGCGGTTGAAGCTCGGCTCCTTAAATTTATGGAATCGGCTGAGAAAACAGAAGACTTGTTGAAAATTTCGGAAGATTTGGCAGCTGTCCAAGAAGAAATCGAACAATTAAAGGGCAGAATAAAATATATTGAAAATAGAACAGACTATGCAACAGTTGAACTGCAATTAACAGAAATAAAATCTCATGAAAATTTTTCAAAGGATTTTAATACGTGGGAAAAAACGAAAGAACAATTTTTGACAAGCATTCATTGGATTGTTCAGGCGGCATCTTGGATTGTTGTGCTCGTTGTAGGGAATTTACCAATTGTTTTATTGGCGCTTATTATATTTTTCTTCGTCTATCGAACATTTAAAAAGAAACAGGAGAAAACTGAGTAATCTTTTTTACTTATGGATCGAGCTGTTAAAATGATGAAGACCGCACAATTTATTAATGAAATTGTGCGGTCTTTTTCAATTTGAATTTTTTAACCCCGACTTCAAAGAAGCTTGCGAGCCAAGGCATGTTTTTTTAGGGGTATCTTTAATTCGTTTTTTCGCATAATAGAAGCCCTCATTATTGTTTTAGAAACGTTGATATATTGAGGATTTGGCTTTCCGGAAAGCCCTGGAAATACCGATTGCAGCGCTTTTGCTTTCATCATCGTTTGTTTATTATGGGCAGTTTCGGACTTCACGTACTAAAAATGTGAAGTCTCTTTGTTCTGAATTCGCTGCGTTTATTCTGCATTTAATTAACTAAGTAGTATAAAATATATCCGCAAATGATCGATAAAAAAAGATGCTGAAGAAACCGCTGCAAACGATGTTCAAAAAATGTTTTTATTTGTAGAGCCGGCTTAGTTTTTTCTGCGTTCACCATGTTCACCTCTCATTTGTACAAATATATGCGAATTAGAAGGTTAAAATGAATAAACACCTTCAAATGATTGGAATGATAATTATTCAGCTTGACGATTTTGTTTTTTGGGAGAAGGATGATAGGAAGAATTCAGTTATGTAGGAGGACAAATGGATTAATAAACGTAGAATTATAGCAGACAAAAGAAGCTGTAAAAAGAATGAGTTGGGACGGCTATAAAACATGTTGAAAAAATTGATCTTACTGCCTAAAGAAAAGATATGTGCGGGAAAGTAATGATGTTGATTCGGACATTCATCTTCTAAACAAATGAAGTAGGGGGCAGAGTAAAAAAACTGGAGCGAAAAAAATTTCGCTCCTGACGTTTCCCCTCATTGTATCTACTAAATTTTTGTAAAAAGCAGCTTTCCGCCAAGAACTGCAAATAAAATAGATTTGCCGTAATGAATAGCAGAAACTGTTTTTTTAGATTGAAACAGAATTTTTATTTTGCCGGCTAATGCTGAAAATAAGGAAAACAATACCAATGCCTGTACAATGAAAATAAGACCTAGCACAAACATGTCGAGCTGAACATGGACGCTGTTTGTTGATACAAACTGCGGCAAGAAAGCTAAAAAGAACAATGACACCTTCGGATTTAACAGGTTCATCAAGATGCCTCTTTTATATAAAGAAAAGAGTGAAAGACTTTTTACATTTGCTATTTTACCGGAAACTGCTGATTTCCCTTCCTTATAAGATTCCCATGCTAAATATAACAGATAGATCGCACCGACAGATTTAATAGCTGTAAAAATAACAGTAGATTGATAGAGTATGGCTGACAGTCCGAGAGATGCGATTAAAGTATGTCCGATAAGTCCGGTACAAAGTCCGAGAGAAGTGATGAACCCCGCTCGAAAGCCGTAAGACATGCTTTGTGCAATAACAAATAAATTATCGGGTCCTGGTGCAACGGTTAATAAAATAGAAGCTGCAAGAAAACTTAAAATGATGGACAATTCCATTTTTTACGTTCTCCTTTTCGCGTAGTGGATCATTATAAAGTTTGGCTGTTTTTTTCTTTGAATAAGAATGAAAAGGGCAAAGTCAAATGACCGCCCATTAGCATGATAAAGTACGATTCGATTCAAAGAAGACAAATACTATGATGATGTTGATGCAGCAAATAAGCAAAACGACAAATATAGAACTTTTACTGACTTGCCTGAAACAAACGTCAAGGATGTACGGTACAGTTTCAGCTAAGTGTTGTGCAATATTTAAGCAAGGCTTTCATGAGAAACGATCAGCCGGCCCTTTTTTAAAACGCCCAATTTCCTTTTCGGAAGATTGGTTCACGTGTGCCGTCCGGAAGAATGCCGTCGATGTCCATTTCTGCACTTCCGATCATAAAATCAACATGTGTAATGCTTGTGTTGAGACCATGCTGTTTCAATTCATCCTCTGTCATCGTTTTTCCGCCTTCTAAGCAAAACGCATAGGCACTGCCGATCGCTAAATGGTTTGAAGCATTTTCGTCAAACAACGTGTTATAAAATAAAAGATTTGACTTTGAGATCGGTGAGTTATGAGGTACTAAAGCAATTTCACCTAAATAATGAGAGCCTTCATCTGTTTCGACTAATTGCTTCAAAATTTCTTCGCCTTTTTCGGCTGTTACATTTGTAATGCGTCCTCGTTCAAATGTGATGACAAAATTTTCGATTAAATTTCCGCCGTAGCTTAACGGTTTTGTGCTAGTCACATAACCATTTACCCCATCTTTTTTCGGAGCTGTGAACACTTCTTCTGTAGGCATGTTTGCCATGAAAGAAACGCCTTTTTCATTAACGCTTCCTGCTCCCACCCATAGGTGCTTTTCAGGCAGTTCAATAGTTAAATCCGTTCCAGGAGCTTGATAATGGAGCTTTCTATATTTTTTCGCATTTAAATAATCGACTTTTTGATGAAGGTTTTCATTATGTTTTTTCCATGCAGAAACCGGATCTTCCTCATTAATACGTGTTGCTTGAAAAATAGCATTCCATAATTTTTCAACTCGAAGCGATTTTTCTTCATTTGGAAAAACTTTCTCCGCCCATTCTTCGCTTGCGGCAGCGATAACCGTCCAGCTGACTTTATCCGATTGTATGTATCTGCGAAACGTATTTAAAGCCGTTCCAGACGCTTTCTGGAAATTAGCGATTCTCTCAGGCTGAATGCCTTTTAATAAATCAGGGCTTTGGGACACAATAGAAATAAAAGCTGCATTTCTTTCTGCTAGGGCAGTTCTTTCGAGAGACTTCCATTCAGGATATTCTAAAAACACGTCATCAGGAGCCTTTTCATATTTTAATCTTGTTAAAACATCATCTTGCCAGTCGATATGAATATTCCTTGCACCAACCTCATAAGCTTTTTCCGCAATAAATCGGACGAGTTCTTTTGCATCTATGCTTGCAGAAATGAACAATTCTTGTCCTTTTTGAACATTGACTCCGACCTTGACGGCAAGTTCTGCATATTTTTCAAGCTGCTGTTTGAAAGTTCTCATCATCATTCTCCTTTATTTCCTACATATTTTTTTCTGTATTTTACCAAAAAAATTAAAATAAAACCAATTGGATAGCTTAACGAAAATGAATAATAGAGCTACAATAGAGATAGAAAAGAAAGAAAAAGAAACAGGTGTGTGAAGAATATGAATTTTTTAGATGAAATGGTTATTGTCAACAAATCGCATCGAGAATTAAGAGAAAAAGCCGAAAAACTTGCGGAGAAGTTCGCGGAGCGAGCCGCGAAAAATGATCAGGAATCTTCGTTTCCATTTGAAAACTTTTCAGATTTAAAAACGGAAGGATTTCTGAAATTAACTGTGCCAAAAAAATATGGAGGAAATGAAATTTCTTTATATGAATTTCTGCTTGTGCAAGAAAAAATTGCAGAAGGAGATGGAGCGACAGGTTTATCGTTAGGGTGGCATAATGGAATCGTAATGGATTTATCCGAATCAAAAAAATGGGATGAACGCACGTTTGAGCGCATTTGCGAAGAAATTGTCGCTGAAGGAAAATTAATCAATAGCTGTGCATCAGAACCGGCTGCCGGAAGTCCTGCAAGAGGCGGAAAACCAAAAACAACGGCAAGAAAAGAAGGAAGCAGCTGGATTATTAATGGCCATAAATCGTTCACATCACTGGCCTCGATTCTAGATTATTTTATTGTAACCGCAACAATTGAAGAAACAGGTGAGGTTGGCGAATATTTAGTCCCAAAAGGAGCAGAGGGGCTTTCCATAAAAGAAACATGGGATACAATCGGCATGCGCGCGACAAGAAGCGACGATTTATTACTGCACAACGTAAAGGTCGAAAAAGACGCTCTCGTTTCGATCAGACAAGCTACATTCAGTCCTTCCACTCCGAAAGGATGGCTTTTACATATTCCTGCCTGCTACCTCGGGATCGCTATCGCCGCAAGAAACTTTGCTGTCAAATATGCAAAAGAGTATCAACCTGCCAGTCTTTCTCATCCAATTTCAGAACTTTCGGAAGTGCGGCGAAAAACAGCTGAAATGGATCTGGAGCTTACAAGCGCACGGCATTTTATGTACAGTGTGGCGAAAAAATGGGATGAACAGCCGCATTTACACGAACAAATGGGGCATGAGCTGGCTGCCGTAAAATATGTTGCCACAAACAGTGCGATCAAAGTCGTTGACCTAGCCATGCGAATTGCAGGCGGACAAAGCTTAAGAAAAGAATACCCATTGGAGCGCTACTATCGGGATGTCAGATGCGGTCTTCATAATCCTCCAGCAGATGATATAACGTTAAAAATTTTCGGTGACCGTGCTTTTCAAGAATAAAAGAACACAAAAGGCGTTTTCTCAGGCTGAAAAGTTGATGGACAGCCGAAAAACGCCTTTTATTATTTCTGTGTTCATTCGTTCCTTAGTACAAATAAAAGCTTTCATTTATTACATTTGAACAAAAAATTGTTCATTGGCTTTAACTTCATTCAATCTTTTTTTCTGTGAAAATCAATTAACCATGGCTGAAGCGGTATACCCCACAATCAAATTGGATACCCTATTAACGACCAAAAAAAGGAATTAGGAAAGCAGAGCTACCTTATTTTTAGGTATCTCGTATATTTCTGAACCTTTTTGGTTATACTAATTTATTTACTGCTCTCGAAACGGTTCTTTTCGAGAAATGATGCAGTAAATGATGGTAAGCATTCGGTGCGCGATCGCAACGAGTGCTTTTTTCTTTCCCCTGCGTGCCGCCAATGACCAATATTTCGCTGCCAAACGTTGATTCCTACATCGAGACAAAGCCCAAGCCGCCTCACATAACGCCGATTTGATATGCGGATTCCCCTTCGTCGTTCGGGTACTTTTTCGTTTTCCAGCACTTTCATGATTTCCCGGCGCGACTCCCGCCCATGAAGCGAGGTGTTGAGACGTTGGAAATTGTCCCATATCGACTCCGATTTCAGCGATAATCACGGCAGCGGTTTCCTTCTTGATCCCCGGTATGGTCACAAGAAGCTCCATCTCTTGTTTGTATACTTGTAAGAGTTGGTCGATTCGTTCTTCGATGTCTCGAAGTAAACTTTCCAACGATTCGATGTGCTTCCACGATTGGCGAATCATGAACAGTTGATGGTTGGTCAATGTACCAAAGAGAGAATCCTGAATTTGTTGTTTTTTCCTCTTCATACTCCTGTGAATGCAAGCATCGACTTCGGTTTCTTCGATGTATCCCTGTTTCATTAAACGTTCCAGTAGCTTTCGCCCAGATACACCAAATACATCCGAAATCACGGAACTTAACTTGATATTGGAACATTCCAACACTTTTTGAATGCGGTTTTTCTCCGCGGTTAACTGCCCGATCCATTTTTTGCGCAAGCGAGTTAAATCCCGTAATTCTCGAATGTTCTCAGGAGGTACAAAACTCTTCTCGATCAATCCGTAACGCAACAATTTGGCGATCCATTCTGCATCGGAAACATCGGTTTTTCTCCCCGGTACATTTTTGATTCGCTGAGCGTTGGCAAGTGTAATGTCAAAGTAATCTTCCAAAATATTGAACACAGGTTTCCAGTAAACGCCCGTACTCTCCATCGCAATATGAGTGACACCACGATCTTCTAACCATTTCAGAAGACGAAACAAGTCTTTCGTGAAAGTAGGAAATGTTTCAACTTCCTTTTGAACGTGTTCTTCCTCTCCAAGAAGAGCACAAACGACAATTGTTTCGGCATGGACATCTAATCCTGCACAACGATGATAAAGAACATCCATGATTCTTACTCCTTCCATCGATAAATTCGCAAACAGGGAGTCCATTTGCACGTTAGGCATTTTTCTGTTCGTAGTCACCTTTTCACACGAAAAGGGCTGACAATGGGTGGAACACCAAATGGACTCAAACAGTTTTTATTACAGGGTCGAACCACCATTAAAGAGAACGTCTTTCAAAACTGTTTGCGTTCATATCCATTATGGGAAGGAATGATGGATTTTCATGCATGGGTGGGGAGTAAAATTACTCATGGATGTTTTTATTGTCAAAACAACTTTGTCTTTTGTTTCACATCAATTGAAAAGTAGCTGCTGTCTTGTAAAAATGTTAAGATGTCCATTCTTTCAGCTTTTGATCGGAAGGTAAAAGCATGGAGAGCATGCCGATAAATGGAAGAAAGCCGCACGCGATCATAACTGGCTTTAAGCCGAATAAGTCCGCGAGAGCACCGAGCACGACTGATCCTAAAGCGCCTAAACCGAAGGCAAGACCGACCATTAAGCCGGATGCAGTTCCGATTTTTCCAGGCATTAGCTCTTGTGCGTATACGACAACTACAGAAAAGCTTGACAAAATAATAAAGCCGTTAATGAGCATTATTGGAATTGCCCAAAATTCATTCACATAAGGCAAAATGACCGCCAGCGGAGCTGATCCAAGCATTGAGAAAGCAATGATATTCCGTCTTCCGAAACGATCTGAAAGCGGCCCTCCTAAAAATGTTCCGATTGCACCTGCTGCTAAAAATATAAAAATATATAGCTGTGTTTTGCTGATGGAAAGTCCATGTTCATGAATTAAATAAAAAGGGTAAAAATTAGTGATTGCTGCATGATACCATGAACGAGCAAAAACTAAGAAGATGAGCAGCATAAGTCCAATTTTCACTTGCTTTTTTCGAGCGGCAGGAACTTGCACAACGGCTTTTTTTGCGCTTGTTTTTTTTCGGCTGTCGAGCTTTTCCTTATACCAATTTGCAATGTATAGAAGGACGATGACGGCCATGCCGGCAATTAAAGTAAACCAAATCGCGCCAAATTGTCCCATAGGGACGAAAATAAGAGCTGTCATAATGGGAGCAAGAGATTGTCCGGCATTACCTCCAACTTGAAAAATGGATTGGGCGAGCCCTTTTCGTTCTCCCGCTGCTAAATGCACCACTCTTGAACCTTCCGGATGAAAAACGGCTGAACCGATTCCGACGAAAAATACCGAAACTAAAACAATCCAATAATTAGGTGCAAAAGCAAGTCCCAGCATGCCGAAAAACGTACACGTAAGCCCGATGGGCAGCAAATAAGGCATCGGCTTTTTATCTGTATAAAACCCGACAGCAGGCTGAAGCAAAGATGCCGTTAGCTGAAGGCTGAATGTAATGAATCCAAGCTGCATATATGTAAGATTCATTGATTTTTCCAATATAGGGAAAACTGCTGGAATAACAGCTTGAATCGAGTCGTTTAGAAGATGAACAAATCCGATAATAAATAATATTCTGTATAATGTAATTTGACCCATATTCTGTTTTTGAACAGCTGCTTCCATTTTGGTTTCTCCTCTCATATTTATTCGTATGTCTAAATATTTTACTTGATTTTACAAAAATATGAAATAAAAAAGTTTAACAGTTTACAGTAGTTTTATTATGTCAACTTAGTATATATAAAGGTCTGTCTAGAAAGTCAAATTTCCATTGAAAACAAAAAACTCATAAACATCGATATAGCAACGTTTTCTAAAGCATGAAAGGGGGCATCCATAAGCCAAAAAAGACTCATTGGACAGCCCCCTAAAAGCGTGCAAATAGTATTTAATTTAAAGCTTCAGATAACGTTTCAAGATTGCGTTTCATAATGCTGAAGTAGTCTTCGTTATTTTTTAAATCTGTTTCCGAAACACTTTCTAAATTATGTAGCGTTAATGATTTGGCACCAATTTCTTGTTGGATGATTTTTGCTACTTTTTCAGATACATTTTGTTCAAAGATCACATGTTTTAAATGATGTTTTTTCGATAGTTCAATGATTTTGACAAGCTGCTTTTGACTAGGCTCATCCGTTGGAGATAATCCCGATATTGGAATTTGTTCAATATCGTAGCGGTCTTCCCAATAACCATAAGCAGCATGAGAGACAAGAATATATTTTGTTTTCGATTTTTTAATTGTTTCTTGAAATGATTGATCCAGTTCTTCAAGATCTTGTTTAAGTTGAGCGAAATTTTGTTCAAAATATTCTTTTTGATCAGGAGCCGCTTCCGTTAAAGCGTTCTTGATGTTTTCCGCAAGAGTAATGGCCCTAATTGGATCAAGCCATACATGAGGGTCAACATCTCCATGTGCATGATCGTGTTCCTCTTCGTTTTGGTTCCCATGTTCTTCTTCATGATCTGAATCTTCTTCATGATGTGAATGCTCTTCTTCTCCGCTTTCATGGTCATGTTCATCTTCGGACGCACTTAATAATGGGATTCCTTCAGCTGCTTTTACAATTTTGACATTGCCGTCTTTCAGCGTTTTTTCTGCCTTATCGGCAAATCCTTCTATACCAGCTCCAGTATAGATAAATAAATCCGCTTTCGCGATTGCTTCCAAAGTTTTTAATGTAGGTTCATACGTGTGGGCTTCTACATTCGGCGGGTAAACACTTTCGACATGAACGTATTTACCGCCGATTTTTTTAGTGAAATCTGTCAGTGGATAGATTGTTGTATAAATTTCAATTTCTTTTTGATTGTTTTTGTCCTCATTATGATTGTTCGTTTCGGAAGCATTGTTGTTATTTTGGCCGCAGCCGATAGGAAAGATTGCAAGCATTGCCATTAAAAATGCAAAAAAGACTTTTTTCATCGATTTGAACTCCTTTCAAAATATATGAGTACCCCGCTGTATTAAATCGTAATGATTTCGATTTAATTATATATAACATTTTCTAAATGGGCAAGGCTAGAAGCACTAAAAACAAAAATATCACAAACTATAACATTTTGTTATACCCCATGTTGAATAAGCATTTCACACCAATCCTTCTCACTGGTACCCTTTAATTAGGATATTAACAGAGGTGAACTTGAATGGTGGAAATGGTTTTGCTGCTCGCTCTTGGACTTTTGTCAGGCGCTTATGGGGTAATGGTGGGAGCAGGGGGAGGATTTGTGTTTGTTCCTGCTCTCTTATTGCTGTTGAAATTGCCTCCTGAAATTGCAGCTGGTACGGGTCTTGTTGTGGTTTTTCTCAATTCTATATCAGGGTCGATGAATTATATACGGCAAAAGCGTGTTCATTTTTCTATCAGTTGGCCGATCATCTTCGGCTCCATCCCGGGAACGTTTATCGGCACTTGGCTGTTGGGAATTATTTCACCCGACTTTTTTTATTGGATATTTGCCGCTGCTTTATTCATGCTCGGGATGTTTTTGCTTTTAAAAAAAGCTCCGGAAGAGGCGAAACATAGTATGAAAGCAGGTTTTTTCAATGAGGGCAGAAACCGTTTAAAAGCTGTTTTTTTATTCATCATCGGACTTTTGTTGGGAACTTTATCGAATTTTTTTGGAATTGGCGGCGGATGGTTGCTCGTCCCCATTTTAATTTATTTATTGAAGATTCGTCCTCACGACGCAACTGCGATTTCTCTTTTTGCATTATCGATCTATTCACTTGTTGGTGCGCTGAATCAAATTGCATTAGGGAATGTTAATTGGACGGCCTGCTTGTGGGGCGGTATAGGAGTGATGATCGGCTCTCAACTGGGAGCTATCTTATCAACAAAAGTGCCTGGAAAATGGATTTTGCAAATGTTGTCTTTTTTGCTGATAGGTGTTAGCATGAAGTTGTTTTTAAGTGTTTAAATTGTAAGGAAGTGATTCCGAATTGGATTTGGAAAGTTTAAAAATGTTTTGTCTTGTTGTTGAGGAAGGGAGCATCAGCCGTGCTGCAAAGCTTGTCTATGTGTCCCAGCCGGCTGTTACGAGAAAAATCCATCAACTAGAGGATTATTATGGAACCCCATTGTTTGACCGTTCGAACGGAAAAATGACTTTGACAAAAGCCGGCAAAATGTTATATCCGATTGCCAAAAATATTGTGGAAGAAATTCAACAATCAAAAGAAGCAGTAAAGGAAATAACCGGACACAAAGATTTTACACTAAGTGTCGGAGCGACGTTGACAATTGGGGAATATCTTTTGCCTAGTCTGCTCGGAAAATTTAAAAAAGAAGTGCCAGATGTAAAGCTTTCATTAGCGATTTCTAATACTCCGGGCATTATTGATCGGCTTGTTGACCGCAAAATTGATATCGGATTTGTAGAAGGAGTTGTAGAAAACAGCATTTTTCATGTAAAAAAGCTTGTCGATGACGAGCTTATTTTAGTATGCGGAAGAGAGCATCCTTTGAAGAAGAAAAAACAAATTGACATTGAAGAGCTGGCAAAAGAAAAAATGATCTGGAGAGAAAAAAATTCAGGAACCCGTCTCATTATCGAAAATACATTAAAAAAATATGGGGTGTTAGATAAAATAAATTATTATATGGAGCTAGGAAGCACGCAGGCTGTAAAAGCTGCTATAGAATCCGGGCTGGGAATCGGCTTTTTGCCGAGGATTACGGTGTCAAGAGAGCTGAAATACGGCTACTTATATGAATTGAAAATAAAAGATGTGGAAATTAAACGGCATTTATCGATATTGTCTCGGACTGAACGGTTCCGCAAAGAAATTGTTGACGAATTTATTGATTTCATTTATAAAAAAATGGTAAGTTCAGGTTAAAATAATTGTTTTCACAATTAATAAAAAAGGATGAAAAAAGATGGCTTTGATATCCGAAGTCGCTGATCTTTTGCAACAATCTGAACATGCTGTTGTATTTACTGGTGCAGGGATGTCCACTGCCAGCGGAATTCCGGATTATCGTTCAAAAACTGGTTTGTGGCGCAAAAAGGATCCGAGTAAATTGGCAAGCATTGAAGCGATGGAGACAAACCGTGATGAATTTATTCAATTTTATAAAGAACGCCTTCAATTATATAAAAGCAAATCTCCGAATGAAGGACACTACTTGCTGGCAAAATGGGAAAAGGAAGGGAAGATTCAATCGATTATTACTCAAAACATTGATGGGTTCCATCTCTTAGCAGGAAGCAAAAACGTAATTGAACTTCATGGAACACTTCAAACGTTTCACTGCCACAATTGCGGCCAACGCTTTCTAAATGATGTATACTTGAAAAATCAATATTATTGCGGCTGCGGAGGCTTTATTCGTCCTTCCATTACACTGTTCGGAGAGCTGCTTTCGGAAGATGCTTTTAGAGATGCGGAGCTTGAATGTGAAAAAGCAGACGTTATGATCGTGCTTGGTTCATCTTTAACAGTTCGGCCAGCGAACGAAATACCGCTCTTGGCAAAAAGGATGGGAGCGGTATTAGTGATTGTCAACCAAGAACAAACAGACTTCGATGAATGGGCTGATTTTGTTTTTCATAACGATATTATACAATTTTTGAATGAATTGAATAATCGATTGAACAGGTGAAATGTTAAATGAGAAGGATTTGTGTCATACCTTGCGGAACAAAAAAAGTATGGGATAAAGAACCCAGTGCAGGTGCTGTTTCCGCAGAAAAAGCGTATATAGGAGTTTTTCACCGCCTTTGCCAGGCGTATGCTAAAAAATTTTTCGATGAATGGGTGATTTTGTCTGCCAAGCATGGCTTTTTGCGGCCAAATGATTTTGTGCCTGGTCCTTACAATGTTTCCTTTAGCATGAAAAAGCATCCTGAATTAATTACAATCAACCAATTGAAGGAACAAGCGGTTGAAAAAAATTTGTTAGATGTAGATGATATTGTTCTTTTGGGAGGAAAGAAATTCCGTCCATATATAGAACAAGTGTTTACAAATAAGACAGCTTTTCATTATCCTCTTTCCGATTGCAAAGGAATAGGGTTTATGCAGCAAAAGTTGAAACAAGCGATTGATTTTGGCCAAGAAATACAAGAATAATGTCATTCAAGTTGTAATGGGGGAGTATTGATGAAAAAGGAGTTTGCCGTAATCGGGTTGGGGCGGTTCGGCGGAAGCATTTGCCGAACGTTATCGGAAGAAGGAGCAGAGGTGCTTGCCATTGATGTGGATGAGGATCGAGTAAACGAATTTGCCAATATTGTTTCACATGCTGTTGTAGCGGATACAACGGATGAAGCCGTATTAAAAAGCTTGGGAATCAGAAATTTTGATCATGTGATCGTAGCCATCGGCGACAATATTCAAGCGAGCATTTTGACAACCATTATGTTGAAAGAACTAGGAGTTAAGCATATAACGGTGAAGGCTCAAAACGACTATCATGAAAAGGTTTTGTCAAAAATAGGAGCAGATACAGTTGTTCACCCTGAACGGGATATGGGGCGGCGGCTTGCCCATAATCTTCTTTCGAACAATGTGTTGGACTATCTTGAGCTGTCGGAAGAGCACAGCATTGTTGAAATTGCTGCTAACCGCAACATTGCCGGCCATTCTCTCATCGAGCTCGATATTCGTGCGAAATACGGAATCAATATTGTTGCGATTAAACGAAATAACGAAATTATCGTATCGCCGCAAGCTACAGAAGTAATCAAGGCAGGAGATATTTTAATTGTCATCGGAGCTGACGTCGATATTGATCGGTTTGAAAAGAAAGTGCTAGGAGAATAATGAAAACTTATATACATTCGGAGCTTTAAATGTTTCATCCGCATGGGCAAAATCAAAATCTACTGAAGAATGAACTGAACTTATCCAGTCAAGTAAAAACAATCATTTGAAGCTTACATGGTAATTGAATGAGAAGCAGCTGTCTAGAATGCCTCAAGACAGTTCTTCTCATTCTTTTTTTGTTTGCCGGCTCAAAATCCTTCCTTATTGCAAGAATGTCGTTGTTTTTTCTGGCAATCGAATACATGTCTTCTTTAACTACAAATTGATTTCTTTATTATCTCCCTTTACTGCTGCCACTTGCAGCACCTGCTCCTGAAAAATTCTGATTATGACATTATCCAAGTCGAATTTTTTCATCAAATGTTTTTCAAATGATTGCGTATAAATTTATATGATGGCACAAACGTACATAAAATGTCTTTCTGCTCTTCTATTAAACACTTGTATATTGGGGAAATTAACCACAAAACTTTTCGGTTTTTTCATTTACATGTTTTGACATCCGTCTTTCTCCTCTTCAAGCACTCACTTTTTCGTTTTTTATAAGAACTTTTAGCTGACGGCTGTCCGCTTTAAAACCATCTACCTAAAAAAGCAAGAGCGGCCGGACGCTGTATGTTATGAGCCGACAAAATAACAACTGGACATTTTTCCAAAATAAATCCCTCTTATGTTAAACAGTATGTTCCACTGTCAACACAAGAGGGATCGATCACAAGTTATTACTTAAATTTCCATTATAATTGGCAAGATCATCGGTCGGCGTTTCGTTTTTTCATATAAAAACGGAGCGAGTGTATCGGCGATTTCATTTTTGATTTCCGACCACTGCGTAGTTCTTCTTTCCAATACTTTATTTAAGTGCTTAGTAATCAGTTCTTGGGCATCTTTAATTAAGTCACTGGATTCTCTCATATAAACGAAGCCGCGCGATATAATGTCAGGGCCTGCAGCAATTTTGAACTCTTTCATATTGATGCTGACGACAACGATTACGAGTCCTTCTTCTGATAAAATTTTTCGGTCTCTTAACACAATGTTTCCAATGTCGCCAATTCCGCTTCCGTCAATATAAACGGATCCGGACGGAATTTTACCGGCAATGGATGCTTCGCGGTCGTTCATCGCCAGCACATCCCCGTTATCCATAATAAAACAGTTTTCCTTTGGAACTCCACAATCGACAGCTAGTTTCACATGCATGATCTGCATTCTATATTCTCCATGAATCGGCATAAAATATTTTGGCTTCATTAACCGCAGCATTAATTTTTGCTCTTCCTGTCCGCCGTGGCCAGATGTGTGGATGTCATTTAACGACCCGTGAATTACTTCCGCACCGGCGCGGAAAAGCAGATTGATCGTTCTTGAAACCGATAAAGTGTTCCCTGGGATGGGCGATGATGAGAAAACGACCGTATCGCCGGGAATAATTTGGATTTGCCGATGAGTTCCATTTGCAATTCGGGACAGAGCGGCCATTGGTTCACCTTGGCTTCCTGTACATAAAATCACGACCCGATGAGCGGGCAGACGGTTTATTTCATTTGCATCAACAAACGTATCTTTCGGGCAGCGAATGTACCCGAGTTCTTGTCCAATTTGGATAGCTGCTTCCATACTTCTTCCAAAAACAGCTATTTTTCGATTGTTTTTAACAGCTGCTTCTGTTACTTGCTGAAGTCGATGAATATTGGATGCAAATGTTGCAAAAATGATGCGGCCGCTTACTTTTCGGAAAATGTCGTGAATGCTTTCGCCGACCCGTCTTTCAGACATTGTAAATTCAGGAATTTCGCTGTTTGTGCTGTCCGATAAAAGACAGAGCACACCTTCTTTGCCGATTTCCGCCATTTTAGTTAAATTTGCAGGTTCCCCGACTGGAGTAAAATCAAACTTAAAATCTCCTGTATGAACGATATTTCCTGCGGGAGTTTTGACAACAATTCCATATGAATCTGGAATGCTGTGAGTTGTACGGAAAAAAGTTACGGCAGTTTTTCTGAACCGAATCACATCATCCTCCTGGATGATGTTTAGTTTAGCTTGTCTTAAAAGTCCATGCTCTTCCAGCTTATTGCGAATCAGTCCGATCGCCAGTTTACCGCCGTAGATTGGTACATTAATTTCCCGCAGCAAATAAGGTATACCGCCTATATGATCTTCATGACCATGTGTGATGAACAAGCCTTTAATTTTTTCTTGGTTTTTTACTAAGTACGTATAGTCCGGAATCACATAGTCAATCCCTAGAAGTTCGTCTTCTGGAAACTTAATTCCAGCATCAATTAAAATGATTTCATCTTGAAATTGCACACCGTACGTATTTTTTCCGATTTCGCCCAATCCGCCGAGGGCGAATGCTGCTACTTGGTCTCTTTTTACAAATTTCATATACTATCATTTCTCCAATACAGAAAAATTTTCGCTTTGTTTTTCAAATTCATAAAACGGGCTGCTAATCGGTTGAATATATTCTATGTTTATGGAGCGGCCTTTTAATTTTTCACGAACTTCTCTTTCTGATTCCGCTTCAACGAAAAATGTTTTCGTTCTTTCCCGAACAGGCGGTTCATTTGGGTTTTCCTGATAAAAAACTTTAAACATCATTTGCGTAATCTCTCCTTACTTTCCATGTTAAACTAGCTTTTATTATTATAGTCGATTCTGATGGCAAATCCAACCTTCATTGAAAATAACGAAAACCGGGCTAAAGCCGCCCGGTTTCTTTAAGCAATCGATTTTCTGCGAAGCAATTGCTTCCACTGTTTTTTAATTTTTTTCTTCAAACGTTTTAACATATCAACTCCTCCTTCATTAAGATGTCAAAGTCGAGTCCGATTGTATTTACTAATATTATATGCTATTTTTTTATTTTTTTTATGGCTAAACGTGGAAAAGCGCTATTGACATAAAGCGCTTGCATACTATACCGTTTTGTTTAGTGTAAATAAGGTTTTCACGAAAGAGAAAAGGAGATTGAACATGGGGAAAAAATTTATTTTTTTTGATATAGACGGTACTTTATTGGATCATGATAAACATTTGCCGGAATCTACTCTTGACGCGGTCTTCCGTTTGAAAAAAGCCGGACATCACGTCGCCATCTCAACCGGCCGCGGCCCTTTTATGTTTAAAAAGCTAAGAGAAGAGCTCGGAATCCATTCTTATGTCAGCTATAACGGACAGTATGTTGTGCATGAAGGAGAAGTCATTTATGAAAATCCTTTGAAGGTCGATGCGTTGGAGCAATTAATCGAAGCGACTGAAAATACTGATTACCCGCTTGTATTTTTGAGTGAAGAAGATATGAAAGCAAATGTGGAAGATCATCCGTTTATTCATGAAAGTTTGAAATCTTTGCACCTCTCGCATCCTGAGTGCAGACCTGATTATTTTCAAGAAAAACCTATTTACCAAGCGCTTTTGTTTTGCAAAGAAGGAGAAGAAGAACAGTTCAATATTTCTGAAGAGATAAAATTTGTCCGCTGGCACCAGCTTTCAACTGATGTTGTTCCAAAAAAAGGATCGAAAGCAGAAGGGATCAAAAAGATAATGGATATGCTTGGCGTTAGCCGTCAAGATGTGGTTGCTTTTGGAGACGGTTTGAATGATATAGAAATGATCTCGTTTGCTGGAACAGGCGTTGCTATGGGTAATGCTGTTTCGCATGTGAAAAAAGTAGCTGATTTTGTTACAAAGCCTGTTGATGAAGATGGAATATTTTATGCTGCAAAGCAATTGCAGTTGATATAAATTCGAAGCTAAACTCAAAAAAATGCCTTGCAAAGGCGATTTCAAATGGTAGTGTGCACAAAAAATTTCTCTTTATGAACAAAAAATCCCGAAAGAACTATTCGGGATTTTTTACATGTGCGCCCGGCATGGGTGTAATCTATAGGGTGAAAGTCCCGAGCTGCGAAGGCAGAAGTAGCAGTTAGCTTAACGCAAGGGTGTCCGTGGTGACGCGGAATCTGAAGGAAGCGAGCGGCAAACTTCCGGTCTGAGGAACACGAACTTCATATGAGGCTAGGTATCACTGGGTGAGTTTGCATGACAAAACAAAGCCCTTTCTGCCGAAGGTGATACAGAGTAAATGAAGCAGATGGATGGAAGGAAAGATTACACTCTTACCCGGGGAGGTCTGGCTGGCACGCCAAGTAACCTTGGTAACCTATCTAGTGATAGATAGCTGAACAGTCAGAAGTCAGCAGAGGTCATAGTACTCTTTCAAGCTCGAGATGGAAGAGGAAGGACTGAACAATTAAGGAGAACGAATCGCTAGGCGTTCATCTTCTGTGTTGAAGCAGACAATCCGATAGGACTTACTTGAAGGAGGAAGTGGTGAATCCCACGGGGGACTTCAAGAGGGTGGAGCAGAAGATGGCACAAATAGAAGGATTCGTTCACGTGGAGAGGATATCTAATGTTGATGGAACTGATTTTGTCACGGGAAAATCTCATAGCGGCATTTAAAAGAGTTTTACAGAACAAAGGAAGTCACGGAGTAGATGGCATGTCCGTAAAAGACCTACGAAGACACCTCTACGAAAATTGGGACTCCATTCGACAGTCGTTGAGAGAAGGAACCTACAAGCCCTTACCCGTCCGTCGAGTCGAAATCCCGAAACCGAACGGTGGAGTAAGGCTTCTAGGGATCCCTACCGTGACGGATCGTTTCATCCAACAAGCGATTGCCCAAGTGTTGACGAAAATCTTTGATCCGACCTTCTCGAACCATAGCTATGGTTTCCGCCCAGGTAGAAGGGGACATGATGCGGTTAGGGAAGCAAAGGGTTATATCAAAGAAGGATATCGTTGGGTAGTCGATATAGACCTAGAGAAATTCTTTGACAAGGTGAATCACGACAAACTGATGGGGATCTTGGCGAAAACGATCAAAGATCGAATTCTACTGAAGGTAATTCGCCGGTATCTTCAATCAGGCGTGATGATCAATGGAGTGGTAATGGAAACGGACATGGGAACGCCTCAAGGCGGCCCGCTTAGTCCACTTTTATCAAACATCATGCTTCATGAATTGGATAAAGAGCTTGAGAAACGTGGACATAAGTTTGTTCGGTATGCGGATGACTGTAACATCTATGTGAAAACAAAGAAAGCAGGAATTCGTGTCATGAACTCCATTACGAACTTTATAGAGAAGGAGTTAAAGCTCAAGGTAAATAAAGAGAAATCGGCGGTAGACCGTCCTTGGAAACGGAAGTTTCTCGGTTTCAGCTTCACACTCAATAAGACTCCAAAGGTACGGATTGCGAACGAAAGTGTGAAACGTTTGAAGAACAAGATCCGTGAAATTACATCAAGGTCGAAACCGTATCCAATGGAGAAAAGGATTGAGAAACTGAATAAGTATTTAATGGGATGGTGCGGATATTTTGCCTTGGCAGAAACACCAAGTAAGTTCAAAGAATTTGATGAATGGATTAGACGAAGGCTTCGGATGTGTTTGTGGAAAGAATGGAAAACCCCGAAAACAAGAATTCGGAAACTCAGAGGATTAGAAGTTCCAAGCCATAAAGCATTCGAATGGGGCAATACACGCAAGAAATATTGGCGGATTGCCTGCAGTCCCATTCTACACAAAACCCTCGACAACTCCTATTGGAAGCGTCGAGGGTTAAGAAGTCTATTCGAAAGATATCAAGCACTACGTCATACTTAATTGAACCGCCGTATACGGAACCGTACGTACGGTGGTGTGAGAGGACGGGAGTTAATCGCTCCCTCCTACTCGATGGATTTTCGTTTTGCTTGAAATATTCCGAGGCTTGGATGCCGGGCGCTAACTTCTGGCTTCATCTGTCAATTGGAGTTGCATTTTCCGGTTCTTTAAAAGGATTCTCTTTATTGATCCGATCATAAAACATAATGCCGTTTAAATGATCTATTTCATGCTGAAACACAATAGCGACAAGACCTTTTAAACGAAGGTCGACTTCATTGCCTTCAAGGTCAACCCCTTTGACGCGGATGCGTGCATAACGCGGAACATATCCTGGAACCTCTCTGTCAACGGAAAGGCATCCTTCACCGCTTGTTAAATAACTTTGTTCCACCGAATGGCTTACAATTTTTGGATTGAACAGGCCGTACGAATATAATTTTCCTTTTTCATCCGTCACATGAACGGCAATCATTCGTTTTGATACATTAATTTGCGGGGCGGCAAGACCGATCCCAGGCCGCAATCCATATTTTTCTGCAATCTCTGGATCTTGACTGTTTTTTAAGTATTGAAGCATCTCCGCTAAAATTTTTTTCTCCTCTTCAGAAGCGGGCAATTCCACTTCCTTGGCAACTTGACGAAGAGTTGGATGTCCTTCCTTAATAATATCTTCCATTGTAATCATTGCTAATCACTCCTGAACCTATATCAACAAATTTCATTATACATAAATCTTTTAAAAGAAACAAAAAAGAATTGCCCGAAAATCGGACAATCATCAATTAATAGTTTAAGCAGGCAGCGCCAACAATAATGAGCAAAATAAAAAGCACAGCGATCAATACAAATGTCCAGTTTGAAACTGGAAAATATCCGTATGATGGGTAATGATAAGACGGATTGGAATAATAATGCATCTTTTTCACCTCCACATAAGGACTTTTGTATCGCCTTATTTAGGTCAAATGTCTATATCATCGTATGATGAAGCAAAATAAAGGTATAGACGTTTGCCTAGAAGACTTCCTTATTTATATAAATTCTTCTGTAATTTATATAGAGAAGCAACACGCTCTCCAGATAAATGATTCGCTCCCGTCTGTATCTGTAATAGTGATACAGAATTATCTGTTGTATTAGTACAGATTTAAAAGTAAAAATATTTCCAATTATCTTGAAAGCGTTTTATGTATTGTTTTAAAAATAAACAAATTAATTGACGCATGTGAAAAAAGGGTGTACACTATGAAGTGAAATCGATGTGTATTACTATTTTAAATAAAAAAATTAATACAGTTTGTAAAGCGATCTTGCAATGTACTTGACGATTTTGGCAATTAAAGATCCGCAATGTGTGTCTCCATGAACAATTTGGGGTAATCTAGTTTTATGGATGAATTTAAAGGCTGAGAAAATGAAACGAAGAGGTGTGTTGAATGGCAAAAAAGGCGAAAAATGTTGTCGTTGACAGCGAAAAGCAATTTGATGCGATTCGCAAGGAATTCCAAACGTTCCAAATTTTAAACGAAAAAGGCGAAGTCGTGAATGAAGATGCGATGCCTTCCCTTTCTGATGAAGAATTAAAGGAATTAATGAGACGAATGGTATTTACCAGAGTGTTGGATCAGCGTTCAATTTCTTTAAATCGTCAAGGTCGTTTAGGTTTTTACGCACCGACTGCCGGACAAGAAGCATCACAAATTGCTTCTCATTTTGCCTTGGAAAAAGAGGACTTCATTCTCCCGGGCTATCGTGATATACCGCAGTTAGTTTGGCATGGATTGCCTTTGTATCAAGCATTTTTATATTCCCGCGGGCATTTTCATGGAAACCAAATGCCTGAAGACGTAAATGCTTTTTCACCGCAAATTATTATCGGCGCCCAATATGTGCAAGCTGCAGGGGTAGCATTAGGTTTGAAAAAACGCGGCAAAAAAGCAGTTGCTGTTACGTATACAGGAGATGGAGGAACGTCTCAAGGCGACTTTTACGAAGGAATAAACTTTGCTGGGGCATTTAAAGCACCTGCTATTTTCATCGTTCAAAACAACCGGTTTGCAATTTCAACACCTGTAGAGGTGCAAACTTCAGCTGAAACACTTGCACAAAAAGCTGTTGCAGCTGGAATCCCTGGTATACAAGTAGATGGAATGGATCCGCTTGCTGTTTATGCAGCTGTGAAGGAAGCGCGTGAACGGGCAATAAATGGTGAAGGTCCGACATTAATTGAAACATTATGCTACCGCTACGGTCCGCATACAATGGCAGGAGACGATCCAACGAGATATCGGGCAAAAGAGCTTGATGACGAGTGGGAGGCAAAAGATCCGCTTGTTCGTTTCAGAAACTTCCTTCAAGCAAAAGGATTGTGGAGCGAGGAAGAAGAAAACGAAGTTATCGAAAAGGCGAAAGAAGATATAAAAGAAGCAATCAAAAAAGCGGATGAAACTCCAAAACAAAAAGTGACAGACTTAATCAACATTATGTTTGAAGAAGGAAGCTGGCCTTATAACCTAAAAGAACAATATGAAATTTATAAAGAGAAGGAGTCGAAGTGAGCATGGCGCAAATGACAATGATTCAAGCAATCACTGATGCGTTGCGTACGGAACTGAAAAACGACGAAAATGTGTTAGTATTTGGGGAAGATGTTGGTGTAAACGGCGGTGTGTTCCGTGCAACAGAAGGACTTCAAAAAGAATTCGGCCCAGACCGAGTTTTTGATACACCTCTGGCAGAATCAGGAATTGGCGGCTTGGCAATCGGTTTAAGCACACAAGGCTTTCGTCCGGTAGCTGAAATTCAATTCTTCGGTTTTGTTTATGAGGTTATGGATTCCATTTCTGGACAAATGGCGCGTTTGCGTTATCGCTCCGGGGGCCGCTGGCATGCTCCGATCACCATTCGTTCTCCTTTCGGCGGCGGCGTTCATACCCCTGAGCTTCATGGGGACAGCTTGGAAGGCTTGATGGCGCAGCAGCCAGGTTTAAAAGTCGTTATTCCTTCCACCCCTTATGATGCAAAAGGGTTGCTTATTTCAGCAATTCGGGATAATGATCCGGTCATTTTCTTGGAGCATATGAAGCTTTATCGTTCCTTCCGTGATGAAGTTCCGGAAGAAGAATATACAATTCCGATCGGCAAAGCGGATATAAAACGTGAAGGGAAAGATATTTCGATCATCACTTACGGGGCAATGGTGCATGAATCTTTAAAAGCTGCTGACGAACTTGAAAAAGAGGGCTTTTCAGCAGAAGTGATCGATTTACGAACAGTAAGTCCGCTGGATATAGAAACGATTATTGCTTCAGTAGAGAAAACAAACCGCGCGATTGTCGTGCAGGAAGCCCAAAAACAAGCAGGAATTGCTGCTAATGTTGTTGCAGAAATTAATGAAAGAGCGATTCTTAGCTTGGAAGCTCCAGTTTTCCGCGTGGCAGCTCCGGACACTGTCTATCCATTCTCACAAGCGGAAGATGTATGGCTTCCAAACTACAAAGATATCGTTGAAACGGCTAAAAAAGCATTGAATTTCTAATTGGCTAAAAAGAGGAGCATCATCTTTTCTTCTTTTCGGCCATCAACTGAAAATTATTTAGGAGGTTGAAATCTGTGGCTTTTGAATTTATAATGCCGGATATCGGTGAAGGCATTCATGAAGGTGAAATAGTAAAATGGTTTATCAAACCTGGTGATGAAATCAATGAAGATGATGTTCTTTGTGAAGTGCAAAATGACAAAGCAGTAGTTGAAATCCCTTCCCCTGTAAAAGGAAAAGTATTAGAATTAAAAGTGAATGAAGGGGAAGTTGCAACTGTCGGTCAAGTATTAGTCACAATTGATGCTCCAGGTTATGAAAATCAATCAAAAGGCGATGAAAGCGGTGAAGCAGCAAAAGAAGAAAAGCCTTCCACAGAAGAGCAAAAAGTGGAAAGCAACGCTTCACAGTCTGCTTCAGAAGACGTAGATGTTAACCGACGCGTTATTGCAATGCCATCCGTCCGAAAATATGCGCGTGAAAAAGGCGTTGATATTCGATTGGTACAAGGCTCAGGAAACGGCGGGCGCATATTGAAGGAAGATATTGATGCTTATCTGAAAGGTGGACAAGAAGAAGCAAAACCTGTTGAAAACGTGGAAAAAGAAGCTGCAACAGGCGTATCGGCAGGAGAAAAAGCAGCGCCCGCTCCGGTTGTCCTTGAAGGAGAATTCCCAGAAACCCGCGAGAAAATCAGCGGTATTCGAAAAGCAATTGCAAAAGCGATGGTTAAATCGAAGCAAACTGCGCCACATGTAACATTAATGGATGAAGTCGATGTAACAGAGCTTGTTGCACATCGGAAGAAATTTAAAGCTATTGCGGCAGAACAAGGCATTAAGCTTACATATTTGCCTTATGTTGTCAAAGCTTTAACATCGGCACTGAAAAAATATCCAGTATTAAACACGTCGTTTGATGATGAAACAGAAGAAGTTATTCATAAGCACTATTACAATATCGGAATTGCAGCTGATACGGAAAAAGGACTTTTAGTTCCTGTTGTCAAACATGCAGATCGAAAATCGATTTTTGAAATCTCTGCAGAAATTAATGAATTGGCAACAAAAGCGCGTGAGGGCAAACTTACTCCAAATGAAATGAAAGGCGCATCATGCACGATAACCAATATCGGTTCCGCTGGCGGCCAATGGTTTACTCCTGTCATTAATCATCCAGAAGTAGCCATTCTAGGACTCGGACGCATTTCTGAAAAACCGGTTGTGAAAAACGGAGAAATCGTTGCAGCCCCTGTTTTAGCGCTGTCTTTAAGCTTTGACCATCGAATGATCGACGGTGCAACTGCACAAAATGCGCTTAACCATATTAAGCGTTTATTGCATGATCCCCAATTATTACTAATGGAGGCGTAATAAATGGTAGTAGGAGATTTCCCGATTGAAACTGACACTCTCGTCATAGGAGCTGGTCCCGGCGGCTATGTGGCTGCAATAAGAGCTGCGCAATTAGGGCAAAAAGTTACGATCGTTGAAAAAGGATCTCTTGGCGGCGTCTGCCTCAATGTTGGATGTATTCCTTCTAAAGCATTAATTAGTGCAGGACACCGTTATGTAGAGGCTAAAGAATCAGAAGATATAGGAATAAAAGCTGAAAATGTAACACTAGACTTTTCTAAAGTGCAAGCTTGGAAAGAAAGTGTCGTCAAAAAACTTACAGGCGGTGTTGAAGGCCTTTTAAAAGGAAATAAAGTTGAAATTGTAAAAGGCGAAGCATATTTTGTTGATCGCAACACCGTCAGAATCATAAACGAGAATTCAGCTCAAACGTATAAATTTAAAAATGCAATCATTGCAACTGGCTCCCGTCCAATTGAAATTCCAAGCATTAAATTTTCTGAGCGAGTCATTGACTCAACAGGAGCGTTGTCCCTGCAAGAAGTTCCGAAAAAAATGGTTATTATTGGCGGGGGAGTCATTGGCATAGAGCTTGGAACTGTTTATGCGAATTTCGGCACTGAAATTGTGATTATTGAAGGAGACAAAGAAATTCTTCCAGGATTTGAAAAACAAATGACAGCTCTTGTAAAAAGAGCGTTGAAGAAAAAAGGAAATGTCGAAATTCATACTAGCGCACTTGCAAAAGGTGTTGAAGAAACAAAAGACGGAGTAAAAGTGACATTTGAAGCGAAAGGAAAAGAGCAAGTAGTGGAAGCGGACTATTGTTTAGTTACAGTAGGACGCAAACCAAACACTGATGAACTTGGTCTCGAACAAGTCGGAGTAGAAATCGATGAAAAAGGCTACATTAAAATTGACAAACAGTGCCGGACAAATATTTCAAATATTTATGCTATCGGCGACATCGTTCCAGGACCTTCACTTGCTCATAAAGCTTCATATGAAGGGAAAATTGCTGCAGAAGCGATTTCTGGAAAACCTTCTGAAATCGATTATAACGGAATTCCTGTCATTGTCTTCTCAGAACCTGAGTTGGCTTCTGTCGGATATACGGAACAACAGGCTAAAGACGAAGGAATTGACATTGTGGCAGCTAAGTTTCCATTTGCAGCAAACGGCCGCGCATTGTCATTAAATGCAACCGATGGATTTGTAAAATTGATTACACGAAAAGAAGACGGCCTTGTTATTGGGGCTCAAATCGCAGGTGTCAGCGCATCAGATATGATTGCTGAACTTGGACTTGCGATCGAAGCAGGCATGACGGCAGAAGATATTGCCTTGACGATTCATGGCCACCCGACATTAGGAGAAATTGCAATGGAAGCTGCCGAACTTGCACTTGGAACACCGATTCATATTATAAATAAGTAATGCAGCCCAAAGGGGCAGTCTAATAAGTCGTTTTTTCGGCTTATTGACTGCCCCTTTTAATGTTTAATAACGTTGATATATCGGTGTTTATGATTATTTGTTTTCAATGAGGATTTGACTTTTTGGACAACCCCTTTTTTTGATGAAAAATAAATGATGGAACAATTTTCTCACTGTTGTGAAAGTTTTTTCACAAAAATATGTTGTGCAGAGATTTTGAGCACAAATCCTATTTAAGTGAACTACTCGTCATTGAAATGACGAGCTTCCTGTTCTACGCAACGAACTGTTGTCCGTTAAACGTATACACAGTCGGCGTGTCCAACACCACTACTGATTGAGATAAAGCCTTAATCTCTTTCAGATACTTTTTGCTGATATTGATAGCACCATTCACATCCGCATTGATGGTTGTATGACAGTCGTTACATACATATAACCCTCGATGAATCCGATTACTCGGCTTTGCGTTTTCTTCACAAGGGAACATTTGGCATACTGAACATGCTTGAGAGGTGTATTCTTCGGTTAATAAACGAACATCTATTCCTTGCTCCTGCGCTTTATACCGTATCATTTGAATGATTTTCGCATACGGAAAACCATGCAATTTTTGATTCGTTTTCTTGTTGAATTTCGCTTGTTCTCGTATACCTGTAATGTCACCAATCACAATCGTTTCGACTCCTTGTTGCAGAGCAATATCAATCACTTTTCTTGTCATACAATGCAACATGTGATGCACTTGTTTTCTTTTCTTTTGATAAAGTTGTAACACACGTCTGGAAGGTTTCGGGTATTGTATTCCTTTAGCACATTGTTGAGCGAAACCAATCGCTTGAAAATGGGCGATTTGTTTATGAAAGTAGCGTTCAACGGATAGCCATTGCCTTCCTGAAATGATGTGTGCTTTTCCTTGATAATCATAACAAGTCATCGCATTGGCAATCCCTAAGTCAATCGATAAAAATTTCGTGCTATTCTTTTGTTTCAATGGTACATCTTTGTATTCTTGAATCAGATAAATCGTATATTCTTTTCGACTGATGGGTTTCACTTCCATCAGTTTTATCTTTTCGATTTCGATATGTTTCGGAATCGGGATATAAAGATAACTTTCTTCCAATCCATACGTTTCTTTTAAAAAGGCTTTTTGAGCCTTTGGAATGGGTAAACGAATTTTGGTATTGTTCTCCACCAATTTGAAACTGTTATTTAGAAAACGGACATTAAAGTTTTGATGTTTGAATCGTGGTGGTTGTGGATTATCTATTCCATTGCTTTCCTTTAGTTTGAAAAAAGACACCCACGCTTCTTGCAAGACTTTTAAGACCTCTTGTGCTGATTGAGCAGGTAATTGTTTATACCAAAAATGTGTTTTTAATCGTTTTTTCTGTTCATACCAATTCGGGAACGGTACACCTTGTTCTTTCGACCAATTCCGTTTTTCATAGTTCCCCACATTCCATAACTTACGACTGGCATAACACAAGTGATATAAGATGATTTGATTGGTTCGATTCGCTTTATAGGTGAAATACGATACCTTTTTCATTTAGTCACCACCTTTCTTTTGGTTAGCAATATAGCGTTTTATGACATCCTCACTAATAGAGCCAACGGTTTCAATATAATAACTAGAGTTCCATAATACTCCTTTCCATAATTTTTGTTTGATTTCAGGAAATTGCAGAAAAATTTTTCTCCCTGAAATCCCTTTTAACATTTTGACAATATAAGAAGGTGCTATTTTTGGATGAGCTGATACAAATACATGAATATGATCTTGTTCACCCACCTCTACCATCTGCAACAGAAAACCTTTTTCTTCTGCAATCTCTTTAAAAATTTTCTTGAGATATAACTCAACCTCTTGTGTCAAAACCTTCTTTCGATATTTCACAGACCATACAATATGATAATTAACATTATAAACACAAGTTCTTGCGTGAATTAAATTTGTTTTCTTCATACATATAGTATATCAAAAATATACAAAAAAACCAATTATTTCAATCTTTAATAAACCACATATAGTCTTTATAAAATATAAAAAAAGCGATTCATCTCCCCTTTAAAAAGAGGAGGATCGCTTGTCTATCCTAAAGAATCTTCTCAGCGCTTAATTACCTCAAACCGACATTCTCATTATTCGGAAAGTACTTCTGAGACCGGCTCTACAATTTCATCTTTTGTTGAAACTGATCCTTTAATATGCAAAATGATGCCGTCATGATCCATCACGATAATGGAAGGATATGTTTTAATATTAAACCGCTTAGATTCAGGGTTATCAGCTTGGTAGATCATCATATTGTCCATTTCCTCTGGAAATTGTTTTTTTAAATCTAATAAAGCATCGTAGTAAATTGATTCTTTTTCCATCATTTTTTGGTCGGTAAAAAAAAGAATT
This sequence comes from Aeribacillus sp. FSL K6-8394, assembly GCF_038008865.1. NCBI lineage: Bacteria > Bacillati > Bacillota > Bacilli > Caryophanales > Bacillaceae > Aeribacillus > Aeribacillus sp. FSL K6-8394. Next base: position 661,822 of record NZ_JBBPAA010000001.1, read on the forward strand.
TGTTTTTTGTCGGAGCTTGAAATCGAGTGATCGTCTTTCGGATCAGCAATACAAGAAGACAATAGAAGCAGTACGGCAACGGTATAGGTATATGCAATAAATTTCACCATTGTCCTACCTCTTTCGTTTAAAGAAAACTGGTAAAATGTGTTCATTTTTTCTTAACGCCATTTTAACATATTTAATTCCGTCACTTTTGAATGTTATGCAAATGTTACAAAAATAAAATATTATTTAAACAAATTAAAAAATTCAAATCGTGTACGAGAAGTATGATATCTAGAGCGAATGTTTGAGTTGTTGGGTTGTAGACTTTAGATGCACGTAATGGATCATACTCAGCATCATGTAATGCTAATGATCAGAAAGATAAAGGTCATTTGAAAGCTACTTTGAACCAAAAAATGTCCCCATCCCCATATAAAATGTACAAAACTTTAATTGTAACGGATAAAATCAATTTACATATTTTTTAATGCATAAAAAAATAAATGTGTTATACAATTTTCTGCTTGACGAATATAATGTGACATATTAATATATAACTATCAGGTCATTTTGTCTCCACTTTATTCTTAATGACGCTATATGGAAAAGGGGAATACAGGATGGGAACAATTGTCTGTCAAGACTGCAATTCAACAATTCATTTCTTTGATGATGAAAAAGTTACGGTATTGTATGGTAAATGCAACAATTGCTGTACAGAAAAGAATCGTAAAAAAAGCAATCATCAATAACATATTGAATAACACGTGTAACAAAGGGGTTTAAGATAAATGGGCTGTCTTTAAGGCAGCTTTTTTTTTATGTAAAGCAAATGCTGGTGATCTTAATGGAATGGATGCTTGCAGGATTGTGATTGAGAGCTAAGACAGAAAAACATCGTTTGAATTCATTTTTTATCAATTCACCTTTGTCTTTTTCAGTAAGTACGGTCATTGCGGTTTTTAAGTGTTAAAACGACAGCGGTGCGGTTTGTAAAGATTGATGAAACATATACCAAATGTCACTTGTGCATAAAAGGTTGGATGAAAAATTTATTGGAGTTACGACAAATTGGCAGCAATTCGATATAGCGAAGTTTGTTATCGATGTCTTTTCAATAAAAGTATAAAAAGTGGTGTCTATTCCATTCATTAGGCGGTAAAATGTAGCTAAAGGACTTTTGTGAAAGGAGCTTTACAATGGAGGTAATGGCAGCAAGCGTCTTTTCGGCAATTATTATATTTATTACTGTCTTTTCTATGATAAGGGTATTCATCATCGCTTTTAAGAGGAAAGAAATAACGCTTCGGAAGTTCATCATCTTCACCATATCTTCAATTGTTACAGGTTTAATCATTGCTTCCGTTTTACCGTTTGTTTATCAAAAAATATTTCATTACATCTATTAACTGTTTTTTTAATGAAAGACCTTCCCCACGAAGTAGGAAGGCCGTCGTCCATATTTTAGTTATGTATTAGCACTTTTTACAGAAGCATTCGCAGTCAATTCCTTATTTGAAAGTCCTTTATTTTTCAAAAACATACTGACTCCAATTAAAGATAACGCTCCGCCAATCATTTGGGAAATAGATGTAGCTTCTCCTAAAAATAAGTATGCTAATATAATTGCCCCTATTGGTTCACCTAAAATACTCATTGAAATCGTCGTAGCATCCAAATATTTTAAAAGCCAATTAAATAATGCGTGACCAAAAATTTTGGGGACTAGTGCTAGAAGTACAAATATGCCCCAATCATGAACTGAATAATGAATCAGAGGGATCTCGTAACTAAGATTGTAAATCAATAATACAAATCCGCCTATAAAGAACACACAAAAACTCACTAGCATTGCAGTAATTAAATCTGATGATTCAAAATACTAAGAATGTTCAATTTTTTATTGATTTCGAAACAAAAAAATCCTTTACAATGGAAGTACAGGTGGTTCCTGTCCAAATCCAATCGTAAAGGATAACTATTATGGACAAGAATACACTAATTTCATCATTTGGTAAATGGGTTTCACCCATAAATATTCAAAAACTTAGCGAACAAGTCAAAGAATTGAAACAGGACTATTACACAAAAAAGCTGACAACAGAAGCCTATATTAAACTTTTATTGGTAGCCCAACTGCTCGAATTTAAGAGCTTAGAGGAAATGAGTGATGCACTTGTAGACGAAGATCTTCAAAAAGCACTCGGATTTGAATCGATAAGTGCCTCTCAGCTATCCCGAAAAAACCATCAGATCAACCCACTAATTCTTGCAAATTTGTTCTTGGATCTTGTTTGGAAAATTCAACGGTACCATTATCAAAACGGAAAGAATATGCCACTGAAAATCATTGATTCCAGTACACTCCCGTTGAATTTGACCCATTATAAATGGGCAAAATTCCGTCAAACAAAAGCTGGTGTAAAGCTACACTTACGGCTCGTTTTCATGGATAAAGACACCGTCTATCCTGAAAAAGCAGTGATTACGACAGCAAAAGAACATGACCGAAATCAACTCGAAGTCCTAGTGGATGATCAAGAAGCCATGTATGTGTTTGACCGCGGTTATGTGGACTATGAACGTTTTGATCGGATGACAGATGATGGCTATTTCTTCGTTTCAAGACTGAAGAAAAACGCAGTCATTCGTGAAGTCTATACATTTTCACTTCCTGATGATTGTCACGTTCTATCCGATAAAATGGTCTACATTGGTACCACACAAAATCGTACTGAAAATGTCTTTCGTCTACTAGAAGTTATGGACACAAAAGGGAACTTACTTCGTTTCATCACCAACCGATTTGATTTAAAACCAGAAGAGATAAGTGATATTTACCGATCTCGCTGGGCTATTGAGCTCTTTTTCAAATGGCTCAAGCAACACGTGGAAATTAAGCACTTTTATGGAATGAGTGAAACAGCTATTCAAAATCAAATTTTCTTAGCCCTTATCACGTATTGCTTACATGTTCTCATTCAATTGGAGATGAAAAGTAAGAAATCCCTACTTCGAATTACTCGTTGGTTAAAGAGAGCTCTGTGGAAACCAGCTTATGTTTGGTTGCGAAAATTTGATGGGCGAGCCAGTCCATAATCTCCCTTTTGTCGTTGTCGCTCTGGTTTAACTGTATATATTTACCAAATGGGCAGTGCCACCTTTCTTTAGGTTTTGTCTTTTTGGCACAAATTCACAAAAAATAATTAACAGAAAATTCTAACTATATTTATGCAATGCTAATGACAAAAACTATATATTGATGTTGGAATTTTTTTGCATAATACTTGTCCAAAAAGCATATGAATGGCTACTGCTAACGTTCCTGCTAATGAAAGGAAATCTCCATATAATGCTTTTGTAGAAAGATTAATATCTCCCCATGCAATAATGATTGAACCGCTAACAGCTATAAAAATACTCACAATCCCAATAAGGTTTGTTCTCTCTTTAAAAATAAAATAAGCTCCGATCATAACAAATACAGGCTCTAACGTAGTTATAATCATTGAACTTGCTACTGTTGTATATCTAAGGGAATCCATCCAAAATAAGAAATGAAAACCTAGGAAGATTCCAGATAAAAGTAGTTGAATCCAATCCTTCCATTGAATGTTAATAGCTCCTGTTTTGATTTTCTTCCAAGGGAGAAACGGCAGCATAACGATCACCGTAAAAAGCAGTCTATACATTCCTAATATAGATGCAGGCGCATCAGACCATTTAACAAAAATAGAAGAAAATGAAATAGAAATAACACCAATTAGTAAAATAAAAATAGGCGGAACGGGAAATTGATATTCTTTCATTGTTGTCGCTCCTTTTAAAAGAATTGAATATTATTATAAATTAAATACGGTAATGGTTTTAGCCATTACCGCAGCAAAATTATTTTATGATCGATCTTCAGCAAAATTTGGTTTCATCCGTTTTTCGACTTGTCCTCGAATGTATGGATTTATAAAGCTTCTTCATCGATTTCTCATTTAATCGGTTTATGCTCTTTAATAACGCGAATGTAGGAAAGAGTTGGATCTTCTGTACCTTGAACAGGCAGGCCGGCATCTAAATTTTTTCGGATGTAATGTAAATTTTCTTTAGTGATGATTTCTCCTGGTATGAAAATCGGTATGCCCGGTGGGTACACCATGACAAATTCTGCAATAATGCGTCCGACAGATTGTTCAAAAGGCACCATTTCCGTCTCTGCATAAAAAGCATCTCTAGGTGTCAGCGCCAAAACAGGAATATCGGGCAGAAGGACAGAGACTTCCGCTTGCTTGTTTGCCTGATGGGAAAATTCTTTTGACAAAGCACGAAGCGCTTTTATTAAAAGTGATGTTTCATATTCTGTATCACCGGGCGTGATCAGACAGAGCAGATTGTACAGATCGGAAAGCTCCACTTCAATGTTGTAATGTTCTCTTAACCACAGCTCTGCATCATATCCCGTTATGCCTAGTTCTTTCACAGAAATAATTAATTTTGTCGGATCATAATCATACGTTGCATTCGTTCCCAAAATTTCTTCTCCTACACAATATAGATGATCAATTTTGTTAATTTCGTATCTTGTCTGATTCGCCAATTGAATCGTTTGCTCTAATAATTCATAGCCCTTCGTTGCCAGCTGCTTTCGAGCTGCATCCAGTGATGCAAGAAGCAAATAGGATGTCGATGTCGTAGTCAGCATGCTTAAAATCGATTGAACACGGTCAGGAGACACAAGACCTTCCCGAACATTTAAAATAGAGCTTTGCGTCATCGATCCTCCCAGCTTATGAACGCTAGTTGCCGCCATATCTGCCCCTGCCTGCATGGCGGATAATGGCAGCTTGTCATGAAAATGAATGTGGACGCCGTGCGCTTCGTCTACAAGAACAGGGACATCATATGAATGAGCAATATTTACGATTTGTTTTAAATCAGCTGAGATTCCGAAATACGTTGGATTAATGACTAAAAGCCCTTTTGCATCAGGATATTGCTGAAGAGCTTTTTCAACTGATTCTGTCGTTATTCCGTGAGAAATGCCGAGGTTTTTATCCACTTCAGGATGTATAAAAACGGGGGAAGCCCCTGAAAAAATGATTGCTGACATGACCGATTTATGAACATTTCTTGGAACAATAATTTTATCTCCAGGTCCGCAAACCGACAGAACCATTGTCATAATGGCTCCGCTCGTACCTTGTACCGAGAAAAAGGTGTGATCGGCCCCGAAAGCTTCAGCAGCCAATTTTTGTGCTTCTTTAATAATTCCTTTTGGCGAATGAAGATCATCCAAAGGACCGATATTAATTAAGTCCATCGCGAGAGCATTATGTCCGATAAATTCTCGGAATTTTGGCTCCATTCCGGCTCCTTTTTTATGGCCGGGAATGTGAAATTGAATTGGATTTTTTTGAATATGTTCTAAAAGACCTGTAAACAATGGTGTATCATGCTGTGACAATTTTCCTTTTCACCTACTTTTTAAAGGTTCCCCAAAATTAAAAACAAATGAAATTATAGCACTTTCCTTTAAAACCTGCAAAAGGCATTAAATATGGTTTTTAATATCTTTGTGCTTCTCTTTGTTTGAGCTACGTTTTTATAAAGAAGGAATTTAATGCGTGGAAAAAGAATAATACGAAATGGGGAGGGGTAAACATGGTATTTTCAACAAAAATTACCGAATTGCTAGGGATTAAATATCCGATCATTCAAGGGGGACTTGCTTATTTAGCGTATTCAGAATTAGCAAGTGCAGTAAGCAATGCAGGAGGGCTCGGTCAGATCACGGCTATGTCTCTTCCGAATCCAGCTGCGCTTCGAGAGGAAATACGGAAGGTGAAACAAAAAACGGATAAGCCGTTTGGAGTGAACTTCGCCATCGGTCAGCATGGCCGTCCATTTTCCGATATGCTTGATGTGGCGATTGAAGAAAAAGTGCCGGTCATTTCCATCACTGGCGGGAACCCGGCTCCGCTTTTTGACCAATTAAAAGGTGTCGATGTAAAAAAACTAGTTCTCGTTGCGGCAAGAAGACAAGCGGAGAAAGCGGAAGAGCTTGGAGCAGATGCAGTGATGGTCGTCGGACAGGAAGGCGGCGGTCATTTAGGAAAAGACGATATCGGCAATTTCGTATTAATTCCACAAGTAGTGGAAGCTGTCTCCATTCCGGTGATTGCTTCTGGAGGCATTGCGGACGGGAGGGGACTAATGGCAGCATTGGCTCTTGGAGCTGAAGGGATTGAAATGGGAACTCGTTTTATTGCAACGAAGGAATGCGTTCATGCACACCCGTTATATAAAGAAGCAATTGTCAACGGTACTGAACTTGATACCGTCATTATTAAAAGGTCGTTAGGGGCACCAGGTCGGGCGCTTCGAAATAATTGGACCGAAAAAATTTTGGAAATTGAAAGAGAAAGAGGAGATTATGAGTCGCTAAAAGATTTCATTAGTGGAGAAGCGAACAAAAAATATATTTATGAAGGCAAAATCGAGGAAGGATACGCATGGGCCGGTCAATCTATAGGGCTGGTAAAAAATATTCCGTCCGTTGCGGAACTGTTTGACGAAATCATTGAACAGGCGAAAGAGATAAGGCGGAAATGGTCCAGCATTGCTTAATTGTTTTTCAAAAGAAATAATGGTCAGCGATGCAGCGCATCCTGACCATTTTTAAACAGTGCTTTTTTGTGTGATTTGATAAAGCGGCATTAACGTTTTAAACGTCTCGTCAACCTTTTCCAAAAATTGCTCCCTGCTCATGGAGAGAACTTCATTTTTTGGAAGGTTGATGCCGCATAACATTTCTGCTTTTTTCACCGATTGCAGACGTTGAAAAATTCGTTGAAAATCTTCGTCAGATAAATTTTTTTGTTTTTCCGCATCTGGTTTTGTATGATCGGCTGACCAGAAATAATCTTCAGGAATTTGCTTTCGAATTTGCTGCCAATTCTGTAGAAGTTGTTTTCCGATTTCTTCTTTCACAGGGGATTCATAAATAATGGCAAACCAAACAAAGACGTGTGTGCTCCATAATCCGATTTGAAAATGGGGGAGCTTCTTATAACCCCGTTTACTGTTTGCAAATGCAACCCATGTGTCATTGGGAGGATGAACGGTACGGCGGGCATGTTTTGCTACATGATAAAATATTTCATCTCCCGTCAAAGCAGACAAAGTAGGTGCAAAATGCTGTCCCAGCGCTTCAAGTTTTGGACGCACCCGTTTTTTTAGCTCATCCATTCTCGCTTCTAAACCGTCTATTTGAAAAACTTCAAAATCTTCCTTCACAAATGGCACAAAATCCATAAAAATCCTCCTTGTATTGTTTGTCCACATTGTAGCACAAACCGACAGAGAAAGAAAAATAATGTGGGTGAAATATTGCAAAGAAAAAGGTGAAAAACTTGATTTTCTCCATTTCTTTACAGTATGCTAAAAAAGGTGATTGAATAGAAAGTGGGTAAGATAGATGAACTGGCATGAAATAGATCAAAAAGCAAAGCAATGGATTTATGAGGCTGGTGAAAGAATTCGCCAATCATTTCAACAAAAGCTGGTCGTTGAAGCGAAATCAAGTCCAAACGATTTAGTGACGAATATTGACCGGGAAGTAGAGCATTTCTTTTGGGAACATATTCGCAAAACGTTTCCGGAACACAGCATTTTAGGAGAAGAAGGTTCCGGTCATGAATTGAAATCATTGGACGGTATCATTTGGATAATTGATCCGATTGACGGCACAATGAATTTTGTACATCAAAAGCGGAATTTCTGCATTTCGGTTGCTGTTTTTGCGGATGGTGTCGGTCAAATAGGACTGATTTATGATGTCGTCAGAGATGAAATGTACCATGCGATAAGGGGGAACGGCGCCTATTTAAACAAAACGGAGCTTCCGCCGTTACAAAAGAAAACAATAGAAGAATCCATCATCGGCTTGAATGCATCATGGCTGGTGGAAAACAGACGAATTGACCCAGCAATATTAAGTCCGCTTGTCAAACGTTTAAGAGGAACGAGATCATTTGGTTCAGCCGCTCTTGAATTTGCCTATGTAGCTGCAGGCAAGCTGGACGGCTATATTACAATGAGACTTGCTCCTTGGGATTTTGCGGCAGGTTTAATCCTTGTCGACGAAGTAGGCGGGGTTACGACAACGCTTGACGGAAAACCAGTCGATTTGCTTAAAAAGCAAAGCATTTTCACCGCTAACCAAACCATTCATCAACAAATTATCGAGGAGTATATTAAAGGGAAAATATAAAGCTGCAAATGCTGTTGACAGCTTATAGATCATCATAGCTTGCTAAAAAACAAGCATGAAGAAAGCAGTATAAAAAGTCTCTTATAAAAATATGAAAGAATTGGTATCGTTCGGCAAACTTCACATCGTGATGGCAGGCGAGAAAAATGGAACAAGTGTGGAGCAATTGAAATGTAGTAGCAATCAACGTTTTGTAAATAGGGCTAAAAATCGGGTTGTTTAAAAATTTACATAAAATGGAACTTCTTTGTATCCATTCCATTTCAGGCTGGTCTTTTGAAAAAGGCTATGGTAAATAAGTTTTAGCTAAAACCGAACATATTGTGAAACAAAAGATGGGTCTTTGTAGGTTTGAAAGAAACTAATGCCATGTAATAAAGCCCCTCTATCAGTAGAGGGGACGATCTATGTATCATAAACCGTTTGAAAGTATAAAATGGCCGATGCCAAGATGTAAATTCTTTATAATAATCCTCTCTCTCGCATTTTCTTTTTCTGGGTAAAGCCGAGTCCAAATACAATAATAATTCCAATGATGCTAACAACTACTCCCAACAGGCTGCCAGCCCCTATTGCAAAGCCGACCGATACAATAAGCAGCGCCGCAATGGTGGCGAGAACCCAAAATATCCATTTTCCGTTGCCCATTCCCATCCTCCTTTCATCAATCCAAGACGAAAACCATTAATAACCTTTAAGCCTCTTTCCATCTTTAGTTTATCGAAAAACGTTCAACGTTTCCACAGTATTTATGGTATAATAGCCTAGGTTCAGTTTAGCAAATAGGAGATGACAGTGTGAAAGTTAGAAACGACTTACGCAATATTGCTATTATCGCGCACGTAGACCATGGGAAAACAACATTGGTTGACCAATTGCTTCGCCAATCAGGAACGTTCAGGGAAAATGAACAAGTGGCGGAGCGCGCATTAGATTCCAATGACTTGGAGCGCGAGCGCGGAATCACCATCTTAGCCAAAAATACGGCGATTGAATATAAAGGAACGACCATTAATATTTTAGATACGCCTGGTCATGCCGACTTTGGCGGAGAAGTAGAACGAATTATGAAAATGGTCGATGGCGTGCTGCTAGTTGTCGACGCCTATGAGGGCTGCATGCCGCAGACAAGATTTGTTTTGAAGAAAGCGTTGGAACAAAACTTAACACCGATTGTCGTCGTGAACAAAATTGACAGAGAGTTTGCCCGGCCTGAAGAAGTTGTCGATGAAGTGCTTGAGCTGTTTATTGAGCTTGATGCAAACGATGATCAATTAGAATTTCCGGTTATTTATGCTTCGGCCATCAACGGAACGGCAAGCACAGATCCAACTAAACAGGATGAAAATATGGAAGCTCTATTTGATGCGATTATCGAACATATTCCTGCACCTGTTGATAACAGCTCAGAACCCCTTCAATTCCAGGTGGCGCTGCTGGATTACAACGACTATGTTGGGCGGATCGGCATCGGCCGCATTTTTCGCGGAGAGATGAAAGTCGGACAACAAGTCGCATTAATGAAGCTTGACGGAAGTGTGAAGCATTTCCGTGTTACGAAAATGTTTGGATTTAAAGGATTAAAACGATTGGAAATTGAACAGGCAAAAGCTGGTGATCTTGTCGCTGTTTCTGGAATGGAAGACATTAATGTCGGGGAAACGGTTTGTCCAGTTGATCATCAAGAGGCGCTACCTGTTCTTCGGATTGATGAACCGACGCTGCAAATGACGTTTTTAGTTAACAACAGTCCTTTCGCAGGCAGAGAAGGAAAATATGTGACGGCGAGAAAAATCGAAGAAAGGCTGCATGAACAACTGCAAACAGATGTTTCGCTAAGAGTGGAGCCGACGGATTCCCCGGATAAATGGATAGTATCAGGGCGAGGCGAGCTTCATTTATCCATATTAATTGAAAACATGCGCAGGGAAGGGTATGAGCTGCAAGTTTCGAAGCCTGAAGTAATTGTAAAAGAAATCGATGGAGTACTTTGCGAACCGGTTGAACGGGTGCAGGTGGACGTTCCAGAGGAATACACAGGTCCTGTCATGGAATCATTGGGCGCGCGCAAAGGGGAAATGGTCGACATGATCAATAACGGAAATGGACAAGTCCGCTTGATTTTTATGGTGCCATCGCGCGGATTAATCGGCTACACGACCGAATTTATGTCTTTAACAAGAGGATACGGCATCATAAACCATTCGTTTGACTCGTATCAGCCTATGCAAAAAGGACAAGTTGGCGGAAGGCGTCAAGGGGTTCTTGTTTCAATGGAAACTGGAAAAGCTACCTCTTATGGCATTCAACAGGTCGAAGATCGCGGAACGATTTTCGTTGAACCCGGAACAGACGTGTACGCTGGGATGATTGTCGGTGAACATAATCGTGAAAATGACCTTGTTGTGAATATATGTAAAGTAAAACAACAAACAAATATCCGTTCTTCGACGAAAGAACAAACGGTCGGAATGAAAAAAGCTCGGATTATGTCGTTGGAAGAAGCACTTGAATATTTAAATGATGATGAATATTGTGAAGTCACGCCTCAATCGATTCGTTTAAGAAAGAAAATCTTGGATAAAAACGAGAGGGAAAAAGCAGCGAAAAAGAAAAAACTGTCAAATCAAAGCTAATGAGTGAAAGGGGGGGACGTAGTGACAGAAGAACAAGTAATTGAAAGGCTGTCTTTTTTTGCGCGTCTTTTCCGTGTTCATGAACAGCATGATGTCGGAATGTGGTATTTGTATATTACCATTCTGATTTTATCAATTATTGTATATAAACTGGGATTTGCTAAGAAGCTCCCGATTTTAAAGTCTGCTATAATCTATTTATTTCTCGCTTTGGGCTGTACGGTGCTGACGTTTTTGGCAATTTTTCTGCCGATTGCAGAAGGATTGGTAGTCGCTGTCCTTATTTTAAGCATATATAAAATTCGGCTTTACTATTCGAAAAAAAATGAAAACAACACATAGCTTTAAAGAAAATAAAAACAGATGTCGGTATGTGCCAGTGCGCACCACCTTCATCTGTTTAACTTTTTTCTGAGTATTTTTCTGTTCTCAAAAAAGCTCATTCTTTTTTCTTTCGCGGTACAAACGGAACTTTCCGGTTGATAGTCTTTTGTTTGTTTTTTCCGTAATTCGATTATAGCAAGTATTGCACATATATGTATGAATCGGTCTATTCCTCAGCTGTTTTGCCTTCAATGATTCGTCATCAATTGTTTCGATTTTATCGCATAAAACACATTTGACTTTCATCTTGCTTCTCACACTTTCTAATCAAATTTTTAAGCTTTGTACAACGTTGTTCGTCTCAGCATCAAAAGGCTTCGATGATAGTTTGGATTGCTTTCAGACAACACGCCTCTATACTCGTTCGCCTCTCGCATAGTATATCACGTTTTGCTTCCGCTCACACAATTTCTTTTGCAACTTTGCAAAAGAATCAAGCCAGCAGCGGCTTTATAGGACTTACACACAATACAATTTCTATAAGAAAAGACAGAAAAATAAGCTATTGAGCCACTTTCGAGCATTGCAAAAAACATTGTGAGACAGGTCAATACTCTTTATCCAAACCAGAGCCATTTGCATTTCCGTTCCGACTTGGGATCGTGAATCATCCGGCGATAGTCAAGCTATTATTAAAATGAATAGACATACTGATCTTCAGCCGCGCAGGTCGATAGTGAAACAATGTTTTATGAGTTGTTATTTTATTAAATATGACAAAATATCATCGGATTTTGACTAAAAGGTGTTGAAAGCAATGAAAAACGCTTAAGCTTCGGACTTAAGCGTTTTAATGTCTTTATTGTTGTTTTTGGTTTGATTGATCACGCTGTTCTTTATTCAGCTCTTGATTTTTTGACTTCGGAAGCTGATCTTTTTCATTCATCGGCTGCTTTTGTTGATTGTCTGTCGCGTCACCAGGAAGATCCGGCATCAATCTTCCGACGATTTGAGCGAGCTCATCTAGAATGCCGCCAATGGGCCGGCCGTTTTGAATTTCCTCTCCAATTTGGCGGATTCGTTCATTTGTGTCTGGATCGGCAATAACTACAGCATAAGCCCCGTAAGGATCGTTTTTTAATGATTCTGCAACGGAATACTTAATCGATTCAACTTTTGAACGATCCAGCTTTTTGTCGACATCAATTCCGACGACTGCATAATTTCCAAGAACAACTGCAGTTGCATCATTTACATCTGGAACATTTTCGGCTATTTTTGCCAAACGGCGGGCGATTTCCTGGCCGGATTTGCGATCAACATTTTCCCGCACGGAATCTTTGACAGTAATTGTTCTTGAATAGTTTTCACCACGATTTTCCTCTCGTGCATTTTCGTTTGTGGAACAACCGTTTAAATATAAGCCGACAAGCAAAATAAACATCAAAAAGCTGCGCATGCAATCACTCCTTTTCTTACAAGTAAGGTGTAAAGTAATCCATTACTTATTTCGTGCTTCCGTCTTTGACGAATAACATTGGTTCTAGTTACAAAACTTATAAAGAAGCCTGAATCTTTCGGAGTTAACTCCCGACTGGATTGTAGAAGACATCGGCTTAGGCAGCATCTTTCTTTATTTATTGTTTAATAAACCTTCTATCTTTATTCATAAAGACATATATTTTAGCTAAGGAAGCCTCCAATAATTTCTGATGAGGGAGGAAGAAAGATTGGGCAAGATATATGTGCTGGATACGAATGTTTTGTTGCAGGATCCGAATTCCATTTTTTCCTTTGATGAGCACGAAGTTGTAATACCTGCCGTTGTTCTTGAAGAGGTGGATTCCAAAAAAAGATATATGGATGAAGTTGGACGAAATGCGCGCCAAGTTTCAAAAATCATTGATCAGTTGAGGGAACAAGGGAAATTGCACGAAAAAATTCCTCTGCCAAACGGCGGATCTTTAAGAATTGAATTAAATCATCGTTCGTTTCATGATCTGCAGGAGATTTTCGTGGAAAAAACAAATGATAACCGAATTTTGGCAGTAGCCAAAAATTTATCACTGGAAGAGCAATCAAAGAAAGATGGAAAATCGGTAATTTTAGTCAGCAAAGATGCTTTAGTGAGAGTGAAGGCAGATGCGATTGGACTTCATACTGAAGATTTTCTGAGCGATCGTGTAGTAGAAATTGACCATATCTATACAGGGTTTCTTGACCTTTACATAAGTATGGAAAACTTAAACCGATTTTATGAGAAAAATGAGCTGCTGCTGTCAGAAATAACCAATCATCCTTTTTATCCGAATCAATTTATTTTGCTGAAGGATGCTTTAGGAGGCAAATCATCTGCCATTGGGATTGTCGATAAAACAGGGAAAAGATTGAAAAAGCTTGTTTTTCAGCATGACCATGTTTGGGGAATTCAGCCGAGAAATGTTCAACAAACGATGGCATTCGAACTATTAATGAGACACGATATTCAGCTCGTGACTTTGATCGGCAAAGCAGGTACAGGAAAAACGCTTTTGGCTTTAGCGGCCGGGCTGATGCAAACAGAAGACATGGAATCATATAAAAAGCTTCTTGTCGCCAGACCAATTGTTCCAATGGGAAAAGATATCGGTTTTTTGCCGGGAGAAAAAGAAGAAAAACTGAGGCCTTGGATGCAGCCAATATGGGATAATTTAGAATATTTATTTAATACGAAAAAAGCTGGCGAGCTTGATGCGATTTTAGCAGGTATGAATTCGATCGAGGTGGAGGCGCTGACTTATATTCGCGGCAGGAGCATCCCGGAACAATTTATCATCATCGATGAAGCGCAAAATTTGACGAAACATGAAGTGAAGACGATTTTAACAAGAGTTGGCGAAAAAAGCAAAATTGTGTTGATGGGGGATCCAGGACAAATTGATCATCCTTATTTAGATGAATATAACAATGGGTTGACCTATGTAGTGGAAAAATTTAAAGATCAAGCAATTGCCGGGCATGTAAAATTACTGAAAGGCGAACGATCCCAATTGGCGCAAATAGCAGCAGATTTGTTATGAAAAAGTGAGATGCTGTAGTTTCAAAAGCCTCAGGGGTCAGAGATAAAAGTGTGAGCTTTGCAGAAGCTGATTTATCTTAAGCTCTTTGCAGCATCCAAAAAGATTTTTTGCGCTAACATTTGCGATTCTACTCAAATTGTGAGCAATGGAAAAAAAGGGATTGTCCAGAAAGTCAAATCGCCATTGGTAATAAACACCGATATATCAACGTTTCTAAAACATTCATGGGGGCGTCAATAAGCCGTAAAACGACTTATTAGACACCCCCAAAAATTATTTTACGATTATTGCTCTCACCTTTTTAATTGGATCATTGCGGTTCGAGCCATCTCCGTAAATGATGTGGACAGGGCCGTCTTCTTTTAACGGTTTTCCTTCCATGCTAAATGCCAAAATGCATTCTTCTGCTTTTTCAATCGGCATTTCGACTTCGCCGTTTTCGGTTTCAAAAACGACCGTTTTGGCGTTCGTTAACGGTTCAGCATTTGATAAAAACGGTTTAAGCGGCATGCCGAAAGTCCCGGTAAGCACCTTTTCTTTTTCAAATTTTTGTTCCGTTTTTAAAGTAGGCGGAAATACAGCTCCCTCCTGAATCTCCCGTTGCCATTGATTTGCTGTTTTTTGCACATAGTCCTCTTCTATGTTTTCCTCTTTGCGGCCTTGATCAAAATATGTATTTAAATCAATGCGGCGGTCATCAAAGATCCAAACACCTGGGTCCAAAGTAATTGGAAATTTTACATTCCCTTTTATTTGAATAATATCGCTCATGAGCATCCCTCCACGTTAAAGTATAAGCGCTTTTATGGATTTTGTCACATTCCGTTGCCCATTTCAGTTCAAAAAGGCGACAGTCAGGCGGCTGAGTCCAGACGCGGCAAATCAATCAGACGAATTCTTCTAGCATTTTTTTGGAAGGTTCATACATATATATGAACAACTTTAAAATTATTAGGGAAGGAGGGTGCGTGTTTCCTTGCAATTTTCCTTTATAACATTTAATATTAATAGATAGAATAGGGATTCCTTAATGGGGAACGGAGGGATTCAGATGGCATCATTTGAAATGGTTCTTAGTCACCGGGAAAAGGCTCTTTCGCTTTTAAAGGCGGATGCAGATAAAATCATGAAATTGATTAAAGTACAAATGGACAATTTGACAATGCCTCAATGTCCTCTTTATGAAGAGGTTTTAGATACGCAAATGTTCGGATTATCTCGGGAAATTGACTTTGCTGTCAGACTAGGCCTGATTGAAGAACGCGAGGGAAAAGCTCTGCTTGATGAGCTTGAGCGTGAGCTGTCAGCTCTGCACGAGGCATTTGTACGAAAATAAAAAGCTTGCTCAAACCGGTAAAAAAAGGTTTGGGCTTTTATTTTATCTTTTCCATTTCTCATATCGACCTTCCACAATAGGTGTTCCTTCGCAATTTTTATTTTGCCATTGAGAAAATGAATTGTTCAAAGTATAATAGAAAATAAATTTTCTTTACACTTATGAAAACAATGACTGTGTATTTATTTTGCAACAAGAAGAGCAGCAAGTCGTAAGGAAGATGAACATGTTGAAACGAATTTTAAAATCATATGATTATTCGCTTATTTTAGCAGTTTTCTTATTATGCGGTTTCGGCTTGGTCATGGTGTACAGTTCAAGTATGATCATGGCAGTCACGAGGTATTATACGGAAAGCGATTATTTTTTTCGCAAGCAATTGTCCTCGCTCCTGCTTGCAACGATAGCTTTTCTAGTTATGATGTTTTTTCCGTACCGCGCTCTGCTGAACGGAAAATTTATAAGAATTTTGTTTTTTGGATCGATTGCTGTTCTCGGGCTGTTATTTATTTTTGGACATGTTGCCGGCGGTGCGCAAAGCTGGTTTAAAGTTGCCGGAAGAGCCATTCAGCCGGGAGAATTTGTCAAGCTTTCCGCCATTATTTATTTATCAGCTGTATACGAAAAAAAGCAATCGTACATATGGCACTTTGGAAAGGGAGCATTGCCTCCGGTAATCTTTACCGTATTGATTTGCGTTTTTGTTATGCTTCAGCCTGACATTGGGACATCATTCATTATTGGAATGATTGCCTTGTCTATTATTTTATGTTCAGGTATGGGCATCAAAAACATGTTAAAGTTAGTATTGCTTGCTTTATTTTTCTTATTGCTGCTAAGTCCGCTCATTTTATTTAAGGCCGATGATATTTTTAGTAAAGAACGTCTTTCCCGCTTTACAGGGTATACGGATCCATTTGAACATGAAGACGGAGCAGGTTATCAGCTCGTCAATTCATATATTGCGATCGGATCCGGAGGTCTTACTGGACTGGGGCTGGGGGAAAGCGTGCAAAAATACGGATATTTGCCGGAAGCGCACACTGATTTTATTATGGCCGTTGTAGCGGAAGAGCTAGGTATTTTCGGTGTATTATTTGTTCTTACGCTTTTGGCGTTTATCGTTTTAAAAGGCCTCTATATTGCAAGAAAATGCACCGACCCGTTTGGTACATTGATTGCTGTAGGAGTTTCAAGCATGATCGCTATTCAAACGGCCGTCAACTTGGGAGGAGTGACAGGGCTGATCCCGATCACTGGTGTTACATTGCCGTTTGTCAGCTATGGAGGCTCATCGTTATTAGTACTATTAATATCGATGGGATTGTTAGTGAATGTTTCAATGTTTGTCAATTACCGGGAGCAATATAAAAAAGAAAAAGAAATTGCAAGCATGTAATCGTTCCGCCATATGCTGCTCTAGTTTTATTTTCTTGAAAATCTAATATACACTGCAAGGGGGATTTATATGACGAACAGAAAAATTGAAAAAATCTTAGTAGCAAACCGTGGAGAAATCGCGATTCGGGTATTTCGAGCTTGCAATGAATTGAATATCCGAACCGTTGCAATTTATTCCAGGGAAGATTCAGGTTCTTATCATCGATATAAAGCAGATGAAGCTTATTTAGTTGGCGAAGGAAAAAAACCGATCGAAGCATATCTCGATATTGACGGTATCATTGAAATTGCAAAAGCTCATGACGTGGATGCTATTCATCCCGGATACGGTTTTTTATCTGAAAATATCGAATTTGCTAGAAAATGCGAAGAAGCCGGAATCATTTTTATCGGCCCTAGAACAGAGCACTTAGATATGTTTGGCGATAAAGTGAAAGCTAGACATCAGGCGGAAAAGGCCGGAATTCCAGTCATTCCAGGCAGCAACGGTCCAGTCAAAAGCTTGGATGAAGTGATTCAGTTTGGTGAAGAATACGGGTATCCGTTTATCATTAAAGCTGCTCTTGGCGGCGGAGGCCGGGGTATGCGCATAGTCCGTTCAAAGGCTGGAGTAAAGGATTCTTATGAACGAGCTAAATCGGAAGCAAAAGCTGCATTCGGCAGCGACGAAGTGTATGTAGAAAAGCTGATCGAAAATCCGAAGCATATTGAAGTGCAAATCATTGGTGACCACGATGGAAACATTGTTCATCTTTATGAAAGGGACTGTTCTGTCCAACGTCGTCATCAAAAAGTCGTGGAAGTTGCTCCAAGCGTTTCTTTAAAGCAGGAATTAAGGGATAAAATTTGCGAAGCAGCTGTACGGTTAATGAAAAATGTCAACTATGTCAATGCAGGTACGGTGGAATTTTTAGTTTCCGGAGATGACTTTTATTTCATCGAAGTAAATCCGCGTGTTCAAGTAGAACATACGATTACTGAAATGATTACAGGGATAGATATCGTTCAAACACAAATTCTTGTGGCAGAAGGCCACTCAATTCACAGCCCGGAAGTTGGAATTCCAAGACAGGAAGACATTAAAACATGGGGATATGCTATTCAAGCAAGGGTGACGACGGAAGATCCGCTGAACAATTTCATGCCGGACACTGGAAAAATTATGGCGTATCGTTCCGGAGGCGGCTTTGGCGTTCGATTGGATACCGGAAACAGCTTCCAAGGCGCTGTTATTACACCTTATTATGATTCATTGCTTGTAAAAGTATCGACATGGGCGCTATCGTTTGAGCAAGCTGCCAGAAAAATGATTCGAAATTTAAGAGAATTTCGAGTTCGCGGAATAAAAACAAATATTCCTTTTTTGGAAAATGTCATTAAACATGAGAAATTTTTATCTGGAGAATATGATACGTCCTTTATTGATTCGTCGCCTGAGCTGTTCGTTTTCCCGAAACAACGAGATCGGGGAACAAAAATGCTCACATATATTGGGAATGTGACGGTGAACGGTTTTCCAGGCATCGGGAAAAAGAAAAAACCAGTATTTGATGAGCCACCGATTCCGCACGTAAAATTATCGGAGCCTATTCCAGAAGGAACGAAACAAATTTTAGAGAAAGAAGGAGTCGACGGCCTTGTTAAATGGGTAAAAGAACAAAAACAAGTGCTGTTGACGGATACGACTTTCCGAGATGCTCATCAATCATTGCTGGCAACTCGCGTGCGTACAAATGACATTAAAAAGATTGCTGAACCTACTGCGAGATTGCTTCCAAACCTGTTTTCGCTTGAGATGTGGGGAGGAGCAACGTTTGATGTTGCCTATCGCTTTTTAAAAGAAGATCCGTGGGAAAGACTTCAAATTGTCAGAAAGCATGTGCCAAACTTGCTTCTGCAAATGCTTTTGCGCGCATCGAATGCTGTCGGATATAAAAACTATCCAGATAATGTAATTAAAGAATTTGTCGAAAGATCAGCGGAAGCAGGCATTGATGTGTTCAGAATCTTTGACAGCTTAAACTGGGTAAAAGGGATGACCCTTGCCATCGATGCTGTCCGAAAAACCGGAAAAATTGCCGAAGCAGCCATCTGTTATACAGGGGATATTCTCGATCCAACAAGAAGAAAATATGATTTGAATTATTACAAACAGATGGCAAAAGAATTGGAAGCATCAGGCGCACAAATTTTAGGCATTAAAGATATGGCAGGATTGTTGAAGCCACAGGCGGCATATGAGCTTATTTCAGTGTTAAAAGAAACGGTCGATCTGCCAATTCATTTGCATACACATGATACAAGCGGAAACGGCATTTACACATATGCCAAAGCGATCGAAGCAGGAGTCGATATTATAGATACAGCGTTGAGCTCAATGGCCGGTTTAACTTCTCAGCCAAGTGCCAATTCTTTATATTATGCGCTTGAAGGTTCGGAAAGAAGACCGAATGTTAACATTCAATCATTGGAAAAGCTGTCTCAATATTGGGAAGAAGTTCGCAAATATTATCAAGACTTTGAGAGCGGCATGAAAGCTCCTCATTCAGAAGTTTATGTACATGAAATGCCTGGCGGACAATACAGCAATTTACAGCAGCAGGCGAAGGCTGTAGGTTTGGGTGACCGCTGGGAGGAAGTGAAAGAAATGTACAGCCGCGTCAACCAAATGTTTGGCGATATTGTCAAAGTAACTCCGTCATCAAAAGTTGTTGGTGACATGGCGCTCTTTATGGTTCAGAACAATTTAACGGAAGAAGACGTATATGAGCGTGGAGAATCGCTTGACTTCCCAGATTCAGTCATTGAATTTTTTGCCGGATATCTCGGCCAGCCGTACGGAGGCTTTCCGAAAGAGCTCCAGCGCGTGATTTTAAAAGGCCGTGAGCCGATTACAGTTAGACCTGGGGAGCTATTGGAGCCGGTTAATTTCCAAGCATTAAAAGAAGAACTGGAGCAGCTGCTCCATCGTGAGCCGACGCCTTACGAGACGATTGCTTATGCACTGTATCCAAAAGTGTTCACGGAATATTTGAAAACATATGAACAATATGGAAACATTTCTGTTTTAGATACACCGACATTCTTCTACGGAATGCGTTTAGGCGAAGAAATTGAAGTGGAAATAGAAAAAGGAAAAACGCTGATTGTGAAGCTAGTTTCCATTGGCCAACCGCAGCCTGATGGAACGCGGATCGTGTACTTTGAATTAAACGGCCAGCCGCGTGAGGTTGTCATTAAAGACGAGAGCATTAAATCAACTGTTCAGCAAAGAGTCAAAGCAGATCCGCAAAACCCTGAACATATTGGAGCGTCTATGCCTGGAACAGTAATTAAAGTCTTGGTAGAAAAAGGCGAAAAAGTTAATAAAGGCGATCATTTAATGATCACTGAATCAATGAAAATGGAAACGACTGTTCAAGCTCCATTTGCAGGTGTTATTAAAGATATTTATGTGAAGAGCGGAGAAGCTATTCAAACAGGTGATTTGTTAATCGAAATCACTAAATAATAAATTTTGTGCCAGCCATTTTTGGCTGGTTTTTTTATGTAAAATTTTAAAATTTAAAACTTCGTTTCGAAAAAACTATTGAAAATGATTTTCACTCATGTTATTCTTTAATTAATGATGAAAATCATTCTCAAGAAAGGCTGTGACGACATGACAATGCTTTTTGTCGGTAGTACGGTTTTGATTTATAGCATTTTAATCGGATATGTTTTGAAGCGAGTCGATTCAAATTCATAAATAAATTTTTCATATATTACATAGCGGGGATTGGCAAAAAACAGTCAATCTCTTTATTTATGGGAAAACTGAGCTTTTTAACAGTCGCTTGGGAGGAAGCGAAGCGGGTTTTTTCTTGTCCAGGCTCCTGAAAATAATTTTTTTGCCTTCATTTACGGGCAATATGGTAAAATCAACATGAGGAATTGACGAAAAGGAGCCTGAGGTATGGGAAATGTAGTTGAGCAAGAACGAATCAGCAGCTTGATTCAAATATTTGAAAAGCTTCCTAAAGAAGTCAAAGCTTCCTATAAACAAAAATGGAAAGAATTAATTGAAAAAGAGATGCAGGATCAAATCCAAATTGCATTTATGGGCCATTTTTCGGCAGGAAAATCATCGCTGTTAAACAAGCTTGCAAACGGAACCATTTTGCCTTCGAGTCCGCTTCCGACCAGCTCCAATATCGTCATGCTGGCGAAAGGCGAACGTTTGACCCGTGTGCATCTGTTTAATGGCAAAATGTATGAATCGAAAGACGATTTGGATAATGAGCTGATCAGCAAGCTGTGCAAACAAGAAAATGAAATTGAAAAAGTATTTATTCAACGGCCTTATTTTACGATTCGTGAACATCTGATTTTAACAGATTCGCCGGGAATTGATTCAACGGATGACGATCATCGCAAAAGAACAGAATCGGCGCTCCATTTAGCGGATTACATCGTATATGTGACGGATTATCATCACGTTCAGTCGGAGCTGAATTTTTCTTTCTTGTCAAAGCTGAGGGAGATGAATAAACCGATCATCGTCATCATCAACCAAATTGATAAGCATCAAGAAGATGAAATACCTTTTTCAACGTTTAAAACAAACATTGAAGCCTCGCTGACAGCTATCGGAATTGAAAAGGAAAATATTTATTATACGACAACGAAATCGCCTGAGCATCCTTTAAACGAATTTAAGCAGTTAGAGGAGCGGTTAAATGGGCTAGTCGATAATAAAAAGCATTTAGTGCGAAAAAATGTATTGGAGCAGGCAAAAATTTTGCTTCAACAAATGAAGGAGGATTTGTCTAAAGAGAAAGCGGAGAGCCTTCATCTCTCATTGGATGAATGGAATCAGCTTGATCAGCTGCTTCAAAACAGCCAGCAAAAATTGTCGGAAATAGAACAGAAGCTCAAACTGATAGATGAAGACATTAAACAGTTTGAAGCAGCATTTGATCAAGAACTTGATGGTTTGTTGAGAAACGCCAATCTTATGCCTTATGATACAAGGGAAAAAGCGGCAAAATTAATTGAAACCCAGAAAAAAGATTTTAAAGTTGGTTTGTTTTTCTCAAAAAAGAAAACAGAAGAGGCAAAACGAAATGCACTTATTCAATTTTATGAAGAGCTGGCCAAAAATGTGGAATCGCAAATTGTATGGCACATCATCAATATGGCGAAAAAATATTACGAAAAGCATCATATCGACCAACCTTCTCTTTTACAGCAAATATTAAGCTTTTCGATCGAATTTGATGAAAATATGCTGCTTGACGTGATCAAACCAGGGGCTGAATTAAACGGTCAATATGTGCTCCAGTATGGGAAAGATGTTTCAAATGCTGTACAGCAATTGTGCAAACGAGAAGCTCAAAGCTTGCGCGATCACATGATCAAAGCGTTACACAAGATGAATCAAACAGAAAGAGAACGGATGAAGCAGGAGCGGGAACAGCTTACAGTCAAACTGATGCAAATGTCTAAAGCGATTGATGAGAAAGAACAATTTATGAATGAGTTTAAACAGCTTTCCGACATATTAAATGGTCAAGGAACTGTTGACAATATCGATATCGAGCGATGGAAAGCCGAACATCTGCAAAAACAAATCATGGAATGGAATTCTCTTCAATTCCTTATTTCGAATGAAAAGCAAAGAAAAGATAAAAAAATAGAGAAAAAAGAAACCGAACGAAAACATGAAGCGGCGAAGAAAGATCAAATGATAAATAAGCTGCAAAAAGGGATTGAAATTTTAAATGAGACTGGGCTGGAGCATTCAGCCACCCGCTTAAAAGAAAAACTTTCTCAAATTGAGAACCGCTCCTTTCAAATTGCAATTTTTGGCGCGTTTAGTGCAGGAAAATCGAGCTTTTTAAATGCCTTGATTGGTGAAAAAATTTTCCCTTCCTCGCCAACTCCAACAACCGCTGTTATCAATAAATTAACCGGTGTTAAAGATGGCAAAAAACACGGGGATGTGGAAGTAGTCTTTAAAAATGAGCAGCAAATTTTAGAAGAAATTAATGAATTGCTAGCACCGCTTTCTCTTAAGGCGGAGCGATTTTCCGGTTTGCGCGAAGCGATGCTTCAAGCAATGAAACGAACGGAAGATGAAATGGTTCAACGAAGGCTGAACACCTTTTTAGAAGGAATCTCATTTTATGAAAAAGAAGATCAAAAAGTGAAATGGATCAAGGCAGATGAGCTTGAGTCATTTGTTGCAAAAGAAGAACGGTCATGTATGATTCAGGATGTAACGATTTATTATGATTGTGATCTGACTAGAAAAGGGATTACTCTTGTTGATACTCCAGGTGCGAGTTCATTTCACGGCCGGCATACAGAACTTGCTTTCCAATATATAAAACATGCGGATGCCATTATCTTTTTAACTTATTACAACCATCCATTTTCAAAAGGAGATCAGCAGTTTTTGGATCAGCTTGGTCTTGTAAAGGACGCCTTTACGTTAGATAAAATGTTTTTTATCATCAATGCAATTGATTTGGCGGAACATGATCAAGATGCAGAAGATGTTCGAAATTATGTCGAGCAAATGTTATTGTCCCATTCAATCCGAGAGCCGAAGCTTTTTCAAGTTTCAAGCTTACAGGCATTGGAAAAGAAAAAGATTTCAAAGGTTCGAGACGAGTTTCCGCATTTTCTCAAGTCGTTTGAACATTTTATCCATCATGAATTGATGACCGTTTTAATTCAAGCGGCTGAACATGAATTTCAACAGGCGGTCTCAGAACTTTCAGATATGATCAAGCTTTTGGAGCTTGATGAAAGCGAACGCGATCAGAAAATTCGCGAATTGAAGGATCAGCTCAATCGCATGCAGGAATTAATTCGTACGCAATCAGTTGACGAATACGTTATAACATTCCAGCAGGAAACGGAAGAATTGAACTATTACGTAAAACAGCGGCTTCTTCATAAACTTCCGGAGCTGTTTAAAGAGGCGTATCATCCTGGCAAATTTACAAACAGCACAAAGGGAGAAGCAGCTATTTTAATGGATTGTTTTAACGAAATGATAGAAGGACTGAATATTCAGCTCCAGCAGGAAATGAACGCTACAACACTTCGTATTGAAAATTATTTAAACGGAATATTGCAAAAAATCAATCAGAACCTTTCCGACATGGTTGCTAAACAATGTGAAGCAGTTCCATTTTCAAATATAGAAGAGGTTCAATGGGAAGAAATCCGGATCCAAGTTTCCGTTTTCCCTTACATTCAATTTGATGTTTCAAAAGCACATAAAGTGTTCCGAAATACGAAATCATTTTTCGAGCAGAACGAAAAGCAAAAGCTGTTTGATATTCTAGAACAGAATTTGAAAGATACGATTGACATATCGGTGAGAGCTTTTGAAGAGCATCTGGCTCGCCATTACGAAGCATTATTGAAAAAGGAAATCAAACAGCTGAAAGAAAAAATGATTCATGAAGGGGAACAATTTATTCAAGCTAGATTAAAAACGTTGACAGCTCCAAATGATGTACAATGGATGAAAGAAAAATTCAATGATTTAACATCGCTTTTATAAAGAGGGGCAGAAGCTCCTCTCTTCCTATGAGAGCTCGAACTTAAAAATTAGGGGGAAAAAAGATGGCAGAAGTACATAAAGAGATAACAAAGCATTCAAACCGCCAGCACGAGATCGTGAAAAGGTTTTTGCATCTAGAAGAAAAACGGGAGCAGGCAATCGATGAAGCTGTAATGCTTTGCGAAAAGGGGCTTCATTTTTCCGTGCAAACGATTAACGAAATTACAAAAGAAATGAATGAGCTGGCCAGAGCAACCGGAATCGTTCCGCAGCGAAAATACGTAACGGAAGAAATGGTAAAAGAATATGTAAGTCGGAAGCAAAGCTGAAAGGAACTGGTTGACCCAGTTCCTCATAACATTTATGGAAGAGTCTTTATTTTCTGGATGCTAACAGAACGTGCAAAATGGTTTGTGGAAATGTTTTTTGCCGGGAGAAGCCGCAAAAACCAAGCTCATCCCTCTGATCAAAAAGCGGATGATCTCATGGGGCCCCGCTCTTGATGGAACGCTCATAAACGTTGTTAGTTTATTGTGTTCTAATACATTAAAGGTCCCGGTGAATGTTCACAAACGTTGTTAGTTTATCGCGCTAATACATTAAGGTCCCGCTGAACGCTCCGAACGTTGTTAGTTTATTGCGTGCTAATACAATAAAGGGTTCCAATGAAAGACCAGAACGTTGTTAGTTCTTCTTCAATAATATGAGTTAACACATAAAGCCCTCCGAACGATAAAAAATGCTGTTTCCAAATATAAGCAACGCGAAAAAACTTAAAATCAGCCGCTTGTTGTTCCTTCATGATCAATCCCTTTTTGAAGCTGCAATGCTTTTTTGGCTAATTCATCAGCCGTTTTGTTTTGCTTTTCGGGAATCCATTTAATAAAAAACAAATCCAATTGATCGATGAGCTTTAACGCTTCTTGAAGATGGCTGTTATAGCGTTGATTTTTTGCATAACGTTTAAGCACTGCTTGCTCCACTGCCTGTGAATCGGTTCTGAAAGAGACGATCTTATATCCTTTTTCAAGGCAGATCATAAGTCCTTTGACTAATGCAGCAAATTCAGCTTCATGATTATCCATGACGCCAAGGGGGAAAAAATATTTTTCTTGAATGTTCGTTCCTTTTATATAAATACCGGCGCCGGAAAGTCCGGGATTTCCTTTTGCCGCACCATCTATGTAGACTTCTACCAATCAATTTCACTCCCTTAGAGGAATTTTTTTAAAAATGAAGAATATAACATGTCATCAAGATCATGATAAGGATGAAAAAAGCTTAAAATAGATGTGAGGAGCTTTTGATCTTATTAAGTAAAACATCTATTTGACTGCCTTTTTCTTTTCAAAAAAATCGATGTGATTATACCATACAATTCGATCAATGTCTGTAAAAACCCTTTTGAGTGAATCGGTTGCAAGGTTGAACAGAATATGGTATAAAAAATTAGTCTCTTCAATTGAGAATGCGAAAGATACATTTTCGAGAAAGTACAATCTCTTTTTGTGAAACAGCATAATGATAAATAAAAAACAGTGGAGATGGAATGATGAAAGATCGTGCGGCTATATTTGAAAAAGTGACTGAATTAATGGATGAATATTGCGTAAATTGTTTTTTAAAAGCTCATTTTCGAAAAGAATACGGAAAAACATATGCCCATTCATTTTGTATTAATAAATGTACGGTGGGACAGCAAATTAAAGAGCTGGGGAAAAATTTGAGGGGGACACGCAAGCGCGGCGATCGAAAATTCAGTAATAAATAAAAATTCCGAAAATAAAAAATAAAAAGAGGCAAAAGCCTCTTTTTATATTTGAAGATCAAATGATCATCGATTATAATTTTACAACGTTCGCTGCTTGTGGTCCACGATTTCCTTGGACAATTTCAAAAGATACCGCTTGACCTTCTTCTAAGGTTTTGAAACCTTCTCCTTGAATTGCAGTGAAGTGGACAAAAACATCGTCTCCGCCTTCAACTTCAATAAAACCATAACCTTTTTCATTGTTAAACCATTTTACTTTACCATTTTGTTGCATATTTCGATTTCCTCCTAATACTTTCCGCACAAAGCCGTGCTTAAAAAATTTTTTATCATTTAACAGGAATATAATGCAACAAGCAAGGTCTCAAAACCTTAGGCTGCCTATATTCAGCTAAATGATATATCTACTATACACTAACCAATTATTGAAAGTCAAGTTTATTCCAATGATTCGAATTTTTGTCAAAACGCTAAGATGGAAATTGATTGGGAATAAATCAGCTTAATTGCCGGCTACATGACAAGGATGCTTTCACCGTGAAAATCGGTGCTGTTTTCTCGCAAAAAAAAAGCATTTTCCAGGTAATACGAGGAAGTTAATACGATAAAGCGACATCATTTTATAAAAAAACGAATGTCTTATTGACACTCGTTTATGAAATATGTTCATGAATATATTTAGACATTCGTTCACTTTCTAACTTTATGTCGTCTAAAATGGTGTCCACAGCGTTTGGATGGTACAGTTGAAAAATATTTTTACGCATTCGTTTTAATTTATCAGGTGAATGCAATAATTTGTTCACCTCATCAATCATATCAGATACATTGTTGACGATGACCGCAGCGCCGTGTTTTGCAAAGAATTCCGCGTTTTCTTTTTCCTGCCCAGGAACCGGGTTGTATAAAACGAGAGGAACCGAAAGGGAAGAAGCTTCTGTTAACGTAATTCCTCCGGGTTTTGTAATCAACAAGGAAGCAATTCGAAACAGCTCGTCCACTCTTTCGACGTAACCCAAAACTTTCAATTGATCTCTGCTTGCTTTAGCAAGAGGGGCTAAGCGGTCTTTGAGCGCATGATTGTTTCCGCATACAACAACGGTTTGGACGTTTTCTGAATAGCGCATCGCTTCGCAAATTTCTTTCACATTTTTTAAGACGCCGTGAGCACCTGCCATAATAAGCAAAATATGTTTGTTCTCACTTAATCCATATTTGCGGTACAACGGTTCTATCTCAATATTTTCTTCAAATCGGCTGCGTATAGGAATTCCGGTAACTTTTACGTCTTTTTCGTCGATCCCTAAGCTGAGAAGTTTTTCTTTTACATCTTCACATGCAACATAATATTTATCTATGTTTTGATGCACCCAAATTTTATGTAAACAAAAATCTGTCATGACATTAAAGGTCGGAATCACGTGACCGGTGCGTCTCCGGTATTCGGGTACGACGATCATTGGAAACGTATTGATGATGATATCGGGTTTTTCAGCAGCAATCACTTGTTCAAGTTTTTTTCTGCCCATTGTGTAATAAACATTCATGACTCGTTTATTGTACATTTTATCTACACCATAATAAAACAAACGGTAAAACTGTTTTCCAAACGAAAAGCTCTTTAAATACAGGTATTTTGTGAATTCAGTAATGAGTGGATGAGACTCTTGATATAGATCGCAAACGATGACGTCCATACCCCGTTCCATACATCGCTTTTCCAGCGTCTTTGCCACTTGAATATGCCCGTTTCCGTACTTTGCTGTCAAGATCAAAATTTTCTGCTTATTCATAAACGATTTCATCACCTCAATTTCAGAACGTCGTATTTTAATCCGACCAGGTTGCTATTATTATTCCCAAATATAAGGAGTTTCTTGATATACATAATAGTTAAGCCAGTTGACAAACAGCAAATTCGCATGTGACCGCCAGCGATTGTAAGGCGATTTCGTCGGGTCGTCATTAGGGAAATAATTTTTTGGGATTTCGATGTCAAGTCCTCTCGCCAAATCTCGTTCATATTCATCTCTTAATGTTGTTGCATCATATTCAGGATGTCCGGTTAAAAAAATAAATCTCCCGTCTTTCGAAGAAATAAGACATACACCCGCTTCATCCGAATAAGACAAAATCTCTAAATCTTTTTGTTTTTTCACTTCTTCCACATCGATGTCCGTATGGCGAGAATGGGGAACGTAATAGATTTCATCGAAACCTCTTAACAGCTTGACGGAAGGATCTGATATTTTATGTTCAAAAACGCCGAAGCATTTTTTCGGCAGCATATATTTATCGATGCCGTAATGATAGAATAGGCCTGCTTGAGCACCCCAACAAATATGCAAAGTAGATGTCACATTTTCTTTCGTCCATTCAAAAATGTTTGTCAACTCTTCCCAATAATTAACAGCATTAAAAGGCATTTTTTCAACAGGAGCCCCTGTTACAATCAACCCGTCGAATTTTCGATGCTTGACCTGATCAAACGTTGTATAAAATTGTTCTAAATGCTGCTTTGCCGTTGTTTTTGGCGTATGGGTTTTCGGACGCAAAAACGTGATATTAACTTGAAGCGGAGAGTTTCCTAAAAGTCTGAGAAGCTGGGTCTCCGTTTTTTCTTTTTCTGGCATTAAATTTAAAATGGCAATATTTAATGGACGGATATCCTGAGTGTAAGCCCTTTTTTCATCCATCACGAAAATGTTTTCTTTCTCCAATATTTCTTTTGCCGGCAAATTTGCTGGTATATTAATTGGCATGTATGTGCACCTCCGGAATGTAATCGAAAAACAAAAAAATGAATCATGTGCAGAGCGAAACAGAACATGATCAGACTAAGTTTTGCTAATATTATAGATAGTTTAAAATGATATTTCAATTTTAGATTTGTTATTATTATGACTGTAATGTAAAATCAACGTAAATGGAGGGGGAGGCGTGATGACTGTTTATGACTTTGATGTAAAAACCGCAGATGGGCAAACAATATCACTATTACAGTATAAAGGAAATGTCATGCTCATTGTCAATACTGCAAGTTATTGCGGCTTTACGGAGCAATACAAAGATTTGCAAAATTTATATGAAACATACAAAGAAAAAGGATTTGTCGTACTGGCGTTTCCGTGTAATCAGTTTGGCAATCAGGAGCCGGGAACGGACGAAGAAATCCAAACATTTTGTGAAAATTATGGTGTGACATTTCCGGTCTTTTCAAAAATTGATGTGAGAGGCCCGAATGCCCATCCTTTATTTGTGTACTTGACCGAACAAATTCCAGGCGTGTTTGGAACAAAGATGATTAAATGGAATTTTACAAAATTTTTGATCGACCGCGACGGCAATCCGGTAGAGCGATTTGTTCCGCAAACAAATCCGAAAGACATCGCTCCTTATATCGAAAAGCTTTTGTAAATTCTCCATTATTTCACTGCAAGTGCTTTTGGAAAGAATTTTGCAGACCGGCATGTTAAAATGGAACTAGCTAAGAGGAAGTAGGGAGTGACATCTTGTGAACATTAAGTCGATTGAACCAACCCCAAGCCCTAATACAATGAAAGTAATTCTCGACCAAGAACTTCCAGCAGGTAAAAGGAACAATTATAAAAAAGAAAATGCTCATGAAGCCCCAAAGGAAATCCAATCCATTTTAGCAATTGAAGGGGTGAAAGGGGTCTATCATGTTGCAGATTTTATGGCCATTGAACGAAACAGCAAATATCATTGGAAGGATATTTTATCAGAAGTAAGAAGCATTTTCGGCGAACAGGTTGAAGATAACAGCCAGGACGCCTATTCTCCTGAAGAAGGATATGGCGAAGTAAAAGTGTTTATTCAAATGTTTCACGGCCTGCCGATGCAAGTAAAGCTGACAGACGGACATGAGGAGCACCGCTACGGGCTGCCTGAACGCTTCCGAAACATGATCATGGAAGTTCAAAAGCATGCGAACAACGTTGTTTTAGAAAGGGAATGGAAGGAGCATGGCGTCCGCTACGGAGATTTGGATGCAATCGGCCAAGAGGTTGTCGATGAAATATCAGCAGCCTATCCGGATGACAGGCTAGAACGCATAAAAAATAGAATCATTCATCAAAAGGATGAAAAGGAAACGTTTAAGCGATTCAGCTACAAAGTAACGGTTGACATGCTTGATGATCCTGATTGGCAAAAGCGGTTTGCCCATTTGGAGCAAATGGATCCAACGCTTGAAGATTTAGATGTGCTGGAAAAAGCGTTGAATGATGAGAAGGCATCGATACGAAGACTTGCAACGGTCTATTTAGGAATGCTCGAAGATCCGGCTGTCCTTCCTTTGCTCTATAAAGCGTTAAAAGATAAAAGCGTTACTGTTAGAAGAACAGCAGGTGATGCGCTATCTGACATCGGGGACAAAGCGGCTATTCCTGAAATGGCGAAAGCATTGAAGGACAAAAGTAAACTTGTTCGCTGGCGGGCAGCCATGTTTTTGTACGAAGTAGGAGATGAATCTGTTTTAAAGGAACTGAAGGAAGCGGAAGACGATCCAGAATTTGAAGTGAAAATGCAAATAAAGATGGCAATAGAAAGGATCGAAAAAGGAGAAGAAGCAAAAGGATCCGTTTGGAAGCAAATGACCGAAAGCCGGCAAAAGTAGCATATTTCTGTTTCATAAACGAATAATGTTAAATATAGTAAAAATTAGGGGGATTGAAAATGTCAATGGCTTATGAAGAGTATATGCGTCAGCTCGTTCAACCGATGAGAGATGAGTTGACAAATGCTGGATTTCGTGAATTAGTTACGCCTGAAGAGGTGGATCAATTTATGGAATCAGCGGAAGGGACAACGCTCGTCTTTGTGAATTCCGTTTGCGGCTGCGCAGCGGGACTTGCAAGACCAGCGGCAACACAAGCTTTAGTAAGAAGCGAAAAAACTCCTGACCATCTCGTAACAGTTTTTGCGGGTCAAGATCGGGAAGCGACGGCAAAAATGAGGGAGTATTTTATCGGTTATGAACCGTCGTCGCCGTCAATGGCTCTTTTAAAAGGAAAAGAAGTTGTCCATTTTATCCCAAGACATGACATTGAAGGCAATACGCTGGAAGGAGTTATGGAAAATCTTCTTCAAGCATTTGAAAAGCATTGCTAATGATATTCAGCTTCTTAAAAGTAAAAGCTCATGGTCTTCCATGAGCTTTTAGTCTGTAAGTTCCATTACAATTAAATATGCAAGTGTAATAAAGCTACCTATTATGAACATTGCATCATACATATGTACTTTCCTCCAATCAACTAGAAAAAATTTTGCAGGATGAGTTGAACGGTCATTTTCTGCCGGTTTCCCAAATTGTCGACTTCCGATCTGCTGCCTCCAACTTCTGATTTTTATTTTACCCTTTTTTCTCGTTTTTTTGAACCCATTTCTTTTCAGTCAAAAAACTCTATCAAATATCTATTTTGATTAAAATATGATAGAATGATAGTATCGTTTGTTCATTTGGCGGAAAGGATGTTGGGAACTTGAAAAATTGGATTCGAAAATCGCTTGTCGTTTTATTTACACTCGCAACATTCGGGCTTGTAGCGCCTCCGTCCGCCTTAACCGTCAATAAACAGGCTCCTGACGCAAACTATACACCGGAGGCCGAAGAGAAAAAACTATTACTGCATCGTGATTCACAAGATCAGTCAGCAATAGAACAGCCAAACATTGTCGATCAATTTTTGTTTGAAGCGGAAAAACAATCATTTGAAAAATTCGGCAAAAAAATCAGCGGTGTGATAGAAGATGAGTTTCGCAACTTAGTTTTGCCGCAAATGGAAGAAGTGATCAAAACCTTCTTGGCAACGGAGAAGGAAAAATTTGCAGATTTGGCTATATCCCAAAAACCTGCGAATGGAAAAGGAGAAAAAATTTTTCACATTTATGATCGTACGAGCGGAAAAGACTTGATACGATTTCATGTTCGCGTCGATCATCCGCCAAAACAAGGCTATTGGTTTGATTTTCATTACCATACATACCATGATCACTTTCAAACCCATTATGCATTGGGGAAAATTTATTGGGACACAAACACACCTCCAAATTGGATGCAGTAAAGGAAGTGATTGAATATGGCGTATTCACTTGAAAAGCTCCAAAAAAAAGCGATTGAATTGTTGGAAGATCGGGGAGTAACATTAAAAGACATTGGACAAATCGTGTTGGAGCTGCAAAAAAAATACATTCCCGATCTGTCTCTTGAAGAATGCACATACCATGTTGAAAAGATTTTAAGAAAACGAGAAATCATTCATGCTGTCTTGACAGGAATTGCTTTAGACAAGCTTGCGGAACAAAAATTGCTTCCTGAACCGCTTCAGCAAATTATCGAATCAGATGAACCGCTATATGGAATTGATGAAATTTTATCGTTATCGATTGTAAATGTTTATGGGTCAATTGGATTTACGAATTATGGCTATTTAGACAAAGAAAAATTTGGAATCATCAAAGAGCTGAACAATAGCCATGACGGGAAAGTCAATACATTTTTAGACGATATCGTGGCAGCCATTGCTGCAAGTGCAGCTAGCCGCATTGCTCATAATAACGAAGATGTAAATGATAAGCTGGAAGAGATAAAATAATTTCAGAAAGTGTGCAGCGGGAAATAATTGGCGATTCGCCAATTTTTCCATTTTTAAAGATGGAGATTGCAAAAATAAGCTGCATGAGACGGCTTTTTCGATCCGGATTTTGAAAAAAATTTTTCGTTTGACAAACGGTTTAATAGCAATGAGAGAACGAGCCGATTGTAAACTAAAGTAACATTTCAACTAAAGGATGTGTCATCAATGGAACAATACTTAAATTTATGCAGACATGTGCTTGAGCACGGGGTTAAAAAACAGGATCGGACGGGAACAGGAACCATCAGCACATTTGGATATCAAATGCGTTTTGATTTGGCTAAAGGGTTTCCTCTTGTTACGACGAAAAAAATTCATCTAAAATCGGTCATTTATGAGCTGTTATGGTTTTTAAAAGGTGATACAAACGTAAAATATTTACAAGAACACGGCGTCCGAATTTGGAACGAATGGGCAGATGAGAACGGCGACTTGGGCCCCATTTACGGCTACCAATGGCGTTCGTGGACAGGTGCAGACGGAAATACCATCGACCAAATCTCAAATGTAATTGAACAAATTAAAACGAATCCACATTCACGGCGATTGATTGTAAGTGCTTGGAACGTCGCTGATTTAGATAAAATGGCCCTCCCGCCGTGTCATGCGTTTTTCCAATTTTATGTTGCGGAAGGAAAGCTTTCGTGTCAGCTTTATCAACGATCCGCAGACCTTTTTTTAGGTGTGCCGTTCAATATTGCTTCCTATGCGCTTTTAACGATGATGATTGCTCAAGTTTGCGACTTGGAGCCCGGGGAGTTTATCCATACATTCGGCGATGTTCATATTTATAACAACCATATTGAGCAAGTAAAATTGCAGCTGACGAGGGAGCCGCGGCCTCTTCCGACAATGAAATTGAATAAAGAGGTAAAATCCATTTTTGATTTTACTTATGAAGATTTCACACTGGAAGGGTATGATCCTCATCCTCACATTAAAGGTGAGGTGAGTGTATGATTTCCTTTTTGTTTGCGATGGATAAAAACTGGCTGATCGGAAAGGACAATAAGCTTCCTTGGCATCTTCCGAATGATTTAAAATATTTTAAAGAAACAACGATGAACAAAAAGATCGTCATGGGCCGTAAAACCTTTGAATCGATTGGACGGCCCCTTCCCGGAAGAGAAACGATTGTGTTAACAAAGAATGAAAAGTTTTCTTCTGAAGGCTGTCTCGTTTTTCATTCGATAAATGAATTTTTGCAATTTGCCCAAAACAATAAGGAAGAAGAAATGTTTGTAATTGGCGGAGCGAAGATTTTTGAAGCGCTGCTTCCGTTTGCCGATCGACTCTATGTAACAGAAATTGAGGGGGAGTTTGAAGGCGACACATATTTTCCAAAAATTGATTTTTCTGAATGGAAGCTTATTTCCCAAAAAGATGGAGTAGTTGATGAAAAAAATGTTTATCCGCACCGCTTCCTTGTGTACGAGCGAAATAAATAAGAACGGTCTGAGTCAATTTGAAGTCAAGGAAGCATTGCTTCTTTCGCCGGCTTCTATAGGACATTAAAAAAGGCGCTCAAGCGTCTTTTTTAGTTGTGCCATATCTTGCAAGTAATACATATAAGAATCATATAATTTCACATGTAAAATTGGATTCATTCGGTCAAAAAAGCCGATTTCTAAATAAAAACAATAGATGTAATTTTATTTTTATTTGAATCGTGTTATAATTTAAAAATTAAGAAATTGTTTAAGGGCAGGGATGTACGATGACGAATTTGACAAAAGTTGAAGCATTCGTCCAAGTAGAAGATATATTAAAAGCGCATCAATCATTAAAGGATGTTGTGACACATACTCCATTGGAATTTAACCAAAGATTATCTGAAAAATATGGTTGCCGGGTATACTTGAAAAGGGAAGATTTGCAAGTTGTACGCTCTTTTAAAATAAGAGGAGCTTACAACAAAATGAAACATTTGACTCCTGAGGAAACGAAAAATGGGGTTGTCTGTGCAAGTGCTGGAAATCATGCGCAAGGAGTCGCATTTTCGTGCAGAGCGTTAAAAGTGCATGGAAAAATTTTTATGCCTTCCACAACTCCAAAACAAAAAATATCTCAGGTGGAATTGCACGGAAGAGAGTACATTGAAATTGTGTTGACAGGCGATACATTTGATGATGCGTATAAAAAAGCGCTTGAATGCACCGAAAAAGAAAACCGTACGTTCATCCATCCGTTTGACGATAAAGATGTCATTGCGGGCCAAGGCACCATTGCTGTAGAAATTTTAAATGACAGCGACGAGCCAATTGATTTTTTGTTTGCTGCTATCGGCGGCGGAGGGTTAATGTCTGGCATCGGCACATACTTTCAAAGCGTATCGCCGGAAACAAAATTAATCGGCACGGAACCTTCCGGCGCACCAGCTATGGCGAAATCACTCGAAAAAGGCGAAGTAGTCGAACTGGATGAAATTGAAAAATTTGTGGATGGAGCGGCGGTCCAGCGGGTAGGAAATCAGACATTTTCCATTTGCCGAACAATTTTGGACGATCTTTTACTTGTGCCGGAAGGAAAAATTTGTACAACGATCTTGAACTTATATAATGAAAATGCAATTGTAGCAGAACCAGCAGGTGCGCTTCCAATCGCAGCGCTTGATTTTTACAAAGATCAAATAAAAGGAAAAAATGTCGTTTGCATTCTTAGCGGAGGCAATAACGATATTGAGCGCATGCAGGAAATTAAGGAGAGATCCTTAATTTATGAAGGCTTGCAGCATTATTTTATCGTTAATTTTCCGCAGCGTGCGGGTGCTTTACGGGAATTTTTAGATGAGGTATTAGGTCCGACGGATGATATCACTCGCTTTGAATACACGAAGAAAAATAATAAAGACAGCGGTCCTGCGCTTGTCGGCATCGAAGTCAAGCATCGGGAAGATTACCGCGGATTAGTCGAAAGAATGAAAAAGAAAGGTTTTCCTTTTACAGAGGTTAACAAGGACAGCAACTTATTCAATTTGTTAATTTAAAATATTTTTGTATATGACAAATTTTTGCAAAATTCGCTCCTATTTTGTTGTATAATAGAAGAAACGGGTAAAAAGAGGATTGATACTTTGCTATTTAAAAGCCTAGAGTTCAAACTTGAAAATGGACAGAAGGTGAAGATTGTTGAAATCCCAGTATTGGAGGAGGATAACTCTTACCGTTTCATGTTAAATATTCATTTGCAGCTTTTTATAGCGAACATTTGCAAAGAATCAAAGCCAAAAAGCCTTTATAATTTTCGAAGCTATTTGAAGCATGCTTTAAAGTGGAAAGATTATGAATCAATTTTTCAAGACAACCGATTAAAACATAACGCTTAAAGAAATATCCCTTGCAGATATTTGATTATCGGCAAGGGCTTTTTATTTTTTTAAGCGTTTTGGAGAAGAAGGAGAGATCTGCGAAATTAACCGTTTTTGAATTTTTAAGTTTCAAAATATGTTAGGACGGGTAAAGATTAGAGACTGTTTCTTTTCTTTTGATCAGAAACGTGATAAGGTTGAAATATTATTGTTTGATAGGAAGTGAGTGTATTGACACAAAAGGTAAGGATCGTTACCGATTCAACAGTAGATTTAGATAAAAATATTTTGGAGGAATACAATATTGAAGTTGTTCCGTTAACCTATACATTGAATGGTGTATCTTATACGGACGGCATTGATTTTGAACCAGCGGAATTTATTGAAAAAATGATGGAATCAGCAGAAATACCGAAGAGTTCTCAGCCTTCTCCGATCCATTTTAAGGAAGTGTATGATCGCCTTCATGCAGAAGGTTTTCAAGTGCTATCCATTCATATGTCCGGTAAACTGAGCGGAACAGTGCGCGCCGCACAGCAAGGGGCAAGCCTGACCGAGGGAGAAGTTACGGTCATAGATTCCAACTATATATCTAGCGCTTTAGGTTTTCAAGTGATTGAAGCGGCAAAAATGGCAAAAAAGGGAGCAATGTTAGACAAAATAATCTCTCATATAGAACAAGTACGAAAAAACACTTTTCTTTATGTATCAGTAGACACTCTTGAGCATTTGCAAAAAGGGGGACGGATTGGAAAGGGAAAGGCTCTATTAGGCTCGTTATTGAATATTAAACCGATCGCTTCTTTACAAGACGGGATCTTTACGCCAATCACAAAAGTTAGAAGCCATTCGCAAGTTGTTAAATTTTTTATGAAGCAATTGATTCAAGATATAAAAGATCGCGATTTGCAGAGGATTGGGGTGGCGCATGCCAATGCATTAGATTTGGCGCTGCGCTTAAAAGAGGAATTGTTGAAGATCACAACCGCTGATAAAATTGATATTTGCACAACGACACCAATCATTTCCATTCATACCGGCAAAGGAGCTTTAGGAGTTTCTTACTATGTGAAGCCATAAGTAAAAGCTAGTTTTTTTGAATCTTTTATGAATCATTTTGGAATTTGTTTTCACTTGAATGAAAATTTGATACACTTTCGATGAGAATAGGTGAAAGGTGAATGATCGATGAAGAAGAAAATGTTCATTTCCTGTTTTCTGTTATTGATCTTTTTAACGGCTTGCAGCGGAAATAAAATAAAAGATCCGTTGAATTATAAAGTGGAAAATTTTGAATTTACGGATCAAAACGGACAGCCCTTTGCTTTAGCAGATTTAAAAGGGAAGGTTTGGGTAGCTGATTTTGTTTTTACAAGCTGTGAAACCGTTTGTCCGCCGATGACAGCCCATATGGCTCAATTGCAGGAAAAAGCGGAAAAAGAAGGTGTTGAAGTCGAATTTGTATCATTCAGCGTTGATCCGGAAGTAGATACACCAGAGAAACTGAAACAATTTGCAAATCAATTTTCCGATTCTCTTGACAACTGGCATTTTTTAACCGGATACAGCCAAGAGACAATTGAAAACTTTGCAAAAAACAGTTTTAAAACGATCGTTCAAAAACCGGAAAGCGATGATCAGGTCATTCATGGAACGAGCTTTTATTTAGTGGATCAAAACGGAGTTGTTTTAAAAAGCTACAACGGTGTTGAAAATACGCCGTATGACGAAATCATCAACGATATAAAAGCTGTTCAATAAAGTTTAAAGTTGGCCTAAAGCGTCTGACAGCAGGGGGAAAGGACCCTCTGTACATGATGCCTTTGGGTCAATTTTAAACTTTTTTTCGTATGATATAATAAAAAGAAAGAGATCGTCACAAGGTGATAGGAATGCTGTCGAAAAAATTTTCTCTTCTTATTATGACTTTTTTCTTATTAACCGGATGTGTCCAAAAATCCACTGCTTCTCCTTCAAATCAAGCGAAGGCGGAAGAGGAAGAGAGCAAACCGATTGAAACTGAAATCGCTGTCGCGGGGAATGAAAGTAGGTCCAGCTCTTTTCAATTGCAAGGAGATATCAAAATTGTTGCACTTGGCGACTCCCTGACAAAAGGAGTGGGCGACCGAACAAAAGAAGGCTATGTTGGTCTCGTTTCAGATGAATTAGAAAAAAAGGAAGACATTTCATCTGTTTCAACAGTCAATTTTGCAGCGATGGGGCATTCAACGGAAAATTTGTTAAAAAAGCTTGATGAAGATCAAGTAAAAAAGGAATTGGAAGATGCCGATCTCATTATCATGACGATTGGTGCAAATGATTTAATGAAAGTCGTGCGGGAAAATATTTTTGAATTAACAGTTGAACTTTTTCAAGAAGAACGCCTTCTTTATGAACAACGTTTAAGAGACATTATGAACAAGATCCGGTCGACAAATGAACAGTCAGTCATTGCGTTTATTGGGCTTTATAATCCGTTTGCGTGGAAATTGGCAGAATTTCCGGAAATTGATATGATTATTTCGGAATGGAACGAGCGGACGAAACAAATTTTGCTCGGAGATGGACGTGCGGTATTCGTTTCAATTCAGGATATTTTTCAAGAAGGAGAGGACAAAAACCTCTTATATACAGATGAATTCCATC
This sequence comes from Aeribacillus sp. FSL K6-8394, assembly GCF_038008865.1. Classification (NCBI taxonomy): domain Bacteria; kingdom Bacillati; phylum Bacillota; class Bacilli; order Caryophanales; family Bacillaceae; genus Aeribacillus; species Aeribacillus sp. FSL K6-8394. Next base: position 700,773 of record NZ_JBBPAA010000001.1, read on the forward strand.
CGAACGAGAACGGATATGTATTGATTGCGGCAAGGGTTATGGAAACATTGGAAAATGGAACAAAAAAGGATTGAAGTAAATGAATAAATGGAAGCTTGCATTTTTTATCTTGCTGTTTTCCAATTTTTTGATTATTCTCATCTCCTCTGGTCTTCTGCTTATGCCTGGGGAAAAGCCACCTCTGAAAAAGGAAGCGGAAGGTAGTAAAGATTTTGCTGTCTTTAAAGTGGAAACAGATAAACAGACAGTAACTAAGGTCATCAATGATTATTTAAAAAAGGAAGCCGTTCATCAGCCTCTCACATACTGGGTTGAAATTACGGATGATATTAAACTGTACGGCAGCCTTCTCGCTTTCGGCCGGGATTTGGACATGGTCATGTCTTTTGAACCGAGTGTACAGCAGGGAAACGTCATTTTAAAGGTGAAAAGCTTATCGGTTGGGAGACTTTCCGTTCCGGTTTCTTATGTGTTGAAATATATTGATTCCCAATACCACTTTCCAAAAGAAGTGCAGATTGATGCAAAAAATCGCCAGATTGTAGTCTTTCTTGATCAGCTGGCATTGGAAAACGGGTCTAAAATTCAAGCTGAAAAAATTGATTTGGAGGAAGGGGTAATTTCAGCAAATTTGTATGTTCCGCTCCCTCTCAAATAAGTAAGCGGGTATCAAAACCCGCTTTTGTTTTGTCAAAATTGAACACGAAGACCTTTTGGATAAAAGTTTTTAATGGTTCCTTTCGTTTCTTTTCCCCAACCGATCGATTCGCCGTCTATTGTCATTAATATCCATCCCCTGTCTACACCCAATGGAGATGAAATCGTTTCTCCCGTTAAATAAGCTTGCCAATCTTTTTCGTTCGTTGAGAAGGAATAACTGTATTTCACATCATTTGGTGTGAGTGACAGGGCAAGATGATGATTCGGTTCAAATCGTTTCTTTTTGATTTCTCCAAGATGGAGACCCGCCCGCAAAACGTTCAACGAAGTAATATCTGGGCATTTTTCAGGTAATACATACAGCTGTTGTTTTTTCAAGAAAAATGCCCCGGTTATTCTTTTCTTTAAAAAAGAATGTTCGAATTGCTGAAACTCAGCTAATTGCTGTTTTTTGACATTTGATTTTAAATATGAAACGCTGCTTCTCGTATTGTTTTCGCCATTTTTGATTAATTTCGCAACGAAATGCCCTTCACCTTTGATTTTATGCGGCCAAAGGCGGATGCATTTTGAAATTTCTTCAAAATTCGTTTTTGTCCATTCCACTCTTCCTCGATCAAAACCTTCACGTTTAGGAATTTCAACAAGAGACATTTCTGGATGCATGCTTACAAATGCCTCAATAACCTGTTCATTTTCTTCAGGAGAAAACGTGCAGGTGGAATAGACGAGAGTTCCGCCGGGTTTTAACATTTGAGACGCTAAAGATAACAGCTTTTTTTGCGTGTACGAGCATTTTTCAACAAGATCCTCGCTCCAAAATTCGATGGCGTTATCATCTTTTCGAAACATTCCCTCTCCAGAGCACGGGGCATCAACTAAAATTTTGTCGAAATAATTCGGAAAGTGTTGAACCAGTTTTTCGGGCCGTTCATTTATCACAATAGCGTTTTGAATTCCGAAACGTTCAATATTTTCCGATAGTGCTTTCGCTCGTTTGAAATGAATTTCATTTGAGATAAGAATTCCTTCATTTTCCATCGCTGCGGCAATTTGCGTCGATTTTCCTCCTGGCGCAGCGCACAAATCTAATATTTTTTCTCCGGGTTTTGCCTGAAGCACTTCAGCAGGAACCATAGCACTCGGTTCTTGTATATAATAGAGCCCAGCTGCATGAAAAGGGTGTTTTCCGGGCTCGTCTTGTTTTTCATCGTAATAAAATCCGTCTTCACAAAAGGGAACTGAAGAAAGAGAAAAAGGTATTTTCCGAATGAACGTTTCTTTTTCTATTTTTAGACGATTGAAGCGCAGCCCCTTGATCGGTTCATCCCGCAAAGCAGAAAAAAAATCATCTGCTTCATTTTTTAACAATTGTTTCATTTTCCGGCAAAAATCATCAGGTAATGCCATATTTCAGATCTCCTTTCCTAAAATATTATAGCGGAATATGAAACATAATGGCGAAAATTCTTTCTGGCGAATTCTTGACGGAGAGGTGAAGATAAGAGAAAATAAATTGTTAGAGATGAAACATTTTTATAGAAAAAGAAAAGCAAGGGAATTTGGTGTAGGGGTGATGTATTTGAAAAAAATATATTTAATTGCTAGCATCGTCATGTTCCTCCTTGCTGTTTATTTTGGCGGTATGGCATATAAACAATACCTTGCTGGAAACTTAGATTACAATTTAGACAAAGTTTACATAAATGTCGGTTACTGCGCCTTGTTTTTAAGCATTGCTGTATATGTACTTCATTTGCGCGAGCATAAAAGTTAAAGAAAAGCGAGATAGAAAGGGGATCCAGAAGGATGAAAAACGTCCTTTGATGGATCGCCTTCTTTCTTTCTTGTAAAAGTAAAAATTTTACATCGTAGTTGATTCTTGATACATAAAAATTTAAAGTCAAAGATATGCAGGTGAAGTTATCATGTTACGTTCAAATAAACAAAATATCTCCCTTATATTACTGCTTTGCAATGTTTTTATCGCTTTTTTAGGAATCGGACTCGTTGTTCCGGTTTTGCCCGCTTATATGAATGAACTAAATTTATCGGGCGTTTATATGGGATATCTCATAGCAGCATTTTCAACTGCCCAGTTGTTTTCCTCGCCGGTCACGGGGATTTTTACTGACCGTTTTGGCAGAAAGATTATGATTGTCATCGGTTTAGTTTTGTTTGCTGTATCCGAATTTTTATTTGCAATAGGTTCTGCGTTCTTCTTGCTTTTGATTTCAAGAATAATTGGCGGAATCAGCGCGGCATGTATTATGCCCGCTGTTACTGCGTTTATTACAGATATCACCACTTTAGAGGACAGGCCGAAAGCGCTTGGATATTTGTCTGCCAGCATTAACGCAGGTTTTATTATCGGGCCCGGCATCGGAGGATTTGCAGCAGAATTCGGCATTCGGGTGCCGTTTTTTCTTGCGGCATTTATTGCGCTTGTCGCAGCCGTTTTTTCCATTCTCCTTTTAAAAGAACCGCTTCCAAATGATAACATTCAACAATTAGATGAAAAACAAACTCGTCTTCAATTTTTCAGCGAATTAAGCAAATCGATCAAACCTCCGTATGTTGTACCGCTATTGATCGTGTTTGTTTTAGCATTTGGTCTTTCCGCATATGAAACGATGTTCGGTTTGTTTGTCGATAAAAAATTCGGTTTTTCGCCGAAAGATATTTCCATCGTCATAACAACAGGAACGATTTTTGGACTCATCGCCCAAATCGTTTTCTTTGACAAGCTAGTGAAGTATCTTGGCGAGAAAAGGTTGATTGAAATTTGTTTATTAGGCGCTTCCGTCTTTATTTTTCTGTCAACCTTAGTTGACGGCTACTTTTTCATTATGGCTGTAACGTTTGCTGTATTTTTAGCATGCGATCTTCTTCGACCAGCTGTCACCACTCTATTATCCAATATGGCAGGAGATGAACAAGGGTTTATTGCCGGCATGAACTCTACTTATACAAGTTTAGGAAACATTGTCGGTCCTGCGATTGCAGGAATTTTGTTTGATATCGACGTCGATTTTCCATACGTTTTAGCTTCCATCGTTTTGCTTTTAGCCTTCATGATGGCAGCGTTATGGCCATTTCGTGATAACATGGAGCAAAAAAGGAAAAATTCTTAATGGAACGAATATACTAGTTTTTGCACTTCGCTATGCTTGAGTTGCAAATCAATTGTTTTGTTCTTTTTAATCGTTTTATAATGTATTGTAGGAAGAACAAGTTGATCTTTACTTTTGCGATGAGAATGAGCAGGCAGGAAAATTAGCTAAAGGGAGGGAAAAATGATGAGCAATGAAAAATATGAATTGGCTACTTTTGCGGGTGGCTGCTTCTGGTGCATGGTCCAGCCTTTTGATGAGCTTCCGGGAATTATTAAGGTTGTTTCCGGATATACGGGAGGACATAAGGAAAATCCGACATATGAAGAAGTGTGCTCGCACACGACGGGTCATGTGGAAGCCGTGCAAATTACCTTTGATCCGAACGTGTTTCCATATAAAAAGCTTCTGGATATATTTTGGCAGCAAATTGATCCGACTGATCCGGGCGGACAATTTTATGACAGGGGAGAATCTTACAAAACGGCTATTTTTTATCATTCGGAGGAACAGCGCGAGCTCGCGGAACAATCGAAAGAGCTTTTAGAAAAAAGCGGACGTTTTGAAAAACCGATTGCGACCGAAATATTGCCGGCAAAACCTTTTTACCCAGCCGAAGACTATCATCAAGATTACTACAAAAAAAATCCTTTTCACTACAAACGGTATCGTCAAGCGTCTGGACGGGATGAATTTATACGCAAGCATTGGAGCGACTGGGATAAAGAAGAGCTGAAGAAACGATTGACTCCGATGCAATATGAGGTGACGCAAAACAACGGGACGGAGCCTCCATTTCAAAATGAATATTGGGATCATAAAGAAGAAGGGATTTATGTCGACATCGTCTCGGGAAAACCGCTTTTCAGCTCGCTCGATAAATTTGATTCAGGCTGCGGATGGCCAAGTTTTACAAAACCGCTTCATCAGCATGAGATCGTCGAAAAATTAGATACATCTTACGGCATGATCCGTACAGAGGTTAGAAGCAAAACGGCGGATTCGCACCTTGGACATGTTTTCCCTGACGGTCCAGAACCGACAGGCCTTCGCTACTGCATTAACTCGGCTGCGCTTCGCTTTATCCCGAAAGATCAGCTCGAACAAGAAGGCTATGGTGAATATAAAAAACTGTTTGAAGTCGATCAAACAGAGTAAAGATTATATGTAAACGAATGGGCACAAAAACATGTGCCCTTTTTTTATTAAATGTTCAAATTTATGTAAAATTCCGTTAAAACCTATATACATCGTAAAACAAAATTGGTATCATATATTAGGTTGAATTTTTATGGATGAAGGAAGGTGAAAATCGTTTATGAATAGCGGTTCTTTTTTAGATCCGGACGGACCCGAGATAGGTAAGGCAGTATGTATGCGGAAAGAGGCGCTGTTCGTAAGCGATGACACTCTTGCGCGTGCAGACTGCCTCTAGCAAAGGAGGTTAAAGCATGCTGAACATTTATATGTCAAGCGCGAACGGCCAATTGAAGGAAATTGAAGATATTCAAAACGGTTGTTGGATCAACATGGTGGCACCGACTGAGGAAGAAGTTCATTTCGTGTCAGAACGGCTGCAAATTCCAATAGACTTTTTTAAAGATGCACTGGATGATGAGGAAAGATCCCGGATTGAAAAAGAGGACCACAATGTGTTGATTATTGTTGACATTCCGGTTATCACGGTAGATGACATCGGGCAAACGTTTTATGAAACGATCCCGATCGGAATGATCATTACTGACAGTTGTTTTATTACAGTATGTTTGCAAGGAAACCCAATCTTTGAACAGTTTGCCAGAAACAAAGTTAAAGGTTTTTATACGTTTATGAAAACGCGTTTTGCTTTTCAAATTTTATATTTAACTTCAACTTATTATTTGCGATATCTGAAACAAATTAATCGCAAAACGAGCGAAGTAGAAAAAGAGCTTCATCAATCGATGAAAAATAAAGAATTTTTTTCATTGCTCAGTCTGGAAAAAAGCTTAGTTTATTTTACGACATCGCTGAAATCCAATAATATTGTCATGGAAAGGCTGCTGCGATTAAATTACTTGAAAATGTATAAGGAAGATCAAGATCTTTTGCAAGATGTCATTATCGAAAACAAACAAGCAATTGAAATGACAGAGGTATATTTAAGTATTTTAAGCGGAATGATGGACGCATTTGCATCAGTCATTTCCAACAATGTCAATATTGTCATAAAATTTTTGACGGCAATTACGATCGTCATCTCTATTCCGACATTAGTAGCGAGCGTGTATGGAATGAATGTGCCGATACCGTTTCAAAATCATCATTTTGCGTTTTTTATTCCCATTGCCATTTCATTGCTCATGTCAAGCTTAACAGCTTATATTTTTTGGAAAAAAAGATATTTTTAAACTTGTACAACCATAACTGGTCAGATGACTCTGAACTAATAGTAGCAGCTTATGTCGGAAAAAGACGAATTTGCCCACTCCTTTTCTTTCGTTGACCGCTGCCATGTCTATAGTAATCTCAAATAATCTAAAATTTGTAAAATTGATTTTTTAAGACAATCACAATGCGGTCGCAGATGAAGTTCCACCTCATGTTTCTTATAGGACGATATCATCTGCCCGCTTGCACAACTGGTGTTTCCAATTTCCAACTGCAGGGCGTTTGTTCCAAAGAATTTGGAAAAATAGGCATGTGCACATACCTGAAAGTCCAAAAAAACATAATGTAAACTGAAACCTAGATTAAAAAATGAGGAGTGGGGCAAATGCATTTTCACCATCACGATTTTCACCATTGTGGACATGGATACGGTTATCCGGTACATGGTGCTGGATATGGCGGCGGATCTTCATTCGTTTTGATCGTAGTATTATTTATACTTTTGATCATTGTCGGCTGCGCTTATGTAAAATAAAAAAATCCTGCCTGTTCGGGCAGGATTTTTATCTGCATTTTATGTAAACTTAATTCAAAAAATAGTTGACATATATCCTTTCTTTTTTTACCATTTAAGTATTACAGAAAAGGGGGATTACGAAATGAGAATCGATTGGGTTGAATTAGCCGAAAACGTACTATTTGGACATAAAATAACTTATGAGGAAGCTGCTGCAATTTTGGACTGTCCTGATGAAGAATTGCTGCTTCTTCTGCATGGTGCTTACAAGATTCGAAAAGCATTTTACGGGAATAAAGTGAAGTTAAATATGATCATGAATGTAAAATCAGGATATTGTCCTGAAAACTGTTCCTACTGTTCCCAATCTTCCGTATCAACGGCTCCGATCAACAAATACCCGCTGCTTTCAAAAGAAGCCATTTTAGAGGGGGCCAAACGGGCACAAGAGTTGAAAGCTGGAACTTTCTGCATCGTTGCAAGCGGAAGAGGTCCTACAAACCATGAGGTAGAAAAAATATGCGAATCTGTACGCGAAATAAAAGATACATACAACTTGACGGTTTGCGCATGTTTAGGAATTTTAAAAGACGAACAGGCGGAACGATTGAAGGAAGCTGGTGTCAATCGATACAATCATAACTTGAACACATCAGAAAGATATCATGAACATATAGTCACTAGTCATACATATGAAGATCGCGTAAACACAGTTGACAAAGTCAAACGTGCAGGGATTTCTCCTTGCTCCGGTGTGATTATCGGGATGGGTGAATCGAAACAAGATGTTATTGAAATGGCTGCTGCTTTAAAGAAGATCGACGCAGATTCTATTCCGGTTAATTTTCTTCATCCTATTGAAGGAACTCCGTTGCAAGGAGAAAATAATCTTAATCCTCGATATTGTTTAAAGGTGCTTGCCTTATTCCGCTACATGCTGCCGACAAAAGAAATACGCATTTCCGGAGGAAGGGAAGTAAACTTGCGCTCGCTGCAGCCTTTTGGGTTATATGCGGCTAATTCTATTTTTATCGGAGACTATTTAACAACTGAAGGACAGGAAATGTCAAAAGATCACGAAATGTTAAAAGATTTAGGCTTTGAGATTGACTTAAATCCGCTTCCAGAAACCGTTCAATAAGGAAACGGTGTCTTGGCATAATGGATCGTTGTTTTTTAATCAGTGGAGAATAAATATGGTCCATTCTATAAAACAATAAAAAATCTTTTTCCAGCTGCAGCTGAAGAAAGAGCATTTTTCTCTTTAAAACCGCTCCATAAAAAGGCGGTTTTTTTATTTTCGAAAATTTATCAAAACGTTATAATGAAACAAGCAAATTTTTTAGGAAGGTGGAAATATGAGTTCTTTTTATCATTATTTGATGACGTTCAGACATCCTAAACCGAAGGACAAAATCAGCAAGTTTGCAAACGATGCTTATCTTGACCACAGCTTTCCGAAAAATTCAACTGATTATGATGAACTCAGCAATTACTTGGAATTAAATGGATCATATTTGGAAAACATGTCTGTTTTTGATGAAGCTTGGGAAAAATATGTTCAATTGATTGAACAAAAACATTGACTGAGCCTTCAAAATAGTCCGCCCAACTCAAACAAGTTGATGATGCATATAATGTGATAATCGAAAGAGTGATGGCATTAAAGGGGGTGCCTTCATACTGAAAAGAAAAAAACCGAAGTTCAATATTGGCGATCAAGTCGTTATTACTTTGTACGGTACTTTGGGGACGATTACAAACATCCATACGATGGACGAAGAGTTTTTATATGAAATCAATTACAGTGAAATTTTATATTTTGAACATTCATTACAGTTTTTATCAGAATATGATGGGACTGTGTTTGAGTCAGAAACGGTTGAAGTGGAACTGATGTTTGGAATTGGCGACCTTGTTTATGTGAAAGGCTATGGTGATGAAATTTTCAAAATTGTCGGGTACCGGACGGAATTGTGGAGATATAAAGACGATGCGTGGGAGGAAGTGATTTATGAATTAGTGCGGGTGCGCGACGGGGAATGGATGGAATCATCTGCGGATGAATTAAAGCTGGCCGTTTCAAAAAAAGAAGCAGATCAACATTTGCAAAATATTCATATTATCCAACATATTGCTGGGATGGACGCACAGAAAAATGCTTCTGCTCCGATGAACAGCCAAAAAAACGAAAAGAAAACAAAGCCTATGCAGCAGGAGATCATTGATTCCCTCCTTGATCTGTATAATGATTACAAAGGTCTTTACGATTTATTTGGGGATAAAAAATATAAGGAAATGATGGACGTTGTCATTCAATATTTGAAAAAAATGAGCCGCTTACCATGATCTTTTTTTTGAAAAATTTTCTAATGAAAAAACTGCAATGGATGACAAGTAATAGAAATAGAGGAATGGAAGATTACCAGGTCTTCCAATCTTTTTATTCAAAAAATTTTTTAAACTGAAACCAATGCAGATTTTTTTCGTAAAAACAAGTAATACAAGAAGGAGGGAAAAGGTGTATGTTGAGAAAATTCATCAAATCGTTTTTAGGCCATCGCCCTTACCATTATTCCAGCAGCAGCCACTACCACAAAAAGCATTATCCTAAGTCAAAATACAAACATGATCCAACTTCTTACGGCCATCATTATTATAAAAGAAAACATCGCTCTCGGTTTGGATTCTTTTCCGGTTCGTATAGCAGCTGATGATGGAAGTATGGAAAAAGTTTTGGAAGCCGTTTCCGCTTTGGGGTGAGCGGCTACATAAACCAGGATCTGTTATCGAACGATACGTAGTCCAAAAATTTTTAGGAGTAGGGAGCTACGGAATCACGTATCTTGCAGAAGATTTGTCCACACATCAAAAAGTCGTTTTGAAGCAGCTCCGAAAGCGAAGAAAAACAATGGGTGAACGGCCTTTTCAAAAAGAAAGGGAAATATTGCAAAAATTAAGTCATCCTGCCGTTCCAGCTTTATACGCTGAAATCAATGATGGTAGCCATCAATATCTTGTCATGGAATACAAAGAAGGGCTAACATTTGAGCAATTAATCTTTCAATTTGGAAAAAAATATTCCGAAAAAGATGCTTTTCATTATTTAACAAAAATTCTCGAAGTTGTCCAGTATATACATGATCAAAACGTTGTCCACCGTGATTTAAGAATACCGAACATTCTTCTTTACAACGACAGTATTTCCATCATTGATTTTGGCTTGTCCCGTTTGATTACAGATGAAGAAGAGGAGAGTTTTCATAAATGGGAGCCGGAAAAGCAAAGGATGTGTAAAATTAGCTTTCTGACGGATTTTTATGCGCTGGGGCATTTCGTATTGTTTTTGCTTTATTCATCATTTGATCAAAAGGGAAAAAAAGAAAAAAGTTGGGAAGAGGAGCTAGATATTTCCGTAGAATCAAAGAATATTATAAAAAAGCTGTTTGGAATGGATGGTTCATACAGATCAGCAGAGGAGATTCTAGAGGATATTCAGAAAAATTCCGAAATAGGGGGAGAATAAATGTCTCTATTTAATAAAATTTTCGCGGGCATTGGGATTGGAGCGGCAAAAGTAGATACGAAGCTTACCTCCTCAACGTTCTATCCCGGCGAAGAGGTGAAAGGCATTGTTGTCATTAATGGAGGAAACGTTGAACAAAAAATTGACGAAATTTACTTGTCCGTTCTTACGCATTATATAAAAGAAGTAGATGATCGTAGAGAGAAGAGGCAAGCAGAAATCGCTAAAATACAAATCAATAAACCTTTCGTCATACTGCCGAATGAAACGAAAGAAATTCCGTTTTCATTTCAGCTTCCGCTTGATACTCCAATTACTATCGGAGCATCCAAAGTATGGATTCATACCGGATTGGATATTAAAGGAGCGATCGATCCGAAAGATACGGACTATATCGACGTTGTTCCCGGCGGCTTAATGAAGGAAGTATTAAACAGTATAAACCGAATCGGATTTAAGCTCCTTCAAGTTGAAAATGAAGCAGCGCCATATCGTTTAAGAAAAAGGCTACCGTTCATTCAAGAGTTTGAATTTTATCCGACTTCCGGTCCATTTAGAGGCCGTTTAAAGGAGCTTGAAATTGTTTTCTATTCGATAGGCGAACACGATATTGAAATGATTATGGAAATTGATCGAAGAGCAAGAGGACTTTCCGGGTTTCTCGCCGAAGCGCTAGATTTGGATGAAAGCTACGTTCGAGTTCGTGTAAGCAGGCAGGACGTGCCGAATCTTGATAGCAAGCTTATCAATATCATTCGCCAATATAGCTGATAAACAAGGAGAGCCTAGTTTTTTTGTATGAAAATTTTTCAATCATGTCCAATTTAAAAGGCTGTTGTCATAAAATCCGACGGGGAATAGAATCAGTCGGTTATGGCGTAAGTCGGTGTATAACAAAGCTCTCATATTAGCGACAACGGAGAAGACTATTCCGTTTAGAAAAGCTGTCAAAGTAGCTGTGCAGTCAAATTACGCGGCATTTTTAACTAGCTAAATTTATTGTGGCCGCGATAAAATCGGACCAACCCAAAATGGGAGGAAGAGGGCGCATTAAGGCTGCGAAAATGGAAGGGGTGTTGGGCAGCACATATCGTCACCCCTCTGCTTTTGCTGCTCAGAAATAGAAGCCAGCTATCAAAAATTTATGGCGATGAAGAACTTAAAAATCAAAGCTCTCTATGTATATAAAGACGGAAGGAAATGTATCCAGTTCACACACTCTCTTGAAAAGATGAATGAACGGATTTATCAATGCGCGGCAACAGTAAACTTCTTAACTTGAATAAGAAAATACCAGCAGCACGCAAAGGAAATTCTCCTCCACCTTATTAAAAGGCGGCCATCACTACTATTTAACATCAAAAAGAAGCATCATTCTTTTATTGCTTTGCTCGGTTAATTTTACTATTGTTCATGAACCCATAAATAGTTAAGAAAACAAAAAATATACATAAGACTGTAAAAGTGATGCTATAACCTATATTATGTTCGCTGTAATTGTCATAAGCAAACATCCCCAACACGATCGAATTGATCAACAAATTTAATAGTATGAATGGATGTATTTTTTATCCACTGTTTTCCACCACCTCCCCAACTATCATTCTATCATAGGTTTCAGCAAAAATTGTTTCGAATATCAGCGATAATAAGAATAAGACGTTTTAAACGATTTGCGTTTTTCCTATTTTTTACTATACTAAGAAATACAACGAAACGAAGGGAGGAAAAAGCGATTACCTTTCCCACTTTCGCTAAAAAGTGGCATATCTTCGCTGCCTTAGATGAATAAAACATATATATTTTTCATCCTGCTTTTTTATTTGATAACGAGTTCCTTTGCGATTAAAAATGAGACAGTTCGCCATGTTGACGATACAATTGTTCAATCAATCGATGGGGTTCGAAATGATCCATTTACTTCCATTATGTTCTTTTTCACAGAAATTGGTTCATATCATATTCTTCTCCCTGTCACTATTTTCATAAGTATTTATTATATATTTCGAAAAAAATGGATCACGTTCATTATTCTTTACATAAATTTATACGGAGTTCGTTGGATGAATGAAATGATAAAAGAAATAGTGAAAAGAGAGCGCCCTGATTTTGATCGACTGACCGATATTTCCGGCTACAGTTTTCCAAGCGGTCATACGATGAATTCAACAGCTGTCTACGGTTTGATCGCTTATTTAATCAGCACCCGCATAAAAACAGGAAAGCGGGTCGTTTTTGCCGTTTCCAGTATTTTATGTCTGTTGATTGGATTAAGCAGAATTTATTTGGGAGTTCACTATTTAACAGATGTTTTGGCGGGATTTGCGGTTGGATTATGCTGGCTTATGTTTATCTTGACAATATCAGAAAAGGTTCGACAAAAGTAGTTGACATTCGCAGCAGGAATTCCCTCCATTGACAGCAAATAAGTTTGGAAAATTGTATTTGGAGGGGACAAGGTTGGCACTGAATCTTCTTAAATTGTCTAATCCATCGACCGATTATGATGTGACCATCTTTCAAACACCAAACATCGGGGAGAAAAAAGGGTATCGACCCGTATACCGCTTAACTGTCCGTGCAAAAAATCATCAGGAAGTGCTCAAAAAAATTTTTCGGAAATTTAATATTTCGGAAGCGATCCCTCCGGATTATAACGGACGTTATATTTGGACAGGAGACATTGTTTTTATTGATGAAGGAAAAAATGGAACAAAGTATTATAAATTAGTGACCGGCGGGTGGAAAAAAATTCACCGCATTCACGTCCGGTGATTGGAGGATGCAAAATATGCTGCACGGATTCTCATGAAAAATCTGCTATGTTATGATAATATTACTTCAATTATTTTAAATGAAGGGGCTTGATAACATGAGCATTCATATTGGTGCGAAAAAAGACGAGATTGCTGACAAAATATTGCTTCCCGGTGATCCCCTTCGGGCCAAATATATTGCGGAAACTTTTTTAGAAAATACTGTATGCTACAACAAAGTTCGAGGAATGTACGGTTTTACCGGAACTTACAAAGGAAAGCGCATCTCTGTCCAAGGAACAGGAATGGGGGTTCCATCGATTTCGATTTACATTCATGAACTCATGCAAGAGTACGATGTGCAAACGCTTATTCGCGTTGGCTCCTGCGGTTCCATTCAAAAAGACGTCCACATCAGAGACTGCATTTTAGCTATGAGCGCATCAACGAATTCCCAAATGAACCGCATAACGTTTGGCTCTGTTGATTATGCGCCTACCGCTAATTTTGATTTGTTGAAAAAAGCTTATGATGCTGCAGTATCAAAAGGAATCGACGTCAAAGTCGGAAGCGTGTTCACGACGGATTTATTCTATAATGATCAAGCGGAGCACGAAAAATGGGCTGAATACGGAATTTTGGCAATTGAAATGGAAACGGCTGCTCTTTATACACTTGCTGCGAAATTCGGCAGAAGAGCATTATCTGTTTTAACGGTCAGCGACCATGTCCTGACTGGGGAAGAAACATCTGCTGCCGAAAGGGAATCGACCTTTAACGAAATGGTTGAAATCGCTCTTGAAGCTGCTATACAGGAATAACACGGCATGTGCGGCATCATGCCGCTTTTTATTTTTAAAAACATGTTCACAAAAAATGAAGGGAACGGCTTAGGATAGACAAGCGAGAATCCTCCCCTTTTTAAAGGGGAGATGAATCGCTTTTTTTATATTTTATAAAGACTATATGTGGTTTATTAAAGATTGAAATAATTGGTTTTTTTGTATATTTTTGATATACTATATGTATGAAGAAAACAAATTTAATTCACGCAAGAACTTGTGTTTATAATGTTAATTATCATATTGTATGGTCTGTGAAATATCGAAAGAAGGTTTTGACACAAGAGGTTGAGTTATATCTCAAGAAAATTTTTAAAGAGATTGCAGAAGAAAAAGGTTTTCTGTTGCAGATGGTAGAGGTGGGTGAACAAGATCATATTCATGTATTTGTATCAGCTCATCCAAAAATAGCACCTTCTTATATTGTCAAAATGTTAAAAGGGATTTCAGGGAGAAAAATTTTTCTGCAATTTCCTGAAATCAAACAAAAATTATGGAAAGGAGTATTATGGAACTCTAGTTATTATATTGAAACCGTTGGCTCTATTAGTGAGGATGTCATAAAACGCTATATTGCTAACCAAAAGAAAGGTGGTGACTAAATGAAAAAGGTATCGTATTTCACCTATAAAGCGAATCGAACCAATCAAATCATCTTATATCACTTGTGTTATGCCAGTCGTAAGTTATGGAATGTGGGGAACTATGAAAAACGGAATTGGTCGAAAGAACAAGGTGTACCGTTCCCGAATTGGTATGAACAGAAAAAACGATTAAAAACACATTTTTGGTATAAACAATTACCTGCTCAATCAGCACAAGAGGTCTTAAAAGTCTTGCAAGAAGCGTGGGTGTCTTTTTTCAAACTAAAGGAAAGCAATGGAATAGATAATCCACAACCACCACGATTCAAACATCAAAACTTTAATGTCCGTTTTCTAAATAACAGTTTCAAATTGGTGGAGAACAATACCAAAATTCGTTTACCCATTCCAAAGGCTCAAAAAGCCTTTTTAAAAGAAACGTATGGATTGGAAGAAAGTTATCTTTATATCCCGATTCCGAAACATATCGAAATCGAAAAGATAAAACTGATGGAAGTGAAACCCATCAGTCGAAAAGAATATACGATTTATCTGATTCAAGAATACAAAGATGTACCATTGAAACAAAAGAATAGCACGAAATTTTTATCGATTGACTTAGGGATTGCCAATGCGATGACTTGTTATGATTATCAAGGAAAAGCACACATCATTTCAGGAAGGCAATGGCTATCCGTTGAACGCTACTTTCATAAACAAATCGCCCATTTTCAAGCGATTGGTTTCGCTCAACAATGTGCTAAAGGAATACAATACCCGAAACCTTCCAGACGTGTGTTACAACTTTATCAAAAGAAAAGAAAACAAGTGCATCACATGTTGCATTGTATGACAAGAAAAGTGATTGATATTGCTCTGCAACAAGGAGTCGAAACGATTGTGATTGGTGACATTACAGGTATACGAGAACAAGCGAAATTCAACAAGAAAACGAATCAAAAATTGCATGGTTTTCCGTATGCGAAAATCATTCAAATGATACGGTATAAAGCGCAGGAGCAAGGAATAGATGTTCGTTTATTAACCGAAGAATACACCTCTCAAGCATGTTCAGTATGCCAAATGTTCCCTTGTGAAGAAAACGCAAAGCCGAGTAATCGGATTCATCGAGGGTTATATGTATGTAACGACTGTCATACAACCATCAATGCGGATGTGAATGGTGCTATCAATATCAGCAAAAAGTATCTGAAAGAGATTAAGGCTTTATCTCAATCAGTAGTGGTGTTGGACACGCCGACTGTGTATACGTTTAACGGACAACAGTTCGTTGCGTAGAACAGGAAGCTCGTCATTTCAATGACGAGTAGTTCACTTTTTGAAAGATCGTCATCTGCTCCTTTCTTTTATTGAACATTATGATAAGTTATAATGTAGGAACCGTTTTTCTTCTGTTTGGACAAGTGTTAAAATAGGAGTGAGAGATTATACAAGGTGGGAATTTTTATGCATAAAATCATTCAAGTCACGATTCTTGCAGCTTTGATGCTTGCCGGATGCTCAATGCCATTTGATAAGCTTCCCTTTTTTCATGGAAGCGACTATGTTGAAGAGAATGAACCGCAAGCAAAAACAGTAGAAAACAAAGAACTCGTCCAAACAACGGAAAAAACCGTCCAAACAGAACAAATTGATCCGGAATTTTTGCTTGAGGAGCAATATTTTAATGTCGTACAAACGGTTAACGGTCAACCCGTTATTCAAAATCCTGACAATATTTTAGTTCTTGTCAATAAAGATTTTTTCCTTCCTGTCGACTATAAACCAAATGATTTGACAGTGCCAAACATACAGTTTTCATTCGGGGACGCGGATGTTCCAAAGCGTTATTTGCGCAAGGAAGCAGCTGCGGCACTTGAACAGCTTTTTCTAGCTGCGAAAAAAGACGGCGTGATTCTTTTCGGAGCCTCAGGCTTTCGTTCGTACGATCGGCAGGTTGAGCTGTTTGAAGCAGAAAAAAAACATAAAGGGGAGCAAAAAGCAGTTCAAGCAGTAGCAAAACCTGGTCAAAGTGAGCATCAGACAGGGTTATCTATTGATGTGACGAGTGAAAGTGTAGATTTTCAAATTACTGAAAAATTTGGGGAAACGAAGGAAGGAAAATGGCTTCAACAAAACGCCCATAAATTTGGCTATATTATCCGCTATCCGAAAGGGAAAGAAGCGATCACAAAATATAAGTATGAGCCTTGGCATATTCGCTATGTTGGAAAGAAAGCTGCAAAAGTCATATATGAAAATAATTTAACACTTGAAGAATATTTCCAAAAAGTAAAGAAAATTTAACCGAAGCTCTCCCGCTGAAGCGGGATTGATTTTTTCATAAACAAGAGATGAAGGATGAAAGAGCGTTGATTTAACGTTTTGACTTGCCATTTCTTTGCCGACAGAAACACATAGATCGTTTGACGATATTGTAATTGTCGGACATAATGAAATGGATGGATTAAAGGGGGAGTTGTGTTGTATATTAAAAAACGAAATTTTTTCATCGCAATTGTACTGACGGTCATCATAACTTGCGGTTTTACGCTCACATTACTCAACTTTACGTCAGCATCTGAAAAAGAAAATGATAGTTTTGAGAAGCTTTATTCAGCATATGATACGTTAAAGCAAGAATATTATAAAAAAATAGATGATGAAAAATTGGTAGAAGGTGCTGTCAAAGGGATGGTAGAATCTCTCGACGACCCGTATACGTCATATATGGATTTGAAAGAATCAGAAGGATTTGAAGAAAATATATCTTCAAGCTTTGAAGGAATCGGTGCAGAAGTAACAGAGACGAACGGCTATATCATGATCGTCTCACCGATAAAAGGCTCGCCTGCCGAGAAAGCAGGGTTGAAGCCGAGAGATAAAATTTTAAAAGTTGACAATAAAAGTGTTGAAGGAATGTCTGTGAATGAAGCGGTATCTCTTATTCGTGGCGAAAAAGGAACGAAAGTAAGCCTTGAAATTGAACGGGATGGCGTCGGCACGCTGACCTTTACGATTACAAGAGATACGATTCCGATTGAAACAGTTTATAGTGAAGTAGTAGAAAATAAAATTGGAAAAATACAAATCACAAAATTTTCCGAGAACACTGGAAAAGAATTGGCAGATGCATTGACAGAGCTGAAGGAGAAAAAAGTAAAAGGAATTGTCCTCGATTTAAGACAAAATCCTGGGGGATTGATGGACCAAGCCATAACGATGTCAAATATGTTTGTAGACAAAGGCAAAAAGATTTTGCAAGTTGAAGCAAAAGACGGATCAAAGGATATTTATAAAGCGGAAAATCAACCAATCGTTGATGTACCGGTCGTAGTCATCACAGATAATGGAACAGCCAGCGCAGCCGAAATTATGGCCGCGGCTTTGAACGAATCGGAGGGAATTCCGATTGTAGGAGAAAAAACGTTCGGAAAAGGAACCGTTCAAAGCGCTAAAACGTTTGAAGACGGTTCGTCGATGAAATATACGACTGCCAAATGGCTGACACCTTCAGGCAAATGGATTCACGAAAAAGGAATAGAACCTCAATATAAAGTGACTTTGCCTGAATATGCTCATTTACCATATTTAAATCCGGAAAAAACGTTGCAGGAAGGCGACGTTTCAACAGAAGTGAAAACAGCTGAAAAAATGCTTCAAGCTTTAGGCTATAAAACAGATGTGGATGGATATTTTGATAAAGCATTAAAAAATACTGTTGTTGCTTTCCAAAGAGACCATCAATTAAAACAAACGGGGAAAATCTCACAAGATACGACAATCAAACTGATGGATTTAGTAAGAGAAAAAATTGAAAAAAATGATACCCAAATGAAAAAAGCAATTGAAGTATTGAAATCGAAGATGGAATAAAATTGACAGCAGCGGCTTGGTCTTCCGGCCGCCTTCTTTATTTTCAGATTTGTTCAAGCATATTGTTGGCATTGAAAGGACTTTATTTAGGTAAAGTCCTGTTGCAAAATCTTTACTTAACTGATTTTTTCTATACGATGAAGAAAGAGGGAATGATTGCTAATACAACTAAGGCATCCAAATATATGTAAAGTGATCGCAAATAAAAAAGGGCAAGTGACAAATATTTTGCTTTTAAATTCTTGCCTGCCTTCTCCACTTTTCATTTCATTTTAAAAAATTTAATAATCATAGACCTCCCTATCGTTCTGCCATTTTCATTTCATTTTTGTTGAGCTTTCATATAATGCGGCGAACGTTCGCTTCGATATTTTTGAATTGGTGTTAAGAAAAGGGATTAAAGTAAAATGCGGAATCGGATTTGTCGCATTTCATCTTCAGTTTCAGGAATATGTTGAAGATCCCTTTTGGCAGTGCGGAGTTTATCCATACAAAAATTGGATGAGTGGAGGCTGGTTAACAAAACCGGCCTCATTTTACTCAGATGGGAAAAGATCAATTTCCGTATAATGATGATCTTTTAATTTCACGAATTTAATTTCAAGAATTCCGTCAGAAAATACGGCTTTTGTCCCTTTTCTTTTCACAGGTGCAGGAAATACAAATTTTTTTTGTTGATTTTTTTCCGGATAATTCATAAGATGCAAATGGTGTTGGTTATGTTGGATTTTTATCATTTTTTTTAAATCATCATTCATCGGAAGTTTAATATAGATAAATTCATCTGTCTCATAAAATTCAGGTGAAGGAGGAGCTTCTTTATGATTCATAATAGGAAAAGGACTGGTGAATGGGAATTGCTCCGTATAGTGTGAACCAAACGCTTGCTTCATTACTTCCTGAATATATTGTTCAACATGTCCGGCATTCATGTTTTTCCAAAGATTCATTGCTCACACATCCCTCTTCGACCCTAATTGTTACATTGTAATATATGACTGCTGCGGAAAGATCGTTCAAAACAATTTCTTGGAAAAAGCGATCGAAACAGAATATAATGTGTGATATGGGAAGGAAGATGATCTAGCATGAGATCAGGAATCATGTATATTAGTCTATCTTATATTTTATGGGGGATATTCCCTATTTATTGGAAAGTATTAGACCATGTGTCATCTGAGGAAATTTTGGCTCATCGAATCATATGGTCTTTTGTTTTTGTGTTGCTGTTGCTTTTGTTCCAAAAACGATTTGCTGATTTTTTATATGAGTGCACAAAAATCGTTAAATCACCCAAGATTTTGTTAACGTTGGCTCTTTCATCCTTCTTAATCAGCGCCAATTGGTTTGTTTATATTTGGGCGGTGAATCATGACCGTGTGCTTGAAACAAGTCTTGGTTATTACATAAATCCATTGGTGAGTGTACTATTAGGAATGATCTTTTTGCATGAAAAACTTAACAAAGGGCAGCAGATCGCGTTTTTGTTTGCGGCTTTCGGAGTGCTCATATCAACTGTCCATTATGGCCATGTCCCGTGGACATCGCTTATTCTTGCGAGTACATTCGGGTTTTATGGACTGGCTAAAAAAGTGATAAAATTAGATTCTGCTTTTGGTCTGGCGCTTGAAACGTTTGTTGTGTTTCCAATAGGAATCATTTATGTGCTATACTTAGAATCGTTAGGAAGCAGTGTTTTTTTTGAATGGGATGCATCGACCAACTTTCTTCTAATGGGAACAGGCGTCATTACAGCGATCCCTTTATTGTTGTTTGCGAAAGGTACGCCTAAAATTCCGATGTATTTTCTCGGAGTCTTGCAATATATTGCGCCAACGATCACTTTTTTTCTCGGCGTTTTTCTTTACCACGAGCCGTTTACTGTTGTAGAATTGATCACCTTTGTTTGCATTTGGACAGGCATCATCATTTTTACAATGAGTGAACCTTCTTTCAAAACAATATGGAAGACTAGACTCTCAAAGTAACCTCATGCAAGCAGGTTCCTCGAGGTGAATAAATGTGAATGATAACGAACTTCTTCATGCATACAGAAAACTTTGGTCAAACCGAACTCTTTCAGTAGGGTCAGATGAGAAAAAAACGTTGGAAGAGGCGATTAAAAAAGAACTCCTCGATGAAATGACTCACCCTAGAGTAAGAAAAAGTCCAGATAAAAAATTACTAGATGCGCAGAAACGCATTATAGCAGCCGACATTTCACCGGAAGAGAAGCTTGAATTAATCAGCAAGCATATGGAGATGTATGAGAAAATCTTAACAAAATAAAGAAGGTGGAAGCTTTGAAACCGATTGATCCGATAAGGGTTCAAAAAATCATTGATTCTTTTTTACATAAAGAGGTGTATATTCATCTTGAAACGACAACCGGTGCTTATACTTCACACCACAATCAAAACAGCATGACTATTGTCGCGTTTGTCCGAAATGCAAAAATTACATTTTCACAAGGTAAAATAAAAGGAACAGGACCATACCGTGTCGGATTAAAAACAGAGGAAGGCTGGGTGTATGCTGAAGGTCTTACCGATTATACCGTTGATGAACAAAATCGCCTGCTCATGGCCGGCCACGATCGAGATGGAAAGCTTGCCATTGCATTACAAATTAGTGAAACTCCATTTACTTAAAAAGGAGAGAGGAATAAATGGAAGAGAGGTTATTAGTGATCCTGCCTCATCCCGACGATGAATCGTTCGGAGCAGCAGGACTGATCGCTTTAAAACGGAAAGCAAACGTACCTGTCACGTATGCTTGCTGCACTTTAGGCGAAATGGGCCGCAGCATGGGAAAGCCTTTAATCGCCAATAGGGAGACATTAAAAGATATTCGAAAAAAAGAATTGGAGCAGGTCGCAAAAATTTTAAATATAAACGATTTACGAATGCTCGGCTATCGGGATAAAACATTGGAATTTGAAGATGAAGAAAAATTGGCAGACCACTTTGAACAGATCATCCGGGAAGTCAAACCGACCCTTCTTGTCACATTTTATCCTGGTTATGCTGTTCATCCAGATCACAACGCTTGTGGCGAGGCGGTTATTCGTGCGGTGAAACGCTTGAAAAGGGAGGAGCGTCCAACCGTTTATTGCATAGCTTTTTCAAACGATCGATTTGAACATATAGGCGAGCCGGATGTAGAAATCGATATATCTGAAGTTGCAGATATAAAAATACAGGCATTGAAGGCTCATCGATCGCAAACTTATTCCATCGTAGAAAAAATAGAAGAAGGAGGAAAAGACCTCCCTCAATTTCAACAATTTTTTCATAAAGAAACGTTCTGGATTTACCCATTTGATGATGAAAAATAAACGATCGAATAGGTTGCTTTGAAAATATTTACAATACAGGTCTATCATCCTCTTTTTTGAAAAAATGATGAATTTTATCTTATAATATAGTAAAATATGAAGAAAGTTGTCGATATAATAAGTAAGAAATTTTATTGTACGATAAACGAACATAGGATGTCTCATATGAGGAGGAAAGGCTGTATGAAGAAAAAAGTGTTGGGATTAACGACATCCGCGGTTCTTGGATCTTCGGTTTTCGCAGGAGTCGCTTCCGCTGAAACGATTCGAGTAGAAGCCGGGGATACTCTTTGGGGAATCTCGCAAAGATATAATACTACTGTTGTAAAGTTAAAAGAAGCAAATAGACTTACAAGCGATACAATATACATAGGTCAGGTTTTAAATATTCCTTCAGAAGCATCGTCTTCTCCGAAAGCGAAAGTAACTGCTAATAATCAAACAGAGGCGGCTCCTAAACAAACTGGTTCGACATACATAGTGAAAAAAGGTGATACGTTATGGGGCATTGCCAAAAACAACGGAACGTCTGTCAGCGAATTAAAAAGGCTGAACGGATTAACCAGCGATTTAATTTATCCTGGCCAAGTGTTAAAACTATCTGGATCCAGCCAAGCTGTATCTAGCGAAAAGGTTAGCGCCAAAGAACAGGTGCAGGCGCCCAAACAAACCTCACAAACTTCAAATAAAGCAAGTTCACAAAATACATATACCGTCCAAAAAGGCGACTCTCTATGGAAAATTGCTGTGAAATTTAAATTAACCGTCAATCAATTAAAAGCTGCGAATAACCTTTCATCTGACGTTATTTACCCCGGCCAAGTATTGAAGCTGTCAGGCTCTTCAGCTGATAGTGCACGTCAAGTGAATTCCGGTACAAAAACGAATTCTGATTCATCTACTCAAAACGGCAAAGTTTTAGTTATGCTTCGAGAAGCCAAAAAATTAGTTGGAGTTCCGTACAGATGGGGCGGAAATACGCCATCTGGTTTTGACTGCAGCGGATTTGTTTACTATGTATTAAACAAAGTGACATCCGTTTCTCGGTTAAGTACAGCCGGTTATTGGAACATGATGAAACCAGTAAGTTCACCAGATGTCGGAGACTTTGTATATTTTTCAACATATAAAGAAGGTCCTTCCCACATGGGAATCTATCTTGGAAATGGGGATTTCATTCATGCCGGATCAAGTGGCGTGCAAATATCGAATTTAAACCAAAAATATTGGAACGATCGATATTTAGGAGCCAGATCTTATTTTTAAAATTATATTTTGCGAGAATGAGAAACATGAAGCAATCAGCCAACAAACGGCTGATTGCTTTTTTAATCGGAAGAATGATAGAATCGTCTAATTTGCCGATACATCCATCTTCCTTATAATAGGGATTTTGCATGAGTATGAAATTTGAACAAAAAATATAAGTTTTTTCTAGTAAAAGATTATTAATAATAACGTACTTTTCGGTACTATTTTTAAGAAATTAGTAAAATTAAAAGGTTTTAGTGATATTTTGAAAAATTTATTTAATGTCTATTTAACGACACTCAACAGATGTTTCAATAGATGTAAATTCAATCAATGAAGTACTAGAGTTTATGAAAGCATACTATAATATAATGTAAATGATGATATGGTTTGGATGGATGAGTTATTGTTAACAAACATGAATGGTAGAGTGATTGGATGTACATAATTGTGATTGGGTTAGATTTTTTGGTGAAAATGAAGAAATTAGTAGAGTTTATTTTTAGCTAGATCTGCTATGGTCTGATCAGCTCTAGTTAAGTGTTTTGCCACTCTTTCCGCAACGTCTACCTAGTTTTAATATATACATGAATAAAAATAATATCATTTCAATATGTAGATATGATATAATTTAGCTAAAACTTGCATATACTGCATCTGAGGAGGTGTAGTATATGTGTCGAGAGGATGATAAAAAAATGTTAGCAGCTACTAATAAGAATAAACTTAAAAAGCCTATTATCACAAAAAATAAATTTTTAAATTTATCTAAAAAAGATTGGAAAGAAGCAAATGAAGTAAGTAAAAACACAAGAGGAATTTCAAAAATAACTTATAGGGATTTATTTGGAGGTAAATAAATTGACTGGTTTTTTAAATAAAGAAAACTGGAAACAAATTGAAAGAGGTTATGAATTTGAAGCTGCCATCCTTTATCCGTCAGATACAAAAAGACCTCTTTCGTTTTTTATTCCTAATAAAAACAATCCATTAGAAGGAAAAATAGTTGATCAAATAGGTAATTTTTCTCCAGAAATAATTGAAGGAAGACCTAGAGCCAGAGAACAACAAGTTGTTGTTACTATTAAGCCAAGAAAAGTAATTATTGTAACTAATAATATAATAAATCAAAATGAAGAATTTGAATATATTTTAATTGCTCCAATAAATACTATTAAATTATCAGAAAAATCTAAAGATTGGTATGAAAAGTTAATTTATGATGAACATCCAATTTTCACATATATTCCCAAAGGAAATATAGAAAGATATGTGGATTTAAGTCAGATTATGACAATACATAAAAGTTTATTGCTGACAAAATATGATAAAATTCCAGATGAAAGAATGGAATTAATTGATGAAAATTTATTGCAGTGTTTATCTCTTGGAATTATAAAAGAAGAAGCTGAAAATATAATAAAAAATCAAAATATTGAAATTTAACAAAAAGTCATCATTAATAAAATAACATGATGGCTTTTTGTTTTGGTTACAGTACTTCTACCACCTTACATAGGATTTGTGAACAATTAACCAGCAAAAAACACCATTATATTATTATGCTTCTAGGCTGAGAAGTGATATCCAAGCTGTAAGGAATGCTTTACTTCCCCCTAAAACATCGGTCTGCTTGAGGGGCAAATCAATCGCTTACAAATAATAAAACGAGTGACTTGCGGACGAACTGGATTATTTTTGTTAGAGAAACAGGTACTTTATCGATTGTGATAACTATTGCGAAATAACAAATATAAACTTGTTTTCAACCCTTACTCGTTTTCATAAAAAAATTCGTAAGAACCATATTTAAAATCATTTCTAAACAAAAGATTGAAGTCATCACGAGAAACCATGTCTTCTATCTACAACAATCATCTGGTAGACCGATTGATCATCTTTTGAAAGCAATGGTTGAATTTTAAAAAATTCTATACGAAAAAATCTTGTCTCAATCGAGGTGTAAATAGATATTGTTTTTGCACAAAAATTGTTTTATAATCATTATGGAATTAAATAAATAGCATCCTCATTCACCCGATGAGGTAGAGGTTGCGGCTTTTATGAGTACTGCGAACGAGATGCAGAGAACATTGAAGACTTCGCTGGAAAGGGAAAGCCGCCGAAGTTCGCACATTTCTCTGGATGTGCGGACTGGGGTTGCCACCGAACAGGGGCAGCACTGTCACGGTTTGCCTGAAGAAAAGCAGCCGTGGAGCGCTATCTTCACGGAAGGGTTGATACGGGTAATGTTTGTATTGCCGCCGAATCACCTTCGGCGGCTTTTTTGGTGCGCCCAGCATGGGTGTAATCTCTAGGGTGAAAGTCCCGAGCTGCAAAGGCAGAAGAGCAGTTAGCTTAACAGAAGGGGATGGTGCGGCTATTTTGCCTTGGCAGATACGCCAAGTAAGTTCAAAGAATTTGGCGAATGGATCAGACGAAGACTTCGAATGTGTTTATGGAAAGAGTGGAAAACGCCGAAAACAAAAATTCGGAAACTCAGAGGATTAAGTGTTCCAACGCATAAGCCATTCGAGTGGGGGAATACGCAAGAAATACTGTCGGATTGCCTGCAGTCCCATTTTACACAAAACCCTCGACAACTCCTACTGGAGTCGACAAGGGTTAAGAAGTCTATTCGAAAGATATCAATTTCTGCGTCATCTTAATTGAACCGCCGTATACTGAACGGTACGTACGGTGGTGTGAGAGGTCGGGGGTTAGTCACCCACTCCTACTCGATTATCACCCGGCTCCTTTCCATGACAAAGAAAAAAGGAGCGATGAAAACAATGGAAAGCGTTATTAAAAAGAAGGAAACAGCTACGACCGCCCATTCTTCACCTAACCAGCTTCGACGCAAGCTAAAAACAAGGCATTTAACGATGATTTCTCTTGGTGGAACGATTGGCACTGGATTGTTTTTAGCCAGCGGTGGAGCAATTCATACTGCTGGGCCGGGCGGAGCGCTGGTAGCGTATATTGCAATTGGTATAATGGTGTATTTTTTGATGACCAGTCTTGCAGAAATGGCAGCTTATATGCCAGTTACTGGAACGTTTAGTACGTATGCAACTAAGTTTGTCGATCCTGCGCTCGGATTTGCTCTAGGATGGAATTACTGGTACAACTGGGCCATTACGATTGCCGCAGAGCTCTCTGCTGTGACTATCATTATGAAATTTTGGTTTCCTGATAGTCCTTCACTTTTATGGAGCGCTTTATGCTTAGTAATTATGTTTCTGCTTAATTATTTATCCGTTAAAGGATTTGGCGAAGCAGAATATTGGTTTTCGCTCATTAAAGTAGTAACAGTCATTATTTTTCTTATTGTCAGCTTTTTAATAATTGTAGGTATTATGGGTGGTGAAGCGGTTGGATTTAAAAACTTCACCATCGGCGACGCTCCATTCCATGGTGGTTTCATGGCGACTCTCGGCATTTTTATGGCGGCGGGTTTTTCTTTCCAAGGAACAGAGCTGCTTGGAGTTGCAGCAGGTGAAAGCGAGGATCCGAAACGTAACATTCCTCGCGCCATTCGGCAAGTATTTTGGCGCATTTTGCTATTTTATATATTGGCTATTTTAGCAATCGGACTTCTTATTCCATATACGAATGAAAATCTAGCGAATAGCGATGTTACGGTCAGCCCGTTTACTCTCGTTTTTGACAAAGCTGGCATTGCGTTCGCTGCATCCGTCATGAATGCTGTCATTTTAACAGCGGTTTTATCAGCTGGAAACTCTGGTATGTATGCGTCTACTCGGATGCTTTGGGGGCTAGCAAAAGAGGGGAAAGCGCCAAAATTTCTGGCTAAGTTGAATCGCCGGGGAGTCCCTGTTAATGCATTACTGGTTACTGCTTCATTAGGAACGCTTGCTTTCTTGGCTTCGTTTTTTGGGGATGGGATCGTCTATGTATGGTTATTAAATGCTTCTGGTATGTCGGGGTTCATTGCATGGCTTGGCATTGCAATCAGTCACTATCGTTTCCGCAAAGCGTATGTTGCGCAAGGGAGAGATCTCCGTGATCTTCCTTACAAAGCAAAATGGTTTCCATTCGGACCGCTGTTCGCTTTGGTACTTTGCGCGGTCGTCATTTTGGGACAGAACTACAGGGCCTTCATGGGCGAATCAATCGACTGGTACGGTATTCTCGTTTCTTACATTGGATTGCCATTGTTTTTAGCAGTTTGGTTTGGCTATAAAATCGTGAAAAAGACAAAGGTCGTTCCTCTCGATGAATGTGAATTAGACTAAAAAGCCGCTTGAAAAGACGCATTAGTATCCAAAATCTGCACGTTCGGTGTTCAATGGATTTTGTATGCCATCACAACGACGCAAACGCTCGTATGGTGCAGGACAAGTGTAAACGAATGATGGTCCAATCAGAAAAGCCGCTCTTTCTTGATACGGAGCGGCGTTCATCAGTTAAAGGGGAAGCTTCATCTTTTCCATCAAATGATTTGTTCTTTTTATTCCGATAATTAAGATTGTCTGTTCAGAGCTCCCAACATTCAGAGATGGGGGAATGGCGGAAAGGCGTCTTTCATTTGGTAAGATAGAAAACGATTGGATTGAATCCATTCCTCCCTATATAGATGTAACTTGACATGTTAACATCTGCATGGATATGTAGCTTGGACCGTTTTTCGACGGTCTGAAAATAGGTGTCTTTCTTAATGTTGCCAAAATGTTAAATGATACATTTGAATTACAAGATCTATATATATAAAATTTTAACTAAGCTACTGGTATGCGAAAGTTGAGTTCAATATAAATAAATTTCAATATAATTTATTGATTTATAGGGGCTGTCTACTAAGTCGATTTTTGGGCTTATAGACGCCCCTTTAACTTTTTTTAAAACATTGATATATTCATGCTTATGATTTGATGGATTTTGACTTTCTGGGCAATCCCAGTAGTACAAACCACGTCTATGGTTTGTGCTGTCTGCAAAAATTACAATATTTTGAATTCAAAAGAATCTTAAAAATTAATGTGTTAAAAAAGGATATGATATAGTTATGTAGTGAAACAATATAAAAAGAACGTGATGATTAGAAAGGAAATTTTTATGATGTCTTTAGAGCTTCATTTGCCAAAAGAAATAATAAATGTAATTGAATCTCGCAAAAAGCGGGTGCATTCTGATCAAGATCAAAGATTAATTGGACAAGGCGGTTTTTTGTCTGACGATCCAGTCATTTTGTATGATGCGCTGGTGGCATTGGCCCTTGGAAAAAATGTTTTGTTAAAAGGACCGACCGGTGCTGGGAAAACGAAACTTGCTGAAACGCTGTCATCATTTTTTTCTCAGCCGATGCACAGCATTAACTGTTCAGTTGATCTTGATGCCGAAGCATTGCTTGGATATAAAACGATTGTCAATTCCAGCAATCAAACAGCCATTGAGTTTGTCGAAGGACCTGTTATTCAGGCGATGAAAAAAGGGCATTTTTTATATATAGATGAAATCAATATGGCGAAACCTGAGACATTGCCAATTTTAAATGGGGTGCTAGATTACCGGAGGCGGATCACGAATCCATTTACACAAGAGGTTGTGGCGGCGAAAGAGGGATTTGGTGTCATCGCAGCTATTAACGAAGGGTATGTAGGGACGGTTCCGTTAAACGAAGCGTTGAAAAACCGATTCGTCGTGATTGATGTTCCATATGTACAAAATGAAAAGTTAAAACAAGTGCTCACTGAGCAGTCTTCTTTAAAAGATGAAAAGCTGATAGAAAAGTTTCTCACATTATCCAGCGACATTATTACACAAGTAAAAATTGGGAAGGTTTCGGAAGAAGCAGCTTCCATCCGGGCTTTGATCGATGCCTGCGATTTGTCGGTTTATTTGCCCCCTTTAAGAGCGATTGAACGGGCCATTGCAGCAAAATTGGATGATGAGCTGGAAAAAAGAGCGATCATGAACATTGCAGAAACCGTTTTTGAGTGAGGGAAATCCGATGCATTATATAAAATTTAATGATGAAATCATAGATTCAATGTTAATGATGGAGCTGTCCGATTTAGCGCAAACATTGACAAAACGAAGAGATATCGATATCGCTTTTGCCGTTCAGTCTTACTTTCATCCAGCAGAACAAAAAATTTATATCAGCCATTTTTGGAACGATCGTGCGGAAGAAGACAAGCTTGCAGGATTTAAATCAGACATTTATTTGCGCGCAATTGGCAGCTATTATTATACGGATTTTCATCAAATTGCTGCATTTCATGATCTCGTTCGGACATTACATCATCAAAAATTTGCAAAACAGCTGTTGATGCTGCTTGAAGATGTCCGGATTGAAGAACTGGTTAAACGCGATCGTCCCGGGACAAAGCGCTATTTCCGCAAGCGGCTGAATATTTATAAAAAATATTACCGTGATCAGCTGAAAGCAAGCCTTGATCGGGGATTTGCAACCGATGCGCTCTTTGCGGCCCTGTATGAAATGGCTACGGCCACATCACCTGTTTTGAATGTACCAGAAATAAGCGTCCAAATAGATGAACTGCTGCCTTTCGTGAAGGAACAAGTGATGAACGTATACGATGCAAATAGCACGAAAGAAGTTTCCGATATTGTCCTGAAGACGATGGGGCTGTTGGATGAAGTGTTGAAAAAAGATTTGATCCATACTTATTTCATTTTGCCTGATTTATCGGAAAAAGATCTCCATACCTTGACTTTTGACGACATGAAACGAAAAGACCGGCTTCAAAATCAGGATGCACTGGATAATGTAAAAAAGGGCGATGAAGATCTTCATGATGAAAAAATGGCCATATGGCATCGTGAAACATCCACACCTACGAAAAGCTTTTTGCAATTTGATTTAGAACAAGGAACGCAAACGAATTTAATAGATGAACATGCAAGGCAAACTGAGACGGGAGATCAGGCGCTTGTGATTGTGGAAGGTTCAGCTAGACAGACTCAAAACAATTATTATGACGAAGTAAATGCTGATGAAAAGCTGCAAAAAGAAGCAGAGCAAGAAATACAACAACAACTCGGGAAGGAAAACAAGCATGCAAAAGCATATTTCCTGACGGCAAACATGCCAAAGGAAGCAGAAAAATCTGCGTATGAAAAGGAATTGCAGCAATTGATCGTGTACAAAAAACGTTTGCAGCGAATCATTCAAAAAACGCTTGAACATAAAAAGACATATCCAAAACAAGATGAACATTTTGGCAGATTGAATAAAAAGCTGTTGCGTCTATGGACGGATGAAAACCCGAAGCTTTTTTTCAAAAAAAGGAATCCTGCGAATGATCTTGACGGGGTGTTTACACTGCTCGTCGACTGCTCTGCATCCATGCACGACAAAATGGAAGAAACAAAACGAGGCATCATTTTGTTTCATGAAACGTTAAAGTCCGTTCGGGTTCCACATCAAATTGTCGGTTTTTGGGAAGATTCGGCAAACAGTACAGAAAACAACCAGCCGAACTATTTCAAAAAAGTAATCAACTTCGAAACTTCACTTAGCTCCAGCTCAGGACCAGAAATCATGCAGCTTTTGCCTGAAGAAGATAACCGCGACGGTTTTGCGATCCGGCATATGACAAACGAACTGCTTGCAAGAAAAGAGAAGCAAAAATTTCTTCTTGTTTTTTCAGACGGTGAGCCTGCTGCCTACGGATATGATCAAAACGGAATTGTCGATACACATGAAGCCGTAATGAATGCTCGAAAGCACGGTATAGAGGTGCTGAACATATTTTTATCCGCCGGAGCAGTTGAAGAAAGCAAAAGAAAGGTAATGAAAACGATTTATGGAAAACACAGCATCATGGTGCAAAATATCACAGAACTCCCGGACGTCTTGTTCCCGCTTTTGAAAAAATTGCTGCAAAAAACAATCGAATAAACCGCCAAAACATGGCAGGATACAACATGTATTCAAAAAATCAAGAAAATTATTATATAAAGATGCTAATTTTTAAGCAAATACTATTGGTCAATCTGATGAATAGTGTTAAAATAGCGGTGGAAGCGGTTATTTAAAAAAATATAGCTTGCTTCTTGTGGGATGGTGATGAGAATTTAAAAAAATTTTTTGTGGGGAAACAAAGCAGAAGAATTCTAATGATTAGTGATCATTGGGGGTTTTTAAGAAAATGGAAGAAACTTCGTCAAATTTAAAAATCGCATGGCGTGATTTTCACGGACCTAATTTAGGGTATGTCATGGACTTATATGAACAATATTTAGAAGATCCGAATTCTGTTGATGAAGAATTAAGAAACATGTTTGATGCTTGGGGGGCTCCTGAGGCTCTAACTGAACAATCTTATGTAAACTCCTCATCCACTGTAAGCAGAAATTTGTCTTATACGTTTGAAAAGCTGCAAAAAGTAGCAGCTGCTGTAAGGTTTGCAGAGGATATTCGGACATTTGGACATTTGGATGCTTCTATTTATCCTATGGGGATAAAACATAACGAAGAAGATGTTTTGAATGAATCAAGATACGGTCTGACGAAAGAGGACTTAATTGAAATACCGGCCAAATTGTTGAGTCCGTATACTCCTGATCATGTACACAACGGGTACGAAGCGATCCAATATTTAAAAGATGTTTATTCAAAATCGATCGCATTTGAATTTCAGCATGTCCACAATTTTGAAGAGCATGAATGGCTCAACGAAATGGTGGAATCTGGGAAAATTTTCAAAACACTTTCAAAAGAGAAACGCATTTCTCTTTTGAAGCGATTAACAGAAGTTGAAGGATTTGAATCTTTTCTCCATAAAACATTTGTCGGCCAAAAGAGATTCTCCATTGAAGGTGTTGATATGCTCGTTCCGATGCTTGATGAGCTGATTTCTGAAGCTGTGAAAAGCGGAACGACAAATATAAACATCGGAATGGCGCATCGGGGCCGACTAAGCGTGTTGGCTCATGTGTTAGGAAAGCCATTTGAGCTTATTTTCTCTGAGTTCCAGCATGCACCGAACAAAGAATTGGTTCCGTCTGAAGGTTCAATCGGAATCAACTACGGCTGGACCGGAGATGTGAAATATCATTTAGGTGCGGACAGAAAAATTAAAGATCATAATGTTGTTCGTGCACGGCTCACGCTAGCGAACAACCCTAGCCATCTAGAGTTTGTGGATCCGATTGTGGAAGGGTATACACGTGCAGCCCAAGATAATCGTAATGTGCGCGGATATCCTGAACAAGATATTCACAAATCCATGGCTGTGCTGATTCACGGCGATGCAGCATTCCCTGGCGAGGGAGTCGTGGCAGAGACTCTTAACCTTAGTCAGTTAAACGGTTACAAAACCGGAGGAACAATCCACATTATCGCCAATAATATGATCGGATTTACGACGGAAAGCCATGATTCTCGATCAACAAAATATGCCAGCGACCTAGCCAAGGGCTTCGAAATTCCGATCGTTCATGTGAATGCGGATGATCCAGAAGCATGTTTGGCAGCTGTTTATATTGCCATTTTGTATCGCAATAAATTCCATAAAGATTTCTTAATTGATTTAATCGGATACCGCCGTTACGGGCATAACGAAATGGATGAGCCTATGGCGACAAATCCGTTGCTTTATGAAAAAATTAAGAAACATGAAACAATTTGCAAATTATATGCTAAACAGCTTGAAAGCGATGGAATTATTTCCTTAGAAGACGTAAGAAAGTTTGAACAAGAAGTGCAGGATCGGCTGAAAAAAGCATACGATAAAGTTCCAAAAAACGAACACCAAGAAGAGGAAATTCATATTCCAGAAACGGTCAGCCATGGTCTGCCCAAAATCGACACGACTGTGCCGGTGGATGTCCTTGACAAAATTAACAGGGAATTAATTACGTTCCCAGAAGGATTCACCGTTTTTAATAAATTGCAAAAAATTCTAGAACGCAGGGCAAAAGTATATGAAGAAGAAAGAAAAGTAGATTGGTCGCTTGCAGAAGCGTTCGCTTTTGCGACAATCTTGAGAGATGGAACTCCGCTTAGAATTACTGGACAAGATTCGGAACGTGGGACTTTTGCTCATAGACATTTAGTCTTGCACGATGTGAAAACAGGCAAAACCTTCTCGCCGCTGCATCGTTTGTCGGATGTTCAAGTATCATTTGCGATTCATAACAGCCCGTTGTCTGAAGTTTCTGTATTGGGATTTGAATACGGATATAACGTATTTTCTCCGGAAACGCTTGTCATTTGGGAAGCACAATTCGGTGATTTTGCAAACGTTGCACAAGTCATATTCGATCAATTTATTTCAGCCGGCAGGGCAAAATGGGGACAAAAATCTGGACTCGTCATGTTGCTGCCGCATGGATATGAAGGCCAGGGACCGGAACATTCCAGCGGGCGTTTGGAACGGTACTTGACCCTTGCTGCAGAAAACAATTGGACGGTGGCAAATGTAACGACTGCTGCTCAATATTTTCATTTGCTAAGAAGACAAGCAGCGATTTTAACAAAAGAAGAAGTGCGTCCGCTCATCATTATGACGCCAAAAAGCTTGCTGCGTAATCCAAATACGGTTTCCGACGTTACAGAGCTGACTGAAGGTCAATTTCAACCGGTTATTGAACAGCCTGGTTTAGGTCAAAATAAAGAAAAAGTAAAACGTTTAATTTTGTGCACTGGCAAAATATCGATAGAATTGGCGAATGGTCTGCAAAAATTAGATCAAAAAGATTTTCTTCATATTGTACGTGTGGAGGAAATTTATCCGTTCCCTGAAGAAGAAATTAAAGAGATTATAGAAAGATACCCTAACTTGCAGGAAATCGTCTGGGTGCAAGAAGAGCCGAAGAATATGGGATCGTGGATTTTCACATATCCGCAATTAAAATCTATTGTGGGTGATAAGCTCGCTGTTAAATATATTGGACGTCCAAGACGGTCAAGCCCTGCAGAAGGAGACCCGACAATTCACAAAAAAGAGCAGAGCCGAATCATAACAGAAGCGCTTACATGGAATGAATGAGGAGGAAATTTAAAAAATGGCTGAAATTAAAGTTCCAGAACTAGCAGAATCCATTTTAGAAGGTACAATTTCTCAATGGTTGAAAAAACCTGGCGATAAAATTGAAAAAGGCGAATACATTCTTGAGCTGGAAACCGATAAGGTCAATGTTGAAATTACTGCTGAACATGCTGGTGTTTTAAAAGAAGTATTTAAAAATGAGGGCGATGTTGTCGAAGTTGGCGAAGTCATCGGAATCATCGATGAAGGCGCAAGTGAAGCTCCACAGGCAAGCAGCCCTCAGCCAGAACAAAAAGTAGAAGCCGCTCCAGAGCAAAATCGAGAGGAGCAAACAGTTCAAGTGGAATCGGAAGAACAGTCTGCAGGCAAACCGCGCCCAATCGCAACGCCTGCAGCAAGAAAGCTTGCACGTGAAAAAGGAATCGACTTATCGGCCGTGCCGACGGCTGATCCGCTCGGTCGTGTTCGCAAACAAGATATTGCATATTATGAAGCGCCAAAAGCGGAAGAAAAAGCCCCTAATAAACCAAAACCAGAACCGCAAGAAACACAAAAGGCAACGGTTGCAGATCAGAAGCCTGTGGAACGGATCAGAATGTCCCGCAGAAGACAAACCATTGCCAAACGTCTAAAAGAAGTTCAAAATACAGCAGCTATGCTGACAACCTTTAATGAAGTGGATATGACAGCAGTTATGAACATCCGCAAACGGAGAAAAGATCAATTTTTTGAGGAGCATGATGTTCGTTTAGGCTTTATGTCCTTCTTTACAAAAGCAGTTGTCGCAGCCTTGAAAAAATTCCCTCTACTGAATGCGGAAATTCAAGGCGATGAAATTGTGTTGAAAAAATATTATGATATTGGAGTAGCTGTTTCTACAGATGAAGGTTTGGTTGTTCCTGTTGTAAGAGATGCAGATCGCTTAACATTTGCTCAAATCGAGCAAGAAATTGCCGATCTTGCAGCAAAAGCGAGAGCAAATAAACTTGCGCTTTCGGATCTGCAAGGAGGAACATTTACGATAACTAACGGCGGTATTTTCGGATCTTTATTGTCAACACCGATCTTAAATGGACCTCAAGTCGGTATTTTAGGGATGCATAAAATCCAGCTTCGCCCAGTTGCGATTGACGAAGAGCGCATTGAAAACCGTCCGATGATGTATATTGCTTTATCATATGACCACCGTATTATTGACGGAAAAGAAGCTGTCAGCTTCTTGGCAACTGTCAAAAAGCTGTTGGAGGATCCAGAGCAGCTCTTGCTGGAAGGGTAAATCACTAATGAAGGAAGAACGCATTCCGCGTTCTTCTTTTCATATGAAAACGAACGAATGAAGGAGTGGCAAACATGAATCATCTATCATGGAAAAACAAAAAGGCGAATAAAAAAGTTGTATGTTTACATACAAATGCAAAAAAGTATATGGTAAATAATGTATTGACACCTGGACAAACTTATGATGTCTTGAACGAAACGGAAGAGTATTATTTTATTATCGACAATTCCGGAAAAGTAGGCGGGTTTTACAAAGAATATTTTGAAGAAGCAAAATAGCTAATCATCCCTTTATTTTTTCTTTCCTTTTTGAGAGGAGGTGTTGTTCGTGTTCGTTTATACTGAAGAGGATATTCGCAACATTGACAATCTGGCAGAAAAAAATGGCCTTTCTTCTATTGTGTTGATGGAAAACGCCGGGCGCTCTTTATTTCAAAAGCTTGTTTCGTACGTAAAAAAAGATGATCGCATTTTAATATTGTCCGGTAAAGGCAACAACGGCGGAGATGGAATTGTTTTGGCCAGATATTTAAAACAAAACGGCTACCATGCCGATCTTTCTTTTCCGCTTGGGGCACCGAAAAGTGAAGCAGCGAAGCATCATTTCGCTTTTTATAAAAACAGCGGTTTTCTCGAAACAGCCGAATATGAACAAAATCATTACCAAGTCATCGTTGACGCTTTGCTGGGGGTCGGTGCAAGGCATCCGCTAAGAGATGATGTGAAAAACCTCATTGAATGGATTAATGGACAAAACGCTTTTGTCGTTTCCGTTGATGTTCCTTCAGGAGTTTTATCCGACTCCGGAGAAGCGCCGATAGCGGTTAAAGCAAACGTCACCATCAGCATCCACGGATATAAGCGATCAGCCTTTTTGCTGCCTTCTTCATCTTTTTACGGAAAAAAGGAAGTTGTGTCCATCGGCCTGAAGGAAGAAGGGAAATGGAAGGTCTGGACAGAAAAAGATGTGAAGCAAACATGGCCGAACCATCCGTCTTTTTCCCATAAAGGCACTTTTGGAACAGGCTATTTAATTGCTGGCTCCGACGAAATGCCGGGAAGTGTGCTTCTTGCTGCGAAGGGAGCTATGAGGGCAGGAATTGGCAAGCTTGTGATCGGCACAACACCATTTGTAGCCGGTGCCATCGCCGGGCAAATTCCTGAAGCAACTTATTTTTTTGAAGGTCTTATAAAAGCAGGAGATGGTGAATTCCCGGAAAAGCTGTCAGTATGTGCAATTGGACCAGGTATCGTTCCTGGAGAAGAGACCGAAAAAGCCATTCAATCCATCTTACAAAACGATTGGCCTGTTGTGCTGGATGCCGGTGCGTTACATAAACGCACATATCCGAAAAATAGACAACATCCTATTGTGTTAACACCGCATCCGGGTGAATTTAGCCGTTTAATCGATCAGCCGATCAGCTATATACAAAAGAACAGAATCGAAGCTGCTTCTAAATTTGCCGTTGAAGAAAATGTCATTGTGGTTTTAAAAGGCCAATATACAGTGATTGCATTTCCGGATGGAACAGGAATGATCAATCCAACTGGAAACATTGCTTTGGGCAAAGGCGGGAGCGGAGATGCATTAACGGGAATCATCGCTGCTTTTTTGTCCTATTATGAGAACAAAAAAGCAGCTGTGGCAAATGCAGTCTATTTACACGGTTTATGTGCAGATCTGTTTGTAAAAACGAAAGGTGTAAGATCAATGCTTGCGGGCGATATTCCAGACATTTTGCCGGAAGTGATGAAACGATTCGAATAGCCTTATCAATATGGCTTCCAAATGACATTTTTTGCAGTTTGAAATCTTTGTTCCACTTCTGGCCAGTTGACGATTTTCCAAAAATTATCGATATATGTTTGCCGATCGTTTTTATATTGCAAGTAGTATGCATGCTCCCAAACATCTAATACAAGAAGAGGAATGACATCCCATTGGCTTAAGTTTTGATGCTTTTCCGCCTGCAATATTTCCAATCTTCTTGAACGGGGGGACCATACTAATATCGCCCAGCCTCCGCCTTCGACTGCTTTTGCAGCTTCGCTGAAATGCTTTTTAAATGCTTGAAAGCTTCCAAATGAATTTTTGATCGCTTCCTTTAATTCACCTTTCGGCTCGCCCCCGCCTTTTGGGTTCATGACATTCCAAAAAATTGTATGCAAATAGTGGCCTGCCCCATTGAAAGCTGCTTCCCGTTCCCAATGTTTAATCAATGAAAAATCTCCTGTTCTTCGTGCTTTTTCCATTTCGATTTCCGCCTTGTTTAAACCGTCTACATAGCTTTGATGGTGTTTCAAGTGGTGAAGCCTCATGATTTCTTCTGAAATATACGGCTCAAGCGCATTGTATCGATAGGGAAGAGGAGGGAGCTTATGTTGTCCTATCGGCACAGCCAAAGACCGGTCATCTTCACCTTCAATAAATGATCTGAATTCATCATACAATTGATTCGCCTGTTCATAAAGTTCGCTTTCTGAAACGGACTCGGCTTTGTCCAGCTCTGTTTTGAAACGGATTATTTTTTCCTCGAATTCGCTTGCAAAAGGGTGTTCTGAAATGATGTTTCCATAAAGATCATCACACCATTTTTTTAATTCATTAATATACGATTCACTCAAGACAACAAAATCCTCCTTTTCATTCAATCGTCCAGAATACTATATGAAGCAATTTGAAAAAGGGTGAACTAAAAGAAGCGCGTCTTTTAGATGGAAGAGGGGAGCTCCTTAAAGCGGTTTTTCACCAATTAAAAACGGATGATTTTTTGAAGACGTGCATTTTTTTTGTGAGAGGAGAGGCTGGATGGGAAGAAATATGTTTGTAAATACTCGGTCTTGTTATGAAAAAAGAGCAGCTGCCTGAATTATGTATGAAAAATGCCATGCATATCAATGCAAAATAAGATCAGGGGATTGTCCCAAAAGGATACATCCATTGGAATTCAATAATCAAGAAATGCTGATATATCAGCATTACTGAACATGAAAAGGGGGATCCAATACCGTGAAATCAACTATTGGACAGCCCCTTAAGTCAATCTGCCCAAACATCGTTCATTGAACAGTATACTTTTCATCTTTTCAAATAAGCACGTCAGCTTCTTTAGCTTTTTTGGGAACTAATAGACAAACTCTATTTTATGACAGAAGTAAGTACATTCAAATTTCATTTTAACAACAAATACTATGTAACTTCTTGATTAGATCTGCCATCATAACAAAAATTTTATCATCATACGCATTTTCATCCTGCTTTAAAATGTCGTCTATATATCTTGGTATTCCTTTATAAAAGCTTTAACAAAGTCCGTGAAATGACAATCCAGTACTTTTTGTTTGCTTGAATCATAATACAACAATCAATAAACAGACGATTTTGGGATTTTTTTAATGTAATATTTTAAAGCATTCTCATAGCTTCTACGGTCCCTTGAACTATTTTTCATTACTGAATTTGATCAAGTAATCTCCGATATCTAATAAAAGACCATCACGGAATGTTGTTTTTGTCCCTTTTCAACAATATACATATATAATCTTTGGTAGAAATAAAAGGATAGCTCAAAAGGAGCATCTTTTGTATCCTCATATTCTTCAATCTCAAATAATAGCTTCATCTGTCTATACACCCTTTAAATTCATTTTGTTTACTATTTGTACAGATTTCATATATAAAATTACTTGATTTATCCCGTTACTTGGTTTTCCTTTAAAGATTTCATAATCTTCTTCATTTCTGTTTTTGAAAGATTTTTAGAAACAATGTTCATTTTATATCGCGATTTTCCCTGTAATTCCTTTTTGATGCTGTGCGTCCTTTAATTTGTAAAAAGCAGAGAAGACAACGCTTTTTTCAATTTAAAGCCGAACAGGGAAGGGGTGTTCTGCTGTATTATGGACAATTATTGTTTCTGTTGTTTTTCACAGAGGAAATGCCCGAGCTTTTCTCAATGCAGAAAGTACTAAAGCAGGCGGAACTCAAGCTTTTAGGAGAAGTTCTCGACAACTGGAAAGCCCCACAGAAATCATTTTCTGTGGGGCCTAGATATTGTTTTTTAGACAGGCGCTATTCTGAATTATATATTTTAATTTAAGCTAATCCACACGCTTTTTACTTCTGTATAGTTGTTCAAAGCATATGAACCCATTTCGCGACCGATACCTGATTGTTTGTATCCGCCAAACGGAGAAGCTGCATCAAATACATTATAACAGTTGACCCAAACAGTTCCTGCTCTCAAGCGATTGGCGACATAGTGAGCGTTGGCCACATCTCTCGTCCATAAACCGGCAGCTAAGCCGTATTCGCTGTTGTTTGCCCGATCAATAACTTCATCTAAATCTTCAAAAGGCAATGCAGCAATGACCGGACCGAATATTTCCTCTTTGGCAATTGTCATTTTATCTTCAACATCAGCAAAAATTGTAGGAGTGACAAAATACCCTTTTTCAGATGGCGTAGATCCACCGGTCACAACTTCTGCGCCTTCTTCAATTCCTTTTTCAATATAATTCAACACTCTTGACTGCTGCTCTTCAGATACGAGCGGCCCCATTTCCGTTTCCGGATTCAGGCCAAAGCCTTGGCGGATATTTTTGGCATGGGAGGCCATATCTGCTAATACATTATCGTAATGTTTTTTCTGAATAAACACACGAGAACCTGCACAGCATACTTGACCTTGATTAAACATTACACCGTTTAATGCACCTGGAATCGCTTTTGACAGATCAGCATCCGGCAAAATAATATTCGGCGATTTGCCTCCTAATTCCAGCGTAACTCGCTTCAGTGAACGTGCGGCATTTTTCATTATCAGCTTGCCGACTTCCGTCGATCCGGTAAAAGCAATTTTATCTACCAGAGGATGATCAACAATCGCTTGCCCAGCTGTTTCCCCAAAGCCCGGCACTATGTTGATAACCCCAGGTGGGAAACCTGCTTCTTCAATAAGCTCTGCTAAATAAAGGGCTGAAAGTGGAGTTTGTTCTGCAGGCTTCAAAACGACTGTACAACCAGTTGCAAGAGCGGCACCAAGTTTCCACATTGCCATTAGAAGCGGGAAGTTCCATGGAATAATCTGGCCGACAACACCAACAGGTTCATGTCTTGTATAATTGAAAAATGGTCCGTTGACAGGAATGGTCTGCCCGACTATTTTTGTAGACCATCCGGCATAGTAACGCAAGTGTTCAATGGCTAACGGAATATCTGCATTTCTAGTTTCCCGGATCGGTTTTCCGTTATCCAGCGTTTCCAGCTGAGCTAGTTCTTCTTTGTTTTCTTCCAGCAAATCCGCCAGTTTGTACAATAATCGGCTTCGTTCAGCAGCTGATATTTTGGACCATGGTCCGCTGTCAAAAGCAGCTCTTGCCGCACGGACAGCACGGTCAATATCTTCTTTGTCCGCTTCATAAACCGTTGCAAGTGTTTCTCCAGTTGCTGGATTAGGAGTGTCAAACGTTTTGCCGGAAACGCTTTCGACAAATTCACCATTAATGTACAACTTTTTTTTCCCTTTTAGAAACTCCGCTACTTTCCCTTCAACATTAGCGATTAATTGACTCATCGATCATCCTCCTAATTTTTTTTCGTTGTGTAATTTCTGGATGAACGAAATACAGTTTTATAATAAAGGAAAATTCAGAATATTTCAACCCATTTTTTAAAATTACCAAAAATCTCCTGACCAACAACTGCTGGATGGCCGCAGAAAACTTAAGAAAACAACTTTATTTCAGTCATCAAGACAAACTATTTAAGAATAATCGTATAAAGAGAAATGAACTTCAAAGAGGTGATGACTATGAATGAGAAGCATCAAAAATCTTTTACGACCGTAAAATCATATCGTCCTTTTCATAGCAGATATGATCCATGTAAACCGATCGGTGTCAAATACTATTCCACACCGCCAAACCTTTTCCTCGGTTTTCAGCCGCCGAACTTGCAGCAATTTTCCGCAAAAGAGGCATTAAAAAAAGGGACTCTTTGGCGATTTTTTTATGACTATTACGAAAATCCGTATGAGAAAAAAGGGAGGTAGCCAAAATGAAGGAGCTTCCTCAAGAGTACTATCAGCTCCTTGAAGAAATTCAAGCGGCTGATTTCGTGCTTGTTGAATTATCGCTTTATCTAGGCACTCATCCAAATGATATGGAAGCAATCCAGCAATTTAACCAATATGCCCAATACTCAAAACAATTGAAGCAAATGTTTGAATCAAAATTCGGTGCGCTGCAGCAATTTGGAAACAGCTTTTCAGACGCGAACTGGAGCTGGGGAACGATGCCGTGGCCATGGCAAGTATAGCTTTAATCCGTTTAACTATACTCATACGATGAAAGGAGAAAGAACATGTGGTTTTATGAAAAAAAACTACAATATCCTGTCAGGGTGAGTACGTGCAACCCAAAACTTGCAAAATATTTAATTGAACAATACGGCGGAGCAGATGGAGAACTTGCTGCCGCCCTTCGCTATTTGAATCAAAGATACACGATCCCCGACAAAGTAGTAGGACTTTTAACGGATATTGGAACAGAAGAATTTGCTCATTTGGAGATGATCGCAACAATGGTGTATAAATTGACGAAAGATGCGACACCGGAACAATTAAAGGAAGCAGGACTAGGCGAGCATTATGTCAATCATGACAGCGCCTTGTTTTATAACAACGCTGCTGGAACTCCGTGGACTGCGACTTATATTCAAGCAAAAGGGGATCCGATAGCTGATTTGTATGAGGATATAGCTGCCGAGGAAAAAGCAAGAGCTACTTATCAATGGATTATCGATATGTCAGATGATCCAGACTTAAATGACGGATTAAGATTTTTGCGCCAAAGAGAAATTGTTCATTCGCAACGTTTTCGGGAGGCGGTGGAAATTTTAAAAGAAGAACGTGATCGTAAAAAGTTTTTTTAAGAAGTTCAAGGAGCATCCAATCAGACGTACTTTCATCTATTGGATGCTTCTTTTATGTTTCAGGCAGAACATTGTTGGTAATATCCAAGATTGACAGCATTGATCGAATTTTTTTACTCTCTTTCTTTTAAAATAATACAAACAGCTGTACAATCGATCAATTGAAGCTGTTCACGTACAAAAATAGTGTATTTTGCATTACTTAATCCATTTTCTTTAGCCCATGAATAAAATTCAAAATCATATCCTCCTCCTTAATATTTATGAAGACATAGTATTTTCTACTTCTACTATGTCTATCCCCATTTTATCCTTGATATATCATCTAGGTTAGAAAAGAATGGCACACCAATCTACGTTTTTTCAGACAGAATCATCTTGTTTGTAACACTCATTATTGCGTGAATAAGAAATGTTCATGCCCGATGCTTCCGAGAAGCAATCGAAATTTTAAAAAGGTCAAGATTCGGTGGTAGAGGAAAAGATTTTCGGATTGACAAACAACCGAATGCCATTCCACTTTATGCTAAAACAAATATTTTAACAAATAGCATGGAGGTCTTGTCATATTATGTGACAATTCATTTTGCAAACAATGTTCTAAATGAAAAAAAAGATATATTTTTATTTGAACTTATATTATGATTAAAATAAAAGGATCGGAAAACTATAAGTTTACATAATTATATTATTGTAAAAAGGAGATGGATGGAGAGATGACGGAAAAAAGAAAACCTAGCGGCTTTTTATTGAAGCAGCGAGCTTTTTTAAAATTATATTTAATCACGATGACGGAAAAGAAGCGGCTGTACGGTTTTAAAATATTGGATGAACTGCGGGAAGAGTTTCGCCCGTATGGCTACCGTCCGAATCATTCTGAGCTGTACAAAGCGCTTCATGATTTAATAAAAGACGGCATTTTAAAACAAATTAAACGAAAAAAGGAAGGAGCCGAGTTTCAAGAGGTTGTCTATTATCAGTTTGTCGATTATGAAAAAGCAAAACAATATAAAAGACAACTAAAAGCAGAGCTGGACCGCTCAAAAGCAATTATTGAAAAAGCTATACGAGACAATTTTGCATAAATATGGAGGAGTATTATGATCAATCTTGCAAAAAAGCTGGAACAAATCGATGGCAAAGGATATAAAGCGTACAAACAGATTCAAGGCTCGTACAAGTTTCCTGATTTTGAATTGTTGATCGATTATGTACAGGGCGATCCGTTTGCAAGTCCTTCGAAAATGAGAATATTGATCGCTAGAAGCAAAACGGCTTTTTTACATAAATGGACAAACAGCCGGCAAAGAAAGATAAGATGTGAAGATATGATTGTCCGCGAAGTATTTCAAGCAATTTCTAATTTGAAAAATAACGTACGCGGCTCTGGAAAAAGCGGGCTGATCATGATTGACAAACCGGGGCAGAAGGTGTTAGAACGGACAGCTGTTCAGATAGGAGAAAACGATATTACAGTTTGTCTTTCAATCGGTCTTCCGGCTCAAGGGAGAACAATATTAGGCAAGGAAGCCAAAAAAATATTTTTTCAACTACTTCCCGAAATTTTACGGCATTCTGTCTTTTCTGTGAAGGGGAAAGATATTGAGGGCGCGATTCAGCTTTGCGATCAGCAAATGGCGATCCGCTCCTATATGAAAGAGAGAGGAATAATAGCGTTTATTGCAAATAATTCAATTTTGCCGCGTGCAAGCGGCGTAAGTGATCAGCCGTTGAAGGACGCTGTTCCTTTTCAAAGTCCAAAGGAAATGGAAGTCTCAATTCCTGTTCCGTATCGGCAAGAACCGTTGAAGGGCATGGCTATATACAAAGGCATCACCTTGATCGTTGGAGGAGGTTATCATGGAAAAAGCACTTTATTAAAGGCGCTCGAGCATGGTGTTTATGACCATATTGAAGGGGACGGCCGTGAATTTGTTTTGACGGACCGTTCAGCATGCAAAATACGTGCCGAAGATGGCCGCAGTATAAAGAAGGTGGATATTTCCGCTTTTATTAACAATCTGCCGTTTCAAAAAAGCACAAAATCCTTCTCTACGGAAAATGCAAGCGGCAGTACATCGCAGGCAGCCAATATAATGGAAATGCTAGAAGCAGGAGCAAAAACATTATTGATCGACGAGGATACAAGTGCAACAAACTTTATGATTCGGGACGCCAGAATGCAAGCATTAATTCATAAAGAGCATGAACCCATTACTCCATTTATCGATAAAGTTTTACAATTGAAGCATGATTTTGATGTCTCAACAATTTTAGTTATGGGCGGATCGGGAGATTACTTTTCTGTTGCGGATCGTGTAATTAAAATGGATCATTATAAGCCTTATGACGTCACACATGAAGCAAAACAGATTGCCTGTCAAATTAAAACCGGAAGAAAATATGAAGGAGGGGAGAAATTTGGAGAATGGAAGCTTCGTATTCCGGAATCAGGCAGCTTGAACAGCAGAAAAGGGAAAAAATCTAAAATTGCTTGCCGGCTTTCTGAAATTCAATATGGACTAGAAAAAATTGATTTATCTTATGTAGAACAGCTGGTCGACGAAAGCCAGACAAGAATGATTGGAGAAATATTATCGTATATCGAACGGACAAACCTTTTTGACAGACGCTTAACGGTATCACAATTGCTTGATTTCGTAGAAAATAAGATCAATCAGGACGGTCTCCAAAGTTTTTCGGCCCATCATGGTCATCAAGGTGAATTGGCGTATGTAAGAAGATTTGAATTAGCGGCAGCCTTGAACCGGATTAGGGCGTTAAAAATTCGGGAATGAAGAAAAGACTTTCTTCCATAAAAAATTTTTCTATCATCATCAACGAACTGACGGGTGC
This sequence comes from Aeribacillus sp. FSL K6-8394, assembly GCF_038008865.1. Classification (NCBI taxonomy): domain Bacteria; kingdom Bacillati; phylum Bacillota; class Bacilli; order Caryophanales; family Bacillaceae; genus Aeribacillus; species Aeribacillus sp. FSL K6-8394. The sequence continues at coordinate 745,661 of NZ_JBBPAA010000001.1, forward strand.
CCCAATTTTGACAGCGCAAAGAAAGCGAGAGACTCCGAGCATTTCTTTTGCTTAGACGGCCTCGACCGCAAGCTTGCCGGCGCGAAACGGGCGCGGGAGTCGCAAGCTTTGAATCTGTCAATGCTCGTTACGAAAACGATTTGGCATGAACTTGCTGGTTTTCCCGCTTGTCCGTTTTCTTTTTCTCTTTTAAATAATCAATTAAAACTAGCAGAATAACAATGAAAAAACAAATGCTTGATAATTGAAAAATCGTTCCTAAATCAACATAGGATGATAAGAAGCCTAGAAAAACCGCACTTATTCCTATTCCTCCATCCAATGCTGAATAATACATTCCGTTTGCGACTCCTCTCCGATCGGCAGGTGTTTTAGAAAGCACCCATGATTGCAAAACAGGAAGCAGTGACCCAAAACCGGCGCCAAATAAAATACCAGCTAAAACAAGCATTCCGACTGAGTATGTGAAAGATAAAACCCAAAAGGCGATAAATGTTAAGAATGAGCAAACAATGGCAAGAAGCCAAGGACCGCTTCGATCAAACCACCTTCCTGAAATTGGTCGTACAGCAGTTGCCGCCAACGCATTACATAAGTAGTATAAGAAGATTTGATCGATCCCTCTTTCTTGGCCGAATATGACGATAAACGTGACAATTCCCCCATAACCGAAAGCTGATAATAATGTAATCAGTGCAGGAAACGCCCCATGTTTATCAATGAGTGAGCGAAAAAAAGAAAAATCCTTTACATGCATTGATTTTTCTAAAACAGACTTTGGCGTTTTGTATTGAACTAATGAAAGGGCGATAATCGATATGACACCGAAAATGGCGGAACCGATGATGAGCGGCTGGAATCCTAAATGTTGAAAAAGCAAAATGCCAAAACTAGGAGCGATGATCATCCCAATGGTGATAGATAAACCATAATAGCCCATTCCTTCTCCGAGGCGTTTCGTTGGAACCAATTCAACAGCTGCCGTTCCATTTGCTGTTGTTGACCATCCCCAGGCAAAACCGTGAAGGAGGCGGACAATTAAAAATAAAAAAACAATCGATGTAAGCGAGTATGAAAGGGTTAAAAAGAGTAAGCCTACAGCTCCAGTTATAACGAGCCATTTTCGTTTCGCTGATTCAAGAAGAAAACCAATGAGCGGTCGAATGACAACAGCAGCGATGGAAAAAAGGGTTGTAACAAGCCCGATTTCAATGTCCGATGCTCCAATTGCTTTCGCTTGCGGCGGCAAAGTAGGCAAAAGCATTTGAAAGCTCATAAAAACAAATAAATTTCCGATAATTAACAAAATGAATGATTTTGTCCAAAGCGGCGGCTTGGCGGTATGAACGGCAGAATCCTTCATGGATTTGATGGCACCTCCTGCATCGTAAAAACAAAAATATTTAGATACTCGAACAATTACCAACTACTTTATTATACAAATTTTTCAAAGGAACTCAATGGATTGGTTGCCTTTTCTTTTTAACGGATTTCCGAAAGAAGTCTCCCATCCTCAAGGAATGTGCAGGGCGTAACCCAATGAGTAGGTGGGAGATGAATTTCGGTTGGCGTTAGCCAACGAATAGGATAGAATATGGGTAGAACGGACACCTTCGGAACGAAGGGAAGCGTAAAGGGTTCTTGTGTGTGGCTTACCGTTCAGCGAACACACACAAGTCGCTTGAAGCCCCAACCTCTAAGCGAAGCGTAGGTGGTGGGTAGTTCACTAGAAGCTGGAGAAGAAAATTCACAAATCGATGGAAAATCTAGAACAGTGATGGGTTGAAAAAGTTGCAACTGACACATATTACAAAAAAGCCGATTTTCTTTCAAACAAGAGAAAGAAAATCGGCCGTTTTCTTTTATCGGTTTGGCATGATTTGTTGAATTTGACTGTTTGCAAATTTTTGTTGCAGCGGTTTGATGATGTTAGCGAATAAGTTTTGTCGTCTGCCAAATCCGTATAATGCTGCAGCCCCCAAACCGACTAAAGAAATCCACATCATGCTGTTTCTTTGCCGGTTCTTAGGAAACATGGAGCGTTTTTTTCCCATTTTGAAGAGGGACCCCATTTTTCTCATTATAAAAGCACCTCTTCCTAAGTTGTGTTTGGAAGAACATCTTCCAACAGTTATAGTATTGTTTTTTCACGATTCTTTATTAGTTACAGTTGATTCCAATTTTATTTTAGCTTCTAATCAGCTTTCTTTTCTACATATATTGGTACAAAGGGAGGGAAATTCTTTTGTACCGAAAATTCAGAAGACGACGAAGACGCGGCCCTCTGCCGGCTAAATATGTTTTTTTAATTACATTTGTCATTTTCAATGTTTTGACAGCATACAGCTTATGGCTGATCAATGCCATTATTGAACCGACATTGGTCAGAATAGCGGAAACAAAGACGAGGCAAATTGCCGAACATGCAATTCATGATGCTGTTTCGAAAAAAATAGCAGAAAAACTTGATATGAAGGAATTGATCATTATTCATGAAAAGAAATCAGACGAAACGGCGACTTACAGCTTTAATTCCCAAATTTATAACCGTCTTATTTCAGATGCGACCGTTTATATTCAGCAATATTTAGATGGGAATGTGGAGGTTGAATCGGAAGACGGCATCCCCGTCAATCAAAACCCAGATGGAAAAGGCCTGGTTTATCATATTCCACTCGGATTAATAACGAACAATGCGCTCATCTCCCATTTAGGTCCTGAAGTTCCCGTACGCTTTGAACTTATTGGTTCAGTTAATTCAGAAATTAGCACAAAATATAAGGAAATTGGCATTAATAACGCTTATTTAGAAATTTATATGGACATTTTAGTTAAAATTAACGTCATTATTCCTTCGATTTCAAAAGATATGGAAATAGAAAATTCAGTGAAAATTGGTGATTTATTTATTGAAGGAAAAGTTCCGCAGTTTTACAACAGCGGCGGGACTGGTTCGGCACCTGCTGTCATTATGCCTGAAAAATCAAAATAATAATACGGAATAAAATGGATATAAGGGAAGAACATCCCTTTTTTACTTTTGGGCATTTAGGAAATATTAAACTTGTAACAACAAAAAGGAGGAATTGACATTGACAGTTTCAACTCAAGTTCAACAAACATTAGCAGGATTAAAAAGTGCTCAAGCAAGCTTTGAAACGTTTGCACTGCAAACGGAAAACAAGCAAGCAAAACAGATTTATCAACAGGCTGCGCAGCAAACACAGTCAATTGTTGATTTGATTAATACCCGCTTGCAGCAAATCCAGAATGAAGAGCCTCAATATAGGCAACAGTAAAGGTTGGTATTTACCAACCTTTTCAACACATCACAAATAAGAGTGAGCTGGTCAGGATGAAACATTTTATATTCTTTTTCACTTTCCTTTTTGTTTTCTCAGCATGCCAACAGAACGATATGGTCGATCCGACTTTAGAACAACCGACAAAAATCAATTATTCGACGAAGAACGCTCCTTTTAATCAAAAGGTCGCGAAAAAGGCGGAGGAAATAGCGGAAAGCTATGATGGAGTTCCCAAAGCCATAAGCGTCAATACAGACCGCAAGCTATTGCTTGCTTTTCAATTAGATCATATGAAACGGTTTCAATTAAAACAAAAGGAAAAAACAATTGAAAAAAAATTAAAAAAATCTTTCCGAGATTATGATGTCACCGTTTCAAGCGACATGAAAATTTATTGGGAAACAGAAAAATTAATTAACAAACTGGAAAATCTGGACAAGCGTGAAATGAACAAGAAAGTGGAAAACATTATTCAATTGAGCAGAGAAGAAACATAAGAAGGTGTTTTCGATGGCGAATGAGCAAAGAAAACTTCAAACGAAAATCATGCAGGAATACTATCAATTGGAGAAAAAAAATGAAACGAAAAGACCTGTTGTCCCAAACTGTTTACGAGCCTTTTTAGTCGGTGGAATTATTTGCTCCATCGGACAAGCGATACAGTTTTTTTACATGTACTTTTTTCATTTTACTCAACAAACCGCTGGAAATCCGACTGTTGCCACGATGATTTTTTTATCTATGCTTTTGACCGGATTTGGTGTTTACGACCGGATTGCTCAATTTGGCGGTGCCGGAAGCGCTGTACCAGTCACAGGGTTCGGAAATGCTGTTATTTCTGCAGCGATTGAGCACCGAACAGAAGGATTTGTCCTCGGTGTAGGCGGGAACATGTTTAAATTGGCCGGATCTGTTATTTTATTTGGAACATTTTCTGCATTTGTAGTTGCTTTAATCAAAACGATTTTAATTAAATGGGGTGGTTTTTGAAATGCTGAAAGGACATCGCACTTGGGTATTTCATAATCAACCCGTGATCATTTCAACCGCTACCGTTGGCGGGCCGTTTGAAGCAAATGGCAGACTAGCCGACGATTTTGATCTTCTTCACGAAGATTTGTGGTTGGGTGAGGACTCTTATGAAAAAGCTCATAAAGTGCTTTTTGAAGAAGCGTTTTACAAAGCAATAGAAAAAGGAAACATTGAAAAAGAGCAGGTGGAATTTATTATTTCCGGAGATTTAGTGAATCAAATCACCCCTTCCAGCTTTGCAGCAAGAACGTTCGGCGTTCCTTATCTCGGCATTTTCGGCGCTTGTTCTACGTCGATGGAAGGGCTGGCATTAAGCGCATTTATCGTCAATTACGGCGGAGCAAAATATTTACTGACTGGTGCGGCCAGCCATAATACGGCAATCGAAAAACAATTTCGCTATCCGACCGAGTATGGTGGGCAAAAGCCTCCGACTGCACAGTGGACAGTCACGGGTGCAGGTGCTGCTTTGTTAAGCAATGAAGGGAAAGGACCTGCCGTGACCTCGGCAACGATTGGCAGAGTGGTCGATTTAGGCATGTCTGATCCGTTTAATATGGGCGGTGCGATGGCGCCGGCAGCAGTTGATACGATAGAAGCGCATTTCCGCGATTTAAATATTGATGCGGACTACTATGATTTAATTGTAACAGGCGACTTAGGAAAAATCGGACGCAACGTCGCTCTTGAATTATTTGAAAAAAATGGCGTTCAAATGGATGAGGAAAAATTTCAGGATTGCGGTTTAATGATTTATCGGGAAGGACAACCAGTTTTATCCGGTGCAAGCGGGGCGGGCTGCTCGGCAATTGTCGTATACGGCCATTTATTAAATCGGATGAAAAAAGGCGAGCTGAAGAGAATTCTCGCTGTCGCAACTGGGGCGCTGCTTTCTCCGCTAACGTTCCAGCAAAATGAAACCATTCCGTGCATTGCACACGCTGTGTCCATTGAATTCAGGGGGTGAAACATTTGGTTGCGTCATTTTTTTGGGCGTTTGTCATAGGCGGATTAATTTGTGTAATTGGACAGATCATGTTTGATGTGTTTCATTTAACACCTGCTCATACATTAAGTACGTTTGTCGTGATTGGAGCCATCTTGGACGGTTTCGGGCTTTATGAACCATTTATCGATTTTGCGGGTGCAGGTGCAACCATTCCGATTACAAGCTTCGGAAATTCTCTCGTTCATGGAGCGTTGCAAGAAGCAGAAAAACATGGATTGATCGGCGTTTTAACAGGTATGTTTGAAGTGACTAGCTCCGGTATTTCAGCAGCTATTATTTTTGGTTTTATCGGAGCGCTTTTATTTAAACCGAAGGGGTGATTGGATTGACAGTAGCATCACAGGTCAAGCAAACGCTGGCCAGTTTAAAAAGCATTCATGCGGGATTGCAAAACTTGGCCATTACGTCAACTGATGAAGAAACGAAACGAGTTTTTCACGAAAACATGTTAATATCTGAAGAAATTATCAATGATGTAAAGTCTCGAATTGGAGAGCTGGAGTTTGAGGAACCTGAGTATAAAGGCTTTTGAAAAGAGGGATGAACATGCCAGAGTGGGTTGAAGTCATTATTCGTTCACTTGCCATAATAGCTGGATTATTTTTCATTTCCAAACTATTGGGAAAAAAACAGCTTTCCAAGCTTTCCTTTTTTGAATACGTCGTCGGCATTACCATTGGTGACATCGCCGGGACACTGTCAATGGATACGAATTTAAATTTAACAAACGGTATTATCAGCATTGCCATATGGGTGATGATTCCGGTTATTATTTCATTCATTTCCATGAAAAGTCCGTCGTTTCAGCAATTTATTGAAGGAAAACCGACCGTTTTTATTAAAAACGGAAAAATCATGGAGGAAAATTTAAAGAAAGAAAAATATCCTTTGGCCGCTTTGTTGGAACAATTGAGGAAAAATAATGTCCATCATGCCAGTGATGTGGAATTTGCTATTTTAGAAACTACCGGTGAACTGAGTATTATGCTGAAAAAAGAAAAACAGCCTGTCACGGTAGGAGATATTAAAACGAACGTTGCTCCTGTTAAAGAACCGCAAACCGTCATAATGGACGGAAAAATTATGGACGAAGCTCTTTCAACGACCGGATTGAATCGAAGATGGTTGAAAGAAAAACTCGATCAATTAGGAGTCGCAGTCGAGAATGTTTTTTTAGCCCAAGTCGATTCATATGGACAACTCACTGTTGATTTATATGATGATAAAGTAAAAGTGCCTGAACCTGTTGAAAAACAGCTTCTACTTTCATCCCTTAAAAAAGTGGAGGCAGATTTTGAATTATACGCTCTGCAAACTGAAAATACGGAAGCGAAAAACATGTATATAAAAAATAGAAAAAAAATAGCTGAAATGATCAAAACATTAACGCCTTTTTTGCAAGGTTGACTGAAAGGGTGGAAAAGTGAAAACATACGATTGCATCATTGTTGGCGGCGGGATCGCCGGTTTATCTGCGGCCATTATGCTTGGAAGGTATAAACATAATGTTTTAGTCATCGACAAGATGAACGGAAGATCGACGCTATGCAGAAGCTATCATAATTTGTTAGGGTGGCCTGACGGGGTAAGCGGACAGACACTGCGTACTCTTGGAAGAGAACATGCAGAAAAATACGGAGTAAAATTTTTAAAAAAGCTGGCAACAAAAGTCGAAAAGCAAGGAAAAGATTTCCTTATCGAAACGGACGATCGCAGCATATACAAAACAAAAAAATTGCTGATTGCAACAGGGGTTACCGACCGCATACCAGAAGTGCTGTCAGAAATAAAGCATTGTTTAGGCATTTCGGTATATGTTTGCCCTGATTGCGATGGATATGAAGTAGATGGGAAATCGGTCATTGTAATGGGGGCAGGAAAAGCAGGAGCGAAGCTGGCTCTCTCACTAACGTACTGGACGAAAGACATTCAGTACGTGAATCATGATGGAGAAGAAATTAATGCTGCATTAAAAAATGAACTTTCTAATAAAAATATCGAATACATAAAAGAACGGTTAACGAAAGTGATGAGAGACGGTGAATGGTTTAAGGGAGTTGAATTGGAAAGCGGAAGACGCCTTTTCGCGGATAGAGGCTTCCTCGGATTTGGCGGCAATCGCGTTCATTCAGATCTTGCCGCTCAGCTCGGCGCCGAGCGATTAGAAAATAAGCATCTAGTCATCCATGCACGGACGAAAGAAACGAGCGTCCAAAATGTTTGGGCAGCCGGAGACGTTGCGGCTCACTCGGAACAAGCTGCAATCGCAATGGGGGATGGAATCCAAGCAGCGATTTGGATTCATAAACGGCTTTTAGAGGAACAACGGACTTGATGTTGATTGATAGATCTGAAAATTCCGAGCTGTTCAGGGCTCCATTATTTTGCCGATTTTACGACCGTAAAAGTTATCGACAAAGAATGACGAGCAATTTAGGAGCGAATGCTCGGATTTGTCTTGAATTAGTATTGGAAAAATTTTACTGAATATAAAACTAGGAGGGGGAGGATATCAATTGTTTTGAGCGCTGGAAGTTTCGATGCCCTCCTTTGTGTTTACATGAAGATATTTATGATTACAGCCTTTGACGGCTGCAGAGAAAGTAAATGTGATCAAATAAGTGAGAATCCGAAAATGGAAGTTCTGCACATGATAGGGATTGAGCATTTGTTTTTGGCGAAAAAGCTCTCTTCAATCTTTAATTTTTTACGATGAAGGCTCAGATGTTTTCAACTAAAGCCCCGAATTGTTGAAGTGTATGTTTCACATACTATTCTCCAGCTTTACATAGGAATTTTTATCAAAGACAAGAAATCATTCTATATTATTTGCACGATAAGATTCATTTGCAGCTGCTTTCCTTTGTTGAAGTAAAAATAAAAATACACCTAATAAAAGGTATTATCTATAATTTCTCAAATTGCTTCTGCGAAATTATTTCAGCAGCGATCCAGAACGAATATTCCATATCCAGTGATGTTAGTTTATTCGAAAATCTATTACTCAGATAATTTCATCAATTAACTTTTTATATTATCTTTATAAACTGGTCAGCCCTGTATTAACTGTTCGAGCTGTACCAATACCTCATTAGTTTTTTCGGATTTAGAGGCTGATTTTCTCGCTCCTAAATCGATAAAATTCGATCAAATTCTGTTTTGCTTTTTTAAAGGATAAATTCTAAATAAAACAGGATTTTTGATCAAACTTTCAATTTTATATAAGACGATTATTTCACTAGCATTGCAGTAATTAAATCTGATGATTCAAAATACTAAGAATGTTCAATTTTTTATTGATTTCGAAACAAAAAAATCCTTTACAATGGAAGTACAGGTGGTTCCTGTCCAAATCCAATCGTAAAGGATAACTGTTATGGACAAGAATACACTAATTTCATCATTTGGTAAATGGGTTTCACCCATAAATATTCAAAAACTTAGCGAACAAGTCAAAGAATTGAAACAGGACTATTACACAAAAAAGCTGACAACAGAAGCCTATATTAAACTTTTATTGGTAGCCCAACTGCTCGAATTTAAGAGCTTAGAGGAAATGAGTGATGCACTTGTAGACGAAGATCTTCAAAAAGCACTCGGATTTGAATCGATAAGTGCCTCTCAGCTATCCCGAAAAAACAATCAGATCAACCCACTAATTCTTGCAAATTTGTTCTTGGATCTTGTTTGGAAAATTCAACGGTACCATTATAAAAACGGAAAGAATATGCCACTGAAAATCATTGATTCGAGTACACTCCCGTTGAATTTGACCAATTATAAATGGGCAAAATTCCGTAAAACAAAAGCTGGTGTAAAGCTACACTTACGGCTCGTTTTCATGGATAAAGACACCGTCTATCCTGAAAAAGCAGTGATTACGACAGCAAAAGAACATGACCGAAATCAACTCGAAGTCCTAGTGGATGATAAAGAAGCCATGTATGTGTTTGACCGCGGTTATGTGGACTATGAACGTTTTGACCGGATGACAGATGATGGCTATTTCTTCGTTTCAAGACTGAAGAAAAACGCAGTCATTCGTGAAGTCTATACATTTTCACTTCCTGATGATTGTCACGTTCTATCCGATAAAATGGTCTACATTGGTACCACACAAAATCGTACTGAAAATGTCTATCGTCTACTAGAAGTTATGGACACAAAAGGGAACTTACTTCGTTTAATTACCAACCGATTTGATTTAAAAGCAGAAGAGATAAGTGATATTTACCGATCTCGCTGGGCTATTGAACTCTTTTTCAAATGGCTTAAGCAACACGTAGAAATTAAGCACTTTTATGGAATGAGTGAAACAGCTATTCAAAATCAAATTTTCTTAGCCCTTATCACGTATTGCTTACATGTTCTCATTCAATTGGAGATGAAAAGTAAGAAATCCCTACTTCGAATTACTCGTTGGTTAAAGAGAGCTCTGTGGAAACCAGCTTATGTTTGGTTGCGAAAATTTGATGGGCGAGCCAGTCCATAATCTCCCTTTTGTCGTTGTCGCTCTGATTTAACTGTATATATTTACCAAATGGGCAGTGCCACCTTTCTTTAGGTTTTGTCTTTTTGGCACAAATTCACAAAAAATAATTAACAGAAAATTCTAACTATATTTATGCAATGCTAATGCGATTATTTATCAAACTTTATTTTACATCTGCATTTTGCAAATGAAGTAGATATATCGTTTAACTGAGCAGCCGTTAATCCTTTAGCTTTTTTGCTGCAAGCAATTCTTTTTCCTTGCCTAGGACAAAACATTCATATTGCACCGAAGCCCGATTGAAAAAAGAAATCGAACGGATTGCTCAAAGTGGTATTATGCACTGGTTCTATGGTCATAGAGATTCTTAAAAAATTATGGCAATACGGATGAAAAAGAGCTATGATGAGTATATTACATATTCAAAAAATTACAATTATTGGGGTGAAACTATGGTCGCTCATGAAATTGAATACAAACTTCATGGAGACGATATGCAATTTGTCGAAATTGAACTTGATCCTGGCGAAAGCGCCATAGCAGAAGCCGGCGCCATGATGATGATGGACGATGGTATTGAAATGGAAACAGTTTTTGGTGACGGAAGTAATCAATCAAAAGGTTTATTAGGTAAACTTGTTGGCGCAGGGAAGCGTTTGATTACTGGAGAAAGCTTATTTATGACAGTGTTTACAAATCATCAGATGGAAAAAAAACATGTTTCCTTTGCCGCTCCGTATCCCGGAAAAATTATTCCGCTTGATTTAAAGGAATTCGGCGGGAAGGTCATTTGTCAAAAGGATTCATTTCTTTGCGCTGCAAAAGGGGTTTCCGTCGGAGTTGAATTTCAACGGAAATTAGGGACAGGATTTTTCGGCGGTGAAGGGTTTATTATGCAGAAGCTTGAGGGAGATGGATTAGCTTTTCTTCATGCAGGCGGAACGATTATCCAGAAGGATTTGCTCCCAGGAGAAAAACTTAAAATTGATACAGGCTGTTTAGTAGCAATGACAAAAGATGTTGATTACAATATCGAATTTGTCGGCAAAGTGAAAACGGCATTCTTTGGCGGCGAAGGTCTGTTTTTCGCAACCGTACGTGGACCGGGTTCTGTTTGGGTGCAATCATTGCCCTTCAGCCGTTTAGCTGACAGAGTTTTGGCCGCGCAAAGTGGAGGCAAAGATGAAGGCAGCATTTTAGGCGGAATTGGGGATTTGTTTGATGGAGATTGATTATTTGCAATGACAAGAGGAAGCGGCGCATACGATTCCTCTTTTAATGAAAAAGGCCATAATAAAAACCTTTGTGAAAAAAATAAAATAGTAGTATAATATTTAAATATTAAAATTAATTGAAAATTAAAAAAGGAATTAAAAGCGGGGGGATTTATTTTGGCGCAATTACGCAGCAACATGATCAAGAAAGGGTTTGACCGTGCACCGCATCGAAGCTTGTTGCGCGCAGCTGGTGTAAAAGAAGAAGATTTTGATAAACCGTTTATTGCGGTTGTTAATTCATATGTGGACATTATTCCAGGCCATGTTCACTTACAAGAATTTGGAAAGATTGTAAAAGAAGCGATTCGCGAAGCTGGAGGCGTGCCATTTGAATTTAATACGATCGGTGTCGATGACGGAATTGCAATGGGGCATATCGGCATGCGCTATTCACTGCCAAGCCGAGAAATTATTGCTGATTCTGTTGAAACAGTCGTCAATGCACACTGGTTTGACGGCATGGTCTGCATTCCGAACTGCGACAAAATTACGCCTGGTATGTTGATGGCAGCTATGAGGATTAACATTCCGACGATTTTTGTCAGCGGAGGACCGATGGCTGCCGGAAGAACAAGCGACGGCCGGAAAATTTCCCTATCTTCAGTTTTTGAAGGAGTAGGAGCTTATCAATCAGGAAAAATAGATGAAAACGGATTAAAAGAACTTGAAATGTACGGCTGTCCGACTTGCGGATCTTGTTCAGGCATGTTTACAGCAAACTCAATGAACTGTTTGTCTGAAGCATTAGGTTTGGCCCTGCCAGGGAACGGAACGATTTTAGCTGTTTCGCCTGAACGGAAAGAACTTGTCAAACAAACGGCAAAACAATTAATGAAATTGATCGAAATGGATTTAAAACCTCGTGATATTGTGACGGAAAAAGCAATTGATAACGCATTTGCTTTAGATATGGCGTTAGGAGGTTCGACCAACACGGTCTTGCATACTTTAGCCCTTGCCAATGAAGCAGGCGTTGATTATCCGCTTGAACGGATCAATGAAGTGGCGGAAAGAGTGCCTCATTTAGCAAAGCTTGCGCCGGCATCTGATGTTCATATTGAAGATTTACATGCAGCTGGGGGAGTTTCCGCCGTATTAAATGAGTTGACGAAAAAAGAAGGAACTCTTCATTTAGACTGCATGACGGTAACAGGAAAAACGCTCGGTGAAAATATTGCCGGATGCGAAGTAAAAGATTACAACGTTATTCGCCCAATTGATAATCCGTTTTCTGAAAAAGGTGGACTTGCCGTATTATTTGGAAGCCTAGCTCCAGATGGCGCTATCATTAAAACAGGCGGCGTTCAAGGAGGAATCACTCATTTTGACGGCCCTGCCGTAATTTTTGATTCTCAAGAGGAAGCGCTTGAAGGAATTGCGAAAGGAAAAGTAAAAGAAGGGGATGTTGTCATCATTCGCTACGAAGGTCCTAAAGGAGGCCCGGGAATGCCTGAAATGCTTGCGCCGACATCACAAATTGTTGGGATGGGTCTTGGACCGAAAGTTGCTCTCATCACGGATGGACGTTTCTCCGGTGCTTCCCGCGGTTTATCGATTGGTCACGTATCACCTGAAGCTGCGGAAGGCGGACCGATTGCCTTTGTAAAAGAAGGAGACCGTATTGTGATCGATATTGAAAAACGGACGATTGATGTGCATGTTAAAGAAGAGGAATGGAACAAACGAAAAGCGGAATGGAAAGGCTTTGAGCCAAAAGTGAAAACCGGTTACTTAGCTCGCTATTCCAAACTGGTTACATCTGCTAGCACAGGCGGCATTATGAAAATTTGACGTCACTAACCGCCCCCTTTTTCAAAAAATTAAAAATTGGACAGATTTTCCTATATTATTCATAGCTGCACATATTTCTAGAAAGACGCGACTGCCGCGTCTTTCTAGCATTTTTCAGATGATCTCACTTGATTTGGCGAATTTTTCTGATCCAATACTGCTGGAAAGATGAGGGGAAGCAACATACAGAAAGTGTGAAACAAAGATCTGCTCATCTCGTTTTGACGCATATAAAACAGAGAAAGGATTCAGAAGAAGCACGAGAACGGATTGTTTTTTCATTATGAAATTATGAAAGCCCATTTTTTAATGATTTCAAATGGGCTTTTTCATGTTTTAAAGTTGAAGGGGGCTGTCCAGAAAGTCAAATCGCCATTGAAAACAACACCGATATATCAACGTTTCTAAATCATTAATGGGGGCGTCAATAAGCCGTAAAAACGACTTATCAGACACCCCCTTCATCTATTTTTCAAGCGCTTACATTTCGGCTTCTTTATATCCAGTATTGGCTTTAAACGTCACTTCCGCATATTTTTTCTCATCCCGCTTGGCGGAAACAAGCGTACCAATCAAACCACCGATAAAACCTGCTGGTACTGATATGAGCGCTGGGTTTGTCAGCGGGAAAATAGGATCGCCGACAAAAAAGGCTTTTCCAGCTTCAGGATGAATGACATTTGGGCTGATAGACACTAAAACAATCGCTGTAATTAAACCAGCCAGCATAGCAGTGACCGCACCGGCAGTGTTAAATTTTTTCCAATAAATCGTATAAACAATGACGGGCAAATTAGCGCTTGCCGCTACACAAAATGCGAGAGACACAAGAAATGCAACATTTAATGATTGAGCGCCAAGGGCTAGCAGGATTGAAAATGCGGAAACGCCCACAGAAGCCCATCTTGCAGCTAACACTTGCTGTCTTTCCGTAGCTTTTCCTTTTTTAATGATCTGTCCATAAATGTCGTGCGCGAATGCGGACGCACCAGACAAAACTAAACCTGCAACAACAGCTAATATGGTTGCAAAAGCTACTGCAGAAACAAAGGACATTAAGAAATCTCCTCCAAGTGCTTTCGCAAGCAGCGGCGCCGCCATATTTCCAGCAGGATTTTCGGCTATAATCGTTTCTGAACCGACAAATTTGGCTGCACCGAATCCTAAGAAGATTGTCATGACATAAAAGATTCCGACAACCCAAGTTGCATTAACGACTGACGCACGTGCAGTTTGTGCATCTTTAACGGTAAAAAAGCGCATTAATATGTGAGGAAGCCCTGCTGTTCCCAACACTAAGGCCAGCATCATGGAAAGTAAATCGAGCGGATTTTTATATACAATTCCTGAATGCAAATAATTTTCGCCGTGTGGAGTCGCTTGTGACATCTCGTTAAACATGCCAACGATATTAAAGTTAAATTTCAATAAAACAAGGAATGAAATAATGACCGTTCCTGCCATAAGCAATACAGCCTTTATGATTTGCACCCAGCTAGTTGCTGTCATTCCACCAAATAATACGTAAATGGTCATCATGACTCCAACGATCAATACGGCGATCCAATACTCAATCCCCAATAACAATTTAATGAGTGCACCTGCACCAACAAGCTGTGCGATCATATAAAATATAACAATTGTGATGGAACTTAGAGCAGCTGTTGCACGGACTTTTCTCTCACTGAATCTTGAGTTGATCATATCTGCGAGTGTATATTTTCCTAAATTTCTGAGAGGCTCTGCAACGATGAATAGAACGAAGAGATATGCGGTTAAATAGCCGATGCTGTAGTAGAAACCATCAAATCCATTCAATGCGATGGCGCCTGCGATACCAAGAAATGATGCGGCTGATAAATAGTCTCCAGCTATCGCAAGTCCATTTTGCCACCCGGTCAAGCCTCCGCCGGCTGTGTAAAATTCGTTTGCGGTTTTTGTTCTTTTTGCAGCCCAATACGTGATATATAAAGTGACTAAAAGGATGATCAAAAACAGAATAAATGCTGGTACACTCATGAAAGTGCAGCCCCCTTATTTTATTTTATATTTTCTTCAATAATTTCTTCCGCCAATTGGTCAAATGTTTCCGCTTTTTTTACATACATCGTAGCGAACACCCAAACCATGACAAAAAGACCCAGCGAATAGAGCCATGTCCATGTAATCCATCCGATTGCTTTATGCTCCAAGATGGATGTATAACCTGTGAGAATCGGCAATAAAAAGTAGGTGATGAGAAAAACGATTATAATAGGTACAATAAAATTCCGCTTTTTTTGAATAAGCAGTTGAAACTTGCTTGTTGCAACAATTTTCTCATAATCAAGAATGCGCCCCCTCTGTTCTTTTTCCTTTTCAAATGTTTCCATTGTACCATCCCCTTTCTTTGGTAATATTCGTAATTTTTTGTCAATTACAATAATAAGTTATGCTAAAAAAATAGTCAATCATTTTTGTAAAACGTTTTCAAAATTTTATTTGTAACATTTTGGAAAAGAAGGCTACATCGACGCTAAGTAATGGAATCGCTTACATAAAGTGTTGCACGCCGAAAATGTTGGTAATTTTAAAAAAACAGTAAAACCTATTGTAAGATTTTACTGTTTCAATCATTTCTACTTCCAATGCTTTCGCAAAAATTCATCCCGTCCGGAAATTTCCCGATCTTTTTTGTATGCTTCTGGATTTTTTTGATAAAAATTTTGATGATATTCTTCTGCTGGGTAAAATGGCGCAGCCGGTAAAATTTTGGTTACGATCGGTTTATTGAATTTTCCGCTTTTGGCTAAGGCGAGTTTAGATTGTTCTGCCAGCGTTTTTTGCTCATTTGAATGATAGAAAATGGCTGTCCTGTACTGACTGCCTCTGTCGTGGAATTGTCCGCCGTCATCGGTCGGATCGATTTGCTGCCAATAAATTTCAAGGAGCTTATCATATGGGAACACCGTTGGGTCAAATTCGATTTGTACCGCTTCATAATGCCCAGTTGTCCCTGTTTTGACCTGTTCATAAGTAGGATTTTCAACATGCCCGCCCGTATAACCAGAAATGACTTTCTCAATGCCGTCCCACTGGTCAAAAGGTTTTACCATGCACCAAAAACAGCCTCCGGCGAATGTTGCTTTCTCTAGCTTCTTCTCCAATTTCTTCACTCCTGGTCCAGTTAGAATGAGTTAAAGTTTAATAATATCATAAAGTTAATGGCAAATCCCGAGATTAAACAGTAAAATTTTAAATTGAACAGCGATAATAGCGATCCATAAAATGGAGGCTATAGAATAGATCGCGGTTCGTTTTCTAAAATTTTTATATTTCAAGATAAAAAATGCCGCTACTGATACGATGGAAAAGAAAACAGTTAAACCTAACATTCCGACAAATGGAGTAGACCAATAATAATTGTTAAAAATCGGGATGATGATTGTTGGTGTGTAAAACTTTGACAGCGAATAGATGCCAAACAGCCATGAGATAATCATGAAAACAAAGATGGAAACAGTTGTCAATTTAATTGCCAAAGGTATCTCCTTTCTGACTTTTATTCCGATCTGTTTAATTGTATTTTATGTATGCTGCACGTTGTTGTCAATTGATTAAGTTTATAAATGATATAATAAATGAGTGAGCTATCTAAAAGCGACTAAATTGAAGAAATGTAAAATCTGTAGCCGAAAAAAGGCAATACAAAAAACTTAATTCGCTTCCGTTTAGGCGAGTAGAGTGGATCTTTTTATATCAGGCTGCGTGTCTTCTGAGCTAACAGTCAATCTTTTTCAAGGGGGACTCTTTTTTCGATTTAGGGGAGGGGAAGGTTGCAAGCTTCCAGCTTTGCAGCCAGATTGAACTAGTAGCTCGAACACAAGATGGTGAAACCAACCTTTTAAGCAGCCGAAGCGAAAAGGAGGAAAAAAGCTTGCATAAAAGATCTTTAGACGGTTTCTGCGTTCAACGAAAAAAGTCTATCTTTAAATGAAAATTTTCAATATTGTGGGGCTGACCCTGTTATTTCCAACGGAAGTAATCGAAAACAAGAGCAGGATTTTAAAAAACGATAAGAGGAGGAATCGACATGGTCTTTGCAGGAAAAACAGTCATTATAACCGGCGGTGCACAAGGGATCGGGAAAGCGATCGTTTCCGCCTATGCAAAAGAAGGAGCAACAGTTGTGATAGCGGATGTGAATGAACAAAAAGGAAAGGAAACAGCTGAGGAATATGGAGCGACGTTTATCAAAACGGATGTCAAAAATCATAAGGACGTCATCAAATTAATAGAAACGGTCAAACATACAACGGGAAGAATCGATATTGTGATTAACAATGCAGGTGTTTCAAGATTTAAATCTCTTTATGAGCTAACGGTTGAAGAATGGGATGACATATTACAAACAAATCTTCGCAGCGTATTTTTATTTGCAAAGGAATCTGCAAAATATATGCGAGAAAATGAAAGGGGAGGTTCGATCATTAATATTGCTTCAACAAGAGCGTTCATGTCTGAAAAAGATTCGGAAGCGTACGCTGCGTCTAAAGGCGGCATCGTTGCTTTAACACACGCTTTAGCTATTTCATTGGGGGAAGACAAAATCAGAGTCAATTGTATAAGCCCCGGCTGGATTGAAACGAACAACTATGAACTGCTTACTGAGCGTGATCATCTACAGCATCCTGCAAAGCGAGTCGGAAAACCGGATGATATTGCCAGAGCGTGTTTGTTTTTAACTCATCCCGACAACGATTTTATTACGGGAGAAAATATTATTATTGACGGCGGCATGACGAAAAAAATGATATATGAAGAATAAATCTTGATAAAAGGTAAGGAAGCAAGAGAGCCCCATTCGTTCAAAAAAAGCTCTCAGCAGGACGTGGTCGTAAATCCTTCACCGAGCGGCACTTTGCTTATTCGAAGGCTGCGTCAATGTAAGATGAAAGAAAAAGGTGATTCTTGGATGAAACAGACGGATTACTCAGAAGGAAATATTTTAAAGCAGCTCATCACTTTTTCCTCGCCTATTTTATTAACGAACTTGCTTCAAGTTTCGTATCAAATAATTGACAGTTTATGGGTTGGAAACTTGCTGGGGGCTCGTGCATTAGGGGTGGTGTCTCTCTCAGGAACTGTCATTTTCACAATTCTTTCTTTCATTATCGGGATCAACCAAGCAACATTAACGATTTTGTCCCAATTAAAAGGAAAACGCGATGAACAAGGGTTGAAACGGTATGTGAATGCCTTTGTTGTCACGCTGTTTATATTATCGATTTTGCTTGGAGTTTTTGGATTTATTTTTGCCGAACGGATTTTATTTTTGCTTGGAACACCTGACAGTTTAGTTGCAGATGCATCCTTATACTTGCGAATTAATTTTCTTGGAATTATTTTCTTATTCGGCTACAATTTTGTGGCGACATTGATGCGTGCACTTGGAGAAAGCAAAGCCCCGGTTTATTTTGTTGTTTTGGCTGTTCTTTTAAATGCCGCTTTAGATCCATTATTTATTTCTGGATTTCAATTCGGCATAGCCGGAGCGGCTTATGCAACAGTGATTTCCCAAGGGATCGCCTTTTTATTCGGAATATATTTGGCGATTCATTACAAATTAGTTCCTTTTACATGGCCGCGTATGCCGAAAAAAGAAGAAGTTTCTCTTATTTTAAAAATCGGGGTTCCGTCCGGCATGCAAATGATGGTCATTTCCGCTGGAGTGACGGCGATCATGAGCGTTGTAGCTAGTTTTGGCGAAGACGCGCTGGCCGGATTCGGCGCTGCTCAGAGGCTCGATAATATTATCTTGCTTCCCGCAATGGCCCTCGGAACTGCTGTCAACAGCTTGGCAGGCATAAACATTGGTGCAAATCGATGGGATCGAGTTTATAAAATTGCTCAATATGGATTGATGTATAATTTAGCTATTATGGTTTTGATATCATTGCTAATTCTCTTTTTCGCCCGTTTTGGTGTGGAATTATTTATCCAGGAGGAAGAAGCGGTGCAATTTGGTGTGAATTATTTAAAAATCGTCGCTTTCTTCTATCCGTTTCTTGGCATCAATTTTGTGTTAAACGGTGTTGTTCGTGGATCTGGTGCGATGATGCAAGTCTTAATTTTAAACATCATCTCGTTTTGGGTGCTGCGTTACCCGCTCACATACCTTTTTTCCAATTGGATCGGCGAAGACGGCATCGGTGTCGGAATGGGCGTCAGCTTTGTTATTTCCAGCTTATTCGCCTTTTTATATTTTAGGCTCGGCGGGTGGAGGAAAAAAGAATTGTTTCACGGTACAGCTTAAATAAACAGCCATCCCATAAAACTATTATAGGGATGGCTCGCTCTTTAGCATATCGATAAAATAGTAGATCATCCGGGCTGTCAGCCCCCAAATCACTTTATCTTTATAATAATAAAAATGTTCTTCTATTTTCGGTGAATTCCATTTATATTTTTTTCCCCCGATGATGCTTTCATAAGGAAAATTTTCTTCAGGTTCTGCCCGAAAATGAACTTCATAAATTTCTGGCTTCGTTTCTAAAAAGAATTGAAAAGGAACTGTAAATACTTCGCCGACTTCGTCTTTGTTTGGCTCTAACGAAGCGTCAGGATCGATCATGCCAACAAAAGGATAAACAACCGTTCCGTAGGCAGTCATCACATAATCAAGCGGATATACATGCTGAATCATATCGGCTGAAATACCTAGCTCTTCTGATGTTTCGCGAATAGCTGTATGTTTTGCATCGTGATCGGTCGGCTCAACTTTCCCACCTGGAAAACAAATCTCGCCGGGCTGCCTTTTTAATTTTTTGGCGCGTACTTCAAACAACAAATGAACTTCATCATTTATTCGCATAAACGGAAGCAATACCGCAAATTTTACTAAACGATCCATCCCAATTATCGTCGGATTATGATTTTTAACCTTCTTTATAATATCTTCGATCTCCATACTGTCACCTTCAATCTAACATAATCGATTAATTTCATTATAAATGAAAAACAGAACTGGTTGGCGAATGGCATGCATATTTTCGAATAAACGTAAAAAATTTCGCAACAATAAATAAGAAGATGATGATATATATGAGAGGTGAGCAAGAATGAAGTGGTTTAAAAACAAAAAACGTACACATGAACAAACGGAACTCGAAAGAAGAACGGATGTACATGACTTATATGAACCGTCCCGTGAAGCATATGGTCAAGCCTATAACGTAGAAGATGGGACAAAAAACAAAAAATAAAAATTTTATAGACAAAATGCTGTCTCCTATTCCTTTTTAAATGGCGAAGATCTACAGAATATATAAATGATTTCTGTGGATCTTTTTTAGTTGTTAAGGATTTCTCTGAAAGTAGAAATTTCAAGGAATTGTACCTTTTGCAATAAATGAAACGCTGCAAAGATGGTCTGAAATTGCGATTATAGGATTCATATGCCGATGGCACAATATTATGTTTCGTTTATAAAACAAAAAACATGACAATTATGTAAAATATGATATAGTTTACATATAACAAAACATATGTAAAGACATCAGAAAGAGGTGAAGTTGACAAGATGAAAGAGATGTCAACAAAAAAGCTATTAGGCATTGCGGGACTCGCATGGCTTTTTGATGCAATGGATGTCGGCATTTTATCTTTTATCATTGCCGCGTTAAAAGAAGATTGGAATTTGACGGCAGAACAAATGAGCTGGATCGGGAGCATCAACTCGATCGGCATGGCTGTAGGGGCATTTTTCTTCGGTCTCTTGTCAGACAAAATTGGCAGAAAAACTGTCTTTATTATCACATTATTGTTATTTTCGATCGGCAGCGGCCTGTCGGCTTTTACAACCACATTAGCAGTATTTTTGCTGTTAAGATTTTTTATCGGCATGGGGCTGGGGGGTGAATTGCCAGTAGCATCAACGCTAGTATCAGAAAGCTCGCCGACAAAGGATCGGGGAAGAATGGTCGTGCTGCTTGAAAGTTTTTGGGCTGCAGGATGGTTGATCGCGGCAATTATATCTTATTTTGTTATCCCTCAATTTGGCTGGCGTCTCGCCCTTATTTTAACAGCTCTTCCGGCTTTTTATGCGATTTATTTGCGCATGAAGCTTCCGGATTCAAAAAAATTCAAATCGATACAAACAAAATCAAATGTATGGAAAAATATCGCAGCTGTCTGGTCAAAAAAATATGTGAAACAAACAGCTGTACTTTGGGTGTTGTGGTTTTCTGTTGTTTTTTCTTATTACGGGATGTTTTTATGGCTTCCAAGCGTTGTGATGATGAAAGGCTACAGTTTAGTGCAAAGCTTTGAGTATGTTCTTATTATGACGATTGCACAGCTTCCGGGATACTTTAGTGCGGCGTGGCTCATTGAACGAATCGGTAGAAAATTTGTTCTTTCTCTTTATTTATTTGGCACTGCACTGAGCGCATTCTTTTTCGGATTTTCCGATACAACGGCAGAGCTTTTAATATCTGGAATCTTTTTATCATTTTTTAACTTAGGGGCTTGGGGAGCGCTTTATGCTTATACACCTGAGCTTTATCCAACAGAAATTCGCGGGACAGGTGCGGGAATGGCCGCATCGTTTGGAAGAATTGGTGGCATTTTCGGGCCTTTATTAGTTGGTTATTTAGCCGCTCTCAAAGTTTCCATGGTAGCCATTTTTTCAATTTTTTGCGCTGCCATTATTATTGGAGCATTAGCTGTTCTATTGTTTGGACAAGAAACAAAAGCGTTGGAGCTGGAGTAAAAATACAGCCTCTAAAGGAATTAAACCCTTTAGAGGCTCATTTAATTTGAAAATAATCAGCTAGTTGATTGGCCAAGTAGCGTAGTTCAGGATATTCATGGAGATTTGACAACATTCCTTTAATGACCGGAGTTCTTGGCTTTTCAGCCGTTATTTCAGCTTCTAACACTTCAATCGTAATGTTTAACTGTCCATCATCGATTATAGAACGGCTCATTTCTTTTATCTCATTTAAAATGTTCAACGGATGGCTGGGGGATTGAGGATGATTGAACATTTTGGTCATGATCTCAGCTGGAATGATGGGGTCATTTTGTTTTGCCAGCATTCCTTTGACTAAATCATCTGCTGTTTGCAAAATGTATTTTGCCAATTTTTCCTCATCTACTCTCACCCTATTTTCAAATATGAGGAACTGAATGAATGAAAAAAAGATTCCTTGAACGATAATGTTTACATCTGCTATATACTTATCAATTGACTTGCCGTAAATGTTTTTCAGATTGTTTGTTAAAAAATGAAAAAAATCGTTTCTTAGGTTTTGTAACAACGAATCAATTTTTTCATTATTTTCTTTTAAATTTTCATGCATCTGCGTAATAAATATTTCTTTATGCGCCAAAAATTCTTTTAATTGAACAGACAATTGTTTAATAAACCGCTCTTTTGGATCTTCGTAATTTGCCCCGATTTGCTCCGTTTTTTTCTTTAACTGACTAAAAAACTGCTCCAAAATTTTAATTAACAGTTCATCTTTTGACTTGAAATAAAAATAAAACGAACCTTTCGGAATGCCACATGCATTGGTAATTTCTTGGATGGAGGTGGAAGAAACGCCTTTTCGAGCAAACAGCTTCATCGCAGCTTCAATGATTAAACGTTCTTTTTCTTTCACATGAACATCCCCTTATTGTCGGAAAAAAATTTATTAGTTTAGTTGACTACTAGTTAACCGGTCAATTATAATGACTATATAGTCAACTTACTATAAGTATGTATAAAAAAAGGAGAATTGTCAAATCTTCATGAAAGGAATGGGGCTTGGTGGAGAACATTATTAAATTTTCGCTCCGTAATAAACTGGCTATTTGGATTTTAACTATCATTGCAATTTTTGCGGGACTATTTTCTGGATTTAATATGAAGCTGGAGACGATCCCGGACATAAACACTCCCATCATAAGTGTTACGACTACATATCCAGGTGCAACCCCTGAAGAAGTACAAGAGAAAGTGACGGTTCCTATTGAAGAAGCTGTTCGCAATTTGAACGGGGTGGAAATCGTCAGCTCTAATTCGTTTGAAAATGCATCTTCTATTCAAATCGAATACAAATTTGAAAAAGATATGGAACGAGCAGAAGAGGAAGCTGAAAAGGCAATCGAACAAGTCGAACTTCCGGATGGAGCAGGAGAGCCTAAAATTGCAAGATTTAGCATGAACGCTTTCCCTGTTTATACAGTGAGCTTTTTCGATGAAGGAAAAACACTTCCTGAATTAACTGAACTGGTTGAAGACATCATTGTTCCTGAATTGAAAGGAATCGATGGAGTAGAAAGCATTGTAACTTCTGGACAGCAGGTAGAAGAGGGGCGGCTTGTTTTTCATCAAGACAAATTAAAAGAGCTCGGGCTAAATGAGGAAACAATAAAAGATTATATTCAAGGTGCGGATCTCCGTGCGCCATTAGGTCTTTATACATTTAAAGACACGGAAAAGTCTGTTGTCGTTGACGGAAATATTACGACAATTGACGATTTGAAAAAGCTTAAAATCCCAGTCACAGGATCAGCACAAGGGCAGCAAGCTGGAGAGGCGCAAATGAACCAAGTGCCAAACGGTTTGTCTAAAGCAAATGGTGCAGCGCCAAATCAGGCGATCCAGCAGCAAAGCATTGAATTGCCAACAGTCGAATTAGGAGAAATTGCCGATATCGAAATCGTCGGAAAAGCTGAATCCGTATCAAGAACGAACGGAAAAGAAGCAATCGGACTGCAAATTGTAAAAGCTACTGATGCGAATACAGTTGAAGTTGTGAATGAAGTAAAAGAAAAATTGGATGAATTAAAAGACGAATATAAAGGCCTCGGAGTCGTTTCAACGCTGGACCAAGCAGAACCGATTGAAAAATCTGTTGAAACAATGCTGAATAAAGCGCTGTTCGGTTCGATTTTTGCAGTTATTGTCATTTTGCTGTTTTTGCGCAACATTCGTTCAACGTTGATTTCCGTGGTGTCAATTCCGCTTTCCATATTAATTGCATTAATCATTTTGCGTGAAATGGACATCACGTTGAACATGATGACGCTTGGAGCTATCACAATGGCGATCGGCCGCGTCATTGACGATTCGATTGTCGTCATTGAAAATATTTACAGACGGATGACATTAAAAGGGGAGCCGTTAAAAGGGAAAGAGCTGATTATTGCAGCGACAAAAGAAATGTTTATTCCTATTATGTCCTCAACCATTGTGACGATTGCGGTTTTCTTGCCGCTCGCATTTGTCGAAGGGATGGTCGGACAGCTATTTATGCCGTTTGCCCTTACGATTGTATTCTCGCTTTTAGCGTCCCTTTTAGTGGCGATTACTATTGTGCCGGCACTTGCTCACGTTTTATTTAAAAAAGGAGTAAAACGGAAAGGCGAAAAAGAAAAGGAAGCTGGCTTTTTGGCTACTAACTATAAAAAAATATTAAATTGGTCTTTGAACCATAAATGGATAACATCATTGATTGCGATCCTGCTTCTTGTCTCCAGTCTGTTTTTAATTCCTGTCATCGGGGTAAGCTTTTTGCCAAATGAACAGGAAAAGCAAATTGTTGTGACGTATGATCCGGATCCAGGGCAAACGCTGGAAGAAGTGGAAGATATCGCATTGAAGGCAGAAGATTTTCTTGTCGATCGTGATCATGTAAAAACGATTCAATTGTCTGTCGGAAGCGAAAATCCGATGAATCCAGGAAATCGAAATCAGGCCATTTTCTTTATTATGTATGAAGATGACACACCGAATTTCGAGAAAGAAAAGGAAAAAATTGTTAAAGACTTAAATGAATTAACGAATGAAAAGGGCGATTGGGGCACCATTGACATGATGATGGCAAGCAATGAGTATACGTTGCATATATTTGGCGATTCGATGGAAGATATTGAGCCTGTCGCCCAAGAAGTACAAAAAATCTTGGAAGATGAAAAAAATTTAAAAAATGTTGAATCAGGTTTAACGAAAACATATGATGAATTCACGTTTGTTGTTGATCAAGAAAAGATGAGCAAGCTCGGTTTGACCGCTGGACAAATTGCGATGGCATTAAGCCAACAGCATGAACGGCCGGTTTTAACGACAATCCAAAAAGATGGTAAAGATATAGAAGTCTATATTGAAGGGGAAGAACAAACATTTGATTCGATTGATGAGATGAAAAAGAAAACTATTCAGTCTCCTCTTGGCATGAATGTGAAAATTGGAGATGTAGCGAAAGTAAAAGAAGGAGAAACATCCAATACGATTACTAGACGCGGAGGAAAATTCGCTGTTTCGGTCAGCGGAGAGATAACTACTAATGACGTTAGCCAAGTAAATGCAAACATTCAAAAGAAAATAGATGATTTAGAATTGCCGCCTGGTGTGAACATTGATACAGGCGGAGTGACAGAACAGATCAATGAGTCGTTTTCACAATTAGGATTGGCTATGCTCGCTGCCATCGCTGTTGTCTACTTTGTGCTGGTGGTTACGTTTAGTCAAGGACTTGCGCCTTTTGCCATTCTATTTTCACTTCCATTTACCGTCATCGGCGGATTTGTGGCGCTATGGCTTGGGGGAGAAACATTGAGCGTTTCAGCTCTGATCGGCGCGCTCATGTTAATCGGAATTGTTGTGACGAATGCGATTGTGTTAATTGACCGTGTCATTCATAAAGAGCGTGAAGGACTTTCTACAAGAGATGCGCTCATTGAAGCAGGAGCAACGCGCTTACGGCCGATTTTAATGACTGCACTGGCAACAGTTGGAGCATTGCTTCCTCTCGCATTAGGTTATGAAGGAGATGGAGGCATGATTTCGAAAGGGCTTGGCCTAACCGTCATTGGCGGATTAACCAGTTCGACTTTGCTGACCCTCATCATCGTTCCGATCGTCTATGAAGTATTAAGCAAATTTAGAAGAAAAGCTCCAATCGAGGAATGATAAGAAAAAACCTGAAAAGCACTGAATAGGCTTTTCAGGTTTTTTTTGCATAACTTGCTGAAACAGTTTTTATGAAAATAAGAATATCAATTGTTTTGAAAATTTTTCAAAAGGGTCAATTATTCAAATTCCGGCAATAAAAAAACGCGCTTTTTAGCGCGTTTTTTAAACGGAGAAGGTGAGATTCGAACTCACGCGGCGGTTGCCCGCCCTAACGCATTTCGAGTGCGTCCCCTTCAACCACTTGGGTACTTCTCCATGGTCGGGAAGACAGGATTTGAACCTGCGACCCCCACGTCCCGAACGTGGTGCTCTGCCAAGCTGAGCTACTTCCCGGAAAACGTCAGCATTAAAATTATATATTAAAATAAAAAATTTGTCATCAAAAAATTTTAACCAATCAACGAAAAGTTTGGAAAAGGAAATTAATCTTTTTTTGTTGAATTATGTAGTAGGCAAATAAAAGAAAGGAGTCACATAACATTGAAGGTACAAAACATTGGCGATGACATCACATTAATTGATCTTTTTGACTTAGGATTAGAAAACAGAACAGGGGCTTACGTTCTTCACGAAAAAGAGCTGACCATCATCGAAACAAGCGCGAGCCCGTCTGTCCCATATTTATTAAAAGGTCTTGAAAGTTTAGGAATTGATCCGAAGGATGTTCAAAACATCATTGTTACGCACATTCATTTAGATCATTCGGGAGGTGTCGGGCTTTTCCTTGAACATTGCCCAAAAGCAAAAGTGTTCGTTCATCCCCGCGGGAAACGTCATTTGCAAGATCCATCCAGATTAATTGTCAGCGCCAAAACGGTGTATGGAGAGGAGCAATTTCAAAAATTGTTTGACCCGATTTTGCCCGTGCCAGAAGACCAGCTAGTTGTAAAAGAAGATTTGGAAACGCTTCAAGTAGGCGATGATCGCGTGCTGACATTTTATCACACACCAGGTCATGCGAATCACCATTTTTGTATACATGATTCCAAAAGCAACGGCATCTTTACCGGCGACACGATCGGGGTTTTTTATTCAATGCTCTTAGATTCAGACTTAGAGTTTTATTTGCCGTCTACTTCTCCTAACCAGTTCGATCCGGATAAAATGCTTGAATCATGCGAAAGAATCGAAGCATTAAACGTTTCGAAAATATTTTTCGGTCATTTTGGCATGAGCGAGCATCCAGAGGAAGTTTATAAACAGCTAAAATATTGGCTGGACATTTTTGTAGATCAAGGCAAAGCGGTTGTAAAAGAGCATGGAAGCTTGCCGTTTGAAGAAAAATCAAAGCTTCTATCTGATAGATTGTACAGCACGTTGCAAGATTACTTAAAGAAAAAACATATTTCCGAAGATCATCAAGTGCACGAGTATATAAAAATCGATATGGGCATTTGTGCGCAAGGGATTATTGATTACTTGCAAAAAGCAGAAAATAGATAAGGAGGCTTGTATGGAAAGAGATATACGCAAAATTAAAAATGTTGCGTTACAATCGAATCATCCGATGGGTTTGTGTTAGAACCTGGTAATTGGGAGAAATATGATCCGTTTTTAATGCTTGCGGAGGATATTTTTCAGCAAGGGACGTTTGACCTTCATCCCCATCGGGGAATCGAAACTGTCACATATGTAATTGACGGGATTTTAGAGCATTTTGATAACAAAAATGGATATGGCAAGCTAAAGCCGGGTGATGTTCAATGGATGACTGCTGGAAGAGGAGTAATCCATCAAGAAGATCCTGCACCTGGATCTACTGTTCACAGTCTAGAGCTGTGGGGTAATTTGCCGAGTTCAAAAAAACTGACCGCTCCCCGCTATCAAAATTTGAAAAGTGCTGACATGCCAGTTAGAAAAGAAAAAGGAGCGTTGATTCGGATTTTTTCTGGTTCGTCAAAAGGTATTCAAGCGCCGACTAAAAAATTACGTTCCTGTCACGATGGTAGAAATGATTCTGGAACCTGATGCGTCTGTTCATCAAGATCTTCCGGGAAGCTATAATGGTTTTCTTTATATATTGGAAGGAAAAGGCTTGTTTGGTGCGTCCAAAACAAAAGGGGAAAAAGGGCAAGTGCTGTTTTTAACAAAGGGTGCTGAGGGAGAGGAAAGCTTCATAACCGTCACAGCGGCAGACAAACTCCGGCTGCTTCTATATGCGGGAGAAACCTCTCCATAACGGTCCGTTTGTTATGAACACGAAAGAAGAAATACGGCAAGCAATCGTCGACTATCAAACAGGAAAGTTTGAATGAAAGAGAATAACAGTTTGATAAACTCTCCGCCTTTTATGTACGGAAGGAGAGTATTTTTTGTAAATAAAAATTATTTCTCGGGAAAGCGCAAAATTCAACAATGATAAAGAAAAAACGAGAAAAAAGGTAGCATCTGTCGAATGGTTGTATATTGAAATGTTTTGTGTCAGATTATGTGACATAAATCATGTTTCGTTCTTGTTCGGCTTGTTACAATAAAGAGTAAATTAGTGGAGACAGTAGGTGATAAATATGCTGTTTTTAAAAAAATGGAATCGAGCAGCGGATCATGAAGAAGATAGACAAAAAAAACAGATGGAGGATTCGTTTGCGGCACAGGTGGAAGTTGCTGCGGATCAATTAAAAGGCGTCATTGAGCAAATGAAATTAACCGCTGTTTCCCTTGATGAACGATCTTCCTCGAGTAAAAAAAGCACGTTTCAGCTATTAGAGCATATTGAGCAGACCGCGCAAGACACAAATAACGTTTCAGAAAAGATGCGTAAAATTGAAGAGGCAGCTGTGAAAATCACAGCATCTTCCCAAGAGATACATTCCTCAAGTATATTATTTTATGAACAGCTCGTAAAATCGAAAACGCAGCTGCAAAAAATACAAGAAGAAACGGAACAGCTGCGGCAAAATCATTTGAAAATTCTTGATCAAATGGATCGGCTCGTTTCTTTTTCCAAACAAATGGATCACATTCTTTCTTCGATTGGAGCGATTTCCCAAAAAACAAAAATACTTGCATTAAATGCAAATATCGAATCGGCAAGAGCCGGAATACATGGGAAAAGCTTCTCGGTCGTTGCAAATGAAATTGGAAATTTAGCAAACCAAACGCATGATGCGGTTGAAGAAACACATCAAATTCTTTCTTCGATTCAATCAGAAATTGAGTTTTCGACCAAAATGGTAAAATCGGAAAACGATCAGATGAAAAAGAATGTGGCTGAATTACTATCTTTAATTGATGTTATCCATTCTTTTCAAACATCGTTGGGCAAAATCACATCAATGGTATCGGATTCGAAAGACGCTGTCGAATTACAGTGTGATCATGTACAGGAAATTACTACGGTGCTCAAGCAAATTTCAGATATGGCTCATGAAAATAAAACATATGCACTGAGAGTTTCAGAAGATATGGATAAGCAGCACCAGCATATTGAAGAGATGATTGCCATCAGCGAGACATTGGATCAAACCTCTAAAGAGCTGCAAACGTTAGTCAAAAGGGATCAGCTTCAACAAATTACAGAAATAGATTTGGCAAAAATCAACGAAATGAAAGAAAAAGTGATGAATCTTTTATCACAATTTCCATTGTATGAACTAGATGCGGATGTTCATAAAAAAGCATTGGATCAATTTTTTGAGGAGAACGAGCATATCGAAGCTATTTGGTCGAATCGACTGGACGGTACATTCGTTTATTCCAACCCTCCTGCAGGCTTAATAAATGCAAAAGCCCGTCCTTGGTTTATCGAAGCTAGTAAAAATAAAATCTTTATATCAAGCATCTATACATCTGCTGTTACAAAAAAACCGTGCATCACCATTTCCTTCCCCATTCATAAGAACGGAGACATCGTCGGGGTTATCGGAGTCGATTTAATAGTAAAATAAGCAGATGGTTTCAATCCTTTTTGAAACGATATAATTTTCGCCCTTTTATTTAAAAATGCGGTTTCACAACCGCGTTTTTCTTTTCTCTCAAACAAGAAAATTGAAAAAAAGAGAATGAATACTCAAAAAATTTTCAAAAAGATTAGCCTGTTTTTCTGCTCGATCCATCCGCTTCTCTTTAACTCCGCAACACAATGCTTAAAGCATTTTTTTAATGACGGATAAGAACATGTCTTTTTCCTCGCTTCCATTACGAGCTGCAAAATTTCCCCTTCGTTAAAGCCGTTTCTCTTGTTTATATGGAGCAAATAAAAACAAGTCAATAAAATCCAGACACACACTTCAGACAAATTTCCTTTGGCAAATTCTTTAAAAACGAATTCCGGGACTTGAAAATACCTATTTTTTACATTTTTATGTAGAAGCTGTTCAATAATTGATTCATGATGGTCTTTTTTATACTCATTATTAAATATGTAGAGAGGCAGTGAAAAATATTGTGCGTTACGATGTTCATAGAAAGAAGGATTTAATTCATTTGTCAACATCTTGACCCCCAAAAACCCTTTTGATCAGCATGAACGGGAAATATTTTCGTAGAATTGTTTATTTTTGGCCGGTGCCCGCTTTTGTTTCTTCCAGTTTGATAAGAAAGGAAATGACATCTGCAAGTGCTTGCCTATAAACTAGCAAATTTTGAGTATCCATCAAACAATAGATGGTTCCTTTTAAATCATCGCAATCGTTTTTGGCTATGCCCAGCTTTTTAAGCTTTTCTTCAAGCTCGTTGTATAGAGCTTTGAGCTCACGGTTTTGTCGATTTAACAAAGCTTGCTCAATTCGATTATAAGCGAATTCATTGAAAGCTTGCTCAAAGTTCATCTATGCTCACCCAACCCTTTGAAGATAAAAATGAATAAAAAATATTCATTTTTATAGTAATACAAAACGAATTGAAAGTAAAATAGGAAAACGTTAAACTATATTATAGATGAAGTAGCAAAGAAGGAATGTAACAGATGGAAATCAATAAAAAAATCGGAGAACAAATAAGAGAAGTGCGAAAAAAGTATAATATATCGATGGTTCAACTGGCCGAGGATTTGGAAATTTCTCAGCCAAGGCTTTCTAGAATCGAAAATGGTGAACAAGAAATTCCTATTAGCCTCATTCAAAAATTTTGCCAAAGATTTAATATACCGATGGGAAGCTTTTTTAAAATGATCGATAACGAGGACATATCCCTTGTTGATGATCAAGTAGAACATATTCTTTCTACTTTAAATGATGAGCAAAAGAAAGCATTGTATGTTTTTTTATCTTCTTTTCAAAAATAACCCTCCATCCCTTGATCCCTTCATGAATTCGTGACGAAAGGCAGACCGAAAATAAACGAACAAATGTTCCTTTTTATTTTACCATGTTTTGATAGTTTTTGGAAGCGGTGAGAATTCTCTTTATTATTTTATTTTTATGGAGAGTTGAATCACCGCTTTTTAGATCCAGGCAAGTAACTGCCGTATTATATGCACAGTAAAAATGGAACATGCTGATGCATCGGCTTAAAATATTTTGCTAGAATGTAAGAAGCCAAAAAGTATGTTTGATATGTTTGAACAAAACTATATACAGTTGATCTACTTTTCAAAAGCACAATCAAATGGAACTTCTGAACCATTTCAATAAAAATGACTCGAAAATCATTCAAACATTGCCGTAATATAGCGAGAAATATTTGGGATTTGAGTTGGAATGGAAGTCGGCAGCGAAACATATTTATCTATAAAACGGAGCATAACTGCTATGTTGATGCAGCTTCCTAGAAAATCTTACAGTTCTCAATGAAAGGTTTTTTAGAAGCTTGCCAATTTCATGGCGGGCCAAGCAAATTGATACAATGACAGCAGGACGAAAAATATGAAATGATGTTTAATGATTGACAGCCGCGCCATAAACTAATAAAATTGGATTGAAAATTCGGAATTTTTAGGAGGGGACCAAATGGAGAAATTTGAGAACTACAATAAAAGCTATATTAACGGACAATGGGTTGAAGGAAAAAGCGAAAGCATATTTGAAGATGTTAATCCTTACGATAATTCCCTCATCACAAAAGTGCGTTTAGCAACAAGAGAACAAGTGCAAGAAGCATTTGAAATCGCTCAACAGGCACAAAAAAAATGGGCGAAATCGTCTGTTGAAGAAAGAAAGGAAGTTATTCGAAAAGCAGCAGAATATTTAAAGTCTCATCAGGATGAAATTGTAAGCGTTATCACTCGTGAGACAGGCGGAACTGTTTTAAAGGCGAATGTAGAATTGCATTTGACGCTGGAGGTTCTCGAAGAAGCCTTGAACTATGCAGGAGCCATACATGAAGTCAGGGAAGTCCCAAGTGCAATTGAAGGGAAAGTGAACAAAATTTACCGTCTTCCGCTCGGAGTGATTTCATCGATATCACCGTTCAATTTCCCGATGAATTTATCGATGAGAACGATCGCTCCTGCGATTGCATTAGGAAACAGCGTTGTCCATAAACCGGATATACAGGTAGGTCTTGTTGGAGGCTCGATCATTGCGAAAGCATTTGAATATGCCGGACTTCCAAAAGGAGTCTTCAACATGATTTTAACCGATATTCCTGAAATCGGTGATGAAATGCTGACAAATCCGATTCCGCGCTTAATTAGTTTTACCGGCTCCACCGCCGTTGGCAGACATATCGGTGAAATTGCTGGCCGCAATTTGAAACGGGTTGCGCTGGAGCTTGGAGGCAACAGTCCGTTTGTCGTGCTGTCGGATGCCAACGTAGACCAGGCAGTGAACGCCGCTGTTTTCGGCAAGTTTATCCACCAAGGACAAATTTGTATGATCGTCAATCGCTTTATCGTTCATAAAGATCATTACGATGAATTTGTGGAAAAATTTGTTTCCAGAGCAAAATCTCTTCCTTATGGGAACCCTTCCGATCCCAATACGGTCATTGGACCATTAATCAATGAAACGCAGTTGAAAAAAGCTTTAAGCTACATTGAAGAAGCTAAGAAGGAAGGCGCAACACTTGTCTTAGAAGGGAAAAGAGAAGGAAACGTCCTCACTCCATTTGTCTTTACGAATGTCAAAAATTCAAGCAAGCTCGCGCAAACAGAAGTTTTTGCGCCCATCGCGACAATCATTAAGGCTGAATCAGATGAAGAAGCGATTGAAATGGCAAATGACACCGAATATGGTTTAAGTTCTTCTATTTTCACCAGCGACTTGAATAGAGGGGAACAGCTTGCGTTGTCCATTGATTCAGGCATGACCCATATCAATGACCAAACAGTCAATGATGCTCCAAATATTCCATTCGGCGGAAACAAAGGAAGCGGTTTAGGACGTTTCGGAAATCCATGGGTTGTCGACGAATTTACCGTGACAAAATGGGTTTCAGTTCAAGAAAAAGAGCGTCAATTTCCGTTTTAATGATGGCCACTCCCTATACATTGTGTAGGGAGTGATTTATTGTAAGAGGAATTTTGGACGAGGAAATTCCTTTTGGGGAATAAGCGATAGTTCTAGAGAAAAATATAAAAATACATCCTCTTTATAAACGAAAACAATTTCATGAAGGCACCTCTCATGCTATCTGATTTTTTATTAAAACGAATCTTACCAATTTTTGAATTTTATTGTGCATTCTTAAGTATGCGGTCAGCTTTTGCAGAAAATTGTGTTTCACGACTTGATAGAGTTGAATCTTTGTAAAAAAAACTAGAAAGATGAATCATTTGCTTTTTATACCTATAACGGGTATAATGTATACAAACGAAAGGAGGGAGGGGTGTCAGTGACAGAAAATGAAAAACATGATCACGAGAAAATAATGGTTCCTAGAACTTCTGATGAAATAGACAAGCTTTTAAAGAGGCTGAAACGGATTGAAGGGCAGGTTCGCGGGGTACAAAAAATGATTGAGGACAATCGTTATTGCATTGATATTTTAGTCCAAATTTCAGCCATTCAAGCTGCGCTGCAAAAAGTAGGTTTCAACCTGTTGGAGCGGCATGCCAGCCATTGTGTTGCGAAAGCGATCAAAGAAGGAAGCGGTGATGAGTCGATTCGTGAGCTGATGGATGTGATCAAACAGTTTTCTAAATAAGAGGTGGAACAAATGAGCGAACAGAAGCTTGTCACATTAAACATTACCGGCATGACATGTGCTGCATGTTCCGCGCGCATTGAGAAAGTGCTGAATAAAATGGACGGAGTAGAGGCAACTGTCAATTTAGCGATGGAAAAAGCAACTATTCATTATAACCCTTCGAAACAAAATCTTTTAGACATCCAGCGGAAAATTGAACAGTTAGGTTACGGCGTCGAATCGGTAAAAGTAACATTGGATATTGAAGGCATGACGTGTGCCGCATGCAGTGCACGTATTGAAAAAGGGCTGAAAAGAACGGAAGGCGTTGTAAATGCGACTGTCAATTTAGCGACAAACAGCGCTGTTGTGGAATATAGGGAAGGCGTTGTTTCGGTTGAAGATCTTTTAGAGAAAATAAAAAAGCTTGGTTATAAAGGACAAGTTCGGGACGAGACTACCCATCAATCGGATCGAAAAAAAGAACAATTGCATCATAAAAGAAGAAAGCTTATTGTTTCTATTTTATTATCACTTCCTTTATTGTATACAATGATCGCCCATTTACCGTTTGAAACGGGGCTTGCGGTGCCGGATTTGTTTATGAATCCGTGGTTTCAGCTGTTGCTGGCAACACCTGTTCAATTTTATTTCGGCGGCCCATTTTATACAGGAGCTTACCGGGCTTTAAGAAACAAAAGCGCAAACATGGACGTGCTCGTGGCGCTCGGCACATCAGCAGCCTACTTTTACAGTTTGTACGAAGCGATCAAAACAATCGGCCGTCCCGATCATATGCCGCATCTATATTTTGAAACGAGCGCAATCTTGATCACCCTTGTGCTCGTTGGAAAATATTTTGAAGCGATTGCAAAAGGTAGAACGACAGAAGCTATTTCCAAGCTGTTAAGTCTGCAAGCGAAGGACGCGCTGGTCATCCGTGACGGGAAGGAAGAATGGATCCCGCTGGAGCAAGTAAAAGTAGGGGATGAGATAATCGTAAAGCCCGGAGAAAAAATTCCAGTCGATGGAACGGTCATTTCTGGAATGTCTTCTGTCGATGAATCGATGATCACAGGTGAATCTATCCCGGTTGAGAAAAAAGTAGGGGATGCAGTAATTGGCTCCACAATCAATACAAACGGCCTTTTAACAATACGGGCAGAAAAGGTTGGAAAGGATACCGCTCTTGCCAATATCATTAAAATTGTTGAAGAAGCGCAAGGATCGAAAGCGCCAATACAGCGAATGGCCGATGTCATATCCGGTATATTCGTTCCTATTGTTGTAGGCGTTGCGATCGTGATGTTTGCTGTTTGGTATTTGTTCATAACGCCATATGATATGGCAAGAGCGTTAGAAGTAGCGATTTCTATTCTTGTCATCGCCTGTCCTTGTGCACTCGGATTGGCGACGCCGACATCGATCATGGTCGGATCAGGAAAAGGGGCAGAAAACGGGATTTTATTTAAAGGGGGAGAGCATCTAGAAGAAACACATAAAATCAATGCGGTCCTCCTTGACAAAACGGGAACGGTAACAAAAGGAAAACCGGAAGTGACCGATTGTATTGAATTAAAAACAGGCATGCTTTATTATGCCGCTTCTGCTGAGAGCGCTTCTGAACATCCGCTTGCCCAAGCAATTGTAGAATTCGGTAAAGCACGTTCCATCAACATACAAAAGCCGGAGCATTTTAAAGCCGTGACTGGACATGGCATCGAAGCCAAAGTAGATGGAAAACATATACTTGTTGGCACAAGAAAGCTGATGAAAGAACGTTCGATTGCAACTTCAGCCCATGAAGAGAAAATGGTGAAGCTTGAATCAGAAGGAAAAACAGCTATGCTAGTTGCAATTGATGGGGAGCTTTCCGGCATCATCGCTGTCGCTGATACTATTAAAGAAAGCTCAAAAAAAGCCATTCAAACATTGAAGGAAATGGGAATCAACATATTTATGGCAACGGGAGACAATAAAAGAACAGCGGAAACAGTAGCGAAGGAAGCGGGGATCGGGCAAGTATATGCTGAAGTGCTTCCGGAGGAAAAAGCGAAAATTGTGGAGGATCTACAAAAGCAAGGATATCGTGTAGCGATGGTTGGAGACGGAATGAATGACGCACCCGCTCTAGCAGTTGCCGACATCGGCATGGCGATCGGAACCGGGACAGATGTCGCCATCGAAACGGCTGACGTCACCTTGGTCGGAGGCGATTTAACACACATTCCAAAAGCGATTTCCTTGAGCCAAAAAACGATGAAAAACATTCGGCAAAACTTATTTTGGGCTCTTTTCTACAATTCAATCGGCATACCAGTTGCCGCCCTTGGCCTCTTGGATCCTTGGATCGCCGGAGCAGCGATGGCACTCAGTTCAGTTTCCGTTGTCACAAACGCTCTGCGTTTAAAACGAATAAAATTGTAAAGTATTTGCAACGATTTAATCTGAATATCTTAAAATCATACTAAGGAGGAAATGAAAATGAATCTTACATTTCAAGTAGAAGGAATGTCTTGCAATCACTGCAAAATGGCTGTTACAAACGCTCTAAAAGAGCTGGACGGAGTCGAAAAGGTCGAAGTATCACTTGAAAAAGGAACTGTTGAGGTAGAATATGACGACAAAAAAGTAACAATTGAAAAAATGAAAAACGCCATTGAAGATCAAGGCTACGATGTCAAGTAACCATCCTCTCCTAAAAGGGGATGGTTTTCCTTGTGCGCCCGGCATGGGTGTAATCTATAGGGTGAAAGTCCCGAGCTGCGAAGGCAGAAGTAGCAGTTAGCTTAACGCAAGGGTGTCCGTGGTGACGCGGAATCTGAAGGAAGCGAGCGGCAAACTTTAAGGTCTCTCGGAACACGAACTTCATATGAGGCTAGGTATCACTGGGTGAGTTTGCAAGACAAAACAAAGCCCTTTCTGCCGAAGGTGATACAGAGTAAATGAAGCAGATGGATGGAAGGAAAGATTACACTCTTACCCGGGGAGGTCTGGCTGGCACGCCAAGTAACCTTGGTAACCTATCTAGTGATAGATAGCTGAACAGTCAGAAGTCAGCAGAGGTCATAGTATTAGTTGGTCTAGAACAACTAAGAAGGACCGAACAATTAAGAGAGAATAGCCCTTGGCATTCAGTGAGTCATGATGAACACAGAAAACGTAGTACCTCACTTGAGGGAGGAAGCGGTGAATCCCGTGGGAGACCTCTTGGAGGGTGGAGTGACCACTGGCATAAAGAGAACAGCTATTCACGGAAGTTATAAAGACTTGCGTCAATTATCTTAATTGAACCGCCGTATACGGAACCGTACGTACGGTGGTGTGAGAGGTCGGGGGTTAGTCACCCCCTCCTACTCGATTTGCTAGTTCTATATGAAGAGCTTCAATGCCTCAAAAGGTTGAAAAGAAGAGTCAGGCTTTTACAACCTCTTTCCTTCTATAGATATAAATATTAACTATTTGTCGTTTGATGTCAGCATGCCCCTTTCCTTCTTCTATTATTAAATACTAACTGATAGCAAGTAAACTATTGATTGCTTGATCTGTCCAGCAAGCATATGATCTATCCGACTTTTAAAGTTTGCGAAATGATTGAACGAATCAATGAGAAAATCGGCTGTCAAGCAGGTATATTGAATATGTAATTTTGCATAATATTTGACAGAAGTTGGATTAATAATAGAGAGCTTAATTATGCTCGCAGACTGAAAAAATGTTTAAATTTTTAAGCGAACTCATGTTATAATTGTTTCAACACTTGTCATTTTGCGAGGCAGAATGCAAAACTCTGAACAATCTTTGGAGTTTCTTTCCCAAAAAGTTTTAAAAGGTTGGATATCTCCCAATTTGATAAAACAGTAAAAAACAGGAATTCATAATCAAGAGCTTGTCAACAATAAATTATTAGAATATTCGAAAAATACACCGTGTATTTGACGAACTTTTATACGATAAAACCTAATCATTGTCAGTTCACTCAAAGGAACAGCATTTGCTGCATACATAGTAAAGTAAAGAAGGAGGATTTTTATTGGAAACGATTCAAAAGATGTTTGAGCACTTGCATTGGGCGAACGAGCGTATATTAGACACTTTGCAAAAGATTGAAGGGGAAAATAATGGGGCGCTGCGCTTGTTTTCGCATATTCTTTTAACTGAAAAACTATGGTTTACAAGATTGCAAGGATTGGACAGCTCACACATTGCGATTTGGGAGGATGTACATATAGATGCCTGTGCAGAACTTGCAAAACAAAATGAACAGAGCATTACATCGTTTTTGAAAAATTTGACGAATCGTGATTTAGACAACATTGTCACTTACAAAAACAGTAAAGGAATTGAGTTTCAAAATACATTAAGGGAAATTTTAACTCATGTCGCTTTGCACGGACATTACCATCGAGGACAGATCAACTTGAGACTGCGATCTGAACGGCATGAACCAGTGAACGTTGATTTTATCACATTTGTAAGATAAGCTCCAAGACAGTTTGCCAAAATTATGTTTATTGTTCATAAATGAAGCAAATAGGGGAGGAAATTAGGTATGGCAAATGTAGGTTCTATTATGACTTGGACGTTTTATGAAGAGACAGATGTTCCAAAAGAAGTGGAGGAAATTTTAATTGAAGGGGAAACTGCGGAAGCTGCGTATAAAACGGTTCGAGATGTTGCGGTCGTGACGAACAAAAGAATAATCATTGCCGATCGTCAAGGAATTACAGGTAAAAAAGTGGAAATCTACACCATTCCATTTAAATCGATTGTCATGTATTCTTCTGAAAATGGAGGAAAGATTGACCTTAATGCAGAACTCGAACTATGGACTAGGGCAGGGAAATTCAAATTATTATTAAATAAAAAAGTGAATATTCGGAAGCTTGATCGAATCATTGCAAGTCATATTCTGTAGTTGTACTCTTTAAATCAAAAGAATTTTTATATTTTACAAAAATAAATAAATATAACATTTACAATGCTGCACTAAGAGATTTTTGAATCAATAGGTGCAATAAAATGCAAAGATTGTAAAGAACATTTAAAATTGCTTCTATGAAATTTTTCATATAGAATGATTGTTTGAGAGCAATAGCACCTATAAAATTTCTTAAATCTCGGTGCTTTTTTTGTTTTTTCAATACTAGGATGATGCTTTAAATTCCGCTTTTTAATAAAAGTATCCCGCTTATCTGCAAAGTTCTTTGGCATATTACTCCACCGTCTTCAAAAAACAGTTTTAATATTTTACTAAAAAAACTGTTCCGTTCTGTTCAAAATGGTTCCACAGAGTAAAAATAATTGTCTAACCTTCTTTATTTGTTTATGATGTAAGCAAATAAGATAAGGTGTGTGAAACATGGAAGCTTTGTTTAATTGGGAGTTAGTGATTTCATCTGTCGTCATGGCAATCATTGCTTCTTTTTTTTCTGTTCACATGATTCAGAACATACAGGTGTCTACTGAAAAGGATAAGTGGTTATACATAATGTTAGGAACGATATGGGTAGGGTTAGGAATTTGGTCGATGCAATTTATTGACATGCTCGGTGATGATTTATATTTGATTGCAACGTATTACACCGTCTATACGTTATTATCTTTTTTGCTAGGGATCATTGCATCATTCGCTGCTTTTTCCATGAAAGATAAACAAAAAAATGTTTCTAATGCAGCGGCGATTTCGATTGTAGTGGGTTTAAGTATTTTTGTAATATATTATATTGGTATAAAATCATTGAAAGGGAATGAATATGACGGATTTTATTCCGTTCTTTCTAACTTAATCGCTTTTGTTTTAGCGGGAGCAGTGATTGCCTTTTTCCATCACAATAAGCGATCTCAAAAGCTTCAAATGAAAGCGATCATAATACCTTCAATTGTTTTGGGATTGGGTATTTTCATTTTTCAATACACGGTAATGAATGAAATAAAAAAAGCTGGATTATTCATATATGAGCAGATTTATTCGGTTTCTACATTGCTGGCAAATCAACTTCTCCTTTCAATCATCATGATTTTTATGATTTTTGCATTTGTTCAAAAAGAAAAAAACAAGCTAGAAAGAAAGTTTGAAACAACAAATCTATATTACGAGTCATTGATTTCGTATAATCCGTATATCGTTTTCATCATTAATATCGACGGAATGGTTACGAATATAAATCCTAAAGGATTAGAAATCTTAAAAGCAAAAAAAGAACAAATGATTCATCAATCGATTTTTTCGTTTTTGCCTCAAGACGATGCCGAAAGGGTAAAACAGAAAATGAATCGTTTGTTGGAGCATAACGAAAATGAAATGGAAGTTTCGTTTAAAAATAGTAAAGGTGAATGGATTCCTTTACTTTTAACGTTTGTCCCTATGATTGTTGAAGGAAAAAATGAAGGTTTTTTCGTCATCGCCAAAGATATGAAAGAATTAAAACAATATCAAAAACGACTTCGAAAAATGCAGAAAGATTTAATGAATACATTAGAACGCCAGCAAGGAATGACATTTAAGTTCGTCAAAATAAACGATCAGTTTATCCATACGTTATGTGCAGGGGAATTGCTCTATAAACTTGGCTATTCTCCCCATGAGATTATTGGAAAGGATTTGCGGGATTTTTTGCCGAAAGAAGTCGCTGAAGGGCAGCTTCGAGCTTATCAGAAAGCCTGGAATGGCGAGATTGTCCATTTTGAGGGAAAGCTGAACGGATATGATTACTTGGCTGTGTTAAGTCCGGTTATAGAAAATGGAAAAGTTGTTGAAGTCATCGGTTCTTGTGTAGACATAACCGTCAGAAAAGAGCAGGAAATGAAATTAAATGAGTCGAATGCACTAAGACGGACGATTATTGACAATCTGCCAATCGGAATTGTTGTGATTGATCATGAAATGAAGATTATCGCCTTAAATAAGACGATATTGAAAATTTTTCAAATCAATGAGCCAATAAAACAGCTGATTGGGAAAAACATCACAAATTATTTTCCAGCCGTTGGCCGAAAGGTTGAAGAGAACACAGGGGAAGTATCAAAGATTTTCACGCCCTATAAGCATTTCTCTGATGAAGTGAACATCAAAAATAGTAAAATCTTGAAAAGAAGTTATTTTCCTTTTTATATGGACGGGAAACTGAAAGGCCATTTATGGACGTTTGAAGATATAACAGAACAAAAGAAGATGGAAAACAGCATTATTCAGGCGAAAGAAGAAGCCGTCAAAGCCAATATGGCGAAATCGGAATTTTTATCGAAAATGAGTCATGAATTAAGAACGCCGTTAAATGGAATCCTTGGTTTTTCTCATTTGTTGGAACTAGATAAAACGTTAACGGAGCAGCAGCAAGCATTTGTGGAAGAAATTTTAAAAGGAGGCCGCCATTTATTAAATTTGATTAATGAAATTTTAGATCTTTCCAGAATTGAAACAGGAAAAATAAAAATTTCAAATGACGAAGTACAAATTGATTCGGTCATATGTGAATGTATAGCATTGATGAAGCCTGCGGCAAACAAAAAAAGGATCAAAATCATCAAAAGCATTGATCAGTGTGTGGATCAAATGATCCACATTGACTCGTTAAGATTAAAACAAGTCATTTTAAATTTGTTAGATAACGCGATTAAATATAATGTTGAAGGTGGACAGATCCATATAACCTGTAAATGTCAAAACGGATTTCTAGTTATTCACATAATTGATACCGGCATCGGGATATGCGAAGAAGAATTGAAAAAAATATATGAACCTTTTTATCGTATTCAACATGTGCAAGTTGAAGGAACCGGTCTCGGACTTTCACTTGTAAAACAACTGATAGAGCTGATGAACGGGGAATTTGGGGTTGTTAGCAAAATAGGAGAAGGAAGTGACTTTTGGATTAAACTGCCTATGTTGAATCGAGAAACGAATCATGCTGTTAAGAAAGATCTAGAACACAGGCAGCACCATTAATATATATAAACTGTTTTCTATGTTTACGGAAAATGCCGCATGAGTTATGGGAAAATTGTTATTTTGTTCAAATAGGTTAAAAGAGTTCCAGTTAATGTGCTGGAAATGTTGGAATTTAATGACTGACCGTTCAGTTGCCTTGTTACAAAGCGTTTTGCAATATTCAATATGCAAAAGTAAAAGGTTTGATGAAAATCAAAGCTTTTTTCAT
Organism: Aeribacillus sp. FSL K6-8394; assembly: GCF_038008865.1. Lineage (NCBI taxonomy): Bacteria > Bacillati > Bacillota > Bacilli > Caryophanales > Bacillaceae > Aeribacillus > Aeribacillus sp. FSL K6-8394. The sequence goes on from NZ_JBBPAA010000001.1 coordinate 787,679, forward strand.
TCCAGTGATAATGAAAACCTTTTCTTAAGCAAAAGATATCATCTTGTGAAAACACAGGAAATGGGAATTATAAAAAACTTTATTAGACGAACACGTCAAACTCGCCGGCAATGTCGGTAAAAGCAGAAGAACTTCATACTTGAACAGGAGGCTTACTAATCACAGCAGCTTCTTTTTTTCATAAATACAATTTCCTAGTTACAAAATCATGAATACAAGACAATGACGATTCTGAAGCTTTTCCCTTTGGCTTCAAACATCTGCTAAAAAAATGAAATAATTTTAGCATGATTATTTAGTCATAGGTCTTTTTTGCTATTATTTTTGGTTCAAAAGAACTATTCGGACAATATTTGTAAGTTTGTATAAAAAAGTCGTAAAATGTCGGATTTTTGACATATTCTGTCCTCTATCATTTTTCTTAAGTCAAAATACGTTCCTCTCATGCTGGGGGTTGATTAGACAATAAGTTGGAATACAGTTACATTGAACATAGAACAAAAATATCATAAAACATGGCAAGGGAGGGAAAAGATGAGAGATTGTGCAGTCAATAAAATCAAATCAGTTTATCAACCGATTTGGAATTTAAATAATTGGAATATATTTGGATATGAGGCATTTTTAACATTTCCAGATAGCCAATTGAATGGGGACATAGAAAAAGTGTTTGAACTGGCACGGGGAAAAGGATGTCTTTATGAACTGAACATAAAGGCGATATTAAATGCGATTACGTGTTTTCCGATTGAACGTTTGGATGATTCATTAATATTCGTCAATCTTTTCCCTTCCACACTCATTCATCATCAATTCGAAAAATTTGTCGAGCGGTTATTGAAACAATATCCTCAAATACAAGAAAAAGTTGTATTTCAAATAAATCATACACCAAGTGAAAAGCATATATGGGACTTGCCAGATTTAAAAGATAAAATAAACATGTTAAAGAAAAACGGTTTTGATGTAGCATTATATGGCGTTGGAAATGGAACGGCTGTTTTACAACAAATTGTTGATTTTTCAGCAAGCTATATTAAACTTGATCGGCATTTTACTAAAGAATTATATCGTTCTAAAGAAAAACAGCACATTGTCTCGCTTTTAGTGCAATATGCAAAACAACAAATCACTATTATCTTGGAAGGAATCGAAAAGGAGATGGACTTAGCTAAGGCAAAATTGTTAAAAGTTCCTGTTGGCCAAGGAAATTTATTAGGAAAACCAGAAAAATCAGCCGTCCACACCATTGAAGATATTTTTCGATAAGTACTCCGACAGATGAATGAACATGTTTCTCCTGAATTTTATATGGAGAGGTAGATGCAAATGAATCAGTCAGTTTTAGCGAAAGGAAAAAACATACAGGAAGCGATCGAACTAGGTTTGAGCATTTTAGGAACTGATAAGGAGAAAGTTTCGATTGAAATCATCGAAAAAGGCGGCAAAGGATTTTGGAAAATTGGTTCTAAACAGGCGATCGTCAGACTAACAAAGCTGGATGATCAGGAAACATCTTCTAAGCAAAGGTCTATAAAACAGGATCCCTTAGAACAGATCATTGATTCGTTAGAAATTGAATCATTTGCAAGCTCTGAACCAATAAAAGAAAATCCATTAGAAGGTAAAGTGTGGGTAAAAGATGGAAAATTATATTGCCAGCCAACTTCAAATAAATTTCCGACCGTTACTGTTGGAAAAGGAATAAAGTTGTATAAGAATGGTCAACTCATTACAGGAACGACGATCGTAACCGAAATGGATGAGTATAAAATTCAAACGGATGAAGTTGTAACGGAAGGTAAATGGGATATTACACTCGACTCTGACAAACTGCATGTTTTACTGCAAATAGAACCAGGGGTTCGAAAAACGTATAAAGTGAAAGATATCGAACCTAGTGAGCATATTGTATTAGAAGGAGAAGAAATTGTTGAAACGATTCCAGCAGTTGATTACAATCAAATTTTAAAAAAACTAGAAGAGCTGCGAGTTATTCATGGATTTAACCATAACGAGATTATTAAAGCAATTCATACGGACCGGCCAGGAAAATTTACAATTGCATCTGGCATGAAACCGAAAGAAGGGGAAAATGGAAAAATCGAGCTTCTCGTTGATTTAAATAAAGGAGCAAAAGTGAAAGAAAAAGAAGACGGAACCGTCGATTTTCGTGAAAAACAGGAGTTCCCTTCAGTTGAAAAAGGACAGGTCATTGCTATTGTACATCCTCCTGTCCCTGGAATACCTGGAATTACGGTTACGAACGAACCTTTACCACCTAAACCGACATATCCGCTTACGATTCAGCCGGGAAAGGGAATCGCTCTTATCGAGCAAGGTAAAAAAATTTTAGCTACAGAAACGGGGCGTCCTCTCATTGAACAAAGGGGATTAATCGTCAGAGTATCTATATTTCCAAAACTTGTACATTCTCATGATGTGAATTTATTATCAGGAAACATTCGTTTTAAGGGTGATCTGGACGTTCTTGGCAATGTGGAAGAGGGAATGGTTGTAGAGGCGGATGGAAACATTTTGATTCAAAAAAATGTATATGGAGCTACAATTTCATCGAAAAATGCCATTGCCGTTCATGGAAGCTTTATTAAAAGCACAATCTCAGCAGGAAAACAAAATATTTATTCATCCGAGCTCATTCGATTATTAACAAGCATTCAAGAACAAATGGATCAATTGATCAAATCCATTTATCAAGTTATTAAGCTCCCTGCATATAAAATGTCAGACTATTCATCAAAAGGATTACAGCCGTTAATAAAAATTTTGCTTGAAAAAAAGTTCAATAATTTGCTTACGCTTGTAAAGCAATATATTGCGACCTCCAATAATGGGAGTCATATTTTAGAGCTGGAATGGCTAACAATTAGCGAACAGTTAAGACTATGTTTCCTTTCACCTGCAGTAAATGAATACCATACGATCGAAAAAATCAATCAGCTCATGAAAAAAATAACTGAACTGTTAGAGCGGCAAAAAAATGAACAGGATGATCACTGTTTTGTCAAACTAAAGTATGCTCAAAATAGCACCATTTATTCCCGAGGGGACATTTTTATAACTGGACAAGGCTGTTTTAACAGCAAAGTGTATGCTGGTGGAACGATCGCCATAAAAAATGTCCTCAGAGGCGGGGAAATATTTTCCGAAAAAGAGGTCATGGTGAGAGAGAGCGGTTCGGAAAGCGGGGTTATGACAAAAATCAGCGTGCCAAGCAATGGAAAAATTATCATTGATCATGCCAATGAAGGGACAATCATCGAAATAGGAAAAATGAAACATGTGTTTCATGAAGGGAAAAGAAACATAATAGCGAAATTAGATAAAAATGGAAATCTTGTATTTTAGCGACATAAAAACAGTTGACGTTTGAAAAAGGACGTGCCGTTTATAAAAAGATTTTTCAGCAAAACGAACAGGCATGATTTAGAAAGGAAGAATTTTTGTATGTTTTCTTATAGCCTCGATCAATTGAACGAAAAAGCATACGTCCGGTTTGTCGGAGATTTAGATATTGAAGTCGCGGAATTAATGGAAACAGAAATTATTCCGGCTCTGCAAACCTATACAAATATTGAGTTTGATTTTCAAGAAGTTCCTTTCGTTGATTCCACCGGGATTGGACTGCTATTAAATTTAATCGAGACAGTCAAAAAGAATGGGTTGGATGTTCAAGTGAAAATAAAAAACGTTCAACCTTTAGTGAAAGATGTATTTGATATGCTCCAATTAGATAAAATTTTAGGAGAAAATGTATTTGTATAGGTATTACGATAATGAAGTGGGATGAGTGCTATTTTAGAAGCAGAAAACAACATGTAGACGATGCAGTATTGGTAGAAATCAGCAAAACAGCCGATTTCTACCTTTTGATATGTAAAAAAATACTAATATTGGCATTTTGTGTATTTTACAGATTGTTGAAGACTGAGTTGGGAGCCCGGGGAAAATTCAAATTTTTTCTATAATGTTTCTGTTAAAATAATTTTTATTTCAAATTGGCATCCCGGTGGTTTTATATCGGGAAAAGATTTGAATTGCAGAACGATCCTTGCAGAAATCGACGCATTTCAACTTTTTCGCAGCTTGCAAGCATCTTTTCGGCGACAAAATTTGATTATAATGAAAAACTTATTTTATGAAAATATTTATGTGAAATTTATAAAGCAAAACGGCTTTTCAGCATTTTAAGTACTTGGATAAACATCGAAGACGCTGTCTGCATCATGGAGACATCCAACAAGGAAAGATGCCGGTTTCATCCGCAATTCATGCTTTCCTTTTGAAAAGGAACATCATCATCCATGCAGAATACACAATAAACTCAAAAAGACGGCACGCAAACTAGAGCAACGAGGTGGAGATTTATGGAGAAATACAAACTGATTATTGCAGATGATGATCACCCTTCAAGACTGATTTTATCCCATTTTATTCAATTGTTCCCCCAATATGAAATCGTCTGTGAGGCAGCTGACGGAGAAGAATTAATTCAACGATTTATGAAGAAAATTCCTGATATTGTTTTAGTTGATGTCGATATGCCGAAAATTAACGGAATGGAAGCTATGAAAATATGTAAAGAAATTCATCCGTCCTTGCAAGTCATCTTTACAACTGGGTATGATGAATTTGCTGTTGAGGCATTTAATCTGTCTGCTACAGATTATATCGTAAAGCCAATTGAACGGACTCGATTATTTACGGCGCTTGAAAAGGCGAAAAAAGCGATTGAAATAGAGAAAAAATTATTAAACAAGCATCCATTTAAAGAGATTAAAAAGCTTTCGATTAAATCGAATCAAACCTTTCATTACATCTCATCGGACGACATCCTATTTATTGAGAAGAACGGAAGAAAAACGGTGTTTCATACTGCAGAACAGCAACACGAAACAAACGAATCTCTGCAAGAAATAGAAGAGAAATTGCCTTGTAATTTCTATAAAACTCATCGTTCCTATATTGTTAATTTGAAAAAGATCATAAAAATTGAACCACAAGGCGAAACGTATGCCGCCCATTTTTCTGGAAGCGATAAAGTTGCCTACATTTCGAAATTGAAAATACAAGAGGTGCACGGATTGTTAAGGGCATGATATTTGCAAGGGAGAAGTTCTAAAATGGATTTTTTCTTTTTTATATTGAAAAAGCTTTAAAAATTATTCGGGGATTTTTCATTCAATTCGTAAAATATGTCTGACCCGAGTTTTTAAAAGAAAGGTGTATCATACATGCCGATCTTGTTGAAAGAGAAAGGGTTCATGTTTATTGTCATCGGCTTTGGCCTGCCCATTATTCTAATACAATTATGGAGTTTAGAGAAAACACATATACCATTTGCCATTTTAATAGCGATTCTTGCAGGGATATTAGAAATATTTCCTATCGAACTCCGCAATGGTAAGAAGCTTTCTTGTTCAAGCATTTTTAACATTGTGGTTCTTGTTCAAATGGGAATTCCGGAAGCTGTGATTGTTGTTTTCATCGCTTCTTTATTCTTATTTTACAATAGCAAATTAAGCTTTATTTCTTGGTTATTTCAGGCTAGTCAATGTGCGGTTGCTGTTTTTTTGGCAGGATTTGTATTTGAGTATTTTTTTGGCAAACTCGGTGTTTTTACATATATAACCTCCGTTTTCGCATTTGCATGCACAACGTTTATATATTTTTTCATCTTTTTTACCATTACAGTGATTTATAAGAGTCTCGTTTTCTCTCAAAATTTTTCAGATGTTTTGACAACAGAGATGAATGATACATTGTTAGCATTTGCTGTGACATTTATTTTAGGATTTCGGCTTGCTGCTATTGATTACGATCAACAGCCTTTTCCATTTTGGTTTGAAACGATCTTTGCCGTCGCTGTTTTTTTATTCGCTCGATCCATTGCTCAAGTACTAGTTCGTCATAGAAAAAACCATTTGGCCACCTTAGAAAATATTACACAGTATATGGAACAAAAAGTTCATTTGCCGAAGGGGCATTCTAAAAGGGTAGGAGATTTAGCACGCCGCATCGCAGAAGAGTTAAAGTTAAGCCCCAAACATGTTGATGCTGTTCATTACGCTGCCTTGTTGCATGATATTGGAAAAATACAAATGGAGCATGAAATTTTTCAGAAGCGCGGGGCTCTTACGCTTGAAGAAGAAAAGCTTTATAAACAACATTCCGAGTTAGGGGCAAAGATGGTTTCAGCAATATCGGGAATCGAAAAAGCTGCCCAGTATGTCCGTTTTCATCACGAACAATGGGATGGAAAAGGCTATCCGGATGGAAAAAAAGGAGAAGAAATTCCATTGGGAGCCCGCATTATTGCTGCGGCAAATGAGTATGACAAATTGATGCATTCTTCTGGAATTATCAATCAAAAGAAAGCTTTTCTAAATTTAAAGAATACAAAACTTGATCCAAAATTAGTAGAAATTGTTTTAAAAATAGCTGATTTCAAAAAGGCAGGCAAAGATCATCATCCGGGATTGATTCAGGCTCAAAATCAGCAGCACTTTCACGATATAAAATATAAAGGCTCGAAGCTTCTGAAAGATTTTGCTGTTGTACAAGCTGTATTTTATCAAAATGGCAGCTTCTATCATATAAATGGTGAAAAAGTTCAAATTCCTTGTGAACAACAAATCAAAAGCCTGATTACGAATCATCCTATTCAAAATGGATATGCACATGAATTTATTGAAGATGTTCCAAGTCGGAAAATGTATAACGTTCATTGGATCTGTTTGGAAAAGAAAATATTATGTCTATTGTTTGATGTAAGTCATTTACGAGAATATGAGAGAAAACAGGAATTGAGGATACGTACAATTTACCGTGATTGTTTATACGCCGTCACACAAGGAAAATTGACTCTGATTGAACGGGAAGAATTAAAAAGCTTTAATCAAGGTGAGAAGATTGCGGAATTTCCTGTTTCTGAAAAAAATGATGTTGCGGCATGTAGAACGTTTATTGACCAGTTGTTAAAAGATCGGCATATTTCAGAAAAGAAAAGATATAATGTGCTCTTATCTATTTCTGAAGCTGTAACAAATGTATTAAAGCATGCGGTTGAAGGAAAAATGAAAGTTTATTTGAACCATGATTGGTTAAAAGTGATTGTAGAAGATAAAGGAAATGGCATCAAATTAAGCGAACTGCCGAAATCAATATTGTTAGAAGGTTATTCCAGCAAACGGTCATTTGGGCACGGTTTCAGCATTATGTTAAAAATGATGGATAAAATTTCAATATATACAAGTACAGAAGGAACGACGATTATTTTAGAAGTAGATTTAAAGGATCGACTCATAGAGAGAAGAAAAAACATTCCATTATGATAAAGATCATTTTGCAATCAAGTACTTGATCCTTTCGTTCGGAGTGAATGCGGATGAATTTCTTAAAGAATAAAACGATCATTGGTCAAATTATTACAATGATTGCGCTTATTCCGATTATTATTTGTTCTATTTTCATCTTTATTTTTGTCAGGCAGATGGAGAAAGAATTTGATCATTTTCATAAAAATGATGTGTTACGAACAGCAAGCATTTTAAAAAGCGCGATAGAAATCAGCGAAAATTCCAAAAAAACGGTTGAACGTTTAATTGACGAAAAGCTGCACTTAATTTCAAAAGAGATTGCAAAAGAATTGCGCGGGAAAACGATCGAGGAAGTGACTCAGCAAGATTTAATTGCATTGCGCAATAAATATGATGTGTACAATATTTCTTTATTGGTAAGAAGAAATGATGATATAATCATTGCCCAATCTTCAGACCCAAATGAAATTGGTTTAAGCACAAAAGAGTGGGGGTATTGGTATGATGCTTTTCAACAACTGATGTCAGGTAAGCCTGTAACAGTAGGAAAAGGTTATTATCAAGAACATTATTGGGTTGGTCCGATCTCCAAATCAGACTGGGAAAACAAATATTTTAAATATGCCTATTATTATGACGGAACAACTGAATTTATGATTAATCCGTATATTCTTGATTCTGAAATTTATCATGCAACGAAGCATTCGGATCCTGAAGCGCTTATTCATTCCATTTTAAAATTTAAAGAAAGTGAAATAGAAGAAATTGCGGTTATAAATGCCAATGTACTGCTTCGGAGCGAAATTCGAGATATTATTGAACCGGAAAGAGATGCGCCGATATTATATGGAAAAAATTCATATAAGCATGAAAAAGATCATTTTTATATTCAAAAAGTTTTGAAAGAAAATCAAATGGAGTCGGTGAAACTCGGGGAAAACTATCGGAAATATTATCTGCCAATTCCAAATGACAGGGTTATTACGATTGTCACCGACTTAAGCGCTGGCACAAAGTTTTTTCATAATATCATTTTTTTGTTTGTCCTGTCATTTGTTGCTGCCTTTGTCATTATATTTTTCGTTTTGCAGGTCATTACGAAAAAATATTTAACTCCGATCCCTACTATTCACCGTTATATTAATAAAATTGCAGCAGGCGATTTGACCGAAGAAATTCATGTCGATCAGAAAAATGAATTCGGTGATATTGCTGCCCATTTAAATGAAATGACTGACCGCATCAGCCAATTAATTGTCGATATTAAAAACGATATTGAAACATTAAGGCTCGTTTCAAACGTTTTATCAGAGACAGTGCACTCTTACTTTCATGTCATGGACGAAGTTTCAACAACCATGACGAAGGAATCGCGGGAAATTTTTCATGAAATAGAATTAGAGGTGAAAGAAATACGACAAAACTATGAAAATATCAATCAACAATTTGAAAAACTAAAAGAAGCGAATCATCTTGAATTCCATCATGTCTCTAATTTTATTATTCAATCAAGTCATCAACTCATAAAACTGAATGATTTGATGAAACAAAATGTCAAAAAAGTTACGGAAATGAATTTATCTTCTTTTGATGCGATACAGCAATTGAATGAAATTATTATTCAATTAGACAACCTTTCAAAGGATTTAGAAAATAAAATAAATAAATTTAAAGTTCAAGAATCATGAAACACATAAAGGTGAAAATGAATTGCTCAGTTTTTCTGCTAAGGAGGGTATGTATGGGTCTTACGGTTCAAAAGGAAATTCAAGATCAAAGCCTCACATTATACATTAAAGGAGTTTTAGATATTTCAACGGCTCATGTGTTTCATGCACATTTTAATGAAATCGGCAATTTTCAAGTATTGACGATTGATTTTAGCTATTTGGAATTCATTGATTCATCCGGAATTGGTGAAATCATCGATTTAATTTATTTATCTCAAGAAAAAAACATAAAATTAGTTTTTAAAGGTATGAATGATTTCACAAACCATTTATTTGAAACAGTTGGATTATACGAAATTTTAAAATCGATTCAAGGGGAGGTTGTTTGATGCAAAGAGACTTTTTAACGTATCAGCAATCTTCCTATACGATAGAAGATGTTAAGAGAAAGGAACAAATGCTGCAAAGGGAAATAAACTTGGCACGGACGATACAAACAACGTTGTTGAACGGGCATGCTCCATCGATCGAAGGGGGAGAGGTATTTGGCTATTCTATACCTGCCCGATTAATTGGCGGGGATTATTACGACTTTTATCCGCTTGTCAACGGAAAAGTGCGCATCGTTATTGGGGATGTGATGGGAAAAGGGATTCCTGCTGCGATGCTCATGATCTTAACGCGCGGCGCCTTTCGGACAGCCGCTGAAAGCACGCAAAGCCCCGGAAAGACGCTGACTGCAATGAACAAAGCGTTATACAATGATTTGAGAAAGTTAAAATCTTTTGTTACCGTTTTCTGTGCCGATTGGGATCCGCTGTCGGGAACGTTTACATATGCAAATGCCGGCCATCATCTTCCGCTGTTTATAAGAGGCGATGCGGTACATGAGCTTCCAAAAGTGAAAGGGATTATGATTGGCGGTCTTCCTAATCAAATTTACCATGAAGAATCGATCCAATTATTTGAACATGATTCAATTTTCTTTTATACAGACGGAATCATTGAGGCGCAGAATAAACGCGGCGAGCAATTTACATTGGCACGGCTGATCGAAACGTTAAAACAAAATCAGGATAAAAATGCTGGGGAGATTGAAAAAAAAGTGCTGGAATCGATTCATAAATTTACAGAAGGCGTTCCGCAAAAAGATGATATGACTATGGTATTCTTAAAAGTAGGGAAACAAAAAGTCGATATTTCAAGTTTAAATTCGCCTGTCATGTAACGTTTATTTGAAAACGTGATTGTTTGGAGGAATTGAAATAAAAAATTTTACACTAGTTGGAAAAATAAATCTTGGGCTGGGAATCGCTTTTATCATAGCTGCTCTTTTCCTATTCATGCAGCATTTTTACAATGTGATTTATTTAAACCGTTTTCTTTTTGAGATTTCGTTCGTTTGTCTTGGACTTTCATGAATGTTTTCAGCAGCTTTTTATCAAAAATCGAATGGAACATGATTATGCTTTTTGGACAAAATGACCCAAACAGTCCATTGTACTGTCTGGGTCATTTTTATATATATATATTTCGGTACACGAAAAACATTGACTCGGATAAACGATTGTCATATGATAAATAATGCAGTTTATAAATATTTCATAAAATGAAATATTTATTTAATGAATATTTTTTTGTAAGGGGGATAAAAAATGAATGTGAAAAAGTTGGTCATATTAAATATTGTTGTTCTCGTTGTTTTGGTTTTAGGAGGTTTTGCCGGATTCTATTATTACAATGAGTCGGTCAACTATATTAAAACAGATTACGCAAAAGTGGACGGACAGCAATTAGTGATCGCCGCCCCTGCTTCCGGAGTCTTGACAAAATTTGATGGAAAGGTTGGAGCACAATTTCAAAAAGATAAAGTCATTGGAAAATTAGCCGTACCTGGGGAGGATGAACCTGTCAGCATTCAAATGCCCCAGTCCGGAACGATTGTCCAAACAAATGCGGTAGAAAATTCATTTGTGGCAGCTGGTACCCCTTTGGCATATGCATATGATTTCGATCATTTATGGATCACTGCCAATATTAAAGAAACCATTATTGGGGATGTAAAAGTTGGTCAAGATGTTGATATTTACATCGACGGGTACAGCGAGTCTAAACTTTCGGGAAAAGTAGAGCAAATCGGAAAAGCAACAGCTAGCGTCTTCTCATTGCTTCCAAGTGAAAATGCGGACGCAAACTATACGAAAGTAACACAGGTGATTCCTGTGAAAATATCTATTGCGGATGCAAAAGGGCTAGGAATTATGCCGGGAATGAATGCAAAAGTACGCATCCATAAATAAATGATTTAACCATATAAACTGAAGGAGGTGGAAGCATGCCGTTTATCATCAGTTATACGTTTTTCACTCTGATTGTGCTGATCGTCATGAATGTTTTCCTTGTCAGAAAGAAAAACTGGCATACAAAAAAAGAGGAAGCACTTGATAAGGAAGTGCCGGTTGGAAAAGTGCTGTTCGTTTTAATGTTTGGAATGTTCATTGCGATTTTGAACCAAACAATTTTAAATGTAGCGCTTCCGGTCATGATGACGGATTTAAATGTCAATGCGACAACAGCACAATGGCTGATGACAGGCTTTATGCTTGCAAACGGAATTTTAATACCGATCAGCGCATTTTTAGTTGAAAATTTCGGTTTTCGCAAGCTGTTTATTACAGCGATGATCTTGTTTACAATTGGATCGCTCGTTTGTGCCGTATCAGCAACATTTCCATTGGTGATGATTGGCAGAATTATTCAAGCGATTGGTGCAGGAATTTTAATGCCGCTTGGCATGAACATTTTTTTGACTGTTTTTCCTCCTGAAAAAAGAGGAACAGCCATGGGGACGATGGGGATTGCCATGATTCTGGCTCCTGCAATTGGTCCGACACTCTCAGGATGGGTTGTGCAAAATTATGATTGGCATTTTTTGTTCTACGCGATGGCTTTGATCGGTTTAATTGATATCTTTTTCGCCTTTATTTGGTTCCGTTTAGAAAAAGAATTAACTCGCCCGACGTTTGATATCCAAGGGATTGTTTATTCAAGTATTGGATTCGGCGGCATTTTATACGGGTTTAGCGAGGCTGGAAGCAAAGGATGGTCAAGCGCGGAAGTTATCATCAGCTTAATGGTCGGAGTTGTTTTTTTAATTTTCTTTGCCGTAAGACAATTGAATGTGGAAAAACCTCTGCTTGAACTAAGAGTATTTAAGTACAACCTCTTTACGTTCACATTAATTATCAACTCGATTGTTACTATGGCATTATTTGGAGGAATGCTGCTTCTCCCGATTTATTTACAAAATATTCGCGGTTTTACACCGATTGAATCGGGTTTATTATTGCTTCCAGGAGCAATGATCATGGGATTAATGGGGCCGATAGCAGGAAAAATTTTCGATCGATATGGTGTAAGAGGATTAGCAATTGTCGGTTTGGCCATTACAACATATGGAACATATGAATTCACGCAGCTGACGGCCGATACGCCCTACACAACCTTATTAGGAATATATATGCTGCGGTCTTTCGGAATGTCATTGATCATGATGCCAATCATGACTGCCGGTATGAATCAGCTGCCATTAAAGATGATTTCCCACGGAACAGCCATGTCGAATACGATACGCCAAGTGGCTGGATCTATTGGAACCGCATTATTAGTAACGGTTATGACACAGCAATCAACAAATCATTTATCAGATTATACGAATCTTGTGTCAAAAACTGATCCAATGTTGATGAATCAGCTGCAAGCACTTGGCAGCAGTATGGCTCAATCAGCCGGACTTTCTGCACATGCTGGTCAAACTATTGGTGCTCAGGCACTTTTAGGGCAGGCATTGCAGCAATCAACCATCGAAGGGATCAACGATGCATTTTACATTGCGACCGTTTTGGCATTCATCGCGCTAGTTCTTTCCTTTTTCTTAAAAACACCAAAGAAAACGCTCCAGGAAAGCTCGTTCGAAGCAGCAAAAGTTAAAACCGAAGCATCTTCCCAAGAGTTATAAACAAAGATATAATGAATGAAACGGGGATGTCCGGCAGAGGACACCCTTTATATATGTGAAAGGAAGGGAAAGTAATATTATGAATCCGACATCCTCCTCCATGACGGAATTAGAGAACGAATTTATAAGGATTTTTCGTGATTTGCGAAATTTTTATACAATGGGGAAAAAATATGGCTTGTCAAGAAATGAATTTTTTATTATGAAGTTTTTGCTGAAAAACGGCCCTCAAAAACTATCTACCATTTCCCAAGAATCTGATATATCTCCCAGTTTCCTCACAGGTATTACTGATCAGCTAATCGAAAAAGGCTACATCGAACGGAATAGATCAAAGAAGGACCGCCGAATTGTCCAAATCTCTTTAACAAAAAAAGGAGAAGAAACCATCATAGCGGTTCAACAGGACTTGATTCAATATATGCGTTCCAAATTCAACGCATTTACAGAAGAAGAAATTCAAGATTTAATTCGACTTTTGCGGAAAATACCATAATATCGTCCGTGGTATTCAAAATCAGTAGTGCCTGACTTTGTAATTTTAGGAGGTTACAGCACTGGAATAGATTTTTTTATCCTGTATGATTTTTTGAAAATCATACAAACTGCAGACTTGCCGCTTAACGATAATCTATTGCTGCTCCCAAACGAAGTTGGAAGATCTTAAAGAATTAATGGAGTTGATCAAAATGGAAGCAAAAACTTATGAAATTATTTCTATAAATGTAGGAAAACCGAAAAATTTCATATATAACGGCAAAGAATTCGTCACTGGAATTCAAAAGCAGCCTGTTGATGGACCGGTTTTTTTGTCATTTCTTAATTTTTCAGGCGATGGTCAGGCAGATCTTGTTCATCATGGCGGTAGAGATAAAGCGGTATGCGTTTATCCGTATGATCATTATGCCTATTGGGAGCATGAGCTTGAAAGAAAGCTGGATGTGGCGGCATTTGGTGAAAATTTGACAGTAAAAGGCTTGTTGGAAACAGAAGTTTGCATCGGGGATACGTTCCAATTAGGGGAAGCGGTTGTGCAAGTTAGCCAGCCTCGGCAGCCATGCCATAAGATTGCCAAAAAGCACAGGGTGAATGACTTGCCGCTTCGTGTTCAACATACTGGTTATACCGGTTTTTATTTTCGGGTGCTGAAAGAAGGCTGGGTGGAGACACCATCACGCTTGCAGCTCATTGAAAAACATCCGCTAAACATAACGGTTTCTTTTGCGAATCAAATCATGTTTCATGATAAAACAAATAAAGAAGGAATTGAACAAATTCTTCGTGTGGACGAACTATCGGAAAGCTTTCGGGATTCATTGATGAAACGCTTACAATCCATTTAGGAACATCTACCAAAAGAAGGGGTTGGAAAATCGGCTTGTATATAAATTAGAAATGCAAGAGAGATCATTAAAATTTCAATGATCGTTGTTTTTAGATTACTATTTTCAAAGGTTGAGCTTCTGTGGAGAAAGCGTCTTACATTTCAGCTACTTCCCATATAATAAGCCAACGATCCACTGATGCAGGGCAGATCGTTGGCTTATTTTACAAAACTTTTCCATCTAAAAAGCTCCAAAATTTGAGTTCTTGCTTTTTGTGAGAAAATAGGAATTCCTCCAATCTATTTCTGCAACTAGAATCTGCATGATTCGATACTTTTTCTCCAGCATTTCGTCTAATTGATTGTACGAGAAAGAGAGGTGCACCTCGGCATGCGAGATGAAGATTTGGTTCAAAAGGCTTTAGAGGGGGACGATTCAGCCTTCCGTGAGCTTCATGACCGCTACATTGGCCAAGTGCTCCGCTATGCATATATGCAGACGGGGGATTATCATCGGTCAGAAGAAATTGCTCAAGATGTCATGTATAAAATGGCGGTTCATTTAGCGAACTTTCAAGGAAGATCAAGCTTTAAAACTTGGCTGTTTACAATTGGAAGGCGGGTTGTTATCGATTACCATCGCAAGTATAAAAAAGAAAATAACACGGTCTATTTAAGCCCCGAGGACTTAGGGCATAAACAGGATAAACATTTAGTAGAACAAAATATTCTGGAATATTCACTCAGAGAACAGATCATGGCCAGTATGGAAAAATTGTCCCCGGATGAAAAGACGGTCCTTTATTTAAGATTTTTTGAAGGAATGTCTATAAAAGAAACAGCCAAGGTAATGTCGAAAACGGTTATGGCGGTTAAATCGCTGCAAACAAGGGCTAAAAAGAAATTGTCAGCCCATTTAAAAAGCGAGGTGAATGATCATGAAAAAACAACTCGTACCGCCGAATAGCGAAAAGCATGAAGAGTCAATAAAACAGCTTTTTCATCACTTTTATATAGAACCGACAGATGAATTTAAAGAAAAAAGTTTTCAAAAAGCTTTAGCCGGAATTGAATTAGCTAGAAATAAAGAGAGAAGGAAAAAAGCCGCCAGCAAGCTTCAGCTTGTATTCTCATTTGCGGCCGCAGCAGCTGTATGCATCCTTCTAATGATTTTTCCTCCTTTTCAAACAAATGAGACGAAAGAAGACGGCCAGCATTCAGATCAACAAAGCATACTAATGTCTCCCCAACAATCTCAAAATGCAGAAAAGGAAGAAGAAAAAGGAGATATCAACCGACCTGAATCGATCGAAATGACAATTTCATTGGAAGGAATGGAAGAAAAGGAGCTGTATCACCTCGTAAACATAAAGCAACTACCTTTTACCACATATATTCCGGATCGTTGGCAGGCAGAATATATTGAAGAAAAAAATTTGATCGGAGCAAAGCTGATAGCGGTGAATGAAAAATATGGGGAAGTTGATGTCATGTTTTTTCCAAAAGGGACATCTTTAAGAGAGGCGGAAAATTACATTACAGATGAATTGCTGGGAAATGTTTCTTATAAAGTTTTATCAGCGGAAGAAGAAGAGAAAAGAAATATACCTGATTGGTCTCTCCGTTCCTTTCATTATGAAAATGTAGAGCAGACGAGAACGGGCGAGATTTATTTAAGCGAGCATAACAGACAGTACTTTTATATACAGAGAGAGTTTGCTAATGAAGCATTGGAAGGATGGGGTTCAAGAACAACAACGATTTTGGAGCAATGGGAATGGAAGGACACGAAAAAAGGATTGTGGGATTAAAAAGTTTTATGAATCAGAAATGTGAGCAGCTACTATTTTTTCCGGTAAATACTTTTTCATCCACGGGGCAAACCCCGTGGATGGTTAATCTTCAGGCAATACTGTTTTTGCGATTGTTTGGTCGAGCGCTTCGAAATCATCGTAATGAATCACTTCATAAAGTTCCTTGCGAGTTTGCATATTCTCGAGCTCGCTTTTTTGAGTTCCAGACGATTTAATGGTTTGGAATAGGCGTTCATACGCTTTAGCGGCGGCGCGAAGAGATGAAACAGGATAAATCACCATTGAATAGCCGAGTTCCGAAAATTCTTCTGCTGTATAGTAAGGAGTTTTTCCAAACTCTGTCATGTTTGCGAGAAGAGGAGCTGAAATTGCCCGGCTCACCTTTAAAAAGTCTTCTTTTGTTGAAAGAGCCTCAGGAAAAATAGCGTCTGCTCCCGCTTCAACATATCTTTTGGCGCGTTCAATGGTGCTTTCAATTCCTTCAACTGCATAGGCATCCGTTCTGGCAACAACGACAAGAGTCGGCGCTGCCTGTTTAATAGCTTTAATTTTTTGCATCATCTCTTCTACAGACACAAGCTTTTTGCCGTTTAAATGTCCGCATTTTTTCGGAAGATCTTGATCTTCGATTTGGACAGCAGCTACTCGTGCTTCTGCCATTTCTTTAGCTGTTCGGGCGGCATTCAAAACACCGCC
Organism: Aeribacillus sp. FSL K6-8394; assembly: GCF_038008865.1. Lineage (NCBI taxonomy): Bacteria > Bacillati > Bacillota > Bacilli > Caryophanales > Bacillaceae > Aeribacillus > Aeribacillus sp. FSL K6-8394. Next base: position 804,541 of record NZ_JBBPAA010000001.1, read on the forward strand.
GAAACCGGTATCAATGTCAACGAGAAGCGGCAGATCAGCCGCCCGCACGATTTCCCGCGCCCGGCGGGCAACCTCTTCTGACGAGACGATGCCCAAGTCAGGAAGCCCTTGGCTCGCGGTATAGGCGGCGCCTGACAAATAAAGCGCTTGAAATCCTGCTTTTCTCGCTATAAGTGCAGCCATTCCATCATGGGCTCCAGGAATTTGAAGGATTTCCGGTGCGTTCATTAACGTTCGAAACCGATCGGCCAACTCCTCTTGTGTCGATTCTTTTTCAACGATCCAAACCATGGAATCACCTTCTTTTCTGTCATTTCATCTTAGCTTTACAGAACTATTAATTACGTTTCTAGAGGCAAGCCGCGTTTTTCATTAAACGAGCGCTGCCCTCGTCAAGTCTACTCGAGGGTGCCGCCCTGTATCCACGCTTCGCTTACGGTCTGTTTTGTACCCTGATCTTTTGTCTGTTAACTTCCGTCATTTGGTACAAAATCGATTCTTTCGTTCTTTTTGACTGCCCAAAAAATTTTCGCTTTACAGAACATTTTTCGGTGTGGCCGATTGCCACACCAGCTCGATATAGTTATCTCAAATGTTCTTACAAGCTTTATAACATGTTTTTTCTTGCCAAACAATGAAATTGCGCCAAAGTAACATGCATATGATGCAAAACAACGTGTGATCTGCCCCGGATTTATATAACAAATAAATTTACAAACTCATGTACAAACGTCTCTTCCAGCACGTTCTGGTCAAGCGAAACGTCTAAGATTTGCTTGAGTTGCTTGTTTGGGAACCGTGTTGCCAAATTGTTTTCATATTTTTGGATCAGCTTAGGCAGACCTTCTTGACGGCGGAATCTGTGGCCGATTGGATATTCCCGCACAACTTGGCGCGTTTCCGTTCCGTCTTTAAACCGTATTTGAACTGCGTTGGCAATTGACCGTTTGTCCGGATCGAGATAATCTTTGCTGAACTGTTTATTTTCCACAACTGTCATTTTTTCACGAAGCGCATCGATTCTCGGGTCTTGTGCGATTTCATCTTCGTAATGATCCGCTGTTAAATCGCCATAAATAAGACCGATGGCAGTAATATATTGAAGGCAATGATCACGATCAGCCGGGTTGAGAAGAGGTCCCGTTTTGTCGATGATGCGAATGGCTGATTCATGCGTCGTGATCGTGATTTCTTCGATCTCATCAAGGCGATCTTTTACTTCAGGATGAAGCTCAATGGCGCATTCAGCAGCTGTTTGCCCATGAAACTCTGCTGGATATGATATTTTAAATAAAATATTCTCGATTACGTATGATTCCAAAGGACGGGCGAGCTTCAGTTTCTGTCCTCGGAACAGCACGTCTTCAAATCCCCAGTTCGGAGCCGATAGGGCAGAAGGATATCCCATTTCACCTTTTATGGCCATAAATGCAAGACGTACAGCGCGGCTTGTTGCATCGCCAGCCGCCCACGACTTGCGAGAACCAGTATTTGGAGCATGTCGATATGTCCGAAGACTTGAATTGTCAATCCAGGCATTGGAAAGGGCGTTGATGATTTCATCTTTTCCCCCGCCAAGAAGCTTCGTAACGACAGCAGTTGAAGCAACCTTTACGAACAGCACGTGGTCAAGCCCGACTCTGTTCAGGCTGTTTTCAAGTGCCAGCACCCCTTGAATTTCGTGGGCTTTTATGATCGCTTCAAGAACTGTCCTCATATTGAGCGGCTTTTTCCCTTCTGCTACATTCGTTCGGCTTATGTAGTCGGCCGCAGCTAAAATTCCCCCCAAGTTATCAGAAGGGTGACCCCATTCCGCTGCAAGCCAAGTGTCATTATAATCGAGCCAGCGAATCATGCAGCCGATGTTAAATGCACCGTGCACGGGGTCTAATACATATGAAGTGCCAGGGACGCGGCACCCGTTTGGAACAACCGTCCCCGGAACGATCGGACCTAAAAGCTTTGTGCATTCAGGGTAGCGAAGAGCAAGTATGCCGCAGCCCAGCGTGTCTAACAACACATAGCGGGCGGTTTCAAACGCTTCTTTACTTTGAATTTCTTTATTTAGAACATAATCGGCAATTTCTTCAAGCAGTTTGTCTGTTTGTCGATTTTCATTATTTTTTACTAGTACTTCTGCCATTTTTACAACCTCCTAAGCTATCCATTACTGTTGTACTTTCAAAGAACGTTTTCCTGTATATTTCACGCGCGGACGGAACAAACGGTTGTTATTATGCTGTTCGATCACATGGGCGCACAGGCCTGCTGTTCGAGCGCTGAAGAAAATAGGAGTATATAAATCAATCGGAATGCCAAGCATGTAATAGACAGGAGCCGCATAATAATCGAGGTTCGGATACAATCCTTTTTCCTCTCTCATAATGGTTTCCCCGGCTTCGCATATTTCAAGCAATCGAAAATCGCCCCGTTGTTCGGACAGCTGCTGCAATGCTTTTTTCATAAGCAATGCTCTTGGATCCATTTTTTTCATATAGACGCGATGGCCAAATCCCATGATCCGTTCCTTATTTGCTAATTTTTGTTTAATCAATCGCTCAAAATTTTCCTTTGTACCTGCTTCTTCAATTAAATACATCACCGCTTCATTGGCTCCGCCATGCAGGTGTCCTTTCAAAGAGGAAACCGCACCGGCGAGAGCGCCATACAAATCTGCATGTGTAGACGATATGACGCGGGCGGCAAATGTAGAGTTTGGCATTTCATGTTCGATATAAGCGATGAGCGAGCGGTCGAATATTTTCGTTTCAAGTTCAGTTGGTTTTTTTCCTGTAATCATATATAAAAAATTTGCACTGTAGGAGAGATTTTCATCTGGTGGAATGACTTCTTGTTGATTGAGTAGATGATAACTGCTGGCAAGAATGGATGGCATCTGTCCTAGAAGATTGATAGATTTCGTTTTATTGGCCTGTTCAGATCTGTCATCAATGAGCGGGTCAAATCCTGCTAAAATGGAAATGCCTGTTCTCAGGGCGTCCATTGGATGAGTTGTCTTCGGCAGTTTGGAAAATACGTCGTAAAGCACGTCTGGAAGCTCTCTTTTCGCTAGAAGCTCGTTTTCAAATCTAGCTCTTTCTTGTTCAGACGGAAGCTTGCCTTCAAGCAGCAAAAACGCAACCTCGACATATGATTTTGTTTCGGCAAGTTCAATTAAATCGTATCCTCGAATGACAATTTCTTCATTTTCTACATCGAGAAACGAAATCGTTGTCTCAGCTGCCACTACGTTTTCTAATCCTGGTCTAAACTCCATCAAATATACCTCCTTCAAAAGTTTTCGAAAACGCTTTACTATTGATGCAAACAGGGAAAAATGAATATCGGGATGATCGATCGCTTTCACAAATTTTGTTATTGGGCAATTGCTGAGACAATAACATTGTTCATTTCTTAAAGCCTATTCATTTCTCCCAAATCTCAAAGCGATCTTGCTATAATTGACCGCCTCTCCTTGTCGAAGCTTAAATGGATAGGAAACCATTTTTTTACTTCTGGAACAAATATAGCACATTTTTTTAAAAAAGAAAATGAATCTTCGGAATTTTCATTTTTGTAAAACGACAGCTTTCACAAAATTCATTTGAAGAACTGACTTTAAAAATGGAAGCCAGCTTCCAGCAATCGGAGGCTTTGCGGTTTTAATGTCTTTTGGATGTTGACTGCTTATTTATATTCTATTCAAATCTTTTAAATAGACTGGAAAAATAGTACGATATAAGTAAAAAATAACATACTTTCTTCATTGGATTTCATAAAAGGATGGGAAAAATGACAGAGAAAAAAATCGGCATAATAGATTTAGGATCGAACTCCATTCGCCTCGTTATTTTTCATATTGATCAGAATGGACAATATAAAGAGCTTTACAATTTCAAGATCAATGCCCGTTTAGCTACGTATATCGATGACGAAGGAAATTTGTCAAAAGAGGGAATCGAGGTTGTCATCGATTCTTTAAAAAAATTTGTTCCAATCGTTCAATTTCATCAAGTGGCAGAAACGAAAGGGGTTGCAACGGCAGCTATTAGATCTGCCAAAAACCGGAAAATGGTCTTAGAGGCTATAAAAAGAGAGACGAATTTCGATTTTCGCGTCCTTTCCGGCCAAGAAGAAGCCTATTACGGCTACTTAGCTGTTATACATTCCGTATATTTAACTGAAGGCATAACCATTGATATAGGCGGAGCAAGCACGGAAGTTGCGTATTTTAAAAATCGAGAGCTCGTCCATTCATACAGTTTTCCGTTTGGGGCCCTCACATTAAAGAAAAGGTTTATTGCCAACAGCGAACCGAAAGAATCGGAAATGAAAGAGCTGACAGCGTTTTTGCGAAATGAATTTTCTTCGCAAAAATGGCTTAAAAACAAAAATGTTCCGGTAATCGGGATAGGCGGCAGCGCCAGAAATCTAATACGGCTTCATCAAAATAAAACCAATTACCCGTTATTTGGTATTCATCAATATGAAATGGAACCGAATGAAATTAAAAAAATAAATCAATGGCTGATCGGAATGACTGTCTCGGAGCGTCAAAAATTAGATGGACTGTCGAAGGAACGCGCGGATATCATCATTCCTGCAATTGAAGCAATTTATATGCTGACAGAAATCGTATCAGCTCCATTTTTTACAATGAGCAGCAAAGGCTTAAGGGAAGGGGTCTTTTTTGAGGAGGTGTTTTCCAACTTAAACGTCCGGTCTTTTTCTCAAGTAGCGGACGAAACATTTTCCAAGCTGGCCAGTGATTATAAAATCAACTTAAAGAATACATCATTCCTCCTTCGTCTTGCTTACGTATTTGTCAGCGAATGCGAGGCAAAGCAAATCATGTCCTTTACACAAGAGGAAAAAGAAATTTTGTTTAAAAGCACAAAGCTGGTTCAATTCGGAGAAATTATCGATCATCATTCAAGCAGTCAGCATACGTTTTATATTTTGACAAATCGATCGCTTGACGGAATCAGTCATAAAATGCGGTTGAAACTCGCATGTGTCGCTTCCTTTAAGTCCAAAAAAACTTTGATGAAATATATCTCTCCTTACAAATCATTATTAACGGAAGAAGAAATTTTATCGCTGGAGCGATTAGGCGCGATTTTGAAATTCCTTTATTCCCTCAACACGACACACCGTTCAATCATTTCCGAACTGGAGGTGAACAAAAAGGAGGGGGAAAAGATGGAAATATCTTTAGCCTGCAACAGTGATTATACTTTTGAAGAGCAGGAAGCAAATAAGCAAAAAAAGCATATGGAACGCGCTTTTAACTGCCAAGTCGAATTATCATTTACACTCGTCTAATGGACATACGAAAGGTAAAAGGTGGGCGAAATTATGCAAGATAAGAAAGAACAATTGATTCCAGATATAAGCCGTCCAGAATTTTATAATAACCGTGAATTAAGCTGGCTTGCATTTAATGAGCGTGTCATGCAAGAGGCCGTTGACTTTGAAAATCCTTTGCTTGAGCGGATGAAGTTTTTAGCTATATTCAGCTCGAACTTGGATGAGTTCTTCATGGTGAGGGTTGCTGGTTTAAAAGATCAAGAAAAAGCTGGTTTTAATTTACCGGAAAATAAAGCCGGCATGACGCCAAAGCAGCAGCTTAACGCCATTTCGGCGAAATGCCACACATTGGTCGAACGCCAATATGCAATATTTAATGAATATGTACAGGGGGAATTAAAAGAGGAAGGGATTGAATTTCTTAAGCTTAATGAATTAACTGGCGAACAATTCCGATTTTTGGAACAAAAGTTTGATGAGCAAATTTTCCCGGTTTTGACGCCTCTTGCGATCGATGCGTACAGACCGTTTCCAATGCTTTTAAATAAATCGTTGAACTTGGCCGTATTGCTTCAATATAAGAAAAAAGAGCGGAAAAAACCTTTTTTTGCAATCGTTCAAGTTCCTGCTGTTTTACCTCGCTTCATTGAAGTGCCGAATCAAGATGGAAAGAGGCAGTTTGTATTTCTTGAGGATTTGATCAGCAGTTTTATTTACAAACTGTTTCTCGGTTACAAAATCATTTCGGTCTCACCGTTTCGCATTACGAGGAATGCAGATCTGACCATTGATGAAGAAGGGGCGCGGGATTTGCTGGAAGTGATTGAGAAGGAGCTGAAAAAGCGGAAGTGGGGTGCGGCGGTCAGGCTTGAAATTCAAAAAGGAACGATAGATGAACGTGTTTTAAATTATTTAATGGATGTGCTGGAAATTCAAAAAATAGATGTTTATGAAGTGGACGGCCCGATCGATTTAACGTTTTTATTTCCATTTTATACCCATTTGCTGACCGATTTTGAGCACCTTGTTCATGATTCGTTCATTCCGCCACCTCCGCTCGACTTGCCGAACGGAAATTTGTTCGAAGCTATATTAAAACGGGACTTATTATTACACCATCCGTACGAATCCTTTCAGCCTGTTGTTGAATTTATTGAAAGTGCAGCGGATGACCCTCAAGTGTTGGCAATCAAGCAGACGCTGTATCGTGTAAGCGGAAATTCGCCGATCGTTCAAGCATTGGCAAAAGCTGCGGAAAACGGGAAGCAGGTGACGGTTTTAGTTGAATTAAAGGCAAGATTTGATGAAGAGAACAACATCCATTGGGCAAAAATGCTTGAACAGCACGGAGTTCACGTTATTTACGGCTTTCACCATTTAAAAACGCACAGCAAAATTACCCTTGTCGTCCGGCAGGAAGAAGGAACGGGTAAAATTCAACGCTTCGTTCATCTGAGCACGGGAAATTACAATGACGTCACGGCGAAACTGTATACGGATATCGGCTTTTTTACAAGCGAAGAAACATTTGGGATCGATGCAACCAACTTTTTTAATTATTTGAGCGGTTATGCGGAAAAACCGGATTGGAATCATTTTTCTGTATCGCCATATGATATGCGGGAGACCTTTATCAAACTCATCAATCAAGAAATCGAATGGCACCAGAAAAGCGGCAAAGGCCGGATTATTGCCAAAATGAATTCTTTAACAGATAAAACGATCATCATGAAGCTTTATGAAGCTTCGCAGGCTGGAGTCAAAATTGACTTGATCGTAAGGGGAATTTGCTGTTTGCGACCGCAAATAAAAGGCGTGAGCGAAAACATTCAAGTGCGAAGCATCGTCGGCCGCTTTTTGGAGCATAGCCGTATTTTTTACTTTCACCATTTTGGGGAGGAGAAAATTTTCTTATCCTCTGCTGACTGGATGACAAGAAACATGATTAAACGTGTTGAAATTCTTTTTCCGATTTATGATGTCCGTTTAAAAGAGCGTTTGAAAAACATCTTGGACATACAACTTAAGGACAACGTCAAAGCGCGTTTTCAGGATGCAAACGGCGATTATCATTATGTTGAACGGTCGGAAAACGAGCCAGTCATTAACTCGCAAAAAATTTTTTATGAAGAAGTGGTTCGCTACCATGACGCTGACTGATCGGCAGCGCAAGTTTTATGAAAACTAGAAAACTTTTTCACATGCGGAAAAATGATAGATTTTTGTCCCCTTCAAACAAATTGCTTTCAGATTCGAAATGTTTAGTATTATAATGAGTCTTGAATGAATTTTTTGCTATTTTTTGAAAAAAGGGGATGAATAAATGAAATATCGCAAATTGGGAAGAACGGGGCTAAAGGTTAGCGAAATCAGCTTGGGAAGCTGGCTTACATACGGAAACTCCATCGAAAAAGAAACGGCCATTCGGACGATTGACAAAGCGTATGAGCTAGGCATCAATTCATTTGATACAGCGAACGTTTATGCAACTGGGGAAGCGGAAAAGGTTGTCGGTGAAGCATTGCGGAAATATCCGCGTGAATCATATGTTTTGGCAACGAAAGTATTTTGGCCGATGGGAGATGGCCCCAATGACAAAGGCTTATCGCGGAAGCATGTGTTTGAACAGCTCCATGCCAGTTTAAAACGCCTTCAATTAGATTACGTTGACATTTATTACTGCCACCGCTATGATCCGGAAACACCGGTCGATGAAACGCTGCGTACAATTGATGATCTTGTCCGGCAAGGAAAAGTGTTATATGTCGGCGTCAGTGAATGGACTGCTCAGCAAATACAAGAAGCTCTTGGCACAGCAGATCGATATTTGCTGGACCGCATCGTTGTCAACCAGCCGCAATATAATATGCTGAACCGTTATATTGAGAAGGAGATTATTCCAGTCTGCGAACAAAACGGCATTAGCCAAATTGTTTTTTCGCCGCTTGCACAAGGTGTTCTGACGGGGAAATATAAGCGTAATGGAGACATCCCGGAAGGAAGCCGTGCGAGTGATCCAAAAGCAAATAAATATATCAATGATTTGCTGACAGATGAAAATTTATTGAAGGTAGAAAAATTAGGAAAAGTGGCGGATAAATTAGGAATTAAACTTTCCCAATTGGCGATTGCTTGGGTATTGCGGCAGCCGAATGTTGCCAGCGCTCTGATCGGATCCACCAAGCCGGAGCAAGTCGAAGAAAACGTCAAAGCAATTGATGTGGAATTAACGGAAGATGTGCTCGAGGAAATTGAGCAAATCCTGTCGTAGTTTTCCTTATGGCAGAATACAAACTTGTTCATTTTGATTGAAGAACAGACGTTTCAATAAAAAAGGGGAGAAAGGATTGTTTTTGCTCAACAAGTCTTTCTCCCTTTTATTTTTCATTTTTTGGACTTGGAAGCGATGCAGTCACCCCTTTAATTTCTTAATTGATTTGAGTGCCGGACCTTCTACAACATCGCCGTCTATTGAAAATCTCGAACCATGGCATGGACAATCCCATGTTTTCTCGCCGCTGTTCCATTCTAATTCACAGCCTAAATGGGTGCAGGTAGTATCTACAATGTGGAGGCTGCCATTTTCATCTTTGTAGGCACCGGCTCTTTTTCCGTTATAGGAAACGACTGCTCCTTCATCAGGGGCTAAATCTTCCGGCTTTCTTAGAGCAAACTCAAGCTTTCCTTCAATCAAATGCTTTGCAACATCCGTATTCGTTGAAATAAACTGCTTCACGCTTGGATCTGCTTGAAATCTTGCTGGAGTAAAAAGCTCGCGATATCGGTTTTCCTTCCCTTTAATTATATCGACAAGCAGTCGTGCTGCGGCTGTGCCGTTTGTCATTCCCCATTTTCGAAACCCTGTCGCAAACAGGATATTTGCTTTCTGTTCGTTTATATGTCCAATATAAGGAATTTTATCCAACGTTGTTAAGTCTTGAGTAGACCATCGGTAAGGAATTTTTTGTATGCCGAATGCTTGATCACCAAAAGCTTGAAGGGATTCGTAATGCTGAATCATCGGGATTCCTTGTCCAGTTTTATGATTTTCACCTGCGATCAGCACAAGCTTTTCTCCGTTGATCGTGACGGACCGAAGCGACCGAACCGGATTTTCGGCGCTGATGTACATGCCGCCGGGATACTCGGTTTTTGTTTTGACAGCAATAATATACGATCTTTCCGCATACATTCTTGAAAAATAAAAGGCGGCATCATAGAAAGGAAAATGCGAACAAATGAATACAAAGTTGCACAAAATGTGATAACCGTCTTTTGTCAAAATTTTCGGGTGTGGGCCGTGTTTTATATCGACAGCTGCTGTATTCTCATAGATGTCTATCCCTTTTTCCGACGCGTTTTCCACAAGCTTTTGCAAATATTTTAACGGATGAAATTGGGCTTGATTTTTCATCACAACTGCTGTTTTTGCCTGTACGGGAACAGGGATGTTTTCCACAAGCTCTCCTTGAATTCCAAGCTTTTCATATGCTTTATATTCGTTTTCGATTTTTTTTATGTATTGCTCTGAATTCGTATAAACATATGCATCCTCTTCTTTCCAATCGCATTCGATGTTGTGCTCCTGTATCGTTTGTTTGATAAACTCCATTGCATCGCTGGCTGCTTCATAATATAGCTTTGCATTACTTTCCCCAAAGTGCTGTATAAATTCATCATAAATCAGCCCGTGTTGTGCGGTGACTTTTGCGGTTGTATGCCCGGTCGTACCATTTAAAATACGATCCGATTCGATCAGCGCGGTTTTGATTCCTTCTTTCGCAAGCAGATAGGCGCTTGTGATGCCTGTGATCCCGCCGCCTACAATCGCTACATCAACAAAAATATCTTTGTCAAGCTTGTTGAAGGAGGGCAGCTGAACAGAATCTGGCCAAAACGGTTTCGAAAGCTGAGGAAGTTCATTTATACTAACGGCTTCTTTCATAAAAAAGTTCCTCCTATTAGATCTGATGATGCTTTTATCTTTGCCTAATATTTGGGTTGTTATGTGCATCTGATAATTTTGAGCGGCCTTTTTATTTCAATTAAGACATGCTATGTTTCAAAGAAATAAGTTTTTTGCTGATTCCAATCATTCCTTGCTTCTACTTAGGGTTGCTGTAGGAAAATGCAGATTGAGAACACTAAGTAAATTCCGAAATAAAAAGCCTAATTCTCTCATTTTAAATGATGAGAAATTAGGCTTTTTCCTTAATTAGACAATATAAATTATAATGGACAAACATTAAAGCATAAGTTTCTTTACGAAGAGCACTCGAATAGTTATTATATGACTACAACCGAAATAACTAAAATGACACATTTTTATTATCATTGTATTCTTTAAGTAATTTTTCACATAAATCCTTGCAAATTCCTTGAGAATGGTATCTACTCAATAATTCACTTAGGTTTATGAATATTTTATTTTCATTTAATACATTTTTAAAATCTTGATAAGTGCCCTTTCTATTAAATTTCACCTTTGTTTCAGGGAAAAGGCTATTTATTTTATTATTGACTTTGTTATTGATTCTTCACTCTCAGCCACTGGGTTTTATAATGTTGAAGCAAAAGTCAAAATTGTTTCGATAAAATGTATATCATCTTCATGTAAACCATTTTTTCATCCATTCACTTACAGCTAAAATCCCCACAAGTATCTCTCCTAAAAGAATAAGACATCTGCCATACGAATAGCCAGCTTACAGCTATTGCAATGTTCTCAGCGGTAGTTTTACTCATTCTAGTATTCTTTTTTAAGTAAACTGGAAGTCTTGTTCTAACCATAGCAGCTGCATCTGAACCAGCGTTTTCAAATTGCGTTAACCAATTTCCGATTTTTTACTATTATTTTTAAACGTTCTGGCAGTAGCTGCGTCTATTATGTTAAAATGTCTTGCCGCATCAAATACCGCATCTCCACCCGCTCTAAGCAACTGTGTGACTTTCACTATAATGAGTACTGCCTAAAAATCCATTTTGAGAAGCTTAAAATGTAATAGTAATGATAACCATTGTGAACATTAAACTTTATTCAGCACCCTTTAATAGGTACAATGAATATTGACACCGCGAGCGAACAAAAGCTGGAATATCGGTGTAAAGGAGTGTGTCTGCCTTGTTAGATTTAATGCCTTTAATGCTGGAGCGAGTGGGAATTTTAGTCATTTTAGCTTTTTTGTTATCAAGGATGAAGGCATTTCGGCGAATGATTCATCATGAGCATGGATTAAGCGAAAAGCTAATGCTGATTGCCGTATTTGGATCTTTTGGCATTATTAGTAATTATACTGGTGTCGAAATTGCTCAAGGCAATATCAGCTCACAAACATGGCAAATAGAAGTGGATGGAGATGCCGCAATTGCCAATACAAGAATTATGGGAGTAGTGATTGGGGGATTGCTTGGCGGTCCATTCGTCGGCATCGGCACTGGTTTAGTAGCAGGACTGCATCGGATGACATTAGGAGGATTTACCGCGTTTGCTTGCGGAGCATCTACTATTTTGGCTGGATTCGTGACCGGTTTCCTTTGGAAGCGTTTTAGAATAAAAGACAATTTTTCACCTTGGAAAGCTGTTTTGACTGGAATTTTTATGGAATGCACTCAAATGGGACTTATTCTCTTACTTGCCCGCCCGTTTGAATCCGCAGTTAAGCTTGTAGAATTAATCGCTCTTCCGATGATTACGATTAACGGATTTGGGACTCTTATTTTTATTTTAATTATTCATTCGATTCTAGTGGAGGAAGAGCGGACGAAGGCGCTTCAAACACATAAATCTTTTTACATCGCGCAGCAGACCTTGCCATTTTTCCGAAAAGGCTTAAATGAGCATTCGTGTAAAAAAGTGGCGGAAATTATTTTAAAATGGACGAAAGCAGATGCCATTTCTATTACTAATCGGGAAATTGTCCTCGCTCATATCGGTGCCGGTTCTGATCATCATAAGCAAGGGCAAACTTTAGTAACAAAGCTGACAAAAAAGGTTTTAGAGCAGGGTAAAATCATTAAAGCAAAATCGAAGGAGGAAATCCAATGCCCAAATTCTGATTGTCCGCTTCAGTCAGCGATTGTTATGCCGCTTCAAGTACACAACCAAACGGTTGGCACGTTAAAGCTTTATTTTTTAGACCCGAGTCTTATGGATAAAGTGGAGCAAGAGCTGGCGGAAGGACTTAGCAAGCTGTTTTCTACCCAATTGGAGCTTGCTGATGCAGAACTGCAGAGAAAACTGCTGAAAGATGCAGAAATTAAAGCTTTGCAGGCGCAAATTAATCCGCATTTCCTGTTCAATTCGTTAAACACGATTTCCAGCTTGATCAGAACTGATGCGGATAAAGCTAGAAAGCTTCTTTTAAAATTAAGCGTGTTCTTCCGAAGTAATTTACAGGGAGCTAGACAATTTGTCATTCCGCTTGAAAAAGAGCTTGAGCATGTTGAAGCGTACTTATCTATTGAGCAGACAAGATTTCCTGATAAATATCATGTAAGTTTTGATATTGACCAAAACTTAAAGAAAGTAATGGTTCCGCCGTTTACGCTTCAGCCTCTCGTCGAAAACGCCATCAAGCACGCTTTTGCCAATAAGGAGCATGGGAAAGTGTCCATTCGGGCGTATGCAGAAAATGATCAAATGATCTTAATCACCGAAGATAATGGCAGCGGCATTCCTGATCATTTATTGCGCCAATTGGGAAATCAGACCGTTCAATCGAATGATGGAACAGGAACAGCTCTTTGGAATATAAAAAAACGAATAGAAGAAATTTATGGTTCCGCCGGAGCCTTCCATATTAAAAGTGATGAAAATGGAACGAAAGTGACGATTAAGTTTCCATTAGAAATGAAAGGAGAAGTAGCCGTATGATCAAGGCTTTTATCGTGGAGGATGAACCGTTGGCAAGAGACGAACTTATTTACTTGCTTAAAAGGAGCAAGCAGGTAGAGATTGTTGGGGAAGCGGAACAAATGGATGAAGCGATTGAAAAAATCCGCCAGACCGACATGGATGTGATCTTTCTCGATATACAGCTGTCATCTCATGAACAAGGGATTAGACTTGCTGAAAAGCTAATGGAGATTGATCATAGACCTGAGATTGTTTTTGCAACCGCTTATGATGAGTACGCTTTAAAAGCATTTGAGCTGAATGCGGTTGATTACATTTTGAAGCCGTTTGATGAAGAAAGGATATTTCATACAATTGAAAAAATTTCAAAGCGGCTGGAAGCTCGCCAAGAAAAAAGACCGCAATATTTTCAAATGCAGGATGAAAAGATTCCTGTGTCATTAGACGACCGCATTCTGCTTATTAACGTGAAAGATATTCTTTATATTGAGTTTAATGACGGAAAAACCATTATCACTTGCCGCGATCAAAAATATGAAGTTAAAGAATCGCTTGTCACTTTTGAAAGAAAGCTGCAGCAAACGCACATCATGCGTGTTCATAGAGCTTATTTAGTCAACTTGAATGAAATAGTTGAAATTCAGCCGTGGTTCAACTCCACGTATCATGTAATCATGAAAAATGGCGAATCGATCCCGGTCAGCAGAACTTATACGAAGGAACTGAAAAAGCGATTGGGCATTTAAAAAAAGCTGAAAGCTTTAAGCAATATTTGTGACAAAATTGTTGCAATTCAATTTAAGAAATTGACGATTTATCCCCGGATTCTTGCATTTTGTTTTGAAAACCGATCATGAAGATGTTTATTTAATACAATGAATGTAAAAAGCAAGAACAAAGGGGAGGTTACAAAAAAATGAATGCGATTACAATCGTGATTGCCTCAATGTGTATTTTAATGATCGCCTACCGTCTTTACGGAACATTTATGGCTGTAAAAGTGTTGAAGCTGGATGATTCAAAACCGACACCAGCTCACGAATTAAATGATGGAAAGGATTATGTTCCAACGAATAAATGGGTAAGCTTCGGGCATCACTTTGCCGCTATTGCTGCAGCAGGACCGCTCGTCGGACCGATCCTGGCCGCACAATTTGGATATTTGCCCAGTCTACTGTGGCTTTTGATTGGTGCCGTAATTGGGGGAGCCGTCCATGATGCAGTCGTTTTATTTGCTTCCATGCGGCAAAAAGGGAAATCATTATCGGAAGTAGCAAAAGAAGAATTAGGTCCGGTAGCCGGCTTTTGCACAGGACTTGCCATGCTGTTTATTATTACCATAACAATGGCTGGTCTTTCCATGGTTGTTCTTCATGCATTGGAAAAAAACCCTTGGGGCACGTTTGCAGTCGGAATCACCATTCCTATTGCAATGGGAGTCGGAATTTTCTATAAGAAAACAGGCAATTTAAAATTAGCTTCAACAGTTGGCTTTATTTTATTAATGATAGGTGTTTTCGCAGGACCTTCCATACAAGAAACAGCTCTTGGGGATTGGTTGACATTCGATACTAAAACTTTGGCGCTTATTTTACCAATCTATGCATTTTTTGCTGCGGCTTTGCCGGTTTGGCTGCTGCTTGCTCCTCGTGATTATTTGAGTAGCTTTATGAAAATCGGTGTGTTCATTGCGCTGATCATTGGTGTTTTTATCATTAATCCTTCTATTGAAATGCCGGCCTTTACAGAATTTATCCACGGCGGAGGGCCGATTTTAGCTGGACCTGTTTGGCCGTTTATATCGATTACAATTGCATGCGGTGCGATTTCAGGATTTCACGCTTTTGTCGGATCGGGTACAACGCCGAAAATGCTTAATAAGTGGAGCGATATAAAAGTTGTCGGCTTTGGAGCCATGTTGGTGGAATGTTTGGTCGGCATCATGGCGCTGATCGCTGCAACAGCTCTTCATCCGGCAGATTATTTTGCGATCAATTCCGCACCGGAAGTATTCCGGACACTTGGAATGGATGTTATTAATTTACCAGCTTTAAGCCAGGAAATAGGTTTAAATTTGGAAGGAAGAACAGGTGGAGCGGTTACACTTGCAGTTGGAATGACTTATATTTTTACTGCGATTCCATGGTTTGAGAATTTGGCTTCGTATTTTTTCCAATTTGTTATAATGTTTGAGGCTGTTTTCATTTTAACTGCGATTGATGCAGGAACACGTGTAGCACGTTATTTAATTCAAGATTTCTTCGGTGAAGTGTATAAACCATTGAAAAAGGTAGACTCCGTTCCGGCTTCCGTATTTGCAAGCGCTTTAGCCTGTTTTATGTGGGGGTACCTGCTTTACTCAGGAGATATTGGATCGGTTTGGGCATTGTTTGGCGTATCGAACCAGCTGATGGCGTCCATCGGACTGATTGTCGGTGCGACAGTCATTTTAAAAATTGCCGATAAACGAAGATATATGCTTACTTGCCTCATTCCGTTAGCTTATTTATTTGCTACAGTAAACTATGCAGGCTACTGGATGACCGTAAATGTTTATTTGAATCCGGAAGCTGCAGGCTACAACGTATTAAACGGAATTTTATCCATCATTATGCTCGTTCTTGGTATTGTCATCTTGGCAACGGCATTGAAAAAATGGATTGAAATATGGAATGATCCGGGCTTTCAAATGGAGGCTAAATCAGCCTGACACAAGGGTAATTGGGCGGCTCATTTGTTGATGCCGCTCTTTATTTGTTTAAACATCACAACAGCGGTGGCGACAGAGGAGGAGAAATGATCAAACGATGGCAAAAAAACTTAATGGAAGTAATGGATCGTAAAAGCAATATCATGTACAATAGGAGATGTCTAATAAGTCGTTTTTACGGCTTATTGACGCCCCCATTAATGTTTTAGAAACGTTGATATATCGGTGTTTATGATTTTTTGTTTTCAATGGCGATTTGACTTTCAAAGACAGCCCCTAACACAAGGTAGGAAAAATAGTCTGTCCGATAAATCCCTAAAATGAAGGAGCCCCAAAAAGTCAGTTAACCCTGACTTTTTGGACAGCCCCATAAAAAGGGTGATTTTTATGGCGAGAAATAAAGGAGAAGAGAGCAAAAAGAAAATATTTCAAGCTGCTGCGGAGCTGTTCGCTCATAAAGGTTTTCATGCTACAAAGATCAGCGATATTGTGGCAAAAGCAGGGCTCACGCAGGCAGCTTTTTATCTTTATTTCAACAGCAAGGAAGAAATTTTCGAACAAATGCTTGAAGATTTTGAAAAGCAGTTAATTCATTTTAGTGATGCAGGAAAAAAAGTGGCTGATATACAACCGGAGCAAGTGAAAGACCATGTCCGTGAGACAATCGCTGACATTCTGAAGTTTCTCGGAAAAAATCCTCACTTAACGAAAGTTGCACTCAGGGAGAACAAAGATGATCGTTTACGAAGCATCATTGTTGAAAAAATAGCAGCAAATATGAGCAACAATCAAAGACTTGGAATTGTTAAAACGGAAATTGACACTCAATTTGCCGGTGAAGCATTTCTCTCAGTGATCGAGCACATTATTGAACGATATGTAATGACAGGAGAAAAAACAGAAAATGAACTTGCGGACCAAGTGTCCCTTTTGTTCTTAGAGGGGATTTTGAATAAAAATTAAAAGGGGAACATGAAAGGTGCTGGAATGACGTTAACATCATTTCGCATTAGTGTATATGCGAAATAAAAAAACGAGATTAGATCAGTCGTTTTCCATTGGATAAAATGCTATTTAAAACCGCTAACCAATTTATTCGGTTAGCGGCTGCTCCGTTTTATTAAACGTTACACGATTTGCCAGTTCTAAGTCTTTCACGGCGTCTTCAGCTGTAACAAATCCTTCCCATCCTTCTTCTTCAATGATTCGGCAAAAATCAAGGAAACGGTCTTGGACCATTGCCTCATACCACAATTGCCGCTGCTCCAATTTGATTGTCCGTTCGTATGAAATGCTGGATAGTGCTTCAAGCGGGAACAATTTATTTTTGAAACAATGAAAGGCTGAAGAGCGTACTTTTTCAACAGCGTTTTCTACCGGTTTTTTCGGTATGCTGTCTAGTATTTGATCGATCAGCTCGCCCTGTTCTTTTGAGATTTTGCCCTCTAAAAATAATTTTTGGGGAATCCATCCTTCAAGTACAATCCGTCCATGAGTGCAATGAATTTCCCATTTTGTCGATTCCGGTGCGTCAGGATCCATCGTAAAGCCGTGGTAATATTGAACAGGAACTAAAGAATAAATGTTGTTTTCCGAACTTTTTTCGTCTTGTTGATAAACTGGTTTATGAAGAACGCTTGCCCAAACACGCTGTTTTTCACCGTTTTCCTCCGTCAGAGCAAAACCGTTCGCATCGACCGCTTCTCCGAGTATGTGGCGACCGACCTCAAAAAAATGAACTCCATGTTCAATAAAAATGCCTCCGCTTAGTTGATCATTCCAAAACCAATGGCCATTGGCGACGTGATGAGCCGAGTTGGTGAGACTTGCATGATGCACGAATCCAAGCAGCCGATGGCGGACGATCCATTCAACAGCTTCTACTAGCGGATTGTAACGCAATACAAGGTTCACGGCGAATGCACGCTTTTGTTTTTTTGCATAGTTCGCATTTTCCAAAAGTTCCTTGGCATAAAGGGCACCAGGTTTTTCTAACAAGACATGCTTTCCGTGTGTTAAAGCCAGTCGGCTAAGTGAGGAGTGAAGATGGGGCGGTGTTGCTAAAATGACAATATCGATTTCAGGATCGGCTATAAGGTCGGCTGCCTCATAATATTCTTTTGGCGTTATCGCATCATGTCTCTGTTTTTGATAAGCAGCCATCACGCTCTCCCGTTTTGTATCCGTCCTTCCTGCGACAGCTGTCAATTGAAATTCAGGCAGCCGTGCAAGCGCACCGGACAAAAAAGTGGCAAAAGCACCCGCACCTGCGATCCCCACTCGGTAAGACTTCATCTTGCCAGACATGGTGATTTCCCCCTTTACGTTATGGAATTTGACAACTTCATTATAAACGAAAATATAGTCTCGTAAATTTTGAATTGCACAATTAGTAGGATGTATATTTTTCAAAACCGATTCTGTTAAGTGTAAAAAAAGTTTGAAAGATTTGCGTGAATGAGAGCAAGGAAATGACAGGATGATCGTTGAATCAAATGTAGGAAACCTGCTCAAACAACGATTCCTAACAAATAACTTTTAATTATTTATTTGTATGCAAAAGCGATTGCCATCATGATTCAAAGGAAATTCGGAATTTTCTTCCGGAAAAATCCAATCTGCCTTGATTATAAACATTAGAAAATATAGCTTTTCTGCAAATGGGCTGATGCGGACAGTTTGGAATCACTTATTGATGCTAAGCTTGTTGAACAAAAATCAGCTTTCGAAAATATTTGCCGGCGCTTCCATTAGTTTAGTTGAGACGGGGAAAAAATATAACTGCTGCAACGAATTTTTTTGTAATGTTTAAAATATTAAAACAATAAATTCATATTTTTTGATATGATGAAAGTAAGGTTTTGCAAAAAGAGGTGTAAAATGGATTTTCCTGTTTATATACATTTGGGTCCTGTTTCGATTCATCCGCATTTATTTTTTGAGACTTTGGCTTATTTTGTCGGTTTCAGAGTTTACTTGCATACGAGAAATAAAGAAAGAATTCCGCTTGATAAGGCGATGTGGGTCGTGATCGGTGCGATAGCCGGGGCTGCGTTAGGATCAAAGCTCCTATATTGGCTTGAAAATCCTGTTGAAACGCTGAAAAATGTGACGAATCTCAACTATTTAATGGCCGGGAAAACGATCGTCGGTGGATTGCTGGGAGGATTGATCGGAGTTGAAACCGCAAAAAAGCTAATCGGCTGGAAGCGCTCGACAGGCGATGATTTTGTCTTACCGCTTATTATTGGCATGAGCATTGGCAGGATAGGCTGTTTTTTCACCGGCCTCTCAGACCATACGCACGGCACCCCAACGACTTGGGTGACGGGTGTTGATTTTGGAGACGGCGTGCCGAGACATCCAACTCAAATATATGAAATTGTCTATTTATGGCTGATCGGTTTTTTCGTTCTATACATAAGAAAAAAGAAAACATCTCCGTGGGAAGGGTTTCTGTTCCAGTTTTTTATGGTTTCCTATTTGCTGTTTCGCTTTTTTATTGATTTTATCAAGCCGACACCTCACCCGTATTTTGGGTTAAACAACATTCAGTTAGCAGCTTTCGTCGGATTGATGTACTATTTGTTCCTTATAAGGAAAAAAAGAAGGGAGAAATTTCAGTATGCCAAATAGACCATACATTTTCTATGAATTAACGAACAGCATTTGTTCGAAATGTTTGCGGAAAACGGAAGCAAAAGTCATATTTGAGAATGATCAAGTTTTTTTAGTAAAACATTGCCGTCATCATGGAAGAGAAAAAGTATTGATCTCAACCGATATCGAATATTACAAAAAATGCCGTGAATTTTTGAAGCGTGCAGAAATGCCGTATCACTGGAATACCTCCATTCAATACGGGTGCCCGTATGATTGCGGCTTATGTCCGGATCACGAGCAGCACAGCTGCTTGGCATTGGTGGAAGTTACGGATCAGTGCAATTTGCAATGCCCGATCTGTTATGCGGAGTCTTCCCCGAAAAAACAGAAATGGCGCCCACTAGAGGAAATTGAGAAGATGTTTGATGCGATTGTGAAAAATGAGCGGGAACCGGATATCGTTCAAATCAGCGGCGGTGAACCAACGATCCATCCACAGTTTTTCGAGATATTAGAAATGGCGAAATCGAAGCCAATTAAGCATATAATGGTGAATACAAACGGAATTAAAATTGCCCAGGACAAAAAATTTGCTGAAAAGCTGGCTCGCTACATGCCCGGATTTGAAATTTATTTGCAGTTTGACAGTTTTGAAAAAGAGGCGTTAATCGATCTGCGCGGAGTAGATTTGCGTGCAGTCCGAGAGAAGGCAATAGAACATTTAAATGAATACAACATTTCCACAACATTAGTTGTCACGTTAAAAAAGGGTGTAAACGATCAGGAGGTCGGAAAAATCATTAAATACGGTCTTACGCAGCAGGCAGTCAGGGGAGTCACCTTTCAGCCGGTGCAAATTGCCGGAAGAACAAAAAATTTTAACCCTGCAACTGACCGATTAACGTTGAGCGAAGTTCGCAGCATGATTATCGAGCAATCGGAGGTTTTTCAAGCAGACGATATTATTCCCGTCCCTTGCCATCCTGACTGTTTGGCTATGGGGTATGCGCTGAAGTTAAACGGGGAAGTAAAGCCTCTGACGGGTATGATCGATCCGCATATTCTCCTTGAAGGAGATCAAAATACGATCGTATTTGAACAGGATGAACAATTGAAACATAAAGTTTTTGAGCTATTCAGTTTAAATCATTCTCCCGGCTCTTCCGCGATGTCACTAAAAGATTTATTATGCTGTCTGCCGAAAGTAGCGATACCGGAAAATATCAGCTATAACAATGTGTTTCGTGTAATTATTATGCAATTTTTAGATGCTTATAACTTTGATGTTCGTTCAGTTAAAAAATCCTGTGTTCATATTGTACATCACGACGGCCGCATCATTCCGTTTGACACGTATAACTTGTTTTATAGGGACAGCCTTGAAAACCGGCTGAAAGAAATTCAAACAGAAATGGCGATGACTGCGCATGAATGAGCATACAAAAGACATTTGGAAAGGCATCGGTATTGTGCTTCTTTTACATGGGCTATTGTTGATTTTTCCGATTACGATCTTTTTTATCGGTTTTGTTCAAGTGATTTATATCATTCCAGCAGTGGTGATCGCCTTAATGAAAGGAAAAACAGCGATTGCTCAAGGAATACTGATCGCAGCTGGGATTACGTTTTTAGTGAATACTGCATGTTTCGGAGTGTTTATGATGGGATGGTACTAACGTAAAGAGTTTACAAACATGGTATAAAAAGCTGTAAATAAAACTTGTAGAGAAAAATATTGTCCTTCTCTACAAGCTCTGTAGCGCTAATCTAGGGGAAAATGGTCAAATTATAGGATTGCATTTTTAACTTTCATAATGCCCTTTCGCCTCTTTTTTCGGCCATATTGTATAGCTGAAGCTCCATAAAAAATCGATAAACAGGATGAACGTCCATTTTGCCGAAAATGATAAAAGTGCTTCTGTTTTCTGGAAATCGTTGACGAAAAGAACCATGAACAGGAGAAGGGCATTCCCAATAATCCATGCTAGAAGGTGGCGGTACCAGCCTTTCCGTTCATAAGCAGCATGCTGTTTTCCGAATTGAGGCCGTTTATTTGGCCGCTTTCCTCCAGCAAATCGGTAAGCAAACTGTTCATCCGCCCATTGAATCATCCGTTTGCCAAATGCAACCGAAACCCCAATATATACAGCAGACAATCCGTGTACAAAATGAGCTGTTGCGCCGTCTTTCAAATCGAAAACCGTTGCGATGATTAAAACAAGATCGATAAGAGGCGTACACAATAGAAGGAGCGACCCGATTTTTTTCCAGCCTAGAATATATCTGGCGAATAATCCGGCGCCGACAAATATCCAAAACAAAATTTCGCATATGACAATGAGCCAACCGATCATGATTCCACTCCTTTTTAAAACACACGTATTAAATAAAAATTTAACACAAGTGTATTAAAAAAACAACCATGATATAATAAAAATATGCCGAAAAAAGTGGATCACGTAAAACAAAGAGAAAAAATTGCTGTAGCGACATGGAATGTCATTGCGAAAGGCGGGATGGAAAAAGCAACCGTTCGCAATATTGCGAGAGAAGCAGGAGTTTCCGTTGGTTCATTAAGACATTATTTTTCAACTCAAGCAGAATTGCTGTCATTTGCAATGAAATTGGTGTCGGAAAGGGTGAGTCAACGAATTAACGAAATTGATTTTTCTATGCCGCCGCTTGATGCAATGAAAAGGATGATCCGGGAGGTTTTGCCGCTTGAAGATGATACAAAGAAAGAAATGGAGGTATGGTTTGCTTTTACCCAGAAAGCTCTTTCGGAGCCGGAACTTCAGCCTTTAAGCAAAGAAGTATATCTTAAAATGCGTTATGGATTTGAACAGGTCATCAAGACTTTAGTCAAACTTGATCTTGCGCGGCCGAATATCAATGTAGAGCTGGAGGTGGACCGTCTGTATGCGCTGATCGATGGCTTGGCCATTCATGGATTAATGCATCCGGAATATTTATCTAATGAGATGATCGAATCCATTTTGGACAGTCACTTAAAATCTTTGTGCAAACAAGAGGTTTTATAATGGTTTCCGTCGAAACTAAGAATATAAATCAAACAAACTCGCATCCGCAAAAAAATGAAAGTTTAGGAATCCTTTCTAGCTTCTGATATAAAAGGAGGTGGGAAAATGGTTCAGCTTTATTACACAGATCAATTCAGTTTTGCACCTATTGTGGCTCTGCAGCAATCATTGAAAGAACATGAGAAAAAACAGTCTATTGTCGAAAAAATATATGAATCCAATCTTGGGGCCCAATCAGAAAAGGACAACATAAAAGATTTGAGGAAGGAAGCGCTGGCACACTGATCTGTTCTGAAAACAATCACGTTAAAAAGGGGAAAGTCAAACGCTCTAATCGTTCCTTGGAAATCAACTAAGTTCTACGCGAAAGCAAGGGGGCGGGCAGGATTTGGGCGTTTTGACCGCCTAGGTGAAAAAATTGATGATCTAGCTTCAGAATATGTTTATTTAAAAAACTGGATTGAAGAAAATTTTTTTGGTGAACAACGAAAAGAGCGGCTCGACAAACTCGATCATTTTTTTCAACAAAGCATCCAACAGTTAGCTGATTCTTTTTCAAAATCAGTTGGCGGCTTTTTTGTGAAGCATGGTTTCCCAGATGTGAAAGAGGAGATGTATAACGATATTTTAAAAGCTTATGAACAGCGCATCGAACAATATACATCTTTTTTACGCAAGCATAAGGATTATGCCCCAATCGACAGAACGGATGGTGAACAGCTGTTAAGGGGAAGCCATACTTTTAAGTTGGAGGCGCTCCGCCAACAATTTTTACAGAAGGAAAGCGCTTTAGAAACCGGCGATCATTATACAATATATGATTTTGAAGCGGCTGGGTCCTTTTATCAAGAAGCGGTCCGAACAGAACATGGCTATACGGCTGCAAAAAGCGAAGAACAAATCGGGATTGAACTCGGATTATTAGGGATGAAGCTGGAAGCATTGCTTCATACACCATTGTCTGAAAAAATGCGCGGCAACCTTGAGCATGTATACCATTCATATATCCAAAAAACGATTGAATCATACAACCGCTTCCAGGAGGAAAAGAGGGAAGAAGCATATGGACGGAGCAAAAGGGCTTATTCCATACTTGATTCGAAAGTCATCGATGACATTATTTCAAGCATGAGAAGGCACGCAAAAGAAAAAAATATAGATCATGTCTTTTTGCATATTATACCGTCTGCTTACGTTTCATATGAACAAAAAACAAATGATGCGAATTGGAATGATCTTGTCCGTTATCATTCCTCAAAAAACGACTGGGACATGTTTTTTCAAAATGATTGGTCGGCGCATCATGCGTATTATCCATTTACTTACAATAATCTTATCAACAATTGGAACTCTTTTATAAATAAAACAGAGGGTCTATTGGATATGAAATTTGATCAAGAGACGGTCATTTTTGAAGCGAGAATTTAATTTATGAAGAAATGCCTGAATCCGTGATGAATTGAAATCGACTTTGATTTTGTTGTAATTTTGATGGATTGATAATCCATAAAACCCCTTTTATGCTTATGACCTATGTCATCTCTATTTCCGAAAATGGAACAAATCTCTTTTTTAGGTATACGAACCAAAAAAATAGACAAAAAAGCACAGGGAGTGACGTTGGACATCAGTGCCCGAACATTCGTTCGTTATCTTGCCTCTCTCCATTTCTGATAGACGTTCAGTAGGGGCTCGCTATAGCCACTCCTTCGCGTCAGTTTCATCCAGATCTGTCGTGATCGACGGACGAGTCGCCCTGCCATCGTGATCACCGTCTGAATAATCGTCTTGATGCGGCGGCGTTTCACTTTGTGGTGCAACGGATGTCTCGGATCGCTTAATAGATCTTGTCCAATCAGACGAAGAAGATTGTAAACGAAGGCTCCCATGACCAACACGAGCGCATTCGTTTTCATCTTCCCAGATGGAAGCCGCTCTAAATCTAAGTCGCTCTTCAGTTCGCTATGAAACTGTTCGCATGTCGCATGGTCATGATACAACGCGAGCACATCGCTCATTCGAACATGCTCGTATCCTTTGAGCCGCACCCAATAGCTTTCCACTTCATAATCAGGAACGAGCATCAGCTGTCCATTGCGTTCCATCGTCCGTTCCGTCACTTGGGTGACTTGAACGTACGTATACGTGTTTCCATCGATCGCTGCCTTCTGTGGAAGGCATAGCTCATAGGTTTGTACTCCTTCGCTTTGTCCATCATCGACACGTTTGCCCTTTTGCGAAGCGATCTGGAACCAAAGCGCTTTCGATTCTCGGCGTAAGTTTCGCTTGATGACAAAGTCCACGTCTTCCTTTAGGCATACGTGCACATTCGCTTCGTCGCCATCCAAGCCGATTTCTTCTGTGAGTTCAACTAAAACTTGATGGTCACTGATTAATTTCGATTCAGTGAAATAAGCATAAAAGAGCCGTTCGTGCATTTCTCTTCCTTTCCCTTTTTTATCTGCATATTTCGCTAATCGATGGGCATCGAACGTATTTGTTGGCTTCATTTCCTCGAAGCGAAATGTCAATCCGACGGACTCTGCCTGTTTGGCAACATCGTTATTTTCCCGCTTCGCTTCCTCAACGGAAATGCCGTATTTTTGAGCAATGATTTCATGGATGGAAAGATCGTACTGTTTTTTGGCGGTTGGATCAAGCTCAAAGCTGCGGAACACGATTTCCGCTTGCTCCTTGTGCGGAAACAGCTCAAGCGCTTTTTCCATCCGCCGCTTTCCGATATAGCAAAATGGGCAAACATAATCAGACCATATTTCAATTTTCACGTTTTCACCTTCTTTTATCAATCAATCGCACATCCATTGTATCGAATGAAAAGAAACAACTTCAACTTTTTCGACTTGACAGAAAGAAACAGGAAAACTTCATTTTTCATAAAACATTAAAATGATTGAATCTGTTTCGGACCTATGACGTTTGCGAAAAAAGCGTGAGATTTATCTGCAAGAAGATGTAAAATGTTGATCAACGGAATGGAATCGGAGCGTTTCATGTAAAACGGCCAGCGAAACATTAGAACTAACAGCGATTTTGTTAATATTACAGATGAAATCAACCTGAAGCCTTTTTATTAAAAAATTACGGAGAAAAATGAACTTTTTCCTTTCACGATTTGTATAAACAAATGAATGATGGGAAAGGAGATGATAATTATGCCTGTAACCGGCTGGGTAATCAGTTCAATTGTAGGCGGAATCATCGGAACGATTTTCGGTGTTTCGATCGCTTCTTTAAATAAAAAGGTCGTTCGGGATCGATGGGGAAACATTGATTTTAAAAAAACCGATCTTTATTTCTATTGGACCCGTTGGGATACGATTACGGTTATATCCGCAATTTATTCATTTTGCTGCCTCACAGGACTCTTTATCTTTCTAATAAGGGGAGATAACATTAACAGTCCTGTCATTCAATTTTTCCTTCATCAATCGTTTATGTTTACTTTAATGACGTTTCTTTGGTTCATCGGAAGAATCCTGTATGTGTTCAAAGGAATTAAAGAGCGGTGGTCAGATGAATTTAACAGATGAAAAGCTGATGGAAAAATTTCAAAACGGTGATACGGAAGCTTTGAACGAGCTTTATGAACGATATCGAGCACCGCTTTTCCGCTTTATTTACCGTTGTACACTTGACGACCAGCTTAGCATGGATGTCGTTCAAGATGCATTTTTGAAGCTGCAGCAAAAAAAGCATTACTTTTCCCCTGAAAAAGGTAGGCTGAAGACATATCTTTTTCAAATTGCTTATCATACGATGATCAGCAAAATAAAAATGAGAGCAAGGTGGCACCGTCTTCTTCCGTTTTTATATAAAGAGCCTGTCACCATATCCCGTTCCGATGAAAAAATGGAGGTCGAGCGGATGCTTCAATCGCTTTCAAACGAACAGCGGGCCGTTATCGTATTGTTTTATTATCATGATCTGTCGAAAAAGGATATTGCGCGCATCTTAAACATACCTTTGGGCACGGTGAAATCAAGACTGCATCAAGCGGTTCAAAAAATGAGGAAAGAATGGGGGATCGAATCTGATGGAAAAGGATCGTGAAATTGATAAATTATTAAAAAAATATACAGTGGAAGTACCGGATTTTCCAATGAAAAAGTCAAAAATGGAGAAGCTTGCTAATTGGCTGTGTGAAAAGGCTTCATTTCCGATTCCTGAAGAACGAATCACCTTTAAAGGGATGGTATGTATTCAGGTTATTCCAATTGTTGTTTCGCTAGCTGTTTCGGTTTGGATGATTTTGTGAACCGATGGATGGGATCATCTTTGCAGGTTGATCCCTTTTTCCATGAATTGCTCGCCGTTTAACTGACACTTGAAACAGGAGCTTCTCAGTTCTATAACGAAAGCATTGAGAGTGCAACGGACAGTCCTGACTGCTGCTCGTCGAATCTGCTCTTAAGTGATGCGGATCTTTTACAGTATAAAAGCTTAGCGCACACAACATTTTTCTATGCTAAGAACATATTTTAGAGAATGGAAACTAGCGTTCAGCACGTTAGAGAAGCCTTCAAATTATTGGAATGCACCTTTCACGCGCTTGAAGAAGAGGAAGTTTGCCAATTTTCATACAAAATTGATTGACAGGTTGATAGTTAAATAGTTTAATAGTTAAATAGTTGAACTATTTAAAATAGGGGGCAGACAATGGATCGAAAAAAAATAGATGAATTGATCGAACGGTATATTAAGGTTTCGTTCACTGTAACGAAAAGAGCAGAAGAACTTGTGAAATGTGAAATTGATCCAGATATCACAAACGAACAACACTATCTTTTGCGCTATATCCATCAAAAGGAAAGGTGCACTTCAACAGAACTAGCTAATGTTTTTCGAGTGAACAAAAGCGCGATCACAGCGATGATTAATCGGCTTGTTGAGAAAGGATTTGTTCGGCGAATTCGCGATGAAAAAGACAGGAGGGTCATTTATTTGGCTTTGACTGAAAAAGGGAGCAATTTGTTTGCAAGCACAGAAGAGAGAGTTCATAAAGTTGTAGGATCGTTCATAACAAAATTTTCGGAGGACGAGATCGAATCATTTATTCAAACCTATGAAAAATTGGCAAACGTATTGCTTGAACTGGAGGTTGAGTCATGAGGGCAATCCTGAAAGGAAAATGGTTTGTACTCATTTTATGGCTTGTCGCTGTTATTGGTTTGCTCTTTACATCGCCAAACATGGAGGAGCTTGTGCGCGAAAAAGGGCAAATTACGGTTCCAGAAGGTTATTCCTCTTCGATCGCGAATGACATTTTAAAAGAAATTCAGAGCAAAGAGCATTCAGGAGATCTAATATCAGTCGCCCTTGTGCTGCATAATGAGGACGGGCTGACAAAGGAAGATTGGAAAGAAGCGGAACAAGCTGTAAAACAGCTTGAACAACACAGCGAGAATTTACGGATTACAGAAATTGTTTCGCCTTTTCATCAAGAGGAGTTAAAGGATCAGCTTGTTTCAAAAGATAAAACCACCATCTTGACGTCAATACAAATGGAAAGAGACGGAAGAACGGCAAAAGAAATGACATCCGCTCTTTATAAAGTGATCGATCATATTTCATTGGAGCATTATTATACCGGCAGCTGGATCATCGATGAAGACGTTATTGTCAGCTCGCAGGAAGGAGTGAAAAAAACAGAAGGCATAACAGTCGTGTTTATTTTGATCGTCTTGCTGATCGTTTTCCGCTCGCTTATAGCGCCATTTGTGCCGCTCTTGACAGTCGGCATGACATATTTGGCATCACAGTCAATTGTCGCCTTTTTAGTTGAAATGGTGAATTTTCCATTGTCCACTTTTACGCAAACATTTTTGGTTGCCATTTTGTTCGGGATCGGTACAGACTATTGCATTTTACTGCTAAGCCGCTTTAAAGAGGAGCTTGGCAAACAAGAAAGCCGAACTGAAGCGATTATAACAACCTATCGCACGGCTGGAAAAACTGTGTTTTTCAGCGGTTTAGCCGTTATGATCGGCTTTGCGGCGATCGGATTGTCATCATTTAAGCTTTATCAATCGGCTGCGGCAGTCGCTGTCGGAGTCGCCATCCTGCTGGTAGCACTTATGACGCTTGTTCCGTTTTTCATGGCTGTGCTTGGCCCGGTGTTGTTTTGGCCAGTTAAAGGAAATCTGGAACATAAACAGAGCAAGCTATGGGACTTTGCAGGACGTTTTTCGTTCACCAGACCGCTTGTTTCTTTAATCATCGTAGGAATCATTACCCTCCCAGTGCTGCTTTCCTATGACGGCAAGCTGTCGTTTAATTCCCTTCAAGAAATCGGGGATGATTACGACTCTGTCAAGGCTTTTAATATTATTTCGAAAAGCTTCAACCCAGGCGAAGCGATGCCGACAAAAATTGTGATCAAAAATGATGACAACATGAATAGGACGGAATATTTTGCTTTAATTGAAAAAATAAGCAGAAGCATCGAAAAAGTTGAAGGTGTCGAGACGGTCCGCTCAGTAACGAGACCGACAGGCGAACAGATCGACCAATTATTTGTGACAGAACAGGCGAAAACGCTGAAAGACGGAATTGGTCAGGGAAATGAAGGGCTTGAACAAATCAGCTCCGGTTTGAATGAAGCGAGCAAAGAGCTTTCTGCATCATCTCCGAAATTAAAACAAGCTACAGACGGTATTGAAGCGCTCGTTTCCGGAACAAATGAATTAAAAGCAGGCGTCGGTGAACTTGAAAAAGGGCTTTCGCAAGTTAAACAGGGGATCGAGAGCGGATCGATGGGGGCCGGCGACATAAAGAAAGGGATTGAGACCGTTCGAAACAATGCGAAAAAGCTGCAATCCGGCGCAGAACAGCTTTTGAAAGGATATGAAACAGCCGGAAGCAGTCTACATTCATTGCTGAAACAATATCAACAGATGGAATCACATCTCGGTCAATTGTCAACACATTTATCCGGCATGAGTGAATCTTTAAACCGCATCGAACAACAACATCAGCAGCTTCAGCAGGATGCTGAGTATCAACAGGTGAAAATGGCAGCTTCCCAGCTTAGTGAACAAGCAAAACAAATGAGAAGCGGATTTCAGCAAATTAACGGAGCGCTTCAGCGAGTGACAAATGGAATAGAGCAGGCGAACCGTTCATATTCTGAATTACTTTCAGGTCAAAAAGCGCTCGTTAATGGAATGGGAGAGCTCATCAACGGGCTTGATCAGCTGCAAAAAGGGTTGGATAAGGCAGCGGTTGGACAGCAAACCATCATTTCAAAATTGCCGGAGCTGTCTAACGGCTTAAGCCAAGTCAACAATGGACAGGAGGAATTGCTGCAAGGTTTTTCTCAGCTGGATGGACAAATGAATCAGCTGATTTCAGGCCTTGACAAAAGCGTGGATGGTCTAAAACAAGTAGCCGACGGTCTCGGTTCTGCCGAGAATTACTTATCGGGCCTTTCTTCTTCAAATCAGGAAATGGCAGGCTGGTACATGCCGAAGGAAGTGCTTGAAAGCAAAGAATTTGCGGATGCGAAAGAAGCTTACTTATCGAATGACGGCAAAGTGACAACCATTGATGTTGTTTTCGAGAAAAATCCATATTCAACTTCAGCGATGGATCAGCTTACTGAGGTCAAACAAGCGGTGGAGTTTGCCGTAAAAGACACGAAGCTTGAAAATGCGAAAATTGCCTATGACGGGGTTACTAGCATTTACTCCGACTTGAACGAGATTTCAGCAAACGACTACTCCCGCACAGTTGTATTGATGCTGATAGGGATTGCTCTTATATTAATTGCATTGCTGCGCTCGTTTGTCATGCCGATTTATTTAATTTTATCGCTTATTCTAACGTATTACACATCAATGGCGGTGTCAGAAGTCATTTTCGTTCGCCTTCTTGGATACGACGGTTTGAACTGGGCAGTTCCATTTTTCTCATTTGTCATTTTAATTGCGCTTGGCATAGATTACAGCATCTTCCTTATGAACCGCTTCAACGAATACAGAGATTTGCCTGTCACAGAAGCGATGCTTTCAGCTATGCGTCATATGGGAACGGTCATTATTTCCGCCGCGGTCATTTTAGGCGGAACATTTGCGGCGATGCTTCCGTCCGGTGTGCTGTCGCTGCTCGAAATTGCCACAATTGTTTTAACAGGATTATTTTTATATGCTCTTGTTGTACTGCCGCTATTTGTACCGGTGATGGTCAAAATGTTTGGTAAAGCGAACTGGTGGCCGTTTATGAAAGAGGAATAAGCGAGAAGGGAACATACGCTTTGTGCGTAGGTTCCCTTATTTTCATTTGTGCTATGAGAGACTTCTGCTATCAATGAATTGAACGGAATTTCCGCACTTGAAAATTGTCTTCAAGTAATACCCAATTTTGCGGGAACGGATAGCCAAGTACCCAATAACTAATTCCCCGTAAACCGTAATCCTTTACCGCATCAAATTTTGCCCGGGTGCTGCGCGCATCTTCAAACCAGACCTCATGCGTACGGCCTTGTTCATCCACATACCGATAAAACGGAGATTGAGATGTTCGATCATACTGTATCACAGCACCATGTTGAACTGCTCGACGAATCGCTTCTTGCATATCAAATGTTTCTCCTTCCTGACCTTGAACATGGGGAAGGAGCCAGTCACGAGCATATACTTGGAAGCCCATAAAGATTTTATTTCTTGGAATGACGGTTACAGCATAATCTAGCACTTGTTTAATTTGATTAAGCGGAGAGATCGCCTGAGGAGGTCCAAGCCTATAACCCCATTCGTATGTCATTAAAATAACGAAATCTGCAATTCTGCCGTGTGCGGCATAGTCGTGTGCCTCATATAATATTCCTTTTTGTTCTGCGCTCGTTTTAGGGGCGAGCGCGGTCGAAACAAAATATCCTTCTTTGTGCAATCGGTCAACGGCGCGCTGTAAAAATTGATTATATAACTCACGATCGTCAGGATATACATTTTCAAAATCAATATTTAATCCACGATAACCTTTTTCTTTCATAGTGTTTATAATGGTGGTCAATAATCGATCTTGCAGTTCCTTATTTGAAAGGATGGCATGAGCCAGCCGGGACCCAGGATCTCTAAACGTAAAATTTGTTATACTCAACATCGGAATCACTTGCTCCGATCTAGCAGATTGAAGAATCGCTGTGTCGTTTATTGCATTGAGTCCGCCGTCTTCCCGAATGATATAGGCAAATGGAGAAACGTATGTTAAAAAGCTGCCAGCTTCTCGAACTTCTTTGCTTCCTTCTTCACCTGCATGGATCGTATATGCATTTACGTCAATGACTGGTTTTACAAAAGGAATCGTTAATCTTGTCCCCGGATAAAGAAGGTCGGGATTTTGAATTCGATTGGCTTTGGCAATTTCC
Source organism: Aeribacillus sp. FSL K6-8394 (assembly GCF_038008865.1). Lineage (NCBI taxonomy): Bacteria > Bacillati > Bacillota > Bacilli > Caryophanales > Bacillaceae > Aeribacillus > Aeribacillus sp. FSL K6-8394. The sequence goes on from NZ_JBBPAA010000001.1 coordinate 836,445, forward strand.
TGTACGGATATACGGTAAATTTGAGAAATTTGCGATAAATTCTCTTCAGGCTTCACAGTATGGATGCGAGGCGGAATGTTTAAAATCATTCCCGGATTAATTTTTGAAGGATCACGAATATGGTTAGCCTGAACAATAGACCCGACGGCAACTCCATATTTTTGGGCAATTTGCCATAATGTTTCCCCTGCTCGGACGATATGTTGACGAAAAGCAATGGGAATCACAAGTGATTGGCCAATCAGTAATCGATTAGGATCGGGCAGACTGTTTGCAGCAATAATTTCAGAAAGACTGATACCGTAGCGTTCAGCTATGTTCCATAAAGTCTCTCCTCTTTGTATAATATGAATGATCATAAGTGCCTCCTTTTTTTGTTTATATATATGTTGAAAATGGTTGATCTAGAAAATGACATGAGAGAAAATAGTTTGCTGAATATAATTTTTTTAAGGTCTTTACATATAACAAGTGTAGTAAATTGTCGTTAATGGATAATTGAACGAATCATCAGGCCGAATATACTTGTAAACGTTGTGCTCTTCATCAAACAAATAGATCGGTCTTCATCTCCTCCTTTACAGCATCATTTTCTGTGGGGGTCTAGAAAATTATTTAACGGGTTTGATTCTCATCTGAACGGCAGGTTTGCACTTTCAGACAACAAAAATTTATTGATAAATTCTGTTGTCTTTCATCATTTTAAGAGCTTTTACAAAAGCGCTGTTTTTTTAAGTCTCTTCTTTTTTTACAAAATGAAAATTTTAGAAAATCAACTTTTTTACTTTAAGAACGTTTTTACGTAAAGGAGTTCAAGCGGGTAGAAGAGAAATTATATTTCTGGGGAGGGTTCAGGATGAAATGGATTTACATTTTTTTAGCGATACTGGGTGGGATAATGATAGGAATACAGTCGCCGATTAACGGAAGTCTAGGCAAAAAAATCGGTGCTGTTGAAGGAGCATTTGTCTCTTTTTTTGTTGGAACAATGGTTTTAGCGTTCCTTGTTTTATTTTTTGGAAAGGGCCACATTACCGATTTGTTTCAAGTTCCAAAATGGAATTTGCTTGGGGGATTTTTAGGCGCGATGTTCGTCACGTTTACCATTATTTCTGTTCCGAAGGTTGGGGTGGCCGTAACGCTCCTTGCAGGAATCATCGGTCAAATGGCCATCAGCGTCATCATTGATCATTTTGGATTATTTGGAATGCCGAAAAATCGAATAGACATAAACCGCCTGATTGGGATCGGGCTAATGCTGACAGCTCTGTTCTTTCTTTACCGCGGCAGTGAATGAGATTTGTTTTTAGGGGAAAGCAGCGTATAACATAAAGTATCACCCTTAAAGAGTCAAGAACATTCTTACATTTTCTTGACTCTTTATGTTTGATTGGTTATAATAAATTAACCATTTAGTTCGTTTTATCATGGATCCATTATAAGTCGTACCTCATATTGAAATGCAGGCGATCTTATATGGTCTGCATTTCTCATGAGTGTGCGGCTTTTTTTCTTATGAAAAACAAACAATGAATGGTAAAATCTTTTTTTTGGAGGAAAAAGCATGAACACAGGTAAGGTAAAATGGTTTAACAGTGAAAAAGGGTTTGGATTTATTGAAGTCGATGGTGGAGACGATGTGTTTGTTCATTTTTCGGCGATTCAAGGCGATGGTTTTAAAACGTTAGAAGAAGGGCAAACTGTTAAATTTGAAATTGTCGAAGGCCAACGTGGACCTCAAGCGGCAAACGTACAAAAAAACTAATCCTTTCAAAGTGGCGCCTTATTTAGGTGCCGCTTTTTTTAGAAATTTATAAACATCTCGACTTGAGGATTACTGTTCGATAAAGCAGCATGTGTATAAACATTCTTGATTTTTAAATATATTGGGGAGGTCGAAAGAGGGGAGACCATTTTCGAATATATGTGGTTGACTGTTTTGAGTTTTTTAGAAATGCAGGGGGAACAAATAGTACATAACGTTTTAATTCGCGGGTAGTTAATGAATGATAAGGAGCTGTCCAGAAAGTGGAGCCCATTATAATCATAAACATCGATATGAACGTTTCTAAATATTAAAGGGGTTTGTCTATAAGCCGAAAAAATGACTTATTTGACAAATCCCTTTTAAATATTTGAAACAAACTGCATACCATTCCAGCTTCGTCGTGACACTGTTTTTAAATAGAAACAAGCTAACTTTTTGTCGTAAACGCAGCATCCGGAAGCTTTTTTATTTATTGCTGTTCTTCCAACACCTGTTTTAACAAATCACCTAAACTTGTGCCAAAAGAATCGCTTTTCGGGCTGTATTTTTGAATTAAAGCCCGATCTTTGCGGTTATTGACTGCCGTTTTCTTTTCTTCCGCTTTTTCAACCACATTGCAGCGGCGGCATTGGAAGTAAACACCGGCTTTGCCGTTATGGATTTCCATTCGTTTTTTGCATTGTGGACAGCGCCGGTTGGACAGCTTCGGATCTTTTCGTTTGCTATAGCGGCATTCCATGTTCGAACATGCTAATAAACGTCCTTCTTTTGTAGAACGTATTTTTAAAAAGGAGCCGCATTCCGGGCACATGGAGCCGGTTAAATTGTGTGCTTTGTAGCTTCTATCGCTATTTTTTATTTCATTAACGAGCCGTTTCGTTTGCTTGCGAATGTTGTTTAGGAAAAATTCAGGATTTCCTTTTCCCCGTGCAATCGCTTCAAGCTCTTTTTCCCAGCGCGCTGTCAGTTCAGGTGATTTTAGTTCATCATTGACAAGTTCAATCAGTTGTTTACCTTTTTTCGTTGGGTAGAACCTTCCGTTTTTTCGCTCAACCGCTTCTGTTTCGATAAGTCTTTCAATAATATCCGCCCTAGTTGCAGGAGTGCCGAGTCCGAACTTTTCCATCTGCGTAAGAATGTCCGCCTCTGAATAGCGAAGAGGAGGTTCTTCCAATTTTTCTTCTATTTCTACTTGATGAACAGCAAAAGATTGTCCTTTAACTAAAGCAGGGATGTTTCTGTTTTCCGGCTCATCCTGCTGCTTCCCTAAAACGGCTTTAAATCCATTATTCAATACAATTGTCTCTTTTGCAGTGAGTGTTTCTCCGTTCACATCAAAAACCGCATGGACGGTTTCATATTCGTAAGCAGGATAAAACAGCGCCAAAAACCGGCGGGCAATCAAATCATACAGCTTCCTTTCATCATTGGAAAGCTGGCTCATATTTAGCGGTTCCTCCGTCGGGATAATGGCATGATGATCGGTCACTTTTTCATTATTGAACACCCGTTTTAATAAAATTTTTCCTTTGTTGGAAAGGAGAGGGCGGATTTCGTCTTTATAGCCGGAAGCCATTGCCTGAAGCCTGTCAAACATTGTCGATTCCATATCCGCAGTTAAATAACGGGAGTCTGTCCGCGGGTATGTGACAAGCTTATAATGCTCATAAAGCTTTTGCAGTATCGTTAACGTTTTCTTTGCGGAAAAGCCGAAACGCTTGTTGGCATCCCGCTGCAGCTCGGTTAGGTCGTATGGCAGCGGCTGATGTTCTTTCTTTTGCTTGCGCTCCACTTTGATGACTGTACCTTTTTTACCATTCAAGTTTGCCAATAGATGTTCAGCCGTTTCTTTGGAAAAAATTCTTTTTTCGCCGTTTCGCTCCCAGATGGTATGAATGGAACCGATTTTTGCATGAATCGTCCAATACGGCTTCGGTACAAATTTTTGAATTTCTGTTTCCCTTTTCATGATCATGGCAAGGGTTGGGGTCTGCACGCGCCCTGCCGAAAGCGGGTCATTATATTTCGTCGTCAAAGCTCTTGTCACATTTAAGCCGATGAGCCAATCTGCCTCAGCACGGCAAACAGCAGACTGATATAATGCTTCAAATTGTTTCCCAGGTTTTAAATGCTTGAAACCGTCACGAATGGCTTTATCGGTCTGAGATGAAATCCATAGGCGCAAAATCGGCTTTTTCCAGTTCAGCTTTTTTAAAATCCATCTTGCAACAAGTTCGCCTTCACGTCCGGCGTCTGTTGCGATAATGCAATCTTTAATGTCCGTTCGTTTCGCCAACAGTTCTATGCCTTTATAATGCCGGCTCGTTTGTCTAATTACTTTTAACCCCATTTTTTCTGGGATAATTGGCAAATCTTCCAGCCGCCATGTTTTATATTTTGGATCGTAATGTTCCGGCATCTTCAATTCAATTAAATGACCGAGCGCCCACGTTACGATATACTTGCTTCCTTCAAAGTGAAATTTATGCTCTTTTTTGCAGCCAAGCACACGGGCTATCTCACGTGCAACGCTCGGCTTTTCAGCTAAAACGAGAGATTTCATATAATGCTCCTTTCTTTCAATCAACAACGTTTTAAGTATAACGGAAAGGAGGGAGGTTTGCATTAGTTGAATGAAAAAGCATAATATGTTTCAGTTTTATATCTCTTAAGCCAATGAATTCTTGTAAAGGTTGTACTATGGGATGATTGACTGTTCACATACAGAGGATGCATGTTCAAATTTAGTTCTTTCGTATTACCTCAAGAAATCAATCACACTCCATTTAGGAACATGTTCGTTTCTTAAAATCAGCAGAGACAAGGAGAAAGCTGGCAATTTTGAAAATTAACAAAAATAAAAGACGAAATATTTTAAAATCTGTTACAATATAGGTAAAAAGGGATGGATTTGTGGAAGCTTGGCAATTTGATAAAAAAAGGTATATATGGTTTCCGCCGCTCACTAACACTTTTTCCTGACCCTGTAGCCCACGCAATCTGTGATAGGGAACTTCCGGCAAGATACTTTATGTTAACTTGAGAGGGGGATATATATCATACATACCTATTGAGCAGAATAATTTCTTGATCGCAAGGGGAAAAATACCTTTGGGATAACAAACCGCTAGTAACATCTAATTTAGTTAGACCCGCCATGGCCTTCATTTGAAACCGAAGGCAGCTTACGAACAAATATATTTAGGAGGTATGATGATGAAAGCACTTATATTCCGTGGACCAGGCAAGCTTGAGTGGGGAGAGAAGGACAAGCCTACGATTCAGGAACCAACAGATGCCATCGTAAGAATCACCAAAACGACAATCTGTGGAACAGATTTACATATTTTGGGCGGAGATGTACCGGCTGTAACTGACGGACGGACATTGGGACACGAAGGTGTTGGTATAGTAGAAGAAGTCGGCTCAAGTGTCAACAATTTCAAACCTGGAGACAGAGTGTTGATTTCTTGTGTGACTTCCTGTGGAAGCTGCGATTATTGTAAAAAAGCGATGTACGCACACTGTGAAAAAGGCGGTTGGATTTTAGGGCATTTGATCGACGGTACCCAAGCAGAGTACGTTCGGATTCCATATGCGGATACAAGCATGTATCATATCCCTGAGGGAGTCGATGAAGAAGCGCTTGTTATGTTGAGTGACATTTTTCCGACAAGTCTCGAAATCGGGGTAATCAACGGCGAAGTTCAACCAGGGGATGTAATCGCAATTGTCGGGGCCGGACCGGTCGGAATGGCAGCACTGTTGACAGCACAGCTTTATTCACCAGCGGAAATCATCATGATCGACCTTGACGATAATCGTCTGGAGCTGTCCAAAAAGTTCGGTGCCACTAAGACAGTGAACAGCTCAAAGACAAATGCGGTTGAGCAAGTGCTTGAACTAACGGACGGAAAAGGTGTTGACGTAGCGATTGAAGCGGTCGGATTCCCGGTGACCTTCGACATCTGCCAGCAAATCCTAAAGCCGGGCGGACGGTTGGCCAACGTTGGTGTTCATGGTAAGCCTGTCGAATTGCACTTAGAACAATTGTGGATTCGCAATGTCAAAATCACAACTGGACTAGTTAGCACGAGTACGACACCGATGCTGCTAAAGACGGTGCAGTCAGGAAAAATTAAACCGGAACAGTTAGTCACTCATCGTTTTTCGCTGGACCAGATTTTGCAGGCATACGAAGTATTTCGCAATGCGGCTAAAGAAAAAGCGATGAAAGTCATTTTATCCAATGATTAACCTTTAAAAATCTTGATGTAAGTGAAGCATTGTTCTTAAAAAGTAAACCATTTTATTGTAACCCCGTCCTAAACTTAGAACGGGGTTATGTGTGTTGGATGGATGCTTAAACCTATCTGTTCATTTTTCATATAAACTGTAAAATTTAAGAAAGCAAAAACGTGCCAGCTGCTGTATGTTTACAAGACTTGAAAATAAATTAGGCGTATTTTATTCGAAAGCTAAGTCAACGATTCGGTGGGGGAGAGAAGCTATTTCACGGAGTTCGTTCATTTTGGAAAGGCTTTTTTCAACTTCTGCTTCTTTTTTTATAGCATTGCCGTCATTTTAAGTTATGAGTGTTTGTGATCTGCGCGCTTTGCGAATCCTCATGGAACATAGAATAAATCATAATAGTCTAGAGTCTGATATTGATTTCAAGATTATTATCTGTTTTGGAGGCTCGTTTTTACTATTGGTTTTAAACACTCAAGACTTTTCAGTCCCGAATGCTTTCACTTGATTAATGAAAAGATTAGGTTAATAATTGAGGTGCAAAACTTGCATTTCATTATTTTCTGTTTATTCTGTCATTCATAAGCTTTTTGATTCAATTGAAGGGGGAATGTTATGAAAATCGCTGTTGCTGGAGCTGGCGCGGTCGGCGGCTATTTTGGAGCTTTGTTAAAGAAAGCCGGACATGATGTTGTTTTTCTTGCAAGGGGCAAGCATTTAGAGGCAATGAAAAAATCAGGTTTAGTGGTTAAAACGAATGATCAACTCCTCACAATAGACGGTGTTTTTACAGATAAAATAGAGGATTTTGCTGATTGTGAGCTGATACTGTTTTGTGTGAAATCAACAGACACGGAAAGTACAGCAGAACAGATTGCCTCTTTGCAGAATGATCGCGCAGTTGTTTTGACGCTGCAAAATGGTGTCGACAATGAAGAAAAGCTCGCTCAAATTTTAGGTGGAAAAAGGCTCTTGTCAGCTGCAACCTATCTGTCGTCACATGTGGAAGAGCCTGGGGTCATAAAGCATAGCGGAAGAGCAAAACTAGTGATCGGTGCTCTGGATGAATCACTCATTTCGTTCCGCGATAAAGTGGCAGATCTTTTTCGTCAAGCTGAAATTTTTGTAAAAACAACAGATGATATCATGCTGGATAAGTGGAAAAAGCTGTTGTGGAATGCAACCTTCAATCCGCTTGCTGCTTTATCCAAAGCGACTGTCGGAGAAATTATGGAGCATAAAGAATTGAGGAAAACAGCTGAAAATGCTTGCCGAGAAGTGATGAGAGTAGCCAATAAAATCGGGATTCCATTAGATGAAGAAATGTTTCATCGCACTTTTGCCAATTCAGGAGCAGCTCTGAAGCATAAGCCGTCCATGCTGCAAGATCGATTGAAAGGAAAAAGGATGGAAATCGAATCATTGTGCGGGTTTATCGTGAAAAAGGGGCGGCAGATTGGTGTTGAAACGCCTGTTCTTCAAACGTTGTACAGCAATTTGCTTTTTCTTGAAACACATCGATGATCCGATGGACAATTCCTATACACATGAAGGATTCAATTCCATTCATACATAAATATCGATCGATTGATAAAAACAGAAAAATAAGACATAAAAGAAAGGACGATTTAGCATGAAGACCATTCCAGATACAGAAATTTATGTAAGATATTGCGAAACGGATGCGTCAGGCCATGTTAACAATACAAGCTATTATTTGTATATGGAGGAAGCTCGGACTAAATTTTTAAAACACATGTCAAAACAAGTAGGGAACCAAGACTGGAAATTTATTTTAGCATCCACAAAATGCGATTACCTTGCCCAAGCATATGCCCATGATACATTAACGGTAACTTCAAAAATTACGCGGATTGGAACGAAAAGCTTTTCGATGGAGCATGAAATAAAAAATGCAGAAACGGGGAAATTGATCGCAAAAGGGGAAGGAGTTATCGTTCATTACAATTTTAAGTTGCAGCGTTCTGAGCCTTTAACTCCTGAAATGCGTTCGATCCTTGAACAATACTTAGTAGCTGTTTAATGAGCAAGGCAATTTTGTAGGCCTTATCAGTTGAATTAATATCATTCTGATTAAATAACTAAAGAAAAAGGATTTTCCGAATGTATCCACCGGAAAATCCTTAAAATTTGTTATTCAAACGCATCACGCACAACTTTTTTGACCGGGTCGACTGCATACCAGCCCCATGTAGAAGTATGTCCCTCTTTTGTCTCCGGATCACTGATCACGATTTCATAAACGTGAATAATATATTCGCCTTTTTCATTATCATGATCATATTCAACGTAAACGTTAGAAGTATTTTCAATTTTTAAATACTCCCGAACTAGCTGTTCAGCTTCAGTATGGCTTATAGGACGGCTTTTCTTTGCTTCCTCAGCCTTTTTTTGCTCTTCCTTTCTCTTTTTTGCTTCTTCAGCTTTTTGCCGCTCTTCTTGAAGTTTTTTCTCCTGCTCCTGCAAGTATTGATTTTTCGCCGCAGCTGCTTGATTCATGAATTGTTCTGCATTTTTGGTAACGCTGACGATCTTCTCGTTATTTGATGTTGTTTCCGCAATTTTCTTAAATATGGCGAATGCTTCGTCAAACTTGTTTTCTTCCAACAATGCTTTTCCTGACTCAAGTTCAGATTCCATTTCTTTTAAAGCAGCGCTCGTTTTTTCCGCCTCTTCGATTATTTTTTCAGCTTTCGGTTTGAGAATATCAAGAATCTTGGAGGTTTCATTTGAATTTTTGATTTTTTCTGCCAATGATATGGCGGTTTCAAATTCTCCTTTTTCAAGGGCAGCAACGCTGTCTTTAATTTGTTTTGACAAATCCAGCGCCAATTGAGCTTCTTCAGTGTTTTTTTCATGAAGAGCTTTGTTAAAAAACGAGATGGCGTCGCTGTATTGTTCTTTTTTTAGCGCTTCAATACCAGATTCCATGTTGGATTTATATTCTTTTGATGTACATCCGAACAGAAACATCATGGCAAAAATCAAAATGTAGAAAAATAAGTTCCGCTGTTTCAAGTTTTTACCGCCTTTTCTAATATTATTGATTTCATGTAAATTATATCCCTCAAAATACGGCTCTTACAAGAAAAAATTTTATTCAAAACGTTACTAAGAAGTGTAATAGGCGAAGCGTTTAAAAGGAATGATATAAAAAGATTGAAATTCAGAAAGGAGAGATGAACGTGTCAAATGACTTTTATTCAGCAGTCAAACATCGACGCACTTATTACGGAATCAGTAAAGAATCAACTGTTTCTGATGAGCGTATTCAAGAAGTGATCAGCCACGCAGTTCTATATACACCATCCGCTTTTAATTCCCAAAGCGCCCGAGTCGTTCTTTTGCTTGGCGAGCATCATAACAAATTGTGGGATATAACGAAAGAAACGTTGCGAAAAATTGTTCCAGCGGATCAATTTGCTTCAACAGATGAAAAAATAAATTCATTCCGAAATGGATACGGTACTGTATTGTTCTTTGAAGATGACCGCGTTGTTCAAGGGTTGCAGGAACAATTCCCATTATATGCGGACAATTTCCCGATTTGGTCACAACAGTCTTCTGGAATGCTGCAATTTGTGATTTGGACTTCGTTGGAAATTGAAGGATTGGGCGCCTCGCTGCAGCACTATAATCCGCTCATCGATGATGAAGTGAAGAAAGAATGGAATATACCAAATGAATGGAAACTAATTGCTCAAATGCCGTTCGGAAAACCGACAGCTGAGCCCGGTGATAAAGAAATAAAACCAATAGAAGAGCGATTGAAAATATTTAAATAAGATGCTTTTGTTTTCAAATTGTTGTCACCCCTTTTCAAAAAGTAAAGCTGAAAAGGGGTTTTGCATTTGAAACAATTCAAACCGAAAGAGAAAAAACGGCTGTTCTTTTTTTATATTGGAAGGAGTGATATTTTTTTTTGACACTTATGATGTAAAAATTTTTTCAAACGTTTCCTACTTACTTATTATCAAAAAAGAAAATAAAGGTGAGCGAAACAATTGCTTTTTTCTTCATCTTCCTTCACTATGGTAATGTACGCTAATATAAATATAAAGACAACAATTGCTTCATTTATGGAAAACGCTCTTCAAGTTTCATCCCCATCAAGTGTATATTCTTCCTATTTACAAAGAAAAAATATTACAATAACATGTATTAAGCAGTCTATTTGTATCACTAAATAATATAGAAAAATTGTTAGAAAGAAGGATTTATATGGGAGAAGAACGAGACCTGGCACAGGAAACCTTTAATAAAGTGCCGCTCATGATTGTGTTAATGTCCGGTGCTTTTGTTGCCATTTTAAACCAAACGTTGCTTGGAACTGCTTTGCCGCATTTAATGATGGATTTCAAAGTTGATGCCAATACAGTTCAATGGCTGCAATCGATTTTTATGCTTGTTAATGGGATTATGATACCGATCACCGCGTTTTTGATTGGTCGTTTTACGACAAGAGGACTGTTTCTTACAGCCATCGGAATTTTTGCTGTTGGAACTGCAATTTGTGCAATTGCTCCCAATTTTTCTGTTTTAATAGCAGGGAGAGTGGCGCAGGCTGCTGGTGCCGGAATTATCATGCCGCTGATGCAGACAATCTTGTTTTTAATTTTTCCCGTTGAAAAAAGAGGAACGGCAATGGGGATGTTTGGACTCGTTATTGCATTTGCGCCGGCAATTGGTCCGACTTTATCCGGTTACCTTGTAGAGCATTTTGCATGGAGAAGCTTGTTTTATGTGCTCTTACCTATTGTAGTCATTGATCTTATCTTAGCCTTTTTCATCCTAAAAAACGTTACGCGGCAAACTTACCCAAAAATCGATATTTTATCCATCATCCTTTCAACGTTAGGCTTCGGCGGTTTATTGTATGGATTCAGCGCAGCTGGAAGCAGCGGCTGGGGGAGCGGTCAAGTTATTTTATCGCTCTTCATCGGTTTGACCACTCTTACTTGGTTTATAATTAGACAGCTGCAATTGGATGAGCCGATCCTGGAATTCAAAGTATTTAAAAGCAAGACATTTTCGATCACAACTGTTTTAGGCATGATAGTGTTTATGTCTATGATTGGCGGAGCAGTTATTTTGCCGATGTTTATGCAAAATATGCTGGGATTTTCAGCATTTGAGTCCGGACTGGTGCTCTTGCCAGGCGCACTTGTCCAAGGGGTGGCCAACCCGATAACAGGCAGATTATTTGATAAATTCGGTGCCAAATGGCTGGCGATTATTGGATTTTTTACCTTAACGATCACGACGTTTATGCTGTCACATCTCACCTTACATACAACGTTTACATATTTAGCGGCAGTAAATGCTTTCAGGATGGTCGGTGTTGCGATGGTCATGATGCCGGTGACAACCGCTGGTTTAAATCAACTGCCTACATATTTAATTTCACACGGAACTGCGATGAACAACACAATGCGGCAAGTAGCTGGTGCAGTTGGAACAGCTTTGCTTGTGACAGTCATGACAAATACAGCGTTGCCTGAAAAAGGTATTGAAGGAATGATACATGGAGTAAATATATCTTTTGTAGTGGCAGGTATATTCTCTGCGATCGCTCTCATCTTATCGTTTTTTATGAAAAATTCGCAAGCAGCAAAAGACGAAAGTCTAAAGGAAAAAGAAAACAAGCAAATTGTGAGCGAAAGCTAATTTTTTCTTGGCAATAGCTAAAAAATAAAGCAGAAGCAGGGTAAGCCCTGCTGCTTTATCGTTTTATGTCTGCTGATTGTTCATTTGATTGCCAGCCGGTTGATAATGATTGATGATCGCTTGAGCAGTATTTTGCTGAAAGACCGGCACTTGATAATAACCTTTTTGGTTCATATATTGCCAAACTTCATAAGCTTGCTCTGCGCAATTTTTCGCCCCTTGGAGCACGACATTTCTTAATTCCGGATCTGAGCATTCCAATGCAGCATGCATTCTTAATGCTGCTGACGCTTTTAAACATCCTAACATTCCTGACGCAACATCATGGTCGTTCATCTCGTTTATTGAGCTGTTGGGAGCTTCCGGTGTTCCGCCTGAGGTGCCAAAGGAAGGGCTTGCATTTTTCAATGGGCGGTAAGTGCTGAAATTTTGCTGACTGCTCTTGTTTCTTACTATTTGAACGATTGAATTGTATTCATTTGTCATAAAAATGATTTGATTTTGCAAAATGTTTTGCAGCTCTGGATCTTTGCAATGGGGCTGATAAAGTTGAAATTGGTTAATTCCATCAATTGTGTTTGTTAAAACTTCATGTACTTCCATTAATTCATGAGCACCTAATTGATTCATACCTTCAATCCCTCCTAAGTAATTTTTTAACAGTTAGTATTATGTTTGAAATTTTTCATTTTATACCAAAAACCCCTCAGTCTGCGATACTGAGGGAAAACTTTTAAGAAATTATTTTTACACGCTCTTTTCCGGAAAAGCTTTTGCATATTAACATCTGACTAAATCTATGAGAATAGTTTGTGCGTGCATGTATCGTTCCTTGTTCATCCATTGTGAGGATCCATCCTGCAGGCAGTTCTCCTTCAAAATATTCAATGAATGATTGAAGTTTTTCAGCCGATTCAGGGATCGTCACATACCCTTCCGTTAGTTTGTACCATAAATCTCTTACCGAACGAAGGGCTTCTTTTAGTTTATATTCTTTTTCTAGTTGTTTGACACTTCGATAGATCATACTGTATTCACTCCCTAATAAAAACTTATAACAAGGAAGAGTGAATAACTATGAAAAAATTTTTCCAGTTGAAGGTAAAAAAGCCAGACAATTTGTATCGATCCCCTGTTCTACGTGTATCCATCTGATTCTCATGTTTTTTTCATTTGTTGCAAGCCCAACCGATCCATTCGAATCCAACTTTTTATGCATAGATTCCACCGTCCATTTTGTACTGAAGCTTTCTTTCGATTTTTCTAAACTTCTTCAATCTTTTGGGCTGCCATCAACCAAGCGGAAAGTGACTTTCTGTCAAAGCTAGCTCTTTGACCGATAAGGCAGTGATTTTCTTGTAAACAGAAAATCTTTACAGCAATTTGAACAATTTTGATAAAATAGGTTAGAGGAAAAATAAGAAGTTTCTTTATTATTTTAAAAAAAGAAAGGAATTGGGATGAGGACATGAAATGTTTTTCAATTGATTTAGATGGCACATTATTAAATTCGCAGCATGAAATTTCAAATGAAAATTTATCAGTTTTACATGAATTGAAAAAGCAAGGACATGAAGTCATTTTAAATACGGGACGAGCATTTCCGGATGTCATCAAGATTAAAGCGGTTGAAGAGCTCCATGTGCCGATTTTTTGTGTAAATGGGGCTGTATTATATTCCGATAAAAGAGAGCTGATGTATGAAGCAACAATAGATGAAAAAACGTTTAAAGAAATTTTTGCAGCAGTAAATGCTCTGGATGTCGGCATTCTCGTTTACACCAATCAGGGTGGCTTTCCATCCACTTTGCCGCCTTTGCATAAGCTGAGCTGGGATGAGATCGAAGAGATGTTTCGCCAATTTGATTATGACTCTATTTTCAAACTGGAAAATCTAAAAATCTATAAGCTGATTGGATTAGTGAATCATAATGAAACGGAAAAAATCGATCAAGTGAAGAGAGCATTAAGCGGGAGAAGCGACCTCTCCATCGCCTCGTCATTTCCTAATAATATTGAAATTACCTCCAGCGAAGCACATAAAGGAAAAGCGATTTTACGCTATCAAAAAATGAAGCAGTTGACATTTGAAGAAATTTATGCGTTTGGCGACGGAGGCAACGACATTGCCCAATTCGAGATCGCGACCACATCGGTTGCGATGGGAAATGCTCCAAAGGAAGTGAAAGAAAAGGCCGATTTTGTCACGAAAACGAACGATGAGAACGGCTTTGCCTATGCGGTAAAAGAACTGTTGAAGGCTGTATCAGTTTAAGCAATGCTTCATGCTGCCCGAAAGAATTCATGAAAGCAGGAAGCCGCTTATTTTACTTATTTATATATAGAAAACGATTTTTCCATTTTTGGCTTAAGTCAATATATTGTTGCAGCGGGGATGGAGACACACAAAAAAGGATTCTAAAATTTAGTGAAAGCTTATCAAGATATGTCAGATATTTATTCCTTGATTTAGCAAATGTAGTGGAATCTGCCTTCTATTTGGACTTGTATTAGAGAAAAGTCCGCATTGGAAAACTAGCTTAATAGTTTTCCTTGCTGGAAGGCAAATTTTTTTGAAAAATATTATCGAAATTTGCAAAAAAATAATGAACGTTTTGGACATATTGCTAAATAATTTGTTACTATATGTTATCATAGAACTGTTAACTAATGATGGGGGAGTGATACATGTGGCGATGCCAAAATATATAACAAACATCGACAAAATTGAACAAATCCCAAAAGAGGAACGGGAAAAGCTGAAGCCGATCACAGAAAAATATGTGTTTCGGGTCAATGATTATTATTTAAGCCTGATCGACTGGAATGATCCGAACGACCCTATCAGAAAATTAGTTATTCCAAATGAAGGAGAAATGCGAGAGTATGGGAGGTGGGACGCATCAGATGAAGATACAAACTATGTCGTTCCTGGCTGCCAGCATAAGTACAAAACAACAGCATTGCTGCTAGTTTCTGAGGTTTGCGGAGCATATTGCCGCTATTGCTTTCGAAAAAGATTATTTAGAAGTGATGTAAAAGAAGCGATGGCAGACGTACAGCCTGGTATTGACTATATTCGCAAAACTCCTGAAATCAACAATGTTCTTCTAACTGGAGGGGATCCTTTAATCCTTGCTACGAAAAAATTGCGCATGATCATTGAAAGCTTACGAGAAATCGAGCATGTAAAAATTATCCGCATCGGCTCCAAAATGCCTGTCTTTAACCCTATGAGAATTTATGAAGATGAATCTTTACTCCAACTCATTAGAGAGTTTTCCTCTCCTGAAAAAAGAATCTACATTATGGCTCACGTCAACCATCCGAGAGAAATTACGAAAGAAGCAAAAAAAGCTTTTGAAGCGCTCCATGACGCCGGAGCAATAGTGGTCAACCAAACTCCAGTATTAAAAGGAATTAATGACGATCCTGTTGTTTTAGGCGAATTATTAGATAAGTTATCATGGGCGGGAGTAACACCTTATTATTTCTTTGTGAATCGACCTGTTGCTGGCAACAGTGACTTTGTATTAACATTGAAAGAAGTTTACGATATCGTTGAACAAGCAAAAGCAAGAACATCAGGACTAGGCAAGCGCGTCCGCCTGTCAATGAGCCATACCTCTGGGAAAATCGAGATTTTAGCTATCGAAAACGGAAAAGCGTATTTGAAATATCACCAATCTAGAGATGGCAATTATGGACAATTTATGGTGCTTGATTGCCCTGATGATGCAACATGGTTTGATGATCTGCCTGGCAACGAAAAGTATTGGAAAAAACCAAAAAAGAAAACAGACCAAGTTGTTTCAGTCAATGAATTGCCAGATCATCCTAAAAAAATAGCACAATAAAAAGTGATGGACAGGGGCTGTCTAATAAGTCGATTTTCCGGCTTATAGACGCCCCTTAATGTTTTAGAGACGTTGATATATCGACGTTTATGATTTTTTGTTTTCGATAGGGATTTGACTTTCTGGATAACCACTTTTAAAAAAATACATTATAAGAAAGGCAATTTATGACGTGAAAAAAATAACGAAAAGAAGGTACAGGTTGTTCTTGTGAATGAAGTGGAGCTGATGAGAATTTTGTTCAATAATAGCATGTATGATGCATTTGTATACAATAGAAGATTTTACCCCTTGGTATGGCCGTTCAGATATTATAGCAAGAGAATTTTTTTGCAAAAATTAGGAAGGCGATAAATTGAAGGGAAGTCTGTGCAGAACAGCACACCGATTCATCAGTTTTAATCGAAAAGAATTGAAAAACGATGAAATTTGCGGTTGTTTTTATTGTTTAAAAATATTTCATCCTTCTAAAATGGTGCGATGATGAAAAGACTGCCATTTGCCCTTTTTACGGCACCGATTCAATGATCGAGCAAGTTCCGGTTATCCTATCACAAAAAGTTTTTGAACCGCATGTGTAAGGAATGGTTTTAGTCTATTAAATTATTTATCATTTGGAATGAATTAGAAAGTTGAGGAAATGAATTTGAAAATCGGAAAAATGGCTCGAATGTACTTTTAGACCGAGTAAGTGTCCTGTAATTTTTTTCTACAAGACTTTTTACATCATTTTAAACACCGTCATCTCAGAAGTAATGAAGATTTCGAAACGGCGCCAAGCGTTTTATATGAATTAACGAACATTTGTAAAACTAAACGGAAGCGATATTGTAAAGACAATAAGACCCTTTTTTTAGCAGCTCCACAAATAAGCGGGGGATGAGTTGTATTTGGAAAAGAAACAGCTTCTCCCATCATCGTTACAAAGAAAATTCCAAAAGATAAAAGCTTTGCTTCTTTGTCATACGTGTATGATTTCTTCAGAACTTTTTTAAAAATAATCTGAATGGATTGCGGCTGCACAAAGGCGTCGGAAGAGAACGGTGCAAATGTCTGTAACCGCCACCCATTATTTAGTAAATCCTGATTATTTCCTCATAATTTTTCTTCAGTTTTCCTGAAAAACACCGAACTCCATTTGTATTCAAGCAGAATCATTCCTCTTTTCATATGTCATCTTATATACGAGAATATTGAAGGGAAAAGTTGCAGTTATAGACGAAATACCGCTTCTTTCAATGAAAAAAGAAGGGTTTTCGGAAAATTTTGCGAATACTGGAAGAGAAATTTTTTTATGAAAGGATGTGCCTGTCTGTATGGAGAAGGAAAACGAAATATTACGGCATTTGCCAAGAGGGAAAAAGTCAATGTCAGATATTTCAGGCTACAGTTATATATCATTGCTGAGAAAAGGAAAAAAAGCTTCTGTTTATCGGGGGATACGCGATCGTGATCATCAATGCGTTTTGCTGAAAGTTTTAACATCACAATCCCCATCGATAATTGATCATGCATCTTTTTTGCACCAATATGACTTCTACTCGCAGCTGAAGATGAAGGAAATTGTGACGCCTATAGAAGTTGAGCAATTGGGGAACACGTATGCACTTGTTTACCGAGATCCTGGGGGAATGTTATTAAAAGAATATATCAAAATTCATCGTCCACGAATTAGCGAATTTCTTCAAATTTCTTTACAACTTGCAGAAAAATTAATCGTCCTTCACGAACAAAACATTTCCATCACTATACTAAGTCCAGCTCACATTTTCATTCATCCTGAAAAACTAGATGTGCAATTTTTTGATATTGGAGGAGCCGAAGAGGATGATGAAATTTACGATATTTATCATTCGCCGGAACAGAGCGCACAAATCAATCCATCCTCCAGCCATCTCAGCGATATTTATTCGCTTGGTATCATTTTCTATGAACTATTAACTGGCCGTCTGCCTTTTGACGTTGACTCTGATTTTGAATGGATGCATGCTCATATGACAAAAAAGGTCATTCATCCGTCTGAAAGACGTCAAGATGTGCCGAATGTGGTTTCCGACATCGTTTTGAAAATGCTTGCAAAAGCACCTGAAGATCGTTATCAGTCGGTTTTCGGACTGAAAGAAGATATTTTCCATTGCTTAAAGATGCTGGAACAAAACGGAACAGTCCAATCATTTCAGATTGCCCGATACGACTTTTCTTCACAATTTCAAATTACAAGCAAGTTATACGGAAGGGAGAAAGAAATACAAAGCTTAATGGAAGAACTGAAAATGGTTCGATTTGGTTTGACGAAAATGGTGCTTATTTCAGGAAGCGCCGGAACAGGAAAAACAGCGCTTGTGAATGAAATTGAAAAGTTATGCGCAAAAGAAAATGGTTATTTTGTTTCCGCAAAATTTGATCAATTTCAGCGGGATATTCCATATGAACCGTTTATTCGCGGATTTCGTCAGCTGATTAATCAATTATTGGCGGAAAGCAGAGAAGAACTTCAACGTTGGAAAAGAGAGCTTCTTGAACATTTAGGTTCAGGAGCGGCGGTTATCACGGAGGTCATTCCTGAACTGGAACTGTTGATCGGCAAACAAGACGCTGTACCTTTATTGCCTTCTTCCCAATCGAAGCTTCGTTTTCATTGGGCATTCAGGCGTTTTATGCAAACATTTGCGAAAAAAAGCCATCCATTGTTATTCTTTTTAGATGATCTTCAATGGTGTGATACAGCATCGCTAGAATTGCTGCAATCCATACTGAACGATCCAGAGTTTGAAAGTTTGCTCATCATTGGGGCTTATCGCGATGATGAAATGAAAGAAGGACATCCTTTCTTAACGAAATTAAAAGAAATGAAAAGAAGCAAAGAAAATATTAGGGAATTTCCACTCGGCATGCTGAATGTTGATCATATTAACCAAATCATTGCGGAAACGTTGGGATGCAGCCCGGACGATGTTCGCGAGCTTGCCATTGTACTATATGAGAAAACAGCGGGAAACCCATTATTTTTTAAACAGCTTTTCCAAACAATATACGATGAAAAGTTTCTATGGTGCAACTTAAAAAGAGGAAAATGGGAATGGAATCTCAACAAAGTGAAGGAGCAGCCCGAATACGATGAAATGATCGGATTCATTGTCAGCAAAATTGAAAAACTGTCGCCGTTAACCCGAAAACTTATCTTGACAGCTTCCTGTCTTGGACATCGCTTCGATTTTCAGTTGTTGTCTTTTCTTCATGATGGAATCAATACGGAGAAAATGACCGACGCATTGTCCGAAGCAGTCCAGGAAGGGATGATAATCCAGGTTTCAGATCAAGGAAGGTATCAGTTCATTCATGACCGTGTCCAGCAAGCTGCCTATTCATTGCTTGATCAAAGGAAAAAACAAGAAATTCATTATAAAGCAGGTCAATTCCTCTTCAAAAGAACAAGTAAAGAAGAACATGAAAAGTTTTTTGAAATGATCAACCATCTTAACTTGGGCCGGAGGTTCATTCAACATCCCGAAAGAAAAGCAGATTTGGCTGAGCTCAATTGGTCGGCGGGTGAAAAAGCGAAAAACGCAGCATTATTTGATCAAGCATTGAATTATTTTAAAACGGGGATTGAATTGCTTCCCGAAAATTATTGGGAAGTCAGTTATGAATTAAGTTACAAGCTTTTTCTAGGAAAAGGGGAAAGCGAATATTTAAATGGACTTTTTCTTGATTCGGAAAGGACATTTAATGAAATATTAATCTATGCCAAAACAAGGGAAGACCAATTAAAAGTCTACAATATGAAAACTTTGTTGTTTTCTCATCAACAGCAGTTTGAAAAAGCGGTTGAGGCAGGGTTAAAAGGCCTTCGATTATTCGGATGGAAGCTGCCGCGTCATCCGAGTAAGTTTAAAGTGATTCTCGAGATGATCCGAACGAAAAAAGCGGTCGGAACTCGTTCCGCAAATGAACTCACAACTTTGCCGACGATGACAGACAGGAACAAACGTTTACTAATGGAGATTTTAATTAATTTGAACAGAGCCAGCTACCAGTATGATCAAAATCTTGTCAGCATTCTCATACTCCGGGCGCTCCGGCTTACATTACGACATGGAACGACTGATGTGTCCGCACTTGTTTACAACAATTATGCACTATTTTTAAGCGCCGGTTTTCAAGATTATGAGGGAAGCTTTCAATTTGGACAGCTTGCTTTACACACAGCTTCTCGATTTCAATCAAAACACCTAATGGGGCGGGTCGATTTCGTTTTTGGCACATTTGTGAACCACTGGAAAAAAACGATTGAGGACAATCTTTTTTATATAAAACGTTCACAAAAACATTGCGTTGAATCCGGCAACCTTCATTTGGCCGGGGAATCGAGCTCATTTCTGGTCATTACAATGTTGATTAAGGGGGAACCGCTCAATCAGTTGTTAGTAGAAATTGAGAAGCAGCTAGAGTTTGTTTTGCAAATTAAAATGGAACATTCCATTATGTTTTTAAAAGCGGTGAAAACTTGGCTGCAATGTCTCGTTCATCCTCATGCGAAATTTACTATGTATGAAGAAAGAGAAAATCTAGATGAATCATCGATTATCGTTTATGATACCATTCAATTGAAAATCGCATTTTTGTTAAAAGAAGACGAGCTGGCATATCAACTGGCGGTCCGTCTTGAAAAATTGGTCACAAAATCTCTCGTATTGATCATTTCGCCTGAATTTTACTTTTATCATAGTTTATTGTTAATCAGGCGTTGCGAACAGAAAGACAGGAAAAACATGAAAATAGTTAAAAAACAGCTGAAACGGGCTTTGAATCAATTTAAAAAATGGTCTGAGCATTGCCCTGACAATTTTCGACATAAACAGCAATTACTTTTGGCGGAATGGGACAGATTGCAAAAAAAAGAGACAGAAGCCATGAAATGGTATGATGAGGCAATTCATTCCGCAAAAACTTCTTCTGACATTCAGATTGAAGCACTCGCTAATGAATTGGCAGGGGACTTCTATGCCAAAAAAGGCATGCATCGCATTGCGCAAACATACTTACGTGAAGCGCATCGATGTTATCGGCTGTGGGGGGCGCACAACAAAGCGGAACTGCTGCAGCACGATTATCCTGAATTTACTTTGATTGAGGAAACAAATCAAACAAAAAACGATCATAAAAGCATGATAACGTGGGAAGGGACCAAACGAACAAAAGGTGAGGAACGGGGCTTGTCCGCCATCATTCAAGCAGCAGCCTCTTTGTCTGAGGACATGAACTTAGAGCAATTGCTCGGGAAATTATTAATGCTCATTGCCAGATTTAAAGGGGCTGAAAAGGTATGCTTCATCAGGCCAAATGGAAAAGAAACCGTTTTTTCGATTGAAAAAGTCATTTCCACACATGGCGAAACAAACGAAATAGATCAAAACGTTGGCGAAAACATTCCGATTTCTGTTATCCAGTATGTGCACCGTATAAAAGAAACGATAAAGCTCCAGGATGCAGTAAATGATTTTACTTTTTCAAAAGATCACTATATTCAAAAAAACAAAGTCAGGTCAGTGTTATGTTTTCCTGTCGTCCAACAAAAAACGGTCAAGGGGATCTTTTATTTAGAAAATAATCAGTTAAAAAACGCCTTTGAATCCGAGAATATGGAAGTGTTGACAACCATCGCATCACAGGCTGTCTATGTACTTGAACTGCTGTATTCATTTGGAAAAGAAACAAAAATCGCAGTCGAGAAAAAAGCAGAGACGATCAAGAATGAGTTGGTTGATCCGTTGACAGAACGCGAATTGGAAGTGTTAAACCTTGTTTCAATCGGCTTAACGAATAAAGAAATTGCAGAAAGACTTGGTTTGGCTGTCGGAACGGTAAAAGTCCACTTAAACAATATTTTCAGCAAATTGCAAGTAAATCGCAGAACAAAAGCAGTGGTCCAAGCAAAGGAGTTAAACTTGTTGTAAGAAATGAGCAAAAGTGGCTCATTTTTTTTTTTGCGAAATTTGCCCATCTATAACTTTTGATATATGACAATTTCAAGAAATCAATGTATTGTGTTTTCAGTGACAGATGGAAAGGAGGATGAAACATGAACAATAAAGAATTGGAAGAACAACAAATATTGGATATAGAATGGGTTGAGCTTATATTAGAAGCTAAAAAACTCGGATTAACAGCTGATGAAATTCTTCATTTTTTACATAACAGTGAATTTTATAAATATTGGATGAAAAAAGATATATCTACAAAATAATTAAAATAAACTAGAGTATGCATCCATGAATATTTTTAACTGTCAATTTAAATCACTACTTTCAACAAGATGATAATACAGAACGTATTATTCTAATAAATGAAATTACATAAAGCATATGACTAAAAGCCAAGAAATGGTGGTACTGTTCATTTAGTAAATAGTTATGTACGTTTTGATCGAATGACAGGAGATGGATCGTGAAAAATGCCTAATATGCACTTATTCACACGTAAATACGAGTGACTTCATGAATTTGAAAATTGTTCAATTGTTTGGGCTGGCTATTACAAATGCAATGGACAACCCCATTTACGCTATAATCCCTTTTATAAAGAAATAAAAAGGGCCTTATGTGAGACAAAGGGAACAAACTCAAAGTCTAGGCAGAAGGAGTGTTCAGTTATATTAAAGGCATCGGTGCTTCAGCCGTTTTTCGCTAAGATTCTGGAAAAAGCGATATTGTGTTTTATCTAAAACGGCAAGGCTCACAACTTCCTAAAGATGGAAGGGAAATGCTCCTATTACTGTAAAAAACCACAGAAATTCATTGAAGAGTTCTGTGGTTTCATATTTTTTAAGGAGCTTTTAAAAAGAACCCGTTAACTAACGGCATTATGTCGAGTAGACATGAAATGGAGAATACTTCAAGTTTTCATTCAAACTCAATGTCCGGCCTTTTCCTCGTTGCAAAAGTCTCTTCAGAAAATATCCACAAAGTTCCGCAAATGCCGTTATCATCACAATTTGCTTTTCGTCTCTTGCTTGTTGGCCCATCCTTTGCAAAATACCTTGTTACAAGATGTGTTTTGTTAAAAAACATTTTCCCAAAATTTGAATGTCCGTCAGCAATTACGAATATGATAGAAAACGATATATGACATTTATCATATTCTGAATATGACATATATGACTTCACAGATCGATTTCCCTCTTATATGATTAGAAATATCAAATAAAGAAGGGAATCAAAAAATGACGAAACAAATGCAAAAAAATTTGAGAAAGCAAATGGCTCCTTATGAAAAACCTCACACTATGAATAGTGTTTGGCAGTTAGTCAATACAACTGTGCCGTTTTTTCTGTTATGGTTTTTAGCTTATCAAAGCTTATCCATTTCTTATGTTCTTACTTTCGCTATTTGCATGATCGCAGCTGGATTTTTAGTTCGACTTTTCATCATTTTCCATGATTGCTGTCACTATTCCTTTTTTAAAAACCGCCTTGCCAATAAAATTTTTGGAACAATAGCTGGTATTTTAACGTTGTTTCCGTACAGCAAATGGCAGCACAACCATTCAGTCCACCACGCAACCAGCTCAAATTTAGATAAGCGCGGAACAGGGGATATATGGGTTTTGACAGTTGATGAATATTTGTCAGCACCGCCATTAACTAAATTCGCCTACAGGATGTATCGAAATCCGTTCGTGATGTTTGGGCTAGGACCGATTTACGTTTTCCTTATTAAAAATCGGTTTAACAGAAAAAATGCGAGGTTAAAGGAACGCATCAACACATATATAACAAACATATCAATCGTTGCCTTAGTTGGGCTGCTTGGTTGGACGATCGGATGGGAGCCGTTTCTTATCATTCAAGGCACAATCTTTTTCATTTCAGGCTCTTTAGGCATTTGGCTTTTTTACGTACAGCACACATTTGAAGATTCTTATTTTGAAGAAGATGAAAACTGGGAGTATGTGAAAGCAGCTGTTGAAGGGAGTTCATACTATAAGCTTCCAAAACCGCTGCAATGGCTTACTGGAAATATCGGTTTTCACCACGTCCATCATTTGAGCCCAAGGATACCTAATTATAAGCTGGAAGAGGCACACAATCAAACGTATCTTTTACAGAATGTACCAACCATCACTCTAGCGACAAGCTTAAAATCTCTCCAATTCCGCTTATGGGATGAGCAAGCGAAAAAGTTTGTCGGGTTTAAAGACTTATCGAAAAAGAAGGAAAAAAAGTCGAAAGTCCATATTGAATCTGAATTGTAAAATCTTTAGAAAATTGGGCAAAGTTTTCAAGACGCAGTCTACCTTTTTATGATAAGATAACATGTAAAACAAATTTTTAGAGGATTTGACCATGCAAAAAAAGTATATGATCTTAGAGAAATTCTCGGGAATTACTCCTTATATATGGAGCGTTTTTAGCATATTGCCGTTTTATTTTATTTTTCAATCTTCCTCCACTAAGGAAATCATTGCAGGGATCGTGCTGACACTTATATTTTTCTTTGTATATCGTTTAGCTTTTATTTCAAAGAAGTGGCCTGTCTACTTGTGGACATCAATTTTAATTGGGATTTCTATCACGATGACGATCCTTTTCCAATTTATCTATTTTGCTTTTTATATTGCTTACTATAACGGTCATATCAAAAACCGCATTGCTTTTTTAATATTGTACATCATTCACTTAGCTGCAACGACCATCTCGATCAACTATAACGTGGTTCTACAGGAAAAGTTATTTTTAAAGCAATTGCCATTTGTCATCATCATTTGGATTAGCGTCATCCTTCTTCCATTCAACATTTATAATCGAAAAAAGCAAGGGCAGCTCGAAGAACAGCTCCAAGATGCCAACAAAAGAATTTCCGAGCTCGTGAAACAGGAGGAGCGCCAGCGAATTGCCCGCGATCTTCATGATGCGTTAGGCCAGAAGCTGTCCCTCATCGGTCTAAAAAGCGATTTGGCTAGAAAATTAATTTACAAAGACCCTGAACAAGCCCGCAGCGAATTAAAAGACGTTCAGCAAACGGCCAGAACTGCATTGAATGAAGTAAGGAAAATAGTTTCACAAATGCGCGGGGTTCGATTGAAAGAGGAAATCATACATATAAAACAACTACTCCAAGCTGCTGAAATCAAGTTGGTAAGTAATGAAGAAGAATTCACACTATCAAACGTATCCCCGTTTATTGAGAACATTTTAAGTATGTGTTTGAAAGAAGCAGTAACAAATGTCGTCAAGCATAGCAAAGCTTTCACTTGCCGGATTGCCATTCAGCAATCTTGGAACGAAATATGTATGACGGTGCAAGACGACGGAATTGGCATTAAGGAGGAACGGGATCTTGCAAAAGGAAATGGACTGATCGGAATAAAAGAACGTTTGGAGTTTGTAAACGGCAGTCTGGATATTTATTCGGAAAAAGGGACTACATTAATCATGAAAATACCGAATGTAGTAAAGCAGACCGTTAAGGAGGGACTGAAATCATGATTCGAATTGTCATAGCTGAAGACCAGCGTATGATGCTCGGCGCCTTAGGAACATTGCTCAATCTGGAAGAGGATATGGAAGTGGTGGGGCAGGCGACTAACGGAGAAGAAGCTGTTTCTCTTGTGAAGCAATATCAGCCTGATGTTTGCATCATGGATATCGAAATGCCCAAAAAAAGTGGACTTGAGGCAGCTGAAGAGCTGAAAGATCTGGAATGTAAAGTGATCATTTTAACAACGTTTGCCCGTGCCGGTTATTTTCAACGGGCCTTAAAAGCTCGTGTAAGCGGCTATTTATTGAAAGACAGCCCGAGTGAGGAGCTGGCAAGCTCGATTCGAAGCATCATGGCAGGCAGGCGAATCTATGCACCAGAACTAATGGATGATGTATACAGTGAAGAAAATCCTCTCACGGAACGGGAAAAAGAAATATTAGAACTTGTAGCCGATGGGAAAAACACAAAAAAAATCGCGGACGAACTGAAACTAAAAACAGGCACGGTCCGAAATTATATTTCAACGATTTTGGAAAAGCTTGAAGTAACGAACCGGATCGAAGCGATTAAACAATCTAAAGAAAGGGGATGGTTTAAATAGACATAAGAAAAATTGTTTTTTCGCAACTAAATCAAAACATCATAAGAGACGGAACCGAAATCTTGCAGGCGAACAAAATGAACAGTTATTAATACCTTTCCCAAAAACACGATAAGTTCCTCAATATATTTCGTGGAACGATGAGATTCAGGTTCCGCCTGCCAATAAATTCACGTATCATATTTATTCTGGTTAAGCCGATAGCGGCACCCTGTTTGTTTGAATTTATATTTTTCTAGAGAAAATGATAATTATATGATTCTCGTTATACCATTTATGAGTTTTCAAGCATCGCGGGCCAAACAATCGCTTTGTGAGAGCCTGTGTGCGTCATGCTTCTCGGTATACGAATTAAAGAATTGTTTTTTATAGATAAGTTTATTTCTTAAGTTCTGATATGCGCTTACTTTTTTTTACTGAACATAATCAAACATTGTACTAGTAAAGCCGCCAAAACTAGACAACTGGCAGCAAACGGAAGGGAGGAAGGAGTTAATCCGGCAAGCAACACAATCCCTCCAAGAGCAGAACCTACCGCACTTCCTAAATAATTAGCGGAACTGTTTAAAGCGACAACAGCAGCGCCGTGATTAGGCTGCAAACGTAGCAGTTCATGTTGTTGCGGGGCTTGCGAAGCCCAGCCCATCGCCCCCCATAGAACAAAAGGCAAAAAGGATAGGATCGGAAAAGGGAGTGCAAATGGTATGCAGAACATAGCGAAAGCCATGATGGTTAAAATGCCGGCCATAAGCATTTTCGGTCTTGCTGTCCGGTCAATGAAATACCCAACGGAAAAGCTCCCGATGACGCCCCCAATGCCCCATGCCCACAAATAAGGTGCAAGGCTGGGGGTGTCTTTTAAGTTATCCAAAATGGTTGAAATATACGTATAGAGTCCCAAGCTGGCAATGCTTGTTATAAAAGTTACGCTGATGATTGCGGCAACTCGTCCTTTTGCCATCATGGCAAAACGTTGCTGCAGCGATGGCGGTGCCGAAGCAGGAAAGTCTGGAAACGAGATGATAATCCCGATCATAGCGACAAAACCTAGTGCAGTGATGAACCAAAGAGTTGTTTGCCAATCTAAATGTTCAGCAATGAACAATCCAAGGGGAACACCAGCAACTGTTCCCGTGCTCATGCCGCCAAGCGTTATGCCAAGAGCTCGGCCGCGCATCTGTCCGGGAACAAGGGATGCGGCAGCAGCTGCTGCCAACGGAGAATAGAGACCGGCTCCGATGCCCGCAATTGCACGAGCCATCAACAGCGTGGAAAAAGTCGGCGCTAATGCGCTGGCTCCATTGCCTATTGAGAATACGGCAAGTGCCAGCACTAAAATGTTGCGCATAGGTTTACCAGCCAATATTGTCGCAAAAACCGGAGCCGCCAGTGCATAGCAAAAGGTAAAGATACTTACTGCCTGACCTGCTTGTGAAGCGCTAATTTTAAACGTTTCTTCCATTTTCGGCAGCAAACCGGAGATGACATAGGCATCAAACCCGAGTGCGAACATTCCTATCGTGAGCAGAAGAACTTTCCTCATCATAACCTCCAGTTTCACTAAATCTTTTCATATGAAAAAATTGTTCTTTATTTTCACTTTACAAAACGAACTTTAATATGTCTAATATATATTTAAATCATTATTAATATGTTAAAAATATTAAAAAGGAGAGGCATTACGTTGGAACTTCGCCATTTGAAATATTTCATCACAGTCGCAGAAGAATTGCATTTTGGCAAAGCTGCTGCCCGCTTAAATATAGCGCAGCCGCCATTAAGTCAGCAAATTCGCCAATTAGAGGAAGAAATAGGTGTGCCGCTTTTCCAGCGGTCGAAAAGAAAGGTAGAGCTGACGAAAGAAGGAGAGGTGTTTTTGGAAAAAGCTTATCAAATTTTGAAGAATGTAGAGGAAGCTGTCGAAACAGTAAAAATGGTAAACCGTGGAGAAGCCGGGCAAATAGTGATCGGTTTTATCGCCTCAGCTGCCTATGATCTTCTTCCTGTTATTTTAGAGCACTATCGAAAACAATACCCAAATATTCATATCGATTTGCAACAGTTGACGACAAGAGAGCAATTGAAAGCTTTGCAAAAAGGCCTTATTGATATAGGAATACTTTGCCATCCTTTCAACATACAAAATGACAGCATTCAGGTCGAAGTCATTCGACAAGAACGAATGGTGCTAGCATTGCCAAAGGATCATCCGTTAGCTGCCAAAACCTCGCCGATTCAACTGGAAGATTTAGCAAACGATCCATTCATTTTAACAGGAAGAAAGGCGAATCAAACTCATTATGATGCAGTAATGAATTGTTGTTATCATGCGGGATTCCATCCGAAGGTAGTACAAGAAACGCAAGAATTGCCTACTGTCTTATCTCTTGTTTCCTCAGGAATGGGTGTGGCGATCGTACCGGCTTCTATCCAACGGGTATTAAATAATAATGTAGTCTATCGTGACATTCAGAATAATCCAATTACCACTACAACGGCCTTTGCGTGGAAAAGCGGCAATTTATCTCCAACTGTCCATGCATTTCTCGATTTCATGAAAAAGTCTGTCATCCCACTTTTTCATGGATATGACATTTCTTAGATCCCTTGCGGCTAATTGGGGAAAGCATGCTTTTTTTAAGTCCAAAGAGAACATAAAAAAGCGGCAAATTGTTTCCTTTCCTGCTCCTATAGTAGACAAAGGTCCGCAAAACGGGACTATTGGCGAAAATAGGTTTCAGTCATGCAGTGAGGATTTACAATGTCAACTCGGCTTACCTTCCATTTGAGCGGAAAGTGGTTGTTTCTTTCGATGGGGTTCCAACATCTTTTTCCTTTTTAGAAAATGGGGCAGGAATGTTTCAAGAAAAAGAGATTTTAGCGCCCAAAAGGTTGGAACAATTGGTAAATTCTATTTTTACATAAAGATCATTGTAGGCAAAAGAGATGGGAGAATTCTACCATTATCAATTATGAGAACAATACGGCAAAATGAAGGAAGTGATGAAATCAAAAATTAAAAAGCGTTGACTTTTAGAGAGATTTTAAGTAGTATTAAAACTATAAATACCCATACAGGTATATGTAAAACAAGAAACTAAAAATACAGGAGGAATGAATGATGAAAGTTGCGATCATTGCAGCAAACGGTAGTTTATTTGATGCGTACAAGGTATTTAATATTGCCACTGCGGCAGCGGCAACAGAAGCGGAGGTAGGGATTTTCTTTACTTTTGAAGGATTGAACCTTATTCACAAAGAAGAGCATAAGCATTTGCCGATACCGGAAGGGAAAGAACGCTTTCAAGAAGGTTTTCAAAAAGCGAACGTACCATCGATTGAAGAACTTGTCCAAATGGCTCAAGAATTTGGTGTGAAATTGATTGCCTGTCAAATGACAATGGATGTTATGGGGCTGGATAAGGAACATTTCATTGATGGCATTGATGTTGCCGGTGCAGCAACATTTTTAAACTTTGCCAAAGATGCGGACATTACATTAGCGTTTTAAACAGTGAAAAAGCAATAAAAAAGTAACCGTGTATACAACAACATGCCCATGTTGTTAAATCATTTTCTGTTGGAACAAGGCATTTCGCTTAAAGAGGTAAATGGCAACGCGATCCTGCCGTAGCCTAAAAACTAGTTGAAACAATTGGACAATTGGTGTGCGGCAAACAGAAATGAGGGCCGATGGGGGTTAGGTTTTGACCCGGTATTACAACATTAGATAGGAGGAAGAAGGGAATATGTCTGTAAAAACTATGACTGTAAAAGAAATTGCAAACAAAATCATCCAAGGGGAAGACTTGTTTATTGTCGATGTCCGCAATCCAGAAGAGTTTGCCGATTGGAGAATCGAAGGAAAGAACGTACAAGTTATGAACATTCCTTATTTTGAGGTTCTTGATGGTGTGGATCCATTCCTCGAACAATTGCCGAAAGAGAAAGAAAACGAAATTTATGTGGTTTGCGCCAAAGGCGGATCTTCGCTATTTGTTGCTGAGCAACTTGAACAAGCAGGGTTTTCTCATGTATATTCCATTGAAGGCGGCATGAAAGCGTGGAGCGAGCATTTAGAACCAGTCAAAATCGCCGAGCTGAAAAACGGCGGTGCCATTTACCAATTTGTCCGTCTTGGGAAAGGCTGCCTTTCCTATTTGATCGAATCAAACGGAGAAGGCGCGCTCATTGACACAAATCGCATGACCGATGTATACATTCAGTTTGCGAAGGAACGCGGGATTGTCATTAAACATGTAATCGACACCCATTTGCATGCCGACCATATTTCCGGCGGCCGCAAGCTGGCTGAACAACTTGGAGCGATATACTATTTGCCGCCGAAAGATGCAAAAGAAGTGACCTTTCCCTATGCACCCATTCAAGATGGGGGTCGTATTCAGGTCGGCCATACAGTGATCGAAGCTCTGTATTCACCGGGACATACAATTGGCAGCACTTCGTTTATTGTAGATGACCAATTTTTATTAACTGGAGATATTTTATTTATCGATTCGATCGGTCGTCCGGATTTGGCTGGAAAAGCGCAGGATTGGGTGGGGGATTTGCGCAAGACATTATATGAGCGCTATAAACAATTAGCAGATGACCTGTTGGTTTTGCCTGCACATTTTATGGTACCGGGTGAAATGAATGACGATGGTAGTGTTGGTACTACATTAGGTATGTTGTACGCAAAAAATCATGGTCTCAATATCGCGAGCGAAGAAGAGTTTCGAAAAACGGTGACGGAAAACTTGCCTCCGCAACCGAATGCTTATCAGGAAATTCGGCAAACAAATATGGGAAAGCTTCATCCAAATGAAGAGCAGCAGCGCGAGATGGAAATCGGTCCAAACCGTTGCGCAGTCCGGTAATGATTAAAAAAGGGAGACTTGAGTCATTCATGCCGAGTCTCCTTTTTCTCCCTCCGCAAATATTTTTTAAATTAAGTAAAGGGGAAGGCTATATTGATAACTAACAAGTAAAGACAATGCCTCTGTTCCAAAAATTTGTTTAGAAAAATAAATCGGTTGATTATATACTTATACATGTATATAATTGTTCATAAATAAAAACAATGAATGAGGTGGAAAGAAGAATTGGAAGGAATACTGCTTTTGGCTTTATTTATTTTGTTATCAATATCTGTCTATCGGCGGTATTATCCAGTAAGAGGAGTTCCGTGTGTTGACTACCGCGATGAAAGTATAAATTCTTTAACGATTCTAGATCTTCGTGATTACAACGAAAAAACAAATCATTATCCCATTGCGAATTCCTTTCACATACCGTTTGCTTATTTAAAACGGCATGTTTATGAAATTCCTGATAAACCAATCCATGTGATTGCAAGTGATGAAGTAGGAAAAAATTTAGGCATTCGCTTTTTGCGCAGCCGCGGTTTTAAAGTGAAGAGCTATTCAATGGCCGATTGTCCTTGCAAAGAAAGGAGAAATGCCAAATGGAATACAGCAAAGAAATCAAAAACCGCCTAAAACGAATTGAAGGACAAGTAAAAGGGATTATTGGTATGATGGAACAAGAAAAGGACTGCAAAAGCGTGATTTCTCAACTTTCTGCTGCACGAAACGCTATTGATCGCACTATTGCCGTTATTGTAAGTTCCAATTTAGAGCAATGTATCCGTGAAAGCTTAGAAAATGGAGAAAAAACGGAACACCTAGTAAAAGAAGCTGTAGAGCTGTTGGTAAAAAGTCGTTAAAAATTTGTCAACTTTTCTTTGAAAAGTTGACAGATTTTTTTACCCCTATTAATATACATATAGGGGTAATGGTAATATTAAAGGAGGTCATTGACAATGAATGCAGATAAAGTATTAGACGCAAAGGGTTTTGCATGCCCAATGCCAGTCGTAAGAGCAAAAAAAGCAATTGATGAGTTAGAAGCTGGTCAAGTTTTAGAGGTGCATACAACGGATAAAGGTTCCAAAAGCGATTTGACCGCTTGGGCAAAGGTAAGTGGACATACGGTTGTTAATATGAAAGAAGAAAATGGCGTTTTTACGTTTTGGATCAAAAAGGGATAATTTTCGCTATCTTTATACCCATATGAGTATTTTGAGGAGAAGGTGGAAACAAAGTGACGGAGCAAAAGAAAAAAACAACGATCATCTTGTTTAGCGGTGACTATGATAAGGCGATGGCAGCGTATATTATCGCGAACGGCGCTGCTGCCTATGACCATAAGGTTACAATTTTTCATACGTTCTGGGGGCTTAACGCATTGCGTAAAGATTCGACAGTTCCGGTGAAAAAAGGATTATTAGAAAAAATGTTTGCGAAAATGATGCCGCGTGGTGCTGACCGCATGGGACTGTCGCGGATGAACTTTGGCGGAATAGGACCGAAGTTAATTAAGCGGGTGATAAAAAAACATAATGCTGTGCCGCTACCGCAATTAATCGATATGGCAAAGGAACAAGGAATAAAGCTGGTTGCTTGCCAAATGACAGTCGATCTTTTAGGACTCCAACAGGATGAATTAATAGACGGCATCGAATTTGCAGGGGTTGCTGCGTATTTAGCAGATGCTTCTGAAGGAAATGTCAATTTGTTTATTTAAGGTGGGGTCTATGGTTCAAACCATTATTAATATTGGTCTAGTTCTATTGGTGATATGGTTCGTTGTCAATCGGTTTCTGCCCATAAAAGGAGTGCGAATCATATCTGTAGTGCAATTAAAGAAGGAATTACGAAAAAAAGATGTTCATTACATTGACGTACGCACACCTATTGAGTTTCATACGAATCATATTCCTGGTTTTAAAAATATTCCGCTTCACGAGCTTCCAAAACGAGTTCATGAACTATCAAAAGATAAAGAAGTTATTGTGATTTGTCAAAGTGGAATGAGAAGCGCCAAAGCAAGCAAATTATTAAAGAAATTAGGATTTCAGCGTGTAACCAATGTAAAAGGCGGCATGAACTCTTGGTCATAAAGGTTGCTATGAAACAACTATTCTGCTAAAGAAATTTGAGGCGTTGTTCCATAAAAGGAAAACATTCAATGTTATTGATGTTCATGAACTAGAAGAAGTCGATTTAGGAAAATTTCTAGTTCCATAAATATTACGCCCTGACTGTTTAAGTTTCTAAGAATGAACTAGATACAGAAAAAGAAAATACTCTCGCCTGCTGTCTGAAGGAAAAAGCAGACGAGCCGAAAACTATCGGAAAGTTGCGGAAATTAATGCATAAATAAGAAGATCCTGTAGAATAGTTCCCATTTAAGGAGGAGAAAGTCATGATTCAAGTAGATATGACAATAGACGCTAAAGGGTTGTCTTGTCCGATGCCGATTGTCAAAGCGAAAAAAGCGATTCATAAGTTGCAGCCTGGACAAGTACTGGAGGTACAAGCAACAGACAAAGGATCGAAAGCGGATATGAAAGCATGGGCAGAAAGAACTGGACATCACTATCTCGGTACAATTGAAGAAGAAGGGATATTAAAGCACTATATTCGTAGAGCAAGTGAGAGCGAGGCAAAGAATGAAGCGAAATTCCCCCATGTTATTCGCAATGAAGAATTAGCAGACAAAATAAATGATCCGTCAATTATCATTTTAGATGTCCGTGAACCGGCAGAGTTTGCATTTGGGCATATTCCTGGTGCCGTGTCAATTCCTCTTGGAGAATTGGAGGAACGGATCAAGGAACTCCCGCAAGATAAGACCATTTATGTCGTCTGCCGCACGGGAACGCGCAGTAGTTTGGCAGCCCAGAAATTAGCAGAAAAAGGGTTTTCAAACGTATGGAATATTGTCCCCGGTATGTCAGAATGGAATGGATCGCTTGAACAATGATTGAACAGTTGGTTATCAATATACAAATATATGATAAAGGTACAAAAAATCTTTAAACAACAAAAAAACATTTTTATAGTATACATGCGAACTATTTTGCAATTGGAAAATGAAAGGCGAAATTTCTCAATATTGAATTGTTCCTTATTGTGAATTAATCGATGGTTCATTGCATTGGGACGAAAATTCATTTATCGCCTTGGGCATCAAGCAATAGGCATACGATGATGAAAAAGAAGAACATGATCGGTCATTTTCGAATTAAAAAGGATAATTCACTTACTAGCGGGGTGCATATACGCACCCCGATTTTAACAACATCAAAGGAGTAGTATATCAATGGAAATAACGTTCAATTTTATTATCGTAATGTTTCTTATTGGCTTTATCGGTTCCTTCCTTTCCGGTATGGTTGGGATTGGCGGTTCCATTATTAAATATCCGATGCTTCTTTACCTGCCCCCGCTTTTTGGGCTTGCCGAGTTCAGCGCCCATGAAGTATCGGGAATTAGTGCCGTCCAAGTATTTTTTACGACGATTGGCGGTGTTTTAGTCTATCGGAAAGGTGGATACTTAAATAAGTCGTTAATTTTTTATATGGGGAGCAGTATTTTAATTGGAAGTTTCATTGGCGGATACGTTTCTAGGATGATGAGTGAAGGAAGCATTAATCTTGTATACGGCATTTTAGCAGCATTTGCTGTTTTGATGATGTTCGTGCCAAATAAAGGGATTGATGATATTCCATTGGGCATGGTGAGCTTCAATAAATGGCTGGCAGCTTCGCTTTCATTTTTGATCGGAATTGGATCAGGAATCGTCGGAGCGGCAGGAGCTTTTCTATTAGTGCCGATTATGCTTTCTGTTCTAAAAATTCCAACGAAAATGACGATTGCCTCCTCATTAGCGATCACGTTTATTTCCTCAATCGGATCGACATTTGCAAAAATCACAACGGGCCAAGTTGAATTCATTCCTGCAATAATTATGGTCATTGCAAGTTTGATTGCATCTCCTTTAGGTGCAAAAGCAGGACAAAAAATGAGCACAAAAGTACTCCGCGTAATTTTAGCTGTCTTAATTTTAGCGACGGCAGCGAAAATTTGGATCGATATTTTTTAAGCCGTCAGTGAAAAAACTTTCATGTGTGATTCGAAAAAACGAATCAAGATGTATAATAATTATGGCGTATCATTTATTGGTTTTAAAGTTAGGAAAACAAAGAGAGAATATTTGGAGCTCTTACTTGGATGATAAGGATGCTATAGTGATCAAGTGTATGATGAAAACAAACATGAACTATATGCAATGATTCGCCTGATCATGCAATGGTGTTCAGCGCGCTTTCACCACAATCTAAAAACAATTTCGCTCTGCAAGTGTGTCTGAAAAGGATTTTGCCCGCATTCAATATAGCTGTCTTTCGCTTATAGAAGGAACAATGAATTTGTTTTTACGATCATCCGGATCAAAGATTCAACAGTTCATCTTTGATTGGCTGCTCTGAAAACATGTTTATAAGGTTGTGTTTGAACATGAAGCGCTGAGGAGGCTGATTGACTGTTCAAGAATCAAGTTGATTATAATTGTATGTAATTTTATTATCAGGGCTTTACAGAAAATAAAGCAGTTTATTGCTAAAAGACTTGGATTTTGCTTTTATGGTTGGGCTTCGTGTATTATTGAATTAATAATAAAATTATTACGTTTTAGGGGCTAATGATCACTGCCACGCTGTCAACAATCAGAGCTAGTCGTCAAGGTATTGTAGATTTGTTGGTTATATGCTAATCTATCCATGCAAGAGTGATCAACCTTCGTTTTAGGATTGTCGTTGTTTGTGTTTTTATTGTCTGTTAATGCAAATTTTATTCCGCTGTTGTTTTGAAATATAAGTATTGTCAATTGGAGGTAGCAATGGAACTTTTAGAAGTGTTTAAAGCCTTGTCAAATGAAACGAGGCTGCAAATCGTACAATGGCTCAAGAATCCGGAAGCTCACTTTCCCAAACCGCAGCACGGTGATATACACGAAGATGGAGTATGTGTGAGCGATATCCATAAAAAAGTTGGACTGTCACAATCTACTGTATCCCATTATTTATCGATGCTGCAAAATGCCGGATTAATAAAGGCAAAACGTGTTGGGCAATGGACTTATTATAAAAGGGATGAAGAGAACATCAAAAAATTAAATGAATTATTATCAAGGGATTTATAGGCCTAATTTTTTAATTGTTGCTTTTGGCTTGAATCCCTTTTTATTTTGTTTTATTATATTTATAGATTCAGATATCGAGAATTATCAATTTATAATTATTTATATCGATGATTCTAGATATTTAAATAAATAAAAAATATACTCCAACAAATTTTCGGGTTTTATGAAACCGCTTTTTTGTAATCGTTATCAATTTTTGAGCGGTTGAAATGCTTCTTCTTTGTCAAAAAGCAAAAGTATTGGAAGAAGGAGTTTTGCATATTGGTGGCGACATCAGATTAGATCGTCGTTCGATAAAGTGGTCATGACAAGAATCAGTGATGTCAAACTGCTAGCATTTGAGGAGGTGAGGGCAGAAACACAAAAAATGATGCTTGTTCAAGCGAACAAAATTGAAATAGTGTCATTTGAGATCATGACAATATGAATCTGCTAGTTAAATGAAAACTATGAAAGGGAGCGAAGCAAAGATGTTGCGAGATATTGATTTACAATCTATCCAAGAAGTAAGAAATTACCTTGAGGAAGCGAAAACAGCTCAAAAAATAATGGCAAAGATGACTCAGAGCGAGATTGATCATATTGTTGAAAGCATGGTTAAAGCGGCAAGGGAAGAAGCTGAGCGATTGGCTGCTATGGCAGTCGAAGAGACTGGCTTCGGGAATGTTCCTGATAAAACAGTAAAAAATCTGTTCGCAGCGAATGATGTTTACAATTCTATCAAGGATGTGAAAACAGTCGGGATTATTCGTCGCGATGAAGAAAACCGCGTATGGGAAGTTGCTCAACCTGTAGGGATCGTTGCAGGAATTGTTCCATCTACAAATCCTACCTCAACAGTCATTTTTAAATCATTGATCGCAGTTAAAGCAGGAAATGCGATTATTTTCAGCCCTCACCCAGCTGCTGCAAAATGTACAACGGAAGCGGCAAGAATTATGCAAGAAGCAGCAGAGCGTGCCGGAGCACCAAAAGGTTTGATTTTGTGCATTACCCAACCAACATTGGCAGCAACAAACGAGCTGATGAAGCATAAATTAACTGATGTCATCCTTGCCACAGGCGGTCCTGGATTGGTAAGAGCTGCTTACAGCTCCGGAAAACCAGCATACGGAGTAGGTCCTGGAAACGTACCTGTATACATTCATGAAAGTGCCAATATCGAAAAAGCTGTTGAACTTATTATTGAAAGCAAAACTTTTGACTACGGAACAATTTGTGCTTCTGAACAAGCTCTTTTAGTGGATGAGTCGATTAAAGAGAAAGTTGTTGCAGAGATGACAAAACAAGGCGCTTATTTCTTGAATGAAGAAGAAAAACGAAAAGTAGAATCCATCATTCTCGTAAACGGTGGACTGAATGCAAAAATTGTAGGAAAGTCACCTCAAGTGATTGGTGAAATGGCAGGTATTGAAGTTCCGTCCGAGGCGAAAGTGATCGTTGCAGAAGAAACAGGAGTTGGGAAAGAATATCCATTCTCAATTGAAAAACTATCTCCAACTCTAGCATTTTATACAGTGAAAGATATGCAAGCAGCAAGCGAGCTTGCCCAAAAACTTCTTGATGCAGGCGGTCTTGGTCACACAGTCGGAATTCACGCTGAGGATGAAAAAGTAATCGAAACTTACACAATCGATAAACCAGCAGGACGTATCATTGTAAATGCCGGTACAACATTTGGCGCTATTGGCGCTACAGTGAACGTAAAACCGTCCTTGACTCTTGGCTGCGGTGCTATTGGCAACAACGTTACATCTGACAATGTTACAGTCAATCACTTGTTTAACATTAAACGTGTTGCATTTGGAGTCCGCCAAATGCCAAAAAAAGAGGAAAGTGCACAAAATGAACCTGCATTAACGAAATAACTTGACTGTCCATAAAAACTCTTTTGATAGATTAAAAGACTGTATCAAACATCTGCCATGTTCTTTGATACAGCTAAAATAATAAATTCAACACTCCGGAAGTGATAATGCGTTTACCCCCCTAAAAAAATTTAGTTGTAAGGACGATATTCAGTACAAAAATCCATGCAGGAGCATCTTTTCCTGCATGGATTTATTATTACACACATCAACTAGTAAGCTCGTGCAGTTCACTGGATCTATTTTAAAAAGTTTATTGTTAATTTAGAAATCGTAAAGTGGTAGCGGGAAAACTCCCAAAACAACACTAGATTATTGGTTGCGCTGCAAAAATAAAAAGCCAATCATTGCAATTAAAAGCATTTTATGATGCTTCGACAAGTTGTCAGAGAGCTCAACGATATCATTGTACACATCACGAAAAATATTCGTATATTCATGAGGGAAATATCCATTGTAGAAACGGGCCCACTGCCGACCTTCGGAATCTGTTAACGTAAAATCACCAGAAAAGGCCTTAACCTTAACAGGGAGAATCAGCTTATCATCAGCATCTCTCAGCTCACCTTTTATGTTGACTAGACTTTTCCAATCCTCTTGTACATATTCTCCCAGTTTTCGGCCATGTACATTCTTTACTGTTACAATCGACTTTTTCATTCCTTTTCTCTTAAAGGTAAACAGCACATTTCCTTTATTCGAAAAAACACCATAAGTAATCGGAAGCGCCATGATCAGTGAATCACGAAGCAGCAGGCTCATTGGGTAAAAAATAAAAGCAATACGGATTGGCTTAATCGTTCCAACAAAATGGCCGCTTTTTTCAAACAGTAGGAGACGAGGAAAAAAACCAAGATCTTTTTTTAAAACTAGATGATCCAACTCAAGGAGGGAAGCTTTTGACTCATGAATTTGAATATCTTTCACCTTGTTATATTTAATCTGGTTTGAAACTCCGGTAAAAAACAAAAAAAGACCTACAATACCTATTGAAGAAAGATTTAACCAATTTTGTAAAGAATCTGGTCGATCGATGAAAAAAACAGAAATACCAATGAGCATAACTATAGAAGATAGAGCAAATGCTGCATTCATTCTCCGTTTATACATAGTAGCAATCATCAAATCAACTCCAGTGAAACATAGGGAAGTCTTTCTACCTCATCAACTATCAGTTTAGATTAGTAGTTTATTGTATTCAATATTTTTTACATCCTTTTAGTAAAAAAATGGAGAAGACATCAAGATAGGCGGCTTTGAATTGCTCGTGCTCACCAGCCTTAGCAATCCTAAGTTATTCATTAGCACAATATGCCAAATAGAGAACTGTATGATTGGGCACGTTTTTTTATTTATTTTCAAAGGTCAGAATAAAAGTTTAAATACAGGTTCTTTGAATAAAATGGGAAAAAATTTTTGCTTTTTGTATGGTATTTCCAGGAAATAGCACAGGGTTAAAAAAAGAAGTGAGGTTATCACTTTTTGAGGTGGTTGTAGGTTACATAATTTTTTTTCGTAACGTACGGATGGAAACGTCATGTTCGCCAATAATTTCGTAAACAGATTTGAAACTTTCTTGGAGGTTTTTCATTTCTTTGTTTGTTTCCATTACAGCTTGTTTAATTGATTTTTGTTCCTGTTCAATCCGATTCAATCGCTCTTCAACATGATTTAAGCGTGTTTCTACTTGATCTAATCGCTCTTCAACCTGAGCTTCTACTCGATCCAACCGATTTTCGACCCGATTTAATCGATCATCTACCTGGTCCAATCGCATCCCGATATAATCTAGTCGATCATGCACATTTTTAAGATCATTGTCAATAGACATCACTTTTTCTAAAATTAAGTCGAGTTTTTGTTCCATTTTTTGACTCCTTTCAAAAATCTCCTTTCCTCAATTTTATTCGAATGAAATGGTTCTGACAAGTACGGATTGGGTGCCTTGAGTTGATTAAATGCAGTAAATGCCCGAGCATTAATAAAACATTTACATCTGAAAGACTATGTGACGATAAAGGGATTTATACTCAAACAAGTCGGTGGAATGTGTTGAAGATTATGCTTTCGCTTTATCATTCATAGTATGTTCGAAATATTAAAGAATAAGATAATTGAGAATTAAGGTATTTTTATGTAGAAAGGCATAAAATTGCTTTTCAAAATCAGGAATCTAAATTTTTCATCATCATCGAAATAAACCCTTTGTGTTGGTTGATCTTTATTGTTCAAACTGTTCAAGCCAATTAAATATTCGTCTTCATGCTGTTTTACAAGTCTTATTTTAATACAAAAGAAAATAATCAAATGCTAAAGTATAGAAAAAATCAATAGGTGATCCGAGCTCTATAATTAAGATTTTGTTGAAATGCTGTCTATTTTGACAGAAGTAGGTTTTGTTAATATAGATAGCGATAAAAGCTAGAATTGTTAAAATAGTTACTACGAAAGCAGTTTTTTATCCTACGAACTCCCATTGGTTAATGAGAAGAAGAAAGGGGGGAATAGTTGCTGTAATCCATGCTTGAATAAACGCGCCCCACCCAGTAAAGATAGCAATGTTCTTTTTTGTGCAAGCAGCAAGTAAAATAATGTCCATAGAATGGAGCACATAAGCCAAATAATACCGAATTTTATATCTTGCAGTTTAATAAAGTTTATATAGCTGTATCCTAAAGCAAGAATTGCTACCCATAAAGAGTACCAACCTAAACCTGAAGAGTTAAAGTTTTTTAGATTCGAAATTCCTAACATATAAATAACTGTAGTTGAGCAATTTTAATTACAATAATTACCATATAAAAGAGACAAACAGGGTACCCCTTATGCCACGTGGAGCTGTTTTTTCACGGTATCAATGGGAATATTTTGTTTCGCTGCACGGTAAATGAACTCCACGAGGCTATGTCCTTTTCTCTTGCGCAGAAGATCGAGCCCATCAGAAAAATCGCTGTTCGACTCGAACATGCTGTACACGTAAGCAAGCTGCACCAAGATCCAGTAGCGTTTCACCGCCCGACGTCCGCGAACGCGGTATCCATCGAGTTTCAGCTGGTCTTTCGCTTGACGGAAAAAACATTCGATCGACCAACGCTGGGCATAGTAGCGCAAGATCTCTTCATCGCTTAGATCCCGGTCGGTGCTCAAGACGCAGTGAAGATGTTCCGATGTCATCGGCTGATCGGCTTTCCAAGCCAACAACACAACGGCATCATCGAGACCTTTCAGCGATCCCTCGTAGCGATACACGCGATAACGCTCTTCTCCCACCGTGACGAGATGGGTGTCGTTCGGTTCGATATAGCGGGCAAACTGTTTGGCTTGGATGGCGATGCCTTTCGGATAGAGAATCCGGTTCGTTTTGAGCATCGCGATGACGTGAAATCCTTTTTTCAGACAGGCTTCCACGAGCGCTTGCGATGGATACCACGAATCCATCAGCACATAAACGGGACGGCGTACATCCAAAGAAGAAAGCATCTCGATCGCGAGTTCCCCCTTGCTTTTCCCAGCCGCCTTGTCGTAGAGGCGGAACGCAAAGGGAAAAGCCTGGGTCATCGTATGAACCATGAGCCAAACAAGAGAATGTCCCCAGATCGACTTTTTCTCTGTGTGAGAATAGTGCCAATCACACCCTTGAATGGCGTGCGTTGCCTGTGACGAAGGCTTGGTTTTTTGGCAAATCGTATCATCGATCGAAACAAAAAGGGGTTGATTCTCCTGTTTGGCGATGCGTTCGACACGACGAAGCATCCACTGTTGAAGTTTGCGAAGCAGCGTCTCTTCATCCCAAGGGCTTTTCGTGAAAAAATGGCTGAGTGTCGTGCGGTGGTTCGGATGAAAGCTCCAATGATGAAGATCGGTCAATGTTCCCGCAAATCCTTTGGTGGTCAGCGCATCCACGATATGAACGAGATGCTTCATGACAGGTTTTGAAAAATAAAGTGCCAACCCCAACATCGTGAAAAACTTGTGGATTCCTTGATGATGTGCTAATCTATTCATGAGACATGAACCTCCTTGTGAATAGTTTTGGTGACACATCTATTCTAATCAAGGAATCGGGTTCATGTCTCTTTTTTTGTTTGGTTGTAAATTTATGTTAGCGAATTTGCTCATCTACAGTTACCTTTTTATAAAATGTATTATGAATTAGGATTCAATCCTGAGGAAATGCCTATTATCAGCCCAATTACAACAGAGCTGGAGATACAAGCAATGGGGCCAAAATATGCAGCTGGTCATTACAGTTGTTTTAGTTATTTCCAGTCATTAGATATTCCTGAAAACGATTTACTTGTAAAAGGCATGAAAGAAAAATATGGGTTGGATACTGTTATTTCCTCGGTTATGTGCAGTACTTACATAGGGGTTCAAATAGTATTAGACGCGATATGTCATTTAAAATCTACAGAAAGAAAAAAATCACAAAATATTTATATGAGAAAGAGTTTTCATCACAGAGTGGAAAAATTAAAATAGAATCTAATCATCATTTGTCAAGAGAAATGAGGATTGGAAAAGCAAAGGAAAATGGACAGTTTGAGATAGTTTGGAGCTCGGAAAAACAAATTTTTGCTAGACCGCTTTTAACAAATACGCTTTTTGATTCTGTAGATGAAGAAGATATATGGAAAGGTTTAGTCGAAGAAATAGGGAAAGAGGTATCTGATGGAATTATCGCCGTTGACCAAAATGATAAGATACTATACGTAAATCCCCATGCTTTTGAAATAACGAAAGCTAAATCCGGTGATCTTTTCGATGAAGCGAACCTATTGGATATTGGTTATGAAGTAATGAAAAGGAAAATGAGAAAGCCGTACAACGCTTTTTTGATTTTTATAAAGAAAAGATCAGGACAAGCTATTCAGCAGTCAAATGAAAAATACCATTTTGGAAAAATAGCAACTTACAATCCGGCCTTTCAAAAAGAGCTCCGCATTGCTTCGATCTCCTCACAATTTGACGCCAATGTATTGATATTTGGGGAAACAGGAACTGGTAAAGAAGTTTTGGCAAGAACGATTCATGAGCAAAGCCCTCGCCGAAATGGACCGTTTATTGCTTTGAATGCCGGTGCTATTCCAAGAGAACTGATTGCCAGTGAGTTATTTGGATATGTGGAAGGAGCATTTACTGGTTCAAAAAAGGGTGGAAGCGTCGGGAAGTTTGAAGCTGCCAACGGGGGCACATTGTTTCTTGATGAAATTGGAGAGATGCCATTAGAATTGCAAGTAAGCCTTCTTAGAGTGTTGGAGGAGCGAAAAGTCGTTCGCATAGGTGACTATAAAGAACGTCCAGTTAATGTAAGGGTCATTGCTGCAACAAACCGCAATCTAAAAGAGGAGATTGCTTACCAAGGTTCTTTCCGTTCCGACCTGTATTATCGATTAAATGTATTTACTATTCAGATTCCTCCTCTTAGACACCGATTAGAAGATATCCCTTATTTATCTGCACAATTTCTGCGCCAGTTTCATCAGTATTATGGAAAAGGACCACTAGAGTTATGTGATTCCGCACTGCAAATGCTTCAGTCCTATTATTGGCCAGGAAACATTCGTGAACTGAAAAATGTGATGGAAAGGGCATTTCTTTTAGCAATTCATGAGACGAAAATCTGTCCTATGCACTTGCCTGAAGACTTCCAAAACTCCAGTACAATAAAACAATCTCATGTAGTTGGCAATCTAAAGTCTTTGGAAAAACAAATGATCGAGCAAGTTCTACAAGAAACAAAAAATATGACGGAAGCTGCGAAAATACTTGGTGTAACTCGTAGCACATTATACCGAAAAATGAATAAATGGAATATCCAAAAAAACGTTCAAAGGAGCAATAGTAGTTGTTTCGCATCCTTTTTAGAAAAAAAGCCGGTAATTAAATCGGATCTCTTTTGATTTTCCTTTTTTTCACTATTACAAAAGTAAATACGCTCTATTTTCATAGAAAAAATCCCCAAAAAGAATGATCAATCATTCAAGACAGAAAGGTGTACGCATTTTTATGTAATAAAAATTAACATGAAATTTGTTTTCTAGCAAAAATTCATTGATTTCAAACGTTTAAAAAACTCAAAAAATATGTTATAATTATGTTATATTTAATTACATTGTAGGTAATTATTTATAACAAATTAGAATTAGATCGTACTTTTAGTCATTTCCCAGCTTTAAAAAGCAGACTAATAAATATAAACAGCATTAATTTGACGGCAATAGTGATTTATCTGCATGGAAAAATTTCTAATTAGACCCCCATGCCGCAAAAGCGGCACCAGCAGATGATGAAAATAGTTCGTCCATGTATACTTAATCTTAGGCTGGCCAGCGAGGTCGTCTTACCTTGGTGCCATGAGCCCGTTAATTAGACAGACCCCGACGACCTGGTGCACCACAGACTGTTGCTCCCTGGGGAAGCACGCGGGATAGAATGACGTGTATGGTCGTTGCACCGCCAGCCTGTGTTTATTACATGTTAGGCATGGGGGAACGAACATGGACATTATCCATACTCATGTTTGTGGATTAGACGTTCATAAGAAGAACGTCGTCGCTTGTATTATTACTCCGGATCATCAAGAGATCCGCACGTTTTCTACCATGACTGAAGACTTGCTTATGCTTGTAGACTGGATCAAGGCGCATGGCGTCACTCACGTGGCCATGGAAAGTACAGGTTCCTACTGGAAGCCAATTTATAACCTGTTGGAGATGGAAGACATCAAGATTTTAGTGGTCAATGCCAAACATATCAAAAATGTGCCTGGTCGCAAAACAGATGTAAAGGATGCCGAGTGGATCGCTGGACTCTTACGCCATGGATTGCTACAAGGTAGTTACATCCCTGACCGCCAGCAACGGGAGTTGAGGGAACTCATCCGTTATCGTCGCAGCCTGATTGAAGAGCGGGCTCGCGAAATCAACCGCATCCAGAAGGTACTGGAAGGGGCTAACATCAAACTCTCCTCGGTGGCGACCAATGTGCTGGGCAAATCGGGTCGAGCCATGATCGAGGCTTTAATTAATGGTGAAACTGACCCCGATGTGCTATCCGAACTGGCTCAGCGCCGTCTCAAACGGAAGAAAGAGGAGTTGAAAAAGGCCCTGAAGGGCCTCATCGGCCCTCATCAACGCCTGATGCTTAAAACCCAGCTTGAGCATATTGATCACTTAGATGCCTTGATTGAAGAACTGGATGCTGAAATCAAGGAGCGGATGCGCCCTTTTGAAGATGACCTGGAGCGGTTAGATACGATCCCCGGCGTTGGTCGGCGCACAGCGGAGCATATTTTGGCTGAGATTGGCCCTGACATGACACAGTTTCCTTCGGCAG
This sequence comes from Aeribacillus sp. FSL K6-8394, assembly GCF_038008865.1. Lineage (NCBI taxonomy): Bacteria > Bacillati > Bacillota > Bacilli > Caryophanales > Bacillaceae > Aeribacillus > Aeribacillus sp. FSL K6-8394. The sequence goes on from NZ_JBBPAA010000001.1 coordinate 881,349, forward strand.
CTCACTTGTGTTCATGGGCAGGAGTCGCCCCAGGGAATAACGAAAGTGCCGGAAAACGAAAGTCAGGGAAAACCCGCAAGGGAAACCAGAAGCTTCGTAGCACCCTGGTGGAAGCCGCCCGTGCCGCTGCTAGGTCCAAACACACCTATCTATCCAGCCAGTACCACCGTATTGCTGCACGCCGGGGGGCCAATCGTGCAGCGGTTGCGGTCGCTCATAGCATCCTGACTATTGTCTACCATCTCCTCAAAAAGAAGCAGACTTACATCGAACTTGGTCCACATTACTACGAAGAACGCAAGCGCCATCAAGTCGCCAGACAAGCGATTCGGAAGTTGGAAACACTAGGGTTTAAGGTCATGGTAGAGCCGTCAAATCAAACAGCGTAGTTAACCGAAACAGTAACCATCAGGTGCATAAACATGACTTATTCCAGCAAATACCAATCTGCTGGTGTTAACACCCCCTGGATTTTTTGTGCTTTTTTCATGGACTTAAATTTTCGGGATAGAGTTAGTAAATATAGGAATGAATCTTTATGAGTCATTTCCTATTTAAAAAAATAAATTGAATTAAAAGAACAGGAGGAGTTTGATAATGGGAAGTATTGGAAGTATGACGAAGCCACCAGAAGGGTTTTTGGCAGCTTTAATTCAATATCCGGTTCCAGTAGTGGAATCCAGAAAAGATATTGAAAAACAAATTGAACAAATTGTTCGAACAGTTCATTCCACAAAAGCGGGATATCCCGGATTAGAGTTAATCGTATTCCCTGAATATAGTACACAAGGTTTAAACACAAAAAAATGGACTACTGATGAATTTTTATGTACAATACCTGGTCCAGAAACAGATGCGTTTGCGCAAGCATGTAAAGAAGCTCAAGTATATGGGGTATTTTCAATTATGGAAAAAAATCCAGACGGAGGACTGCCATACAATACAGCCATTATCATCGATCCGCAAGGCGAGATTATTCTTAAGTATCGTAAATTAAATCCTTGGGTTCCTATTGAACCATGGCAGCCAGGGGATTTAGGTATGCCAGTTTGTGATGGACCAGGCGGAAGCAAATTGGCAGTATGCATTTGTCATGATGGCATGTTCCCTGAAATTGCTCGAGAAGCTGCTTATAAAGGAGCTAATGTTTTAATTAGAATTTCGGGATACAGTACACAAGTAAATGAACAATGGATTTTAACGAATCGTTCAAATGCATGGCATAATTTAATGTATACATTATCGGTAAATCTAGCCGGTTACGATGGGGTATTTTATTATTTCGGAGAAGGCCAAATTTGTAATTTTGATGGAACGACATTGGTTCAAGGACACAGAAATCCTTGGGAAATCGTTACGGCTGAAATATATCCGAAACTGGCAGATCAAGCACGTTTGAATTGGGGGCTTGAAAACAATATATTTAATTTGGGAACGAGAGGTTATGTAGCTGTTCCAGGCGGTGTTAAAGAAAATCCTTATACATTTATCAAAGACTTGGCTGAAGGCAAATATAAGTTGCCATGGGAAGACGACATAAAAATTAAAGATGGCTCAATTTATGGATATAAGAAAAATGAAGTCATTCAAGCTAAATAGCGGTAAAAGTAAAGAGGGTGCCCCAAAAGTTGAATATCGGGCACCCCTTTCTTTTGAAACAATAATTCACCGCAAACAACGGTACAGAAGGGACGGTTATTTTATGGATAATAAGTAACAAATGATTTATTCCCTGTTTTAATATTTCCAATTTTAAATTGTTTTCAAGAAAAATAAACTGTTTAACGAACTTTTTTCCTTTTTAAACCGAAAATTAAGGAATATAGTTGTTAAAGTATAGAAACAGCTATGAAAAAATTTAGCTATCAGAAAATTTTTTAGATGAAGAGCGGTATTGGAAAAGGGGACAAAAGAATGGACTAAGATTATAGTTGCAACGAGTGTATAATTATGTGCAGTTAATGATAACAATGAAATGGTTCTTATGATTCTTTGAATATTCCGGGATATGAATACGAATGACTCACGTCGTATTGATAAAAACAATTTGACCATTTGTCACATTATTTTAACTAGAAGAAAGGATCATTTATAATATTTACAAATATCATCTTAAGATTATGTAAATTTTTGATCGAAAATAGTTAGACAAAAGAGAATATACAAATGTCTGAAAATTGATCTGTTTTTGTATTAATATAGATGCTGATACAAACTCATGGTTTGTCCAGAGATAAAGAAAGAATACAACGGATAGTTCAAATCAACGAAATATTTTCCGAGTTATAAAAAAACAAAAAATTCTTGATGACAAAGTTGATACTATTTTTCTCACAATTAGCAATTTTGGATAAATATTGGTTATTCCATGGACAATAAAAATTTAAGTTGCGCTGGAAGGCGTTAAAGCGTCAATATCACAATTGTACTGCACTATAAAGTCGATTGGGAAAGTTGTGCAATTTTGTTACAGATCATTTTTCAAAAGAGTAGTATCTTTTGAGCTGGGGTTAATTACTAATAGTAAACAAGCAGTTTACATGACGGTGAAGTTGCCTATATTATATCAAACCGAAAATTCATTGAATTTCAAAAACTGAAAGTGTGAGTAAAATGTTTGTGGGAGAAATTCTTAGAATTCCCCGATGAGGGGGTTGGGAACGTAGGTTCGCAATCCCCCTCATCGGGGCCACCAAGCGAAGCGCGGTAGGATCCCAAGCAGGAAACATGAAAAGGACTCTCTCCCTGGTAAGATGATCATTGTCCACACCATCAAACAGGAGGAGAGAGTCCCATGAATATTCAACAACATCTTACCACAAATTCGTTGACATGGAAAGAGATCGAACTTGATTTGTTTCGAGCCCTGCAAAACGCCTTCGCTGAGCTGTTTACGGCTCTGTTGGAGGACATCGACCGACAATTGGCGGAAACCCTTGACAAGCGCCGGTACCACTTGAAAGACAAACGACGCACCACGATTCAAACCCTGTTTGGCGAAGTTACCTTTGAGCGAAACTACTATTTAGACCGAGAACAAAACCGTTACACGTTTTTGCTTGACTCCTTTTTAGCGTTTGATGGATCACAGTCAATCAGCCCTTGTCTAGAAGAAACAGCGGTGGGATTGGCTGTGGAGTGCTCTTCCTATCGCAAAGCGGCTCATACGCTTGCCCAGATGGTCGGGTATCCGGTGATGAGCCATGAGGCGATCCGCCAGTTGGTGCTCGAGGCTGAAGTTCCGCTGCACTGCCCGGTTGACCAGCGATATGGACGGGTGCTGTTTGTGGAGGCCGATGGACTGTTTGTCTCTCGCCAAGGGAAGGGAAAACGGGCCAAGGAAGACAAAATCCTGACCGTTCACGAAGGGTGGAAGCGCAACGGCTCACGGATCGAATTCGTGAATCAGCGCCATTACGTCCATGAGGGCAAGAGGGAGGTGTGGGAAGGCTTCGAGGAATTTTTGATGAACGAATATGCCTATGATCCGTGTCGGGATCTTCTTGTCATCAACGGGGACGGCGCTCCATGGATTACCGCGTGCCGGGAGTATTTCAAAGGACGGGTCTGCTTCCAATTGGATCGATTCCACGTGGCGCGTGAGTTGCGCCAATGCCTCTCGGGCCATCCACGGTGGCAGGCGATTCGGCAAAAGCTGGCGAAGCAGGATGAAGAGAAGCTGCTTGTGGAACTGAACAGCGCCCTCGGCACGCTGGGGGACGAAGCGAAAGAACAACAGCTGGCTGCCTTGATCCACCGGATCGAATCGATGCCGGGATGCATCCGTGATTACCGGGAATGGCTGAAGGAGCAAGGAGTGGACACAACGGGCATGTATCCGATGGGGAGGGCTGAAAGCGTGATGAGCCAGCTGGCGTATCGGGTGAAATACCGCCGCAGTTGGACAGACAAGGGACTCGGGGCGTTTTTCAAGGCAATGATTGCCCGGATGGATGGGATTCGTCTTTTCGGACGTCGTTTAGGAGAAGAATCGTCGCATCCGGCGGAGGAAACGGCATCTACCAAACAGACGATCGTGAACAAGGCGAAACAACGCGTCCGCCGTCTTCTTCCGGAGGTAACGCGGAAACAAGCCATATTTACAGCAATCGTCCGGGACTCCGATCTATCATGCCCTGTCTGAACTCAAGGGATGGTAAAAAATGGTATACATATCGGTCTGTCATGGCAAGGGATGAGAGTCCGAAAGCGCTTACGGATGAAATTCAAAAAAATGGTTCGCTGACTTATGACCTGAATCCGTGACAAAACATCTTTACAATGGTCGCAAACCGTTGATACGATAAGGGAAAACGACGTTGACGATTCTTCATCAAGTAGGTGATGTGATGAAAGATTTCCCGATTCGGTTTGTATTGACAGATGAAGCGATTACCCCAAGTGCTGGGCTTGCTCTCGTTGGCTACTTACTCCATCGAACGAAACTGGATAAACGGGTAAACGCACTTCGGCTTCCAACGGTTCGTCGAGAAGTGCACATTTCCCATAGCGATGTCATTCGCTCGATGATTGGCTTGCTTGCCACAGGAAAAACGGATTTCGATCATATCGAAGCGTATCGTCAGGACGATATCTTTTCGGCATCGATGGGGATTCAGCACGTGCCTTCCTCTCCAACCTTGCGACAACGACTCGATCAGCTCGCTTGTCTTCCGATGACCGAAACGATTCTTTGGGAGGAGTCCATACGTCTGTTGATTCAACGACATGCCACTTTGTCCCCTTGTTGGACCAAAGGAAAGACGACATGGCTTCCCCTTGATATAGATGGTTCCCCATTTGACAACTCCGATACGAAAAAAGAAGGAGTCAGTCGAACGTATAAAGGATTTGACGGTTTTACACCGTTGTTTGCGTATGCAGGGAAGGAAGGGTATCTCGTTCATGCCGAGTTGCGTCCAGGGAAACAACATGTGCAAGACAACATGCCCTCGTTTTTAGTCACCGCTATCCGTCGAGCTCGTCAACTGACTTCATCTCGTCTGCTTGTTCGCATGGATGCAGGAAACGATGCAGAAGCGAATGTGCACGTATGCCTAAAGGAAGACGTGGACTTTGTCATCAAGCGAAACTTACGCCGAGAATCGAAAGCGCTTTGGTTCCAGATCGCTTCGCAAAAGGGCAAACGTGTCGATGATGGACAAAGCGAAGGAGTACAAACCTATGAGCTATGCCTTCCACAGAAGGCAGCGATCGATGGAAACACGTATACGTACGTTCAAGTCACCCAAGTGACGGAACGGACGATGGAACGCAATGGACAGCTGATGCTCGTTCCTGATTATGAAGTGGAAAGCTATTGGGTGCGGCTCAAAGGATACGAGCATGTTCGAATGAGCGATGTGCTCGCGTTGTATCATGACCATGCGACATGCGAACAGTTTCATAGCGAACTGAAGAGCGACTTAGATTTAGAGCGGCTTCCATCTGGGAAGATGAAAACGAATGCGCTCGTGTTGGTCATGGGAGCCTTCGTTTACAATCTTCTTCGTCTGATTGGACAAGATCTATTAAGCGATCCGAGACATCCGTTGCACCACAAAGTGAAACGCCGCCGCATCAAGACGATTATTCAGACGGTGATCACGATGGCAGGGCGACTCGTCCGTCGATCACGACAGATCTGGATGAAACTGACGCGAAGGAGTGGCTATAGCGAGCCCCTACTGAACGTCTATCAGAAATGGAGAGAGGCAAGATAACGAACGAATGTTCGGGCACTGATGTCCAACGTCACTCCCTGTGCTTTTTTGTCTATTTTTTTGGTTCGTATACCTAAAAAAGAGATTTGTTCCATTTTCGGAAATAGAGATGACATAGGTCATAAGCATAAAAGGGGTTTTATGGATTATCAATCCATCAAAATTACAACAAAATCAAAGTCGATTTCAATTCATCACGGATTCAGGTTATGACTTACATCTTTTTATTTAACCGAGAGAATGTTTTATTAATTTGAATCGGAAAATCAAACAGATGAAGGAGCAATGACTGTGAATACATGCTAGAGAAGCCTTGCGACAAGTAAAAAATTTATTGATTATGCTTTAAGCAATCGTTACTTGTTTATTTCAGAAATAAAAAAAAATAGAACAATGTGCTAAATGAACAATAAAACGAAATAAAGAAAGAAATTAAACAAGAAGGTAAAATACAAGTTTAAAAGGAAGAAAAAGGATTAAAAACGGAAAATCATTTGAGGACTTCGAACAAATGGAAAGAAAAAAGATACTCTTCACCTCCGAATATACATACTTACAGAAGGAGCGGGGCTAGAACAAACAATCAACAATACATTAACTTATTTTTTAAGTTTTAAATAAAAATGTTATGTTAACTTATGAGAAGAAGTGAATACAACTAAAGCCACTGCCTCTTATTTCTCAACAATTAGAAAAAAGAGGGTGGATGATTAGATGGATTGGGGCTCAATCATTTTTCAACTGATCATGTTTACTTTTGCACGTGCAGGGTTCTTTACAGTCAAACCATCTCAGTACTTTGGGGAATTAAGAGATTGGGATTATTTCTATGGATTTTACTTTGGCGGCAGATAAACGTAAGCATGAAATAAGGAAAGGAGACATAATTGAAAAATGATTCGTAATTTTTCTTAAAAATTTGAACTATATCTTTCAGATGGTGATTATTGTAGTGGGAATTATACGAACTATTTTTTCAGTGTGAAAGATGTATCCCCATGTGAATTTGAGGCAGTTTATTTAGCTAACCGGGAAAAAGCAACTGATTAGGCTATTTCTCTCTGTTTAACGTGTCCGTTTTCTTGGTATAAGACAACTAGTTGCACACCCTTTTTATATCTGCTTACTTGACAGGGGAAGACTAATCTTACAGTCTTTTTATAAATCTTCCCCTTAAAATTACATTTAAAAAATCCATCTTAATAAACTGACAGATATCATTCCCACTAAAACAGCTCCTAGTAGACTTCTAAATAATAGAGCAACTAAAAAAGTAGGTATAATAGCCAATAATTCAAACTTATTTGCCATCGGAGAAAGTTGACCATCATCAAATAAAAGACTCTGTGTCAATAACGCCGCCATAACAGTAACGGGGACAAAACTAAGCCAACTTAAAAACCACTCAGGAAGTTTGATTCTGCTTAAGAATAACAAAGGCACTACTCTTGGGATTAATGTAACAATACCTGTTCCAAGTATGATTAAAAAAATCTTCCACCTTACTTCCATTTTTTCATCACCATCCCAACGGTTGAACCTATAATAGTCGCAATCATGACTCCCCACATCCCTGGTATAAAAAAATTAACAACAAGTAAACAAACAACTGTAAACATTGCTATGCCTATTTCTAACAGCTTCTCATTTTTACAAATAATTTGAAATACTAATAATCCAGCAAACATAGCTGGCAACGCAAAGTCCATTCCGATAGCCTCCGTATTGGTTACCCATCCTCCCATGATGGCTCCCAAAATATTTGCGAAAAGCCAATTGACATAAGCTGTTATATTTAACCCTAGTAGCCAAGAAAAACTAGCTTCTTTTTTGTTTGCAAGATAATTAGAAGCTACTCCAAAAGTTTCGTCTGTTATTTGAGAACCTATTAAAAAATTTTTCCACAGGCCCATATGCCGACAATAAGGGGCTAGAGAGGCACTAAATAAAAGATGCCGAAGATTAACTAAAAAAATTGCAAAAATAATAGATGGAACAGGACTGCCAGCTGTAATCATCCCAGCTGTAACAAATTGCCCAGAACCTGCATAAAGAAAGAGAGACAATAAAGCGATTTCCAACACACTAAGACCTGCCGCTTTTTCTACAACTCCAGCAGCAAAGCCAATACTTAAATAACCAAATATGGTAGGTAAACAGGCCTTTACTCCTTCAATAAAATTATCACGATATTTGTTTTATCTCTTACATTTAAAATAGTTTCTGGCACGAGTCATCCCCTCCCTAGTTTATAATAAACTAAACTTATACTAAACGAATTATATGTATAACAGTCAATATGACTATATAACACTATATCCGTAATCAAATAGAAGAATGAATTCAAATTGAAAATCCACATAGGCTAGAAGTTTAATGGCCAAAACGGTTTTCATTTGCACGGAAATCAATTTGTATCTATATACGAGTGGAGGAAACTTGTGAAGATTAAATTGAATCAAAATGCCAGTATCCCAAAGGTTCAACAAATTTTTATTTGGTCTGGTTTTTTATCTGAGGGGGAACGATTGCCTTCAGGGAGATTTCAAGAGGTACCTACTTATCCAACTGCACTCAAATGTATTCCGATCCTGCGGTGCGAACATTGTATCTGTACCAATGGATGAAGATGGAAACATGCAAACTTAGATTAATACATACTATTTTCCAAAATTGTTTTAAGTCAGAAGAAAACAACTATTAACTCTTGTGCGAAGATATCAAACGATTGTTTTATAAGAGAGAAAAACAAACAAATCAAAGAAATATCTATGTCTTCTTGATCAGTTCCTTATCTACAACACTCATCTGGAAGCCTGTTGTATCATGCCTTGATATCGATGAGATTGGATTTTAAAAAATCCTAAACGGTGCTGCACAAGCAAACTAAGGAGTTAGGTAAACGCTTTCAAATATAGATAAAAAATTTTCTGTACAAAAAGAGAAAATACCCACAAAATTTTGACTCGATCTTATTAAACGAGGATTGACATTTGGGGCATTTATTACGTATTTTATAGATAGCAGCTATAAAATATTTAACTTTTCCGAAAATTGTGTTAATATAAGTTAATGAAGGAGATTTTCTATGGCAAATAAAACTTTAAAAGAAAGAATTATCGATACGGCTCTGCATCTTTTTGAACAATACGGCTATCATGGGGTTACTGTCGATCGGATTGTCACAGAAATCAACGCATCAAAAGGCGGCTTTTATCATAATTTTAAATCAAAAGATGAACTTCTTTATCACATTCACGACGTGTTTATCACCTATGTGCTCAACAAGGCACAGGCGGCCTATGAAAACTACAAAACCCCAACAGAGCGTTTATGTGCTATTATTCAATCATTTGTAAAAGTATTTCATTTATATAAGCCGCATATAACGGTGTTTTATCAAGAAAGCAATTATTTAAAGCCGGAGTATGCACAAAAAATTAATGAAAAGCGTGATGAGTTTAAGCAGGTGATTTTTCGGGTCATTCGCGAAGGAATTGACGCAGGCGAGTTTCGCCCAGAGCTTTCAGTGGAAATTACAGGAATGACGATTATTGGCATGGTGAACTGGACGTATAAATGGTATAAGCCGGAAGGACCGATGACAATCGAGCAAATTGCCGACTATTTTATTGATTTTATTTTGCATTCTGTCCTTACAGAAAAGGCTAAGCAAAAAGCGGAAAATATCATTTATTTCATCAAAAGCAAGCAGGTTTCGCTTCAATCATTTTAAAATTTAAAAAATGATTTTTAGTTAACGTAAATTTTTCATGAAAAACAAACCGACTAGTCGGTTTTAGAATAATATGTTAGAAATGGGGGAGAGAGCATGAATTTTGAACTTACAAAAGAGCAACAGATGATTAAAGAAATGGTAAGGGAGTTTGCTGAGAAGGAAATTGCACCAAACGCAGCGAAATGGGATGAAGAAGCCTATTTTTCCATCGAAATATTCAAAAAGATGGGAGAGCTAGGGCTATTGGGAATCCCGTTCCCAGAAGAATATGGCGGAGCTGGTGGCGATACGATTTCATATGCTGTTGCTGTAGAAGAAATTGGCCGCGCCTGTGGCGGAACAGGTCTTAGCTATGCTGCTGCTGTCTCATTAGGTGCAAGCCCTATTTACTATTTTGGTACAGAAGAGCAAAAGCAAAAGTGGCTTGTTCCGATGGCAAAAGGAGAGGCGTTGGGAGCGTTTGGGTTAACTGAACCGAATGCTGGTTCAGATGCTGGCGGAACCCGAACGAGAGCGGTGCTTGACGGAGATGAATATGTGATTAATGGAGAAAAATGCTGGATTACGAATGCAGGGCATGCAAGACAAGTGATTGTCACCGCAGTGACCGGAAAGGATGACAAGGATAAAAACATCATCTCTGCTTTCATTGTTCCAACAAACGTTCCGGGATTTACGATTCAATGCAATTACGACAAAATGGGTGTCCGTGCCTCGAATACGTGCGAGCTTGTGCTTGAAAATGTACGCGTGCCGAAAGAGAACATATTAGGGGATCCGGCAAAGGGATTTAAGCAATTTTTATATACTCTAGATGGCGGTCGCATTTCGATTGCTGCTCTTGCCGTTGGCATCGCTCAAGCCGCGTTTGAGAAAGCGCTTCAATATGCGAAGGAACGGAAACAATTTGGTCAATCCATTTCTAAATTCCAAGCGATTCAATTTAAGCTTGCCGATATGGCGATGGAAATCGAATTAGCCCGCAGCATGGTGTATAAAGCGGCCTGGCTAAAAGATCAAGGGAAACCGTTTACAAAAGAAGCCTCTTTCGCTAAACTGTTCGCTTCTGAAGCTGGCTTCCGCATATGTAATCAGGCAATTCAAATTCATGGAGGATACGGGTATATGAAAGAATATGGGGTCGAGCGCCATTTGCGCGATATTAAGCTCATGGAAATTGGTGAAGGCACATCAGAAATTCAGCGGATCGTTATTGCCCGTCAGCTTGGATGTTAAAGGACAGAAAAATGGAGAGGATGAAAATTTATTTAAACAAAGGAGGCGCATGTTATGACGGAGATGTTAGAGGTTACGGTTGGCAAACTATTAGAAGAAAAAGCGAATGCTTATCCAGAGCATGAGGCTGTTGTGTATGCAGATCGCGGACTTAGAATGACATACAGGCAGTTTGATGAATATTGTCGTCTTGTTGCTCGAAGCTTAATGAAACTGGGCATTCAGTCAGGAGAGCATATTGCAATTTGGGCAACCAACACTCCTGAATGGCTGGCATGCCAGTTTGCTACAGGCAAAATGGGGGCTGTACTTGTGACGGTCAACACGAACTACCGTACAGCTGAATTAGAATACTTATTGAAGCAATCAGATTCCACGACCCTTCTTTTAATCGAACAATATCGCGATACCTCTTACATTGACACGATCTATGAGATTGCCCCGGAGTTGTACGAATGTCAGCCAGGACAGCTGAAGGCGAAGCGTCTTCCACGTCTAAAAAATGTCATCGTTCTTGGTGATAAGCGTTACCCTGGCACATATACATGGAATGATCTTTTGGCGATGGCTCAAGATACCGCTGAAGATGAACTCGATCAACGAATGAACTCCCTTGACCCGCATGATGTCATCAACATGCAATACACTTCAGGAACGACAGGATTTCCAAAAGGAGTTATGCTCAGCCACTACAACATTATCAACAACGCCTACAATATTGCTCAATGCATGAAACTCACGAAAGATGATCGTTTATGTATTCCTGTGCCATTTTTTCACTGCTTTGGCTGCGTGCTTGGCGTCTTAGCATGCGTCTCTGTCGGCGCTACGATCGTACCAATACAAGAATTCAATGCTACCCAAGTGCTTCAAACGGTTCAAGACGAAAAATGCACCGCTTTACATGGTGTGCCGACCATGTTTATTGCTGAGTTGAACGATCCTGATTTCGAAAAATACGATCTGTCTTCATTGCGGACAGGAATTATGGCGGGATCAAATTGTCCAATTGAAGTAATGAAGGCGGTTATCGAAAAAATGGGAGCCAAAGAAATTACGATTGCTTATGGACAAACTGAATCTTCGCCTGTCATTACTCAGACGAGAACGGATGATCCTATTCATTTGCGCGTCGAGACAGTCGGGCGTGCTCTTCCAAACGTTGAAGTCAAAATAGTCGAACCAGGCACAAACAAGGAAGTACCGTACGGTGTGCAAGGAGAGCTATGTACGCGAGGGTATCATGTCATGAAAGGATATTATAACAATCCGGAAGCGACGAAAGAAGCGATTGATGAGGAAGGATGGCTCCGTACAGGCGACTTAGCAATAATGGATGAAAATGGATATTGCCGCATTACTGGAAGACTAAAGGATATGATCATCCGCGGCGGAGAAAACATTTATCCACGGGAAATTGAAGAATTTTTATATCAGCATCCGAAAATTCTAGATGTTCAAGTGGTCGGTGTACCTGATGAAAAATACGGAGAAGAAGTAATGGCGTGGATTATTTTAAAACCAGGGCAAACTGCGACGGCTGAAGAGGTTCAAGAATTTTGCCGCGGAAAAATATCGCGTCATAAAATCCCCCGTTATATTGAATTTACCGATTCGTATCCGATGACAGCATCCGGAAAAATTCAAAAATTTAAATTGCGCGAGCAGGCTAAACAAATTCTTAGTACAAAGACAACCCATGAATAGGAGGAGTTGCATGTTTAAAAAAGTGTTAGTGGCCAATCGGGGAGAAATTGCAGCTCGAGTCATTCGAACGTGCCGGCGGTTAGGAATTCAGACAGTAGCCATATACTCAGAAGCAGATGCTGATTCGCTCCATGTAAAATGGGCAAACGAAGCTTATTTAATTGGAAAGCCGCGTGTCAACGAAAGTTATTTGAATATTGACAAAATCATTGAGGTTGCAAAAGTGACGAAAGCTGAAGCGATTCATCCAGGATATGGTCTCTTGTCGGAAAACCCGACATTTGCGCACCGTTGTGAAGAGGAAGGAATTGTATTTATCGGACCGAATGCTGATGTTATTGCGAAAATGGGAAGTAAAATTGAGTCGCGGAAAACAATGTCAGAAGCAGGCGTGCCGATCGTCCCCGGCATCTCCTTTCCACTTCAAAATGTTGAGGAAGCAGCAAGCACAGCAGCGACGATCGGTTATCCTATTATGTTAAAGGCGTCTTGCGGCGGTGGCGGCATCGGAATGCAAATCGTCCATAATGAAGAGGAATTGCACAAAGTGTTTGAAGGCAACCAAAAGCGGGCGACTTCCTTCTTCGGCGATGGGGCAATGTATTTGGAAAAGTATATTCAGAATCCGCGCCATATTGAAGTTCAGCTTCTTGCTGACCACTACGGGAATTATGTGTATTTATGGGAACGTGAATGTTCGATTCAGCGGCGTCACCAAAAGGTGATTGAAGAAGCTCCTTCTCTGTTTTTAGATGAGCAAACAAGAAAAAGAATGGGGGAGACAGCCATTCAAGCTGCCCAATATATCGGTTATACAAATGCAGGAACGATTGAATTTCTTGTTGATGAACAGAAAAACTTCTACTTTCTTGAAATGAATACGCGTCTTCAGGTAGAGCATCCAGTAACTGAGGAGATTACCGGTCTGGATCTTGTCGAAGAGCAGCTGCGCATCGCTGCCGGGGAAAAGCTCGGCTATAGCCAAGATCACATCCAGCGTCAAGGGCATGCCATCGAAGTGCGGATTTACGCGGAGGATCCAAAAACATTTTTTCCATCCCCCGGAACCATTACTGCGCTTCAATTACCGGAGGGAAAGCATATTCGCAATGAAACAGCTGTTCAAAGCGGAATGGTCGTAACGCCGTTTTATGATCCAATGATTGCTAAATTAATTGTAAAAGGCGAAAACCGAAAGGAAGCGATTAATCGCATGCTGCAAGCGCTTGGCAGCTATCAAATTGAAGGAATAAAAACAAACATTCCAATGCTAAAAGAAGTGTTGACACACCCAGAATTTCAAGCGGGACATACAACAACTGATTTTGTAAATCGGCATTTAAGCAACGTTTCTATCAAAAAATAAGATGTTGACTAAGTCTTCCACTTTTCTTGATTAGAGAGTGGAAGACCTTCAATCTGCAAGCTCAGGAAATGGAGGAGTAAAAAGATGAATGAAATTGTTGCAATAATGGCAGGGAATGTATGGAAAATTGTTGTTTCTGTCGGTGAAAACATTGAGGAAGGGCAAGATGTCGTGATTTTAGAATCAATGAAAATGGAAATTCCTATTGCTGCAGAAGCAAGCGGAATCGTTAAAGAAATTCATGTGAAGGAAGGCGATTTTGTCAATGAAGGTGACATTTTGCTTGAATTTGAATAAGAGGTGAGGCGCGTGGGCAACTGGCCTAAACACGTTACGATTAAAGAGGTAGGGCCTCGTGATGGGCTGCAAAATGAAAAGACAGCCATTGCGACTGAAGATAAAATTGCTTGGATCAATCAGCTTTCCAAAACAGGGTTGACGTACATTGAAATAACATCATTTGTTCATCCAAAATGGATTCCGCAGCTAGCCGATGCGTTAGATGTTGCAGCAGGAATTGAACGAGCTCCTGGTGTTACTTACGCAGCGCTTGTTCCGAATCAAAAAGGGCTTGAAAATGCTTTGACGACTCAAGTTGATGAAATCTCTGTATTTATGTCTGCAAGCGAGACGCATAATCAAAAAAATATTAATAAATCAATCTCTGATACCTTTCCTGTCTTAACAGCTGTTGTTCAGGAGGCAAAGCGTGCTAAGAAAACCGTTCGCGGCTATCTTTCAACGGTTTTTGGTTGCCCTTATGAGGGGGAAGTTTCCATTGAGCAGGTAGCTGCTATATCAGAGCGGTTGTTTGAAATGGGAGTGGATGAGCTTTCTTTAGGTGATACGATCGGTGTTGCTACCCCTCGCCAAGTGGAAGCTGTGCTCAACTCGCTTCTAAAGAGATTCCCGAAAGAAAAGCTATCCATGCATTTTCACGATACAAGGGGAACAGCCTTAGCCAATGTGCTGCTTTCATTAGAAATGGGGATTACGACTTTTGACAGCTCGCTTGGTGGACTGGGCGGCTGTCCGTATGCACCGGGAGCTTCCGGAAACGTAGCGACTGATGATTTATTATATATGCTTAATGGCATGGATATTGCTACAGGCATTGATGCTGGGCGGTTAACGGAGGCAGCGCTATTTATTCAAAATAAAATCGGTCGAGCGCTCAATAGCCATTATTTGCAAACCGTTGATCCTTGTTTGTCCTAATAAAGGAGAGTGATTAAATGGAATCTTCTATTCTCTATGAGGCGGCGAATGGAGTGGCAGTGCTAACTTTGCATCGCCCGCAAGCAGTCAACGCTTTGTCTACAGCGCTGTTAATGGAGCTGAAGCAAAAGCTTGGGCAATTAAGGTTTGATCGCTCGATCCGTTGTGTGATCGTAACAGGAAGTGGAAAAAAAGCATTTTGTGCTGGTGCTGACTTAAAAGAACGTGCCAGTATGACTGAAACAGAAGTGAGAAAAACCGTTGCGCTGATTCGCGAGACGATCAATGAATTTGAACAGCTTCCAGCACCAACTATTTGCGCGATTAATGGCGTTGCATTTGGCGGAGGCCTCGAATTGGCGTTAGCTTGCGATATCCGTATTGCCTCTGATCATGCTCAGCTTGGATTAACCGAAACGGCGCTTGGGATTATTCCAGGTGCTGGCGGAACTCAGCGTCTCCCGCGTTTAATCGGAAAAGGCAAAGCAAAGGAGCTCATTTTTACGGCTAAACGGCTAACGGCAGCGGAAGCAGCCAGCATCGGAATAGTAGAATATGTTGTGCCGTATGAGCAGTTAATGGAAAAGGCAAACGAACTTGCCGGACAAATAATTCAAAATGCGCCGATTGCTGTTGCCCAAGCTAAAATAGCCATTAATCGAGGTCTGGAAGTCGATTTATATACAGGTTTGAAGCTGGAGCAGATGGCTTATGAGATGACAATTCCAACGAAGGATCGTTTAGAAGGGCTGCAAGCCTTTAAAGAAAAGCGGAAGCCTGTTTATAAAGGAGAGTAAAGGAGGAAGTGCAAGTGATCAACGAGCAAGCAAAAACATTGACCGAGAAATTGGCGGAACAAGTCGAAAAAATTGAACAAGGCGGCGCATTAAAGTACCATCAAAAAAATGCGGAGAAAGGCAAGCTATTCGTACGAGATCGTCTAAAGCTGTTATTTGATGAGGGAATGCAATTTGAGGATGCTTTATTTGCCAATTGTCTTGCTGACGGTCTGCCAGCTGATGGCGTGGTAACAGGGATCGGAAAAATCAACGGGCAAACCGTATGTGTAATGGCCAATGATTCAACGGTAAAGGCGGGATCGTGGGGATCACGAACCGTAGAAAAAATCATTCGTATCCAAGAAACCGCAGAAAAGCTTCGGTGCCCGATGCTTTATTTAGTAGACTCGGCTGGAGCGCGGATTACGGATCAAGTCGAAATGTTTCCTGGTCGCCGCGGGGCAGGGCGCATTTTTTACAATCAAGTAAAGCTTTCTGGAAAAGTGCCGCAAATATGCTTATTATTTGGACCATCGGCGGCCGGCGGTGCTTATATTCCAGCTTTTTGCGATATCGTCATTATGGTCGAAGGAAACGCTTCGATGTATTTAGGATCGCCGCGAATGGCGGAGATGGTGATTGGCGAAAAAGTGACGCTTGAAGAGATGGGTGGAGCGCGAATGCATTGCAGTGTCTCTGGATGTGGAGATGTACTTGTGAAAACAGAAGAAGAAGCCATTCAGTTTGCCCGCAAGTACTTATCTTATTTTCCAGCCAATTTCGCTGAAAAACCGCCGATTGTCGAAGCAAAGCCAGCGAAGAGCTTTGAAAAAACGATTGAGGACATTTTACCCCTGAATCAAAATGCGCCGTTTAATATGTATGACTTGATCGAGCGTTTTATTGATGAAGGCTCTTTTTGCGAAATCAAAAAGCTGTTTGCACCTGAATTGATTACAGGACTTGCTCGCTTGAATGGACAGCCAATCGGTATACTCGCTAACCAGCCGCGCATCAAAGGCGGTGTCCTATTCCATGATTCGGCTGATAAAGCAGCCAAATTTATTACTTTATGTGATGCCTTCCATATTCCGCTTTTATTTTTAGCCGATATTCCAGGATTTATGATCGGCACAAAAGTGGAAAGGGCAGGAATTATCCGCCATGGAGCGAAAATGATTTCAGCGATGTCAGAAGCAACGGTTCCGAAAATTTCTATTATCGTGCGAAAAGCGTATGGGGCAGGTCTTTATGCGATGGCTGGCCCGGCCTTTGAACCGGATTGCTGCTTAGCGTTTCCTAATGCACAAATTGCCGTGATGGGACCAGAAGCAGCGGTTAATGCAGTCTATGCCAATAAAATTGCTGAGCTTCCTAAAGAAGAACAGGCAGCCTTTATTGAACAAAAACGGGAGGAGTATCGCCGCGATATTGATATTTATCGTTTAGCCTCAGAGATGGTGATAGATGGAATTATCGCTCCAAACCAGCTTCGCGAAGAATTGATTCGTCGCTTTGATGCCTATATGTCGAAATATATCGTCTTTTCGGAAAGAAAGCATGGAGTATATCCGGTGTAATAAAAAAGGCTCTTTGTCAAATATTGGGGTTCAGGCTGCCGCGCTTCGCTTGGTGGCCTTTTCTTCTGGAAAGGGGGTACCTCCCTTTCTAAAAGAAAAGGTAGCGCTAGCCTATATGTCCCTCAATTCTTTTATACTTGTGGATTCATAGTATTTTTGAACGAAAACGGGTAAAATTCTTATATCCATAGGCATTTCGCTTTCATACCTCCGTTAAATTGTTGATCACTTGCTTTGTCTTGTCGCATTTGATGAGGGAAGATACGCCTTTCTTCTATACGGACAACCATGTCGCAGGCATGTTGTGATTTTTGGTTCAATCCAGCTTATATAGCTTTGGATCTATTGCTTTTCGAAGAGGGCGTAACCGGTCCGCGCTGCTGAATTTAGAAAGCGAACTAACGCCAGTGACGATATCCAATGGGTCGAGGGCGCTGCAGAATAATTTTTCCCCCTGTGCCAAGCTCTCAACCTGAAAGCCAGTCTTTTCCGGAAACGTCTGAGCTTAATTCTAATGCATCATAAGCCGAGTCCAATGCAACCACTGCCGGCGACAAATGAATGAGACGAGCGCTGTAATTTGTCCCCAGAATTCTTTGTTCAACTGTCCGTCATTGATCCTTTTGCATTAAAAATTAATAGATTTTATCAAAAAGCATCATAAGGGAAAATTTTATAAATTTCACGACCAAAGAATTATGCTGTTTCAAGCGAGAGACGTATCCAGTAAAAATAGAACAATGTGCTAAATGAACAATATAAAAATAAATTTAATTTACTGTTTTTAAGGAAGTAAACACAAAATCTGAAAAAGGGGAATGCTATAAACCCCCTTTTTCCTCATAATTTGCTATAATTGATGTTAGCTTAAAGAGTAAGGCTGTCAATTAACTCTGAATAAGATTCACATTCATTTCACTGTCACAAATTTTTCCTTCGTGTAAATATAAAATTCGATTCCCCAATTTTTTTGCTTCCTCAAGATGATGGGTGACTAATATAATGGGAATGCGCCAAAGCTTATGGATACGTAATAGCTCTTCATGACCTTTTACACGTGTTTGATTATCTAATGCAGAAAAAGGTTCATCTAAAAGCAAGGCAGCCGGCTCGGTTGCAATGGCTCGTGCAATGGCGACCCGTTGTTTTTCGCCGCCTGAAATTTCAGACGGGTATTTATCTCTAAGGTGTTCAATTCGCAGCTCTTTCATTAAATTTTTGACAAAGCTTTCATTTTGCATGCCATAAGCAATGTTTTTCCAAACAGTCATATGGGGAAAAAGCGCATAATCTTGAAATACATAGCCGATGTTTCTTTTTTGAATAGGAACAAATACTTTCTTATTTTCAAATAAAATGGTGTCGTTTAATCGGATGATGCCAGCAGCAGGTTTGCTTATCCCAGCAATACAATTTAAGATTGTCGTTTTTCCGGAGCCGGAGGGGCCAAAAAGGACAACAATCTCATTGGCCACTGAAAATTTTACATCTAATTCAAAATGGGATAGTCTTTTTTGGATTTCAACGATAAGCATAAGAAAAAACTCCTTTAAGTAAGCGACAATTTGAACTTACTATTTTTGTACATGTCTCATCATATTCCTTTTGCTCCACCAATTTAGCCATAAAATAGCGCTAAAGCCGAGGGCAACGATAATGATCACCCAAAATTTTGCCGCTTCCAAATTACCTGACTCCACCGCAAAATAAATGGCTAGAGGAATAGTGTCGGTTACATTCGGAATATAGCCGGCGAGCATGAGAGTGGCACCAAACTCTCCTAACGCTCGTGCAAAGGATAAAACTAAGCCAGCTAACAGTCCTGGCCATGCCAGTGGAAAAGATATCGTCCAAAACACTCTCCATTTCGATGCCCCCATTGTATATGCAGCATTTTCAATATTTGGGTCATACTGCCGAAACGCTGCAGATGCACTTTGATACATTAAAGGAAAAGACACGACGACTGCTGCGATCACAACAGCATACCAGGTGAAAACAATTTGGAAATCAAACCAATCAAGCAGTAATCGACCAATAAAACCGTTTTTACCAAATATATATAATAAACCAAAGCCTACAACTGTAGGCGGAAGCACGAGTGGCAGCAAAATAATCGCTTCTATAATACTTTTCCCTCGAAAGGAGTTACGACTAATCAATCGTGCCAACACAACCCCAGTAACAAATACGATAAACGTGGCGATTGTTGCCGTTTTTAAAGAGAGTATAAGTGGCGAGTAATTCATATTTGTCGTTCACCTTTTCATAAAGTTTCATCATTTTTCGTTATAAATGGTTATAATTATTTTGAACTTTGGAGTAAAGGAAATGGTAAAACAAGAAGTTGAGTCATTTCCATTGAAAAAGAGCGAAACAAAACATGATATAATCAAGATTAGATATAAACTACATAGCCATCTTCTTGTTAAGAAAATAATTAATTTTATTTATATTTAAATATAAATCATTGATACAGAAGTTATCAATATAATATATCAAATTACATTTAATTACTTATAACGAATTTTTTTATGAAGGAGCAAGTAGGTATGGAAAAAAATCTTTCTTATACAACCGAGGAAGTGGCAAACATATTAAAGGTTTCAAAATTAACCGTATATGATTTAGTGAAAAAAGGGTTATTACCTGCTTATCGTGTCGGACGACAAATGCGAATTGATCCTTCCGATCTAGAAGAGTATATAAAAAAGTCAAAAGAAGAACTGCAGCCAAGCTCCGTACAGTCATCAAAAAAAGAAACATCGATTGAAACTCAAGGGTATTTGCAGCCTAGACAATTAATTATAAGCGGCCAGGATATGAGCTTAGATATTTTGGCGAACTACTTAGAAAAATCCTCGAAAAGGTTTCGGCCACTTCGTTCTTATGTTGGAAGCTTAGAAAGCCTAATTTCAATGTATCAAGGATATTCAGACATTGTCAGTACACACTTAATCGAAGGAATTTCAGGTGAATATAATGTTCCGTATATCAATAAGATACTAGTGAATTTTCAGTATATCGTGATTCATTTACTAACAAGGAAGGCAGGCTTTTACGTCAAAAAGGGAAACCCGTTGAATATTAAGCATTGGGAAGATTTAAGAAGAAAAAATATAAAAATTGTGAACCGGGAAAAAGGTGCGGGTGCTCGTGTTTTACTAGATGAATGTTTGAGAAAGTATCGCATACCTGTTTCTGAAATTAACGGCTATGACAATGAGGTAACCAATCACGTAAGTGTCGCAAGTGCTGTCGCTAAAGGGGATGCAGATGTCGGGGTAGGGATTGAAAGAGGGGCTAACCTAGTTAAAGATGTCGATTTCATTCCGTTAGTTAATGAAAAGTACGATTTGGTTATTTTAAAGAACGATGAGAATAGAGAGTTAATTAGTCAAGTCCTGCAAATTTTAAGATCGGTTCACTTTCAAAACGATTTAAAAGCACTAGGAGGCTATGATTTGTCACAAACCGGACAAGTCGTTTATGAAAGCTGAAATGGATCCAGCTAAAAGCCAGGGGTTCTCTTAAAAACCTCTGGCTTTGTTTTATCACTTTTTGGCACTGGAATATCTGGTTTTCTTGATTCGTGAGCACTGGAAATGAAAAACCAAAAAGAGAAACATAAGTATATCTTTTTCTATTATATTTATTTATAATTAAATATAATTAATTATAAATAAAAGAAAATAGGATGTTGTAAAGATGAACATTCATTTTAAAGCGATAGGAAAAATTCTAACCCCTTTTAACACCTTGGAAGGAATGCCGATTCAATCGGCGGCGGCGAAAAATGTAGAAGGAACAATAGAGCTTAACCCATTGTATGTAGAAGGGATGAAAGATCTGGACGGCTTTTCACATCTTATTCTTATTTATTATTTTCATAAGATTCATGAATATTCATTGCAGGTAGTTCCTTTCTTAGATGATCAACCCCATGGTATTTTTGCAACAAGATTCCCGAAAAGACCGAACCCAATCGGCTTTTCAGTCGTTCGATTGAAAAGTATTGAGGGGAATCATATCCATGTCTTAGATGTCGATGTATTGAACGAAACACCTCTACTCGATATAAAGCCTTACGTTCCGATGTTTGATGCAATAGAAACATCTAAGATTGGATGGTTTGAAAAAAGAATCGAAAACGTAGATAAAGTAAAAGCTGATAAAAGCATTTATTGAAAAGGCGTTATTGGCAAGGCCGATTAAAAAAGCACCTTATGGTTTTTTTCATTGCACTGAACAAATGTGTTTTTTCTATCCGTGAACGGAGACACTTTACTATTCTATATAATTATATTTTATATAAATTAATTATATAATATACAAAATAGTTATAAGAAATTATAATAAGTTTTATATTAGATTAAAAGTAGAAGGGGGAGAGAAAGCATGAAGCATTCTATTCGCATGATCATGATCATGTTTTTGTGTGCTTCAATCTTTTTTATTTTTGGTTGTACAAACGAGGGAGAAAAACAGGAATCAAAGAAGACAGAGGATAAACAGACAGTACAATTAACCATCTCAGCAGCCGCAAGCTTACAAGATGCCTTAACGGAAATTCAGAAAAAGTATGAAAAAGAACATGAAAATATAAAAATTACATTTAACTTTGGAAGTTCTGGTGCATTGCAACAGCAAATCGAACAAGGAGCGCCGGTAGACCTATTTTTCTCGGCTGCTGAAAATAAGTTTCGTCCACTCGTAGACAAAGGATTGATTAACAAAGAAGAGAGTAAAAACTTGCTAGGAAATGAAATCGTTTTAATCGTTCCGAAAGATAAAGCAGACACAGTAAAAGGATTTCAGTCTTTGGCAGACAGCGGTATTAAGCAATTTGCATTAGGAAATCCTGAAACTACTCCAGCAGGTCAATACGGGCAGCAAACTTTGACCAAGCTAAATCTTTGGCCAAAAGTAAAAGAGAAAGTCGTATACACAAAGGATGTGCGCCAAGTATTATCATATGTAGAAGCAAATACAGTGGACGCAGGAATTGTATTCAAAACTGATGCTCAAATATCTGATAAGATAAAAATTGTCGACATCGCAGACGCAAATATGCATGATCCTATTATTTATCCAGTTGGCATCATTAAGGACACAAAGCATAAAAAAGAGGCTCACGATTTCTATCAGTACCTACAGACAGAAGATTCGTTTCAAATTTTTGAAAAATTCGGATTTAAGATTTTGAAATAAGCGATATGACGAAAGAATATTTGAGCCCTTCATGCCCGCCATTAGTAGATTCTTAAAAAAAAGCTTATTACGAAAGGTAGTTCAACTTACGAGAGTTTTGATCCTTGGAAATTGCCTCAGAGCATTTATTATGTTTATTTGTACAATACAGATGGACAAAAGATTGGCAATTAGGACCTTGAATTGGATTAGTCGTCATCGTCTAAATCTCCGTTAAAGTTGAATTACCATCATTTTTTTTAATGCGACAAATATTTTTAAGACAACTATCAGCTATTATATTTCATTAGTAGCGATAGTGTGGAAAAATCGCCTTGTTTCATTTAAATGTCATATGGTGACATTAGTCATTAGGGCGAATTTTTTTTATGAATTATAAAATCTGAAATGATTATTGTGTAAATTCCGTTCAACTCAACTTGCGAATCCGTAGTTTTGCTTTTTTATATTCATAATTGCAATATGAATACAATTACAGATAAAAGCACCACAAAAATTCCAATGGAAAAGATTGATGGAACCACAACGAATAAATGAGTAACAGCAGCAATGAGCTGACCAGGAACATATTTTTTGTATAGCAAAATTTTTTATGACAAGACCTAGAAAGATAAGCGACCAGTAAAACCATGCTGGAATATTTGAAACGATATTGGCACTCACAAGATAGTTAACCAAAAGGTTAGCATTGCCGCAAGCAATACTTCATTTTAAACAAGAAATATCAATTGTAAATTTCTAGATAATTTAAATACCTTAAAAACAAAAATAGAGTGGAAAACGTACTTCTAGATTTTTTGGAAGAAAATCCTAGTATCCGGATTCTATCTGTCCCACAGCCGCTTCATCACCATCCGCTCCCACCACTTCCACGGCAATATATTTTTCAAGACAATTCCTAATTTCACACCTTTGCCAACCGGATACCGCAATTTCGGATAAGGAGACTTTGCCACGTGTACAATCTGTTGGATCACTTCATGCGGAGAGGGTGCCGTGTCAGCAACATGGTTGACATATTTCAAAATTTTCTCCATCTCTTTAACATAAGGAGAATCCGGATTGACCGATACCGCATCCAGCCCTTTTGACCAGATTTCCGTTTTATAGGATCCCGGTTCAATTAAAACGACATGAACACCGTACGGCAGCATCTCTAAACGTAAAGACTCGCTGAATCCTTCCACCGCAAACTTTGATGCCACATAAGGTCCCATAGAAGGGAATCCGATTCGTCCGCTAATACTGCTTATATTCACAACCTTGCCGCTTCTGCGTGCCCTCATCGACGGCAAAACAGCTTTTGTTACTGCTACCAAACCGAAAAAATTCGTTTCAAATTGCCTCTGCCATTCTTCAACAGCAAGCTCCTCCGTAAACTTATTACTAACGATTTTAATATATTCGCGCGAGCACATTCTTCAACAGCAAGCTCCTCCGTAAACCCTCCCGCTGCATACCCCGCGTTGTTTACCAACAGATCAATTTGGCCGTAATCTTCAATCACATTCTGAATTACAGTTTCCGTTGCTGAAAAATCGGTTACATCTAGTTGGATAATCTCAATCCGGTCTGTTACACCTGCTTCTTTGGCTGCCGCTTCCAGTCGTCCTCTCTTATCCAAATCTCTCATTGAAGCCAGCACGCGGTAGCCTTCGCGGGCAAGCGCTACACTTGTTAGCAATCCAAAGCCGCTTGAAGCTCCTGTAACAAACGCAACAGGTTGTTTCTTTAAAGTTTGATTCACAAGATTCCCTCCAGCTATTCATATTCTAACACTGGCTTTTTGTCAAATATATGTAGAGCATCATCACTGCTTTCGTTCGCAAATTCCTTCAAAAATCTGCTCCACCTATATGTTTTAACAATTCCTGTCTCTTCTTAATAAACACTTTTTATTGGAATTGTATCATGAAAATAATGAGATAAAATAAATCCTGCCTTCTTTACAGATTGGTTAAAAATATTTAATTATTAAAAATCGCCAAGTATAATAATTACCGGCGATTTCTAACTTCTATCATAGCTCATATGAATAAGTCGCTTTGCCTTTTCAAAATCTTCATCATTATAAATACTGACTTCTAAATCCCCTGTTCCGATATGACCGATATTTCGTACATCACGGCTAAATCCTGGCTCGAGTTCAATTTCATCTGGATTCACTTTTAAAAATAAGACGATTTTTTCTGTCTGAGGATGCACTTCTAAGCAGACAAAATTTTTAATGCGCTTAAAGGCTATGTAGTATTTTAATACAGCCATTTGTACATCATCGCCTAGTGCCATAATATATGCTTTTATTGCTTCAAACCGGTCTTTTAATTCTGTACTGGATTGTTCCAGATATTCGGAGACTGTCTTATATCCGGGCTTCGATGAGTTAATATGGTTTTCAACTTCCAGTAATGGTTGTGCAGTTGTTGCATTTACTAAATCGAGCAAAAGAAATCCATCTTTATAAAACTTATACTGGTACAACTCAATGTTCCGATTAATTTGTTGAACAGCATGTTCGTCATATTTTGTGAATCCACCCGCAATACATAATAAGCGCGGATTCGTCCAATCAATTGCGTCAGCCAAGTTATTGCCGTATTTGCGCATTACCATAAGAGTGAATTCTGCTTTATGATCCAACAGCCAGTCCAGATAATATAATCCTTGGTTAATGACATTTTCATTGACAGCTCGTTTATATTCGATAATAACTGGAGAGTTATTTTCATCAATACCTAATGTATCGATTCTGCCGCCATGTGTCTTGCCAGTAGAATATTCTGATGCTAAAAACCGTACACCTAAAAATGTTTCAAGATTACGCTCAATAAGGGTTTGCAGCGATTTTTCAATTGTCAGAGATGTGCCTTCCAATTCACTTACATGTTCTCCATTTATACGAAATAATTTAATATCACCCATGAAACTACTCCTTCTTTTATTGTGCATCTAAAACTACGATTACAATAAATGAATAATGATAGTATACAATAAGCGTTGATATTTATGAGACATATTAGTCAATCTATGTAAAGAATACGGAAGAACGTAACAAAAGACCCCAATTCAATTTTAATAATGTTCCACTCGTTCGGAAATATGTTTGCAAAATTATTTTGGCTCTTGGAAATACTAGAGAAACCAATCAATACATTCATTACAAAGACTGCTTGATTATTAACTCATGAAATGTTTATTACCCTTTGCAAGAAAGGAAATCATGTTGCAAATTGCAACACCAAAGAAGAAAAAAGTAAAACTGTTAATCCTTTTACTCAAATGTCGTTATTAAACTATGAAAAAATTGGGGAATTTTAACGTTTTATTTTTCCTCATAATCAATTGTATTTATATCCATTACCAGTATAATGTATAAAATGTAGTCAAGAGGTGATATCAGTAAATCAAATCATCAAAATAGTTCTGCGAGATCGAAAGCATGTTGAAGCATATGTACGTACGGAACAAAAGATGGTCGAGGACAATCGATATGAAAGTGCAGATTTTTGCAATTCAAGCCGTGTAAACTAAGTTGTCCAGGGCGGGACATTATTTGCTATCAGATCCAGTTTCAAAAATCAACAGCTGCTTGAATGGATTTTAAATTTTTACAAGTCTGGCGGCAGGTCGCATCGGTATGTTCAGGTGCACTATTGTTGGCAGAAGCAGGTCTATTATCCGGCAAAAAGGCAACTACACATTCATTTGCGATTGAATACATGAAATCTAATTATATGGACATTGAAGTAGTTCAAATGTCCGATTTTTGGATGAAGGCAATATTCTAACTTCTGCTGGAGTGTCAGCTGGAATCGATATGTCTTTATACATTGTAGCAAAATTACTGGGAGAAACAGTAGGACGTACAACAGCAGCTACAGAAGAATATCCATACTGGTCTGAAAATATTGGGGGAGCTGGTCGGAAGTTTTAGTAAAGTTGAGCATCACTTGACTGTAACTTGATTTTCATGCAGGCGAAACAGCGAAAATTTCTGTTTCGCGTAAAGTTATTTGCACTGATTTTAAAAATTTCTTTCATACTTTCGGGTCAATTATAAAGATTATGTTAAAAATCGTATTTTCCGTTGATTTATATAAGTATATTGTTATATGTTTATTGAAGATAAGGAAATGATAATACTCAACAGTATTCATGTCGTGGATATGAAAAGACATTTTTTAGTGTGCGATGAACCATAAAGTAGATTGATATATAAGTAAATATTTATATAACTATATGTATAGGGGGTGTTCCAAATGCAAAAAGCAGTAGTTGAAATAGAAAAAGCCTCACACGTTTTAAAGCTACTCGGTGATAAAACACGTTTAACGATCATGGCAATTTTAAAACAACGTGAGTGTTGTGTATGTGAGCTTCTTGAAGTGTTTGACATGAGTCAGCCGGCGATTAGTCAGCATCTTCGCAAGTTAAAAGATGCAGGATTAGTAAAAGAGGATAAGAGGGGACAGTGGATTTATTATTCCCTCAATCTAGAAAATGAGTTATATGATTTCATTCAAGAAATTCTGCAGCACATTCCAGATCAAACAGAGAATATTCGTAAGATTGAGGAAACCAACCCTACGCTCCGTTGCGGTTGTTAATCTACTAATTAAATGGGGAGGAAAAAATGAGTAATACGGGGAAAAAACGGCTATCGTTTTTGGATCGATACTTAACGCTTTGGATTTTCCTTGCTATGGTAGCAGGAATTGGCTTAGGATTCGTCTTTCCGGGTTTTATCGACGTAATGAACAGTTTGCAGGTAGGAACGACATCGATTCCAATTGCCATTGGTTTAATTTTCATGATGTATCCTCCGTTAGCAAAAGTTCGCTACGAGGAGATGGGACGCGTCTTTAAAAATGTGAAAGTATTAGTGTTATCGCTCGTACAAAACTGGATTATTGGACCGATTCTTATGTTTTTGTTGGCGATCGTATTCTTGCCGGATAAACCGGAATACATGGTCGGACTCATCCTAATCGGTCTGGCACGTTGTATTGCGATGGTGATTGTCTGGAATGATTTAGCGAATGGAGATAGAGAGTACGCAGCTGGATTGGTGGCGTTTAACTCTGTATTCCAAGTGTTATTTTACTCTGTTTATGCGTATGTGTTTGTGACAATCATTCCAGAATGGTTAGGACTAGAAGGTGCTGTCGTTCATATTACAATGATGGAAGTCGCCAAGTCGGTGTTCATTTACTTAGGAATTCCGTTTCTTGGCGGAATGGTGACGCGCTTTTTGTTGGTAAAAGCAAAGGGCCGACAATGGTATGAAAAAGTATTCATTCCAAAAATCAGCCCGATTACATTGATTTCTTTATTGTTTACGATTATCGTCATGTTCTCTTTAAAAGGAGACGCTATCGTAAATTTGCCGTTGGATGTAGTGAGAGTCGCCATTCCATTGTTCATTTACTTTGTATTGATGTTTTTCGTTTCCTTCTTCATGGGGAAGAAATTTGGAGCGAGTTACCCTGTCACCACCACACTCGCCTTTACAGCCGGCAGTAATAACTTTGAGTTAGCGATTGCCGTAGCTGTTGGCGTGTTTGGGATCCATTCTGGTGCAGCATTTGCAGCTGTTATTGGACCACTGGTGGAAGTGCCTGTCATGATTGCATTGGTCAACGTAGCATTATGGTTTCAACGAAAATACTTTAAAACCGAATCAGTATCATACTAACAACAGAGGTGCAAAGTCTGAAATATCTCTTACGGGCGACCACTGAAATAGAGGGCATAGTAAAATAAGCCATCGATCGATGACCTTGATGGAAATATTTGGATATAAAGGTTAGGTTGCAACAGTAATTATACGAAACCCTTGGGATTTAGCTAATAAAAGAGCTTGTTCTACCGTGATTTCACGGTTTACTGGAAGAACATCAGCTTTTTTATATAAATTCGGATTATATGGTTCTTTCTTTTTGAGAATGTTGTAGATAGCTGTTAAAAGCATACGTGCAATGGCAATAATTGCTCGTTTGTGACCCCTGCGCTTTTTGAGTTTCAAATAGCGGTTTCGAATTTCGGGATGTTTTTCACTTTTGACTACAGCGGTGGCACACTGTACCAAAAGAGGCTTGATGTAGCAGCCTGCTCTCGAAATTCTTACTGACTTTTTCTTGCCGGCACTCTCGTTATTTGTGGGTGTAAGTCCTGCCCAGGAACATAAATGCTTAGCTGTCGGAAACACGTCCATATTGACACCTATTTCTGAAACCACGGCAATGGCGGAAAAGATGTTCTTAAAGGACGGAACAGTTAAGATCAAGTTCATTTCCTCTGTGTAGGACGCGGCAAGGGAAAGAATGATTTTTTCAAGGTCAGCTTTACGAGATTGAAGGTCTTCATAGTGCTGTTTCATCACCTTTAATTTTTCAGCCTGCTCCGGTGTAATAAATCCGTCAATGGCTAACTCCAATTCAGGCAGTTTACTCTTCATGGAGCCGTGGATTAAAGGTTCAATATCAAAAGAAGTGTCTAAAGGGTTCTTAAGGAGCTTTTCAATGATGTTCATAGAGCTTTTGCCGAAGGTATCTGAAACAACATTTCCAAGCTGGATGTTAGACACGGTTAAACTGTTTTGAAGACGGTTCTTCTCACTTGACATAAAATTAGTCAGTTTAAAACGATAGCGCATAAGGTCACGCAGCTGTCTAATCTCAAGTGGTGGCATAAAGCTTCCAGCCACAAGGTCATGCTTAAATAAATCAGCAATCCATTTGGCGTCTTTTTTATCTGTTTTCTTGCCACGGATCGCCTTGACGTACTTAGGGTGTGCAAGAGTGATGTTGCAGGAAGCTTCAAGTACATTAAACACAGGAATCCAGTATTTCCCGGTAGATTCCATACAGACATCCTTACAGTTATTTTCACAAAGCCATTGTGACAGCTCATTCAATCCTTTTGTATAGGTAGAAAAGCGATGGCGTTTGTAAGTTGTAACTCCTTTGATTGTTGAGGCAATACAGGCAACAACAAAGGTTTTGTGGACATCGATTCCACAACAGATAGGGTATACAATTTTTAAGGCCATAGGGAATGATCCTTTCAGAGAATTATAGGGATAGACAGCATTGACTGATTGCCCAGCAATAAACGAGTAGTTGTTTATACAAAGATAAGTCTGCGTGCTCGAAGTCACACTTATTTGTGCTTGGAAAGGCAATCTACACATATAAACATGCGGTCACCCTGCAACCAGAGTGGCCCACTCACCTCCGCGTGATTTGTAGTTGACTGTTATCCCTATGACTTTAGAATAATAAAAATAACGCCGGTGGCACAATTGTTTCATTACGTTTTGTGCCTTGAGCGAAGCGAAAGGAATGGATATAAACATGAAAAACAAAAAGATCATTTACTTCTTATGCACTGGCAACTCTTGCCGTAGCCAAATGGCAGAAGGATGGGCAAAAAAATATCTTGGCGACGAGTGGGAAGTGTACAGCGCCGGTATCGAAGCTCACGGATTAAATCCAAACGCGGTAAAAGTCATGAAAGAAGCAGGAATTGACATTTCTAATCAAACATCCGATGTGATTGATCCGGAAATTTTAAATAATGCTGATTTGGTCGTAACATTATGTGGTCACGCCGCAGACCATTGCCCGGTAACACCTCCGCACGTGAAACGCGTACATTGGGGATTCGATGATCCGGCAAAGGCAGAGGGGACAGAAGAAGAAAAATGGGCTGTGTTCATGCGTGTTCGCGATGCGATTGGTGAAAGAATTAAACGTTTTGCTGAGACTGGTGAATAATTTCCTTCAGTCCCTCTATATCAATAACAAAAAGAGCCTGGAGAACTTTCTTGGGCTCTTCGTGTTTTTTGGAGAAGAATTAATTAATTAACGAAAAAGTCATATAGCATTGGCTGTTGCAAGACAATATCAACATTAAGATTAATAGATTTGCTGCAATGGTGCAGATTTTAGGGAGAAAAATAGATATTTAATTTAGGTAAAAGTTTTAAGGGATTTATAGTACGATTTGAGGCTTCAATTATTACATTTTTGAAACACCGCCCGATTTCTAACATTATTTTATTTTGGTTATGTGTAGTTTAAGTGGGGCTTGAAAGAATAAAATCGAGAAAGCTTCCGATGCAAGCGTCGATTCACAATCACCTGAATGTGGGACCTATTCAAGTTTCGATATTTGCTGTTTTATACGAGATGTTGATGTATGCGATGGATTCAACTACCGCTATGGAACGCACGTTAAAGAGTTAGGTGATTAGTTGTCGGATGACTTTCGAAAGACGGAACATTCCTTTCTCCAGGTCAGCTAAAGAAGCGTAGGAATAAGAAAGGCGAAGGTACTGGGCTGCATGCTTATCATAGACATTTCCTGGATTTAATAGAATTCCATGCTCTAATGATTTTTCAAAAAGTTCCCGTATGGAGATTGAAGGCAATATGCGTAGCCATATATAAAAACCACCTCTAGGAACAGTCCAGGTCGCAATATCGGAAAAATACCTCTGTAATAAATCAATCATGATCTCTCTTCGAACCTTCAATTCTTTTCTGACCTCTTCCAAATGTTGATGATAGAGCCCGCTTGCTAGCCATTCCGCAACTGCCCATTGAGACAAGGAACTGGATCCGTAATCGGTTTGCATTTTAATATCCGCCAATCGCTCAATAACAGGCTTCGGTCCGACTATCCAGCCGATTCTCAGACCGGGACTCAATGTTTTCGACATGCTCCCAAGATATAAAACAAGTCCATTTTTATCGATGGCTTTCAATGGTGGGGGAGGCGGTAAATCGAGCCAGAGTTCTCGGTATACGTCATCCTCAATAATCGGCAGCCGCTCCTTTTCGCATACATCGATCAGTTTTCTCCGTCTTTCTTCGGACATCAAAATTCCTGTTGGATTATGAAAGGACGGAATTGTATAAAGCAATGAAGCATTTTGCCGCTTTTTTTGTTCCGAAATCTTATTTGCTTGAATTCCATGCTCATCTAAAGGAAGTCCAAATAATCGCATATCGGCAGATTGAAATACATGCAGGGAATACAGGTACGATGGTTTTTCCAGAAAGATCGTAGCACCTCGCCGCAATAGACCTATTGATATCAATTGCAATGCCTGCAGAGCTCCTGACACAATCAAAATGGAAGAAGGGGAAGCTTCAATCCCGATGGTTTTCAAATATCTACTGAGCTGTTCCCTGAGAAAAAGCAGCCCTTTCGGTTCCTCGTAGCCAAGTGAATCAATGTGCCCCGTCAGCTTTTCAAATACTTGTTTCATCATCTCACGTGGAAATAAATCTGGAGAAAGCTCTCCTGTTCCTAGCCGGATGATATTTGAATCAAACTCTGCTTTATTGATTTCCTGTATCGTAGGCAAATTAGGATAATAACTCCCCGCTTGCACATAGGAATTCCAGTCTGGGGGAGGGGTAGAGGTCATCAAAGACCATGAATTGTTAATAATCTTGGTACCGCTCCCTCTTTTTCCTTTCAGCAATCCATCAGCAATCAATTCTTCCATAGCCGCCACGATCGTACTGCGGTTCACTCCGAATGCTTTGGCCAATGTGCGTTGAGGAGGGATTTTTGTCCCTAAAGTCCATTCTCCTGTTTCAATCTTTTCTTTAATATATTCTTTGATCTGGATATAAAGGGGAACTGGAGTCGATTTGTCTGGCTTCCAATCTAATTCATTCATGAAAAAAATACTCTCCCTTTACAATCATATGAGTCGATTATACAACTTGGTTGGTATTGAATCCATCCAATTGGTTGGAGACAATAATCGATTTCCGAGTAAAATTGTATTCATATGCAATACAATAGGAGGGATTGGAATGGCGGAAGCCTTTATTCACGGACTTATTCTTGCATTTGGACTTATTCTTCCTCTTGGCGTCCAAAACGTTTTTATTTTTCATCAAGGAGCTCTTCAGAAACACTTCATTCATGCGCTCCCAGCCGTTTTAACTGCATCACTATGTGATACACTTTTAATCATCCTTGCTGTTTTCGGAGTATCTATTATGGTCTTGGGTTCTTTTTTGATCAAAAAGATTATGCTGTGCTTAGGGATTTTATTTTTGTTATATATGGGGTGGAGCACTTGGAAAAGTACCTCTTCTACTGATAAAGAGAATAACGAAAAAACAGCCAAGGAAACTTTTACACCATTCAAACAAGTTGTGTTTTCAGCATCGGTCTCGCTGCTCAATCCACATGCGATCATGGATACGATTGGCGTGATCGGAACGAGTTCACTTCAATACAATGGAGGGGAAAAAGCAGCTTTTGCACTTGCCTGTATTCTAGTTTCCTGGATCTGGTTTGCGGGGCTGGCTTTGGCAGGACGGAAAATAGGGGATCTAGATCAATCTGGACACTTGATGAGTGCTTTCAACAAAATTTCCGCGCTCGTCATGTGGGGAGCAGCGATTTATATTGGATTCACACTGGCAAAATAAAAACAGGAGTTTGCAGTAGAGGTTTCATTACTCCAATAAACTCTTGTAAGTCTATAAAACAGGATAATAAACTAAAAGAAAAAATCCAGTTGCTGATTACTATAATAATCGGGAGACCAATAACTAGGAGAAAATTTTTTTTGCGGAGTTAAAAGGAGGAGATAGGATTGAAACACCCGTATGCTCATTATCGTCCTTTATTTCCTGTTTTAGCATCGAAAATCCATCTGGCGAGCTGTTCGCAAGGAGCCATTTCAAAAACTGTTTCCGAATCGATTGAAGCGTATATGAATAGTTTGCTAACGGCGGGGGTTAATTGGAATCAAGCAATAAAAGTAGTTGAACAGGCAAAATACCGTTTTGCAAAATTAATCGGTGCTGAACCTAATGAAATTGCTGTATTATGCTCGGTCTCTGACATTTTTTCTACTATCGCCTCTTCACTTTCTTTTGAAAAAGGGAAAAATATCATTGTGACGACAGATATGGACTTTCCAACCGCCGGTCATGTATGGCTCGCTCAGGAGAAATTTGGAGCAAAGGTCAGATTTATTCCTTCTCAACAAGGAGTCATTCCTTTAGAATATTATGAACGTTATGTAACGTCTGACACACTTGTCACATCCATTTCCCATGTCTGTTATTACAACGGTTTTAAACAAGATCTCAAAGCGATTGCAGACATTGTTCATCGTAAAGGTTCACTTCTTTTTGTTGATGCATATCAATCTGCTGGACAGGTGCCTATTGATGTAAAGAAAATGGATATCGACATATTGGCAGCAGGAACAAGGAAATACTTGTTAGGTATTCCGGGAATATCCTTCCTATACATAAAAGCTGAATTGGCAGAAAAATGGAAGCCGCGCGTCACAGGATGGTTTGGTCAGGAGGATCATTCGAAATTCAATGTTCATCAAATTATACCAGCAGCTGGAACACGTCGTTTTGAGACTGGAACGCCTTCTTTTATAAGCGCTTATGCAGCAGCTGCCGCTATTCGTTTACTTCTTGAAATAGGAGTGGAGAATATATCTTCTTATTTAAACCTATTAGCTCAATTCGCATTAGATTATGGACAAGAAAAAGGATTACACACTGTTACTCCTTTATCGGCTCACAAAAGAGGCGGCATAACTGCTTTTTATGTAAAAAATGCTGGGCAAATAGAATCGATCTTGAAAGAGAGAAATATCATTGTTTCTGCTAGAAACGACGTCATCCGAATCGCTCCTCATTTTTACAATACGCAGGATGATATTCGGCAAGCAATTGACGAGCTAACAACTGTTTTAACAGCGAATAAATAAGCGGCACAGGTCTAGGTACTGAAAGACTGGAAACTTTTTCATGGTTCCAATAACAATATATGAGTGGTTTAAAGCGGACAAAAGATTTGTGTGAATAGTCTATTTTTAACTCTGTAGTGCAAAATTCAGCTAGTTTCATAACTAATGTCTTAACAGTTTTTTTCGGCTCCATTCAACGATCTGATGGAGCCTCAGTTTATTATTAAAAATGATTATTTGCAAATTGCAAATAATATAGTATAAATAAATATAGAGGTGAAAAAATGGAAAACGTTAGAGAGCTTTTTCAAGTGATGACACGTCGTTTTGGATTGCTGAATAAAAATTGCTGTTCTATTGATGGTGTTGATATTTCTCTCGTTCAAAGCCATATTCTATATGAAATTGATAAAAGAGAATACCCTTCTATGCAACAAGTGGCCGAAGTATTGGGAATGGATATTACGACGTTCAGCAGACAGATTCAAAATTTGGTCAAAATGGGTTTAGTAAAAAAAACGCCGCTCCCTGAAGATCGAAGAGTATACACGTTATCTCTAACCAACGAGGGAAAATTTATAGCAACAACTATCGATCGAGAAATCAGACAATATTTAGAAGAGGTATTTTCACACATGACGGAATTCGAGAAAGAAACAGTAATTCGTTCGATTAAATTGTTGAATGAGTGCATGGCAAAATCGAGCGTATGTTGCAAACCATTATTTTAAGGCAAGCTATCTTGGCTTGCCAATTCGTTAAACTTATATTTGCATTTTGCAAATAAAATAAAAGAGATAAGATTATTCGAAAATTTCTTTCTGTTTCGTTGGAATGAACTCTTTTATTTTTAGTATTTTGATTGTTATTCACTTTTTAGATAGATATATTCAGGCTTGAAAAATACGGGTTGAAAGTCAAGCTATGCAAAGTAATGACGAAAGGAGAGATAAAGATTAAAAAGGAAACATGAGAGAAGATTTACAGGACACCTTTTACTATTTGCTTTTGGGTTCAGGCGTTGGAGCCGCTATTCATGGCGCTGTACCGACAGAATGAATTTCAATCTAAATGGGGGTGTATTGCTGCAATCATCGAAAATCCTTGGATGTCCGTCTTTTTGTGATTCCTATCTCGCCAATGTTGATTACAATGAGCATGACATTGCATTGATGATTAACTGAGAAGCTGCAAGCTTACCGGGATATCAATATTGCACAGTATCATTAAAAAGAAACTAGTCTTTGCGTTTGTAGGTTCTGTCATGACGATGGCAGGGTCATTAGGATTTTTATTCTATCTTATTTAAGGAGTGATCACTTATGAATCACATGAATAACGATCAAATCCGGCAAAATGTCCGAAACCGCTATAAGAAAATTGCGCTGCAGGAGGTGAATTCTGGGGGGTGTTGTTCAGTCAGTTCCGGAGGTCGTGGTACACCTAAGGAGGTATCGGCAAAACTAGGTTATTCGGATGAGGAATTATCTTCCGTACCAGAAGGAGCCAATCTTGGACTTGGCTGCGGCAACCCGCTGGCAATTACGGAATTGAAACCTGGAGAAGTAGTGTTGGATCTTGGTAGCGGTGCTGGATTTGATTGCTTTCTGGCAGCACAACAGGTTGGAGAAACCGGCCGCGTCATTGGTGTAGATATGACGCCAGAAATGATCAGCAAAGCTCGGAATAATGCTGTCAAGAATGGTTATACCAACACTGAATTTCGATTAGGAGAGATTGAACATTTACCGGTTGCAGATCGTACGGTTGATGTTATTATTTCCAATTGTGTCATTAATCTTTCTCCAGATAAGCCCCAAGTGTTCAAGGAAGCCTATCGTGTGCTGAAACCAGGTGGTCGCCTTGTCATTTCCGACGTTGTAGCGACAGCAGAGCTTCCATCGGAAATCAAAAACAATATGGATGTCTTGTATTCGAGCTGCGTATCAGGAGCAGCATCAATTAGAGAACTGGAATCATTGTTGCAACAGAGTGGATTCATACAGATCACCATTGAACCGAAAGATGAATCGAAGGAGTTTATCAAAGACTGGGTGCCTGGAGCGAACATCGAAGATTACATTGCTTCTGCGGTCATAAAAGCAATGAAACCTTAAAAAACGTGGTGTAACAGATTAGAAACTGTTAGGTAAGACAAAATGAGCAACTTGTTTTCCATGATGATTCCGATCTCATGAAAAAAGTGAAGATATTGCATACAAAACCGTTATGGATGTTGCCCATCTACATTTAATCGTAAGTGTTGTTATTGTGACATAGAAAAGGCAGTAGGGCGATTCCTAGTGCCTTTTGCCTTTTCTATATAAAAAATAAGGAGAGATTAAATATGAACATTCGCAGCTTTTACAAAGAGGATTGGCTGCAAGTGAAGGAAATTTACGAGCAAGGAATTGCGACAGGACAAGCAACGTTTGAAACGACAGTGCCACAATTCGAAAAATGGGAATCGACAATTGCTGAAAACTTGTGTCTGGTTGCTGAAGATGAAAAAGGTATTCAAGGCTGGTGTAAGATCAGTAAAGTATCAGATCGCTGCGTATATGCAGGAGTGGGAGAGGTGAGTGTATATGTTCGAGATGTGAGCCGAGGAAATGGTGTTGGAAAACAACTTCTGCAAGCCATGATCAAAGAATCGGAAGCAAAAGGATTTTGGACATTAAATGCAGGGATTTTCCCTGAAAACATACCAAGCTTACGTTTGCATCAAAGTGTTGGATTTCGTGAAGTTGGTATACGACAACGTTTAGGAAAGTTAAATGGCGTATGGCGTGATGTTGTATTCCTTGAACGCCGCAGCAAAATTGTGGGTATAGATTAATCGTTGCTTTAAAAAAATGATAAACATTTCAATGGAACAGGAAGTGATGGAATTTGTTAGGTAAAAAGGAAAACAGCAATTTATCAAAATTTTCTTTATATATTGGAATGGATAAAGAAATTAAATATAATAAAAATGATAATCATTATCATTAATGGATTGTGGAAGGGGATTATGTTGACTTCACATTTATTGATTAGGGATATTCACGATTATTTTGATCATTTCAGTCAACTTGTGCATGGACATGTTCAAAACAATGATTGGGAACAACATTTTTTCCTGCCTTCACATATTGGGAACGGAACGGTTGACATCATTGCATCTAGGGGTTAAGCAAAAAATAACAGGTAATGAACGATAAGCAAAACAGGCGCGAAATGTTTATATATTTTTGGTAAAATCCTCTTGAAATATTCAGAAGATTCTTTTAAAATAAGTGTGAACTTCATCCTATCAACCTTTTACAGGTGAAGGTAATGAAGATATCTCTTCTTATCTTAATTTAACAGTTGACTGATAAGATTCCATTTCCAGCCTTAGCCGGCTGGTTCAAATGGTTCGTAAAGCCAGTCCATATCACTAAAGTGTGTTTGGGCTGGCTTTTTTGTTTTTAAGAAACCTTTTTCAATAGGAGGCGATGAACATCGGAGGCGCACTAGAGGGTGTAAAGGTATTAGATTTGACTAGGGTGCTTGCCGGCCCATATTGTACGATGATTTTGGCAGACCTCGGAGCAGATGTCATTAAGGTAGAAGCCCCGGGCGGCAGCGACGAAACGAGGTTCTGGGGACCGCCGTTTCAAAACGGTGTCAGTGCTTACTATTTATGTGCAAATCGCAATAAGCGAAGCATTACCGTGAATCTGAAATCGGAAGAGGGAAGGGAAATCATTCGAATTCTGGCAAAAGAAGCGGACGTGCTCATTCATAATTTTAAAACTGGATCGATGGAAAAATGGCATCTCGACTACGATTCCTTACAAAAAATAAATTCACGGCTCGTCTATTGTTCCATCACGGGATTCGGGGAAACGGGCCCGTACCGGTATCTGCCGGGTTATGACTTTATTATTCAAGGGATGAGCGGCCTGATGAGTATAACCGGAAGCGAAGAGAGCGGTCCAATGAAAATCGGTGTTGCCATGGTGGATATTTTAACAGGATTATATTCGGTCATTTCCATTGAAGCGGCTTTGTTGGAAAGGGGAAGATCGGGCAAGGGGCAAAAAATTGATCTATCACTGATGGATACAGCGGTCAGCTCGCTTGCCAATGTCGCCAGCAATTATCTAATTTCCGGGAAGGTACCGCGTAGACTCGGGAATGACCATCCGAATATAGTCCCTTATTCGAAATTCAAAGCGTTAGATGGGGACATAATTATCGCAGTCGGGAATAACCGGCAGTTTGCCACACTATGTGAAGTAATGGGGCTGGGCGAAATGGCAATGGATGCTCGCTTCTGTACGAATGTGGCAAGAATGGAAAATAAGCTGGAGCTGACGAGGATTTTAGAAGACCAGCTCCAGCTCAAAACGGTCAATGAGTGGATAAAACTGTTTTCAGAAAAAAATATTCCATGCGGTCCCATCCATACTATAGATCAAGTATTTAACCATCCACAAGTTTTGGCCCGTGATATGGTTGTCCAAGTCGAACACCCGGAAGCAGGAATGGTAAAACTCGTTGGTTCGCCTATTAAACTATCAAGAACGAATACAAAGATAGAACGTCATCCGCCGATGGCCGGGGAGCATACATGGGAAATCCTGCAGGAAGCTGGATTTTCATTTGAGGAGATTACCTATTTTAAAGAGAATAACATTATTTAATCGCGGGAGGAGTTTTTCAGATGAATTTTGAATTCACAGAAGAACAACGGATGTTGAGAAAGATGGTCAGAAATTTTGTTGATAAGGAAATTATCCCGAATATGCGAGAGTGGGATGAACGGGGATATTTCGATCCGATCATTTGGAAGCGCTTAAAAGAATTAGGCTTGCTAGGTGTCTGCATCCCTGAAAAATACGGCGGCAGCGGAATGGATTATAATTCACTGGCCATCGTTTGTGAAGAACTGGAAAGAGGCGACACAGCTTTCCGCACGGCGGTATCCGTTCATACCGGATTAAACAGTATGACGTTGTTACAGTGGGGGACCGAAGAACAAAAGCAAAAATATCTCGTTCCACAAGCAAAAGGTGAAAAAATCGGCGCCTTTGGCTTAACAGAACCGGGAGCTGGATCTGACGTGGCATCACTTGGAACAACGGCTGTTAAAGACGGTGACCACTACATTTTAAACGGGTCCAAAACATGGATTTCTTTATGCGATGTCGCCGATCATTTTATCGTGTTTGCTTATACAGATAAATCGAAAAAACATCATGGAATTTCCGCCTTTATCGTCGAGCGCACCATGCCTGGGTTTTCATCCAAGTCCATTAAAGGAAAGCTCGGAATCCGATCCGGAAATACAGGAGAATTGTTCTTTGATCAGGTCCATGTACCAAAAGAAAATTTACTTGGCCAAGAAGGAGAAGGATTCAAAATTGCGATGTCTGCCCTGGATAATGGACGTTTTACTGTTGCTGCAGGGGCAGTAGGCCTGATTATGGCATGTTTGGAAGAAAGTGTTAAATATTGTCACGAGCGTAAAACATTTGGCAAAGAAATTGGTAAACACCAGCTTGTCCAGCAAATGATTGCCAACATGGAAGCGGGATTGCAAATGAGCCGTTTATTGGTGTACCGTGCTGGAGAGCTCAAAAACAAAGGATTGCGCAATACGAGAGAAACATCTCTAGCCAAATGGCAGGCCTGTAATTTTGCCAATAAGGCCGCAGATGATGCGGTTCAAATTCACGGAGCCTACGGTTATTCCAATGAATATCCTGTTGAGCGCTTCCTAAGAAACTCCAAAGCTCCTGTTATTTACGAAGGAACAAGAGAAATCCACACCATTATGCAGGCAGAATATGTGCTTGGGTATCGGGAAGATAAGCCATTAAATAACATGCTGCCAGCCTGGCCCTTTGAATGTGATAAAGAGACAGTAACGGATAGTTAGGTACCAATCGACAGCAGGATCGGATTCCATTTTGCATCCGATCCCCTTATTGCTTATTGATTGATAGCTTCATACTGTTTATACAGATCTTTTAATGCGGCAATTAGGGCATTATTGGCCTTTCCTAAATAACCATTCTTTAACTCTTCCAACGGCTTTTCAATGCCGTTGCGCAAACTATGACCTTTCAAGAGCCTGGAAATATATTCTCTGCCGTGTTCAGTAGCAAGCGTACAGGAAGCATCCACAATCACACCATATATTTTATCAACCTCTGCTGTAATCGTTAAAGTTTCATAAACACTTCTGGCCGCCATCCCTGTCGGAAGTTTGGCGTGACCGGCAATAAAATAAGTATTCATCCATAATCTCTCCTAATCGTTTTATTTTTAGAATAATATGAAAATAATCAAATGATAAGACTATTGATAGATGAAAATTCCAATACATCCCTAACGAAAAAATTATGAAAATGAAAATATGTGAAAGGCAGAATTAATAGCAAACTTATTTTATGTGGTACGCCATACTTGGTCATATACCTTCGTATATGATTTGAATGTATTTTCTCCCCGTTGGAACAAGTGCGTTCGATATCTATCGGATTAAAACAGGTAGTCGTTTGTTTAAAGTACCAAGGTACCCTAAAATTTACATCTTTAATGCTCGAATGAAGCGATATTTAGAGGTAAGCGTTCAGATTACGGAGCTCTTTCTCTCATTTGAAGTGATTTTTAATCGCTCTTATGAAGAAAAACTTATCATTGGAAGCGGAGGAATTTAGCAGCTTTTGTCGTAAGCTAAATACAGAAAGGAATCTTTGTTAAGAATCTCAACCATCCTGCCCTGCGAATAAGAAAAAGGGTTAAGACAACAATGTTCGATTAATCAAATAGATTCACGGGAGGTTGTTTAAAAAGTAAGGTGGTTTTGTAATATGGATAGAACTACTATTTTTATAAGTTCTGTTGCACAAGATGCTCTTTCCTCTATACGAAACGCTGTATTTGAAGAATTAAAAAATATGGGGCATGAACCTATTCGCTTTGAAGATAGTATGCGATATATTCATCAAGATGCCATCCGAACTTGTTTGGAGTACGTATCAAGAAGTGATATCTTTCTGCTATTTATCGCGGATAAAGCAGGAACATTCTTAGAGGATGAAGGGAAAACTGTTACTCACCTTGAATTTTTACGTGCATATCACGAAAATAAACGTCTTATCGTGTATGTTCACGATATAGTTCTTGATACCTATTTCCGGACGATCAGACCTCAAATAAAACAATCGTTAGTACAGTATGTAAGCGAACACGGTAAAGAACCGGATTCAATGTTGAAATTTATAAGCGAAAATATTAAAGAGGAGCCTCATATTGCCGAAAATTATGTATGGTACTTTCTTTATGATGCAGAACAAAAAGGGATATATTTCGAAAAATGCTCATTAGGTGTCGAAATTCTTTCAAACATAAAAAGCTATCTTTCAGCTCTTTTCAAAGAAAGTCTTCAATACTTAAATATTCGTTCTGAAATCGAACGGAGCTTAGAACATGTAGAATTATACGGGGATTTTTATGAACTATCACTTGAATTCATAAGTTTATTGCAGAATGGGCAAATTACAAATTGGAGAAGGCTATTAGCGCTTTTACGATCTAAGATGGTCGGCTGCAATATTTACTCTACAAATACAAAGTACCAACAAGAAGCTATAGGAGCATTAATGGACTGTAAAGCCGTAACTCTTTACGAAAAAAGAGATGAACAGATGATTTGCAAAGAATATGATGGATTAACAACTCCTGAGAACTTTTCATTAGATGATGCTTCTTCTTACGTTGTGCAAACATATAATGATCATAATCATAATGAAAAGCTATACTATTCACTGGAAAAAAGAATATGCTATTTCTTGTTTAAGGTAAAGACTTATGTATTTTGCTTTCATCTGCCCCTGCTAGGAGAGTGGGATTATTATAAACTGAAGGCTTACCAAGAGAATATATTTAATGCTATACTTGAATCAAAAGGATATTCTTATTGTTACTTTATCAAAATGCTGTTAGGAGGTCTCTCAAATGAACAATTATAAAGAAAATGTAATATTAATCGCCTCCGCACCACATGGATATGGAAAAAAAGTTGTAACGAATCGTCTTAGTCAAATGAAACGTGATCACGCAAACTTACAAAATAAACTTTCCCAAATAAAAAGTTCATTTCGTCATTCAAAATAAACGCTCATGATGTAAAAAATGCTCTACTGATAGAAGGAGTAAAATCCATTTCTTCGAATGTTTCAAATTTGCACGTTCTACAATTTCAATATGTTCAAGATAGCAGGAGAAGCCCATCTATCACCAAAGTATTCAAGAAGAAGGTCAGAAGAACTTTATGAAAAGAATGTCCAAACGGATGCAGAAAGGAATTTTCGTTAAGAACCTCAACCGAGCGGTCGTAAAGCCATTAAGGAATTTTACGACTGGATTTATCTCATGACAAAGGATTGTACTTAAAACGCAAATTTGAAGTGTTCCCGGATCAAAATTTGGATACAGAAACATTGCAAAACGCAAAATTAAAGACAAAACATGCTGTTGCAGAAAGTAAAAAGCTTTTATCGATGAATATCGAAAAAAATTATTGCATTCATCGAGCATGTGGAACTGCTTGAATTACATTAGGAACGTATTATACATGGTTGTTAAAACATGACAAATCATTTAACGAAGAATTTTATAAAATTAACGAAAGGGCAGTTAAGTAGTCAATAGCTGCTTTATATTTTTCAAATTTTAGTTTACATAATATATATTATAGGAAGTTATAAATGAATCTTGTTTCACTAAAGAGATTACTTGTTGTGATGAGACGAAATAAAAAAATGAAACAAAATGAATTTCTTTTTAAATTGTAAATTTACATTGCGATTTGATTAATTGATCTCTAAAAATTGATCTTAAAAAATCGTTATGATTTGCTGCGTGTTTAAATTCATTCCATGATTAATTTAGGATTATGATTTATTTATTTTTATTAACGCTTCATTTTTGTTTGTTCTATATCCCGAAGTCCGTTCATTCATCTCCTTTTAAGTTTACATAATATATTTATGTTTTAAAAAAACTCCACTCATACCCTCATCCTCATGATTTGAGCGACAAAATCAATGAATTATTGCCGCTCTTTGCCGTTCTTTTACTTCTCTTTTCCATTTTGTGGTATAAATTGGAAGCGATCATTAAAAAAAGTTTTGTAGCCTAATTGCAGTGATAAAAAAGATGAAATCCCTACACTTCCGGCAATGCCGATCAAAATCACAATTTGATATTCGATTGCAACTAAAGGGCTTGTACCTGCAAGGATTTGACCTGTCATCATTCCCGGCAAAAACACTATCCCCATACCGACCATGTTATTGATAGTCGGCAAAATAGCTGAATCAAATGCAGAGTTTACGATTGGTTTTGTTGCTGCATCGGGTTTAGCACCTAACATGAGCGCCCCTTCAATCAGATTCTTTTGGGTAGCAAAATTTTCGATCATTTCTTTCATGCCTAGCGTTATACCGATCATTGAATTTCCAATA
This sequence comes from Aeribacillus sp. FSL K6-8394, assembly GCF_038008865.1. Lineage (NCBI taxonomy): Bacteria > Bacillati > Bacillota > Bacilli > Caryophanales > Bacillaceae > Aeribacillus > Aeribacillus sp. FSL K6-8394. The sequence goes on from NZ_JBBPAA010000001.1 coordinate 925,166, forward strand.
AACATTCCGGCAATCGGGATAAAGTATTGAGGTTCATACCAAGGCTTAAAATGAATGACGATTAGATTAAAATACAACAGGCTGACGAGAGAGCCGATGACCATTGACAACACAATGACCAGCTTCAATTTTTTCGATAAAGGCTTATGAAGCTGTTTAAATATATTATAAACGGCAAACGATTCCATGAAACAAAGCACCAATAAGACAATCCAAGGTGAAGGATTTTTAAAAATATACATCAATATGTATCCGACTAGCACAAGTTGAATCGTCATCCTGGCAGTTGAAAGGACAATTAATTTTTCACGTTTAATTTCTCGTTTTTTTACAAGCAATATTAAAATAAGAACAAATAAATATGCTGCCGAGAGCCTCCAAAATTCGATGTTGATGACTTCTTGCTTCATTGATTATCACCTGTTGGTTTATTTATCGTAATAACTTTATCTGCATATGTTTTTGGTATTGTATCTGAGTGTGTTACCATAATAACCGTTTTTTCTTTTTTCCTAGCATCACGAATGAATGCATCCATGATTTTCTCTTCAGTTCCTTTATCTAGCGCAGAGGTTGGCTCGTCTAATAAAAAAACTTCTGGATCCATTAGAAAAATTCTGGCTAGTGCAAGTCTTTGTTTTTCTCCGCCGGACAATTGTTCCACGTCATCCTCTAATTTTTTTTGCAAGCACACAAATTTTAGTGCTTCTTTCAACTTTTCATCGTCAAGAGGCTCTTTTTCAGATAAAATTCTGCCGAAATTCAAATTCTCTCGAATATTTCCTTCAAACATTACTGGCTGCTGTGAAAGCATCACAACTTCCCGTCTTAAAGCGATTGGATTCCATTCAAACAATGACCGGCCTTTATAAACAATTTCTCCTTGATCTGGCGACAGCATGTGATTGAGCATTTTTAAAAGTGTTGTCTTTCCTCCCCCGCTTTGGCCAATGATGCACGTTACTTGTTTTTCTTCAATTTTCAACTCGTCAATGTAAAGAATATCTTTGTATCGTAAATTTTTGATGTGAAACATGTAAAACAGCCCTTTCTTCATAAAAAGCGAAATCCCCTGTTTTGATTATGAATAAAGTTGCAAATGATTCAAACCATTATACTTATTAAACACTTCTCTCTTTATAAAAAGCTTGGCACTCTTATTTATTTTATTTCGTGCAGCAAACCACTGAAAATTTTTTATTTCATTTAATGTCGGAACAAAGGAATGGAAAAAAAAAGATAAAAAATTTGAATTTTATACCTCTTGTTTTAAATAAAAAAAGCTTTTTGAATGAAATTTTAACGTATTTGGAGCATTTTGTAAAATTTTTTGCGAAGCGGAAAATCAATGTTATTGAAAGGAAAACGCCTTTTGATCATGAGGGCTTAATGAAGATCGACATTTTGCGTCTTGAAGCAGTTTTCTTCCCTGCTTTGGAGAAATGATCAGAGGAGCTTAAAAAAAATTTGTCCTTAACCTTTCGTTTTATCCATCTGCCTCAGCAATCCAACAATTTTGGGGCTCTAGACACTTCATAAGCCCCTGGCCTTTTTTTGCAAAACGGGATGCAAAAGCATTCAACTCGATATGATAAAATTTTTTCTTTAAAACAATAGAATAACTTGTGAAATAGAGCTGATTGAATCGTTCAGAAAGAATGACATAAATCAAAACAGACGGCAACGAGGCGGTTATAGGACGGCACGAGAACACCCCGACAAGCTCGTTGTCCACAACGCTTATGCAGCCCTTCATCGATGATAATGAAGAAGCTCTTATATGCCGAATGAAAAATATGTACAGGGCTCCTTAGAAATTTTTCCAGTTCCAAGAGCCCGGATTGCGAAACATTTGATATGATCATGCTTTTTTCAAAAGTGTCTCTTTCCTTGTAGTTTTCAGCAGCAGAAATCAATTATTTGCATTTTGGCGTCCTTTTATTTAAAGACAGAGTAAGTTGATTGGTTTCATGGTAACTAGTTTCTTTCTGCAGCTAAAAATTCTTTTCTATAATGATCAATTACCTATAAAAGTTATAGTTCACGGCGGAAGTCACCGCTTTTGCCGCCTGTTTTCTCCATTAAATATGTTTGGCCGATGACCATTCCTTTATCGATTGCTTTGCACATATCATACACGGTTAAGGCGCAGACGCTCGCAGCAGTTAATGCTTCCATTTCAACCCCTGTGCTTCCTTTTGTTTTCACAAATGAATGGATCATTAATTCATATTTGTTTTCGTCGCATTTCCATTCAAATTGAATATCCACCGCTTTTAAAGCAATCGGATGGCACATTGGAATGATGTCAGCCGTGCGTTTGGCGGCCATAATTCCAGCTACTTGCGCTACTGACAGAACATCTCCTTTTTTGACCTGTGAGCTTGTGATTTTTTCATACACTTCTTTTGAAACAAGAATACTTGAGATGGCATGTGCAGTACGGACTGTTTCCTGTTTCTCTGAAATATCTACCATTTTTGCCCTTCCTTGCTCATTTAAGTGAGTCAGCTTCTTCATGTTTATATCCATTCCTTTCGCTTCGCTCAAGGCACAAAACGTAATGAAACAATTGTGCCACCGGCGTTATTTTTATTATTCTAAAGTCATAGGGATAACAGTCAACTACAAATCACGCGGAGGTGAGTGGGCCACTCTGGTTGCAGGGTGACCGCATGTTTATATGTGTAGATTGCCTTTCCAAGCACAAATAAGTGTGACTTCGAGCACGCAGACTTATCTTTGTATAAACAACTACTCGTTTATTGCTGGGCAATCAGTCAATGCTGTCTATCCCTATAATTCTCTGAAAGGATCATTCCCTATGGCCTTAAAAATTGTATACCCTATCTGTTGTGGAATCGATGTCCACAAAACCTTTGTTGTTGCCTGTATTGCCTCAACAATCAAAGGAGTTACAACTTACAAACGCCATCGCTTTTCTACCTATACAAAAGGATTGAATGAGCTGTCACAATGGCTTTGTGAAAATAACTGTAAGGATGTCTGTATGGAATCTACCGGGAAATACTGGATTCCTGTGTTTAATGTACTTGAAGCTTCCTGCAACATCACTCTTGCACACCCTAAGTACGTCAAGGCGATCCGTGGCAAGAAAACAGATAAAAAAGACGCCAAATGGATTGCTGATTTATTTAAGCATGACCTTGTGGCTGGAAGCTTTATGCCACCACTTGAGATTAGACAGCTGCGTGACCTTATGCGCTATCGTTTTAAACTGACTAATTTTATGTCAAGTGAGAAGAACCGTCTTCAAAACAGTTTAACCGTGTCTAACATCCAGCTTGGAAATGTTGTTTCAGATACCTTCGGCAAAAGCTCTATGAACATCATTGAAAAGCTCCTTAAGAACCCTTTAGACACTTCTTTTGATATTGAACCTTTAATCCACGGCTCCATGAAGAGTAAACTGCCTGAATTGGAGTTAGCCATTGACGGATTTATTACACCGGAGCAGGCTGAAAAATTAAAGGTGATGAAACAGCACTATGAAGACCTTCAATCTCGTAAAGCTGACCTTGAAAAAATCATTCTTTCCCTTGCCGCGTCCTACACAGAGGAAATGAACTTGATCTTAACTGTTCCGTCCTTTAAGAACATCTTTTCCGCCATTGCCGTGGTTTCAGAAATAGGTGTCAATATGGACGTGTTTCCGACAGCTAAGCATTTATGTTCCTGGGCAGGACTTACACCCACAAATAACGAGAGTGCCGGCAAGAAAAAGTCAGTAAGAATTTCGAGAGCAGGCTGCTACATCAAGCCTCTTTTGGTACAGTGTGCCACCGCTGTAGTCAAAAGTGAAAAACATCCCGAAATTCGAAACCGCTATTTGAAACTCAAAAAGCGCAGGGGTCACAAACGAGCAATTATTGCCATTGCACGTATGCTTTTAACAGCTATCTACAACATTCTCAAAAAGAAAGAACCATATAATCCGAATTTATATAAAAAAGCTGATGTTCTTCCAGTAAACCGTGAAATCACGGTAGAACAAGCTCTTTTATTAGCTAAATCCCAAGGGTTTCGTATAATTACTGTTGCAACCTAACCTTTATATCCAAATATTTCCATCAAGGTCATCGATCGATGGCTTATTTTACTATGCCCTCTATTTCAGTGGTCGCCCGTAAGAGATATTTCAGACTTTTAACCTCCACTCATCGGCGGAATAAGGGCGACAACATCCCCATCCCGAATGATGTCATCTTCTGCAGCAAATTCTTCATTGATGGCAAAAAGGACGGAGGATAGGGCGGGCAGTGAATATTCTTTTTCCAACCGTTCACGGAGTTGTTTAACAGTTATTTCTTGATATGGCAATGTCATCTCCTTTTTATTCAGCTGCTCTTTTAGTTGGGCGAAAAATAAAATTCGGATCATGACTTCATCTCCTTTGGAATGCCTTTTTCATAAGAAATCGTTTCTTGCTGATTGCCGATCCACAATGAGCCATCCTCCCAATGCTCTTTCTTCCATATCGGTACCATTTCTTTAATCCGCTCGATTGCATAACGGTTTGCTTCATAAGCATCAGCGCGGTGAGGAGTAGATACGGCGATGACGACCGCGGCATCCGTAATTTCTAATCGTCCGATACGATGGACAATGGCAACCTTAGCATTCGGGAACTGCTGTTTAATTTCAGCTCCGATTTGTTCCAGTTTTTTTTGAGCCATCGATTCATATGCTTCATATTCTAAATACAATGTTTTTTTTCCTTTTGTCAATTCTCTTACAGTTCCGATAAATGTAACGATAGCTCCGGCATTTCGATCCACAACAGCTTCGATGACACGTGAAACATCTATCGGTTCTTTCACAATTTGAAACATAATTATCCCTCCAAATATAATATAAAATGGAATTATTGTCTCATTTCCAACAGCTTCTCCTTTACATAGTTCACGATCCAGCTGATATACAAATCTTCATCTTTAATAAAAAATGAATGTTTTTCTTTCAAAGGGATCGAGCTAATCGATGCGATCACATTTGATAAATCAAGCAGATGAAGATCTTTCTCATCACGGATACAGACAATTTTCGGGTATGGAGCTTTTTTCAATCCTTCGATAATCAATACATCAATTGAAAAATGCCGGTAAAGTTCCATAATGTTCGAAAAATGTTCATTCGCTTTTATTTCAGCTTGCAACAGCAAAGTTTCTTCCCCTAGAACCGCTGAAACAACAGCACCAGCTTCCCAATGCCGATACGTATCTTTTTTTGGAATATCCGGTTTTCCACCATGACCGTGATGTTTAAAAGTACCGACTTTTATCCCATGATTGGTCAGCTCTTTGATGCATTTTTCAATTAGCGTAGTTTTTCCGCTGTTTTGATGCCCTACCACTTGTAAAATCATCATAGCCAACTGGAGGCTCCTTCTTCATCTTCGATTAACAGCACGTTAACTTCACTGCCTGCTTGAAATCCTCTGCTTCCGCCAGGCAAAACAATTAAACTATTAGTATGAATTAAGGATGAAACAATATTTGATTTGTCCCTTCCAATCGGATCAGCTACTAGCTTTCCATCATGATAGGACAGTTTTGCTCTCACAAAGCGCGTGAACGGATTCGGCTTTAAAAAATCTTTCGTTAAAATCGCCCGGGCTCGTTTTAAATAACAATTTTTTTGTCCGAGCATCGCCCTTATATACGGACGGACAAACAGCTCAAAACCGACATAACAAGCGGAAGGGTTGCCTGAGAGGCCGAACAAAATTTTGTTGCCGACAACAGCTGCAGAGGTAACACTCCCTGGACGCATGCCGATTTTATTGAATAAAACTTGGGCTTGAAGATGCTCGTACACCTTTGGGATATAATCAAAATCGCCCACTGACACTCCGCCTGTTGTGATGATAATGTCGGCCATTTGCATTGCTTTTGTAACAGCTTGAAATATATTTTGAAATGTGTCTTTCACAATTCCGTATAAAATCGGATCACCGTGAGCTCTGAAAATTTGTGCCTGCAGCATATAAGTATTGCTGTTGTGAATTTTTCCTTTTTCCAGCGGTTTATACACTTCAAGCAATTCGCTCCCGGTTGCTATGACGACAACCTTTGGGCTCTTCATAACCGGAACGTAATGATACCCGAACGTTGCCAGAACAGCGGATATTCCCGGAGTGATCACGGTTCCTTTTTCGATAAGCAAACTTCCCTTTTTCATATCTTCTCCGATGCGGGAGATGTTTTCTCCTGCCTCAACTTTTCTTTTTATTTGCACATATGTTTTTCCGTCTTTTCTGAATTCCTGTGTTAATTCCTTCATGATGACGGCATTTGCACCTTCTGGAATGGCAGCGCCAGTCATGATTTTAACGGCTTGAAAAGGTTTTAAAGATTCTTTCCAAACAGAATCTGCTCCTTGAGTCCCGACGACTTCCAAAACTACTGGATTGGAAGCTGAAGCGGCCTCGGTCGATGCTGCCCAAACAGCATAGCCGTCATAAGGGGATCGATCAAATCCAGGTACATCCGTTGTAGCAGTTATATCTTGACCAAGCACACGATGAAAGCTGTTTTCGATTGATACATACTCTATTTCACCTTCATAGCTTTTTTCCAACACCCGGTCGATTGCTTCCTCTACTTGAATTGGCTTTCGCAACACTCCCATTCCTTTCCACCCTTCTTGCCCCCACCCGATACTACCAAGGAACATTTATTTTATTTTGTTTTGGAAAAGGAGGCTTGAGGAAAAAGGTTATTATGAACAATATACTGGTCATATTCATCCTTTGTATTAATATTGATGAAAGCATCGTCATCATTGATCTCAACATATCTAGTATGAATACTTGGAAGAAAATGCTTCATGCTTAACTTATTTTGTTCAAGGTGCCATCGTATTTTTTCCTTCACTCGATGATGGTACATGGCGATCAATGGCTGAATATTTCCGTGAACACTAGGAACAATCGCTTCACAACCGTCATTTCTGTATAATTGTAATTTTTTCAACAAATGCGCATTGATAAAAGGAGTATCACAAGGTAAAACGATATACCATTCGGATTTGAATTGGGACATAACGGAATAAATGCCGGCAAGAGGTCCTTTTCCTTGATACAATTCGAGATCTTGAATATATGTCAGCTGGTTCCTTTGCAGCCATTTCGTATCTATTTCAGGATGTATGACAACAACCACGTCTTTTGTGATACATTGCAGCGCTTCGATACTATATAAAATAAATTCCTTTCCATTTCTTTTCGCAAATGCTTTCGGTTGCCCAAACCGTTTCGACTGTCCTCCTGCCAGCACAATCCCGATCATCTTGTTCACTGACGATTCATCTCCCAAACAAGATGGCGAAGTTCCGGCAAAATCAGCTTTTCCATGGCAAGACGAACCGCATTTGTCGATCCCGGCATGCAAAAAATGACTTTTTGTCCAATTGAACCGGCAAGCGCTCGACTAAGCATGGATGCGCTTCCAATTTCTTTATAGCTTAAATAACGAAACAATTCCCCAAAACCAACCATTTCTTTGTCAAGCAATTCTTTTACCGCTTCAACCGTCACATCCCGTTTTGTAAAACCAGTCCCGCCGTTCAATAAAAAAACATCAATTTCGTCAGAAGCCTTTTTCACAGCAGATTGAATGGCTTCCCGTTCATCTTTCACAATCTCGTAATCTATTATTTCCATTTGTTCTCTCGTTAATAATTCGATGATTAATGCACCGCTTTTATCCGTATCCTTCGTTCTCGTATCAGAAACGGTGATCACTTTGCAGCGAACAGGGTCATTTGCCTTGCTGCGATGTTCAGATACACTCATCAATCACACCTCACCCGCCAATATAAGACATTTCCACACGTCTTTTTGCAGAAAGAGCATTGATCCTTCCTCTTTCTTCGGAATAACGATCGTCCCGAGCCTGCCAAACACGGGTGATCTCATCCAATATTTCTTCACCGCTTGCTCCCTTTCGCATTTTAACTAATAAATCAACGCCGTTTGAGGCAAATAGCATGTATACTTTTTACCGTCAGCTGATAGGCGCATTCGCGTCAATCAGAACAAAAAGCTCCTGATAAGGAAGAAATAAAACCGCCTTCCACATCCGTACCTCGGTATCGATACCTTTTAGGAACCTCGCCAAAAACGTTGACTGAACTGGTTTAAGAGGTATTTCTTGGTGAATCATATCATGAACTTCTTTGCTCGTCAAAACTTCGTCCATTTTCCAACCGTTTAAGGTTTCGACATCCATATATTCGATGAAGCGGATCGTCATTCCTTTTTCTTCAAAAAAACGAGCCATCGGTAAAATTTCGCTCTCATTTATTCCTTTTACAACCATGTTCACCTTTACGGCCAGACCTTGTGAAACCGCTTCTTCAATTCCTCTAACAATTTCCTCAGACTTTGCTTTACCTCCGTTCATTTTAGAAAAAATTTCGTTATTTAAAGCATTTAAACTGACATTGATCCGGTTCATGCCCGCTTTTTTTAAACGTTTGGCATATGATATTAAAAATATCCGTTATTGGTCAATGAAACGTCTTGAAGATCTTGAATATTTTTTAACATCGATATTAGTACATCAATGTCCTTTCGTCCCTCCGGTCAGACGAATTTTTCGAATGCCTAAACGTAAAGAGGCTGACCAAACGATATATTTCTTCAAACGTCATTAGTTATTCCCGTTTCATAAAAGAATACTGTCTTCCTTCCATTTCAACATACAGAATACACAACGAAAATTCCATCGGTCTGTCACCGAAATGCGCAAATTCAATAAAGGGCGGTTAATTGATCTCGCAACATCTTATACATTCATTCTTCATATGTTACAGACAAGATAAACAATAGAATGAGATCTCTGTCACATAAATTCGAATGATCATAAAAGGTTAAATTAATTGTAAAAAAAATTTTCTGAAAAAGAAACCTATTTGGAATACATTTTACCAATTTATCATTTTTTTTATGGCTAACATGATGGGGCTCTATACAATGAATTGAGAAAGCAAAATAGATACACAAAAAATATTTTACGATTTCGGCAAACGGAGGCTTTCATAATAGAATCAGCAGTTTTCATTATGGACAATGTACCAATGCTTGGCGACTTGATGGAAAGAATGGTTATTATATTAGAAAACCGTTCATCCATCAACAGGATCTTCTTAGCTTTTTCCATTTCGGGTCACCTGTCGAGAATCCGTCCAGACTCGAAAAAACTCAAAGTTGATTGAAAAAAGATACTATCGAAAAACAACTGATAGAAAAATCATTAAAGAAAACCGCCGGCAACAAATCCAAAGCTTCCTGAGAATTAGGGATTTCACAAGTTACACTTTACAATAAGATGAAAAAATACCAGCTACCTAAATAGATGAACAACTTCTCAATCGTTTTCGAGAATGGCATTAACTTGGTTTACGCCCCGCTTTTTTCTTCTAGCACACTTTTCAGGCAACCATCTTTTTGATGTCAATGACATACTTTCAATGTTAGAATGATCTTTTTGCAATAGCGCTTTGTCCGGGTTAGACGTATTTTTCGCACAATGGCCGCTGACCATATTAACAAAGAAATAAATTTCCCTACATGCCATCAGCTGTTTCCGCTTTAAAAACACACACTCTCCTTTCTATTTCAAGCAAAACAATATCCTTAGCGAAATGGTACCGATCTTTCATTGAAAACTGAAACATTTTCTAACAAGCAGTTCAATTGATGTTGCAACATCTTCCCTTCCCTCAATTGGAAGGATATATGCCAATACGGCATCACGAATCAATTATTCATAAACTTTTCAAAAGTGATGCCGATGAAGTGAAGCAAATCACAAATTGCGGGAATTGTTTTTACTATGATGAACATTGATAAAAAAGATGGAAAGGAGAATATGGATGGGAAAAACTGTTGAATTAGATGTTCGCGAAGATTTAAAGAAGAAATTAGAGCCGTTTCAAAAAATCATGGCGGCCATTCAGCCTCTTGCACAAGGAGATGTATTTATTTTACACGCTCCGTTTAAACCCGTTCCGCTTTTTCCTATCATGAAGAAAAAAGGGTTTTCTTATCAAGCGGAAAAAATAGAGGATAAACATTGGAAAATTACCTTTGTTAAAACGGAGGATTGAAAAAATGATACTGGATAATCGCGGCTTAGAGCCCCCACAACCGATGATGCGGACTTTAACGGCATTAGCAAAATTAAAAAAAGGAGAAGCGTTGAAAATTATTAATGACCGCCGCCCAATGTTTTTATTTGAACAGCTTGACGATCTCGGTTATACCTATCAAACGCAAAAGCGCAGTGATGGAAGCTATGAAATAACGATTGAAAAGAAGGATGACGATGATGACGGCTAATCATACTTATGAAACGAATATTCGAATCCCTTTTTCGTTTATTATTTTTGGCTTGCTGGCGTTTTTCCTTTCTCAAATTCTTTTATTTCTGTCAACTCGTCAGCTTTCAACCGGAGAAATGCGCCTTCCTGTCGTATTGTCAGCTGTCCATTTATTAGTGATTGGCTTTGCTTTAATGACAGCCATGGGGGCCATGTATCAGCTTGTTCCAGTCGTGTTTTTAACCCCGATATGGAATGAATCATTTGCTTTTATCCAAATGGTCGTCACGTCATTAGGAATACTATCTTTTAGCATCAGCCTGGCCTTTAATATTCAAATGGCTATATTTTCAGGCTTGCTTCTTACTTGTGGGATTGTAATGTTTTTATGGCAGATGTTCATGACATTAAAAAAACAGAAGAAAAGAACGGTCATCACTTTATTTGTTGGTACTGCCCTCACTTGTTTGCTCTTAACGATCGGGCTCGGATTGACGCTTGCCTATCATTTTTGGAGCGTGAGACAATTAATCGATCATGATTTGATTTTCAAAGCACATATATTTTGCTGGGATTTTCCGGCTGGTTTACACTTCTTATCTTTGGATTTTCTTACAAAATGGTTCCGATGTTTTCATTGGCGCATCATTTTTCAATGAACACGGCCCGATATGTCTACATTTTTTATATAAGCGGTCTTGTGTTAACTTTCATCAGTTTTATAACGGCAAATGACCGGTTGTTATCAGCAGGGCTTCAATTGATGGCTGTCGGATATGGGTTGTTTGCATACCATATGTTTGCCATTTTAAAGAAAAGGATGAAGAAAAAACTGGATAAACCTTTTCTGTTTGCTCTTTTGGCCATTGTTTTTGGAGTCATCCTGCATATAGCGGCGGCCGGTTTTTCTTTTGAAAGTGAAATCCATTCCCGCATCTTTTCCATCATCATCTACTGTTATCTGTTCGGCTGGATTGTATTAAGCATCATTGGCTACTTATATAAAATTGTTCCTTTTCTATGGTGGACACACCGGTATAGCAAAAAAATCGGCAAAGAAGCGGTGCCGACTTTGAAACAAATGATAAATGAAAAATGGATTGTGATGGAATGTTGTTTATTTGTTGCGAGTCTTATCGGCATGACCGCTGCTCTTGCCTCTTCAAGTACTGGTCTATTTTATCTTGCTCAAGGAGGAATGGTGCTGTTTTCTGGATTATTTGCCTGTACGATTGGCTCCGTATTGCTGAAATAAAAAATGAGGGAACGATTTACTGAAATATAAAGGGTGATGTTACAATGGAAATAAAAGCAAAGATCTTGGAAAAACTGCAAAACGTTTTAGATCCTGAATTGGGAATTAATGTTGTTGATTTAGGACTGATCTATAAGATTGAAGTAAAAGACGGAACTGCATTCATTTTAATGACATTGACTACACCCGGCTGTCCGTTGCACGACTCAATAGCAGGCGGTGTGAAACGCGCATTGCGTGATATTGAAGGCATTCAAGAGGAAACGCTTATGCTCTTTCCGGTATTGTCCATCAAATTGTTTCGTGTGATGAGTGAAAAAATTATAGATTTGCAAAATCGGTTAGAAGAGCAAATTCTTCATAATACATATGAACAAATCGTATTGTTGCTGTTGCGGCTTACAAAAACGAATGCACTGCCGCAAGGAAAACTTTATCGTTTGACAACCCATTTAACGAATCGGGAATTGGCAAATATGATCGGAACTTCCCGTGAAACCGTTAGCAGAACGCTTAACCAGATGAAGCGGAAGGGTATTATTCTTGTTGATGACGACGGATATTATTTGGTTGATGCTGAACAATTGGAGAAAGAAATCTTTATGTAGCGGCCGCCAAAAAGAAAACTTATTTTTGATGAATGTTTGAAGCGTTTAAGAATCATAATAAAGGAAAACGAATTTTCATGGAGGAAACGAAATGTCCACAAAACGTCAAGACAAGAAAATGAAAAATAACCCAACCTTCGGAGCATATGATGAACCTTTTAAGAGCGGCAGCGAATCCGACCTCAAACAAGGTTTGGCCATAACGCAGGAACAAATAAGAGATACATATACGGAGGGCACAATTGATGGGATGATGGAGGATGTTGACGGCAACAACATCCCGTTGAAGACTGAAAAAGAATAATAATTCCTTTTTTTCCTGATATTAAAAATTTAAGTGAAATGCCTGTACCCCCCGCAATCATCATGATGATTGCGGGGGAATTTCATGGCCAATTTTGTCTTGACAGCGTTTAAAAAAATATATCGGCATTACTCCCCCCAAAAAATCGAAGGATCATTGGGCAATCAACCTTCTGCAAAGGGAAAATGCGCTTACGGCAGCATGAACAGATTGATGATCATAAACATTGCAAAACAAAAATATACGGCATTGCCCACTTCAATTAAACCGATTTTTAAAATCGGCATTTTTTTCCGTAAAAATAAACAGCTCGAATAACACTCGGAATATAAGCTATTATAAAAACGGCATACTCGGTAGCGACCAAGCCGATCATTAAGAAAACATGAAAACCCCATGACAACCATTTATAGTTCGGATTGTTTTTTTCCCGAATTATTGTTTTGACATAAAAAGTGCTGCCCACAAAAAATAAAAAACAAAGCATTATGGTGATGAAGGCTTCTTTTGTTATTTCTCCGCTTACAATAAAAGAACTGGCAAGACCTCCAATGCAAAAAACAGCGATTGCTGCTAGATCATTGAAAAAAGCACGATCTTTTTTCTTTTTCCCATAATAAATCACTACCGTCGCATAAATGATGTCTGAATTTTCAGTTTTATTTTTTTCTGGACTTTAGAGAAAAAACGAAAACACCTAAGCGAGGGTAGTAAACATCCATTTTTTTACTATAACCTATGACTTGTGCAACAACGACTGGCAAACCTTTATGGGACGCCGTTTCCTTCGATTTTTCGTAACCAAATGTGAGCGGATTTCCACAAAGAAGCCTTCAAATAGCGACTAATTTGTAAGTAACTGCGTTCGCTATTTGTGTTCAACTGAGCTAAAACATTCAGACAGTACACTATCATGGCTACGTACACTTGATTGTGTACAGCTTGTTCACTGTGACCAAAAAACTTTTTAATGTTCAGATGTTGTTTCATCCATTTGAAAAAAAGTTCGATTGCCCAACGTGATTGGTAGGTTTCTGCAATTTCATCTGCGTCCATGTCAAACCGATTTGTCAGTAAATGAAGCTCATTTCCTTTTGTATCATGCAATTTGAGTAAGCGAAACACGTTTTCAGAACGATTTTGTGGTGTTCCAATGACAACCATTTCATCAGAGAATACGGGTGAATCTTCTGGTAACGAAAAGGATTCTAACACTCGGACAACAGCGTTTTTACGCAAACGGGTCACAAAGAAATAGCCATCTTCCGTCATTTGATCAAAGCGCCCATAATCCAAGTAACCACGATCAAACACGTACATGCATTCTTTGTCATCCACGAATACTTCTAGTTGACCACGATCATGTTCGTTGGCATTCGTGAGTACGGCTTGATCTGGATAGGAGAGTCCTTTTTCCATAAAAACAAGTCGTAAGTGAAGCTTTACTCCTGATTTTGTTTTTCGAAACTCTGCCCACTTATGATTGGTCAAATTAAGCGGTAATGTACTCGAATCAATGATTTTTAGTGGCGTTGTCAGCTTTCTTCGCTTTTGAAAATGTGTTTTCTCATGAATTTGAGCCACTAAATTAAGAAAAATCGATTGAAAGAAAACCGTTGGAATGGCGTTGATTCGTCTCCCTAACTGTGAAAAACTAATCGATTCCAATCCCGTTGCTCGTTGTAATTCTTCTAAAAAGACAGCGTCACTCAGCGCCCGTAAACTCTCGGTTTCATGAAGCCCTGCATACAAAAGCAGTTTCATAAATGAAGCCATATAAAGCTTCTTGGTATAGTGATTTAATTGATGTGTTTTCACTAGGTCGTCAAATAATGGACGATGAATCGGTGAAAACCATTGTTCAAATGATGTTTTTCGTGTAAACTTATCCATGGTTTTATCCTTTGTATTGGATTTGGATGGTTTACTACCACCCAACCATTATAAAGGATTTTTTTGTGTTTAGATTATGTTTCAGAAAATTCGGTTTATTTGAAGGTGTTAAATTATTTTAATGCGACGCTAGTGATAATAAATATTTATTAAAAAAAAACGGTGTCATCGCCATTCCGAAATATATTATTTCCCATCTATACATTAATGGAAAGAGCAGTATAACGGCAGCAGCGGCAAAATAAAGAGCAAACCACTTTATATAAAATGGCTTGCGCTTATTTTTCATAGCCATCAGCAACGGATATGTTGCTAAATATAAACATAACCAGCCGATAAATAATGGAATATGAATCCAAGAGAACCCTCCTATATAAGCCCCCAATAGAAATGGTATAACAAGCATTGCCCAGGCTCCATGCTGTTTTGGAATCACTAATTTCTTGACGGTTGCCATCATGTATCCACCTTTCATCAACAATTTCTTCTAAATTCCATTATAGTGAAAAAAACTAGCTACGTTGTGATTTGTTGCATACCTCTTTGTTTTGTCACAAAATAGCCACAACACTAAACGGGAAAGTGACACTTGTCACTATTGAAAAGAACGAGTTGCGGTATTATCTTTTTAACAATGAAATTGGGAGGGCAAAATAATGAAAACAATATTTACGGAAAATACGACAGTTGGAGAAATTGTCGCAATGCTTCCGAAAGCGAGCGATGTTTTTAAAAAAAATAAAATTGATTTTTGTTGCGGCGGTGATCGCTCTTTAAAAGAAGCAGCCGATAAACGGGGAGTGGCGATTGAGGAATTAATGAGTCAATTGCAGGATCTGTATGCTGCAACTGATGAAAAAACAGAGAAAAATTGGTTGACAGCAACATACTCAGAACTTATTGACCATATCATAAATAAACATCATCGTTATTTGTTGGAAGAACTGCCAAACCTTAGTCCCTATGTGACAAAAGTTATGCGAGTCCACGGCGAAAATCATCCACATCTAATAAAGATTCATAAATTGTTTAATGAATTAAAAACGGAACTAGAACAACATTTATGGAAAGAAGAGTCTGAAGTATTTCCGCTTATTAGCCAGTTCGAGAAGCAGCCGACAAGCGAAAACGAACAAAAAATGAAAAAAATGATTGCCGATCTTACGAATGAACATGATAAAACAGGAGATATCATAAAAGAAATTAGACGGATCACAAATGACTATACCCTTCCGAACGGGGCTTGCCGAACATATCAACTCGTTTACAATCGTTTAGAAGCTTTGGAATCAGACTTATTTGAACATATTCATTTGGAAAATAACGTATTATTTCCACGAATTCTTCAATAATTTCGGGTGGAAGAGGCGGCGATCTCCCGCCTCTTTCTTCACCCGTAATAGTGTTATTTTCAGGGAATAGAAAGCTAAAAACGAAAAGCGCCTCGGTGTGTGACGTCATTTTCGCTGATGTTGCTGAATAAGCGGCTTTCGATATGGTTTCTTTCTTTTTGGAAGCGCTCTTTTTCTTGTTTTGATATTCTGCTTGTTTGGCACAAAAGAAGAATAACTTAAACATCTTTCTTCTGATATAATAAGTATAATAAGTTATATCCAACTTTTTTCAACTACACCACTACGATCACAAAGGAAGTGAAGGGAAATTGGAGGAATTTGTAGGATTTTGTATAAGGTGCAGCAAACCTATTCATTGTCTAAACGGTTTTTTGAATGGGGCTATTGACGAAAAAAATGGGTCGTTGTTTTGTTTTTCATGCTTAGAAGAGAATGAAAATTCGGATTTTTCTCACCAATCCCATTGAAAGCGCAAACAAATGCCATTTAGATTGCGAAGCCTAGAGTGTACCAACAAGTCTGTTTATTTTCTTCATAAAGCCTTTTTTGACATTGGGGAAATGGCCAAAGCATCTCATTCGCTTTCAAATCATAGTGTGCCAGTTCTCCTTGATCCTCTCTTGAACGATCTGCCATCTAGATTCTGTACAAAGATGTGAGATCTCTGGCAGTCGTTTTTAAAAAACAAAATGATATGCAATTTCAAACAACGTTTAGAAATGTGTCCGAATAATATGTCTGATGGAGACCAAGCGGTTTTCTTTCAGAACTTGCTCCTAAACCGCCAATGAAGCAAAATATCACTGTATTAGAGTGAAAAACCCCTATCCTCACTAAATCCGGATAGGGGTGATCATTTTTTATGCTTCCGTTTCCAGCCAGCTATCAGCGACTTCTCCTGCCTCCTCTTTATCTATGTAAAAGGAACCGTTGCTGTATCGATCAGTCACCTTCACATTGGAAAGAGGCACTATTTCCCTGATACCTTTCTCCGTTTCCAATACCAAATTCTCATTTCCGTTGACGAGTAAGATGGCCGCTGTCCGATGCGGGTTTGTTTTCAGCTCTCTGTACAGCATTGATCCTCTTCTGGCTCGTTGTGTTCGTTCGATTTCCCCGATATTGATCATTTTCACAGCGCCTCTGTGCGTGACAATGGCGAGCTTTTGATCGTTAACATGTTTCTCAGCAAACACAAGTCCAGAAACGACTGCATCGCCTTCCTTTAATTGGATGCCTTTGACTCCTGCTGCACGGGAGCCGACAATATTCACTTCTTCTTCGTGAAATAAAAGACCGTATCCAAAACGGGTGGATAACAAAATCAATCCTGTTCCATCAGTTATATGAACCGCAACCACTTCATCGTCGTCTTTTAAATTGATCGCAACAAGCGGCTTGGAGTATCGCTGAGCTTTATATTGGCGAATTTCCGTTTTCTTCACCATGCCTTTTTTCGTAACAAACAAGAAAAATTTCTCGTCGTCAAAACTTTTTAAAGGAATGCCTTGTACAATCCGTTCATCTTGATCAATCGGAATGGTCCTTGAAATATGCTGTCCAATATCCTTCCATCGAATATCCGGAAGCTCGTGAACAGGACAATATAAATAATTTCCTTTGTTTGTGAATAAGAGAAGAACATCTGTTGTGTTCATTTCATACTGGCATAACAGTCGATCCGAATCCTTCATGCCGAAATCTTTTCCGTTTGATGCTGTATACGACCGCAAGCTCGTACGTTTCACATAGCCGTCTTTTGTCACAGTAACAATTGTATCCTCGCTTGCGATGAGGGATTCCATATTGATAGTTATGGATTCAATTTCCGCCTCAATCTTCGTCCGCCGCTCATCGGCAAATGTTTTTTTCAATTGTTTTAATTCGGATTGAATGACTTTGGAAAGCTTTTTTTCATCCCCCAAAATGCTTGTTAACCCCTTGATTTTTTTCTCAAGCTCTTCTTCTTCCGCTTTCAACGCTGTAATATCAGTGTTTGTCAGACGGTACAGCTGCAACGAGACAATCGCCTCTGCCTGCGGTTCAGTAAATGCAAATTCACTAATTAAATTATCTTTCGCATCCCGTTTATCTTTTGAAGCACGAATAACAGCGATCACTTCATCCAAGATAGATAGAGCTTTGATTAATCCCTTTACGACATGCTCCCTTTCTTGAGCTTTTTGGAGCTCAAAAGTCGATCGGTTAATCACGACTTCCTTTCGGTGTTCGATGTAAGCATCCAACAATTCAGGCAGACTTAATAATTTCGGATGCCGACGGTGAATTGCAACCATATTAAAGTTATATGGAACTTGCAAATCTGTGTTTTTATATAAGTAATTTAAAACTCCTTCAGCATCGGCATCTTTTTTCAGTTCGATGACGATGCGAAGACCTGTCCGGTCTGTTTCATCGCGCACCTCGGCGATTCCGTCCACTTTTCTTTCGTACTTAAGGTCATCTATTTTTTTAACTAAATTTGCTTTATTGACCTCATACGGAATTTCTGTAATGACAATTTGCTCTTTTCCGCCTCGGATTTTTTCAATTTCCGCTTTGCCGCGAACAACAATTTTTCCTTTTCCTGTTTTATATGCTTTTTTAATCTCGTCGATTCCTTGAATGATTCCTCCAGTCGGGAAATCAGGGCCTTTTAACACTTCCATTAATTCCTCAACTGTGCAATCCGGATGATTCATTCGCATAATCACAGCATCAATGACTTCGCCAAGATTATGCGGAGGAATATCAGTTGCATAGCCGGCTGAAATCCCTGTTGAACCATTGACAAGCAAGTTTGGGAACATCGCGGGGAGAACGACGGGTTCTTTCGTTGTATCATCAAAATTCGGTACAAACTCGACTGTATTTTTCTCAATATCTTTTAAAAGCTCGGAAGCAAGTTTGGACAGCCGTGCTTCCGTATAACGCATGGCGGCAGGAGGATCGCCGTCAAGACTTCCGTTGTTTCCGTGCATTTCCACTAAAACATTGCGAACCTTCCACTCCTGGCTCATCCGAACCATCGCTTCATATACAGAAGAATCTCCATGCGGATGGAAGTTCCCGATAACATTCCCGACTGTTTTGGCCGCTTTTCGAAATCCTTTATCATGCGTATTTCCGTCCATCAGCATCGCGTATAAAATTCTCCGCTGCACCGGCTTCAGCCCGTCGCGAACATCCGGAAGCGCGCGGTCTTGAATAATGTATTTGCTGTACCGTCCAAAACGGTCGCCCAGCACATCTTCAAGGGGTAAATCGACATAACGTTGTTGAGCTTCCATGCTGCTCCTCCTCTAGCACATTGTTTTAAATTTCGAACATGTTGTCATTTTCGTCAATACCAAAAGACACATTTTTTTCGATCCATTGTCGACGCGGTTCAACCTTGTCACCCATTAAGGTTGTCACTCTTCTTTCCGCTCTTGCTGCATCATCAATCCGGACGCGGATGAGAGTGCGTGTTTCAGGATTCATCGTCGTCTCCCATAGCTGCGGCGCATTCATTTCTCCAAGCCCTTTGTATCGTTGAATTGTGTAGCCTTTGCCGACCTTCTTAATGGCAGCGGACAGCTCCTTCTCATTCCATGCGTATTCGATGACTTCGGATTTGCCGCTGCCTTTGCTTACTTTATATAAAGGCGGAAGCGCAATATAGACTTTCCCTGCCTGAATGAGCGGCTTCATATATCGATAGAAGAAAGTCAATAAAAGCACTTGGATGTGGGCGCCATCCGTATCAGCATCCGTCATAATGATCACTTTGTCGTAGTTGCAATCTTCAATGTTAAAATCAGCACCGACGCCAGCTCCGATTGCATGAATAATTGTATTGATTTCTTCGTTTTTAAAAATATCCTGCAGCTTCGCCTTCTCCGTATTGATCACTTTTCCGCGCAGAGGCAGAACAGCCTGAAATCTTCTATCCCGACCTTGTTTCGCTGATCCTCCCGCAGAATCCCCCTCCACAAGAAACAATTCATTTTTCTTTGGATTCCGTGATTGAGCAGGCGTAAGCTTTCCGCTTAAAGACATTTCAGATTTTTTTCGTTTTTTTCCTGATCTTGCTTCTTCGCGCGCTTTTCTTGCCGCCTCTCTTGCTTCTTGCGCTTTTATCGCCTTTTTAATCAGGAGGGTGCTGATCTCCGCATTCTCTTCTAAAAAATAAGATAATTTTTCCGAAATGACTGTGTCAACAGCAGATCTCGCCTCTGTTGTACCGAGTTTTCCTTTCGTTTGCCCTTCAAACTGCAAAAGTCCTTCAGGGATTCGGACGGAGATAATTGCCGATAGCCCTTCACGAATATCTGTTCCTTCCAAGTTTTTGTCTTTCTCTTTTAATAAACCGGTCTTTCGTGCGTATTCATTAAACACTCTTGTCATGGCAGTTTTGGCGCCTGCTTCATGTGTGCCGCCGTCTTTTGTTCTCACATGGTTGACAAACGACAAAATGTTTTCGCTGTAGCCGTCATTAAATTGGAAAGAAAATTCGACTTCAATTCCTTGCTGCTCACCTTCGAAAAAGACAACAGGATGAAGAGTTTCTTTTCCTTCATTTAAATATGCGACAAATGATTCGATTCCATTTTCATAACAATAAGATTCTTGAACATTGTTCCGTTCATCAATCAAATCAATTGTTAATCCTTTTAGGAGGAATGCAGACTCCCGCAATCGTTCACTCAATATGTCAAATTGAAAAGTCGTCGTGCTGAAGATGAGAGGATCTGGTTTAAAATGGACTGTCGTACCGGTTTCTTTTGTTTTTCCTATCTTTTCTAATGTCGTAACGGGTTTCCCGCCCTTTTCGAACCTTTGCTTGTAAATAAATCCGTCCCGTTTAATCGTCACTTCAAGCCACTCAGATAAAGCATTGACGACTGAAGCGCCTACTCCGTGCAAGCCGCCGCTTGTTTTGTAACCGCCTTGCCCGAATTTTCCTCCTGCATGAAGCACGGTTAAAATTACTTCCGGAGTCGGCTTACCAAGCTTATGCATGCCAGTCGGCATTCCTCTTCCTTTATCAGCAACAGAAATGCTTTCATCTTTATGTATTTTGACAATGATATGGTCTCCGAAGCCTGCTAATGCTTCATCTACAGAATTGTCAACAATTTCATATACAAGATGATGCAATCCTCTAGCATCCGTGCTGCCGATATACATCCCCGGCCGTTTCCTTACTGCTTCCAATCCTTCCAATACTTGAATCGCATCGTCATTGTATTCCATTATCTTTGCTTTTCCCACAAACAAATAACTCCTTTCAAAAAAACAAGAACAGATGTTTGTAAACTGTATTTTACATGGTTTCCCTGCGTTTGGCAATCTTACACGGCAACGTATATTATTGTATTACTCAAATGTTGTATGTTTCAAACCTTTCTTCAAAAAAAGAACCCATCAAGATGATGGGGGAAACATTTGTTATTTTGTTAACGCATGCGCTACTTTTATACACATATCCATGATAACGGGATAACCTTTTTCTTTTAATAATTGATATGCTTCCTCGTTAACGCAGCCTAATTGAGCCCAAAAAACATCGGCATCAATTTCTAAAAATTCTTTCGCAACATCTAATAAATGCTCGGAACGTCTAAAAACGTTTACAATATCCACATGGCCTTCAATTTCTTTTAAGGATGAGACCGCTTTGACACCCAAGGCTTCATCGATCATTGGATTGACAGGAATAATCTCATACCCCGCATTTTGCATCGCTTGTGAAACTTGGTAAGATTCTCTTTCAGGATTGTTGGACAAGCCGACAACAGCGATTCGTTTGCTTTTTTTTAAAATATCACGGATTTCGTCCAGACTTGGATTTTGCATGAAAATTTGTTCACTCCTTCCAATGTTTCTTTTATTATAACTGTAAAAGCGTCGAACACCAAAGTTTTAAAACGGCTTTTATCAACAAAATATAGTCCTGATCGAATCAATTGTGTACAATAATAATAGAATCATGATTATAAAGGAGTTTCATTATGTCTTTTCTATTAATCTTAGTCCTTATCTTAGCTTATTTAATTGGTTCCATCCCCTTTGGACTTATCGTTGGCAAAATTGGATACGGCATTGATATTCGCGAACATGGAAGCGGAAATTTAGGTGCAACCAACACTTTTCGAGTGCTTGGAAAAAAAGCCGGGCTGTTTGTTACGGTTGCAGACATTTTAAAAGGAACTCTCGCAGCTAGCCTCCCCGTATTGCTTAGTGGCGACCTTCACCAAGCATGGACGCTCATTGCAGGAATGGTGGCTGCTGTAGGACATATGTATCCAATTTTCGCAGGCTTTCGGGGCGGAAAAGCCGTGGCGACAAGCGGAGGGGTGCTGCTTTTTTATAGCCCATTACTCTTTTTATCTATGCTTGCTGTATTTTTTCTTGTTTTATATGTATCAAAATATGTTTCTTTATCCTCTATGGTTACAGCACTGTATACGTTAGTTTATACCATTTTTACCGGTGATGCGGCTTTAATGATCATTGTCGCGATCCTCGCAACCTTTGTTTTCTATCGGCACAGAGCCAATATTAAAAGGATCATAAATAAAACAGAGCCAAAAGTGAAATGGCTGTAAAATAGAAAGGAGCGGGAACTCATCTTCTCGCTCCTTGTTTTAATTGTGATAGTTTGATAAACACATCCATCAACGTTTTATAGCCTGATTCAACAAACATTTTTACATATTCACACCAGATCGCGGCTGTCATTTTTGCATCTTCTAAGGCGTGATGACGCTTTTGGACCGGGATGGAAAAAAACCGGCAGCATTCATCTAAACTTACGGCAATTTGTTCTCGCTGAACGAGCCGGAACAGCATGGCTGTATCCACAATCCGATGTTTAAAAGGAATGCGGAAATGCTCCTTATTAGCTTCTGTAAGAAAATTTTTTTCATGATTGGCATGATGGGCGACAAGCGTCCGATTTTCTGCAAATTGATAAAAACGAATCAATACTTCCGATATAGGGGGAGCAGCTCTTACGTCTTCTTCAACAATTCCTGTCAATTTTTTTACGTCAACGGGAATTTCCCCTTCATACTGAACAAAAGAGTAAAATGTATGCTTTTCTTCAATCTGCATGCCGTGAACTTTAACTGCTCCAATCGAAAGAATTTGATCCCCTTTTTCCGGAAAAAAACCTGTTGTTTCCAAATCAAGCACAACAACGTCCAGCTCCTGAAGAGGAGTTGACAAGCTTTCCTCCCGCTTTAAGTCTTGTTCCATTTTCCGCAAAAACGCTGCATGCTGAAGATTCGTTTCAAGACCTGTAAATGCTGAAGATTGCATTTTCCCCTGAAATTGCTTCATCAAGTGAAAAAAAGATGGAAGTTTCATGGATTAACGCCCTTTTCAATGATGGATTTCGTTTCATTCATCAATTTTTTTCCGCCTAAAATGATTTTTTTTAGCCTTCCTTTTTCTTCTTTTGATAAATCCTTTAAAGAGAGGTAATGAACTTCATCATATGTGTTCGCTTTTAATGAATTTTTAAAATGAATCGTTACTAATTCTTGAAAATATGTGTGATATGGAGATAATACATGACGAAAATACTCCTGCTTCATCAGAAGCTGAAACCTCGACAGCGTAGACGTATCCAACAATCGTTCTTTGATCGCCAATAAGCGGACAGAATTAATGTAAGGCAATAACCCGGCCTGTTTTAAATCAATAGCGCCTGAATGAGGGCCGTATGTTTCAGGAAGCAGCTGATGAAAAATACCCACCCCTTTTTTGACATGCATTGTGTTGTTTAACAATCGACCGAGAAAATCAGGATTATATTGAATATATTGGAAAATCTGGTTTTTTAGTCGATGAATCGATTCGGATTGTCCGATGATCATACGCGCATCAAAAAAGATTAATAAATAGCGGATAGAATCAAATGTTTCATCCTGTAGCCATTTATCGATCTGCTTGCTCCAGCTTTGTTCCGATCGGCACCATAAAGAAGTTGAACACATGACATTTCCTTCGCAGTAAGGATAACCGATGACGTTCAAGCCGAATGAAACTTCTTTTCCAAGCAGCAAAAAGTAGTCGAGAGCTTCTTTCTCATTGGAATGAAAAATGAGTCCGTGGTCTTGATCGCTTATTTTCGCCTGCTCGCCTCTTCCGCCGCTTCCGACTAAAAACCAAGTAAATTCACAAGGCGCAGGGCCGTATTTCTTTTTTACAATCTCGAAAGAAAGATGGAAGGATTGTTTCATAACCTGATCGTGTATACTGTTTAATTCCGTCACTGTTTTCGCTTTTTGCAAATGGCTGTTGCGCCATTCCTTCAATTGTTTGTAAGGATTCCCCATGTGTATAAAAATCCCCTTTTTTATAAATAAGCGTACAGATGATACATCATCCATACGCTCTTGCGGTTAGCTTCCAAGCTTTTGTTCATTAGATTCAAATGCTTCCGGATACCCATAAACTCCGTGCTCGCTTAAGTCCAAACCGATCATTTCTTCTTCTTCTGTCACCCGCAAGCCATTGAGCAATTTTTTCATCACAGCTAAGATGACGAATGAAACAACAAAGGCGTATAAACCTGAAGTAAACACTCCCAACGCTTGAATGCCGAGCTGCGTAAAGCCTCCGCCGTAAAACAATCCAGGGTTACCAATAGTTGCTAATTCAGGGGTTGCAAAAAATCCAGTTGATAAAGTGCCCCAAACACCAGCTACTCCGTGAACAGACAAACAATAAATCGGATCATCAATTTTAACTTTATCAAAAAACTTCATACTAAAATATACAAGAATTCCAGCTATTAGTCCGATTACGACAGCAGCCCATGTGTCGACAAATGCACAAGATGCGGTAATGGCGACCAATCCTGCAAGCGCTCCGTTTAACATTGTCGGTATATCAGCTTTTCCGCCAGCGATCCATGAAATGATCAAGGCGCTTACGGCTCCTGCTCCGGCAGCTAAATTCGTGTTCAAAGCAACAAATCCAAAAAATCCATCCTCAACTGTAATCGTGCTTCCTGCATTGAAACCGAACCAGCCAATCCATAAAATAAGTACGCCTAGAGCTGTATAAACTTGGTTATGTCCATAAATATTATTAACAGAACCATCTTTGTTATATTTACCGATCCGAGGCTTCAACAAGATCGTTGCAGCCAAAGCTGCCATTGCACCTGTCAAATGAACAACGGTAGAACCTGCAAAATCTTGTTTTCCATGTTCTGACAGCCATCCTCCGCCCCAAATCCAATGAGCAACAACTGGATAAACAAGTGCGGTAAACAATACAGAAAAAATTAAATAAACTGAAAGTTTCGCCCGTTCCGCAAATCCAGCAAAGGCAATGGCGAGAGAAACTCCGGCAAAGGCTAACTGGAATACAAAAAAGACGGATGTTGAAAGAGATAATCCATCTATTTCATATCCTGAATAAAAAAAGTCAGACATACCTACAAAAAAGTTGCCGTTCTTCCCAAAAATAAATCCATAGCCGACTGCCCAGAAAACAATGGAGGCAATTCCGAATGTAAAAACAGTTTTTCCGGCAATATGTCCGGCATTTTTCATTCGTGTAGAACCCGCTTCGAGCAATATAAATCCTGCTTGCATAAAGATGACCAAAATAGCTCCCAGCATCACCCATAAACTGTTCATTAACGTTAATGAGTCCATAGCACAACCTCCCATGTAATTATTTCTTCTTAATTGTGTTATAAAAAATAACATAAGAAATATATCTCTATTTTTACACCCGTTTTATTTTAATGTCAATTCATTTTCCATAATTTTTCGAAAAAGTATGTTAGGAAATCTAACATATAAACAAAATTAGACAATAGTTTATTTTTTCCGACAAAACGTTTATGATAGTAAAAACAGTATTTAAGGAGGGTTTTATGAGAAAGGTTTTCTTAATATTCGCAATTATTTGTTTGATGCTTTTTTCAGGATGCGGCAGCAAAGGTCAGGCGAATGAGCAAAACGCGGTAAAAAAAGAAAATGTGGATGATTCGCCACAATCTATACAAGCTGCTCCCAAAAAAGTGGAGCCGACCGAATCGCTCGTCACTGTTTCTGCAATAGGTGATGTTCTCATACATAGCCAGCTTTTTAAAGATGCGAGGACCGGGAGCGAATCATACAATTTTAAGCCAATGTTTGCAACAGTAAAACCTTTACTCTCAAAAAGCGACTTAGCCATCGCCAACCAAGAATCGATCATTGGGGGAACAGAACTTGGAATCTCCAGTTATCCGTTGTTTAACAGCCCGTTCGAAGTGGCAGATGCGCTAAAAGATGCTGGCATTGATCTCGTCTCAACAGCAAACAATCATAGTTTAGATAAAGGAGAAAAAGGTATTTTAAATGCGATTCAGCATTATGAACAAATCGGGCTACCGTATGTAGGAAGCTTTAAAAACGAAGCGGACGCCAATACATGGAGAATTCAACAGGTCAACGGGGTGAAAATCGGCTTTCTTTCGTATACATATGGGACAAACGGTATTCCAGTTCCGAAAAATAAACCTTATTTAGTAAACCTTATAGATGAAGAAAAAATGAAAAGGGATTTAGACACACTAAATGGACAAGTTGATGTAACTATTGTTAACATGCACTGGGGAGAAGAATATCAATCCTTTCCAAGCGACGCTCAAAAACAATGGGCACAGCTGCTAGTCGATCATGGAGCAGACATAATCATCGGTCACCATCCTCATGTATTGCAGCCGATCGAATGGCTGGAAGCAAAAAATGGAAACAAGAGTATCGTTGTGTATTCGTTAGGCAACTTCTTGTCTGGCCAAAAGGGAGATGGAAAAGACATCGGTGGGATTTTTTCGATTGATGTAATTAAGCGGACTGATGCTAACGGTACGACACTGACTTTGAAAAATCCGCGTTTACTCCCTACCTACGTGACCAAAAATAAAAATCATCATTATTATGTTGAATTGCTGGACCGAATCGACAAAAACGCCTATGAAAAAGTGATGAAGCATATGCATCAATGGTTGGAAACGAAAGAAGTGACGAACTCTATCCAGTAGAGTTTATTCATGGAAAGAAAGCTTTTCATGTAATATAATGTAAACAGGAAGCTGATATTAGGAGTGACAAAAATGAAACTGAATATTACCGATGATGCAGCAAAATGGTACAAGGAAGAATTGGAGTTAAACGAGGGAGATGCAGTCCGCTTCTTTGTCCGATATGGCGGATGCGGCCATGTGCAAAGCGGATTTTCCCTTGGAATTGCAAAAGAAGCTCCAAATCAAATCGGAATAAAAGCCGAAAAACTAGGGGTCACATTTTATGTTGAACATGATGATTTATGGTATTTCGACAATCATGACGTGACCATTCAATTGGATGAAAAAATTCATGAACCTGTTGTTCGTCTTATAAATTAGCAAATCGATTAAAAGCATGCTATAGGTCGAAAAACAAGTCTTTGTCAAAGAGCTGTTCTAGTAGACGAAGCATGCTATAGTCAGTAAAGAAACCCAACCGCAAATTTAATTTGCCGATTGGGTTTCTTGTTTCATCTCATCATTTTTTACTCAAATCTGACTTCCACAAAATGCCCGTCAAATCTTTTATTTTTTCAGCAATTTAAATTTTCTTAAATGATCGGTTAGCTGATATTTTTGCAGGATTTCTACTTGTTTTTCCCCCAGCAGGTCAAAATGCGGAAAATCTTTATGATGATGAATCCACTCCATTTTCAAACCGTTTTCATTTCCCCATTCTATTAAATGCTTTATATTGCTGCATCCAACCTTTGTTACAGAATGATAATCCGGAAACCGTTCATCATACCAATAATGCGTTAAAAAGGCGATTTCCCCTTTCCGCACTTTTTTCTTCCACTCAGCAAGCTCCTCTTTCTTGATTCCAAAGGCCAATCTTTATCTCTCCTCTTTCATCGCTTTTACATATGCTTCGTGCCATTCAGGATATAATTTCTTAAATACAACTGGGCGAAACGTTTCTTTTTTTACGCAAACATGGCTGGAAAAACCTTTTGCTGCCAATTCGCCATGAGAATTGAAAATTTCGTATCCATATACTGTTTTAATTCCGTTATATTTCTCAATCCACGTATGTATTATTGCCTTTTCACCGTATGTAATCGGTTTTTTATATTCGATTTGAATATACACGACAGGGGAAATTATTCCGTCTTTCTCCATCGCTGCATACGAAAAGCCAAGATCTTGGATCAGCTTCGTCCGTCCAACTTCCATCCATATAATATAATTGGCATGGTACACGACACCCATTTGATCGGTTTCCGCATAACGAACTTCTATTTCTTTTGATGAAACAAACATAAGCTTCTCTCCCTTGCAAAAAATGAAATCGATCGAAAAAGCCTGCATCAGCGTCTGTGATACAGGCTTTCTATTTTAGGCCTTTTCAACTTTCTTACTTAAATTTTTTTGCGGAGTCTGTTTTTTATTCAAGCCGGTCCAACAAAGTTTGTCCCATTGTTGGCCGTTCATCAAATGAATTTAGAAGGCAAAAATTTTCAATGAACAATTTTATTATAA
The DNA here is from genome assembly GCF_038008865.1 of Aeribacillus sp. FSL K6-8394. Taxonomy (NCBI): domain Bacteria; kingdom Bacillati; phylum Bacillota; class Bacilli; order Caryophanales; family Bacillaceae; genus Aeribacillus; species Aeribacillus sp. FSL K6-8394. Next base: position 953,475 of record NZ_JBBPAA010000001.1, read on the forward strand.
CATTTCTATTTGCAATCGAAAACTAAAATGGAATTATCAACCTAAATTGAAAGCTAGGAGTTTCGTTCACGGGCTTCATCTTTAATTTCTTGTCGCATCGCCTCAATGCTTTCTTCTCTGCGGCGATTTTTTGCCTCAATCTGTTCACGCTCTCTGTCGTTGGCAAACTCTAATGTTTCTTCTGCTCTTTCGATGTTTTCAATCGTATTTTGTACCATTTCCTGCAATTTTTCAACATTGTCGGAACGGTCATCACGATTTGTTCGATTTTGCATCAAATATTCTCCTTTCTGGGAAAAATTGTTTTATCGCCATTTCAAATATAGTTTGTGCATTTGATGTTAAATTATGAAACGAACCTGTTTCCTCAATGAAAAGGAGAAAAATGATGGAACCATAATTATATTATGTAAATTAAAAGGCGGTGGACATATGTCCTACTCGCCTTTTGTCTGAATCACTTGAGGATGCTCATTCGTCTTATTTTGCATTTTTTTCCCTTTGTTTCCACCGAATCCTCTCGGTTTTGTTCCGATATGATTCGGATTAAAATGAGACTGGATATCATTTGAATTTGTCATCAAACAATCGCCTCCTGCTTTTATTGTTTACCAATAAAGCAGAAAACATGCTGTCAAACACGACTGTTTGCTATCAGCTCGATTTTTCCAATTGCCGTTTTTCCAGCCTTTTTTCAAGTCTTTCTTCAATTTCATTCAATGCTTCACGGTCTTTTAGCAAGTTTTGCTTATTTTCCAACACAAGCTGTTTAAACGAAATTTTCGTTTTTTTCATTTTTTATCCCTCACTTCTTTTCTCTGTTACTTTTATTGTACAAAATATTCCGACACTTTCCCGTTGAAAATTTGAATGTTTAATGACAATATAACCAATAATGCAAAATTTCATACGTTTCAAAAAAACTCTTCTTTTGCAAAAAGAAAAAATCGGCAAAGTCAGCCGATTCTTTTTGATTCCCGAAAGGAAATCAGCGTCTTTTTATTTCAGGTTTAGTTTTTCTTTTATCGTTTTTTCATTTAATTCTCCCACTACTTTATCTTGTATGACTCCATTTTCATCAAGAAAAAATGACGTCGGATATGTAAGAATTTTATATCCACTGTTCATTTTATTTTTTGGATCAAGTAATATCGGAAACGTAAATCCAGCCTGTTGAACAAAATTTTCAACATCTTTTGCACTTTTCTCACTGGCAGTAAAGTTAACCGCGACAATCGTTACTTCATCTTGATGCTTTTCATATATTTTTTGCATGATCGGCATTTCTTTTTTACATGGTGGACACCAAGTGGCCCAAAAGTTTAAAAGTACTTTTTTTCCATAAAAATCGGAAAGCGATTTCTTTTCTCCATCCAAAGTCGTCACTTCAAAATTCGGAGCTTTGTTTCCTATTTCTAAACCGACTGTTTCCTTCTGGGAATTGATCCATTGCCATACTGCAATCGCTGCTAATACGATTAATAAAAAAACAGCAAGCTTTTGTTTCATAAACCATAACACCTCTGATTCAATACGATAGCATTTCGAAAAGATGCTCAATTTCATCATATATTATTTTTGTAAAAAAAACAGTATTTCATATCAATTGTCTAATTTTAGCCAAAAAATAACGGGAACTATGAACAGTTCCCGCTTTTTTTCAATTATTATCCTTTTAATCTTTCTCTTAATACCATTTGTAAAATTCCGCCATGTCGGTAGTAATCAATTTCAACTTCACTGTCAAAGCGAACTAATACTTCAAACTCTTTTTTGTTTCCGTTCTCATCAGTTGCCGTTACTTTGATGTAATCGCGCGGTTTTACCGATTCATCAATGTGAACATCCAATACTTCTTTACCGGTTAAACCAAGTGTTTCCGCATTTTCGCCTTCTTTAAACTGAAGCGGAAGAACACCCATAAGAACAAGATTAGAACGGTGAATACGTTCGAAGCTTTCAGCGATAACCGTTTTGATTCCCAATAAGTTCGTTCCTTTAGCAGCCCAGTCGCGAGAGCTTCCCATTCCGTAATCTTTTCCTGCCAGTACAACAAGTCCTGTTCCGTCCTGTTTATATTTCATGCAAGCGTCATAAATAGACATTACTTCGCCTGTCGGCCAGTACGTTGTATATCCGCCTTCAGTTCCTGGTGCAATTTGGTTGCGAATGCGGATGTTTGCAAACGTACCTCTCATCATTACTTCGTGGTTTCCGCGTCTTGAACCGTAAGAGTTGAAATCTCTTGGCGATACACCTTTAGACAGCAAGTATTGGCCTGCAGGAGTATCTTTGCCAATCGCACCTGCTGGAGAAATGTGGTCTGTTGTGACAGAATCACCGAATTTTCCAACAACGCGAAGCCCTTTCAACGGTTCTACTTTACCAGGCTCAGGAGACAATCCTTCAAAGAATGGCGGATTTTGGATATAAGTAGACTCTTCGTCCCATTGATATAATGGCTCATCTGTTGTTTCAATGGCATTCCAGCGTTCGTTATCATCAAATACACGTTCATATTCTTTACGGAATAATTCTGGTGTAACAGTTTGTTTCACAACTTCATTAATTTCTTCCATTGAAGGCCAAATATCTTTAAAGTAAACATCGCTTCCGTTTTGATCCTTTCCGATTGGATCATTCAGTAAATCAATGTCAACAGTCCCTGCTAATGCATAAGCAACAACTAGAGGCGGTGAAGCTAAATAGTTACCTTTCACGAGCGGATGAATACGGCCTTCAAAGTTCCGGTTTCCGGAAAGAACAGATGTGACGAGCAAATCATTTTCAGCGATCGCTTTTTCAATTTCATCTGCAAGCGGTCCAGAGTTCCCGATACAAGTTGTACATCCGTAACCGACAAGGTTAAACCCTAATTTTTCAAGATAAGGCATTAAGCCAGAATTTTGAAGATAACCGGTTACAACTTTTGAACCAGGTGCTAATGATGTTTTTACATATTTCGGAACAGTCAATCCTTTTTCAACAGCTTTTTTTGCAACGAGACCAGCGCCTACTAAAACATATGGGTTTGACGTATTCGTACAGCTTGTAATCGCCGCAATAACGACTGCACCCGTTTTCATTGTTGTTTTTTCGCCATTCGCAAATTCAACCGTTACTTCCTTATTAAGTTCTTCCGGCTGCAAGCCAAATCCTTGGTTTCCTTGCGGAGCTGTAAGAGCTCTATGAAATTCTTCTTTCATTTTTGAAAGAGGAATTAAATCTTGAGGACGCTTCGGACCGGAAAGATTTGCTTCAATTTGAGAAAGATCGATTTCAACTACATCCGTAAAAATAGGATCCTCTGCTTCAGGCGTGAAGAATAAACCGTTTTCTTTACAATATGTTTCCACTACTTTTACATGCTCTTCATCGCGACCAGTTAAACGCAAATATTCAAGCGATTCATTATCAACAGGGAAAAATCCGCATGTTGCTCCGTATTCAGGCGCCATATTCGCAATAGTAGCACGGTCAGCAAGCGGAAGCTTTGCAACACCAGGGCCGAAAAACTCCACAAATTTTCCTACCACGCCTTTTTGACGCAGTACTTGAGTTACTTTAAGGGCTAAATCTGTTGCTGTTGTTCCGTTAGGCAGCTCGCCAACAAGTCTTACTCCGATGACTTCAGGTACAGGGAAATAGGAAGGCTGTCCAAGCATTCCAGCTTCAGCTTCGATTCCGCCGACACCCCAACCTAAAACACCGAGTCCGTTAATCATGGTTGTATGGGAGTCTGTTCCAACTAACGTATCAGGATATGTTTCGTATTCTCCATTTTCACCTTCAACCGCATGGACAACGCTTGCTAAATATTCCAAGTTTACTTGGTGGACAATACCTGTTGCTGGCGGAACAGCACGGTAGTTGTCAAATGCTTTTTGAGCCCAATTTAAAAATTTATATCTTTCAGCATTTCGTTCGAATTCAAGATTCATGTTATATTGCAGCGCATCATCTGTTCCGGCACGATCCACTTGAACAGAATGGTCGATAACAAGATCAACAGGCTTTTCCGGATTGATTTTTTGTGGATCTCCGCCCATGTCAGCCATCGCTTTTCTTAATGAAGCTAAATCAACGACAGCAGGAACGCCGGTGAAGTCTTGCAAAATGACACGAGATGGTTTAAATGGAACATCCAAATTTTTAATTTCATCTGTTCCCCATTTCGCAAGGTTTTCAACATGTTCTTTTGTAATAACTCGTCCATCCACTTGGCGCAGGACTGATTCCAAAAGAACTTTGATTGAATAAGGCAAACGGGAAACTTGACCAATTCCTGCATCTTCTAGCGCTTTTAATGAATAGTAGTTGTACGTTTTTCCGTTAATTGAAAAGCTTTTTCTTGCACGGAAAACGTCATTTTTCTCTAACTGTTGCTGTGACATGTCATTTTATCCCCCTTTAAACGTAATTTCGACAAAAATGCCGAATATCTCCCCACTTTAAACATCACACATTTAAATCTTAATATACTTTTTATGATAAGTAAATATCAATGATGTTATCAATTATTATAAGAAATGCTTATTTCACTAAAAAATTTAAATATTTTCAGTATAATTTTTCTTGCTAATGAAAACGTTCGTATAAGAGAAAAAATAGTGAAAAACGACGGAAGCTCCGCCGCTTTCAAGTCTCATCCAAATTCACTTCCTGCACAATTCGATCTAAATCGCGCTTGTACTGTTCTAAATGCTTTCTCTGCGTTTCCGATGCAACTTCCAATGCATTTTGAATTTGTTCATACGCCTCATTAATTTCCTGGCGAAGATGCTTTAGCTGATGTCCATAATCAGAACTGTTTTTCGTTAGATTGACATGTACTTTATGAACTTCCACCATTCCTTGTTGCACTGCATCAAATGCTTGTTTTTTATTTTTATGGTACGGCAAATATAGCACTCCTTTCGTTTTTTTATCTTCTATAGTGTTTTTTTCAAGAAATCAATTTATTCTAAAATGAATGAATGATTTCAAAATCATTCAAACTAAACGACGAAAGATAACAATGCTATTCTTTACTATTAAATATTAAGGAGCGATGTATATGGCAAAAGATCAAGTACAAAATGATCAAAAACAAAACGTTCAAAATCGGAAGGGACAGCCAGAGCCGTTATCTGGATCGAAAAAAATAAAAAATCGAAATCATAGCCGCCAAAAACATAACTCGGAGCATGATTTATAAAAAAATGGGGATGTTTAATTGAAATGTCCCCAAGTAGACAGCGGAAATAATAAAAATGCTTTAAGCGGCTTGAGCTCTACATTCTAATGGGCTTAAGCCGTTTAATTTTTTTGATAACGTTCGTTATTATAAAACTGAATATTCCTTAATGGTCTGTTGTAACGCTTCAAACGTTTCATATCCCTCTTTCACATTATAAGGTTCCCCAAAAAGATTTCATTGGGCCGTTATCAATGCAACGTCCAACTCTTGTCATACTATGGCTTTTAAGCATATCATAAGTCTTTCTTCGGCTTATAGACGTCCCCTTTCATCTTATAGAAATGTTGAAATGATGTTTATGTTTTCAATGAGAATTTGACTTTCTGGACTGCCGCAGTTTTGAATTTATACACGTCTTTTCTACATATTATGTCTTGCGGAAATCCTCGTTTATGGTTTTTCTTTAACGACGAATTTTTAAGTTATATCTATTTTTCATTTAGAACAATGTTTTTGTTAATAATAAAAAGTTGATGACAAATGATTGAAATGAAAGTGGAATCTATCATAAAATATAGTAAGGTGAAAATGGAAGCTTTTTTTCAGCAAATGACAGATATTGATAATATAAAATTTTTAAGTCTGGAGGCTGTCATGAACGGGCGTTTATATGAAATGTTAATTTATCCTTCCAAATCAGGCGATATTAAAATCAGTATTTACCGTGATGCAGTTGAATACCAAGTTTTCGCGGAAATTAATGACTGCTTTTCTGTCGGCCGTCATAAAAAGAAATTAGAAGCTGTGAGACGTGCTGTAAAAGAATTGATAGATGCATATGAGTCGATTAATCCTTAACGGTTTTCATCAACTTCGCCGAAGTGCACGAATTAATGGAAATGTTAAGGCGATGGGGGTGATTTCATGCTTGAAGGCTGGTTTTTATGGTTTATTCTCATATGGGTTGTGTTTCTTATAACTATGTTATCGATTGGCGGCTTCTTCATGTTTCGCAAATTTTTGAAACGGCTGCCGAAAGAAGACGGAAAATCTGAACTTGATTGGGAAGAGTATTATATTCAACAGACTCGGCATTTATGGTCAGAGGAACAAAAGGCGTTGTTAGAAGAATTGGTTGCACCGGTTCCAGAGCTTTTCCGCGATGTTGCCAGACAAAAAATCGCAGCAAAAATCGGTCAACTGGCATTAGAAGAAAAAGCTCCATCTATTACGCAAGATTTAGTCATTCGAGGCTATATTATCGCAACTCCAAAACGGGACCATAAATTTTTAATTAAAAGACTAAAAGAAAAAAATATCGACTATTCCAAATATGAAGCACTCTTTTAAACAAAAACATAAGCCTTTCGGGGATTTGTCCCGAAAGGCTTATTTATATGGAATAAACGGTAACCTGCTTTGAACAGCCGGCAGCTATATGTATTTTTTTACGTTCCGTTCAGTTGATTTTTCAGTTTTTTATACGAAATGAACATCGCAATTCTCCAAGGAACAATCATTCCAAAAGCCAGCAGCCAGAACATACCGCTTAATTCGCCAACATCGATAGACGCGCTTAAATAAGATTTTAGCAGAATTCGTACAACTAACAGACCAATCAAAATGTAAACAAAAGCTTTTGACCTTTTTAAATAGATTTCTTCTCCCCGAACTTCAAAAGTAGAGGTTTTTATTAAAAAAATCGAAAAAATCAGCCCGACTGTCAACGCCTCCAAAATTTCCATCGGCGTTATGCGGAATTGCGGAAATAAATACATAAGGGCTCCAGTGCTCATAAAGATCGGAGGCAAAATAATTTTTTTCGCTGTCGCCGGCTTTTTAGCAGCCTTTGTTCTGATCATAATTACGACAATGCCCATTAATACAGCCGTAATAGAAGACCAAATGACCATGCAGAACCATCCTTTTATTTTCAGCTTCTTTCTTTAATAATATTATAGAAAAAAAAGCAAAATGAAAAGGCTAATTCATAACTCTTTTGATGGCTTCCATCACACGATCTTCATCAAAAGGCTTTGTAATAAAATCGAGTGCTCCTGCTTCTATCGCTTCGATAACCATTTTTTGCTGTCCCATTGCCGAACATATAATGATTTTCGCATCCGGAAATTCCTGTTTAATTTTTGTAATAGCCTCAATGCCGTTCATTTTCGGCATTGTGATATCTGTGATTAATACATCTGGTTGTAATTGTTTGTATAATTGTACCGCTTCGATGCCGTTTTCCCCTTCTGCAACAACCTCAATACTATGCTTTTTCAAAATGTCCTTTAATGTCTCCCTTAAAAATTTCGCATCGTCAACGATCAATGCTTTCAAATTAATTCCACCTCAATTATCCTCGCAAACTAAATCCTTTGATATTATACTACTTTCTGTCACAAAAAAGTACCGAGAGGTTTAAAATATTGTCAAAAATCTCGTTTTTCTCTTAAATGACTAAAAATTAAAACCCGGTTGGTAAAAATATAAGAATTTTGTTCATCCAATTAATAATTTTAGTCATCCAATCAAAAAACAGCAGAATTCCCATGAAAATCATGAATATGCCTCCAATTTTCATGATTTTCACATTATGTTTTTTGATCCAATTCATCCGCCCGATGAAGAATGATAAAATAAAGAACGGTACTGCAAAGCCTAGCACATATGCTGTCATATACAGAACTCCAGAACTAGGATTGGTTGCCGCTAAACCGATTACTACCATAAGAATTGGGCCCGTACATGGAGTCCATCCAGCTGCAAACGCCATACCAATCAGAACAGATCCAAGAAATCCGGCTGGACGATTTTTGAATTCAATCCTTCTTTCCTTCATTAAAACATCAGGTTGAAAAACACCGAGAATAACAAGTCCAAAAAAGATAATGAGGATCGCTCCTATTTGTCTTATCAGATCTTGATAGTTCAAGAAAAAGTTTCCAATCAAGGATGTGCCGAATCCCATTGCGATAAAAATGGCAGAAAAACCAACTAAAAAAAAGAAAGTATGTAATAAGCTTCTTTTTTGCAGCATAGCGTTTTCAGTTTTCAACTCATTAACCGATACCCCAGTTATATACGATAAAAAAGCAGGATATAAAGGCAAGCTGCACGGAGAAATAAACGATAAAAAACCTGCTCCAAATGCTAAAAACACATTAATTTCCGACATTTTGCTGCTCCTTCCAAAAGATTTACCTCCATCCATTCTAACAGATCATTGAATAAATGTTTAAAAGAACGTTTGACATTTTCCGCACATTATTACAATGAACCTTCCTGCCATGAATACCACATTCTTACAACTTCTTATAACGAAAAAAGAATTAATCTTACCTTGAGAAAGGAAAGACTAATTCTTACTTCACAATTCCGTATAAAACAACGCATATATTAAATAGTATAGATAAAAATTACATGATGTCAAAAAATATGATTGGTCATCATGAACTAATTTAATGAAAAATCATTCAATAATGCCTGAAACGAAATTATTTTAATTGATTTTGCATCGCTTTCATCATTTGATTGATTTTCTTCTGGGACGGTTTCATTCCCATTTGCATCATCATCATTTTCAACATTTGTTCGTTAATAGGTGGATTTTTCTTCAAATAATTCATCATATACTTTCGAGCGATAAAAAAGCCTAGCGCTACGCCGGCAAGTAATGCCAGAACAGCGATTAATATCGCCAGCCAAAGTTCCATCTTATTTCCTCCTTCATGTTGTCTATCATACAGTGTACTAAACCATATGACATTATACAATATTTCATTAGCAAATTTCCGCAACTTTAGACAAATTTTCTTTCTTTAATCGGACTCAGCCACCCGTATCGTTCATTTGTAAAATCCATGGCAAAAAAATAAGGATCAAATTTTCCCAATATATCAAAAAACAATAACTCACCGTCAAAGCTGCCGGTACAAATCATTTCAATATACCGTTCCTTTAAAACCATAGTAGCTTGTCCTTTTTGATTTTCCATTTGGATGGCATGAATCGATGATACCTTTTGATAATGGTTTCGGTGAGACAAGAATGACTGAAGCAGCAAATCTATTTCTGAAATGGGAATGGCTCTTGAAATATAATTGACTTGCCTTTCCAATTGTTCAAAAATAGGATGCGTTTTCCTTGTCCAAAAAAATTCTTGATATAACTGAAAAATTTTCGATTCCCTATGATAAAAATGCTCAGCAAATTCCTTTTTTATCAAATACAAATAAAAGTGCCTCATGCGCTCACCTCATTGTTACATTCCTTTTTTGCTATTATAAAGCAAGGAATGTAAAAGGTTTGTCTTATGGTGGCGGATAGAGGCACTAATTTTGGCGATTATTTCCGAACTAATTCTTTTACTTTTTCGACAACATTTTCAACAGTAAAACCGTACTCGCTTATAATTTTTTCCCCAGGTGCAGATGCTCCAAACTTGTCGATAGCTAAGATTTCACCTTCAGATCCGACATAGCGCTCCCAGCCAAGCGAAGATGCCATTTCGATCGCAAGACGCTTCGTTACGCTGCTAGGAAGAACTGATTCTTTATAATCTTTTGATTGCTTTTCAAAACGGTCCCATGACGGCATGCTGACGACTTGCACATCAATTCCATCGGATGCAAGAATTTGTTGAGCTTTAATAGCTAATGCTACTTCTGAACCTGATGCAAGTAGAAGAGCATCCGGTTGATCCGATTTCGCCGGTGAAATGACATAAGCGCCTTTTGCAACACCTTCTTCAGCATTTTCTTTCGTACCTTTAATAGTTTCTAAATTTTGGCGCGTTAATACTAATGCAGTCGGTGTTGATTTAGATTCCAGCGCAGCCTTCCACGCAGCTCTTGTTTCATTTCCATCAGCTGGACGAATGACAGAAAGATTCGGCATTGCTCTCAAAGAAGCTAATTGTTCAATCGGCTCATGTGTTGGTCCGTCTTCTCCAACCGCTATGCTGTCATGAGTGAACACGTAAGTTACAGGGAGATTCATTAATGCTGCTAAACGAATCGCTGGCCGCAAATAGTCAGAGAAAACAAAGAACGTTCCGCCAAAAACACGTAAACCTCCATGCAGAGCCATACCGTTCAATGCTGCTCCCATGGCAAACTCTCTGACACCAAACCAAATGTTTCGTCCGCTGTAATCTTCCGCAGAAAAGTCTCCTGAACCTTTTATTGTCGTTTTGTTTGATCCAGCTAAGTCTGCAGATCCCCCAAAGAAATAAGGAACTTTTTCAGCTATTGCATTTAATACTTCTCCAGAAGAAGAACGGGTTGCAACGCTTTTTCCTTCTTCATAAAAAGGTAAAGATTGATCCCAATTTTCTGGCAATTCACCATTGATTGCTGCCTTTAACTCTTTTGCAAGTTCAGGATATTCTTTCTCATACTTTTCAAACAAATTATTCCATTCAATTTCTTTCTGCTTTCCACGTTCTTTTACATTTTTCTCAAAATGCTCATAAACTTCTGCTGGAACATAGAAATCTTCTTCAAATGTCCATGCATAGGCTTCTTTTGTCAATTTTGTCTCTTCTGGACCTAACGGCGAACCATGAACGGAAGAAGTGCCTGCTTTATTCGGCGAACCATATCCGATTGTTGTTTTTACTTCAATTAATGTCGGTCGTTGTTCATCCAATTTGGCTTCTTCAACGGCTTTCGAAATCTCTTCAATGTTGTTGCCGTCCTCAACGCGCAGCACTTGCCAGCCCATAGATTTAAAGCGCTCTTCTACATTTTCTGAGAATGATTTATTTAAATCCCCATCTAGGGAAATATCATTCGAATCATAAAGAACAATTAATCGTCCAAGCTTCAAGTGACCAGCTAAGGAAGCTGCTTCAGAGGAAATCCCTTCCATTAAGTCACCGTCACCGCATATGACGTATGTGTAATGATCAACAATATTGTATCCTTCTTTATTGTATGTAGCTGCTAAATGACGTTCTGCCATCGCCATTCCAACGGCCATTGCTATTCCTTGGCCTAATGGTCCAGTTGTTGCGTCAACGCCAGGTGTATGTCCGTATTCAGGATGTCCAGGTGTTTTGCTTCCCCATTGACGAAACGACTTAATATCATCCATGGAAAGATCATAACCCGATAAATGAAGCAAGCTGTAAAGCAGCATCGACCCATGTCCGGCAGATAAAACAAAGCGATCTCGATTAAACCAATTAGGGTTTTCAGGGTTAATGTTCATAAATTTCGTCCACAGCGCATAAGCCATTGGTGCGGCGCCCATTGGCATTCCAGGATGTCCGGAATTCGCCTTTTCAATCGCGTCAATGGATAATGTTCGAATCGTCATGATGGATAAATCTTGAATGGAATGAGTCACCATTATCATCCTCTCATCTGTATTTTCAGTTTATAATCTTATCTTTATTGTTGTAATAAGGCAACACCCCATCCATTAATGCAGCCTTTTATTTTTTAATTTTTTCAATTTTTCCGGTGTAACATCATTACCTTTCGGATCAATCACTGTAACATTTTTTAAGGTGTTTTGAAAATCCCGACGAAACGCCTCTAAATATTCCTGCCTTAATTGCTGCTGCTCAAGCTTTTCCTCTTGCGTCAGTCCTTCTGACTTAGACTTTTTAGATAGTTCATTAATACGGTTAAGTTTTTCTTTTGAAATCATAAGCTGAACCCCTTGTATATTTTTGCCGCGCTCTTTTATCATACTAAATGCAACCACTAATGACAACAATTATTGCTATGATTCTCCTTTTTCTGACAAAAATTGTTGATATCTGCGATGGACAGTAGCTTTTGAAACGTCATAGCCGAATCCTCTTAACGTTGCCGCTATTTCTGAAAATGTCAGGCCGTTTTTCCGCAATCGGTCAATCTCCTCGATCGGAACTTCTTTTCGCTCTCTTTTATAGGAAGAATTTCTATTCTTTAAATTTTTTTCAGGCCTGTACCCATTTTGTATAGCTCTCAACATTCCCCGCTTTATTTTCAAATTATGAATTTTTCGTTGATATTCTTCGACAATTCCTATGATTTCAAGCACCATCGTGTCTGATTCAGACAGTTCCATCTCCCCGCGATGGGCAGCGGTGAAAATTTTCACACCTTGTTTCAAAATGGAATGGACAATGGCGATTTTGGCATTCCCTCTGCCAATTCTTGTTTCATCCTGTATTAATACCGCTTCAATATCTTTCTCCTCAATCAATTCCAGCAGTTGAAAAACCCCTTCACGATCAACATCATACCCGCTCGCTTTTTCTTCTATCACTTCAACAACTTCCATACCGTTTTCAGCTGCGAGCTTTAACAGCTCGTCCTTCTGTCTTTTCAAAGATGTTTCCTGCTCATCTTTTTCAGTGCTGACTCTTGCATAAACGACTGCTCTCATGTTAAATGCTCCTTGCGGTTATTCTTTGTTTGCCAAATATTCAGCATTGTAGTATTTATTTTTTTCAATCGGAATGACGATTGTTTCCCCCGGTTTTACAACAAGGCTTTGGAGATTGTTTCGCTCCTGAACCCATTTAACAAACTCTGAATGAGACATATTGTCATATTCTTTATATTCATCAGCGATTTTCCACAAACTGTCCCCTTCCTTCACTTGAACCTCCAAATAATGATCGAGCTCTTCCCTTTCTCCAGTATACGAAATCGCCAAAACTGCCGCCATGATGACAAGGAAAAAAGAAACGATGTAAGACCATGATAATTTATCCATATAGAACCGCCCCCTGAAACAGAATATTTGTTCGGTTTTTTGTTTTTAAGTATAAAAGGGAACACATGTTTCTGTCAAGCAAATATTCGAACTTACGTTTGCTTTTTTGGAAAAATCATGCTATAATCGACACAAATTGATATGACTGAGGTGCTTGACATGTCAACAAAATTATCTAAGAGACAACAAGATATTTTGAACTTCATTAAGGAGGAAGTAAAAAAGAAAGGATACCCTCCCTCTGTAAGAGAAATCGGCGAAGCGGTCGGTCTTGCCTCCAGTTCAACTGTTCACGGGCATTTAGCAAAGCTTGAGAGCAAAGGACTGATTAGAAGAGACCCCACAAAGCCGAGAGCCATTGAAATTTTGGACGATGATGGCAGCCACCTTCTAACAAACAATGTGATCAACGTGCCGGTCATAGGAAAAGTGACGGCTGGTATTCCGATCACTGCCGTTGAAAACATCGAAGAATATTTTCCGCTTCCGAATCATATTGCATCAGGTGATGATCAACTTTTCATGCTTGAAGTAGTCGGAGAAAGCATGATCGAAGCAGGCATTCTGGACGGAGATTTAGTTATTGTCAGACAGCAGCAAACAGCCAATAACGGCGACATCGTTGTCGCGCTCACAGACGACAATGAAGCGACCGTAAAAAGGTTTTTCAAAGAAAAAGACTTTATACGGCTTCAGCCGGAAAACCCAACAATGGAACCGATTATTTTAAAAAATGTGACAATACTCGGAAAAGTGATCGGGCTATACCGTTCCATACACTGAATATTCGATGTCTCAAAACAGGTGAGGCATCCTTTTTCTTTTTATAAAATTTTCAAAATTCCCTCTCTTAGCGATGTTAAATTTTTAAAAATGTTTTCTAATCAATATGTATGCAGACAAGCTAGATTCAATGAAACAAATTTCAGGCGCCTTCTCCGCGCCTGCATGCAAAGCTATTATGCAACAATTCTCAACAGTCATTGTTTTTTGATTTATTTTGTTGTAGAATTTTTTATTGTAGATTTCGCTTCCTTAGCCAGTGCCGGGATGATTTACTGAATTGTTTGAATTCTTCTAACTGCTTAAATTTTAGGTATAGGAGAGGTGCTATGAATCAATTACTTATGAAACAAAGTGAATTGGAAAATGCAAAGCAATATGTCAATGAAGTATTTCAATCCGTGCAAGAAAAAAATCCGAATGAGCCTGAGTTTCTTCAAGCTGTAAAAGAAATATTTGACTCGCTTGTGCCTGTATTTGCTCAACATCCTACATATATAAAGCACGGAATACTTGAAAGAATTGTTGAGCCGGAAAGATTGATCATTTTTCGCGTTCCATGGGTGGATGACGAAGGAAAAGTGCGTGTAAACCGCGGATTTAGAGTGCAATATAATAGTGCAATTGGGCCATATAAAGGAGGCTTGCGCTTTCACCCGACCGTCAACGCCAGCATTATTAAATTTTTAGGATTTGAACAAATCTTCAAAAATTCATTGACTGGGCAGCCGATCGGCGGAGGAAAAGGCGGATCTGATTTTGATCCGAAAGGTAAATCAGATGGGGAAATTATGAGATTTACACAAAGCTTTATGACAGAGCTTTACAAACATATTGGACCAGATATTGACGTTCCTGCCGGTGATATTGGAGTTGGCGCAAGAGAGATCGGATACTTGTTTGGCCAATATAAAAGAATACGCGGCGGATTTGAAGCTGGTGTGTTAACCGGAAAAGGCATTGGTTACGGCGGAAGCCTAGCGAGAACCGAAGCTACAGGGTATGGAACTGTTTATTTTGTTGAAGAAATGCTTAAAGACCATGGATTAAGCTTCAAAGGAAGCACAGTTGTTGTCTCTGGTTCTGGGAACGTTGCCATATATGCGATTGAAAAAGCAACACAATTAGGTGCAAAAGTTGTCGCATGCAGCGACTCTGATGGCTACATTTTTGATAAAAATGGAATTAATCTTGAAACGGTTAGAAGGTTAAAAGAAGTTGAAAGAAAAAGAATTAAAGAATATGTAAATGAACATCCTCATGCAGAATATTATGAAGGCTGTTCCGGAATTTGGTCCATTCCGTGCGATATTGCCCTCCCATGCGCTACTCAAAATGAAATCGATAAAAAATCAGCTGAACTCCTTGTTTCCAACGGACTCAAAGCTGTTGGAGAAGGCGCCAACATGCCGTCTACATTAGAAGCGATCGACGTGTTTTTATCAAACAATATTCTTTTTGGACCTGCAAAAGCTGCTAACGCAGGCGGAGTTGCTGTTTCAGCATTAGAAATGGCTCAAAACAGCGCAAGATTATCTTGGAGCTTTGAAGATGTCGACGCAAAATTACGTGATATCATGAAGAACATTTACCGAAATTGCGTCAACGCTGCAAATGAATACGGCTGCTCCGGAAATCTTGTCGTCGGCGCTAACATTGCAGGATTTAAAAAAGTCGCTGATGCAATGGTAGAACAAGGAGTCATTTAAAAGATAGAAAAATGGTCATTTCCATCATTTATTCTTTATAGTGAGTAAACATATATGATAATCGCTAAAGCTTTACCTACCCTGCTTTGGCGATTCATCATGCTCACTATAATACCCCATCTTAACTTGAGTGAATAGAAATTGATATCACACCGATCCAAATTCACTCTTCTTTATTTCCACGATTGGATCAAATTTTTCCCTATCAGTGTATCCCATTCAATGAGAGAATTGAAGTTTTATGTCAGATTATCTTACATATTTTTTTACGCTGATGCCTGGATTGATTATCTCTCTTGCTTTTTAAATAAAAAAGACAGATTGCACTGATGTTTGTTTTTCTGCTTCTTCTCTTCTTTACTCTCAATATTTTGTATCATCAAGTATAAAATTTATAGAAACAAAGTAACTGCTATTAAAATTGATTTTTCAAATTAAAGCATTTTATTATTGATATGGTTGCTCCTTCTATCCAGCGCCAATAACCTTCAGCACAAATACTTGTTCATCTAAAAAACACCGAATACGGCTGCCCATCCTCCAATGAAACGGCGGTATTTTCACTGACTGACTTTGGATAAGACGATTCGTTGACGATGTACTACCGACTTTACATGCATCACGTAAAAATGCTAAACTGAACGCAGACAAAATCGACATGCGCCCTAACCGAAAATACAGATCTTTTGCAACGCAAACATATTTCTGGAAATCATTCGGGGGGGAACAAAATGATTTATCATTTAGCAGGAAAACTTGCAATATTGATCATTAAAATTTTTAGTTTGCTAGAAGTCAAAGGCAAGCAGCATATTCCGGCAGACCATCGTTTTATTGTTACATGCTCTCATCGCAGCTGGGTAGATGTAGTCTTGCTCGCCGCAGCACTTTTTCCAATTCATGTCCATTATATGGCCAAAAAAGAATTGTTTCAGAACACGCTCATAGGTTGGTTTTTGAAAAAGATGCATGCTTTTCCAGTTAATCGTGAAAATCCTGGACCGAGCGCACTAAAAATTCCTTTGAAACTGTTAAAAGAAAATAAAGTTGTTGGAATTTTCCCGAGCGGCACAAGAACAGACGAGGAAGTTCCTTTAAAAAGAGGCGCGGTTACAATTGCGATAAAAGCCGGCGTTCCCATATTGCCTGCAACCTATCATGGTCCAAAAAGTTTAAAAGATTTTTTTGCCGGGAAAAAAGCTGTCGTTGCATTTGGCGAACCAATCTATTTAGAAAAAAATGCAAATCAAATTGATGATGCGCTTCAACAGCTTGAACATAAGCTGAAAGCTCTTGAAAAAAGCATAAACGACTAAACATTGACGTTTCTGATCAGCTTGTCATTTTTAGACAAACTGATCAGAAAGCTAAAGGCGAAGTAAAGTTCTGATATTTTCATTTATCGATCTAGTTCGATCCACTTATTTGTCTTCAAAGGCGGTTTGTACGCACGAAGTTTATCTATTAATATAGAGGGATTGTCTGCAAAAATCATAAACTGTTTATGCGTTTCAGGCATGAAGCCTCCCTCTACCGCATTCTCAATCATCTGTTTTACCGGCGTGTAATAGTCATCGATATTTAACAACGCCACAGGCTTTTCATGAATCCCAAGCTGCCCCCAGCTAACCGCTTCAAATATTTCCTCAAAAGTACCATAGCCTCCGGGAAGAGCAATGAACGCATCTGAAAGCTCTCCCATTTTTGCTTTCCGCTCATGCATATCATTGACTTCATAAAGCTGAGTGAGATGCTTGTGGACAA
Source organism: Aeribacillus sp. FSL K6-8394 (assembly GCF_038008865.1). Taxonomy (NCBI): domain Bacteria; kingdom Bacillati; phylum Bacillota; class Bacilli; order Caryophanales; family Bacillaceae; genus Aeribacillus; species Aeribacillus sp. FSL K6-8394. Next base: position 970,629 of record NZ_JBBPAA010000001.1, read on the forward strand.
CCTCTCCTTGAAATAAATTCGTCGGCATAACGCCCAATACGGTGCCTCCTAACTCTAATACGGTGTTTGCAATCACTCCCATCAGACCAATGCTGGAGCCTCCATATACGAGCTCAAGCCTGTTTTTTACCAATTCTTCTCCTAGTTTGATAGCTGCTTCTTTATACTTAGGATTTGTTCCCGGATTCGATCCTGCAAAAACACAAACACGTCTCATATTACCACTCCTGCTTCTTCTCTAAACGTTCTGACGAATGAGAAAGTCCTATTAAAAGCTGTGAATGGGATATTTCCATCACAGCTTTATTACAAAATTATTGAAAAATCTTACTGATTTTCTCTATTTCTTCCTTTGTTAACTGGACATCTAACGTTTTTAAATTGTCAAGTACCTGTTCCGGCTTCTTCGCACCAGGGATGATCGCATCGATGGAATCGACCGTTAAATACCATGCTAGCACAACGTGAGCAATTTCAGCATTTTTCGCTTCTGCGATTGGACGCAATTGCTCGACTTTTTCGAGATTACGCGCAAATGCTTCCCCTTGAAATAAAGGATTTTGTGCACGTGAATCATTGAACTTCTCATCTTTCGAATATTTTCCGCTTAATAGACCTGAGGCAAGTGGAAAATATGGTATAAACGATATTCCATTTTCCGCCGTGTAAGGAAGCAAATCTTTTTCTGCTTGTCGTTTAAATAAGTTATATTCGGACTGAATTACATCGACATACCCATCTTTGTTCGCTTCTTTTAATTGTTCGAGCGAGAAATTCGATACACCGATCGCACGAATTTTCCCTTCATCCTTAAGCTTCTTCAATTCACCGACAGCTTCATCCTTCGGTGTCGTTTCGTCCGGGAAATGAATGTAATATAAATCTATGTAATCCGTTTTTAAGCGTTTCAGGCTGCCCTCGACCGACTCGCGAAGGAAATCGGGAGAGTTATCAAGAACAACTTTTCCGTCTACAAATTTGTGAGCACCTTTAGTAGCAATGACTACTTCATCACGACGGCCAAACTCCTTGACGACTTCACCGATAATTTCTTCCGAACGCTCAGGACCGTAATAAAATGCCGTATCCAAAAAATTTATTCCATGATCCAAAGCTGTACGAACGATTTCTTTCCCAGTTTCATCGTCAAGGTTTGGAAAAATGTTGTGCCCGCCAACAGCATTTGTTCCAAGCCCGATTGGGTTCACATATATATCGGTCTTGCCTAATCTAGTCTTTTTTGTCACAATATTTCAACTCCTTTCGTTAACATTATAACAAATTCTATCAGAAAAATCAGTTTTTAACTAATAAGCTATTAAATATTATTATGGCTTTACAAATGAAATTATGAAAGGATTCTTTTATTCATTTTCAAGCAGCAGTTGCTCGACTGTTTATTGTTTGTTCCATTATGTTCAAATTCTTGAGGTTGTCTAAAGCAGCATAAAAATATCTTAAGCGATTGCAGCCTGCTGCAATAACAAAATAAAGAGGCTCCCAAAAGTAGGGTTAACTGACTTTTGGGAGCATTATTTTAGAGACTTATCGGACATACAATTTTTTTCAATCCTTTTATATCCTTCAGAAGTCTTATGAAGGACTTTTCTTTTGCTCTCTTTTTTCATTAGGTTCTTCAAAAGTTTTATGACGGACATTCAGCACATACAATCGCTTCTTGTTGGACTTCATTGCCTCTATAAAGAACATTTATAAATTTTATTTCATTATGTTTGTCCTTCACAGTTGTATTTCTCAAAATCTTTCATTTTAGCAACTCATCGGACAGCCCCACTGTTTGCTTGAAAGCAATTCCGTCCTTTACTTTCAATCTTTTTATTTAGAAGGATATTCTTTTTTTCGGCAATTATATCAATTAATTAAAACAGAATAAAGCATTACTGAAAAATTGCAAATTAGTGCCTCTGTCAAAACATTTATTTTGCGAATACTTATCTTGATTTCATAAAATCCACCGAACGCTCACGATTTTCTATTTAAATCTTGTGGAATTCGGCGGCTCTGTTAATATATTGATGCACAAGGTTCAAAATTGATAAACATTTTTTCAAATATAAGAACTCCCGCACTTTGACGAAACTTTTTGCATTACGGATCATTTTTGATCCGCTTTGCGTGGAATTAAGCAGCTCTTTTGATATATCGATGTACGAGCCTTGAGAATGACAAACATTTACAAATGGAAGAGCACGCCCAATTTCCTTCCGCATTTTGTTATAAACATTTTGGAATGACGGCTAATTGATTGCTGGCAACATTTTGATCCAATTTACTTGCTTTTATTGGTATCTTTCACAGCTTATTTTTGATAAAGCTGCCGGTACCAATTGGATGCTGCCTGAACTTCTGATAAAGTCAGCTCATGTCCTCCGTTTTCCCAATGCAAGTGCACATTTGCGTTGTTATTTTCTAAAAATGTTTTAAGCTCTATTGATTCTTCAGGAGAGCAAATTTGATCACGCTTTCCAGCTGCAATAAAAACGTTTTTTCCTGAAAGATCCGGCAGATCCATTCCTCTTCTCGGCACCATCGGGTGATGCAAGATGGCTCCATTTAGCGCATCCCGAAAATGGAATAAAAGGCTGGCTGCTATATTCGCTCCATTGGAATAACCGATTGCGATTACAGAATTTCGATCAAATCGATATGTTTGTGCTGCTTCATCTAAAAAAGAGTTTAATTCCTTTGTACGGAAAACAAGATCTTCTTCATCAAAAACTCCTTCGGCAAGTCTTTTAAAAAAACGCGGCATTCCATTTTCAATTACATTTCCGCGCACAGCTAAAATCGATGCTTCTGGATCAATAATTTCTGCAATGGGAAGAAGATCAAATTCATTTCCGCCGGTTCCATGCAGCAATAGGAGAGTCGGTTTTGCCGGATTGCTTCCTTTTTGAAAAATATGTTTCATCGTTTTTTCTCCTTCTCAGCGTTTATTAAGCATTACTTTTCTTATTCGTCAAGGTTACGGACTTCCACTGGCATCAACTTATTTTCCAACCGTTCCCGATACTTTTCGTAACGCTCCGGAAGCTTTAATTCTTTTCCAAGTGCATCTAAAGATTCATCAATTGCAAAACCCGGAGGATCTGTTGCAATTTCGAACAAAATTTCACCATGCTCTCTGAAATAAATAGAATGAAAATACTTTCGATCCTGAACTGGCGTTACCCTGTATCCATTTGATTCTAAAGATGTTTTCCATTCTAATTGATCGTTGTCGTCATTTGCCCGAAGCGCGATATGATGGACTGTTCCAACCCCCATGATGCCGCGTCCGGAAGAAGTAATTTTTACATCAACGACATTGCCGATTTCACTTGGAGAGTGAAAACGAATAAAATCTCCTTCCCTTCCAATTCGTTGAAGTCCAAAAATATTCTCCAACAACTCTGACGTTTTTTCAGGAAATGATGAATATAATACGGCGCCGCCAAATCCTTTAATGGCAACATCAGAGGTGACATGGCCAAATTCCCATTGATTTAATTCTCCTTCTTTTCGTTCCACTAGCTCAATGTTCAAACCGTGCGGGTCTTGAAACGCAAGCAGTGACTCACCAAACCGTTCTGTCATTGTAAACGGAATTCTAAATTTATCTAGTCTTTCTTGCCAAAAGCTCATGGAACCTTCTGGTATCACATAAGAAGTTACACCCACCTGACCATTGCCGATTTTTCCTTGATACGCATCAGGCCAAGGAAAGAAAGTAATCAGTGTCCCTGGCTTTCCTTCTTTATCCCCGAAATAAAAATGGTACGTGCCGGGATCATCGAAATTCACAGTTTTTTTAACTAACCTCAGCCCTAAAACTCCAGCATAAAAATCAATATTTTCCTGCGGATGGCCGACAATAGCAGTAATATGATGAATTCCAGCTGTTTTCTTTTTCATCTTTGATTCTCCTTTATTATTTGCTTTACGCGATTCGTTTTTGTAAATCAATCATTTTAATAGGTCATTATTTCGAATTAAAATATCTCGAATTAAATTATTTTTAATTCAAAATAATTTTATCAAATCTTTCATTTATTGTCAAAAAGCTGATCTGTTGAATTTTTCATCTCTTTTCGTTCCGTATTCACTAAAATACCATCCTTACCAAAATGAAAGCAATCGCAAGAGCAGCGTTTGAATGCGAAGAGAACAACCTCCCTCTCCTCTTGCGCGCAAAATCGTTACAGAAATTGTTGTTCTGGCCGCAGCAAGGGCAATTGGCCGTTCCATAAATTTTTTTGTGATGACTCGGCAAACACAGTCGAATTTAAGATTGGTGATGAACACGCAACATCCTGAAAGTAGCCGGCATCCGCCAGCTGCTTTCAGATAAACCGAAAACATGCAAAAGCAAATTGCTTTTTGCAGACTGATCGTAATGACCGTTGCAATTTAATATTAGTAAATCCGTATGGCTTTAGCAAATGTAGACAAATGAAGTTGAATACCGTAACCGGACAGGTATCATTTCTGATCTTCTTTTTTATCATCTAATTCAAAGAACTCAGCAAAATCCATTAACAAAGCATCTTTGTCTTTTAACGCCAATTTTGCTAAGATGATTTCAAGAAGACATAAGCCAATTAAAATAAGTAATCCTTTCATCATATTCCTCCCCCCCCTCAAACTCATCTCTTTGTCAACATCAACATAATGTATGAAACGCGTTTCAGGTCAAGGATTTTTAAAAGAAAGGGATATTTCATGGCAACGATTCGTGATATTGCAAAGCTTGCAGGTGTTTCTGTTACAACGGTTTCGAGAGTTTTAAATAATCATCCATATGTCAGTGACGAAAAAAAAGAAGCGGTTTTAAAAGTGATAGAAGAAATCAACTATAAACGGAACATTCATGCAGTCCACTTGTCTAAAGGCTTTTCAAATTTGATCGGCGTCGTCCTGCCTAAAATCGATCATCCTTATTTTAGCAGCATTGTGGAAGGGATTTCGGAGGAAGCGATCAAGCATCATTTGCAGCTTGTTCTCTTTCAAACGAATTATGAACCAGCAAAAGAGCTTGAAGCATTGGAATTGTTGCGGGGAACCTTATTGGATGGTGTCATTTTTTGTTCAAGAGCCATTTCCTTTGATGTATTGAAAGAATATAAAAATGCTGGACCGATCGTTCTTTGCGAAGATTCAGACCAAAGCCATTTCCCTTCTTTGAGCATTCCGCATGAACAGGCATTTCAGTTTGGTTTGGACTATTTAATTTCGAAAGGTCATACGAAAATTGCATTTACTTTAGGACGAATGGAAGGGCCAAACAGTAAAAAAAGAAGAAAAGCCTATAAAACAAAAATGAAGGAATTAGGCGAACCGATTCGAAGCGAGTGGATCTTCGACAAATGCCTATCGATCACTGACGGCAAACAGCTTATGGAAAAGCTTCAGCATTTAGAGAAAAAACCGACTGCCTTTTTTGTTACAAACGATCAAGTGGCAGCAGGTATCTTATTAAGTGCCGAACAATATAAAATAAAGATTCCTCAAGACATTGCCATCTTAAGCTTTGATAATCAGCCTATTGCCGACATCATGGGAATCACTACTATTGAAATCCCAATAAGAAAAATGGGGAAGCTTGCGGTGCAATCGATTATTCATTGTAAAGAAAAACGGGAGCAAACAAATAAGAAGATGACTCTCCCCTTTCGGTTAATTGAGCGGAAAACTGTGTAACCCATGAAGAAGGATGCCCCCTCTTTAGAGTTCAAATCATTCCTGCCAAACGATCATCTGCAAAAACCGAAGCAGCTTGGCAGGATTTTTCATTTGATTTTGTAATCATTTTGACGATTTGCATGCGTCTTTTTCCATATTCCGTTTTCTTTTGACGTTCAGTGTGAAATTCATCGATTACTACTCAAAGCTGGTTAACAACTTGTCTGCATACTTACTCCCCTTTTTGGCCGACAGCAAAGTGTACGTCAATCACAAATGGCCTTACAGATGTTTTCAATTGCATAGCAATGAAAATCCTTAAAATTGGAGTGTTATTTCCCCAAACCGCTTTTTAAAACAATTTTCCTACTCCGTTAATTTTCTTCTTATCAGCAAGCTTGCGATCACGATGCTCAAAATATTTGCTGCATAAACAAACGCTTCATTTCCGTCAACCATCGAGTTGAATTTGTAAAAAAAGTGCGGCCATGGTATAAGTTCGCCGTTTGTCACGTATTCGACAACCGTATAAATGGCAATGAATCCGAACGCCATTTCTACATTTTTGACCAATAAAATCAATAACGCACCAATCAGCAAAAAATTCAACCCGAGCAGCAAGGCGAATAAAATTAAATGCCAAGGCACATCCGCTAGATTACGGAAGAAAAACAACAAGATCATTAACAGATTCATCACGGTGTAATATCGCATTAAATCAATAACGGCGTGCTTTTTATACAGATTGATCAATGTTTCCCATGCCCCGTCCTCCCTTCTAACCATGATCCGAAGCAGAACATAATCATTGAAAGGAAATCGAAATACGCCTCAAGTCGTAGTTCAAAATATGCCTCAGGTTCGTTATGAGCAGCGACGACAAAAGGTAAGATGAAAATTGAAAGGAGGTCATTCAAATTATGAAAAAAATCGGTTTGTTCATCGCAGGTGCAATAGCCGCAATAGTTTTAATCGCCAATCTCGGCTCAATCGTCGGACTTCTTATCAGTTTGCTTGTTCTATACTTTTCGTTTAAACAATTTGTGAAATCCGACAAAAAATCAAAAAAATGGTTTTGGGGGATTGTCGGGCTGATTGCACTATCTGTTTCAGCTGCAAATGTCCCAGCTATTCTCGGTTTAATCGCCGCATATGTGCTTTATCTCATATTTAATAATTGGAAAAAATCGAATGATCCGTATGTGTCAGACGATCCATTCACCAATTTTGAAAAACAATGGGAATCACTAAAACGACAATAAATGGAGGGGAAAAAAATGAGCATATTTACGAGATTAAAAAATGTGATTATGGCCGATTTACATGATTTATTGAATGAACAGGAACAAAGGAATCCAATTGCGCTATTAAATGAATATTTGCGCCAATGTGAAAAGGAAGTTGAAAAGGTTCAAAAACTAATCGAACGCCAACGATTATTAAAACAAGAGCTGTTAAGAGAATACAACCATGCTGAACACTTAAAAGAAAAAAGAAAATATCAAGCCGAAATTGCGTTGAAAGCGCAAGAAGAAGAATTGCATCAATTTGCCATCAACGAGCAGCAGCAGTATGAGGAGCGTGCATCAAAATTAAAACAAGCGCTTGAACAAGCAACGAAACAGCTCATTGACTTAGAACATAAATATGAAGAAATGAAACATAAATTAAAAGATATGCATATAAAGCGCATGGAGCTGATGGGACGAGAAAATATTGCACGCGCCTACTCCCGGATCAACCAAGTTCTTGAGCAGCATAATTCCGAAAAGAACCATTTTGTTCGCTTTGCTGAAATAGAGAATTACCTTGATGAACTGGAAAATCGAATCAACAACAGATACGATACATTAACATTTGATGCAAGAATCGCAAAGCTTGAAAAAGAATTAAAAAATCAAGAAACGGATTCAAATTCTTAACGTAAATTGTTATGCTATAAGGGCGTAGTTCTCTACGCCTTTCCATATTTATGTTCACACTAATAGGAAGGAGAGGAGCCTCGTGTTTCATCAATCGAAAATAGATTTTACAAAATGGATTTTCGTCATTGGCATCATCTTATTCATCGCAGAGCTTTTATTTTTCAATGGTGAGGCCCTTTTCTTCCTAATGATGATGATTTTTTGCGTATATATTGGAAGAAAAAGAATGCCGAAAAAATCAGGATTATTGTTATTTTGGATCGGAATAATTGGCGGCGTTCTATCTTTTTTCAATATGTTTACATTCCGACTGCTTCTATTTGCTGTTTTCATTTACTTTATTTTTCACTATGTTCAAAACAAGCAGGTAGCTGCTAAAAAGTCTCCTAAAATTGAAGAAGCAGATCCAATCCTCTCGCAAGAAGAGAAATTTTCCAAAACGCCTCTTTTTCAAAACAGATTGTTCGGAACGCAGCGAACCGAAGAACAAATATACAAATGGAACGATGTCAACATTCAAACAGGCATCGGCGATACAGTAATAGATTTAAACTATACGATTCTTCCGAAAGGTGAAGCGGTGATTGTCATCCGAAAGCTTATCGGCAATATCGAAATAATTGTTCCTTACGAGCTGGAAGTGTCCGTCCACCATTCCGGTTTCATCGGCTCCTACTCCATTTTTGATTATAGTGAACCGAATGTATGGAACGAAACAATTCGATATGAGTCCAAAAACTATCATGAATCTGCCCAAAAAGTGAAAATCATCACCTCTATAACCTTTGGCAGAATAGAGGTGAAAAGAACATGAATGTATTGCAAAGACAAATTATTATCTGCTTAGTAACATCAGTAGTCACTTTTTTATTTTTCACTGTTTCGCTTTTGCTTACGTTCCTGTTTCCTAATTGGACATTATTATGGAAACAAAAAATTCTTGATATTCCGTTTATCCTCTTCACGTTCGTAATCAGCAGCGCCATCGGCTTGCTTTTCGGCATTCTATTCGGACTTCCTTTTAAAGATAAACTACACAAGATTGAAGACAAACTAAAAAAAATAACAAAAGGAGAAACGGTTGAACAAAATGAACATATAAACATTAAAGAATTAGATGAAATCAACCTTCGAATTGACCAAGTGCAGCATCATCTCATTGAACAGACGAAATTAACGCAAAAACTTGCAGGTGAAAACGCAAAAGAACAAGAAAAAAGATTGGAAGAAATCATTTCACAAGAAAGGCAAAGGCTGGCACGCGAGCTGCATGACTCTGTCAGTCAAAACTTGTTTGCAGCCTCGATGCTCATTTCTGCTGTTAAAGGAAACAAGGAAAAAATCGATGAAGGAACGAGCAAACAAATCCATTTAGTTGAAGAAATTATTCAGCAGTCCCAGCTTGAAATGCGCGCTCTTCTTTTGCATTTGCGGCCTGTCCCTTTAAAAGGTAAATCTTTGCAAACTGGAATTGAAGAACTGCTCACAGAGCTGCGGCAAAAGGTGCCGATGAACATCCAATGGAAGACAGAGCAATTTCCTCTAGATAAAGGGATTGAAGACCATTTATTCCGCATTTTGCAAGAATCGGTGTCAAACACTCTTCGCCACGCCAAAGCGAATACACTTGAAGTATTGCTGATCAAACGGAAAAATATGGCCATTTTACGGATTGTCGACGATGGTGTAGGATTTGATGTTCAATCGGCAAAATCAGGAGCATATGGTTTGCAAAACATGTATGAACGTGCAGCCGAAATCGGCGGAACATTGCAAATTGTCAGTGTCCCTCATGAAGGAACTAGATTGGAAATAAAAGTACCGTTGTTAACAGATGAAGGTGATAAAAATGATTAAAGTATTACTAGTTGATGATCATGAAATGGTAAGAATCGGCGTTTCGGCTTTTTTATCGTCCCAGCCTGACATAGAAATCGTCGGCGAGGCTGATAATGGCAAAAAATGCATTGAACTAGCTTTACAATTAAAGCCTGATATTATTTTAATGGACCTCGTCATGCCGGAAATGGACGGGATTGAAGCGACAAAAGAAATACTTCATCAATGGCCAGAGGCAAAAATCATTATTGTCACAAGCTTTCTCGATGATGAAAAAGTCTACCCTGCCCTTGAAGCCGGTGCTGTCAGCTATATGTTAAAAACTTCAAAAGCAGACGAAATCGCCGATGCGATCCGTTCAACATATCAGGGACAATCTGTCTTAGAGCCTGAAGTGACAACGAAAATGATGGCAAGAATGAATAAAAAACAAAACCGCCATCCTCATGAAGAATTAACAAACCGAGAAATGGAAGTGCTGCTTTTAATGGCTCAAGGGAAATCAAATCAAGAAATTGCAGATGAGTTGTTCATTTCATTAAAAACCGTCAAAGTTCACGTCAGCAACATTTTAAGCAAACTGGGCGTTCAAGACCGCACCCAAGCCGTCATTTATGCGTTCAAGCATTCGCTAATCAAGTAAAATTGGCAATAAGCGAAGAAAAGAGAAAGTGGAATGGTTTTTCACCGAAGCACAAATACAGGAAATTTCATTCGAAATTTATTTATCATTTTACATATATAATCAAAACAAAAAAATTGCTAGTTTTCCCAACCTAATAGAAGATCACATACGCAAGCGATGTTATTCATCTCCCAAATGGATGCATATTCGTCGACAAAAGCAAATATAAACATGTGAACGCTTGATAAAATCGGCTAAAAATAATTCAAAAATCTCAAGCGAAACGATGGCGGAAATCGAAATAATCGGTAAAAGAAATCAGAAATCTTCCTATTCGTTTTCTTCGTTTTCCGCCAAAAACTAGTTTTCTCTTAAAAAAACAATAGATGAACAAAAGTCCTAGCATGACTATCTAGGCTGCCGAAAAATAGCAGCCTTTCCTAATAAGCCTTTTGTTTCTAGCTTTAGGAACAGTGTAAAATGAAATTCATAATAAGGTTCTTCTGCTCGAAACTTGAAAAAGACGTAATTTTCCCCCAACAGTATTCCGGCTTTTATCGTATATATGGAGCATGCTCTTTTTCCAATGCATCTTGCAGCCATCTCGGATGCATCGTTAAAAGGTTTTCCGGCAGATCGTTTGGAGCGAAAAATCGTGCATCAAGCGTTTCATCTGTTTTTTGACGCAGCGTGCCTCCAATGATTTTGCACTCAAAGCAAGTTGTAATAAAGTGGCTGATTTCGCCATTTGGGTATAAAAAAATTTGTGAATCCGGATCTGAGTAAATACCGATCAACCGGGTTACCTCCACTTCAAGACCTGTTTCTTCATAAATTTCTCTTATAATTGCTTCTTCCACCTTTTCTCCCGGCTCTACATGCCCTGATGGAATGCCCCATAGTCCGTTATCCGACCGTTTTAATAGGAGAACTTGCTGCTGTTCGTTAAAAATAATTCCCGCCACTCCTGCTTCGATCCGCTCCGGCCATGCAAAATCACGCGTATTCCATTGTTTAATTTTGACACGATCATCAAATAAAGACTGCAAATTTCCGATCACCGCATCCGGATTGCGGTAATCCCCGGGAGATGGAAACGGTGCATTCTTCCCGTTGGAAATTAAAATCGCTTGAATCCCTGCTTGATGAGCACCTAATATATCAGTTAACGGGTTATCGCCGATCATAACCACTTTTGCTTTAGACGAAATCGATTCAATCGCTTTCTGGAACATAAATGGATTCGGTTTGCCGACAATGTACGGTTTTTTCCCGGTTGATGCTCGTATCATTTCAGCAACAGCTCCTGTTGCAGGCAAAGGACCTTTCGAAGTAGGGAAACTCATATCGGCATTCGTTGCAATAAACTTCGCACCATTATGTATTTGTTTTACCGCTTCCTGAATATCGTACAAAGATACATTGCCGCTCCAGCCGACAACAACAGCTTCTGCCTCCTCTTCACCCTTTACAACCATTACTCCTGCTTGACTGCACTCGTGCTGTAAATGATCGTCCCCCAGCACGTAGGCACTGCGAATATTTTGTTTTCGCAAATATTGAGCTGTCAACCAAGCGGATGTAATGATTTCCTCTGGACTTGCTGTAATCCCCATTCGCTTGAGCCGTACGGCAATTTTTTCTCTCGTAGTACAAGGATCATTTGTAAGAAACCGAATCATTTTCTTTTCTTGACGCAAGCGCCGCAAAGATTCAACTGCCCCAGGAAGCGGATTTTCTCCTATGTAAATTACTCCGTCCAGGTCAAATAAAAACACGTCAAATTCATCTATGATCATGAAATCATCCTTCCTTAGTGAACCATTTTCGCATGAAACAAGCTGATTGAAAAAACCTCCTCATCACCAAGCTAATTCAAGTTAAAGTGATCGTTTTCTCGAAAAGATTTGAACTTATTTAAAGTACCTCAAAACTAACTCGTGTTAAAACAATCGTTTTCTCAATGAACCATTTCTTAAACTGGCGCAAAACTTTTAGAAGTTTTTTTGCTGTCAAACCAAAAGATGTTTGCCTTGCTTGAAAGTTTGCATGAGCTTGTATGAGGAGAATCTTCTTTCTTTATTTCCACTTCTACATATGATTATAATAGATTTATCGTTCACGCAGCAAAAAGGCGGTTTTAATGAAGAAAATGTGATGCGGAATATTGGGAATTTGAGCAATAAGACAAAAGTTTTTTCAAAAAGACTGAGCAATTCGTGCACACTAAGAACTAATCTCTAATCAAATGTATACTTTTACGACTGATCTCCTTTCTAATAAAGAAAGGTCTGCATTTGATCTGACATTTATGCCAGTTGTCTTCCCCCTCTAAATGCCAGAAATACTGAACATTTATTCCCCTTTTTGCAGGGAGTCGGTCTATGTATCGCTCAAAAGTTTAAGGTGAGGACATTTATCCCCACCCAAATACATCTTCTGATATCAAAAAAATCAAACACATTCTTCTATTTTTCTAAAGCTTAAATTGCCGTACAAATTCATTCAGCTCTTCGGCTAGCTTCGCTAGTTGTTCGGAGCTGTTCGCCACTTCTTCCATAGAACTGCTTGTTTGTTCGGCTGCCGCAGAGGTTTGCTCAATACCTGCTGCTGATTGCTCGGAGATCGAGGCTATTTCCTCGATGGAACGGTTCATTTCCCGGCTGTTGGAAGCGATTTCCGTCAAGTTGTTCGCAATTGTTTGAATATGATGAACCATGTCCGTAACAGCTTTGTTGATCGTTTGAAATGTTGCGCCTGTATTTTTAATTTGCTCTGTTCCTTGTTCAACCTCCTGATAGCCGCTCTTTAAAGCATCAACTACATTCTTTGATTCATTTTGGATATTGTCGACAATGCTTGTTATGTCTGAGATTGAGACGGAAACTTGTTCAGCGAGCTTTCTTACTTCATCTGCAACTACGGCAAAGCCTTTTCCGTTTTCGCCTGCTCTTGCCGCTTCAATCGCTGCGTTTAATGCCAGAAGATTCGTTTGGTCCGCAATTCCTTGTATGACTGATACGAGTTTTGTAATTTTTTGCAAATGTCCGTTTAAACCGAGCACTTTATCAACAGATTGTTGAAAAATTTCGTCAATTTTCGACATTTGTTCGGTAGAAGACATCATTAGTTTATTTCCTTTGCCGGCAATTTCAAGCACCTCTCTGGAGACTGATTCAATATGCTCCCCTTTTTCGCTGGCATCTTGAACTTTTTCGACAAATACCTCCATCTTTGCTGCCATGTCGCTCGCGCTGCTTGCTTGCGTTTCAGCGCCTGATGCCAATTCCTGCATGGTGGTTGAAACCTGCTCTGATCCGGCCTTCACTTCATTTGCAGAGTGGGTCATCTCCTCGCTGTGGCTTGTCAGTACTTCAGAAGCATTCGAAATGTTTGTAATCATTTCTTTCAGTTTATTTTGCAGCTGATTTATGGCATGTGCCAGATTTTGTGTTTCATCTTTCGAACGGATTTTTATTTCATCTTGTGTTAAATCTCCATTAGCCAGCAAATGCATGCGCTCAGATACGGCGTGTATTGGTTTGGAAATGCTGTTTGAAAACAGCCATACGATGAAAAATCCAATCACAATCGTTGCGCCAATGACAATCATTAAAAAAACGAGAAGATCTTTAGCCGGCTGATTGAAATCCATTAAATACGTGCCCGCACATACAACCCATCCCCAATGAGGATCAGTTTTTGAATAGGCGACTTTTTTTTCAATTCGATTTTCGTTGTCAGGCAAAGCCCATTCGTAATAAGTTAAACCGCCACCTTCATTTCCGGTTTTAATCATTTTTTGATTGAATTTTACGCCTTTGGAATCTTCGTCATTCCAGCCTTGTCTTCCTTCTACAGCTGGATGTGCAATAAGAGTTCCTTTTTGATCGATAATATACAAGTAGCCATTTTCACCTAAATCAAAATTTTTATTAATTGGCCGTTTGCCGTCAGCATTCTTTTCCCCCAATATCGCAACTTTTACCTGTTCCTGCGCTTCTTCTAAAGACAATGTTCCCTTTTCAACCTCTTTATTTAACGCATCGATTAACTCAATGGTCATTTCGACGCTATTTTTTAAGTTCTTTTCCCCCAGCTTGTTTAAACTGGAAGTTGTTTTCTGATAGCTTAACAAGCCTAAAATGACTAACGGAATCGTTAATAATAGAAATGAAATGGTCATTAGCTTCATACGTATCGTGAATTGAAATTTCTTTTTCATGAAAATCATTACCCCTTTGTTATGCCATAATTTTTTTAAAGACTTAGTTCTTTCCTCTTAGAAAAGCGTTACGAACTCATTTCCATCCATTTTCACTCCCCAAATCCGAAATTGGTTGCTTGACATTTTAATTATCGGTCTCTAAACATACTTTTTTTAGTTAATTAATCATTTATTGTCAAATATGTATTTTTTTAGCTAACATCGAACGTATATGATCAAAAATATAATGAACCGATAATCCCTTATTTAAGCGTTTTCATTAATTTTATCGTTCATTTAGTGCGGTTCTTTTACGTCAATGAAGCAAAAATAATCTGAAAATAGTCTATATGTTCGATCCGATAAAATTTATTTTTCTAATTCATTTACTATGAATAAGCAGCAATTATTTTTTTGTATTTTCCCTCATCGGCTTCGGCTCGCCTAACAAATATCCTTGAGCGTAATGAACCCCCAATGCTTTAGCCATGTCTAAATCTTCTTTTTTCTCAATTCCTTCTAAAACTAGTTTCATATTGGTACGTTCGCAAAGAAATAAAAGTTTTTTAATAACATCTTGATTTTTGCCCGAATTATATAAATTTTGACCTAAAGAACGATCGACTTTAATATAATGCGGGTTTAAATCGACAATGGTTTCTAACGATATTTCACCTTTTCCGAAATCATCAACGGCTACTTTATACCCTTCATCTTTTAAAAATTGAATATTTTTTTTCAACAATTCAATATTTTCGATTTTTTCGCTTTCATTTATTTCAAAAACTACTTTTTCGGTCGACTGAAAAAAAAGGTTTATTTTTTTTATAAATTGGGTAAAAGAATGATGAACAATCGTCGATGGAAATACGTTAATAAACAGCTTTTGCTGCAGGTCTCCCATCGATGTTATTGCATTGTGAATGGAGCAAGTATCCAGTTCATATAAAAAACCGCATTCACGGGCGATTTGAAACAAAATTTCCGGATCGGAAAAATATTTGCAGCGAAGCAAAGCTTCGTATCCATATATTTTTGATTCTTTTAATTCATAAATAGGTTGAAAAAAATGACAAAATGATTTGTTATCTATAATTTCTTTTATCCTTCTAATTTCCCATTTAACCAATGGAAGAACCTCCTAGACGTCTATCTATAGACCTATTTCGGATAATGTCTAATGTTATATTTCATATTTTTAGTATATATTTTAATACTTTTAATATCAATAGTCTCTTGGGGGCTTAACTCTCATAGTAGATTGTAAAAAGGAATCACTATTATCCCCAAGGAGTGACGGTTCATGACTAAAATACAGCAAATAATCGGAGAAAGAATCCGAAATTTTCGCAAGCAGAAAGGGTGGAGTCAAGAAGAATTAGCAGATATAGCAAATCTACATGCTACTTATATTGGACAATTAGAAAGAGGTGAAAAAAACGCAACATTGGAAAGCATAAACAAAATCGCAACGGCGCTTGAGGTTTCTTTAGAGGAATTATTTAAATCTATTCAACCAAATTCAAAAAAACCAGATTATACTTTGTCGCAAATTATTACAAAACTTCAGGCAAGGCCGGTTGAAGATCAAAAATTCATACTAAACATGCTGGATCTCCTATTGAACTGGAAAGATAAGTAGCAGTATTCCAAAAGGGGGGAACAATCCCCCTCTTTTGGAACTTATTTATCATTTTACAGCATGTTAGCAACATGCTTTTCAGCATCTAATACATCCATCTCCCCTGATAAAAGCCGGGGCAGCAAAGCGTTTTGCAATTTTTTGAGCCGGTCGTTTTCATTGGCATTTTGTATCATCATCGCATAATAATTGCTGGTGAAACGTATAAATTTTTTTAAAATATCATCCGGCGGAAGCACAATTTTCATTTTTTTTATCTCATCCGCGCTGACATTCGGCTGTGCAGATCCAGTAGACCGATCTAAAATTTTTTGGCGGAAATCCGGCAATCTAGTTATGGCATAGACAAATGGCAATGTGTTCATTTCGTGCACGCTAGAATAAAATTTGCCGACACGTTGATTTAATAATGCGGGTTCTTCAAAATAGTAAATGCCGCATTTCCCGATTTCAGCGCCTGTTAGCCCAATGAGCAGATCTCCTTGTGTAATTTTGAAACGATCTAATCGATGGAATAAAGATGGATCTACATATGCTGCATCTTCTTTGTTGATGAAAGGCGGGACAATATTTTTTATTTTTATTACAGGTATGCCTTCACATTTCCATTCCTTGCTTTTAAAAGCATATCCATTTTGTAATTCTATAACTTCACCTAATGTTCCTGCCTTCCATCCTTTCGGAATCATTCCCAATTCAGAAATTTCGAACCCTCTATCTTTAAAAGGCCCAAACTCTATGAACCAGTATTTGTAAAGTGTCATGATCGTTTCATCGATCGTTTTATTTATCTTGATATTCAGTTCAATTTTATCATCAATTGTTCCTAATATGTCCGCAATCTTCTCTTGCGTCCGCATGTCCGGCAGCAATACGAGCGCATTTTTAATAGAATCCATGCTGACAGCCGGATACGCAGCTCCCTGTTCCTGAGAAACTAAATAATCTGTAAAAGATTGATTGGAAATAAGGTAATACACATACCTCGGATGAATATGCTCCGTAGGCCGAAGAACCGCAAAACCGGTCGATACAACTTGATTTTCTTTCGGATTTTTTAAAAACAAAAAGGATCTTCGATTCGGACGGACGGTCGAAAGAATCGTATCGCCTGCTCGAACCAGCCTTTTTGCTCTGCTGGGCGCTTCATGAATCAAATATTGCGATGTCTCCCTCAGTTCGCCTGTTCCAACAGACGAAATATCGATGTAATCGATCATTTGAAAGGGAAATTGTTTCGTTAATGATTCAGGATTTATTTGAACAATCTCACCAAGCCGAACTTTCTTCCAGCTCGCCACATAAATTCCTCCACATGCATTAATTTTGAAACTTTATGGGGCAGTCTAATAAGTCGATTTTCCAGCTTATAGACGCCTCTTTAATGTTTTAGAAACGTTGATACGTTGATATATCAATGCTTATGATGTTTCGTTTTCAGTGGATTTTGACTTTCTGGACAGCCCCATGACAATTCCGAAGCAACAATCAGATCGCTTCCCCAATTTTTCTAGTTATAGCTCGTTCAGAACATAATCCTCCTGTTTTGATCCATATTGATTAGCTTTTCATTTCCAATCAAAGCGGATAAAAAAAACTGCACTATTTTAATTTTTCTTCTGCTTCCGGCATGATGATAGATGTAAAAATTCTTTTTTTTCGGTTATGAGCAGGCTGGTTTCCCATTAGCTTTTTCATCGCTCGGTTGACAGTTTCAGCAAATTGAAAAAACTCTTCGTCGCTTGCATAAAAGCGAACCTGCCGAAATCCCACCCCATCTTTTAGGAGATCGATTTGTTCTTGTCGTAAATATCTCTCATAATCCGCTAAAATATTGGCGATAAATCTCATAAATATGTTCAAATGTTCATCTCTGCTTATATGCTGCAAATCGCTGTCTTCGAGCCCAATCGTTTCATCCGGCAAGGCATAAACTTTTTCTATTGTTCCCCTTATCTTTCTTTTCTCAACGATTTCAATCAGCTTTGCTTCTTCAAGTTTTTTTAAATGTCTGTACAAGGATGCTTGCGGAACTTCCGGCAGAAACTCCATTATTTCCTGCACAGTCAAGCGTTTTCCGATCAATGTTTGAATGATCCGAATCCGTACCGGATGCAAGATTAAAGCAGCTTTTGATTCAATCATGAAAACACCTCATTGTACCGTTTGTTCAACCAATTTTTCAAATGGTCGAAAAGCTCTTCGTGAAGCGGTTGATCCGCATTTTTGATATAATTTTTTTTCATTTTCAACATATTAATCTCATCTTCTTGTTTTTTCAATAAATGATCCATATTTTGAATCATATAATATTCCAACTCCCCTTTCACTATAGCGGGGAGGCGGTTGAGCTTTTCCGGATCAGCTTGAACGTCCTTGTCACCGGTAATGGCCAAAACAGGGCATTCTATTTTTTTTAAATCTTCGAGCACATCGTATTGCAAATGCTCGCGAAACCATTTAGCATTTATTTTTTGAAAACCAACTTTGATCACATCTTGATCAGATTGCATGATTTTTTCAAAAAGGGCATTCGCCTTTTTTTCGTTTTTTTGCTCGATGTTAAACATGCGGATCATTTTTCCTTTTAAACCTGTTACATTGTTTAAAGCTTCATACACAAGCTTTCTCTGTCTCGTTAAAGCTTCTTCCAGCCGCTCCCCTGCCCCTGAGAGAAGAATGAGCCCATCCATTTTCTCCAAGGTGTTTAAAGCAACTGCCAATGTTGTTCCTTCACTGTGCCCCAAGGCAATGATCCGATTTTCATCAACAAGCGGATGTTGTTTTAAAAATTGTACAGCGCTAGCTGCATCCCGGACGAAATCCCACATTCCTGCAGATAAATAATCGCCGCCGCTTTCACCAACTCCCCTTTTATCATATCGCAACACGATAAATCCTAAAGAAGTAAGAAATGATGCCAATTGCTTATATATATTCAACTGGAATTTTCCTTTTGCATCATTGCCGTCGCGATTCAACGGACCAGAACCGGAAAGAATGAGAATAGCCGGCTTTTTTTGGCTGTTCTGTAACACGGATAACGTTCCTTTTAACTCATATCCGCAGCTTTGAAAGCTGATAAATTGTTCAATCATGTTAATTTCTCCTTTATTTATGTTATTATTATCATTATCGATAATAATAACAAATAAGTCAAGAAAATTCTGATGATTGTTTTTTGCATATAAATGTTATCAGAATTGTGCCTTCAGCCCACAGCATATTGAAAGCAGCCGGCATCTGCGAACTGTTTTTTTGAGAAAAATCGTAAACATACAAAAGCCCTTAGAGAAAAACAGCTCTTTTTCTCTAAGGGCTTTATTTTAGAGACTAACGGACAGCACCGATTCAAATGTTCTATCATTCTACAACGGCTTTCCTATCAAAATCTTAATTTGGGAGCACTGCGTCGCTGACCATTTCCCATTCGTGAATCTCATACCCTCTAGCGCCAGTCACAACATATGGATCTTCTTTCGCAAGCTTTTCGGCCTCTTCAAAAGAGCCGGCGCGATAAATCACCATACCGCCTGTGCCGTCGGTAAATCTGCCTTTTGCAAATATTTTTCCTTCTTTTCCTTTCTGCTCTAAATAATTCAAGTGATCATTCCGAAACGCTTTGCTTTTTTCTTCATCTTTCATCGGCAATAATACGACAAAATATTTCATCTCAACCACTCTTTCTATTAGATTCATCGCTTACCATTTTACTTGAAGCTGTCAGTCTTGAAAAGCTTCATGTCTTAAGTTCCTAATGTCAATCAAATATTTCTTGCTGCATGCGAATGTGCTCTATTGCGCAATCTTCTTTGATGGAGCAGTTTGATCAATGGAGGTACTGCGATGCATACTAACACAATGCGCAGTACTTGAACGACCACAACAAATGTTGAATCTTCATGAAGTACAGCGGCTGTTGTAGCCATCTCCGTAATACCGCCCGGCGCAAATGCAAGAACTGCTGTGACAAAGGTTATTCCAGTCAGCTTTGAAACAATAAAAGCGCAAATAAACAAGGAAAGAATTAAACCAATCGTGCTGAATAAAGCAACCGCCATTGTTTTCCCTAGCCCTGTAAACATCTTTTTATGAAATTTCGAGCCGATGCTTGCAGCGATGAAAACTTGCGCCGCTATGATCAAAATGTTCGGCCACCATGGAGTCAAGTTGTGGCCTGCAAATGATGAGCCGGCTGCTTGAATACTAGCAGCACCAAGCATTCCGCCAACGAGCCAAGGTGCAGGGAACTTCAGCCGCTTTCCAATGTAATACCCTGCCAATGCCCCTAGTGCCAATACTGCCGTCCAAATCATTTCGTCCATTTCCAAGCTAGGAAAAATGAACGCTGATTGGTTGTTCGAAACTTCAAGCTTCTCAGAATGGACCGCAAATGAAGAAACAAGAAACGGGATCACAAGCACTACTAAAAATACCCGCATCGTTTGTATAATGCTGACGACACCAATGTTGCCCCCGACTTCTTCTGCTATGCCTGGTATAACAGACAAGCCCCCGGGCACCGTTCCGAACAAACTAGTCAATAAATCTGTATGACTGAACTTCCACAAAACGAGTCCAGACAGCAGCGAGAAAACAATGGACAAGAGAAGCATTGTCATGATGGACATCCAATGATCTCTAAAAATATCTATAACTGTCAAATTGATTTTTTGCCCTAATTCAATCGCCAAAATAAATTGCCCAGCATTCATCCAAAATCGGGGCAAAACATACTTGTCATCGGACGATGTTGAATTGGTATGGCTCCAAAATGAAAAAGCCCCTGCCATCACCAATGTTCCGAGCATCCAGCCGATGGAAAGGCCTGTTAGAGATAAAAGCAATCCTCCAATACTGCTGAATAAAATAAACGAAACATTGCGCAAGAAACCTTTCGTTCGTATCATTTCAATCCTTCTTTCTAAACAAAATATCTTGCGGCATTCGAACTTGCTACAAACATATTGTATACTTTTTTTAGATATAAATAAAATATCAATAATCTATGCATGATTATAAAAATTATTGATGGAAAAAGAGAGGTGATGACGATGGATGATCGAGACTGGCTTATTTTGAAAGTTCTCTACAACGAAAAAAACATTACAAAAGCTGCAAAAAATTTATATATTTCTCAACCAGCTTTAACAAACCGGCTTCAGCAAATTGAAAAGGAATTCGGTGTACAGATTGTTCATCGAGGAAGGCGGGGAGTTGAATTTACCCCGCAAGGAGAATATTTAGCGAAATGTGCGAATCAAATGCTGCTGAAAATACAAAAAATAAAAGAAAATGTTGTGAACATGGAGAACCGAGTAACCGGCACATTAAGATTAGGGGTTTCCAATTACTTTACAGATTATAAACTTCCCGGTCTTTTAAAGCTTTTTAAAAACGAGTATCCCGACATTGAATTTAAGGTCCTGACAGGCTCGAGCAGCGAGATAGCCCATTTGATCCACAGCCACGAAGTCCATGTCGCTTTCGTAAAAGGAGCTTACAGCTGGAACGATCAAAAACGATTACTATTTGAGGAATCCATTTGTATTGCTTCTAAAGACAAAATAGATCTCCGGGAGCTTCCAAATTTGCCGAGAATTGATTACCGGACGGATCCCTTGCTAAAAACGGCAGTGGACAATTGGTGGTTTGAGAATTACTCCCAACCACCATTGATCAGCATCGAAGTCGATAAAGCAGATACGTGCAAAAAAATGGTGTTGAACGGATTAGGTTACGCTATTTTGCCAAGCTTGATTTTAGATGATGCCGACGATATTTATAAAATCGATCTGAAATCGAAAAATGGGAAGCCCATTTTAAGAAAAACTTGGATGTTTTATCACAAGGAATCAATCCAACTGAAATTTGTGAAAGCGTTTGTCGAGTTTATGGAAAAGCTCGATTTTCAAAAAATTCCATAAAATGCTATGACACTCGTATAACCTTTTTCCTTACATATGTTGCTTGGAAAAAGGTTTTTCAAAATTTCCGCAAACGTAATTACGTTTGAAACCGTTCATAATGAATAATAGATTCCTTCCGAACCATTTCTTTTGCGGGCGGTTCCTTTTCAGGATAACCTAAACAATGATAATTAAAATAATTGGAACAATACGCTAAAGCCGGATTGAAAGTGAAATCGGATAATAAGCAGCTAGTATTCACCCGTTATTATCCAATAGAGTATAAATGAAAATATTTAACGACAAGCTGGAAAGCTTCTTGAGTCGTAATCCATCGCTGCCTAAGATAACGAGACACACGCTTCATCGTTTTTTGAAGCCGGATTGAATATTAAAAAGATGCAGAAATAGTGACAGTAAAACTATCTATGCTCATATCACGAGATTAGAAAAGATCATCCTGCTCATTTCTAGATTTTTAAAAGTGCACAACATAAAAAACTTTCCCAAAAATCGCGGGAAAGAGTTTGGAAACGTCATGATTATTTGCCAAGCAAAAATGATACACAAATTCATTTTCAGTTAACCATTAACTGTTCGTTCAAAAATCCCTTATTGTTTGGCAGGTCGGGATGTTGTTAAAAAGGATATTTTCGATATTCTTTTTGAATCGAAATCCATTTTGTCATCGTAAATTCTTCTACCACCCAAGGATTTCCGAATCTACCCATTCCGCTCGACTTTGTTCCGCCAAACGGAATTGTCGGGCTGTCGTTGACTGTTTGATCATTGATATGAGTCATTCCGCTTTCAATTTGAAGTCCTAGTTGTTCACCTTCACTTAAATCCTCTGTAAAAATCGCAGAGCTTAAACCATATTCTGTATTATTCGCCATTTCAATGGCATGATCGTCTGATTCCGCTTTCATGATCGTAGCAATTGGTGAAAATAACTCAGTTTGGGCCAGTTTACTGTTGTTATCAACATCCACAAATACAGTCGGAGTTAAAATATTTCCGATTCGCTGCCCTTCCAATGCAATTTTCGCTCCTTCTTTTTTTGCTTCATCTATAATATTTAAAGCTTTTTCAATTTGTGTTTCGTTTATAAGCGGTCCAATAATTGTTTTCGGGTCAGACGGGTCTCCGTAAGGCAACGATTTGGCTTTTTCCACAAATTTTTGTACAAATTCATCATATTTATTTTTATGGACAATAATTCTGTTTACAATCATACAAATTTGACCTTGATGTATAAACTTTCCAAAAATAGCTGCATCAACAGCACGGTCTACATTAGCATCTGCCAGAACAATGAACGGGTTATTTCCGCCTAGTTCAAGGGCAACCCTTTTCAGCATGCTGCCGGCAATTTTTCCGATATGCTTGCCAACTGGCGTTGAACCAGTAAAGCTAATAAGCTGTGAATGCGGAGAAGTGAGCATGTCATCACCAATTTCATCAATATCCGTTAAAATACATTGAAAAACACCTTTTGGCAGTCCTGCATATTCAAATGCCCTCGCAATGATTGATCCTCCTGTCAAGGCTGTTTGAATATCAGGTTTATGAACGACACTGTTTCCAAGTGCAATAGCAGGAGCAATTGTCCGAATGGATAAATTCATCGGAAAATTAAAAGGCGAGATGGATGTTATAACTCCTAAAGGAAGACGATAAACACGATTCACTTTCCCCTTTATATCGGCTTCAATTTCCCTCACTTCATCTAATTTCTTGGCCATTTTCACAGCTTCTTCCACAAGCCCTACCGTCAAGTCAAGTTCAACGTTAGCCTTTATGAAGCTTCCGCCTGTTTCACGGGAGATCACCTTTATGATTTCGTCGCGATTTTTTTTGAAAAATTCCGCGGCTTTCCGCAGCACTTCTTCTCGCTCACAAGAAGACGTTTTTCCCCATTCTTTTTGAGCATCTTTTGCGTTTAAAAAAGCTTGTTCAAGTTGCTGTGTGGTCGCTAGCCGAATCGTTTGAATGACAGTTCCATCATAAGGATTCAAATTTTCATATGTTCTCTTACTTAATCCCTCGACCCATTCACCATTAATATAACTTTTGTTCAATTCCTCAAAGCGCTCCATATCGTTCCCCCTTTTACAATTTATTTATTTTAGTGTAGTTTTTTATAGTTCGCACAAAATTATTCTTGCTAAAGGCCGGAAAGCAAATGACAGATGAACTGTAAATTGGTTCCAAAAACAAAAAAAGAGCCGGACATAAGCTGGCTCTCATCTTCCTTTCAACAATATAAAAGATGCATACAATCCCGCTCAGCAGACATTAAAAACCTAATCTGCTAATATAGCTATTTCCCCCATTTATACCCTACTCCCCAAACAGTGTGAAGAAATTGATCGATTGGAAAACCGGCTTGTCTCAGTTTTTCGCGAATATTTTTTATATGAGAGTCGATGGTTCGCTCCTCAGTTTCAGCATCGTATCCCCATAAGGACACAATGATTTCTTCCCTGCTGAACGCTCTGTTCGGGTGCTTTAAAAGCAGCCCTAAAATATCGAATTCTTTCGGCGTTAATAATATGTCTTCGTTTTGAAAATGGACTTTATGTTCTTCTTGATCCCACACCAATCCTTGAACATCAATAATTGAACGCTTTCCTGCGGAACGACGCAGCACCGCTTCGATGCGAGCAAGCAGTTCAGCTTCGTCAAACGGTTTTGTTATATAGTCGTCCGCACCGAGTTTGAGGCCTTTAACAATGTCGAATGTTTGGTCTCTTGCTGTTACCATTATAATAGGAACGTTTGAAAATTCTCTTATTTTCCGGCAGGTTTCCCAGCCATCCATTTCCGCCATCATAATATCGAGCAGGACAAGTTCAGCTTTGTTGTTTTCTAAATATCGGATGGCTGATAGTCCTGATTCGCACTTGACGCAATGATATCCTTGAGGGGAAAGATAAAGCTCCAGCAAGTCCAACATTTTTCTTTCATCATCAACGAGCAAAATCGTGTACATCCTTATACCTCCGGCAGCGTGATAACAACGTTTGTTCCTTTTCCGTATTCACTGGCGGCGTAAACCGTTCCTCCGTGCGCTTCGACGATCTCCTTAACAATGGCCAATCCGAGACCAGTACCGCCGCTTGTTCTTGATCTTGATTTATCCACTCGGTAAAATCGTTCAAAAATATGATGCAAATCTTCCTCTGGAATTCCGATTCCATTGTCTGAAACAATGATCACTATGCTGTTTTTCTCCGCTCTTGCTTCAATCGATACAACTGAGCCTTTATCGGAATATTTTAAAGCATTGTCCAACAAATTGATCATCACCTGCTCAAATCGCTTTTGGTCAATTTGGACGGTAATGTTTTTTTCACATTTATAGATAAGTGACATGTTTTTCTCATGAAACGCAGGTAGCATTTTGTCATGTAATTTCTTTAAGAAATCACACAAGTTGGCCGGTTCCTTATGGATTTGAAATGAATGTTGATCCATCTTTGCTAATTCAAACAGTTCCTTTACAAGCTTTTGCATATTCTCCGCTTCTTCATAAATAATGGACAAATAGCGGTTCCTCTCCTCTTCTTTTAGATTCGGCCTTCTTGCGATATCTGCATACCCTTTTACATATGTAAGAGGGGTTCGGAGCTCATGAGAAATGCTGGCAAGAAATTCTTTTCTTTCTTTTTTTAAATATTCCAAATCTCTCGCCAATGTTTGAATCGCTTCCCCCAGCTCCGCCAATTCGTCCTCCCCTTTCACTTGCAAGCGAACAGAAAAATCGCCTTTGCTCAATTTTTCAGTTGCCTGTTTCATACGAATAAGGGGATTTGTTATCACTTTTGATAAAAAAGCGATCGTCAAAATGGTTAAAAATACCGAAAGAAATCCAACCAAAACGAAATGATGCTTTAACTTATAGATCATTTTTTGAATAGCATCGGTATTTTGAAACATATAGACATACCCTTTGATCTTGCCGTCAATACGTATCGGGCTTACTGTCGCTATATGCGACTCTTTTTGCCAATTTCTTTGCACGATTATTCCGTCATGCGGAATCGTTCTGTCCATTGTATTTACAATTTTTTTGGCAAAAGGCAATATGTCATCGGAATAATACAATATATCGCCTTTCTCATTTGTAATCACTACATCCGTCACCGCTTCCGATTCCATCATCGTCACATGCTCCAGCGTGGAATGGTCAAAGTTTTTTTCCAGCACATCGCGATGGTTATTTCCTCTCGCCAATAGATGCTCAAACTCCTCCTCAATTCTTGAATTGACCAAAGTTATGTACAATGAGACAAATAAAATGATTTCGACTCCCAAAACAAACACGAAAAATAGCAGTCCTAATTTAAACGAAATTTTTTTCACTTTTTGTCCCTTCCTTATCAGCCAACTAGCTTCCTCTTCAAAAAGGAAAGCTCTTCGCCGCCTTTAACCGAACGTTCTGTTCTCATTTTTTCATTATATCATTTTCATCCAACGCTTATCTGTTCTCCCCCGTCCGAACTTTAAAACAGCGAGCGGATGCCAAATGCGGGCACACCTTTTGGCGAGTAAATAATTTTCGCATAAAAAAATTTACAGGATCAAAAATGGACCGTCTCCATCATTTTTGCACATTTTTTTGTTAAAACAGATGCAAAGAAAATGTTAGGAGGAGGAATTAGAATGAAAAAAAATAGTAAGCTGCTGATTTTTCTTACCGTTTTAACAGCTTTCATGCTCTTTTCTGCATCATGTTCCAACGGAAGCAGCAACGGCCATACAGGAGAACATACAGAAGGCATGAATCATGAAAAAATGGACCACAAAAATATGAATGATCATGCCAAACATAACGGAAAAGACAGTCAGAGCACAAAAAATCAAGACTTTTCCAAAGCGCCCGCACAATTTAATCCTAATGCTGAAGAAAGCTTAATTGTTCAAAACACGAAAAATATAACGAGAATTCCTGTTGCCGATCCAATTCGTGCATCCATTTACGTATCCCAAACCATTTGGCCTGCCACACATAAAGAAAATCAACCCGGAGCCGTTATTCTGTCGCCTGTTGGTCAATGGCAAACAACATTAGCCGGAGCTGACTTAATCCATCATCCAAATAACGGCCCGATCTTACTGATTCATCAAGATAACATTCCCGATAAAGTGTTGAGTGAAATCAAACGGTTAAATCCGACTGGGAACCGGAACGGCACTCAAATTGTTGTGTTAGGAGATGTTTCAAACAATGTCATCAACCAGTTGTCAGGTTATAAAATAGAACAGATCAAAGGAAAAAATCCCGCAGAATTCGCAAGAAATGTCGATCAAGCTTATGCAGAAGTATCCGAAGGCTATCCAGAAAGCGTGATCATCGTTTCTTCAGAGGATCAACATAAACTATATTCCATACCAGCCGTTAATTGGATTTCCCATATGCCTGAGCCTATACTGTTTGCTGCTGAACACGAGCTTCCTAAAGAAACGAAAGATGCGCTTAAGAAACGGAACAAGAAAGCAAACATTTATATTTTAGGACCAGAGAAGGTTATTTCTAAAGATGTAGAAAATCAATTGAAAGAATACGGGACTGTTCATCGAATAGCTGGAAATGACCCTGTAACCACTTCGATTGAATTTGCCAAATTTAAAGATAAAGACACTCAATTCGGATGGGGTATAACGGAACCGGGCCATGGTGTTTCTTTTATTTCAACAGATTCACCAGAGCTTGCTTTAGCTGCCGCGCCGTTTTCACATCTCGGCAAACATGCACCGATGATTTGGTTAAACAAAGGACAGCTTCAACAAGAAACATATGATTTCTTGGCAAGCATCAAGCCAACCTTTCAAGATGACCCGACAACAGGTCCTTACAATCATGGTTTTATCATCGGAGATCAAAAACAAATTTCCTTTCAAACACAAGGAATTCTAGATGACAAGCTTGAAATTGCTCAGGTAGACGGACACGGGCATGGAGGGCATTAAGGAAAACCGGGCGTGAAAATTGAACGCCCGGTTTTCCTTAACTTTTTAAAGTAAATAAACAGCTTCATATGGTAAGTGTGAAAGGTCGCTTCCATTTAGCTTCCTGCTGTTTGAGGAGTTTTATATTCTTTCTGCCCCCCGAGGACAAAGTCAATTTTTTTCATTTTCCAAAATAACAAAAAGTGCAAAACTAAGAATCGTACAAGCCACATCATCTGTTTTAAATTGTATATTTCCCTATTTATTGAAAACATTGAGTATTCTTCATGATGAATAAACTGGCGTTTTCAATTAACTAAAAATGTTTGAAAATGGCGGATTAACAAGAGATAAATTTGTGTATCGGTTTCTTTCCTTTTTATGCTGCGAGAACAGCAAAGGGTTGATTGCCAGTTCAAATGTATACGGAATTTCTATAAACCTTTAACTGATGTATTTGTGCTCGCCTTATTATTTCTAATCAATTTAGCAAGAAAGCTTTAGGCTTCTCCCGATAAGTAAATTACGCTTTAAATTTTTTTAAACTGATTTCCTTCCCGTTCTGTTACATTAAACCTGAAGACCGAATATTTTACAAAGAAAATGCAGGAGTGGTCCTGTCTGTTACCTAATTCAAAATAGGAATTTGCATATAAGAAGGAGAGATTTTGAAATTGCTGCTTGCATCTTTAATCTTTTCAAACAATTCTTCTTTGCTTTTCGGCATCGATTCATTTGAAGGAAAAATTTTCGCTTGTACAAGAGTTTGGAAGGTTTCCATAACCCACGGTTTCTCTAAATGGGCTTTTCTTATTAATTTATCCTGTTCGAATACTGTGGCCGGATCTCCATAACAAAGGATTTCCCCGTCATTCATGACGATAAGCTCATCAGCCCACTCGAAAGCAAGATTCACATCATGGGTGGATAAAATAATAGTTTTTCCCTGTTTTTGTATGTGATCTAATACTTTCATGATTTGTTTCGAGTAATAAGAATCGAGACCGGCTGTCGGCTCATCAAGAATCATGATGTCAGGATCCATCGCAAGGACCCCTGCTAAAGCGACACGCTTTTTTTGCCCTAGACTTAAAAAATGGGTAGGTTTATCTTTCAATCTTGTCGTCTCTGTCTGTTCCATGGCCCACTCTACTTTACGTAAGACTTCTTCCTTTGATAAACCCAAGTTTTGCGGACCAAAAGAAATATCTTGGATGACACTGGCAGAAAACAATTGAGAATCCGGGTCTTGAAAAACGATTCCCACCTGCTTGCGCAGCGAAAGCAGCGATTTTCGATCATACGCCACTTCTTTTCCTTTAAAACGAATCGCTCCATTTGTTGGCCGCAGAATTCCGTTTAAATGTAACAGCAGCTCTAATTTTTCCTTCACAAACTGACGAATGACACTTTCCAGTTGATTTGCCCAGTCGACATTCGGTATACTTTTAGACATAGGTAGGGTTCTCCTTTCTCTAAGATTTTTGGTCCAATCAGAGAATACCCTACCTTTTTTCTTTTGTTCTAGCAAAATGCTTTACACAAAATTTTATACATCATCCATCCCAGATAGCATTTTCGGTTGCATTGGGCATATAAACAACTTGGATGTTAAAAACATAGGCCAAATGTTCAATCGTTAGGTCAGAAGGATTTAAAATGCCATTTGTCATCAGTAATTTTTCTATTTTCTTTTCAAATTCGGTTTTATAGTACAAATGGACCATTTAGCAACCTCCTCGTCTAGGTATATAGGAACATGTGTTTGATCCTATTATACCAAAAAATGCCTATGTGTCTAGGACATAGGCATTCACATAGATATATCAGATATTTATCATTTAAAAAATACTGACATAACAGGTATTAATCTTATTCATTCCGCCTCTACGACGTTTTTCCTACATTGAATGTCTTGCAAGTTGACGAGGGCAACTTTCAATCAATAAATACCAGGATTGACTAAATTATTGGGGGTTTTCCCTTGTAATCCTTGTATAAGGTTTTCAGCAGCTATATTTGCCATTCTCAATCTTGTTTTTTTGCTTGCACTTCCTATATGAGGAAGAGCAACCACATTAGGCAATGTTAATAGCGGATGGTCAACAGGAACTGGCTCTTTTTCAAATACATCCAAACCTGCTCCCCATATCTCTCCTTTTTTTAATGCTTGAAATAATGCTTCTTCATCCACGATGCCACCCCTAGCTGTATTAATCAATACCGCTGTCTTTTTCATCAATTTTAACTCCTTTTCACCAATGAGGTTGCGCGTTTCTGGAGTATAAGGAGTTAAAATACATACAAAATCGGATGTCTGCAATAACTCGGGTAAATCGGCATATTCAACACCTAAAGATTGTTCAGCCTTAGGCTTTCGATTCCTATTGTAATAGAGTACTTTCATATCAAAACCTTTAGCACGTCTAGCCACAGCTTCGCCAATTCTCCCCATTCCTATGATACCAAGCGTAGCTCCAAACACATCTTGTCCTATCAATTGCATTGGTGACCATGTTTTCCACTTTCCTTGGCGAAGATATTCTGACGCTTCAATTAAACGCCTTGCAGTAGCCAACAGTAATGCAAAAGTGAGATCTGCAGTAGTTTCAGTCAGTACACCAGGAGTATTCGTAACCATTATTTTTCTTTGAGTAGCAGCTTCTACATCTATGTTATTATACCCTACAGCCATATTAGATATGATTTTCAAGTTCTTTGCTTTATCCAATAACGATTTATCAATTGTTTCAGTCAATAAACAAAATAACCCATCAACCTCCTGAATCTGTGATTCTAACACATTACGAGGAACAGGAATTTCCTCCTCTTCCCACATTGATACATCACAAACCTCTTTAATCTTCTCAATAATTTCTATAGGAAGTTTACGAGTAACGAATACCTTTGGTTTCATACTTTCACTCCTTGTAATTTTATGTAATAATTATTTATAAAAATATCTACTGATTAATCGCATTATTTGCTCCGTTCTGGCAACGATTAAATCACTTGCGTACTGCTGTGCGTCTAATAAGGTACATGGTCCATCAACAATTGAAAAAGCAGCTGTTATTCCAAGCTCATCTAATATTTCGCCATCTAACTTTACTGTGCCACACAATGCAATTACAGGAATTTGTAACTTTTTTGCTAATCTAGATACACCTACTATTACTTTTCCTGATAAAGTTTGCTGATCTAACTTGCCTTCCCCGGTAATAACTAGATCTCCTTCCTGTAATTTTTGACTAAATTGAATTTTTTCCATTACAATATCAATTCCTGATCTTAAAGTAGCATTAAAGAAAGCAATAAAAGTAGCTCCCATACCGCCAGCTGCTCCAGCCCCTGGAATATTTCGAACATCAATTCCTTTTTGCTGATAAATTACTTTAGCTAGATTACTCAATCCTTTATCTAAAATTTTAATCATTTCGGATGTTGCGCCCTTTTGAGGACCATAAACCATCGAAGCGCCCTGTGGTCCACATAAAGGATTTGTTACATCACTAGCAATAATAAATGATGATTCTTTGATTCGAGGATCGAAGGTAGAATCATCGTAATAGGCCAAATTAGTTAAGTATCCACCACCTTCATTAAGGAGCTGTCCTGATTCATCATAAAACTTAATCCCTAATGCTTTGAGCATTCCCATACCACCGTCATTTGTTGCACTTCCACCCAAACCAATGATAAATTTACGATAACCTTTATTCAAAGCATGTTTAATTAATTGTCCAGTTCCATAACTTGAAGTATATAGTGGGTTTCTCTCGTGGTCTTTCAACAGTGTTAAACCCGAAGCTTGAGCCGTTTCAATCACTACTGTCTCTCGATCTCCAAGAACTCCATATTCTGCATCTATAATACGTCCGAGTGGATCTTTCACTTTCACGCTTATTTTCTGACCTTTTGTGGAACAAACTAAATTTTCCATTGTACCCTCACCGCCATCAGCCATAGGCAATTCAATAACTTGTGCATCCTTAATAACTCGATATATCCCTTTTTTGATAGCCCAACATACTTGTGATGCGGAGAGAGAACCTTTAAAGGAATCAGGAGCAACTATAATCTTCATTATTATCAATCCTCCATGTTTACAACAGGTGAACCTAATATTCTGTTACATACACTCGGTCTACACTAAGTTCTGTATCGAATCACCCCAACACAATTCAACTTTATTTCTAACAATAATCCATCTCCCTCTTCACTTTGTGTAGAGGTAAGTGACTTTTTTCGGAGGTAAATAAATAATTCTAGTAACCTTTCCCATTTATGATTCTGGAATTTTCCTGATAAATATACTTTGGGTTCCATCATGTTGTCAGAACTTATTTTTTCATAATTCCAGTAACGGCTGCCCCACACAGAATTGCCCATACGGGTGCACTGATTTGCAAGAAAGAGATATTCGACAAAGCTACTACAAATGCCGTCAACGAACCTATATTATATTGGTCTCCAGAAAATGCCTCTTTCAAATTTGATAGGAGTACACTGATGAGGGCAAACCCGGCCAACATGGAAATCAGCGCTTGGGGCAAAGATTGAATAAATGGAACCACTTTCCAAGCTAGGGTCCCGAAGACCAACGTTACGCCCCCTGACATTACGGCTGCCATGTAGCGACTTGACTTTGGCCCAGCATCTGATCCTGAGCAAATGGCAGACGCCATGCCGGCAACATTGGCGCATTGTCCTCCAAGGAAACTGGTCACCATCGAAAAAACCCCACTAGTCGCAACAAGCCTACGAACAGGAGGATGATAACCCGCGCTCTTTAAAGCACCGATTCCTGGCGCTACATCATTACTTAATATCAACAATGACAAAGGAATAGCTACGCTTAGCAGTGCAGTCAGAGAAAATTCAGGTTTCTGAATCGTCGGAAGAAAAGACGACAAATATGTTTCAGCTAGATCCAATTTTTGCGTAATCAAGGTGGTGAAGATAGCCACAACCACGGCTCCCAATGCTGGCGGTATGCGTTTTGAGTATTTCATGAGAGCAAAATAGCTGAATAGCGAAATACCTCCGACTATTGGCAATTCCTGCAATGAAAGGACAAGCCTAACCACATAACCGGCAACTAAACCTGCCAGCATTGCGGAAATGACTTCCCTCGGAACCCATTTCATTATCCTATTGAAAATACCCGATATGCCAATCAAAAAAATAAAGAGGCCTGATAGAAAATATCCTCCGATTAATTGGGAATAAGGTATATAAGCAGTAATCGTAGACAAAAAAGCAACACCCATTAACGAATGGCCACCTACAATTGGCTTGCGATGCCAAAGGGACATGAGAATACCGTACAATCCGCCAAAAAAGTAAACTGCAAACATCCAATTGATAGCTTGTTGATCCGTAAAGTTTCCGTTGGCTGCGGCCTCTAAAAGAACTATAGCTGGACCAGTTACGATTAGAGTAGCAGAAATCAATCCGCTCGAGGCATTCTGTATGTTAATATCTGAAATAACCCTAGAGATCTTGTTTCTAACTGGGGACTTCCTGATGGATTGTTTATGATTCGGGGGCAAATCCATCTAGCCTTCCTCCTTCAAGTAATTAGCACATATTCTTTTGAATAGCTATTATTTGATTAAACACCCCAGTAAGACCAAATTTGATATGCTCTTTTTTTACGCTGGAAATACCGCACATAAGTTGCTTTAAAAACACTCATGTTCGTTCACTCTATTTAAAAGATGGAGGTCAGGCTTCCTTAATATATGGAATTTGTGCCCTCATTGAGGAAATGTATCCAGGATGACAAACAACATTGTGTTGAATCTATTGATTTTACATGTATTACTCATTTTTTTAACTTATTCTCCCAGTGCGTTATGGAATCTTAACTTTATATTGTGCAAGGTATCTTGAGTAGCGAAGAGAAGTGTCATACTGCTAGTTTAATCCAATCATCTCCAAGGATATCCTGGATTTGCAAGGAAATCCCTCAAATGGAACACCTATTGAGAAGTTTCCTGCAATCATCACCGCCCCCATCTGTTTTCAGCTTCATAAGTTTCACTTATTTTATGTCATACTGCAATTACCTATAGGCTGCTGTTTAATATCATGGTCTTGAATTTAAAAAGATTGCTTATAAAACTTTATGGCTTTCGCATCGTCCAATATATGTTTTCTCATCAGTTTTTCAGCTAGCTCTGGATCCCTATCCTTTATAGCCTTGAAAATATTCCCGTGTTCTTCCAAAAAGGTAGGCCGAAATTTGTGGGAACTTTCGAATGAACGATAGGCAAGCACCAGCGATCTAATTTGTGAGATTAATTGAATTAAAATGGGATTTTCGCTGGACTTTACAATCGTGTCATGAAATTGGGTGTTTTTTTCAAAGACTTTACTGATTTGATCTTCCTCATGATATTTTCCAGCCAGATAAAGACATTCTTCCAGTTCTAAAAGAGTCTCTTCATCGATTCTCTCAGCGGCTAACCTTGCTGCTAAACCTTCCAAGACGGAATTACATTGAAACAGAGCGTCCAGTGACTCTTCGTTAAAATCGGTCACTTCCAGTCCATGAGGTAAACGGGAGACAACCAGCCCTTCCATTTCCAAAGTTCGTAGCGCTTCTCGAACAGGCGTTCTACTCACATTTAACATTTTGGCTATTTTTGAAGTATTTAACTTCTCCCCATGCGGGAAAACACCCTTTAAAATCTGCTCCTTAAGAGTCTTATATACGTGTTCATATAAACTTTCCCGTTTTCCCGTATTTTTCAGGGTCAATTGACTAACCTCCATTCCGTTTCCGAGCTCGACTCACTTTCCAAATGTGGCTATCCAGTTCCTTATCCAAAAAATTTTGCAGTAGATTGGACGTTTCCAGAAGTTTTTTCATGTTGATACCCGTTTTGATATTCATTTCAATCAACAAGCTTACTACATCTTCTGTTGATATATTTCCGGTCGCCCCCGGTGCATAGGGACACCCACCCAGTCCACCAATACTGCTGTCAAAAGATTTTACCCCGGCTTGAATACCCGCCAAAACATTGGCGAGACCTCGACCGTACGTGTCATGAAAATGTAACTCAAATTCTATATTTGGGAAGTCATTTATTAATTTTTTCATCCAGTTATAGACTTGTTTCGGATTAGCAATACCAATTGTATCACATAGCACAATTCGCTTAAATCCGATTTGATACAATTCACTAACCAAGCTCTCAATTTTTTCCAGCCCAGGATTTCCTTCGAACGGACAACCAAATACTGTGGACACGGAAGCTCGGAATTTTAAACGGTCTTTTTTAGCCTGCTCCACTAAAGGAGCCAATTGTTTAAGGGATTCTTTTGTGGTGGTGTTCAAATTTTTTTTGCTATGGGAATCTGTTGCAGAAAGCACGAAAGAAATCCCATCAACACCACTCTGAATCGCCCTTTCGTATCCTCTCTCATTTGGAACTAAAGCAAAAAATGTGGCAGGAAGATCCCTTATGCCTGCCATTACCTTCTCTGCATCAGCTAAATTAGGGATCCATTTAGGATGTACAAAGGAAGTAGCTTCTATCTCTTTAAATCCACTTTCTACCAGTTGATTAATGAGCCTGATTTTTTTATCGGTATCCAGAAACATAGGTTCATTCTGCAAACCATCCCGTGGCCCAATCTCAACAATGTTAACTTCTTCTGGCAATTTCATACGTAGTACTCCTCCTTTTTATTCTGTTATCTCTAGACTGCCGGAAAAGTATACTAGCTAAGGTTTTCAAATTAAGAAGTTTGCTCTTGGTTACCTCAACAAATATTTTTTATTAGTTGAAATGAAACTCAACTAAATCCACTTATTAAAGTTCTCTTCCGCTAAGGTTATTTGTCATAGCAATTTAACACTAATCTCTGCTTTAATAATTGCTATTGATAAATTTTTAATCTATTTTTTGTTTATCTATTAACTTCCTCTATTTCAATAGTTGTAAAAGACCGATTGATAAGTGCGGAATATACGTAATGATTAGCAACGTGATTAACAACGTAACATAATAAGGGAGTATCCCTACCGTAATTTGATCCAGTCTGATTTTGGCCAATTGAGCTGAAATGAACAAATTAACCCCAACCGGAGGCGTGCACATCCCCAAGGCCAAATTCACGATCATAATAATCCCGAAGTGAACAGGATCAATTCCTAGTTGCACAGCTACCGGAACTAATAAAGGAGCCAGAATAATAATAGACGCATTGGTTTCCATAAACATTCCAACAATTAACAGAAAGATATTAACTACTAACAAGAAAATAAGAGGATTATCTGAAATACCAGTGATAAATTGTGTAACCAGTTGCGAAATGTTCTCACTAGTAATGATCCAGCCAAACAATCCAGCACTAGAAATTATAAACATAATGGTCGCCGTGGTAATTCCAGATTGAATAAATATTTTGATCAGTTGTTTCAATTTAATCTCTTTATAGATTATTACTCCGACTATAAAAGCATATCCAATTGCAATACTAGCCGCTTCAGTAGGGGTAAAAAAGCCACCATATATACCTCCAAGGATAATAACAGGCATTAATAAAGCCCAGAAAGCTTCTTTAAAAGCTATAAATATTTCAGACAATGATTTTCTCGGTTCAGGTTTATAATCACGTCTTTTTGCAATAATATAGACAGTTAAGATCAATGAAAATCCGATTAAGATTCCCGGCACAATACCGGACATAAACATATCCCCGATTGAAACAGAGACAGTAACTCCATACAATACCATTGGAATACTAGGGGGAATAATGATCCCAAGCTCTCCTGCAACCGCCTGTGTTCCAGCTGCAAAATTGGGAGGATACCCTCGATTGATCATGGCCGGTATCAACAAACTTCCCAGCGCTGCCGTCGTTGCTGCACTTGAACCTGAAATAGCGGAGAAAAACATTGCCGCTATAATAGTTACAATTGCTAGACCTCCTGGCAAATGACCAGTTAATGCATTGGCAAGGTTTATCAATCTTTTAGATATTCCTCCGTATTCCATAAGGGTTCCGGCAAGGATAAAGAACGGTATAGCCATTAAAGGGAAAGAGTCTATCGAAGTAAACAATCGTTGTACTAGCACGATAATCGGCGTTCCACCATCCCACCAAAGTGCAATTGCCGAAGCCAATCCCAATGATACGGCAATCGGAACACTTATTGCGATAAAAATTAGGAAGAAAATCATTAATACGGCAAACATAGTTCATCCTCCTTTCCCGCGGGAAGTCAATTCATCAATAATTAAAGCAAACGCATTAAGGGCCAACAAAAAACCACCGATCGGAATTGAAGCGTAAGGAATGGCCATTGATAATCCCATTCCTGGTGAGGCTTGTTCTTTTACCTGGTCTAGAATTTGTATTCCCCAATACAGCATAATCATATAGAACCCAATCGATAAAAGCAGGACAATCACCGAGATGAATTTTCGTTTATTATCGGTGAACATTTGTGGAAGCAATTCTATGGAGATCATTTTTTTCTGTCTTACTGCAATACTTGAGCCCAAAAAAACAATATAGATCATGAGATAACGAGTAAGTTCTTCTGTCCAATAAAGAGAAAAGTTAAAAAAAGAGCGGTTAAAAACTTGAATAATGACCATAACTGACATAATACCCATCATTATTGCAAGTATGTAGCCGACAATTTTGTTTACTAAGTCGGCGAATTTAATTACCCGTTGCATCATTCTACTCCTTTCCAACTATTTGTTGGGAAAGATAGGGAAATCTATTGACTTCCCTATCTTTCACCACACTTTATTAAATTAGTTTATATTTTGGATTTGATCGATGAGATCTCCAAATTCACCTCTATATTTCTCCCAAACCGGTTTTACGGATTCTATAAATGCTTCAGAATCAACCTCGTTAACTTCCATGCCTTCATCTTTCAATTTTTGTAAATATTCTTCTTCTTTCTCGCTTACGATTTGCCGTTGGTAGTCCCTCGCTTCTTCTGCTGCTTTTTTAACTACTTCTTGCATTTCTGGGGAAAGCTTATTCCACGTAATCTCAGATATCAACAACTGAGCGGGTCCATAAAAGTGACCAGATAGGGATAAGTATTTTTGTGCTTCATAAAATTTACTGGTATAAATCAAAGCGAGCGGATTCTCCTGGCCATCAACCGTTTTTTGTTGAAGAGCTGTAAATAACTCTCCAAATGCCATGGTGTTAACATTAGCATTCCAGTTATTGAATGTGTCAACATACGTAGGATTTTCAGGCACCCTTATTTTAATGCCTTCAAGATCATCTGGCGTATAGATCGGTCTTATATTGTTGGTAATATGTCGGAATCCATTTTCCCAATAGGCCAGCAGTCTCAAATTTTTTTCAGGAAGACCGGAAGCTAGTTGATCACCGATTTCTCCGTCTAGTACTTTATAAGCGTGTTCTTTATCTCGGAATATATACGGTAAGTCAAGAATTTTCATCGCTGGTTCGAAATTAGCAATCGTTCCAGGAGCAATGGCCAAATCGATTGTACCCAGCTGTAATCCTTCAGTTAAGTCTCGCTCGCTGCCCAGTTGGGCACTATGATAAATTTCAACACTAATCGGTTCAGGAGCATTGCTTTCCACTATTTCTTTAAACTTTTCTGCTCCAAGCTGGTATGGATGATCTGGTGCCAATACGTGTCCAAATTTCAACACCAACGGTTGTTCTGACGATTTTCCTGAGCTTCCATCCGTTTGAGAATCGGGCGTCGACGCCGAATCCCCACTAGACTCTACCGGTGCGGAGCTAGATCCTCCCCCGCATGCTGATAAAATCACTATCAAACTAGCAAGGATTAACAACAATCTTTTCACTCTTTTAACCCTCCTCAATTATTTACCTGTCCTCTCTGACACCCAAACTCATAGTGGTAATCTTAGATTTTCTTGTTTTTCTAAAAATTGAACAGAAGGCATTTCACAGACCAATCCTTAAATTCGGTAATAAATATGTTAAGACAATTTATTTACTAAAAAGTGTTAATTATTTAATTATTAACTGTAGTTGAGCAATTTTAATTACAATAATTACCATACCAAAAGAGACAAACAGGGTACCCCTTATGCCACATGGAGCTGTTTTTTGACAACATCAATGGGAATATCTTGCTTCGCTGCATGGTAAATGAACTCGACAAGACTATGCCCTTTCTTCGTTCGGAGAAGATCAAGCCCAGTAGGGAAATCCCGGTTGGACTCGACCATACTGTACACATAAGCGAGTTGCACCAAGATCCAATACCGTTTCACCGCCCGACGCCCGCGAACGCGGTACCCATCGAGCTTCAGCTGGTCTTTCGCTTGTCGAAAAAAGCATTCGATCGACCAACGTTGGGCATAGTAGCGCAAGATCTCTTCATCGCTTAGCTCCCGGTCGGTGCTCAAGACGCAGTGAAGATGTTCGGGTGTCATCGGCTGATCGGCTTTCCAAGCCAACAACACAACGGCATCATCGAGACCTTTCAGCGATCCCTCGTAGCGATACACGCGATAACGCTCTTCTCCCACCGTGACGAGATGGGTGTCGTTCGGTTCGATATAGCGGGCAAACTGTTTGGCTTGGATGGCGATGCCTTTCGGATAGAGAATCCGGTTCGTTTTGAGCATCGCGATGACGTGAAATCCTTTTTTCAGACAGGCTTCCACGAGCGCTTGCGATGGATACCACGAATCCATCAGCACATAAACGGGACGGCGTACATCCAAAGAAGAAAGCATCTCGATCGCGAGTTCCCCCTTGCTTTTCCCAGCCGCCTTGTCGTAGAGGCGGAACGCAAAGGGAAAAGCCTGGGTCATCGTATGAACCATGAGCCAAACAAGAGAATGTCCCCAGATCGACTTTTTCTCTGTGTGAGAATAGTGCCAATCACACCCTTGAATGGCGTGCGTGGCCCGTGACGAAGGCTTTGTTTTTTGGCAAATCGTATCATCGATCGAAACAAAAAGGGGTTGATTTTTCTGTTTGGCGATCCGTTCGACACGATGAAGCATCCATTGCTGGAGTTTGCGAAGCAATGTCTCTTCCTCCCACGGGCTTTTCGTGAAAAAATGGCTGAGTGTCGTTCGATGGTTCGGATGAAAACTCCCATGATGTAAATCGGTTAGTGTTCCCGAAAAGCCCTTGGTGATCATGGCATCCACGATATGAACAAGATGCTTCATAACAGGTTTCGAGAAATAAAGCGCCAATCCTAACATCGTGAAAAACTTGTGAATTCCTTGATGATGTGCTAGTCTATTCATGAGACATGAACCTCCTTGTTTGAATGGTTTTTTGGCACATCTATTCTAACCAAGGAATCGGGTTCATGTCTTCTTTTTTGTTTGGTTGTAAATTTATGTTAGCGGATTTGCTCATCTACAGTTATTAATTCTAACTGCTTAAGAACAATTTTTAATATACGCTACGATAAATTGAAATTAGATCGTCACGGGACAACTCGACATAATTATTGACTAAAAGCCGCTGCTGAGTTTCAATGACTTTGTCAACATAATGCTCAATATTTTCTGCTTTAACACCATACTCCCTCAATCTTTTTCTTGGGATTAAATGATTGATGATTTCTTCAAGGGCTTGGAATGAACCTAACAAATCCGTATCGATTTCTAAAGCTTCATTAATAATGCGGCTAAGTTCCAACAGTTTCCCTTCCGGTGCCAGTTCCGCATAT
This sequence comes from Aeribacillus sp. FSL K6-8394, assembly GCF_038008865.1. Taxonomy (NCBI): domain Bacteria; kingdom Bacillati; phylum Bacillota; class Bacilli; order Caryophanales; family Bacillaceae; genus Aeribacillus; species Aeribacillus sp. FSL K6-8394. Next base: position 1,011,110 of record NZ_JBBPAA010000001.1, read on the forward strand.
TTTTTAAATACACCCATGAAAAATCTAACATTAGATTCCCCATGGGGAACATTATGCACACTTCCAAAATGCATCGATAGAGCGTGTACCGCGCCACAAGTAGTATTCGAAAGGGCAATACCGGCAAAAGTTGCTGCTCTTAAAAATTCCCTTATATATTTGAACCTTTCTTCCAATCCGTTTTTAACCAACTTTCTATAGTTTGAAAGGATAATTTTGATGGCTTCTTTACAAAAAACATCATTATAGGGATTACCGGTCCTGGCTACAAAAATCTCCATGGCATGGATTAAGGCGTCAGCTGAGCTGTAAGTAAACACGTTCTCCGGAATGCTGTCCAACAGTTCCTCAATCAATACGGCAGAATCAGCAAAATTAGCATCAATTCGTTTGCCAATCTTAGTTTTCTTTTTCGTAATATCTACAACAGAGACACAAGTGACCTCGCTTCCCGTTCCGCATGTTGTAGGAATAAGGATAAGTTCTTTATCCCGCACCAGCGGAATCTTAGATTCGAAGATTTCCTCTGTACTCGAAGCATCTTTTATACAAAGCAATTTAGTTATATCAAGAATTGTACCTCCACCAATGCCAATAATTCTTTTGATTTCTTGCCCACGAATGTCTTTTAAAATCTTATCGATGACAAGATCGCTAGGCTCCCCGAGACCATAATCATCGAGAAAGATAAACCGACACTGCACCTTATCCTTTATATATCTTTCATAGAACAATTTTTCTGTGAAAATCACGTCTTCCGGAGAAATATTAAATCTTTCTGCAAATTCATGGAATTTTTCAAACTCATAAATACTCGGTACCAATTGAAAATGATACAAAATGCTCTCCTCCCAACCATAGAAGCTACATAATTTAATTTAATAAAGATCATTATGAATGGTAAAGTGCTACATTTTGTATTAGATCGCCATATATTTCCTCTTCAGTTGCTTCTTCCCTGTCAATTGGTTCCGCTACCCAAGTTATGTTCATATAATGTTTTTGCGTGATGTTTTCTGATACTATATTTCCTCCCCAGGTGCCGCAGCCCAGTGAGAACGTATTGGCTAAACCATTAAACCACGCACCACTGTTTGCAACACCATGTGGTTGTCTTACAATCACTCTTGCAGTTTTGGTATGAAGAGCCAATTTCATAATGTGGTCCTCATTAAATGAATGAATACCACATGAATGGCCGCTTCCAGAATACTCTGTTATTCGGTTTACTTTTTCTATGGCTTCATCAAAATCATGATACTTGTACAGAGTTAGTACTACCGACATCTTTTCCCCAGAAAAAGGATAATCCTTACCGATTCCCGTCTCCTCTACCATAAGAAATTCCGTCCCGGCTGGGATGGTTATCTGTGCGGCCTTAGCGATCCTTTCTGCAGATTTGGCCACGATTTCCCTGGATAGTTGACCGTTTACCCACATCGTTCTTTTCAGTTTTTCTTTCTCTTCCGCATTGAGGAGGTATCCCCCTTCTTTTTGCAGCAAAGAGACCATTTCATCATAAACGCTATCTTTGATAACCAATGAATTTTCAGCTGAACATCCTGAAGCATAATCACTTAATTTACCAATTTTTATTTTCTTTGCTGCATCTACTAAATCGGCGGTTTCATCTATAACCACCACAGCATTTCCCGTCCCTACCCCATAAGCAGGTTTTCCTGAGCTGTAAGCAGCCTTAACCATATCCGAACTACCTGTTGCCATTGTCAAATCGCATTGGCTCATGAGTTGTTGAGAGATTTCCTTTGAAGGATTTTCCACACAGATAAACAAATCTTGTGGCGCACCATTTTTTTTGAGAATTTCTCTCATAATATCGACTACGCGCTTCGTAGTTAGCTTACTTCTCGGATGTGGAGCGAAAATGATCGCATTTCTTGCCCTTAAGCTTAATATGCCCTTAAAAACGGGAGTGGCTTCAGGATTAGTGCTTGGTATTAAAGCGGCAATTACACCCACTGGCTTGGCAATTTTTTTAATCCCCTTTTCTTTATCATGCTCAATAACCCCAACTGTTTTGACTGATTTAATTTGATAAAATATCGCCGGAATTTTCTTGGTAAGTTTTCTCGCCTTCGATTCCTCGTTTCCCATATCCGTTTCTCTAACAGCCAATTCTGCAATTTCCCTTGCCAATTTATCCCTTGATAAAGAATATACAATTGCTGCGGCTAATTCATCCAGTCTTCTTTGCGAATAGGTTTCAACAATCTTTTGGGCAGCTCTTGCCCTATCTACCAGCAGTTTTACTGATGTTTCCATTTCGATCCCTACTCCTCACTATTTTTTTCTTTCATTTAAGAATAAAAAGTCCAAATCTAATTAAATTTTTTTCCCTTGATTTCTCCCCTCCCTCTATAATATCCATTAAATTTGTATACGCTTTCTATTATTGAATCCAAAATTAATTTTATATACAAAAATAGGCGCTGTCAAGAATTTTCTGTAAATTGTAAATTATCACTTTATTTCGGAACAAAAGAGCCATTTTTTTGCACATTCCTTCAGAAATCCCTCTCCCCTTTTCTGAAAGAATGTGCTAAATTTTTTGTGAATTATTTCGGAAGAGAAAATCCATCGGTTCATAGGAGGGGGAGGAGGACGTGATTCAATTTCATGACTTTGGCATTGACGTCCAAACGTATGCAGAGCGTGGAAAAGAAAACGACTTCCCTCTTCTGAAAAAGTGTCCGCATTGCCGGGCCAAGCGCCCGTTGCACCGCCACGGTTACTATGAGCGAAACGCATTGACCCCACATGGTGATTATCGCATTTGGATTGTCCGGTATCGCTGTCGGGAATGCTTGAAGACGGTGAGTGTGCTGCCTTCCTTTCTCCTCCCGTATTTTCAGTATACGTTGTCCGCCATATGGCAAGTCGTGAAAGAGCAGTTGGGATTGACCGAGGGGACGAACCGGGCTCCGTTTCTCCCGACAAAGGACGGCATCATCTTTTATGTCCGACGGTTCTGCCGAAACCTATCAAGCCTTCACAGCTTTTTTGCGAGGCGGTGGAGGATCATAGGCCCTATCGTGAAAAAAGAAAAGGAACGGGCTTCCTGGTGGATCCGGACGTTGGAGAAACACGGTCTCTATTCGGTCATCAGAGACATGTGGGAGGACGGATTCCGACACCCTTTTGCGAATCAAATGGGATCCTGATTTTACATACATATCCTAAATTGGAAATAGTTGAGGTTCCCACAAACCTTTCCTATCGACGGAGAAAAAGCGATCCGGTACGATAAGGGCAGACGGACCGGAACGGTCCTGATTCCAAGTGAGACAAGGAGGAGATTCGAATGGATGAGTCGATGAGACACGACATTGCCCTGTTTCGGTACGGGCTAATCGCTCCGTTGGTGAATGGGCAGGTGGAACCGAAGACGTATCTGAAAGAGGTGAGCGAGCGAGTGCACCATGTTCCCCACCAGGGCGACAAACGAATCGCAGCCAAGACGATCCTCGATTGGTGCACCCGATACAAAAAAGGGGGCTTTGACGCCTTAAAGCCGAAGCGCCGTTCGGACCGCGGCCACTCAAGGCGTCTGTCGCCCGATGATGAGGATCATATTTTAGCCCTAAGAAAAGAACATCCCACCATGCCCGTGACGGTGTTCTACGAACACCTGATCGAGCAGGGGGAAATCCCAGAAAATCATACCTCTTACTTTACTATATACCGATTGTTGAAAAAACACACTTGTCGGGAAAGAAATCTTGCCCATGCCGGAGCGAAAGCGCTTTGCGTATGACCAGATCAATGAGCTTTGGCAAGGGGACTTATCCCATGGACCAACGATTCGAGTCAATGGGAAAGCCCAGAAAACGTTTTTGATCGCCTATATCGATGACTGCTCGCGGTTTGTGCCGTACGCGCAGTTTTTCCCTTCGGAGAAGTTTGACGGGCTGCGGATCGTCACGAAGGAAGCGGTGCTTCGTTGCGGGAAGCCGAAGCGCATTTACTCGGACAACGGGAAAATTTATCGATCCGAGGTGCTGCAGTATGCGTGCGCCGAGATGGGAATTACGCTCATCCACACCCAGCCGTATGACCCGCAAAGCAAAGGGAAAATCGAACGGTTCTTCCGCACCGTACAGACGCGGTTTTATCCGCTGCTGGAGTTGGATCCCCCGAAGTCGCTCGAAGAGCTGAACGAGCGCTTTTGGAGGTGGCTTGAAGAGGAGTATCATCGAAAACCGCACGCCTCGCTGGACGGAAAAACGCCGCATGAGGTGTTTCAATCGCAAGTGCATCTCGTGTCGTTCATCGAAGATAGCGATTGGCTGGATGCGATTTTTCTGAAGCGGGAGCACCGCAAGGTCAAAGCCGATGGAACGATCACCTTGAACAAGCAGCTGTATGAAGTGCCGCCCCGGTTCATTGGGCAATCGATTGAACTCCGCTATGACGAACGGGGCGTCTATGTGTACGAAGATGGAAGGAAGGTGGCGGAGGCCGTTCGGGTTCGTTTGGAGGACAACGCCTATGTAAAACGCCATCGGTCCCCGTTTGCGGCGATTCCGGCGAAGGAGGGAGAACACGGTGTATAAATCGTTTTACTCCCTTTCGCGGGAGCCGTTTGCGAAAGAAACAGACCCGTCCGAGGCGTATCAAGGGGCGTCGTTTCAGGAAGCGTTGCGGGCGATGGAGTACGTGAAACGAACCCGGGGGATCGGGCTGTTGATCGGAGAGCCGGGGGCGGGCAAGACGTTCGCCCTTCGGGCGCTGAAAGAATCATTGAATCCATCATTGTATCATGTCGTCTACTTTCCGTTATCCACCGGAGGCGTGATGGATTTTTACCGTGGTTTGGCCTTGGGATTAGGAGAGGAACCGAAGTACCGCAAGGTAGACCTCTTCCGCCAAATCCAGCAGGCGATCGAGCGATTGTATCATGAACGGCGGATCACGCCGGTGTTCATTTTGGACGAGATGCATTTAGCGAAGGATGCATTTTTACAGGACATCGCGATCTTGTTCAACTTTGAGATGGATTCGACCAACCCATTTGTCTTGATTTTGGCCGGGCTGCCCCATTTACAGGGGAAGCTGCGGCTCAATCAGCACCGCCCTCTCGACCAGCGGATCATCATGCGATACCGGATGGGGCCGCTGGAGAAGGAAGAGGTGGCGGGCTACATCAAGCATCGGATGAAACAGGCCGGGGCGAAGCACCCGATCTTCACCCCATCGGCGTTAGAGGCGATTGCCCTGCAGTCGCGGGGATGGCCTCGGGTGATCAACACGTTAGCCACGACGTGCCTGTTATACGGGTATCAGCTGAAAAAGGACGCCATTGACGAAGAAGTGGTGCGCATGGCCGCAGAGGAAATGGGGTATTAGCACGAAAGGGGCCGAATCGGCCTCTTTTGTGCTTTCTCTTTTCCATCGGTCCATCAGGCGCGCTGGAAATCTTCATCTGAAAGAGCGTGCAAACGTTCCGAAAGAATGTGCAAAATCCGGAACAATCCGCAAAAATTTTGCACATTATTTCCGAATCCGCCTGAAATAATTTGAAAAAGGGATTCTGAAATAATGTGCTAGTTTACATGTAGATTTCCCAGCACCGTTATTTCCTAATAAGGCTATTTTCTTTCCTTGCTTAATTGTAAGAGTGACGTTTCTCAAAGCAATGGTACCATCAGCATAACAATGAGATAATTGATCGATATTAAAAAGAATTGGCTGCATCATAAGATTCCTCCAAACTGTACATAAATGATCATCATTCCTGCAAAAATGATTGCGATGGTGAACCAATTGACAGAGGAGTAGCGATACGATTGATCAAAGAACAAAATCTCATCTTCATATCCTCTGGAGTTCATAGCAATTGTTAATTGTTTCGTCCGTTCAAATACTTTTAAAAATAGGACAGAAATCAATAGTCCAAGCGACTTCATGCCTTGTCTAATGGTTATATACCCAAGCCGGGAAGACTGCGATTGATATATTGTTACTGATTCTTCCAAGAATACAAAAATGAATCGATACGTTAACGTAATCAACTCAATAAATAATGGAGGTAACTTTAGCTTCCGCAATACTTGGAGAATGGCTGTCAATGGTGTTGTTAAAATCAAAAAGTATAAACAGCTCACACTGCTCAGTACCATAAAAACAAGATTTACCGATCGATTGAGACTTTCTTTGCTTATGAAAATTTGCCAGTCACCTATATGCGCGGACCAAATAACATCCGAGTTGAAAGTTTGGCCATCGGTGAAAGAGATGAGGATCGTGACGATTCCTGAAAATAGAAAAAACATTGGTATTGCAAGCAGCTTCATATAATATGACAGAGGAATCCTTGCGACAACAACAATAAAAGTACTCATTACTATAAAAGCGATGAGTGACACCAAAGGGGCTTTGGCGATTAAAATAAACAAAAGCAAGCAAAGAGAAAGTGTGATTTTTTCCACTGGATGAACATTACGCAGCCCGTTGAAATACGCATATTTATCGATCAGCAGCATAAGGCACCTTCTCGTCTTTTTCACCAGCCTGTTTATTTTTTCCTCTCATCAGGCCAATAAAATATCCTATAAACCCAGCCCCGATTGCCGCTTGCAAAGCGAATAACAAGCTTTCAATTTCCCCGCTTGGAGGCTCCCAAAGAGCTTGAAACCATGGTTTATATTCAGGCGCAATTTTACTGATTTCTTCTTCCGCTTGTCCATCTGCCCCGCCGAACTCTGCATTTTGATGGATCAAAAGCGGGAACACACTGAGCACCACCACAATTAAAAGCAGTATGAAATTCTTCATTTTTAACGGCCCTCCTTAGGTAAAACATGCAACAGCTTCAGTGCTTGTAGATTATATTTTGTTAACACATTCATAATAATGACTGTTAACAGTCCTTCACTGATTGCCAAAGGAATTTGCGTAAAAGCAAAAATAGTAGAGAATTTAGCAAAAGAAGCCATCATACCGCCAACCTCGGAAGGAAAAGCGATAGCTAATTGAAAGGATGTCATCACATATGTGCCCAAATCACCTAAAGTAGCAGCTAAGAAGACGGCAATAGAAAATGAAAAACCTGCTTTGGAAGCTCCTTTATAAACTAGATAAGAAATGATGGGTCCAACAACAGCCATCGAAAAGGCATTAGCTCCTAAAGTTGTGATCCCCCCATGAGCAAGCAATAATGATTGGAAAAAGAGAACAATAAATCCAACAACACTCATCGCTGTTGGGCCGAAAAGGAAGCTCCCAATCATTTCTATTCGTTTTTATCCCGGAACAGGCCATCGCCATGCATATTCATGCATATTATGGAAGGTTTTCTGCCGATTGAATGGGCTTTATTTTGGTGGGGGGTTACTTTACCTTCTTTAATTATAGGCTTACTTTCTATTAAAAAGAAGCTTCAGGAGCATCCTGAATTCAAAATGATGCTAGGTTTATCTGGAGCATTTGCATTTGTGCTGTCAGCATTAAAAATATAATACTTGCTCTATATGAATTTATTTTTTCAATATGCCTTTTACTGTATAATCCGTTCTTTTACATTTGCCATTTTTATAATAATGACTGACTTTTTGATCATATGGCACCCCTTTGCTCAGCTACGATTACCTAATTTTGCATAACTTATCAGCCCAAATCATATGCGCGCAGTCCGGATCATTGATGCAGGATAAGAGTGTTCCATCGACAATTTACTGATATGAATAGTAATGCTATTTAACTCTATATTTAAAAACTTTAAAAAATCTTCAGCAACTTTTTGTTGAATCTTTTCTGCGATGACGGGTAATGCTTCATCCAATGGATAAAACATGGTGAGGGTGATTTTTATATTCGGCAGCTCGTTTAATGCAATATCTATCCGATGGCATTTTTTCACTGCTTCTACCGAAGTGCAGGCATGGGAAATGATTTGTTTTAAAACGTGTTCAGAAATGTGGATGGTTCCTTGATGAAACCGTGGTCTGATAATCGTTGTTTCACCAATCTCTTCTTTTTGGGTAGAAAAAATTTTCTTTCCCTTCATAATGATCTTCTTTAAAATATTTTGTTCGACTTGTACATATGGAATCGGAATAATATGTTTCCCCTCTGTTTTTCTCACATATAATGCCATGTTGATTTCCTTTGACGATCTAATTTCTTCAATTTTGTAATATTTGGTGATTTTTCCTAATTGCAATGTTTCCGCAATTTGATCAACCATTTTTGTAGACGTACCAATAATAAGAAGCGAATGAATATCAAGTGCTTTAATAGCATTTTGGACTTCTTTTCGGTGATCCTCATAAAAAAAGACAGCCCGTTTAATAGCGGTTATATAGTTCTTTTCATATTTCGCTGAACTCCCTGCAGCTTTTCGCCCTTTATAAATTAACAATCCATCATCAATCATAGCCGGTATGTTTTTACTATGTGCAAAAGAAAGTGCGCTGGTGCTTTTTCCCGTGCCGCTGCGGCCAACAAGAGCGAATACGCGCATTGGGTGAATACCCCTTTCTTAAAAATCTTTCAACCTGAAGGAAAATGCCCGTAAAACTTAAAGGCGGACCGGATCCGGCAAATCGGAAACTCTATTCTGTCTATTTACAGGAAAATTCAGTTCGTATGACAGCAAATGTTTGTTTCGGGACTCCGATTGTTATGTGGGATATTAATATTCATGAATTTCAAAAAAATAGGCTTTGGATCGAGCATCATACACAATAAAACAGAGGAAGTTTTTTTACTTGAAAAAACTAGCAAATTATTAAAATATTTTTAGTCGATTGTCGACTTAATTTTATCGAATTACACACATTTTTGTTGAGGGATAATAATCCCCTCTTTTATAAATGTTTCTATCTCTTCTTCACTGTAGCCCATTTGCTTTAGAACGGTTTCACTATGCTCCCCCTGAGCTGGAGGGACCGTTTTGATCCTGCCCGGTGTGCGCGATAATTTTACAGGTACACCAAGCATTTTTAAGATGCCGAGGGAAGGATGCTCCATTTCAACGACCATTTCCCTTTCCTTGATATGGGCATCATTTAAAATGTCCGAAAGCTTATTAACAGGTCCGCATGGAATTTTCGCTGATTCCAATATGTCAACCCATTCGTCTCTCGCTTTTCTTTTAAATATTTCTTCAAGTATGGAAATCAGTTCATCTCTATTTTGAACCCGGTCCGGATTCGTTTTAAATTTCTGGTCTCTAAGAGCTTCCACATCCAATACGTCAACCAACGAATTCCAAAGGCTGTCATTTCCTACTGCAAGAATAAAGTGGCCGTCCGAAGCTTCAAAAACCTGGTAAGGCACAATATTCGGATGAGCTCCTCCCAGCGGCTTTGGATCATTGTTTGTCGCAAAATAATTGCCGGCAAGGTACGTTTGCCAAGAAACCATCGTGTCGAGCAAGGAGACATCGATCCATTGTCCTTGACCTGAACGCTCTCTTTCCCAAAGTGCTGACAGTATGCCGATTGTGGCCCACATGCCTGCGCCGATGTCTGCCAAAGAATATCCAGCTTTAACTGGTGTACCGCCTGGTTCGCCTGTAACGGACATTAACCCGCCCATTCCTTGAGCCAGGACATCATAACCAGGCTTTTTTGAATACGGTCCTGTTTGACCGAAGCCGGAAATCGAAGCAAGAATAACTCTGCGGTTATGCTGCTTTAAGATGTCATAATCAATTCCGAGCTTTTTTAATGTGCCGGGTCGAAAGTTTTCAACAACAACATCCGCTTCTTCTACCATTTTCAGTAAAATTTCTTTTCCTTTTGGATCTTTTAAATTTAAAACAACACTTTTCTTATTGCGGTTGACACTTAGAAAGTACGCGCTTTCATTTTTAATGAACGGAGGACCCCATTGCCTTGTATCATCCCCTTGCGGACTTTCTATTTTTATCACCTCGGCGCCTAAATCAGCTAATGTCATTGTGCAAAAAGGGCCGCTCAATATTCTTGTTAAGTCAATAATTTTAATTCCTGCAAGTGGCAGCATGTCAACCTCTCCCTTTAAAATTCGGTTTTCTTTTTTCTACAAAGGAACGAACACCTTCAGGAAAATCATTTGCGTCAATACTGGACGCCGTACCTGTATCCCACGGAAATGAAAGTGCCGGTTTATTGTAGGCGACAGATCTTTTAACAGCAAGAAGAGACGCCGGTGACTGCTCCATAACTTTTTTCGCCAAACGTAATGTAAAATGATCCACATCCTCATCATCCGGAACCATGTAATTAACTAATCCCAATTGACAGCATTCTGAAGCATCAAGCAGTCGACCTGTATAAACTAAATCCATCGTCCGGCTCCCTCCGATCAGATCTGCAATCCGTTTTACAAACATTTGGTTTAACGTTATTCCCAGCCGTCCGACTGGGATTCCCATTTTAGCTTTAGAGGTCCCAACCCGAAGATCACACGCTAAAGATAGAACAAATCCTGCACCTAATGCCGGACCATTTATAGCGGCAATGGTTGGCAACGGAAGTTTTTCAAACGCCGAAATGGCTTGTTCCATTAAGCGGAAAGCTTCGTGCGCTTCGTTAATCGACATTTGGTTAAATTCTTTCAAATCAGAACCTGAACAAAATTGATCCTTGCTTCCGCGCAGGATCACCACTCGTGTTTTCGGGTTTTCAGGAATCAGCCTTCCGATTTCCGCCAGCTCCCTCCACATCCCCGATGTTATAGCATTTTTTAGGTGTGGACGTTGGATCGTTACAATGGCAAGCCCGGCACTTTCCTGAAGTATAATTTTCCCATCCGCCTCGACCTGACTAATCGTTACCCTCATTAAAAATCACCTATCTCTTGTCTTCATATTTTTTAACAACACCATCAGAATTCAAAAAAAGCTCTTCCTAGAAAATGGACGACTGTCGACAATCATCTTGTTACAACCATGATATCCCCTCATGTTATAAAAGTCAATGAAAATTCTAAAAATTTCAAATTTTTATTTTGCGTTTGCTGAGAAAACCATGTTTTGATTATGACCCAGTCAATAAGCTGAAAAATAAAAAAAGGAGCTTATATGAAAAGGGCTTCACTCCTTCATATGAACTCCCGAAAATCATGTATATGCTGTTCGTTTCAAGACATTTACAGCGCTCGTTGTTTTCCCTTTTTTGCTGCTAGTACGATTGTTTATTTTTCGTTTTGTTTTCGACCCTTTTAATTACGCTATGATTATGATTTTCAAGCAAAACAAGCGCTTCATCGATCAGGTTTTCCTTTAACAAATCTAAAATAATGCGGTGTTCCTTCAAAGACTTTTTTATATGCTCCTCTTCAAGAAACGATATTCTTTGAAGTACAAGCAAAGGACGTCCTAATCTCCAATACATTTCTTTAATAATTTCGCTTTTGCTCATTTCAATGATGAGCATATGAAACTCTTGGTTCAGATTGGCATACTGTTTTTCGTCATCAACCTCTGACATCTTTTGTACCAATTGCCCCATTTTCTTAAGAATTTCTTCATTTACCCCGCGGACTTTAATTCTTTTCATCGCAAGGCTTTCCAATACGATTCTCATTTCAAGAAGATCATAAACTTCATCTTCCGTATAGCCTTTCACTACAGCGCCTTTTCTAGGAATTCGCTCTATTAACCCTTCATTTTCCAGCAAATAGAGCGACTCTCGAATAGGCGCCCTGCTCGTTCCAAACTCTTCTGCGTAAGTGGATTCAATAATTTTTTCTCCGGGCTTCAGCTCCCCCGCCATAATTTGGTTTGTTATTTTTTCCGCTATTTTGTGGGACAACGAATGATTGTAAAATAATTGATTATTTTTCATTCCCGCTCTTCCTCTCTATAATGTCGACTGTCTATTTTTTATAATCCTATTATAACTTGTTTATAAATACAAATCGAAAAATTCTGTAAAGTCGGCATTGTATTGGAAGATTTTCCGCAAATCTTTCGTTTGCTGCACTGCTCTAATTTATTCGAAATTTATAGAAGTTCTCCTTCCTCCATATATAAAAATTAATGTGATCCCTTTCATTATAAATGACTTCATAAATAAGAATATTCAAATTTTTATTACGAATATTTCATCGCTTCGTACATCCTGTCGACAATTGACAAAGATGCATATTTTTCATTTTGCTTTCGTAAACATTTTTGTAAATGAATGAATAGCTGCAAATAATCTGTGATGAATGAAAAACGGAGAAAAGGAGGGAATGTGCGAAAAACACTTTATCTTATGAATGCTGTTCTCTCTTTATTTTGCCCTTGGACCGCCTTCTAACAAATAGGATAAGCAGCCGATTTCCTTGTGAAGTCGCCGAAATGTTCAGTATGTCATTCAAAATAAAAAGCATACATTTCAATTATTTTTTCGAGAGGTGCGATTTATGATTTGAAATTATATTTTTCAGAATATTCAAATAAAAAGTCACCTTTATTCTAGCCATTCATATTCTTATAATGCATTGTCGATCGTCGATTTAGTAAGCTGGGGTTTTTAGAAAGCGGTTTCAAATTTTTAGGATTTTCTATTTTCATTCCAAAGCTTAGGAGGAAAAATCAATATGAGTATTGAGCTCATTGGAATTATTGTGCTTCTGTTGATGTTTATTGTAGGTTCAGTTTTGCCAATTAACCTCGGTGTTTTAGGGTTCGTCGCTGCTTTTATCGTCGGAGTTGTATTCAGCGGATTAAATATTGACGACATTTACAGCGGTTTTCCGGCTGAATTGTTCGTCACTCTTGCTGGAGTGACTTATCTGTTTTCAATTGTTGAGAAAAACGGGACAGTTGATTTGATTACCGGATGGGGTCTTCGCCTAGTCAGAGGTAATCTAGGTCTCGTGCCATGGATAATGTTTTTGCTTTGCGCTATTTTAACTAGCGTCGGCACTTTGGGACCTGCTGCTATTGCGATCCTAGCGCCGATTGCGCTGCGTTTTGCCGCACGATACAACATTAATCCTCTCTTGATGGGGTTATTGTTAGTGATTGGTTCCACAGCGGGATCCTTCTCACTGCTTAATCCTTATGGAGTGATTGTTAACGGCGTTATGCAGGCAAGAGATCTTCCTCATTCACCGGGGTTGCTTTTCATAAACGCTTTTATCTTCAGTGTATTTGTTTCTGTGATTGTGTTCATCGTTTTGGGAGGACTTCGGCTGCTGAAAAAACGAACTGCTGCCGAAGAAGATGCAGCGTCTAGAGCTGAAGGGTCCTCCGCAAATGAGAACAATAAATCACAAGAAAATGGATTAACTTTTTACAGAGGCATCACACTTTTAGGGATCATCACACTCGTCGTCCTCGCTCTTATGTTCGATATCGATATTGGCTTTGCAGCGCTTGGAGTAGGATTAGTGCTAGCATTAATTGCTCCAAAGCAGCAAAAGGGCGTTCTATCACGGATGCCTTGGTCTGTGATTCTCTTAATAACTGGTATTGTCACATACGTAGGCGTTTTAGAAACAATTGGAACGATCGATTACATGACTGAATTAATCGCAAAAGTAGGAAATCCGGTAATCGCAGCCCTTGCGTCGTCATACGTAGGAGGCATCGTTTCAGCTTTTGCCTCGACAACAGGGATTCTGGCAGCTATCATCCCGCTGGCAGCGCCCATTTTACAGGACCCGACCATTTCTTCCGTCGGTGTCGTTTCAGCCATTGCCGTTTCTTCAAGCATCGTCGATTTAAGCCCCTTCTCCACTAACGGTGCATTGCTGCTCGCAAACGTTCAAGGGGTAAAAGAGAATGTATTTTTCAAACAGCTTTTACTTTCTGCTGCAGTAGTCGTAGCGCTTGGACCGGGGCTCGCCTGGCTTGTTTTTGTATTAATTGCGGGATAGCATGGCAACGATCATCCTTTCGCCGGCAGAAAACAGTTTTTATAACGAACAAGCGCAGCTTCAAGCTGCAATAATGAAAAAGACGTTGATCACTTGATCTTTTGGATAAAACAAACACCTCCATTCATCGAATTTATTTGATGTATTCGACACTGGAGGTGTTTGTCCCTTCCCTCATTTAACCGGGCCGCTTTTAGACAAATTCGTATAGTTTTTTTTGAGACGAAGCGGTGTAATGAAATCTTGCTGTATATAGCGTCAAATTGATTTTATTAGCAAATATATAAAATAAGGCGCCCCCAAAATGGAAACAACGATCCCGACAGGCAGCTCTGAAGGAGCCATGATAACCCGTCCTAATGTATCTGCAGCCAAAAGAATGAAGCTTCCTAAAGCAGCAGTCAGGGGCAAGCATTTCGAATGCTTTGGCCCGACTAGTTGCCTTGTAATATGAGGGGCAAGCAAGCCAAGGAACGTTATCCCTCCGCCAACCGCTACACAAACTCCTGCCAGTGTAACGGCAATGATTAATAAAATCTTGCGTTCTCTTGCAACGTTTATTCCTACCCCTGTTGCTGTTGAATCACCTAAAAGCAATATATCGAGAACCTTTGATTTATAAATCGCGATCGGAATAAGGATCAATAACCATGGTAACAGCGCCCACACATAGTTCCAGTTCGCACCCCAGATGGCTCCCGACAGCCAAGTAAGTGCTCTTGTAAAATCATTCGGTTCCATTTTCATTTGGAAGATGAGGATGCCGGCATTGAATGCCCCATTCATCCCTATTCCCATTAATAAAAGTCTTATCGGTGTAATATGTCCATTTTTTCGAGATAAAAAATAGATTAAGACGGCAGTAAGAAAAGCGCCTGCTAAAGCCGTTATGGGCAAAACATACACGGAAGCCCAGCCGTTCAAAAAGGAAGCTCCTTGGAAAAAGAACATATATAATACAACGGCAAACCCTGCTCCTGAATTAATCCCCAATATTCCCGGATCCGCTAACGGATTTTGCGTAACCCCTTGGAGGATAGCCCCTGAAAGGGAGATTCCCATCCCTACGAGCAATGCCATGAATATTCTAGGCAAACGGAATTGGAATATGGTCAATTCATTTTGATCTGTTCCATTTCCTAATAAGGCGGCAATGACCTCATGAAGAGGTATTTGTATATAGCCGGCATTAATGCTTATGATTGCGGTTATAATGATGAAAAAAATAGTTGAAAAAAACAATGTTTTGAAGTTTATTAATCTTTTTGACATGTTACACCCTCCCCTCTTTACGGGCTAAATAGAGGAAGAAGGGAACCCCTACAACGGCAGTTATCGCTCCAACAGGAGTTTCAAACGGAGCATTCACCATGCGTCCGACAATATCAGCCGCAATTAATAAAATCCCGCCTAAAACGGCAGAACAAGGAATAATCCAACGGTAATCCGTTCCGACTAAAAACCGTGTAATATGAGGAACGATGAGTCCGACAAAGCCAATCACTCCAGCAATTGAAACAGCTGCCCCTGTTAAAAGCAGCACCGTGACCGCTCCTAAAAATTTTACCACATTTGTATTTTGCCCGAGACTTTTGGCAGCTTCTTCGCCCAAGTTAAGGACGGTAATAGAGCGCGACAGTAAGATGGCCAGCAAAAGACCGGAAATGACGAACGGCAAAAGAAAATGGACTTGGGTTGGTTGGACAGCTGAAACTCCTCCCGCAAAAAAATAGCTGATATCCTTTGCAATATTAAATTTAATTCCGATCGCAGTCGATAAGGAGGTTAGGAGTGATGTAATCGCTGACCCGGCCAAAGCCAGCTTCACAGGCGTCATCCCTCCGCGGGAAAGGGAGCTAATGCCGAACACAAGACAAGCGCCAAGACCTGAACCTATAAAAGAAAAGATTGATAGACCGAAATAAGAGATTCCCGGTAAAAATGCCAGCGCAATGGCAATGAGAAAGGACGATCCTGCCGTTACACCCATAATAGAAGGAGAGGCTAATGGATTCCTAGTCATTCCTTGCATAATAGCACCGGAAACAGCCAAGGCAGAACCGACGAGAATGGCTGCGACTGCACGGGGCAAACGCAATTCCCTGACAATGACATGAGCTTGATTGTCCTCTTCAAAGGCAAAAAACGCACCAAGAACATCCCGATAACTCAAATCCGCAGCACCAAAACGAATCGATATGACAACTGACAGAAATAGGCCAATGATGCCTATGAAAAGAACGATAAGAGCAATCCATCTATTTTTGCTTTTATGTAAAGATTCTGAAGTGGTTTTCGTATGTATCGTTGAATCCATAAACCATTTTTCCTCCAAATGATAAAAATTAAGATTGACAAAGTGGCAGAGATATATTTTAATTGAAAATGGTTATCATTATTGCTTCTCAAAAATTTATTTTATCATATGAGTTGGAGGTTTAGAAATGGTATTTCAGAAAAAGTTATTTTCTCTAATAGGAGCTGCGCTATTAGCTCTATCACTAACCGCTTGCGGCGGACAAGGAACCGACTCCTCTTCCGGATCGGATCAAGCTTCAAATGAGAATGAAAAGTCAGCAGAAACAAGAACATTAACAGATGGAATGGGAAATAAAGTGGAAGTTCCTGCTAATCCAAAAAGAATTATTGCCAGCTATCTTGAAGATCATCTTGTTGCCCTTGGCGTAAAACCTGTCGCACAATGGAGTGTAAACGACGGGAAAACCGTACAAGATTATCTGCAAGATGAGCTGAAAGGAATTCCAACCATTCCTCATGATCTTCCGTTTGAAGCAGTTCAAAAAATGAATCCGGACTTAATTATAATGGACTCCGCTAGCATGGTAGAAGGCGGAAAATATGAACAATATAATCAAATCGCCCCTACTTTTGTTATTGGTGAAGAAGATAACAGCGATTGGCGCAAAGAATTGAAGCTTATTGGCGAAGTATTAGGAAAGGAAAAAGAAGCGGAAAAAGCTCTAGAAGAATATGACGCCAAAGTAGCCGAAGCGAAAGAGACAATTAAAGAAAAAGTAGGAAATCCTTCTGTCGCAGCAGTCTGGTTAGTAGGCGGACAATTCTTTATCGTAAATGAAAAACTTTCAAGCGGTGCCGTCATGTACGGAGACTTAGGATTAAAAGTGCCAAAAGTTGTAAAAGAAATTTCAGCAAACTCAGCAGATAACTGGAGCTCTATCTCTTTAGAGAAATTAGTAGAATTGGATGCTGACTATTTGTTCTTAATTAATAGTGACGGTTCCAATGCAGCACCTTTAAGTGATGCTATATGGAAAAGCATTCCGGCTGTAAAAGCAGGCAACGTTTTTGAATTTTCACCTGAAAAAAGCTGGTTGTACACAGGCTCTATTGCTAATTCGCAAATCATCGATGATATTCTAGATTCCTTAGTACAAAAATAATGAAAAAGGGTATCCATCACGGATGCCTTTTTTTTGTTGGAAATTTCAACTAAGCGTTTTTTTCCGTTACGCCTTTCCGTAATGGCGAGCTGTCACAAACTTCAATGTTGTCAGAATTTAAACGTCTAATTCATATAAACAGCAGGCCATACAGCTGCTAGAAGATCAAATGAACTTTGTTTTTTGTTTTGCTATTTTCGGTCAAAACCGGAGTAGATAGATCACATCTCAGTGTGCTGATCTGAAAACGAAGCAAAAACCGAACTTGATTGATCAAAAGTTTATCCTTTTCTCAATGTCTGGCCAATGAAGCCAAAACTGTAAGGTTGAAATTCATGGTTTTTGCCGGAAAATTCCCCCTATTTTTTATGTAATGGTTGACACTTCATGACATTAGTCGTTGAAAGTTCTTGTTTGTTATTTTCTATCTAATAACGCGAGTTTGCGATTTTTTAATGTTCATTTTCAAACTCAAGCTGATCTGCATTTGTTTCAGGCTGCCGATGATGAAAACGGCTTCCCCTCTCAGTTTTACAAAATCTTTAAACTGTTTGAGGACGCCATTTTGTGCTTTGCAATAGCCTTTGAAGCCTTATTCCCCCCTTCTGCATAACCGAGCTCCATATGTACATTTTTTCTATTTTTCCTATGGCACAATCGGCATCTATATATGTTAAAAATTTAAAGGCGGATTTAGCGAAAATGAAGAACGCTGTTTCAATCGGCATCTATAATCCTTACACTAAAATGAAAAGCTAAGAGGCTCTTAAATCAAGATTTCCTCCTATCTCGAATCAAGAGCCTCAAATAATTCAGCTGGTAGTTTATTAAATCATACTAATACTATCTATATAGTAGTATTTAAAGGTGCAAAAGCAGATAGAAATTTTTACTAAAAGCTATTGCGTAAAATTTCGTTTTCGATAAATCCTCATTCAAAATTTTTGGAATTTTCCATAGCGTTTTGATTTGCAAATCACTAGCAGAATAATTGAGAAGGGTTGAAGGCCTTTTGGAAAATTCAGTTCACTTACCCATGCTTTGAGGAGAATTCACTGTCCTTCCCTTTCCAATGTACGGGTTTAAAAGAATCATGCGTATTTTTTTGATGAAAATTATAATTTTTTGCTCGTCCAACGAATCAACCCTGTTTCACTATGCGGATGGGAATCCCTTTGGTTTTTTTTATATTCATATTCTAATTCTGATAACGTTAATTTGCAAAGCTGCTCCTCATTCTTAAATGCATTTAAGACAATCAGTTTGTTGATCAATTTTTTTCTTCTGATTTCTACAGCCTGACGAAGAAGGTTACTCATGTGATCCTCTCCTTATCATAAAATTTTTACGTTTTTTTAAATGGTTATCCGATTTCGCTGCACCAGCTTTCTTAGTGCAAGTCTGATCTTGTTAAGACTATTTCATCCTCTGTGCCTTACACGGATCATTTATATTCCTGCTGCGAATTTAAAAACTAAGAGGCTCCCAAATCAAGAAAATCCATCTTGAATGGAGCCTCTAGTGAACCAGTCGGCGTTTTTAATTTTCCAGTAAATTTAACATTATATTAAAACATATTAATCCTACCTGTCAAGTAGAAATTTATGTTTTTATGAATTTAGGCAAAAAAATTCTGCCTCACCGGTCGTTGATTTGTTAATTACAGATTGATTTCAATTATACAGTCCCGATCCACCCCGGGAAACAGTCCTTTTTGAATGTGCAGTAACATGTTAAAATGTGAAGGGTTAAGGGTTGCCATCCTGACGAATGTACGGTAACATGTTAAAACCCTATTTCACAACTTGTATAGGTTGTTTCAGCAGGCTAAAAATAAAGCAGCTTACCGTTTTTCTTAACAGAAGAAATGCTGTTTTAGACGATAGCTTTTCTCTCTAAGCAATTATTTGAAAGAAGTGGAATTCCAATGCTGCTGTTAAAAAGTTGGGAAGTCCCCATAGCAATTTTTTGCATAATATGGCATAAAAGCGTTGGATCTGTGCTTTTGTAGAACAAAGAAATGAGCCGTTCACATTTAGCAATTTGCCGTTTAAATCATAATACCCCGCTCTGATGGAGCTGATAAATCGGTTACACGAAAACTTATAGCCCCTCACTTAATGAGTTTCTCCTGTCCTTAGTAAACATAATAACAGTTCATTTTCTCTTCTGTTGCTGAACTCTTTTTGTTCCAGCAGCTGGCAAATGGATTTGATCCCGATCATTCCAAATTTAG
The DNA here is from genome assembly GCF_038008865.1 of Aeribacillus sp. FSL K6-8394. Classification (NCBI taxonomy): domain Bacteria; kingdom Bacillati; phylum Bacillota; class Bacilli; order Caryophanales; family Bacillaceae; genus Aeribacillus; species Aeribacillus sp. FSL K6-8394. The sequence continues at coordinate 1,030,589 of NZ_JBBPAA010000001.1, forward strand.
CTTTCTACATAAAGCGGGATATCTGGACGTCTTTTAACGTCAACACATCGAACAAAAATTTTTCTTCAAAATGCGTACTATGAATGCTCTTCCGATACCAAATATTACAATGTTTTACAATTAGATGAATTTTTTATATAACTTGTGATATTTGTCCGTTTCAAAAAGCCCTGCTAATACATTTAATGTATATAGATATTCTAGGAGGTGAGTTTCCAATGTTTGGTCATACTAGACCCATTATCTGTCCGCCTAAACATGTGGTTCGCGACCGTTTTATTCCACGTGTAGTTCCTTATATTCATCCAATTGTAAGGATTAATCGTTTCAATATTGTCAATGTTCCTAGACATATTTATAGACCAATTACAAGAAACGTAATTGTTGATCCAGGATACCCTTCTAAGTGCTGCTAAATGACATTACAATGCGCCCTCTTTTATTAAGGGGGGCGTTGTTTTGTTTAAATTCCCTTAACGCCATAACCTCAAGAGGTTCCATCATTATTTCGCATTTCAAAAGTACACTAATGTTCAGATTTTCATTCGAGACACCATAAGCCGATTCGGATCAAGCAACTATTCCTTTGCAAAATGTCGATGCGTTTATTGTGAACAAAGGATTTTTGTGCCCTCTGGATGTTTCAATGTATACAAAAGGAATTTTTCGTCTTCTGATTCGCCATCCTCCAAGATCAGAAAGCTTTCTTTTTATCAACCCATTCCAACCTGTTTGCCCAACAATATCCATACTTTGAGTTAATCCCCATCAGTTGCAATACATCCATTTATATCCATATGATGAATGAGTCGACACTTTTTTATATTAGTTTACATAATTATTTTATAGGTTACTAAACTTGATTTTGGCTAATTTATCAGCTGCTGTTCGCTTCAACATTGATTCTGCAGCGGTTTCCAATCGATTTTAGCAGCGTTTTGGGCTCTTGCTCTTACCCGTTGCTTGTGCAGTATTTAACAAAGAGCTCCCTCCTTTGAAGTTGAGTTTTGAAGGAAAAGAAAAAGCACCTCCCAAAAGGTGCCTACACTTTTTTTCTAAATGCCCTTCTTTCTGCATATACTGCACATTCCGGACAAACTTTCATACTATTTCCGTTATGGTCTACATAATGATAGTAAGTTTTTGTTTTTCGCTTACACAAAAAGCACCGCTTATGAAATAGACGAAACATAATTCAACTCTCCATACTGTAATGTTTGAAATGCATCTCACAGGGTGCATCTTTTAGATGTTCCATTTTAATACTCTCCACAAAAAACCGTTCGATTCCGAACGCTTTTAAAATGTTCTACCTGTCTTTTTCCATATATTTTTTTATCTTTTTTTCTTCCCATTCTTCCCCGAATATGCCAAATGCAAACGTTGAGGCGCCGTGTACTAAAAGTCCAATCCCCCAGCCAAAAAGCGGATATTGAAACCACCAATTACCGGGATCCGAAATTAAGTTAAAAAGAAAAAGCATAGAATTCACTAAAACATAAGAAATGAAATGCATATAAAAGGCTTTCAAATTTTCCACTCTTTTTTTCGCCCTTAAATATTTTTCATCTTTTTCGACTTTCAACCCCCCCTATATAGCTTAGTTTTTGAACAACCTTGTTGCCACTCATAATGCTGAAAACATTTTGTTCTCCTTCACCGTTTACATTTGGGAATGAGGCACGACAATTTCTAACCTGCTGTTGATTCGGTTTTTCATAAGTCTTGAACCGTAAACGCAACAAATTTGCTTAAGTTTCGGCATTTACCTCTCTTCTTTTACTCCATTCGACAAAGGGGTAATTTTTCCTTCTTTAAACAATAAGGATTAACAAATTTTTTGCAGGAAAAAGGCGAATAAAAGCTTCAAAAAAATATGGGTCACCATTCAATGAAATCGTTTCACAAATGAAATGCACACCACAAAGCTCTCAGCAGGATGGATGAAATGAGCTTTTTCATCTAGAGAAGCCAGAACAAGAAGGTTGGAGCTGAATCGCCATTGGCTAACAAGTACATCCAGTAGCATTCTTTTGAACAATCTTTTTCTGTCAAAGCGGCAACCGTACCGTCATCCAAACCTTTAATTTGCAGCGCATCTTTCACTGGAACAGGGTGTGGCGCCTTAAACAGCTCTTTCATCATTGGAATGGGGGTCATCCGTCTAATCATGAAGGAAATGGCCAATTTTCAAACTTCCCAGCAGGATTTACATCTACATTTATGGGGATCGTGATGCCATGCCTGTATCTAGAAGACAAGGAAACACCTTGATCATATTTCTTAAGCAAATACCTGCATCAATTTTACTGTTTTGAACATCATATCGGCACAATATTTTTATATCTCAAATGTATCTTATGACCGCCTCAAAGTTTTTTATTCCTTATTTTTAACAGCGGGGTCTATAAAGCGAGCAATTGGTAGGCATCAAACGTAAAGGCCTTTAGTTTGGTGTTGCAATTCCTTATAGGTAAGATAAAAACGGTATTCCGCGAAAGACATGAACCGGCCAGCAATGTTTCAATTCCTTATAGTTAAGATAAAAACGAAGTCGTTGCAATTCATGGATATGAAAAATCAGAGTTTCAATTCCTTATAGTTAAGATAAAAACCTAAATTCGAGACAAAGTTCGGTCCACGGGTGAGCTTGTTTCAATTCCTTATAGTTAAGATAAAAACAATTAAGAGTTGATAACCAGTCTGGCTATAAAGGTGGTTTCAATTCCTTATAGTTAAGATAAAAACGCAAGTCGCGACAGTTTCCATAGCCATCCTCGTAAGTTTCAATTCCTCATAGTTAAGATAAAAACCGCGCGCACCGTAATATTGCCCGGAATCTGATCGTGCTTCAATTCCTCATAGTTAAGATAAAAACGAACGATCAGGACGTTCCAGAGAAGAATTTATGAAATGCTTCAATTCCTTATAGTTAAGATAAAAACGATGGCTCGAGAAACAAGGTGTGAAAGTGGACAACCTGCTTCAATTCCTTATAGTTAAGATAAAAACCTGTCGGCATATCAAAGCTCCTTTCCACAAAAAAGCTTCAATTCCTTATAGTTAAGATAAAAACGATAACCTTAATTTTGTGGTCGTATGGTTCGAATGCAGCTTCAATTCCTTATAGTTAAGATAAAAACTGAATTGATGTATGAAGCAGGTAAATTGTCGGGGGAGGTTTCAATTCCTTATAGTTAAGATAAAAACTTTCTATAGAAGAAAATGAAATTATTTGTGAAGAAAAAGTTTCAATTCCTTATAGTTAAGATAAAAACCCCAGAAAATGTTGTTAAATAAGCATTTCGTTTTAAATGGTTGATTGGTTATTTTCATTTTAACGAAGGAGTCAAATTTTATCAATCCTTTGATTTGCGTGGGCTCAATTGAATTTTAAAAGAGTCGTCGATCCCCCGGGATTTTTGCACGATTAGAGGTCGACGACAAATTTTCATTATTTTTATAAAGAAGAATGTCAATGATTCCAGTATTCTTACTGATCAAAGGCTTGTTTTTAGGACTTTTTATTCGGACAGAAATCGAGAAGAGTTGTAAAGAATTAAAGATCCTGAATTAGAAAATAGATAAGTGGATTATTTGACACTACATCATTTGCGGTAAAGCCATTGTTGCATTCCTCCTTATGTTTGTCCATTGTAAATTCTACAAAGGAAGGGGAAGCAATGTGGCTCTTTTCTATTTCCCTTTTGACACAATCATATGGACTAATTGGTGGCGCAATTTTCTAGTCTGCAACGGTCCAGTTACACACGATTTTTCTGTTTCAGATAAATGAAAATTTGCAGCATGTGCTATCAGAAAAAGTGGAATGTTAAAAATTATTGGATTTAAAAAATGACAACGGTTAGTCGTCCCCGTTGTCATTCTAAATGTTACTTGATTAAAGACTAGTTACGCAGCTGAGAAACAATATTCTCGTTTGATAGTTCCTTCGCTAATATACTAGAAATAACATACTTTACAAACAATTTATTTAGTAAAATGAATAAACTTAATAGTATTAATAAACCAACGGTAATTATCATTAATATTTCATTATTTAGCGCCTTAGAAAGAAGAATAGCAAATAAAATAACCGTTCCATAAGAGAAAATATAAACTTTTTTGTTTCCTGATTCGATTGTTTTATAAAACTGGGATGTGATTTCTTTGCTAGACATTCCGTTTAAATAGAGAGACAGTAAATCACGATTTATTAACTTGATGAGAGAATTTAAGCTGTTTTTATATACAATGACAATTACAATAAGTAAGCTTAGCTGGAAAAACAAAAGCAAATGAAAAGAGACTTTCGAATTTTGTACTAAGTTCTCCAATCCTTCAGATTGATAATATACATAAACTTCATCTTCATTAAACATTTCATGAAAGGATTTGACAAAATCATATATATATTCTGTTTTTTCTAAGTTCACAATAAGTGATTTAACACCTGAATAGTTACTGCTATTAATTGTTGCCAACATTTTATTATATAAAGGTTGAGCGAGATAACATTTATCCTTTAGAAAATATGTGCCTGATCCTTCATAATAATAGTTTGTAGTTTTAACGGGCTTGTGATTCATATCAGAAATAATTAATGTTTGATTTTTAAAATGTTCTGGCAGCACTAAAGCATTGTCATCAACTTGTTCGTCAAAACTAATTGCTTCTCTAGTAGTTTCATTAAGAGGCAAGCAATCTAAAAACTCTACCTCCTCTTTTTCCGACGAATAAATAAGAGGAATTTCATAATCATAGGTAAGATTTTTAACATGAGGCAAATTTAAAATTAAGTTAGTATCGTACTCAAATTCTCCTGTTTCTGTATATCCATTGATCAGTACCATTGATAATTTATCATTATTTAATATATTATTATGGATGTTCTCAGCAGAAATAAATACTGTAAAGATCGAAAATATAATCAATATTAGTAATAAAAAGTTTAGTATCGCAAGCTTTCTTAAACTTTTTAAATATTTTTGCTTTATATAATAAAAAACCGAATCATGTTTTAACATAGTTCTTTCAATCCTTTATTTAATTGAATAAAATCAAATGATTTGTCTGACTTTTCCACAACAAATTTTGAATGGGTTACTACTATAATGACCCTATCTTTTTTTATACTAGATAAAATATCCATTATGATTTGAATATTCTCTTCATCTAAATTATTCGTTGGCTCATCCAATAAAATAAGCGGATATTCAAATACCAATACTTTTAAAAAAGCTGCTCGTTGTCTTTCACCACCAGAGAGATTATTTACTGGAATATCTAACTTGTTTTCCATTTGTATTTGCCTGCTGTATTTATTTAGTTTTTCGTTATCTAAAGGCTGGCTGTTTATAAGTGAGATAATTTGAAGGTTTTCTCTAATTGTTAAAGTCTCTATTAAATTTAAATCTTGGAAGAAATACGCTATTTTTTTCCGCAAGTCATCAACTAATTCAACATCCTCAAAATTAATTTGTTTATGAAATAAATTAATGCTTCCTGAGTGAGGTTTTTGTATTAAAGATCAGTAGCATTGCATTAAGTTAATTTTAATTTGTCAAGCCCAATTTTATTTTTTTCTATTTTAGTATTTTTTGTGGTATGCACACAATTAATTTTGGAAATAAATTGAATTTCCTGATCTGATCGCTTATCAGTAAATAAAATGAGCGCCTAGTAAGCGCTCATGTAGACAATATATTAACCAGAAAGTTAATAAACTTCTTCTTGGATGATCCCTTGTTTTTTTAAATCGTGTTGATACCACTTCATCAGATTATGCCACCGTGATCGAAATGAAGAATGGGCTTCTTCGTTTCTTTCTATCGTTTGCAAGCAAAAAATACAGAGACGTGCAAGCTGTTTCACCGCACATAAATAAGGAGCGGTCAATACAAATGTTTCAACAAAGGCATCGCTGGCTCATGGATGTTTCAGCGCTACATCCGTTTCCTTAACCATAAAAAATTGATTAAGCACGACCGCATAGGCCGTGCTTTTTGGTTTAAAATTTTTCTTCATCGTTAAGATAAAAACGCACCTAGCTGAAACAGGGAACGCCAATCTAAGAGGTTTTCAATTTCTAATAGTTAAGATAAAAACTTGGAGGGATTGAAATGAAAGTATATAAAGTTTATGGGTTTCAATTCCTCGTAGTTAAGATAAAAACGCGCTTAACGTTGTCATTTTCACTGCGTTGCTAATGTTTCAATTCCTCGTAGTTAAGATAAAAACATCCTAAGTTTCTTCCTTGTTTTGGGAATTTATCAGTTTCAATTCCTCGTAGTTAAGATAAAAACCCCAGAAAATGTTGTTAAATAAGCATTTCGTTTTAAATGGTTGATTGGTTATTTTCATTTTAACGAAGGAGTCAAATTTTATCAATCCTTTGATTTGCGTGGGCTCAAAGAACCACCTTAGCTTTTACGCAAAGTTTGAGGCAGGAAATAAAAAGTAATATAATGAAAGAAAATGGCCCGGATTGGGGCGAAGAAAAGGAGGGGCAGTGTTGACTGAACAGATCGAGCCAATCATTATTGAAGTGTTGACCGAAACGGTGTCCCCATATTTGATTTATTTGTTTGGATCAACGGTTGCAGGACATGTTCATCAAGACAGCGACATTGATATCGCTTTTCTCAGCGACCAAAAACAATTGGATCATTATGAGCGATTTATGGTTGCGCAAGAATTGGCATCCAGGCTGCACCGGGACGTCGATCTTGTGGACCTCAAACAAGCAAGCACCGTGTTTCAGGCGCAAGTGGTCAGTAACGGCAAAGTCATCTATTGTACAAATGAACAGAAAAAAGCCGAATATGAATGGAGAGCCTTGAAGATGTACGCAAAATTGAATGAAGAACGCACGGAAATCTTGCGAAACATTAATGAAAGCGGGTCGGTTTATGAAAAATGATGTCATTTTAAATAAAATTAGCGTGATCGAGCGGTGCATAAAGCGCATTCACGAAGAATATGAGAACAACCCGAAAAATTTAGAAAACTACACGTAGCAAGACTCCATTATCTTAAATCTCCAACGAGCATGTGAAGCAAGCATCGACCTGGCGATGCACATGGTCGCACAGAAAAAGCTAGACCTCCCCCAAAACAGTCGAGACGCTTTTTCTCTTTTAGAACAGCACGACATCATCACTCCTTTTCTTTCACAAAAAATGAAAGCGATGGTCGGATTTAGAAACATCTCCGTTCACGACTACCAGGAAATTAATTTGACAATTTTGCAAAAAATACTTGATCACCATCTAATCGACTTTACCGAGTTCACGAAAGCGATTCTTTTTTATGAACAGTGAAGCGGGCGGTGCAGATGCGCGCCGTCCGAGCATATTATTTAAGCAAAGACATAATTCAAGATAGAGACTTCTCATAAATCATTATTCCATCGCGCTCAATTTGCCGTTAGATTTCCTCATTCAGCGAATCGAAAGACAGCACATCACACGAATAAATGCCGACAATGTTGTCAATCTTATTCATGATTTTCCCTTTTTGTTTCCCGTATAATTAATGTACAAATCAATACCGTCCTTTTGGAAGCTCGGTGTTTTCATATTGCACATCGACAATCCGATCGCGGCCCGTGTGGTTTAAAATCCCGTTCAAAAGCGCGATCGTAATTCACTTTCGGCTTGGGTGGCCGAACAATTGCTTAAACATAAAATCCATTTTCAAATCGAGGTATCTTTTGTCATTGAGGAAATTTTTGAAAGGATATAGATACGATTTTATTAAAGCGGAATGAAAGAGGAAAAACCAAGAATTCAAACAGAATTTTCTGAATAAAAACAAGAAGAGAGCCGAGTGACTTTTTGGAATTACGGACTCTCTTTTTCCGATATTCTAACAATCTTCGACACACTTCGGGGCGTGCCAGGCACGCAAACAAAAATTTCATTCACTGTATTGCCACTATACCTAATTTGAAAATTTTGTTTAATAATCGATATTTCCCTTTCAGTTATTGAACTATAAACTTCCCTTACCCCTCCGGGACCAAATCTATAATCGTGAGCAACAATAAATTTCCCAGCAATTGCTTGCCAAGATGACCATTTTTCCCCAACTTTATAACGTATCTCAAAGATAGGAAAATTTTCTTCAATCATTTTTTTATTTGCCAAAATTTTTATATCCTTTGCTCCTTCATCTAAATAACCATGTGTAAATGAATAGGATTTTTTAAAGGAACTAATAAAAATCCGATAGTATAAAAGATTATTTTTTTCTATTCCTAGAATATCACTCATCTGTTCATCCGGAATTTGGTTATAAGGATCATCAGTTGGTATTTGTATGCACTGAACAAAGGGTGATTCACAAAATTCACCATCTTCAAATTGAATGAGGTCTTCTAAAACATTCTTACCTGAAGTTAAATTTACTTTAGCTTCTTCATGTTCATCCAAATTTTCCCTCGTAAAATCAAACAATAATACGTTTACATTTTCTAGCATCATAGCATTCTCCTTTATATAAATACTGTAGATGAGCAAATTCGCTAACATAAATTTACAACCAAACAAAAAAAGAGACATGAACCCGATTCCTTGATTAGAATAGATGTGTCACCAAACCATTCTCAAGGAGGTTCATGTCTCATGAATAGACTGCCACATCACCAAGGAATCGACAAGTTTTTCGCAATGTTGGGGCTGGCCCTTTATTTCTCTAAGCCGGTCATGAAGCATCTCGTTCATATTATCGATGCGCTGACAACGAAAGGATTTGTGGGAACCTTGACCGATCTGCATCATGAGAGCTTTCATCCCAACCATCGAACGACACTGAGCCATTTTTTCACGAAAAGCCCTTGGGATGAAGAAATCTTGCTTCGCAAACTCCAACAGTGGATGCTTCGTCGTGTCGAACGCATCGCCAAACAGGAGAATCAACCCCTTTTTGTTTCGATCGATGATACGATCTGCCAAAAAACCAAGCCTTCGTCACGGGCAACGCACGCCATTCAAGGGTGTGATTGGCACTATTCTCACACAGAGAAAAAGTCGATCTGGGGACATTCTCTTGTTTGGCTCATGGTTCATACGATGACCCAGGCTTTTCCCTTTGCGTTCCGCCTCTACGACAAGGCGGCTGGGAAAAGCAAGGGGGAACTCGCGATCGAGATGCTTTCTTCTTTGGATGTACACCGTCCTGTTTATGTGCTGATGGACTCTTGGTATCCATCGCAAACGCTCGTGGAAGCTTGTCTGAAAAAGGGATTCCACGTAATCGCAATGCTCAAGGCCAATCGGCTTCTTTATCCAAAAGGCATTGCGGTTCAGGTGAGGGAGTTTGCCCGCTACATCGAACCGAAAGACACTCACCTCGTCACGGTGGGAGAAGAGCGTTATCGCGTGTATCGCTACGAAGGCTCTCTCAAAGGTCTCGATGATGCCGTGGTGCTGCTCGCTTGGAAAGCCGATCAGCCGATGACATCGGAACATCTTCACTGCGTCTTGAGCACCGACCGGGATCTAAGCGATGAAGAGATCTTGCGCTACTATGCCCAGCGTTGGTCGATCGAATGTTTTTTCCGTCAAGCGAAAGACCAGCTGAAACTCGATGGATACCGCGTTCGCGGACGTCGGGCGGTGAAACGCTACTGGATCTTGGTGCAGCTTGCTTACGTGTACAGCATGTTCGAGTCGAACAGCGATTTTTCTGATGGGCTCGATCTTCTGCGCAAGAGAAAAGGACATAGCCTCGTGGAGTTCATTTACCGTGCAGCGAAACAAAATATTCCCATTGATACCGTGAAAAAACAGCTCCACGTGGCATAAGGGGTACCCTGTTTGTCTCTTTTACATGGTAATTATTGTAATTAAAATTGCTCAACTACAGTTATATAGAAAGATGAACAGCGAATTAAAAATACATCTCATCATACATATATTCATGACAATGATGGCAATGAGGATACGGAAAATCCCATGGCAATGCTTGATCGCAAATTTTACATTTTTTCATATAGCGTATCAAATGTTTAGATAGTACTTCAAATATTTTTTCAGAAATTTCTTCTTTCAGCACAAAAACCTCTTCTTCGTTAAAAGACAAGGATTGGGAATAAGCAAATGACGTATATAACATGAGCTTTTTATAGCTGTTTTCCAATTCATCAATTGCATCGACTGACGTAAGGATAGGCGGCCTATTTACTTTCCCTTCCGTCAAATATTCTCTAATCATCGTTAACCAACAATCCGTTATCGTCGTTTCTTCGATGGAAAACGGAACGAAACAGAAAGATAATTTTTTCCAAAGAGGAAGCTCGATCTTCATCTCTTTCAATGTTTTTTCTAAAACAGACATTTTTCTTTCCCATTCGCTTACCCCATGAACACGATAAGGCGTTTCTTTTAATTCGTTTTGATAAAAGCCCCATGCCCGTTTGAATAAATCGAATGATTCATAAGGAAACTTTTTCAGTGATTCGATAGATATAGGAAGAAAACTATATTCAATAGGAGCGACTGGTGTCTCTAGCAACGTTTTTATTTTCTTCCTACCCCTCATAGCACGAACGAATCCTTCTTCATATATCCCTTTTCTTCCTGCCCGTCCTGCGATTTGTTGCACTTCTTCTGCTTTTAACGTACGAACGGCTTTCCCATCAAACTTTTCACTTTCCATAAAGATGACTCTTCGAATAGGAAGATTCATCCCCATTCCGATGGCATCGGTTGCTACTAATATATCGGTTAACCCTTTCCGAAATTGCCCGACTTGTTTTCTCCTTGTTTCTGGCGGCATGCTTCCGTACAAAACAGAAACGCTATATCCTTGTTTTACAAGCAAAGCGGCAACATGGAGAACTTTCTTTTTTGAAAAAACAATAAGTGCATCTCCTTTTTGCAAGTCTTTTGGAAAAGAAAAAGACTCCTCTTCCCAAATGAGTGGGGTGGTACGTTCGTGTTCGATCACTTCAAAGTCAAACTGATGATAAGTTAAAAGCGTTTGAAGAAAGTCAACAGCATACGGTGCAGCAATCAAATGAATTTCTTTCGCGTTCACCCCAACAATTGCTTTAACCCAAGCAGCCCCTCTCGTTTCATCCGCTAATAATTGACATTCATCAATAACAACAACATCGAATTCATCGGTGACATTCACCGACTCGACCGTTGCGCTTATATGGGTACTGCCATGTACATTTTTTCTTTCTTCCCCTGTGATTAACGCACATGCAATGCCATGCGCACGCATCTCTTCAAATTTTTCTAACGCAAGCAATCTCAATGGAGCTAAATACATTCCTGTTTTTGCTTGAAGCAATCGTTGAATCGAGTCGTATGTCTTGCCAGAATTAGTCGGACCGACATGGACGATATATTTTTTGTGCGCGGATGGAGCTGAAAGTGATAATGGATGCGCAAAAATTTGCTTGCTTATCGCTTTTAAGTGGCGGTTAAACTCCTTAGAATGAAGAAACGATCGTTCAAATTCCTCCATTGATGTAAACCACGTGTTCAACCAGCGGTTCATCTTTTGAGGGTTCCATTTGATCGAACATTGATATTTTTCGTTTAACAACTGTACATACGCATATGCAATTTTAGATAAAATCGCTTCGTACTCCTCTTTCGTTCTTCGCTTTTTATCTACTTTTTTAATAAAAGTCGGATAGCGCCGCATTTTATCAAGAACGATTATCATCTCTTTAGAACAACTGTTCTCGAGCAAGCGACAAAGGCTATCCCACTCATTGTACAGAGCTTCCGCTTCTTCTTTTACTTCATGGAGCCATATGCCTACGTGTTGATCAATAATGGATTCACAAGCTTTCCACACAGATGTTTGGCGAAGGGCAAGGAAGGCTTGAAAGCGAGTTTTTATTTCGTTCGTCAATTCCACTTCTACATATTTAACTACTTTTGCCACATGTTCCACATCTATTGTGTCAAAAAATGTTCGTACTAATTTTTCTTTCCAAGTGACCGTTATCTCTGATGAACCGTCTAATAGCACTTCCCCGTTTTCCTCTTGTAGTTGTTTTTTTATTTGTTCTTTTCTCTCAAACAACCAAGAAGATAGAGAGTCGCTCAAAAAATGCAAATCCACTGGTTTTTCTATTTGTTTACATAACTGTTGAAACGGATATTCTTTGCGATAGAGAAATGACAATTCATACTGGCCAAAATGCTCGAGCAAATCCAATGTGATTTCTGCGATTTCCCAGTCTAATAGCTCATTTACCTCGTAAATAAGGTCTTCCATGTCCATTTCTTCTACTTCATCTGGCCACCCTTGGGTTATGAGATACGTACGTACTTCGTCCATTCCTAATTCTTTCACACAATCAGCGAGTAGCTCGTAAAGAAACGCTTGTATTTTCTCTTCGCATCGATTGGACAAATTTTCATCGAAAGAATACAGCTCTATATCGTCCCAAACGTGCCTTACCGTACGAAAAGGTTCGGGCGTAATTTCTAATGACAACAGTTCTTCTCTTATAAGATGAAGGATGTCTTCTTCCAAAGCCGTAAACTGGTGATTCAATCGCTCTTGCAATTTTTCTATCATATTTATTGACTTATTTACGGTCATTGAAGTGAAATTTCCCTCCTTTTTCCATTCGTTTTACGCCCGTCGTCCTCTTTTATTTTCCTAGCCGCTGAAGTGTAGGGCTGTTTTTTATCGATACCCACGGCCGGTTATGTTCCCAACGGACATGCAGACCTATTTGAAATGTTTCTGATAAATAATTGTCGGTGAGTATTTTTTCTTTTTGTCCGGCCGCTACGATTTTTCCATCTTTTAATAATAAAACATGGGTCATTTCTTCGATGATTTCTTCAATGTAATGCGTGACATATAGCACGTGGCATACTTTTTTCGCAATAACGTCTTTAATTAGTGCTAATAGTTCTTCTCGTGTTAACATATCTAATCCTACGGTCGGTTCATCCAATATGAGTAGCTTTGGCTTTGCCATTAGTGCTCGAGCAATCAACACTTTTCTTTTTTCTCCTTGCGATAATGTCCGGTACATTTTTCCTTTTAAGTGACCGATTCGAAACGAATTCATCCATTGTTCGGCTTGTTGGAAGTCTTCGTCTGTGACAGGCTCATACAGCCCAATCGAAGCAAACTTTCCGCTAACAATCACCTCTTCCACCGTTTCGGATTCTAATGTATGTTGAAAGCGTTCAAACGCACTGCTTACAAACCCAATATGTTTGCGAAGCTCTGGCAAATTCGTTTTTCCAAATCGGTACCCTAATACCGAAACTTCTCCTTTTAATGGGTACTAATAGCCTAATACGATATTAAGTAGCGACGTTTTCCCCGAGCCATTTAACCCGAGAATGACCCATTGCTCGTTTTCTTGTACTTTCCAATGAATACGGTCTAAAATGACGCGGTCTTCTCTAATAAAAGAAACATTTTCCATCTCGATAATCATTCCCTCTGCCTCCCCTTCTTTACATGAATTCGCGGTTAAATTCCGATTCCCTTCTAAAATATAAAAACTAGAAACAGAATATTGTTTAGAAAGGGCCGTTTTCTCCCTTTAAACGTTTTATTTCTCTTTCTAGTTCATCTAATCGTTGATGAATTTTTTATAGAATCGGTGCGTATGCAATCAGTACAATGACGAGCCATCCCACTTTGCTTCCCCCTTTTCTTTAATCGAATAGGATGTATGCTTTACAATTGCCCCAACAAGCGTTGCCGAAAACAACGGGCGCCCCTTCATATAAAGGCGGCGCTTATTGTTATTTATGAAACTGTTTCATGACAATCCGTTCCCATTGCTTCCAAGGCAGCCAGTTTTTCAGCCTTAGCATCAGTTTGACTCCTCTGCCTACGGGGTAGCGCAAACTAGGAGTCGGGGATTGGGCGACTTTTACAATTTGTTCAATGACTTCGTCAGGAGGCGGCGCCGTTTTGGCTACTCGATTCACGTACTGTAAAATGGTTTTCATCTCTTTTGCATATGGCGAATTCGAACGAATGGACACCCCTTGAAGTCCTTTGGACCAAATGTTCGTTTTGTACGAACCTGGCTCGATTAAGACGACATACACCCCATACGGCAACATCTCTAAACGGAGCGATTCGCTAAATCCTTCGACGGCAAACTTGGAGGCAACGTACGGTCCCATCGACGGAAAACCAATCCTACCGCTAATGCTGCTAATGTTGATGATTTTGCCGCTGCGCTGCTTTCGCATCACTGGCAACACCGCTTTGGTGACCGCAACTAACCCAAAAAAGTTCGTCGCAAATTGCCGCTCCCACTCCTCTAGAGAGAGTTCTTCTACAAAGCCACCAACGGCAAAGCCTGCATTGTTGACTAATACATCGATTTGTCCATAGTGGTTTATTACATCGTGCACGACCGATTCCGCCGCGGCGAAATTGGTGACATCGAGAGGCACCACTTCGATCTGCTCCCAAACGCCTGCTTCGCGTGCCGCTGTTTCGAGAGTTTCTTTGTTTTCCATGTTCCGCATCGAAGCGACTACTCGATAACCTCCCCGAGCAAGCGCTACGCTTACTAGCAGCCCAAATCCGCTCGATGCACCTGTCACTAGCGCCACCGACTGAGGACTTAACTTTTGATTCACAACACCACCTCCTCGCTACCATGCAGACATATTATTGGAATTAGATAATAGTGAGCGATATTCCTGCCATTTTGCCAAAAAGACCTCCATCATGCGCTGATGGAGGTCGCTTTTTCCTGTGCGCCCGGCATGGGTGTAATCTATAGGGTGAAAGTCCCGAGCTGCGAAGGCAGAAGTAGCAGTTAGCTTAACGCAAGGGTGTCCGTGGTGACGCGGAATCTGAAGGAAGCGAGCGGCAAACTTTAAGGTCTCTCGGAACACGAACTTCATATGAGGCTAGGTATCACTGGGTGAGTTTGCATGACAAAACAAAGCCCTTTCTGCCGAAGGTGATACAGAGTAAATGAAGCAGATGGATGGAAGGAAAGATTACACTCTTACCCGGGGAGGTCTGGCTGGTACGCCAAGTAACCTTGGTAACCTATCTAGTGATAGATAGCTGAACAGTCAGAAGTCAGCAGAGGTCATAGTATTAGTTGGTTTAGAACTACTAAGAAGGACCGAACAATTAAGAGAGAATAGCCCTTGGCATTCAGTGAGTCATGATGAACACAGAAAACGTAGTACCTCACTTGAGGGAGGAAGCGGTGAATCCCGTGGGAGACCTCTTGGAGGGTGGAGTGACCACTGGCATAAAGAGAACAGCTATTCACGGAAGTTATAAAGACTTGCGTCAATCATCTTAATTGAACCGCCGTATACGGAACCGTACGTACGGTGGTGTGAGAGGTCGGGGGTTAGTCACCCGCCCTTTCTGCCGAAGATGATACAGAGTAAATGAAGCAGATGGATGGAAGGAAAGATTACACTCTTACCCGGGGAGGTCTGGCTGGCACGCCAAGTAACCTTGGTAACCTATCTAGTGATAGATAGCTGAACAGTCAGAAGTCAGCAGAGGTCATAGTATTAGTTGGTCTAGAACAACTAAGAAGGACCGAACAATTAAGAGAGAATAGCCCTTGGCATTCAGTGAGTCATGATGAACACAGAAAACGTAGTACCTCACTTGAGGGAGGAAGCGGTGAATCCCGTGGGAGACCTCTTGGAGGGTGGAGTGACCACTGGCATAAAGAGAACAGCTATTCACGGAAGTTATAAAGACTTGCGTCAATTATCTTAATTGAACCGCCGTATACCGAACGGTACGTACGGTGGTGTGAGAGGTCGGGGGTTAGTCACCCCCTCCTACTCGATTCCTTTTTCTTGTCATTTTGTTCCTTTCCCATGGCATTGAGTTATTCTCTTTCCAATTGCTGTTTTTTCAACAAATCGCGGATTTCCATAAGAAGTTCCTCCTGCTTTGTTAAGGATGGCGGAGCTTCCTTTTCTTCTTCCTGTTTTTTAAGGCGATACAATTTGTTTAACACTTTCACGAACAAAAAAATCGAAAACGCAACAATAAGAAAGTCAACGACTGTTTGCATAAACATGCCATATTTCACATCGGCGTCACCGATTTTAAAGGATAAGTCGCTAAAATCGATGCCGCCAAGCAATAGTCCAATCAGCGGCATAATCATGTCATTGACAAGGGAAGATACGATTTTGTTGAATGCCCCGCCAATAATCACCCCGATGGCCAAGTCGACAATATTTCCGCGCATCGCAAACTCTTTAAATTCTTTTAGCATATACAATCACCTCATTTCCTATCCCGAAAATTTAAGTCCATGAAAAAAGCACAAAAAATCCAGGGGGTGTTAACACCAGCAGATTGGTATTTGCTGGAATAAGTCATGTTTATGCACCTGATGGTTACTGTTTCGGTTAACTACGCTGTTTGATTTGACGGCTCTACCATGACCTTAAACCCTAGTGTTTCCAACTTCCGAATCGCTTGTCTGGCGACTTGATGGCGCTTGCGTTCTTCGTAGTAATGTGGACCAAGTTCGATGTAAGTCTGCTTCTTTTTGAGGAGATGGTAGACAATAGTCAGGATGCTATGAGCGACCGCAACCGCTGCACGATTGGCCCCCCGGCGTGCAGCAATACGGTGGTACTGGCTGGATAGATAGGTGTGTTTGGACCTAGCAGCGGCACGGGCGGCTTCCACCAGGGTGCTACGAAGCTTCTGGTTTCCCTTGCGGGTTTTCCCTGACTTTCGTTTTCCGGCACTTTCGTTATTCCCTGGGGCGACTCCTGCCCATGAACACAAGTGAGCTGCCGAAGGAAACTGTGTCATGTCAGGGCCAATCTCAGCCAAAATATGCTCCGCTGTGCGCCGACCAACGCCGGGGATCGTATCTAACCGCTCCAGGTCATCTTCAAAAGGGCGCATCCGCTCCTTGATTTCAGCATCCAGTTCTTCAATCAAGGCATCTAAGTGATCAATATGCTCAAGCTGGGTTTTAAGCATCAGGCGTTGATGAGGGCCGATGAGGCCCTTCAGGGCCTTTTTCAACTCCTCTTTCTTCCGTTTGAGACGGCGCTGAGCCAGTTCGGATAGCACATCGGGGTCAGTTTCACCATTAATTAAAGCCTCGATCATGGCTCGACCCGATTTGCCCAGCACATTGGTCGCCACCGAGGAGAGTTTGATGTTAGCCCCTTCCAGTACCTTCTGGATGCGGTTGATTTCGCGAGCCCGCTCTTCAATCAGGCTGCGACGATAACGGATGAGTTCCCTCAACTCCCGTTGCTGGCGGTCAGGGATGTAACTACCTTGTAGCAATCCATGGCGTAAGAGTCCAGCGATCCACTCGGCATCCTTTACATCTGTTTTGCGACCAGGCACATTTTTGATATGTTTGGCATTGACCACTAAAATCTTGATGTCTTCCATCTCCAACAGGTTATAAATTGGCTTCCAGTAGGAACCTGTACTTTCCATGGCCACGTGAGTGACGCCATGCGCCTTGATCCAGTCTACAAGCATAAGCAAGTCTTCAGTCATGGTAGAAAACGTGCGGATCTCTTGATGATCCGGAGTAATAATACAAGCGACGACGTTCTTCTTATGAACGTCTAATCCACAAACATGAGTATGGATAATGTCCATGTTCGTTCCCCCATGCCTAACATGTAATAAACACAGGCTGGCGGTGCAACGACCATACACGTCATTCTATCCCGCGTGCTTCCCCAGGGAGCAACAGTCTGTGGTGCACCAGGTCGTCGGGGTCTGTCTAATTAACGGGCTCATGGCACCAAGGTAAGACGACCTCGCTGGCCAGCCTAAGATTAAGTATACATGGACGAACTATTTTCATCATCTGCTGGTGCCGCTTTTGCGGCATGGGGGTCTAATTTCGAGTATAGCAAAGTATAACATAAAGTTTTGGAAAGGTTCTAGTGAAACTGGATGTATTTGTCGAAAATAGCGGCTATATGAGTAGTACGCGTTATGTACTATCCAGGGAAAGCGGGGAAGAAACTCCTGCCTCTTATACCTCTTTTTACATTCTTTCGAAAGAAGTTGCTTCATAATAGAAAAAGGTAGATACTCGTTTTTTACGTAATTTAAGACATTGCACCCTGTATTAGTGTTAAAATATACTATGAAAAACAAGAAAGGAGCAGAAGAGGTGAATATTCGAACCATTTTGAAACGCATTCCGCATGACGATCTGCTTGAGCTTATCATGCGCCTCATCCAATCTAACAAAAAAGCCCAAGAAAAAGCACTTCATTTTTTAGAAAACAAAGGCTATTTGAATGATGAAGAATTAGCACAAAAACATTATAACGAGTACCGTGAAAAATTTGCAGAAGCGATAGATATTATTTCTGAGTTTAATATGTACGGCGGCGGTCCGGAAGACGATGAGGATCGTGCATATGAAAATATGGAACAAGTTCTTTCATTGCTTGAAGAGGGGAAGCTGCCAGATGAGTGTAGGGAAGAAATGATTCACGAATTGATGGAACAATATCTTGAGGGAAATTCAGGATTTGACGATGCTATATGGGACTGGATTGAGAGAATCGCCTGCGAAGAAGCACATTGGCGGCTTGTGTTATCATACTTGAAGCAGTCAAACAGCAAATACGATCAATCGCTCATGCTAGACATTTATCGGCACAAGCTCGGCGATGAAGAGACGTATGAACAAATGCGGATACAGCAATTAACATACGGCAGCGACTATTTGGATTATGCCCAATTTTTAGAGCAAAAGGGCGAAAAGAAAAAAGCGCTTGAAATCGCTGAGAAGGGATTAAGAGAAGGAGAAGGATTTTTAGGAGCTTTGTATGAGTACGTGTTCGAGCAATATGAGCAAATGGGGGAAAAAGAAAAAGCGCTGCAATTATTAAAGCAACAATTTCAACACCGCCCTTCTTATGAGCTGTATAAAAAAGCGATCGCTTATGCTGCGCCAAGCGTGAAAGAAGCGGTGAAAGAAGAATTGTATGCATTGTTAACTAGACAATCGTTTTATTCTTATGTAAAAGCAGAAATTGACTACAATGAAGGAAACAGCAAAGAACTGCTTCAATACGTCACAAAAACGGCGTCTTTTCCGTTCTATTCCGATCCATCTAAGTATGAACGTTACTTAAACGAGCATCATCCGTTGGAAATGATCACCTATTATAAACAAAAAGCCGAGCAGCTGATTGGACAACGAAAGCGTTCAGCGTATCGCCAGGCTATTGTGTACATCGAAGAAATCCGCCACGTCTATATCGATATTCTCGGACAGCCGGATAAGTGGAAGGCGTACTTCAACAGTGTCATCGCCCCTTACCAACAACGTCTGCCGGCGTTTTTAGATGAGTGGAAGAAGCGGGGCGGGGAGTGAGGCCGCTTCCCGTCACACTGAGAGAAATAGAAGGGGTTTTATAGAATTTAAATAGGGAGATGCAAACTTGGCGCAGATGTATATGAGGAGGAAGGGAATTATTGAGGCGGCCAAAAACTATTGGAGAACCAAGTTGAATATAAAATTCTGAATGAAAATAAATAGGTGATTTTTTAGATCATGAACAAGATACTACATTAGTTCAAAAAATATTAAATCAGTATGATTACTATGAAAAATATGGTTACAAGATTTTTACTATTGATGCAGATGATTTATCTTATGAAGCCGGAAATAAGTTGTTTGAAGCGTGGTTAAAAACAAATAACATAATATAACTCAGCTTTCGCAGTCTGAAATCTTGTTTAAATGCTTGATGTAAATGGGTTTTGGAAGTACAAGAATTATCATTTGACATTTTTTAAAACATAAAGAAAGACACCTATTCTTTTGGTAAACTATGGTGACCAAACCAAAAACCAAAGAAAGAAAGGTGTCACCACTA
Organism: Aeribacillus sp. FSL K6-8394; assembly: GCF_038008865.1. Classification (NCBI taxonomy): domain Bacteria; kingdom Bacillati; phylum Bacillota; class Bacilli; order Caryophanales; family Bacillaceae; genus Aeribacillus; species Aeribacillus sp. FSL K6-8394. Next base: position 1,050,439 of record NZ_JBBPAA010000001.1, read on the forward strand.
TGATAACGAATAAAGACTACTTTGCGCAATTACCAAAAGAAATTAAACAAGGATTTTCTGAATTAAATATTGGATATCATTTCACTACCGTCGCATAAATGATGTCTGAATTTTCAGTTTTATTTTTTTTCTGGACTTTAGAGAAAAAACGAAAACACCTAAGCGAGGGTAGTAAACATCCATTTTTTTACTATAACCTATGACTTGTGCAACAACGACTGGCAAACCTTTATGGGACGCCGTTTCCTTCGATTTTTCGTAACCAAATGTGAGCGGATTTCCACAAAGAAGCCTTCAAATAGCGACTAATTTGTAAGTAACTGCGTTCGCTATTTGTGTTCAACTGAGCTAAAACATTCAGACAGTACACTATCATGGCTACGTACACTTGGTTGTGTACAGCTTGTTCACTGTGACCATAGAACTTTTTAATGTTTAAATGTTGTTTCATCCATTTGAAAAACAATTCAATCGCCCAGCGCGATTTATAGATTTCTGCTATTTCATCTGCACTTATGTCGAAACGATTTGTGAGTAAATGCAGTGTGTTTCCTTTTGTATCAACCAATTTCAGTAAACGGAACGCATTCTCAGAACGATTTTGTGTGGTGCCAATGACCACCATTTCATCAGACAAAACAGATGAATTTTCCGGCAGAGAAAAGGTCTCCAATACACGAACTACAGCGTTTTTCCGTAATCGTGAAACAAAGAAATAGCCATCATCTGTCATACGATCAAAACGTTCATAATCTAAGTAACCACGGTCAAACACGTACAGGCATTCTTTGTCATCCACGAATACTTCTAGTTGACCACGATCATGTTCGTTGGCATTCGTGAGTACGGCTTGATCTGGATAGGAGAGTCCTTTTTCCATAAAAACAAGTCGTAAGTGAAGCTTTACTCCTGATTTTGTTTTTCGAAACTCTGCCCACTTATGATTGGTCAAATTAAGCGGTAATGTACTCGAATCAATGATTTTTAGTGGCGTTGTCAGCTTTCTTCGCTTTTGAAAATGTGTTTTCTCATGAATTTGAGCCACTAAATTAAGAAAAATCGATTGAAAGAAAACCGTTGGAATGGCGTTGATTCGTCTCCCTAACTGTGAAAAACTAATCGATTCCAATCCCGTTGCTCGTTGTAATTCTTCTAAAAAGACAGCGTCACTCAGCGCCCGTAAACTCTCGGTTTCATGAAGCCCTGCATACAAAAGCAGTTTCATAAATGAAGCCATATAAAGCTTCTTGGTATAGTGATTTAATTGATGTGTTTTCACTAGGTCGTCAAATAATGGACGATTAATCGGTGAAAACCATTGTTCAAATGATGTTTTTCGTGTAAACTTATCCATGCTTTTGTCCTTTGTATTGGATTTGGATGGTTTACTACCACCCAACCATTATAAAGGATTTTTTTGTGTTTAGATTATGTTTCAGAAAATTCGGTTTATTTGAAGGTGTTAAATTATTTTAATGCGACGCTAGTGATATCATTTAAGAAAAGCGAATATTACGAAACTTTCCGGGTATTCTTGTCTTACTGTTTTCAAACTGATTTTTCTTTTAGTCTTCCAATATAAGAACTGGTTTCGTGCTTTTATGAGTAAACGATCTCAGGATCTGCCCGGAAAGGATACAGTCTATCGCTTTTTAAATACACCAACCTATCATTGGAGAAAGTTTCTGCTTTCATTAAGCAGTGAAATGATCCGTCTGCTTCAACCATTAACTTCAAAAGATCGTGTCACAGCTTTTGTGATTGATGATTCTGTCTTTTCAAGAAACCGTAGTAAGTCGGTTGAACTGTTGGCTAAGGTTTTTGATCACTCTACCCATCAGTACTTGAAAGGGTTTCAAATGCTTACCCTTGGCTGGACCGATAGTTTTACTTTTATTCCCGTTGATTTTGCTCTTCTAAGTTCACCGAAAAAGGAAAATCGCCTGCAAGAAATCAATACCAATATTGATAAACGAACATCTGGCTATAAGCGTCGCCAGGAAGCTCTGAAATCAAAACCGGACGTGGCTTCAGCTTTACTTGATCATGCGCTTGAAAAAGGGATTGTAGCTGACTATGTTCTCATGGATTCCTGGTTTACACAAGCGCCTTTAATTGAGAAGATTACGAACAAAGGGTTATTTGTCATTGGCATGGTGAAGCAATTAAAGCAGCGATACGTTTACAATGGTGAACGTTTCACACTGAATCAACTTTACAAATTGGCAAAACCTCACATGGGTAAAAAAGACATTCTCGGATCCGTTTATGCTACTTTAGACAATGGAATTCCAGTAAAAATTCTATTTGTACGAAACCGTAATAAACGGAGCGAATGGCTTGCCATTCTCAGCACAGATACAACATTAGAAAATGAAGAGATCATTCGTATTTACGGCATGCGTTGGGACATTGAAGTCTTCTTCAAATGCAATAAATCCCTTTTAAATTTAGAGAAAGAATTCCAGGGACGTTCCTACGACATGTTAATTAGCCATACAACCATTGTTTTTACACGATATATTCTCATTGCTTGGCAAATGCGAAAAGAGGAGGATCCTAAGACGATTGGCAACCTTTTTTACATCCTTTGCGAAGATGTAAAAGACATAGATTTTATTACTGCCCTTCAATCACTTATTGACCTTTTCCAAACTTTGGCGGAAGCTGAGGTTTCTTTGAACATGGACATCTTTAAAAATCAAATGAATAAATGGTTGGCCACTATACCTAATTATATCAAGCAATGCTTAAATATTTCTGTGTGCGAAAGTTGAGTTAATAAGATTTATTTTTTCTGTGTTTCGGTACTGTTCTCTAAGCAAGTGAAGCGTGTCGGAATCTAGCTTCGATATCGCCTCTAGCATGAGTTCTGGCTGTTTCATAAATGTACTTAACTCTTTTGCTAGTTCATACAAATATTTGACAGCACTTTCAACTTTAATCTGATCGTACTGCGCACTGCAAAAGAAGAAATCTTGAATATCAAGCATGGTTAAATCATGATAAGTGTTCTTTAAGTGTTGAAGGGCAATTTCGCACATTTGTAAATACGTCTCGTAGTTGTTGCCAACGGTTCGAAGCTTCATCTCAATCCCGTACGATTTTTTAAATCCATAAACACTTCTTGCTTGTAGAGAAGGTATTTTCTATAATCAAATGCGGCAAGCAAATAGGCAAACAGCGGTGCTCCAAGCGAAATGCTTGGATTATATGCTTTCCCCTTTTCCCGAAACAATTCACGATAAAGATGAATAAATGAACTGATTTAACAACATAGCAACCTCATGCGGACGCTCCTCAGCATACTTCACTAATCAGCCGTATTGCTCCAATGTACAAAACTTCCAGAGGAAGGATTCTCTTTCTGCAGCTTTTTTACAATATTGACAAACAATGCCTGTCACTGTTCGCCAAGAACGTCTTTCAAAACTGTTTGCGTTCATCATCCATTATGGGAAGGAATAGTTGATTTTCATGTATGGGTGGGGAGTAAAATTTACTCATGGATGTTTTTTGCGGAAAAAGGGAGGACACCCGAAAAGAGAACGCCTAGCGAACACTTTTGGGTCCCATCATGTTCGACACATACTCTCGAACACTGAGCTCACGACAGAGGCTTTGCATAAATGACCTTTCCATCACGCATAATTTGCCGTTTTATTTCCTCATTCAGCGAGTCAAAAAACAGCACATCACACGAATAAATGCCGACAATCTCGTCAATGTCGTCCATTATTTTCCCCTTTTTATTTCCGGTATAATCAAGACACAAATCAATATCAGAATTATAGCGTGCCGTGTTTTTTGCGCGTGATCCAAACAAAATAACTTTTTGAATCTCTTTGTCACCTTCAAAATACGTAAGCAACCGCTCAAATACATTTTTATTAATTCCATACATCGCTATCAATCACTTCTTCTTTTATTTTTTGAAGCAACGCTTCGATTTGGTGAACATATTCATTTACGATTTTATTTTTTATTCGCTCATAATCTTCTTCGTTATACACATGGGCAGTTGCGTTTCGCGAACTCAGTATATCGTTCCATACATCAATATTTTCAATCCATCCTTCCTTAAAAGCTTGACGATAACATGCCCGCGGACTGTTTAGTTCAAGCCCGGATGACTTAAAAATTTTTGATAAAAGCTTCCAAAGTTGATCTTCTAAAATCTCATATTTTTTCACAATCGAATCTCTATACACTTCTTTCATCAATTCGTCTTCATTTGTTATTTGTTGCGATGCTGAAATCACATTTTTTAAGTGCAACAATAAACGAAATGCATATTGATACGACAACATGATCGATTCTTTGTATTTGTCAAACAAATCGTCCATTCCCAATCTACCGCCTTTCTCTTACATAATAACACAAAAAGGCTAAAACTATGTATGGCTTCTTCTGATGACTTTCAAACAAACAAGACATAAGTTCAACAACTTGATATGGTTGCTAATATAATGAATACATCTTCCATGGACATACTCAAATTCCAAATTGTATAAATTTAAAACATTCGACAAAATAGATTTTCACTCTTGTAATAATGATGCATTTTTTGCGTCATGAGTATCAATCTCGAAAACATAATTAAGAAAAAAAGCCTCCTCCTAGCCTTTAAAGCATTTTTTCAAAAAGTTGAAATTGACACATATTTCATCCTCGAAAAATTCACTGAGCATGTTGAGATACGTAGCTTGGTAAAAAATGACGCGAATATAAATGTTCATTCTTTGCGACTTCTTTGTTTTTTCCTACTTATACTTACTCATTCGGCATCGTTCAAAAAAAATCTACTTTTTCGGAATCAAAGATTACGAAATGTGAGTGAACGGTTTTTTAGAGTACATTGAACATCGTCTGGAAGAAGTTCTACAACGCTTAAGACGTTTCTTGAGAAGTCGAAATATTGAATTACAGTTACATTTATATATAACAGAAATGCTCTTTTTTCATTGTTTATTTGACAGGGTTAATTGTAGGGAGTTTTTATCTGGATTCAAAAGCTCTTCAATATATTTTAGAACACTTTTACACAAAATAAATAACTCAACTTTCGCAGTGAAAAATTTATGAATAATCCTTGATTTGATAGGTTTCTTTGGGTATCTCATATTCACTTGACACTGAAAGGTTTCGTAAGTGCTTTCTATATCACTAAAATTGCCAGTTTAAAGAAGGAGCAGTAAAATTAGTTTTAGAAGGTGGAAAACAAATTACATCAACGGCTAGACAACTAGATATTTCACCAAAAACCTTGCATAGATGGGTGAGTGATTATAAAAGGATCCAGTAAATAGTTTTGTTGGGAGTGGCAACTTAAAACCTGAGGATGCAGCTATGCGTGAATTAAATAAGCGTATAAAGGATTTAGAGGAAGAGAACGCAATCTTAAAAAAGGCTATGGGCATCTTCGCCAAAAACCAGAAGTAATATATGATTTCATTGAAAAACACCAACACGAGTTTCGTGTAGCGAAGATGTGCCAAGTATTAGGTGTTGCAAAAAGTGGATATTATGCTTGGAAAAAGCGTGAAAAGAGTCAACAAAAGAAACGAAAAGAAAAGCTAACAGCTAAGATTAAACGTGCACATTTAGAATCAAGAGGCCTATATGGTAGTCCTAAAAAGGTACTTAACGAACGAGGTAAAGTCATGGATATCCGGATTCAGTTGCAAGAAGCTCTTGCGGAATGCGAACGTTTAAGGAAAGAAAATGAATATTTAAAACACATTCTTTCAACGATGATGCAAAAGAAAGAAAAAAGTAATTCTGTAACTACGGCTAGTTCTATAGTCAACAACCAATCGTCCCCTGAAGAAAAGATACGATTATTCAAGCGGCTTTTTCGAGGACGGACTGATGTATATGCGGTTCGCTGGGAGTCAAAAAACGGCCGTGCGGGATATACACCTGCCTGTGCCTATGAGTGGCAACCACCTCTTTGTCGAAAACCGGAGATCAAATGCAGTGAGTGTCCGCATCGAACATTGCTACCGATAAATGATCAAGTACTGTACGATCATTTAAGCGGAAAGCATACGGTTGGAATTTATCCGATGCAAAAAGATGAAACGTGTTTCTTTTTGGCGATTGATTTTGACAAAAAGAATTGGCAAGAAGATGTGTTGGCGTTTGTTTGTGTATGTAAAGAGTTTTCCGTACCGTATAGCATTGAACGATCAAGATCTGGGAATGGTGCACACGTATGGATTTTCTTCTCCGAAGAGATTCCTGCTTCATTAGCTCGCAAAATGGGAATGACATTGCTCACTAAAACAATGGAAAAACGATATGAAATAGGTTTAGACTCCTATGATCGATTATTCCCGAATCAAGATACGCTTCCAAAAGGCGGATTCGGAAATTTAATCGCATTGCCGCTTCAGCGAAAGCCAAGGATAAACGGCAATAGTGTATTTGTCGATGAATCCTTTACTCCTTATCCAGACCAATGGCTGTATCTATCTTCTGTTCAAACGATGACAAAAAAAGAAGTACAAGATGTGGTACAGCTTTACGAAAATAAATCTATTACTGTAAACGAAGTTTATCCAGAGAAAATTACTATTGAATTAAAGAATGGTCTATACATTCCAAATGATAGAGTCCCCTCTTCTCTTTTAACTAAGTTGACGAAACTAGCAACATTAGCGAATCCTGAATTTTATAAAGCTCAGAAAAATCGCATGTCTACATACGGAATACCACGAGTGATTAATTGCTCTTGGGATGAGGAAGGATATTTAGTCTTACCGCGCGGCTGTTTGGAGGAGGTTATTAACCTTTTATCGTCATTATCCATTCAAACTGAAATCATTGATGATCAATTCGATGGCCAGACGATTGAGGTGGAATTTCAAGGTGAGTTAACTTCTCAGCAACACGATGCCATATCGCAATTATTGAAACACAATACAGGTGTTTTTTCAGCAGCCACTGGTTTTGGTAAAACAGTTATAGCGTCCGCTCTTATTGCGGAACGAAAAGTTAATACGCTAGTCATCGTTCATCGGACACAGTTGATGCAACAGTGGTTGGAGCAATTATCAACGTTTCTTAATATTTCATCAAAAGAAATCGGACAAATTGGCGGCGGAAAAAACAAAATAACAGGAAAAATTGATATAGCAACCATTCAAAGCTTAAATTACAAAGGTCAGTTGAAGTCATTTATTACCCATTATGGCCAAATCATTGTCGATGAATGCCATCATATTTCTGCCTTTAGCTTTGAGAAAGTGTTAAAACAAGTTCGCGCCAAGTATGTGTATGGGCTAACGGCTACACCGATTCGTAAAGATGGTTTACACCCTATTATTCACATGCAATGTGGTCCTATTCGTTATAAAATTGACGGGAAAACCCAAGCAAAAGTAAGGCCATTTATTCATCGTTTAATTCCGAGGTATACGAACTTTACGTCCCCACACAACGACATTCAGCAACTTTATAAAGAAACAGCACTCAATGAACAGAGAAATCAGCAATTATTTGATGATGTGTTGTCTGCGCTTGAAGAAGGCCGTTGTCCGCTAATCTTAACAGAACGAATTGAACATGTTGAAATTTTAAAGCAATTATTTAAAGGATTTGCTAAAAATATTATTGTACTCTCCGGGAATATGACGAAAAAAGAACGGATGGAACAATTGCATCGACTTTCTTCCATTCCTGATGACATGGAAAGATTAGTGATTGCAACAGGAAAATATATCGGTGAAGGATTTGACGATGCGAGGTTAGATACTCTATTTTTAGCCATGCCGATTTCATGGAAAGGCACCCTGCAACAATATGTCGGACGCTTGCATCGAATTCATGCAAATAAACAAGAAGTACGTGTATATGACTACGTGGATAAAAACATCCCGATGATGCAAAAGATGTTTGAAAAAAGATTGGCGGGATACCGCGCCATGGGCTATGTGTTAGATGAAAAAAACACTTTGTACAACGAACAGATGAAGTTGTTTTAATCTTAGTTATAGAAATGTGTGTATGTTTCATTTCACTTCACTTACACAAGATTACGATTAAATTAGCAGAACCCACCTCGACTCTTAACAATGTGTACCAAGGTGGGGCTTTTTCATTTATTTATGGGGGTTAGAAAATACAGCAAATGTTAAACGTCCAACTACATTTGATGAGCAACTAGAGATTTTAAGAGAACGCCGGTTGAAAATAGATAGTATGGATTTTTAACGACAGTAAATTATTATCGATTATCATCTTCTATGCTAACTCAAAAAGATTTGGTCTTTAAAAATATCCACTCTAATTTTCAATTAGTAACTGCTCAACATGTAGTTTTAACTTAGGAATCTTATTCTGAACAACATCCCAGACAATTCGATAATTAATGGAGAAATAGCCGTGAATCATCATATCTCTCATGCCAGCCATCTTTCTCCATTCAATATGCGGGTGTGTTTCTCGGATTTCATTTGGAATGTTTTTCGTTGCTTCGACAATCACTAATATATTTTTAATTACCGCGTCCGATACTAAGTCTTTGTTTAGAAAATCATCATAAGATAAGCCCTTAGTATATTTCTCAATTTTTTCTGCAGCAGCGAGAATATCTTGTAAAAAGACTTTAGGCTCTCTCTGCATACTTAGCACTCCTTAAAATACTCGTCTTTAATGCTGGTTTGATATCATCTAAAATGACTAAATCTACCGGCTTTTGAAAATGATCTTCCAGATTGAATTTTAACTCCATATAATTAGAGTTCGTTTAAATACTTTTCGTGCCCTTACGCGTAATTGTTTACAAATAATCCATACCAATCTGTGGTTCTAGTTGAACTTTAACGCTCAACTAGCCTAAGAATCACGAGTGAATAAGCGAGTAAAATGCCATCCAAAGCTGATTCAAATCCAGAAACAGAGTTGGCTCGAATCTCTGTGATCCGGTAATGATCAATGAGAACTGAAAACACGGTTTCAATGATTTTGCGCTTTCGTTCCATCCATCGTTTCCATGCTTTCGATTGATTGATTTTCTGGTTTTTCCGAACGGGCGTCAAAAAAGTGATCTAGTATTCCTCATACAGCTTCTTTTGCAAGTCTTGGCTCACATATCCTTTGTCACCAAGTGTACACGTATGAGGAAGTTGGGCCATCACGGTTTCCGCAGCTGTCCGGTCGTGGCAGGATGCTTTGGTAACATATCCCATCGGAAGCGCTTGGTCGGTGATCTGAAGATAAAGCTTAAACCCATAGAAAGCCATCTTTTTGGATGCACAATACCCAATATCGGCGATTCCTTGAAACCGTTTGACGCGATACATTCGTGCATGGTAGCAGAGTTCAATGGGGAAGCTATCCACTACCGCATAAGCGTGATGTTGCCCACACTTGACTAGTTGATGTCGTATCCATTTGATTGCGAAGCCAAGATCTCGACAACACGGTTATATCGAGAAAGTTTTGGAAACCACTCTTTCGAAAATAAGTTTACGATCACAAATCGGTGCCAAGCCCATTCGGAAGTAAAGCCCAACAACTTTCCAATGACATGGACAGCGATGATGACCTCGTCTTCCTGTTTCAACAAATAACGGTTTCGGCATTGAAGATAAACTTGGATACTCGATAGTTGAGCCAATACAAAAAACAAAATCACTGCATATCGTTTTTGAAGTTTAGCTCGATCTGTTGTAAAATGAAAGCGTTCTTGCATGTAAACTCTCCTTTTGATGTTTAGTCGCACTTTCATTTTACAAACGACTATGGTTGGACCATCGAACGTCTTCAAGAATAGGAACCAGAGTGAAAAGTGCGAACATGGCGAAACGAATTGCGGTGATTCGTCTCATTATGCAAGGCTACTTGGGATCCAAGTCACTGAGCTTTTCGTGAAACCGTGTTCAAAAGTTTAATCGAGTTGGCATGGATGCGCTATTTGAACGCCATTATGCTCCCGGTAGAAAGCCGTATGTGTCTCCAGACGAAGAACGTGAATTGAGAAAAATCTTGGAAGAAAGCACCCCTGCCGATGAAGGATACGGCATCGAAACCAGCTGGAATACACAAATCATTCAACATGTGTTAGAAGAGAAATTTTCTGTCACCATGTCTTGCGGTGGGATTTGTGATATGCTCCATCGATGGGGATTTCGCTATACACGCCCTATGCGAATCCTCAAAAACAAAAAGAGTTTCAACAAGAAATCGAACTGATAAAAAAACTTGTCCGACAACACAGTCATAATCTATGAAGATGAAAGTCATATTCGCGATTACCAAGCTCTTCGTACCACATGGAATGTCAAAGGACGTCAAAAACAAATCCCTACATATGGACACCACGCGATGGTTAGCTTATTAGGCGGTCAGTGAATTTCTCTGTATAGAAACGGCCCAATGTCATGCACAGGCTTTTCTGCAGTTTCTCCAATACACATTGGACCAGTATCCAGATAAACATGTCGTGATGGTCTTGTATAACGCAAACATTCATCATGCTAAAGTTCTTCAGCCTTTTTTACAGGAGCACGGAGAACAATTAACTTTTGTATTCTTACCCCCGTATTCACCGAATTTAAACTTCGTTGAACGAATTTGGGGCTGGCTGAAAGAAAGTGTCATTGCCAATCGATTTCATCCCAATCGAAAAGAGTTGCGAGAATCGATTGTTTCGTTTTTGGAGTACCTCTCCACGTGAACGAATTCTTCTATTTGTGCCATCTTCTGCTCCACCCTCTTGAAGTCCCCCGTGGGATTCACCACTTCCTCCTTCAAGTAAGTCCTATCGGATTGTCTGCTTCCACACAGAAGGTGAACGCCTAGCGATTCGTTCTCCTTAATTGTTCAGTCCTTCTTCTTCCATCTCGAGCTTGAAAGAGTACTATGACTTCTGCTGACTTCTGACTGTTCAGCTATCTATCACTAGATAGGTTACCAAGGTTACTTGGCGTGCCAGCCAGACCTCCCCGGGTAAGAGTGTAATCTTTCCTTCCATCCATCTGCTTCATTTACTCTGTATCACCTTCGGCAGAAAGGGCTTTGTTTTGTTGTGCAAACTCACCCAGTGATACCTAGCCTCATATGAAGTTCGTGTTCCGAGAGACCTTAAAGTTTGCCGCTCGCTTCCTTCAGATTCCGCGTCGCCACGGACACCCTTGCGTTAAGCTAACTGCTACTTCTGCCTTCGCAGCTCGGGACTTTCACCCTATAGATTACACCCATGCCGGGCGCACACAAAAAACAGAAGCCAATACGGCTTCTGTCGTAATGAAAGAATTAACGGCTAACAGCCCTCATCATAAACGCATCAACTTCATTCTCCGGCCCAACAAATTCAATATCCGTGCCGATCGCTTCAAAGTGCTTGCGGGCAAACTCGATTTTTGCCGATTCGCCCGGGCGCAAATCTCCTTCCCATTCTTGTCCTTTTGTCTCTAGAACGAAGTACAGCTTTTCTTCCCCGTCTTTCTCAATGACTAGCGCCCAGTCAGGATTGTAGGAGCCAATCGGCGTGTCAATTTTAAACCAGCTTGGCAGCTTCACATATACTTTTACTTTTTCGTCGTTTTCAAAGCGTTTGGCAAACCGTTCTTCCACATCCGAATCATAGACGATATGGTCAAACAGCGACTTTTCACTCGGAATCGCATTGTCGTTTAAATAGGCAAGCAATTCCTCGTTTTGGAACAATTCGACCGCATAATACGCATCGTCACCGATTTTATAATATTTCACACCGTCTTTTAACAGTTGCTTCATTTCGCGCTGGATGATCTTTGTCGCTTCTTCGATAAACTTTTGCGGATTGTTTTTGAAATCGTCAAGCCGCTTGCAGCCGGTTAAGATGCGGACGATCGTCTTACGCGTTAAATTCGTGCGGTTTTGCAGCTCGGTAATGACGTCTGGAAGCGTATGGTGCAAGCTGACGTAATCTTCGACGCTTTCGCTTACCGTTTGTGCCTGTACTCCTGTCACGCGGTCGATTTCCACTTTTCCCTTGCGGCTTAAAATTCGAATTTTCTCTATACGCGGCATCGTTTGAATGCTTTCGATGCACGTTTGAATCAATTGTTCGCTGTCGAAATCGACGGAATAAACCGTTTTATACTTGATTTTGTCCCATAACTGTCTGAATTCTTCCTGATTGAATACGGACATATTTAATTTCACTTTTTTCTTTTTGGTTGCGTCTTTGATCGGCAATGCTTGCAAGTGGCGTTTTATTTCTTTTACGATCACCGAAATACATGGCTGAAACTCCGCCCTTAAGCGCAAGTCATAGTTTTCTATCGCTTCCTTCAATTGTGAGGTGACCATGCTATGCTTGTCGATATAACCGTTTCGCTTTAATTCTTCATATAATTTTACCGATAAGTCGTAACCCATTTGCACCGGCTCTTCAGTCTTCTCGTCGACATAGACGAGCTTGGCAAATATATGTTTTTCGATTTTGCCAAATTTGACGCCCGTATCTTCTTCGATTTCTTTTTGCAGTGTCGAGACAAATTCTTTGTACGATTCGTTCGCCATAACCGTTAACGTGTTGACGTTATAGTCTTGGACACGTTCCCCGTTTTGGTTTACCGCTAAACGTAAGCCGCGGCCGATCTCCTGCCGTCTTGATACATATGTCCCTGCTGAATCTTTTAATGTACAGATTTGAAACACGTTCGGGTTGTCCCAGCCTTCGCGAAGTGCAGAGTGTGAGAAAATAAAGCGAAGCGGCTCGTCCAAGCTTAATAAGCGCTCTTTATCTTTCATAATTAAATTATATACATCCGTATCCGCTTCTGTGCTCTTACCTTCTCGTGAATCTTTCAGCTTTCCTTTTTTATCTTGCGCAAAATATCCGTTATGAACTTTCTCTACATCCATATCAACATCGATGTCATTAAATAATGTACGATATTTTGGCTTCTGAATTAATTTCTTGTATTCTTCTTCAAACATGATGGCATATTTTCCTTTAATCGGATTACCATCTTTATCATAATCACGATAGTTGGCCACCTTATCAATAAAGAAAAGACTTAACACTTTAATGCCCCGCGGTCTTAGACGCTGTTCTTTATCTAGATGCTCCTCAATCGTTTTGCGGATTTGATATCGTTTAATCGTATCGTCATCTATGTCGCCAATGGCATCGCCCACCCGTAAATAATGACCGTTTACTTCAATGGACTCATTTCCTTCTGTCCAATCAATTTGTTCCACCATATAGCCGCGGTACAATTCCCGTTCTCCAGAAATATCGTATAAATCGTCCCCATACTTCACTGTTTTCGTTGTTCGTTTCACTTTGCCGCGCGTTTCAACATCAAGTTCAATTTTTGCTTTTCCTTCTTTTACTTCTACTAATTTTATATAAGGGACATTAAATGATTCTTCAGAACGGACGGACATTACTTCAATTTTCTTTACGAGTTTTTGATTATAGGCATCCACTGCATCAAGACGGTACACCATGTTGTATTTATCGACATGGGTAGCCGAATAACGCAACGTACATAACGGATTGAGTGATGCGATCGCCTCTTTGGACTTCGGTGTCGTATCGACACTTTGTGGCTCATCGATGATGACAATTGGATTCGTTTGTTGAATAAATTCAATTGGCCGATAACCGTTTAGTCGGTCGTTCGTCCGGTGAATAACGTTTGCTTTATCTTCTTTTTTCGGGTCTTCAAAACTTTTACGGAAGGCATCGATATTAATAATCATCACTTGAATCGTTGTTGCCGTCGCAAAGTTACGTACTTTATCGAGCTTTTGCGAATCATAAATGAAGTACTCTAACGGCGTACGGTTGTACAACTCGTCAAAATGCTCTTTCGTAATTTGCAATGACTTATACACACCTTCGCGAATCGCCACAGATGGCACGACAATGACAAACTTTGTAAAACCGTAATGTTTATTTAATTCGTAAATCGTCCGTAAATAAACATACGTTTTCCCAGTCCCCGTCTCCATTTCGACCGTAAAATTCATCCCATCGAGCGTTTCGCTGCGCGGCAAACCGTTCTTCATTTGGATGGATTGGACATTTTTTAAAATTTCTTGAGGCGTAAGGTCTAAACGGTTTCCTACGCCTAAAGCTGTTTGAATCATCCCTGCTTCTTCTTGCGTACCATAATATACAGTAAAGTTGGACTGTTTCATTTGTTGGCCTTTAAAAATTTGCACAACGGAATCAATCGCCTGCTTTTGGTAGTCTAAGTCAGAAATAAACTTTAACTTCATGGCTTATACACTCCTAACGTCCGTGATTCCGTTCTTTTTCAATGTTTGAATCGCATTTGTTTTCACGGAATCATTGATGAAACCAGACTCTTTGAAAATAACTTTTGGTGTCATGTGCTCTGACTGATGTTTCATCATCTCATTAACAATGTCTAAATCAATCTCATCTTCTAGACATAATAAAACGGAACCAAATCCGACGTTGTAAATCGTTTTCCCGTTATAGTCAATCTCTTCGATTGGCGTTGTCAGCGGCAAACCGATTTTCAGTAAAATCTCATACAACAAGTCTTCTTTTGTACGGTCTTGTTTTATGTTATCCTGCAAATCGAAAAGGGTTTGCTCCAAGTTGTCGAAATCAGGATCCCATGTTTTCACGTTCGAAGAATCGAGCTTAAACACTTTAAAGCCGATATCTAAATTTGTTTTCCCTGTTTCTTGAACGATTTTTTCACCAGCGCGGCGGATGCGTTCTTTTCCGATTTCGCAAATATTTTTATAACCGGCTTTATATGCTTCGTCATTTTCTTTGAGTATTTCCGGCAACTGAACCAATATAAATTTATTTTTTCTACTTGTTGATTTTGCATTCGACAATATTACTGAATGGGCAGTAGTGGCTGAACCACTAAAAAAATCTAAAATAATATCATTATCATCAGTTAAAAATTCAATAAAATATTTAATTAATTCAACAGGTTTTGGATTTGAGAACACATGGCGGTTAAAAAGATTGAAAACTTCCTCTGCTCCAGTACTAGTGTTTCCTTTATCATCCAAAATGCTTCTAGGCTTTTTTCCTTTTGGTAATCTTTGTTTAAATTGAACCGACCAACCATTTTCAGTTTTAACAAATCGTATTTCTCCCTCTTCTAAATCTTTATAAAATCTATCTTGCGATCTTAACCAACTAATCTTATTTCCATATTCATCATATTCCAATACTGTTCCATCTGGACAAGTAATTGGATAATATTGCTTTCCTGATTTTCTTTTAAATGTATCCCAATAAAACTTTCCTTTTTCATCTTCTTCTTTGTATCGTTTTAAATATTCTTCAGAATATGCTTCAAAGAAGGGAGGGAGCACATTTAGATTTTTTGCAAATATGACAATATACTCATGCTCAACTGCGATAAACTTTGAATCGTTTCCTCCCCCCTTTTTATTTTGCCAAACAAAATCGCAAATATGATTTTCTTCTCCAAAAATTTCTTCACACAATTTTTTCAGATTAGTAATCTCTGAATCGTTAATACTTATTAGTATAACTCCATCCTCTCTCAACAAATTCCTTGCCAACTTTAACCGCGGATACATCATATTCAGCCAATCGGTATGAAATCTCCCACTCGTTTCTGTGTTCGCCTTTGTCGTCTGCTGCGTAATTTCTTTGTAATTTTTGATATTGTCACGGAAATCATCCTTATACACAAAATCTTTCCCCGTATTATACGGAGGGTCGATATAGATCATTTTAATCTTGCCGAAATACGCTTTTTGCAACAGCTTTAGTACTTCGAGGTTGTCTCCTTCAATATAAAGGTTTTCCGTTGTATCCCAGTTTTTGCTTGACTCTTTGTCGAGTCTCAATGTTCCTGTCGACGGCGTTTGTGCCAGTTTCATCGCTTGCGTTTTGCCGTGCCAGGTGAATTCATATCGTTCGTTGCGTTTTTCAATTTCTTCTCCAAGCACAAGTTTTAATTTTTCAAAGTCGATTTTTCCTTCGGTAACGACTTCCGGGAATAACTGCTTTAACGCTTCAATATTTGTTTTCACTAAATCCATCGATTTTCCGTCTAGTTTTTCCATGATGGTTCTCCTTTCATTGCAATTGTTGTTTCAACTGTTCCATTTGTTTTGTTAGCTGTTGAATTTTAATATTCATCTCTACTTTTCGATTAAACTGCGTTTCTTTTTTCATTTTATTTTTCCATTTCGTTATTTCCGCTTCGTATGCTTGGATTTGCGCAATGAGCTGCTGTTGTTTGGCATATTGCTTTTCATCTTTAATAAGATAAAACGTCCCCGTAATACCGGCTTGCTGTAATGCTTGCACCGCTAAGTCAAATTCTTTGTAGTACTCAAAAAAGTTATAGAACGAGATGCTCGTAATATGAACGGCACGCAAAAACTTCTCAACCGTTTCATCATGAGCATGTAAATCAATCCAAGGGGTGTAATGAAAATGTTCTAGTACGACTTGAGATGAATCGACTTTATTTAATCGTTTTAGGCATGTACTGACTTGGATTCGCTCTTGTTTCTCAAAAACAATCACCACGGGATTCGGAAGCGCCCCTTGGATGATTTCACCGATGACCAGCAGATGATTGTCTTTCGCTTCCTCCCTCAGTTGAATCGTGATAAACATAACCCCTTCATAATGGTAGTTTTCATTAATAAATGGCTGGATATTGATAGTGTTCGAGGTTAATAAATAACTTAATTCAATCCGTTCAATATATTTCGTAATGTAGTCTTTTTCTTTTTTGTTTAAGTCGGCGAAGTCGTAGAACATCTTTTTATCTAATTTTTTATGGAGCGGGCGGACTTTATCATCAAGTCCAATCATACGGTAAAACGTTAATCCAGCCATCGTTCTCACCCTTTTATAATGAGATAAGAAATGATTTCAAAATCCTGCAGGCTTGTATTCGCATTTGTGACGAGACTGTCTAAATTCCCTAGACTAAAAATGTTAAGCGTCAATTGTTGGTCGATCTTCCCGACAATATCTTCCACTGCTTTTTCCAACAGCATTTTGTACTGTCCCATCTCTTTGCCGTTCTTTGTTTCTTCATAAAACGCCGCATATAATTGTGCTTCGACTTCCTTTTGCCCATTGCATAGCGAGCGATAAATATCAAGAATTTTTTTGATGTGAACATGGTTATAAAGTACATGCCCATCCTCTTTTATATACACCAAATAATATGGATGGAGCGCATTTTGTTCATTAGAAGCTGTAAAGTTGTTAATTTGTTTTAGGCAAAAAATAACTCCAGGTTGAATTTCCGCACTCAGTTTTTCATTTTTATTCGTTGTGATACTGAATAAACCTAATGGAGCCTTCTCGATTACATCTTTATTGTTCTTCATGAAATTTAATAAATCCATTCGGAAATCATCCATCGTGAAATCCGTTAACGAAATATTTCCCGAAATATCCTCTAAATCAATCACTTCATTTTGCAATTTTTCTAATTGTTTTCTGCGATATTCTAAATCTTTCATTTCGTTGCTGTTGTCAGCGATGACGTTTTCTTCCCCAGTAGAAGAAATATCAAGGATGGTCATTCGGTCTTTCACCCTGCCGACTAGATTAATATATTCGTCTAACTCCATCGACGGCCAAAAGTTCACTAACTGAATGCGTTCATTTTTGCTTCCAAGCCGGTCAATGCGGCCAAATCGTTGAATAATGCGCACCGGATTCCAGTGAATATCATAATTGACGAGATAATCGCAATCTTGCAAGTTTTGTCCTTCGGAAATACAGTCGGTTGCGATGAGAATATCAATTTCTTCCGTCATAACCGGCATGACTTTTGCTCTTTCTTTGGAAATAGGTGAAAAGTGCGTTAAAATGCTGTTGAAGTCAGCTTTCGGTACGATAAATGTTGTTCTTGGCCGATCTTTACCTGTAACAACCGCACAATGAAGCCCAAATTGTTTAGAAACCCATCGATGTAAATTTTCGTATAAATATTTTGCTGTATCGGCAAATGCAGTAAAAATGAGTAGTTTTTTGTTTTGTCCATTGATTGGATGTTCGATTTTCGTTTGAATAACTTTTTTAAGGGCTAATAGTTTTTGATCGCGATTTGGATTGATTCGTTTTGCATGTTGCAATAACTTCAGCAAAATTTCCCGATCATATAACAAATCTTGTTTCCAACGAATGAGATCTATATCACGAAGCAAAATTTTTACTTTTGCACCAATGAAGGCATCTTCCAATTCTGAATCTTCTGTATCCATGTCATCGAACTCGCCGATGCTGTCACTTGTTGAATAATGGTTAATTTTGGAAATACAAGAGTCAATTTGAGCAATAATGCTTTCTAACGTTAACGAAAAAGAATAAACGCTGCTTTCAAGCCGTTTTAATAAATTTGTTTTCATTAAATAGACGAGGTTGTTTTCTCGGTCCGTTTGTTTAAATACGCGCCCATTAGCCACTTTCGTATCGTACTTTTCGTGATAAAACGCCTGCATATGAGGCAAAATATACTTCATTGGTGAATAAAGAGCAAAGCGCAAGCGCAAAATATCATTATTAATTACGGAAAGTGGGGGAAATTCATTTTCCACATCAATCTTTTCTTTCATATTAATTGGCTTTAGGCGTTGTGGAAATTTTCCAATATCCTTAACATTGTAATATTTTTCAATATGACGACGGGAACGGGCAATCGTCAACGAATCAAGCAACGTAAAATAATCCCAGCTTAACATGTCCAATAACCGCTCCGTTGTCCGCTCTTCTTCCGACAAGTTGCTCCATTTGTTAAACTGTGACTGCGCCCGCCGAATCGTTTGGTTGATGCTTTTAATGTTTGCTGTTTCCGCTAACGCTTTGTCATTTCCTTCTGTAATAAAAGCAATTTGGTTTTTTAAATCATCCAGCTTGTTGTTCACTGGAGTAGCGGAAAGCATCAGCACTTTTGTTTTAACTCCAGCTTTTATAATGTCATTCATTAACCGGGCATAACGGGTGATATGGCTTTTCCTTGGATCGTTGTTGCGAAAATTATGCGACTCATCAATGACGACTAAATCATAATTTCCCCAATTCACATACTGCAAATTAATATCGCCACTATACCCGCTCTCCCTTGATAAATCGGTATGATTCAGCAAATCATAAGAAAAACGGTCTTCAGCTAATATATTCCGCTTATCATTGGAACGGTAAATCATCCAGTTTTCCCGTAATTTTTTCGGTGCAAGAACTAACACGCGGTGATTACGGAGTTCATAATATTTAATAACCGCTAGCGCTTCAAACGTTTTTCCTAAACCGACGCTATCAGCAATAATGCAGCCGCCGTAAGTTTCGATTTTGTTGATGGCACCAATCACACCATCGCGCTGAAAATCATAAAGTTTATTCCAAATCACCGTATTTTCAAACCCTGTTCTCGTTTGTAACGCCTCGTAATCTTTCGTATCTTGTAAAAAATCTTTGAAAAGATTGTAGAGTGTAACAAAGTAAATAAACTCCGGTGAATTTTCTTTATATAACACTTCTAAACGCCGTAATATTTGTTCTTTCACATCTTGTAATGCATATTCGTTGTGCCAAATAGCATCGAAATTGCGAAGGAGTTGTGTATTTGCTTCAATATCATCAACAATATTGTTAATGTATATATTTGAGGAGTTGCTGTAACCTAATCCCGGACTTGAGAATGGCGCACCGCCAATCAGACCGATTTGAGTTCCGTCTTTGTTTTCTAGATGATATAATCCGCCTTGGATCCGCTGATTAGTGACTGACTTGATTTGTGCTTTTTGTTTCAACCATTTTGCAAATTCTTTAGCGATATAGGCTTGGTTTAACTCTACTTTATATTTTCGTTCTTCTTCAACCCCATACAACAAAGCTTCTTTTTTTTCCATTTGTTCCTTTAATAAGTTGCCGCCTTGTACAAAAGCAGGCTCTGTGAAAATAAAGCGAAACTCCTCTAACTGAGAAAGCTCTTTCTTTAATTCGACAAAAGCATATAAAGTAAAATGTGCAGCAGCAACGGATAACTTACTGCCCTTTGTAATATATTCTTTTATGACATCTCCCACTAAACCCGTTTGTTTATTATCAATAATCCCTTTTGACATGTTTCAGTCTGAACTCCTTTATTAGAATGCCTATTCAACGTACTAAGACATAAAACCATATCGTTATTTCAGCATAATTACATTATACTAAAACAACAACGAAAAAATTTGACGAATTTTGCCGAAAACTTGTGTGAACGTGAATATACACATTGCACCAATAAATAAAAAAGCTGACTACAATGGTTCTCCTTTCTCCACCTTGTAGTCAGCTTTCTGTAAACGAGTAATTCAAAAACTTAACTTTACCCCCGAGCACACCCAGCACTAGCAACAAGAGAGTTGGTAAAAAAACTCAAGGTTCCGTTCGCCAATGCTCCAGTATAACATCTCGTCTATTACCCGCCGCATCCCGCTCCTTATTTGTTTTTCAAAAAACTCTTTTCCAGCAAACCGAGGGACAATAAAAAGCAATGTGCTTATTGTCAACGACATCGCAACCTAAAACTGAATTTACAAAATGGTTATATCATTTCTAACTGCAAATCATACACCATATTTAAGTTTCGTTCCTTTAATGGCGGAAGCAGTTTCCCACAAACGCTTATATTTACTTTCAATTGTGGGAGAGCTTTAAAATGAATGGAGTGAATTTTTGCTTCATAATCCCCATCGTTCTCCATAAGCTGAAACATAAATTCACTATAAAAGGCTGGAATATATCCTAACTTACGCCCTTGGCTTGTTAATACAATCACTGCTTTCGGATCTTGTTCATTCTCTGGCTCTAGTTGAAACTGTACCTTTTCTCCGATTTTTAGCTGTTTAAGGATTTGTTCCCCTTCATAATATCTCCAGCCAGCAATATAAAAATCAAAGTCAAAGTGATTTCCGTACACATAAATAGGTGCTACAAACTCATATGAATCAGTCGCAAGCCTGCCGCCGGTAGCTCGCAATAAATCCATTTCCGTATAATCACTTGACAAGCCGTGCGTCCGCAAAATTTCTGGGAAATCAGGGCGGCGACGATCAGGCAAACGTCGTTCGAAAGGCCCGAATAGCCTGTCAGAAACGTATATTTTATCGATATCGCGAAACGCTAAATGTGGCTGATATCCGTTTTCTAATGCGTCTAATAATCCCCTTCTTTTTCTGCTTTTTTCATAATAAAATACATATTTGCCTTCGTGATGTACTAAATTCCCAATATGATATCGCTGGCACATACGTTCGTTTTGCCAAATAAACCAAAGCACAAAAGGACGGGTCATTTATTTCACCTTCGTATGCCAATTTATTAGCCACTCTCTTCGATATTGTAATAATTTTAATACCCATTCTTTATAAACTTTACTCATTGCTTCTTCTGAAATTTCACTTAAAATGACAAGTATTTGCTTTTCATTTATTTGACTTATTCTTTCAACCATTTCTTTTGTTTTTTGTGGATATAATTGATAAATAAAATTTAATAACTCTCTATATTTTGGTTTCTTTTTGTCAGGCAACCCGATTAAAGAGTAGCTTCGGTTTGTAAAAGCTGTAAACATTCTTTGAACTTGAAACATTCTTAGGATACGCTCTTCCTGTAATTGATACCCTAATGATGCTCCGTTATCATATATAGGGCAAGCTGATAACCTGCTTGATAAACAATGATTCCCCAATTGTCGCAGGTCGATCTTGATTTGCAATTAGCGCATCGAATATGGGTATTTGAATAAAGTCTCTTTCAAGACTAAATTCGGATAATACTTTTATTATATTTGGAAAATCGTAATACTTTAAGCTGTATCTATCAAAATCTTCGGCAATGGTAAAAAATAAATCTCCGCCTTCATAAAATTCCTTATCATCATGGACAAAGTTTTCTGATAAAATGCCTAATATACCATTATAGACTGCTAAATCAGCTTTCATTGTTTTTAATCCCATTAGTTGTCCGATTTTCGAGGCAATAACTTCTGCCCAAGCTTCACCCGTATTCTCCTTAGGAATCTTAAATAAATACCGTTGTTTATCCAATGGGTTAATCAACCAAAACTTTTGTCTAGTTCCAGAAGCTTGCCTTTCTTCATCTTTTTCCCAATGACTAACATCGAACAAACTCATGAACATAATCCTCTTTCTTCAATTGAGCATTGATTAGAGAATCACTACATCAATCAAGACCACTGAAAGATTTGTCATATTGATTATCTATATTATAGCATATATGTTCTTTATTTTACTGTGCAAATATAATCATATCCTTTGTTATCCCTAAACAACGAAAAATTCCGATTTTTTTAACTTTTTTCGCTTTTCGCTTCAATATCCTGTTCATCTGTAATCGAAAGTGACATATCCGGGTAGTCCTAACCATTTTTGCTCAATAATCCATCTGAAAACACATTTTTCCCTCTATCATCTCATCCCATCACCTTCAATATCTCCTTAAACACAAACGCCGGCTGTTTTCTTAACTCATCGATTGGCAACGTTTTTCTTAAGTTCCCTTTCGTAATCACAAGCTGCCGGCCATCGAGTTGAATGGTGATATCTTTGATGCGATACGCTTCGATTTTCAATGCTTTGTCGAGATAACGGGCGTCAAGGTCGAAGCGGATGCGGTTGGATAGTCTGCGCAACATGCGCCATAATGTGACTTCTTCTTTTGATTTCATGAAAAGTTCTGGCAATTCTTTCGCATCTTTTAAGGTATTTAAGGTTGTCATCGTGTAGACAGAAATTCCATAGCCAACAGGTTTAATAATTTCTTTGAGAAAATGCCAGCTTTCGATTTCGAATTTGACATATTCTTCTGCACTGTTTTTCGGTAATTCGGTGATTTCATATCTTTTCACAAATTGGACGTCGGTTATTTTTCCGTAGCACGTCACACCGTTTGTCGGTGCAGCTCCTTTTTTCGGATAAAGGGCAACATATTTAGCTTCTTGCCAGCCTTTATTAAGACGTTTGACAGGGACGTGGTAAAATCGATGCTGAAGATGCGCCCGATAGTTTTCTTCTCTTGGGACCATACCGACAAGGACCTTTTCCTCAAGAGAAGATTGCCATTCCTCGATCGTTCCTCTTGGGAGGATTCCTTCCTTTTGTAATTCTTCAGGATTTTTTTCAATTAGTCGTTCGATCAGTTGTTCTACTAAGCGTGTGGCATTTGGTAAAAACGGCAAGCCGCCGATATTGACTTCATTGATGCTTTTATAAAGCTTGTGTTCTTGATAGCTGTCTTCATCCCACCAAGGAAATAAAACGTAAGCGCCAAAAGCGGTTCGTTCGTATGGTCCTTGGTGGCGGACAACTAGTGAATCTCGATAACGGTGCATTGTATTTATATCTTCTTCTGTTGGTCCTGGAAGCTGATAGTTTCGATGATAGCTGCTCCCTTCCATAGCAAAATCGATGCGGTATTTTGCATCAAATATATAATTGTATGTGTAATCTTTTCCCTTCTTTTCGATCAATAGCATTGTATCCGGGATTTGCGGGATGGTTGGTAATTTCCCTTCGTATTTTTGATACGTTAAAATAATTTTTTCACCTGTGTACGGATGTTTATATATTCGTGTAGCTGAAGCATTTTTCTCCAGGTTGACAAATAAACCGTTTCGATTGACACGAATAATATCCTGACTCACTAACTTGTATTTTTTATCTAAGATTTGCCCTAATTTCAAAAACGTCCAATATTCGTAAAGGGTCGCGACATCTTTAACGGACATTTGATACAGTTTTCCATTTAGCGCAAGACCTCTTGTCACTAATAAATAAATTTGAAAGGCATCGCGATAGCCAGGAGCCATTTGCAATACAAGGCTCATGACAGAGCGATCGAGTATTCCGATCGTTTTCCAAAAATAACTGTTTACTTTCTTTTCCAACTCTCTTTTCATATTTGAAAGCTTTTCGATCAGATCCTGATCAGGTTCAAGCTCATAGCGCTTGTTTTTTGATTGTATTTTTTCTAGTAAATCCGCTAATTTATCGATTAATCGGTTCATCATCCATTTGACAAAACGATTTTCCAACGTATCAAACGTGAGATCTTTTTTGATTTTTAATCCGGAAACAGGCATGACGAGACGGTCATGGATCGCAATACCATTGGGCACATCTCGAAAAAGCTGCGGACGTTTGCGCAAATAATGTCGTCCTTTTTGATCAAGACGTCCTAATTGATCCCCTCTTGCTTTGACATGAGTTTTTACAAGCTGGTGGTGAGGCTGTTGTTCGATTCGTTTGATCGCTTGGATAAAAGAGTGAAAATGAACGTCCATTAAACGAAAAAATTCACTTCTAGATGGGGTTCCCTCCAGCTTTACTTTGGCCCGCTGATACGTTTTTTTGATAAAGTGAAAGGCGAGATTATAAATTTCATCGTTTACTTCTTGTAATAGTTTGAGATAATCTTCTTTGTAATTTAATTTCGTTGGAAAAATTTCAATTGTGACCTCTAACACGGTTTTGTTTTCATTTCTAATTTCAAAGGTTGATAGACCCACTTCATTTTGAAACTGGAGATTCCCCATTAACACATAAGATTTTCCGATCTTTACTTTGTCTACCGCTCTTCTTAAAGAAGGATGTTCATGATAAAAAGATAATTCTGTATCGACTTTCGGAGAGACGATGACTTGGTAAATTCCGTTTTCAAAAAAGATTGGCCGATGATACGACCAGTCGACTAATGTTTGTTGATCCACATCAAATACTTTTATCTCTTGAATGCCTTCCCCATCGACCGAAAATTCCATTTGTTCATGAACATCCATGTTTCGATATTGCTTCAAACCTTGATACCGCTCATGATAAGGCTTCCCTTTCATGATGAGTGTTAATAGTTCAGTTTCAATGTGGACTAGCTCTACATCCTCATGAGCTAATCCAGAAGGATGTAAAGCCATCGTCCGTTAACCTCCTTAACATTTCTAAAATTTTGTCTGCACTTTTCGGATATTTGGCATAGGAAAAATTGGCTGGATCTTCGTAATTCTCATGTAATTCAACACCTGTACAAAACGTATACAGCTGTTCTAAAGCACGTTGTACCCTCGTATCACTTCCAGAAATTCTAGGTAAGACTTTTTGAAGAAGACAGTGATCAAACGCTTTTTCATATGTCATCAAATTTCCTTCTTCAGCATAGGCAAGGTAAAAACAAATTTCGTCCCGCACACGGTAACCAACATGAGCCCCAAGTGGCTGCAAGTACTGATTCACTTGTACGAGCTCATTCGTTGCTTGCTCAACGATATGTGGATACTCCTGATAAACATCTTTTAGATGCAAATATTTCGCAGAAAAAGCTTGATCCTTTAATGTAATTGGATGAACGTCCTCGAGCCCTTTTAAAAATTCAAGATGCGATAAGTTCACGCGATTAAACTCAATCGTATTTGCCCGGTCTAACACCTTTTTACTAAATGGATGAGTAGTTTCGTCCATATTAACCGTCCCGATGATATAAACGTTTGATGGAAAGGTGACCTCTCTTCTCGCTACCTCTTTGGAAAGAAGGTTCGAGGACACAATTTTTCCATTCTCCCACCTTCTACTTTCCATTACACTTAAAACATCGCTAAAGTAATACTCGACTCGCGCTAAATTCATTTCATCTAACAAAACAAAATATGGATATTCTGGATTTTGTTCCGCCTCGAGCACTACTTTCGTAAGCGGACCTGGTCGAAACTCTCCTTTAATGTCTTCATACCCTAACAAATCTGACCCATCGTTCCAATCGGGTCGAACAGGGATTAACGTAAATCTTCCATTTTTTTCGGTGGCTCCCACACTTTCTGCTAACCATTGAACAATTTTCGTTTTCCCAGTGCCTGAAATCCCCGAAAGAATGACAAACGGCTTTGTTTTTAATGATAAAAATAGATTGATCACTTCTTCTTTTGTGTAGTAAAAGCCTTTACTAGAAATGTAGGAATGGATGTGGTGAGTGATTTGTTCGGATGTTAATGCTTTTTCTTCTTCTTGAATTGGAATGTTGATTATCTCTATGAGTTCTTTTGGGAAATGATTTTTAAATTTTCCTAAAAGTTTTCCTACAAATTCTTCTGATACTTCAAAAAAGTAGCCTTGTTTAACATTTCCGTTCCGATCAAATGGTCCGGTTTCATTCAAACGCCACTCTTCTGGAATCTCTTCTTTTTTAATAGGTGAGATTAAATCATAATATGTTAATCGAACAAGATTTCCTTCTTCTTCCCAATTTCCAGAGGATATTTCCTTAGGCTTTGGAAGCTCTTCTGCTTCTCTTTCAACAATTCCAACTGCTTTAATTTCTCCAGTCGAATAGGCAAATACTATATCCCCTACTTTTGCATAAACGAGATTTCGATGATGTGCAAAAATGGTCCCACTTTTTGTTTGTTTTGGCGCCCATAAATAACCGCCTTCTTTTTCCTCTTTATGTGTTTGACCTTGGTTCACCCACCAATATTTCAAACTTTTTCTCTCCTCATCTTGATTTATCCAATATAAATACCAATCCAATTCAATAAAATCAGCTGCATGTAAGGTTTCCTTCAAACGTGTGATATCTTTTTGGAAATCTTCTAATGTGTCTGTGGAATATCCTAGTTTTCTCAAGGCTCCAACAGATTGAGAATTATAGATTGCAAATTCATCTGGATGGAACACCATGACTAGACCTGTTGCAATATTCTCACCAAATCCCTTTATTTCTAGCAATTTATTAACCTTCTCCAAAGGTGTAAGATCGGTTCTATTTAATATTTCAATGGCGTTATTGATTAACTGTTCTTTTTCTTGATCGGTCAATTTTAATTGAGCACCATAGACTCTAGTTGCTGTGCTCCAGATAGAATTCCCACTATATATTAATTCCTTTTTTTCTAATTGTTCGTTTAATTTCTTTAACGTATCAAAATCCTTGTTATGTATTAAGTTAAATACGTTAACTTTCGAGTCATTTAAGACTGCATAACCGATATTCCAAACTTCCTCGTTAAATTGTTGTAAGGAAATTTTGTTTTTTCCATTTAATAGCTCTTTCAGTTGATTGGCACGGTACTTTCTTAGCTTAATAAAAAAGCTGTGAAAAATATTTTGTTTAAATTCATCAAAATTTAATAATTCGTTTTCAGGATTTTGTTGAATCAAGCTCCATTCATCATCTACCAATCCTACGGCATTTAACCAATTTAACAAATTGATCGTTCGCTCCTTAGCTACTGAATCAACCATAAGATTTTCTCCACGTGAGTTACGAACAATTAACTTTCCTAACTCAACAAGCATTGATTTTTTCTCGTTTTTATCAACATCACTTAATAGTTTTAGAACTTCCAATACGATTTGACTGTAAGGATGTTTTATAATTTGTTTCTTTATCACTTCAACTTTATTTTTTGCATTGATATATTCATAAAAAAGCGATTCATTTTTTTCATTTTCATCATTCAGGAAACGTAAAAGTCTTAAATCTTGTCTCCCTCTTGATTTAATTCGATATAAATTTTTATTGGTTTGTTCACTTAATCTTTTAGGATCATATACCCCGTTTATTACTTCTTCTAAAAAAGAAATCACCTTATGAAATTGTTCAGTTGGTAAATCTTCGGTAGTAAATTCTTTTAATTGAATGGCAACTGCATTCTCCTTGACTGTTTTCGTGACAAATGGAAGCTGATGAAAAAAGGCCATCAAAAAAGATGATCTTCCTTTTGTTTTAATAAAATCTTTTGAATTGGCGGTTCGTAGCTCTATAAATTCATTCCAGCCTGTTCTTATAAAGTCAAAGGAAATATATTCCCAAGGCTGATCCAGTCCTCCATTTTCAAACTTCTCTCTCGATTTTTCTGTTTCCACATACACCCCATTCGAATCTACTTTTGTTATCCAAATTGGTTCGTTAGAGCTTAATGTGTAAATACAATCTACCTGTTTTGCAAGTTCAATTAATAGTTTTTCTAGCATCTTTCCCACCACAAATCCAAATTTTTCTTTATTTATATTATCAAATTTTTTTGAAATAAAAAAACACATGCTAGAGTTGAAATGCATGTGTTGAAATGAAAAGGGAACAAATATAAGCAGTATACCCAAATTTGGTGTTTAGTCTACTTGACCTTAATTTTATTGTCCAGTTAAGTGTAGCCGATTCATTGGCTACTTTACAAAGTTTCAATTCCTCAAGTTAAGATAAAAACTATGCGCCGGAACTCCGTGATCACTATTACAAGAAGATGTTTCAATTCCTCTTAGTTAAGATAAAAACGATTAGAACCTGACTAGTCATGCTACCACCCTTCTTTGTTTCAATTCCTCTTAGTTAAGATAAAAACGAAGTATTAGAAAAAGATGTTGCTTTTTTATTTGGACAGTTTCAATTCCTCTTAGTTAAGATAAAAACATTTTGCGAGGATACATGATGATATCTTCTTCTTTGTTTCAATTCCTCTTAGTTAAGATAAAAACTGCGGAAACGACGACAAACAGACGAAGGAGGGGCGAGTTTCAATTCCTCTTAGTTAAGATAAAAACGGTCGCAGTTTGATCGGCAGTTCAAACACGTCAATTTGTTTCAATTCCTCTTAGTTAAGATAAAAACGCACCACGCTTTTGAAACTCACGAACGGCTATGTATTGTTTCAATTCCTCATAGTTAAGATAAAAACTAATCACCATAATTACCGACAACCACCGCTAAGTCGGTTTCAATTCCTCATAGTTAAGATAAAAACCGAGACTTGGTCAACAGATTGCAGGAGTAACTCAGGAGTTTCAATTCCTCATAGTTAAGATAAAAACCCAGAAAATGTTGTTAAATAAGCATTTCGTTTTAAATGGTTGATTGGTTAATTTCATTTTAGCCAATGAGTAAAAATTTATCAATCCTTTGATTTTCATGGGCTCAATGGAGATTTGAAAGAGTCGTCGATCCCCCAGTTTTTTTGCACGATTGGGGGTCGACGACAAATTTCATTATTTTTAAAACATAACGTTTGTCTGCAGATCGACAATTCAATTTTGTTTGAATCCGTGTTTTTTCCAGAATGCTTTTTACTGCTGCTTCTGTATCATAGACAATATTCCACCAGCTTTTTCTCGATCTCTTCTTTCTTTGGAACATTTTGATCTATTGATTTTGTAATATGGTGATTGCCTTTGAATCTCAAATTGATTATACACCAGATGTAAATTTATACAAGAATTGATTGTGAAATCCAAAAATTATATGAACAATATTTCTCAAGCATTTTTGGGTCAACTCGTCCGCTCCGGCGCATACATAGCCGGCAGCGTTAACTTCTTTACGGTTTAAACATAATCTTTTTCACCAAGTTCAGCTTTGCAACGTTTATTATCAACGAAAAAGCGTCTAGATGTTCGACGTTTCCTGCCCAGATTTCGTACTTTTTAACTTCACATTGACAACAACCTTTCATGCATTGTGATGGTGTTGCCCGAAAAACGAACCATCTGGTTGTTACCATTTCCGGCCAAACCGCTTGTTTCTCGAGCTGATTCAAGTACGCTTATGCAGCTGTCAAGAAAGGAAACACTTTATACTTTTCCAACCAGCTATCGCCCCGGATTTATGTCTGCCATTATTTCTCCGTTGTCTTTTCAAGAGCATATTTGATTGCAGCGACGGATCCGATCCCATACAAGGCATATTTTAATCCGTTTACTAAAACCTCAAATGAGAAAGCGCTGGCTTCAAAAATAGAGAAAGCAACGCCAAGTACAACCGCGACAATCGGAATGTAGCGATTCGAAAGATTGGTTGCTTGACGGATTGCGTACAGCAAAACGGCTAATGCCACATATGCAGTGAATTCAATTGATAGAATAGCTTCCATTTGAACATCTCCTTTCTAATTGTCATTGCTTCAACATTAGTGTATTCAAGACCTAGGGCAAGAGAAACAGCAGAAGCATAGCAATTCAACAAATGAGTTACTTGTCTACCGCACGATTTTTTCCGTCACTGAACACTTACTTCAATGCAGCAAAAATAATAGCTACGACTCCTCCGATCACTGACACAATAATTGCGCTTGTGATCGTTAGCCGTAGCCATTTTGTATCGTCCTTAATAGATCGAATGTCATTAAATTTTTGTAGTCGCCTTGTGGTCAAGAAGGCAGGAATTTTACGTCCGGCTTCTTTTCGTCCAATAATGATCGCCAAAACAATTGACATAGAACCGTAATTAAATTACATTCTTATCCTTTGAATTTCAAATGTCGATATTTAAAACTCAATCGTTTGCTCGATTCTCATTAAAAATTTTCAAAAGAAAAAATGAACTTGCTAATAAAACAGGTATTCCTATCAAGATGTATAAAAAATTTTTCGGCATAATCATATCGTATACATACAAAAAAAGAGTTGTCCAAACAAACAGGACTATATATTTTAATATTTTTTTCATAATATTTTTCAACTCCGCATTCATTTATCCATCGCTGCTTAACATAAAATCTCTATGAAACTGTCATTTACTGCAAAATTTACATTGTATTAAAACCGATGGATAAACATGAAAAAGGTCGTGTAGTATGAATGAAAGCATTTTTATTTAGAAATCTCACAACATATTGGTTGGTATCAGTACTGATAACGATCTGTCTAATCCCCTAGATTCTGGATGTAAATATTTCCTATATTTTTATCTGCTGCTTCTATGTATCTTTCATTGTTTTGTTGTATGGGGTATCCGCATCAATCCTCTCTGAAATTTTAAGTAAAAAAGTATTACGAAAAAAGAAAATCGACTATTAGTCAAAGCAATTGTATACTGTCTTTCTAAATCTATATTTGCATTACAGTCAAAGTAAAGCGAAACACGTCAGAGAGTTCAGAAACTTTCTATATCTATATTTGCATTATAGTCTCCTCCTGAATTACTGATTTATGCAGTTATTCGTGCAGTGTTCTATTATTCTGTGGACGAATTTATTCGAAAAATATAATAGCAATAAACAATAGCCCAAGGATTTTTCTTTTGAACCTAAATAAAAATGCTCTATCAAATACAACTTCTAAATTTTATTTCGTTGGACGAATTTTTAACGAATGTTCCGTTCTTCTAATTTCGCATATTCACCTGCTTTTTACATTGTCTCATCACCATATTCTGTGATGTTCACACAATTCCGGAAATAAGTTAGCGAGATTGATACTCAATCTAGAGTAGCTCCTTCGTCAGCTTGCAGACCACTAAGTGGGTAGAATGGAAACGGTCAAGTGCTTTCCTTGACGGCCTATTTTGCCGGATGGAGTCTATTTTTTATTATTGCAAGAATTTACAACATACCTGTATTGATAGGGTCATTGTTTACAGGAGTGATTTGATAGGATGAGTCATTATAAAATTGAAGTGAGGAATCTGTATTTTTCGTATCCGGATGGACATGAAGCAATTAAAAATATGTCTTTTTCCATTTATCATGGTGAATCAATCGGAATCATTGGTGCAAATGGTGCTGGGAAGTCTACGCTGCTAATGCTGTTGATGGGAGTTTATTTTCCGGATGGCGGAGAAGTGCTGGTAGGAGATGTGCGTGTAACCAAAAAGACATTACCGATGATTCGCCAAAGATTGGGAATGGTTTTTCAGGACCCTGACGACCAATTGTTCATGACTACTGTTTATGAAGACGTTGCCTTTGGACCACGAAATTATAAGCTGGAAGAGGAAGACGTGGAGAGACGGGTGATGCAGGCACTGGAGAAGGTTGGAATACCTCATTTGAAAGACAGGGCCCCCTATAAACTATCAGGAGGAGAAAAGCGCTCTGCCGCAATTGCATCCGTTTTATCCATGCAACCTGATGTATTGATCATGGATGAGCCAACTTCTGGCCTGGATCCAAAATCAAGACGGAGAGTAATTGATTTGTTAAAAAGCTTTGAACATACAAAAATAATTACCAGCCACGATTTGGACATGGTACTTGAAACCTGTAAAAGGATTATTGTGATAAAAAAAGGAGAAATAGCTGCAGATGGAACCGCAGTGGACATTTTATCCAATGAAGATCTGCTGAATAGCTGTGGCTTGGAATTACCTCTTTCACTTCAAAAATGTCCTGTTTGCGGAACTTCAAAAGGTAAATTCGGATATATCCATGAGAAAATTGTAGTCGACAAAGAAGCCAAAAAAGAATTGAGATTGACCAGAGAATGAGATTGCTTTTGAAATTTGAAGAAGCTCAAATAAATTCAACTATTTCGAAGCAGTTGACCTTATGAAATAAGCACTGCCTAATCTGACGAGAACCATAAAATATTCTCTCGTTTATTTTGATGTTCCATGCACCCACGCTCCGACATCACTTTCACAAAAAACATCGGCTGGCTCATTGATGTTCCGAACTTAACTTATATCCGTTTCCCCGATTATAAAAATGATGAAGCACGACCGCATAGGCCGTGCTTTTTTGGTTAAAATTTTTCTTCATAGTTAAGATAAAAACGTCGAAGTCGTGGAGTATTACTGCGAAGACGATGGGTTTCAATTCCTCATAGTTAAATAAAAACGCGAATGCTACTAGTGGCAATGGAATAGGAGAATAGTTTCAATTCCTCATAGTTAAGATAAAAACTTTGATCATATGTTTTCACCTGCTTGGGTGTTTTAGGTTTCAATTCCTTATAGTTAAGATAAAAACACGGTCTTCGCAATGGATATAAAAGTAAACTCCGTAGTTTCAATTCCTTATAGTTAAGATAAAAACAAAAGGGGTTGATGACATTCGAATTGATCTGAAAGCGTTTCAATTCCTTATAGTTAAGATAAAAACCCAAAAAAATGTTGTTAGATCAGCATTCCGATTTAAATGGTTGATTGGTTAATTTCATTTTAGCCAATGAGTAAAAATTTATCAATCCTTTGATTTTCATGGGCTTAATGAAGATTAGAAAGAGTCGTCGATCCCCCAGGATTTTTGCACGATTGGAGGTCGACGACAAATTTCATTTAAAACAGGCTTTCCACGTTTGCAGGCCAACAATCAAATCCGTGTTTTATCTGAAATATTTTACCTGATCCAATCTGTTTTAATAAAGCAAACAGCCGAACTAGACGGTTCGCACCGTTTGTTACATTTATAGAGAATAAGATTTTCGGAGATAGACCATCATCGTCACGGTCTCTGAACTAAACAGTATTGAAATCAATACGCTTAAGCGGCATCATCCGGTAGTGTCCATATTCCACGGATAAAACACTATGTTCTGGGTTTATCCTTCTTTCTCATTTGCGGTGAGAGTGAGACCATCTTCAACACATAAATGTTTTGCTAGACATTCGAAGTAAAATCTAACTCCTTCATCATTTATATCATTTAAAAGTAAAATAGACAATTTGCTTATGTTTTAAAAATAAAAAAATCAGGACTGCTCTTTCATCGATTTTTGAACAGCCCTGTCTATTTCTGCTTGCATTGTTTACTTCATAACTTTTTCAAGCAAACGGGTATTGACATTTCCGCTAACAAATTCTTCGTCCTGTAAAACTTCTTTTAAAAATGGGATTGTTGTTTTAATCCCTTCAACTGTAAATTCATCTAATGCGACAAGCATTCGTTTCATGGCATGTGTTCGATCATAACCATGGACGATGACTTTAGCGATCATGGAATCATAAAACAAAGGCACTGAATAGCCTTGGTAACAATGGGTATCAATCCTCACTCCAGGTCCTTGCGGCATTTCCCATTTTGAAATTAATCCTGGACTTGGTCGAAACCCTTCTTCCGGTGCTTCCGCATTGATTCGGCATTCGACTGCATGACCAGTAAACCGAATATCTGATTGGGTAAAGCGAAGTTTTTCACCACGTGCTATATTTATTTGTTCCTGTACTAAATCAACACCTGTAATGGCTTCAGTCACTGGGTGTTCAACTTGAATTCTTGTGTTCATTTCAAGGAAATAAAACTTTTGTTCATCTTGATCCACAATGAATTCAACCGTCCCTGCATTTTCATAGGAAATGTTTTTGGCTAGCTTCACTGCTGCTTCACGGATCTCTTGGCGAAGTTTCTCAGAAATATTAGGTGCGGGCGCTTCTTCAATTAATTTTTGATGCCGGCGTTGTGTTGAACAATCCCTTTCACCAAGGTGAATAACATTTCCGTGTTGATCGCCAAGGATTTGCACTTCAATATGCCGGGCGTTAGGGATATATTTTTCAACGTACATAGTTCCATCACCGAAAGCTGCTTTCGCTTCAGCTGAGGCTGATTCAAAAACCGTTTTAATATTGGCATAATCGGTAATAATTTTCATACCGCGGCCCCCTCCTCCAGCTGCAGCCTTTAACATAATGGGTAAACCTATTTTTTCAATGGTTTGAATTACTTCCTCAAAGGATGCCACTTTTTCGGAACCTGGCAAAACAGGGACGCCGCATTGCTGTGCGATTGATCTAGCGACAAGTTTGTTTCCCATTTTCGAAATGTGCTCCGGTTTTGGACCGATAAATATGAGACCTTGATCTTGACAGTTTTGTGCAAGTTCGGCTACTTCCGATAAAAATCCATACCCTGGATGTATTGCATCTGCCCCAACTGATTTCGCTGCTGTAATGATCACGGGAATGTTTAAATAACTTTTGGTTGAATTAGCTGGTCCGATACAAACGGTTTTGTCGGCTAATCGAGCTGGCAGACTGTCTATATCAGCTTCAGAAACGGCAAGAACTGTTTCGATTCCTAAAACTTTGCAAGATCTTATAATTCGAACTGCTATCTCGCCTCGATTGACGATGAAAATTTTTTTAATATTCATTTGACCTGCACCCTCTATCTTTCATTTAATAGAAATTAAGTTTTTCCAATCATCAAAAGAGCAACGTAAAGAGAAGAAATCGGTATAAAACCGATCCCTCTATTTGTGAACTTAAAAAATCGATATACCATTTTATATTTTTTCCGATATGATAAAGGTGCTTACGTCTATTTGACTTTAACGGAAAATAACGGTTGGCCGTATTCTACTAGTTGTGCATCCTCAACATGAATGTCGACAATTTCTCCTTTAACTCCCGCATGAATTGCACTGTATACCTTCATGACTTCGATTAATCCAACTGTTGTCTTTTCTTCAACTTGGTCGCCAACTTTTACATATGGAGGAGCACCTGGTTCAGATTGAGCATAAAACAAACCGGCCATTGGCGCTTTAATAATTTCAATCCCTTCTTGTATGGCAGGTATTTCTTTAGAAGTGTTTGAAGGTGCTTCCTCAATCACCACTTGTTCTTCCGTTGCAGCTGCCTCTTGGTACTGAATTTCTTGTGTTTTTGATTCTACAGGAGTTTCAGCAGCGACTTGGACAGTTTGTTTTTCAGTCTCACTTGATTCGATCACACCATTTTTACCGATTACAATTTTATAATCTTCATTTTCAAGCTTTAAAAAGTTAAAAGAAGAAGCCTCTAATTTTTCAATAAGAGCCGTGAGGTTTTGTACATCCATTTCACTTAAAATTTCCAATCCCTTTTTGTTCATATTTTCCCCTCCTACGTTTTCTTTGACAAACCCGCGTTCTATCCGAAACTTTTTTATTTTGTTAAAACTAAAGAGCTGTTAAAACCTTGTATTTGCACATGTGTGATATCTTGCTGCTTACTAAGTTTATCTAGCAGTTGTACTAATGGAGTTGACGCTGAAAAATAGGTCTTATGAGGCCCTGCTTTACGCATCTCTTCAATTTCTTTTGTTCCTTTCATAATATAGCGAAGCAAAAACTCTTCATCCGATAAATCAGGACCGCCGAATTGCTCTCTTATTTTATGAAGAGGTACATCTCGATCTGACGGTTTTGACAACTGTTTTGCTCTCGGCAAAGATAAAATCTTATCCCGTAAATTTTGATCCATCCAAGTGTAACCAGAGTCTTCACTAAATATCCCTTGAGCGAATTGAATAATTTCATCAATTACTACTTTGTAGCGCTCGCCTGTAGCAACATTGATCGCAGCTTGACTGACAACAAATTGAGAATACGGAGTAATCATCACCGGATAGCCTAAATCTTCACGAACACGCACCGTTTCTTCCAATACTTCATCTAATCGGTTTTCAAGTTTTAATTCTTTTAATTGGTGTTTTAAGTTTGATATCACTCCGCCCGGAATTTGGTAAACATATTGGGAATAATCGTAATAGAGCGGTTGTCCGATAGGCAGATTTTCTTCTTTCGCGATTTGCATTAATTTATCTGAAGCCCGCTGGATTCTTTCTAAATCTAGGTTTGTTTGATAGCCTAAATACCCGGCATTTTTTACTGTATTGAAAACGGATGGCTGAGAAGATCCGTCCGCTAACGGCGGAATGGCAGTATGAAGGGTCCGAACGCCAAGTTTAACCGCTTCCATATACACCGCTTCGGCTAATCCCGTTGTACAATGGGAATGGAGTTCAACGGGAATGCCGCCCGCATTTTCCAAAATCACCGGCATCAACGTTTTGATTCTATCTGGTGTTAAAAGACCTCCTTGGTCTTTTAAATAAATAACATCCGGTTTCATTGCAGCTAACTCACGGGTTTTCTCGGCATAATATTCATCCGTATGCCGTGGTGAAACAGTATAAGAAAGAGCTAGAACAACTTCTAAGTTTAAACTTCTTAAAAACGGAAGATACCATGGATAAAGTTTGTCTACATTCCCGAAAATATTTGCCATAATTTGTACCCTGTTTAATACTCCCGTTTCCACAATCCGCTTATAAAACAGTTTCACAACTTCAACAGGGGCGTTTATAATCTCAAAGGGAAAAATGGCCGGTTCCCCCATAAAACTTTTTGTTACATTTGGCATTTTTTCCGCCAACATTCGAACCAATTTCCAAGGATCTTCTTTTAAATCTCTTATCATCTTTTTGAAATTAATCGGCATAACGGGTACTTCAACAACGCGAAAGCCAGCATTTCCAATATCTTCCGCAACCGCTTCCATCATTCCTGTACGCATTCCGGCTGCCCACAAACTTTGGGATCCATCGCGGAACGTTGTATCAACAAATTGTAAATTCATTTTATCCCTCCATAAATTTTTTAAAATTTCTTATAAAAGTAACATTTCTCGCTATATGAAAATTCTATGAATCTTATTAACAAATAGTCAGTATTAATATAGAAAAATTTTTTACACATTTATTTCTTCAACTAATTTCGCTTTCATTTCAAACCTTGGTAATGTTCCTTTTGGAACAAGTTGAACATCAGAGGTAAAAATCAGTTTCGAACGAAGAGTACTCTCTATCTCTTTTTTCAATGCCGATTGCTCACTTTCGGTTAACCCGTCTTCAACCTCCACTTGAATGGGTAAAGGAGGATGTACTAACGGCGGTTTTTGTTTTAACAAGATTCGAATTTCTCCCGTTACTTGTGGACGGAAGCTGCTGACCACATCTTTAATGGCTGATGGAAAAACATTGACACCTCTTACAATAAGCATGTCATCAGTTCGTCCGATGCATCTGATTCTGAAACTTTTTCTGCCGCATTTACACTCACCTGTTTTAACCCGAATTAAATCTCTCGTGCGGAAGCGAACGAGCGGACAGCATTCGCGATCGATCGCTGTATAAACGAGTTCCCCTTCTACTCCATCAGCTATTGGAATCGTTTTACCCGTTTTCGGGTCAATGATTTCGCAAATGACAAAGTCTGAGCCTATAAAATGCATTCCATCCTGTTCCGGACACTCGCTAAACAAGACAGGAGCCATATCTGCATTTCCCATTGCCTCTAAAACTTTACATCCCCAGTCTTGCTCTATTTTTCTTCTTACTTCCGGCAGACCACCTCCCGGTTCGCCTCCTACAGACATAATTTTTATGCCAAGATCTTTAGGCTCCATATGAAAATGGTCCCGTACATATTCTGCTAAATAGCTTGCATAGGAAGGGGTGCAAAATAGAACATCCGCCTGAAAGTCTTGAATGCTTTGAACTACGCGTTCAGAAGCGCCGGTACCAATGGGAATAAATGTTGCACCTAATCGTTCAATACCGTCTTTCATTGAACTTCCAACGAAAAAGGTAAGTCCCATGGCAAAAACGATTCGACTGTCTCTTCCAATCCCGTGGGTCGTCAATACCCTTGCAAGAATTTCTGTCCATACATCCCAATCATGCCTTGTGATCCCAACATATGTTGGCTTCCCTGTTGTTCCTGATGAAGAATGCACCCGAATGACATCTTCTAAAGAAGCGGCCGCATGTAACCCTAAAGGCGGCTGAATTCTTTGGCTCTCCCTTATCTCATCCTTTGTTGTAAAAGGGACTTTCTCTAAATCTCCGATCGTTTGAATATCTTCAGGCGAAATTCCCGCTTGCCTAAATTTTTCTCTATAAAACGGGGATTTTTCATACACATACTTTATTTGTTTCCTCAGTTTTATTTCTTGAAAATCCTTCAATTCCACATAAGGTTCGTTGAATGCGTTTTCAAATTTCAGAATCATTTTTATCCTCCCTAAATTATGAATATTTTGTTTTTATTAAATTTTTCGATTTGATGTTATAATAAAAAACAGTTAAATAAAAGTATACATTCCCGCTATATGACATTTATCAAAAAATAGTTGTATAAAAATATAGATTCTCGCTATATGATAATTTCAAAAATTTTGGAGGAAGCGTATGAAGGAAACCTATTCGATTCACACAATCAAAAATGCCATGAACATTCTAAAACTATTTACGAAGGAGAATCCTGAATGGAAACTATCAGAGATTTCGAAACAGCTTCATTTAAACATTAGCACGACCAAAAGGTTATTGGTGACCCTTGAAGATTATGGCTACATCTTGCGAGATTCTAAATCAAAACGATATAGGCTAGGCTATATGTTTCTCCATTTATCTGAAATCATTACAACAACGATGGAAATTCGAAAAGAAGCCAGACCCGTTTTAGAAGAACTCGTTCAAAAATTGGATGAAGCCGTTCACGTTCATCTAGGAGTCCTGGAAGGAACTGATATCGCATACTTAGACAAAATTGAGAGCAAACATCCGATCCGGTTAAATTCACACATTGGGAAAAGAAATCCATCCTATTGTACAGCCTGCGGAAAAATCATGTTAGCTTATCAAAAAGAGGAGAAAAGAGAAAAGTTAGTGAAAAAAATTGAAGAAAACGGGATTGTACGTTATGGACAAAATACCGTTGCATCTGCTCACGAACTGATCACTCAATTAAAGGAAATTCAAAAACAAGGTTTTGCTATTTGCATTGATGAATTTTACCAGGGGATTAGCATCGGTGCTCCTGTTTATGATTATACAAATGAAGTCATCGCAGCGATTAGTGTTACAGGAAGAAGTAATCAGATTGCCAAAGAGGATATTCCCTATTTTACCCAAGAAGTCATCCGAGCCGCCAAAAAGCTTTCGAAAATGCTCGGATATTTTAATTAATCTTTAGGCGGGAGTTGCTAAATTACATGAAAAAGAAAACTTACTCTTCTTTAGAAAATGCCTTAAGAATTCTCGATTTATTTACCATGGAAAAAAGTGAATACTCCATTAGAGAAATTTCAGATCAACTTGGAATCGCCTACAGCACTGCTCATCGGCTAGTAAAAAATCTTGAAGACGAAGGCTTTATTGTAAAAGATTCCATATTGAACAGCTACCGATTAAGTGTGTCCATTCTTTCCTTAAGTTCTGTTGTGACAGCCCACACAAAACTTATCAGCAATTCTACCTATTTACTTAAGAAATTATCTTCTCAATTTAAAGCAACGGTTCAAATTGGTGTGATGCACCGCGAACACATTTACTATATTAATAAAACAGACTACGAACATCTTATCATGGGGTATGTGACGTACATAGAAAGAAAGGTACCTTTACACTATACAAGTGCTGGAAAAATTTTATTGTCGCAACTATCTGAAGAGGAAATTATCAATTATTCCGAACAATATCTTTTAACTGCTACCGCTTTTTCAAATATTGAGGACTTTTTAAACGAACTCAAACATGTAAAAACTAATGGATATGCAATTTCAGCGGATGAATATTATCACGATTTCATCACTGTCGCCGCTCCTTTGAAAAACACAAGCGGTCATATTATTGCTGCTATTGAATTGGTTTATCCAAATGATGCAAAACTATTGCGAACGATTGAGCAAAGGGCAAAAGAATTCAAGCAAGTTTGCGAGAAAATTCGGCTTAACTCGTAACGTTCAAATGTCTCCAATCCTTTCTAGAATCATTAGTTGGATAGCGGTCCTATTCAAAGGATGCTTCTTAACTGGGATAGTTGATGTCCATCTCTTTTATCGGTATGTTTTAAGCGTTTGAAAGGTATGTCCTGTCTCTTTGGTGATGACTTGCAAAGATACCCTTCATTTTATATTTGATGTGATGATGTTGAATCATATGAAACGCTGCAACATCATCAGGAATCAACACAACTGAAAAAGAAGCTGAACAACATCTAGAGACAGGCAAGTCGCAAAAAAATAAAAGAACAAGACGATTGATTTCTTTGACCAAATAAAAAGAAGGCTACGCTTAAAAAATACCAAAACAAAAACGACTAGCTAAAATCAAGGGCAATCGTCGTTTTGCAGATTTTCTTTGCGGAACTCGATAAGGACATGTTGAATTGGGAATTGTGACATTACTACATCCTGAAAACAGCAAGCATCAGCCGGGTCCAACATTTGAAACTGGTTCTGGTAAGGACAATGAAGGAAGCCAGCTTTTTGTAAGAACTCATGTTTTAGGACTGTTAAGACCTTTTCTCCAAATCTACTAAAGTAACACAGACATTGGCCGGAGTCTGTGCTACTACTCTTCATATGCTTTCAAGAAAAAATAGTTAAGATAAAAACGGGAACGGGGCTGAATGGAAAAAAATTTGGAATGCGTTTCAATTCCTCATAGTTAAGATAAAAACATTCAAATCTGGTTATGTTTCCACTTACTGAATCATCGTTTCAATTCCTCATAGTTAAGATAAAAACGGCTCAAACGAACCGATTTCATGCGGCGTGTATTCGATGTTTCAATTCCTCATAGTTAAGATAAAAACTGGGTATTTACCGCAACATCCAAAGCCGATCACCCGCCGTTTCAATTCCTCATAGTTAAGATAAAAACGCTTTGAATGTTGTCATTTTTACTGCACTTCTTATGTTTCAATTCCTCATAGTTAAGATAAAAACATATTAGAAGTTGATGATATAGACGACATTGAAATGTTTCAATTCCTCATAGTTAAGATAAAAACCCCAAAAAAACGTTGTTAAATAAGCATTTCATTTTTAATGCTTGACTGGTTATTTTTATTTTAACGAAAAGGGGAATTTTTATCAAACCTTTGATATGCTTGTGCTCAATGAAGATTTGAAAGAGTCGTCGATCCCCCGGGATTTTTGCACGATTGGGGGTCGACGACTCTTTTTTATTTCCGTTTAAAACAGATTTCAAAGTTTGCCTGCCGACAATGAAATCCATGTTGTATCAACCATTTTACCTGACCCATCTGTTTTAATAAAGTAAACATCCGGCTCATTCCCTTCTCATTCAATTGAAGGAAGAGTGAGACCATATTTAACATTTCATTCAGGGAAAATTGGTTTAGGTTTAGGTCTATTCGATCGGTTCCTACGATCTAAAATAAGAACATGATCTGAAAAATGATTGGTAGTTTTTACTTAAAATTCCTTTTTTCTGTTTGAGGTGTTTCTCTTTGTACTCCAGCAGGCTTAAATACCCAAGTGTTCCATGGATTCTAATATATTAAACCAATGAACATAATCATCTAATTTCAGTTTCAATCGGTCTAAATTTCCGAAATATTTTTTAACAAATTCTGTTTTGATAATTTTAAAGGTTGCTTCAGCTACTGCGTTGTCATAGGGACAACCCTTCATGCTTAACGACCGATTAATCTAAAAAGTATCTAGAGCTTCATCAATTGTCTTTTTCTTGAATTCATTGCCTCTGTCTGTGTGGAATAATTGAATTTGCCGTAAATCTGCTTTCACGGTTGATCAAGATTCGATGCGTAAATATGAAGAATACACCTCATCAATTATGGAGTAATTTTTTTCAATTTTTGTGGGTGTTTTGTGGGTGCTTTTTATTGAAAGTTAGATTTATTGTTTTCACCCACAAATATAAAACCCCTCCAACGCTTGAGCGTCAAGGGGTTTCGGGATTAATATTGAGTGATGTATTGTTCGCGCTCCCATGGGTGCACTTGAGTGCGGAACATATCCCATTCGATCTCTTTTGCTTCGACGAAATGTTCGAATAAATGGGATCCTAAAGCACTGACAATGACTTCGTTTTGTTTTAAGTTTTCAAGCGCCTCATATAATGTTGCTGGAAGGTCGACAATGCCGTTTTCGATGCGTTCTTCTTTTGTCATCACATAAATGTTGCGATCTACTGGTTTTGGCGGAGTTAATTTGTTTTTAATGCCATCGAGACCAGCTTTCAAGAGTACAGCCATGGCAAGGTATGGGTTTGCAGATGGGTCAACGCTGCGCACTTCAATACGAGTGCTCATGCCGCGAGATGCAGGAATCCGGATTAACGGGCTTCTGTTGCGGCCGGACCATGCAACATAGCAAGGAGCTTCGTAGCCAGGCACTAAACGTTTGTAAGAGTTGACAGTTGGGTTTGTCACAGCTGTAAAGCTTGTTGCATGTTTGATAACACCTGCAATGAATTGTAGAGCTGTTTCGCTTAATCCATCTTCTGTATTTGGATCGTAGAATGCATTTTCACCATTGCGGAATAAAGAAAGGTTGCAGTGCATACCTGAACCGTTGACGCCGAACAATGGTTTTGGCATGAATGTTGCGTGCAAGCCGTGTTTACGGGCAATGGTTTTCACAACAAGCTTAAATGTTTGAATGTCATCACAAGCTTTGATGGCATCTGCATATTTAAAGTCAATTTCATGCTGACCAGGTGCTACTTCGTGGTGGGAAGCTTCGATTTCGAATCCCATTTCCTCAAGTTCCAACACAATGTCGCGGCGGCAGTTCTCGCCTAAATCAGTCGGCGCAAGGTCAAAATATCCGCCATTATCATTCAATTCTAATGTTGGTTCACCCTTTTCATCCAGTTTGAATAAGAAAAATTCCGGCTCAGCACCTAAATTGAAAGCGGTAAATCCGAGCTCTTCCATTTCCTTCAGTACTCGTTTTAAGTTGTTGCGCGGATCTCCTTCAAAAGGCGTTCCATCAGGATTGTAAATATCGCAAATTATGCGGGCAACTTTCCCTTTTTCCGCTGTCCACGGGAAAATGACAAACGTATCTAAATCAGGATACAGATACATATCAGATTCCTCAATGCGGACAAATCCTTCAATAGATGATCCGTCAAACATTATTTTGTTATCCAACGCTTTTTCTAATTGGGAAACAGGGATTTCAACGTTTTTAATCGTTCCCAAAATGTCAGTGAACTGCAGGCGGATAAATTTTACGTTTTCTTCTTGGACTAAACGAATAATATCTTCTTTTGTGTACTTTGGCATATTATTTCTCCTCTCATATATAAAAAATAAATTTATATAGCGATATTATCAATGAAAGAACCGTGAAAGGTCTCCTTGTCTTAATGTTGCACGGTTCATTCTTCCAGCATGGAGAAGTTCTTCCTTTAATAGTTTGCGAAGTTCGGCATCAGATAAATCTGATTTTTCTTTTGCCAATGAGGATCTTTCGGAAGTTTGTCTTTCTTGTTCGTTTTCTTTATACGCAAATATTTGCTTAATACCTGCCATATTGACACCCTGCTCAATCAACGATTTAATTTCAAGCAATCTATCGACATCATTGAAGGAAAATAATCGGCGATTGCCTTCCGTTCTCGCAGGGGAAATAAGACCATGTTCTTCATAATATCTTATTTGTCTGGCAGATAGTTCCGTCAGCTGTTTTACGATGCTGATTGGAAACAACGGCATGGAACGGCGGTCTTGATCATTCATGCTCTTTTAGCCCCTCCTTCCTTTTGCTTATCTACATTATAGATGAATGTAAGATATCATGTCAATATAATGTCATAAAATTTAACATGGTTTTTTATACAAGGAAAACTTTATCGTTTGACAGCCCATTTAACGAATCGAGAATTGGCA
This sequence comes from Aeribacillus sp. FSL K6-8394, assembly GCF_038008865.1. Lineage (NCBI taxonomy): Bacteria > Bacillati > Bacillota > Bacilli > Caryophanales > Bacillaceae > Aeribacillus > Aeribacillus sp. FSL K6-8394. The sequence continues at coordinate 1,094,584 of NZ_JBBPAA010000001.1, forward strand.
AATATGATCGGAACTACCCTAGAAACCGTAAGCAGAACGCTGAACCAGATGAAATGTTTTTTTATAGTTCGACTAATCGTTTTTCTATTAATTCATTGACGGCATGGAAAATAGCGATTTTGACATGTTCAAACGTCAAGCCTCCCTGCACATATGCCACATATGGAGGACGAATCGGTCCATCCGCTGAAAGCTCGATGCTGGAGCCTTGGACAAAAGTCCCGGCCGCCATGATGACTTGATCGCTATAACCCGGCATTTCATTTGGAACCGGTGTTACATGCGAGTTTATGGGCGATGCAGATTGAATCGCTTGGCAAAACGCAATCATCATATCTGCATTATCAAACTGAACGGACTGAACTAGATCTGATCTTTTCTCATTCCAGCTAGGATTGACTCGCAACCCGATTTCTTCCAGCATTGCAGCGGTAAAAATCGCTCCTTTTAGCGCTTGTCCAACAACATGCGGAGCGAGAAAAATACCTTGAAACATCTCATGAAGACTGTAAAGCATTGCACCGGCTTCCCTTCCGATACCTGGCGAAGTGAGCCGGTACGCGCAAGCTTCCACGAGCTCTTCTTTTCCAACGATGTATCCTCCCGTTTTCACAAGCCCTCCTCCAGGATTTTTTATAAGAGAGCCTGCAATAAGATCAGCACCTGCATGTCCCGGCTCCTGATCTTCGGTAAACTCACCGTAGCAATTATCGACAAAAACAACAATTTTTTCATTGATTGATTTGATGAAAGAAACCATTTCCTTAATTTCCTGAATGGAAAATGACGGTCTGACATCATATCCTCTAGAACGCTGAATTCCGATCATTTTTGTTTTATCACTGATTGCCGCTTTTACTCGGTCAAAATCAACTCGTCCTTCAGGAGTCAGATCAATTGTTTGATAAGAAATGCCAAATTCTTTTAAAGAGCCTGTCCCCTTTCCACGGATACCGACAATTTCTTCAAGCGTATCATACGGCTTTCCGGTAATATAGATGAGTTCATCGCCGGGCCTTAATACGCCGAAGAGAGCCGTTGAAATGGCGTGTGTACCAGAAATGATTTGCGGCCGGACAAGTCCTTTTTCACATCCAAAAATATCGGCATAAACATCTTCCAATGTATCCCTGCCGATATCATCATATCCGTATCCTGTTGAGGGAATAAAATGGGAATCGCTCACCCGATGCTTTTGAAAGCTTCTGAGCACGCGAAGCTGATTTACTTCCACTACTTTGTCAATTTCTTCGTGAAATGGTTTTATTTTTTTTTCTACTTTTTGAGCTATGTCCATAATTTTTTTTCCATGTGTAAAATATTGAAACATCTGTAAAACCCTTTCTACTTATTCTTCATAATTTGATCATATACTGGATGGTCGCGAAACACTAGACCAGAAACGATATAGTGCTGATTTTGTTCGTCAAATTGCAAGGTTGAAACGAGCGTATTTGCTTTTAACAACGATAGACGTTTCCCATCACCTGTTGGAACGGAGACAACGTAAGGATGCATTTTTTTCTTTAATTTTTCTTCAATAGCTGTTTTTAACCGTTCTATATCTTCGTCGCAAAAAGCAGAAATGACAATATAGTCTTCCTTTAAAGAAGGAAAGAAATGCTCTAATTGTTGATCTTTTTTATTGTACACTGTTAAAACAGGCAATCCGTCCGTTCCTAATTCTTTTAATAATTCATTCACAGTGTTTTCATGCTGAATATAGTCAGGATGAGAGCTGTCGACGATATGTAAAAGCAAATCTGCTTCCTTTATTTCTTCTAACGTAGAACGAAAAGCAGCGATAAGGCTTGTTGGCAGCTGCTGGATAAAGCCGACAGTATCAGTCATGAGCACCTTCATGCCGGATGGGAGAAACATTTTCCTTGTCATAGGATCCAATGTGGCAAACACCATATCCTCCTGAAATGAATCAGCAGCTGTCAGCTTATTGAACAGCGTTGACTTTCCTGCGTTGGTATAGCCAACAAGAGCGATTTGAGTTTGATGATTTCTCTTTCTTTGCGAACGATAACGCTCGCGATGGGAAACAATATGGGACAGCTGTTGTTTTATATCGTGAATGCGATTTCGGATGTGCCTTTGATCCGTTTCAAGCTTCGTTTCTCCCGGACCTCTTGTCCCGATCCCTCCTCCTTGCCGAGATAGATTCAATCCATGTCCCGAAAGTCTCGGAAGCAAATATTCAAGCTGTGCCAGCTCAACTTGAAGTTTCCCTTCTCTTGACTTCGCCCTTTTTGAAAAAATATCCAAAATTAGCTGAGTCCGATCGATCACTTTTACCTCTAACAGACGAGCTAAATTTCGCAGCTGGCTTGGCGACAGCTCATTATTGAAAATAACGGTATTTGCCTCTGTCGTTTCGATAAGCTGTTTAATCTCATCAACTTTTCCTTTTCCAATATATGTAGATGGTTCTGCCCTCAGTCGATTTTGTGTGCAAACAGCTGCGACTTGGCCGCCCGCAGCAGCCGTGAGCGATTTCAGCTCTTCCATTAAATAAAAAAACTGTTCTTCATCGGTTTCCATGAACTTGACGCCAACGAGAATCACCTGTTCTTTCTCTTCCACTCGTCTTCTTCCTCCAATTATGCTGCAAATTTATAAGCTATGCGTTATGAATTAAACCTTCGATAAACGGTTCAATGGTAAGGTTATCAAATTTAAATCATCTTTAGTGCACTTTAAGACAAAAGAAACGTATTGAATTCAAAAGTAAGATGATCAAACTCAATTCATCTTCAGCACATGTCAAAACAAAACGTACTGAGTTCAAATTAGGATTCAAATTCAAATCAACTTCAGCACACTTCAACACTAGAAACGTGGCTAAGTTCAAAATTAGGATACAAACTCCAACCATTCTTTAGCGCACTTCAAGACAATAACGTACTCTGTTCAAAGTTAGGATCATTTAGCACACTTCAACATTAGAAACATTATTGAGTTCAAAGGTAGGATGATCAAACTCAATTTATCTTTAGCGCACTTCAAAACAAAACGTACTGAGTTCAAATTCAAATAATCTTCAGCACACTTCAACACTAGAAACGTTGCTAAGTTCAAAATTAGGATTCAAACTCCAATCATCTTCAGCACACTTCAAGACTAGAAACGTTGCTAAGTTCAATGTTAGGACTCAACTAAATCATCTTCAGTATGCTTTAAAAACAGAAACGTATTGAGTCAAAATAAAGATTATCAAACTTAAATCATCAATGCACTTCAACGCTAGAAAACCTTATTGAGTCAACGTTAAGAGTATCAAATTCTAATCGTTTTAGCCAATTAAAATGGCTGCCGTCATTCTTTTCTAAACTATGTGAGAAAAATAAACGAATTTGTGTAAATTATGTGCAGCAATGAAACAGGAGCTTTCTTCAAAGCCCATTTAAATAAAGATTTATCAATCAATTCTTTTCAATAATCAAGCAAAGCAGCCTAGGGGCTGCTTATACGTTTAATATTAAATCTTCTTCTTTTACAAGAAGCAAATCTTCCTTGCCAAACTTATCAGAAAGCAGGAGCCTCATTGCCTGTGCCCGTATAGATTTTTCGATAATGTTGCGAACATATCTTCCATTTGAAAAGTTCGTTGGGTGAGTCGCATATTTCACTTTTAGCAAATGCTCTTTCAATTTGCATTCAGCTTCATGGCTAAATCGATACTCTTTGTCCTTCATCATTAATTTTGCTATTTCCATCAGCTCATCGACTGAATAGTCTGGGAAATCAACTACGATCGGAAAACGGGATTCGAGTCCGGGATTTAAAGATAAAAAACGATCCATTTCCCTTGGATATCCAGCTAAAATTAACACAAAATCATGCTGTCTGTCTTCCATATGTTTGACAAGGGTGTCAATTGCTTCTTTTCCGAAATCTTTTTCTCCTCCGCGGGCTAAACTGTATGCCTCATCAATAAAAAGAATTCCGCCAAGTGATTTTTTGATCAAATCGCGCGTTTTTTGTGCTGTATGGCCGATATATTCACCTACTAAATCAGCCCGCTCCGCTTCAATTAAGTGCCCTTTCGATAAAACATTCATTTGGAAAAAAAGCTTTCCAATCAATCGCGCGATCGTTGTTTTTCCCGTTCCGGGATTCCCTTTAAACAGCATATGAAGCGCTTGCCTTCCGGTTTTTAACCCCTGTTCTTCTCTTTTTTTATTCACAAAAATCCATGCATATATTTCCTTTAATAATCTTTTCACTTCTTCCATTCCAACTAATGCGCCCATCTCCTGTTCAATCTCTTTTAATACACTATGTTCGACAGCCGCTTTGGAAATGGAAAGATCATATGTCGCGATTTTTTCCTTTTTACCTTCAAGTTCAGTTTTGCTTTGTCCTAAGACAATATTCATTTGGCCGTTATTTTTGAAGGTGACCGCTCGCTCCACAGGCTTCACCTCATTTTTATATTTATCTTCTAAATTACATCTACTTTGTTTAAAGGAACACGTCATGGAAAAAGGTTGTTATTATTAATATTTATGCTGAAAGCCAAGTAGTACAAACCTTTTTTTCATCTATGTCTTAATAAAAACTAAGCAGTATTTTTCTGAAGCCTGGGTGGCTTGCGGCCTGGACAAGTACAGATTCTAGGACAGGTCAGTTAAATATTAGCGAAGGGCAAAAATAACGACCATTCAAATTATCTGCGTTTAGCCGATAATTAGGAAAACATGGATTGAAGATAGAAAAATACCTGACATATCGGAACCGCTGCCACGAAACCTTTCCTTCTCATGAAAAAACCGGAGATCATCTCCGGTTTTTTCGTCATGCTTCAATGTCAATTTGTACATTTCTTTGCGGTGCAAATGTTGAGATCGCATGCTTGTAAATGAGCTGCTGTTTGCCCTCTGATTCGATGAGGACCGTAAAATTATCAAATGCTTTTACTTGTCCTCTAATTTGGAAACCGTTTAATAAAAACACGGTCACGTAAGTGCCATCTTTTCGTAACTGATTTAACACTTGATCTTGAATGTTTATCGGTTGCTTCATCATTCGTCCTCCTCATATCCTCTATAATTTATTATTTCTTCTCAGAAAGAAGCTTTCCTGCTATATAATGAAAAATTTCACTAACTTTTTCTTCCATCGAGACAGGCGGAGTCATATCAAACCATTTGACATTCATTTTGTTTCGAAACCATGTTAGTTGCCTTTTCGCATATCTTCTTGTGTTTTTTTTCAACGTTTCAATTGCTTCTGCAAGAGAAGCCTTGCCATCAAAAAAATCGTATAATTCTTTATATCCAATCGCCTGCGCAGATTGTACACCGCGAACTCCAGAATCATACAGCGATTTTGCTTCTTCAATCAAACCTTCCTCAATCATTTCGTCAACTCTTTTATCAATGCGTTGATACAATACATCGCGGTCCATCGTAAGGCCGATAATGGCGGTATGATAGCGCTCATTTGCTTCATGCGCCTTTATATGCTCACTCATTTTTTTTCCTGTTTTATAGAAAATTTCTAAAGCACGGATGACTCTCCTAGCATTGTTTGGATGAATTCGCTCCGCACTGTCAGGGTCAATTTCCTGTAAACGCTCGTGTAATGCTAAATTCCCATGCTCATGCAAAAAATTTTCCAGTTCTTTTCTTATTTCAGGGTCAGATTGAATATCGGAAAATTGGTAATCATCATATAGAACCGCTTGAATGTACAAGCCTGTTCCCCCAACAATCATCGGCATTTTTCCGCGCTTTGTTATCGAGGCAATTGCTTTTCTCGCAAGCTCTTGAAACTCGGCAACGGAAAATTCTTCCGAGGGATTCTTTAAATCAATTAAATGATGGGGGATTCCTTCCATTTCATGCTCTTTTATCTTTGCTGTTCCGATATCCATTCCTTTATAAATCTGCATGGAATCGCCGCTGATAATTTCGCCGTTTAATTTTTTGGCTAATTCAATGCTTAGTTTCGTCTTTCCGACAGCAGTTGGGCCAATTAAAACAACAAGTCTATCCTTTTCTTCTTCCATATTGACCACACTTTCAAAAAATACTCACTGTTTCATCGTATCATGATTTTTAAGAAAACACCAATGTATTATACCCTTTTTCATCATAGAGTATACTCTTTTCAATTGATTTCATATTCTCTTTATACTGCTCTAATCCGAAAAAAACAACTTTTGTCCAATCATTGCTCCCATCTCCATTTACCTCATAACTTGACAACGATCTTTTACATGCAGCAGAAAACTATTACATAACCCTCTTAAACATTTTTTCGAGCTCATAGGTGGAAAAATGAATGATGATCGGTCGGCCATGAGGGCAAGTAAATGGATCTGACGCTTTTCTTAGCGATTCTAGCAACGCGAATATTTCTTCATTGTTTAAATATTGATTCGCTTTAATTGATCCTTTGCAGCTCATCATGATGGCTGCATCTTCTCTAAGCTTGTGGATATCCGTCTTTTTTTCATTAAGCACCTGCTGGATCAGCTCTTCAATAATTTCTTTTTCTTCACCTTGCGGGAACCATGTTGGATGAGATCGAATGATATAGGTGTTCGGTCCAAAATTCTCCAAAAACACTCCGACCTCAGCCAGCTCTTCTTTATGCTCTTCGATCACCATGACTTCATCAGAGGAAAAGCTCAGTGTTAGGGGAACAAGCATTTCCTGCACTTCGCTCGCCACTTCCCCAACTTTTTCGCGAAAGTATTCATATTTGATTCTTTCTTGGGCAGCATGCTGATCGATTATATATAATCCTTTTTCATTTTGCGCCAAAATGTAAGTGCCGTGCATCTGTCCAATTGGATACATTGGAGGAACTCGGCTTTCATCCAACGTATTATTGTCCGAAACCTTCTCTTCATGTTCTTCGTTGTTATTTGGCAAATACTCTTGTACTTCAGTTTCTCCATCGACAACTTTAGGTTCAGCTATTTTTTCAGAGGAAAAGGATTGTTGCTGCTCTTCATCCGCTCCTCTATGATCAATCGAATACAAATCATCTTCTTTCCATTGATTATCAGCCGTTTTTGGTTGAAACGTCCATTCTGGATCCTGTTTTTCCTCATTGATCAGATGTTCAAATTGGATCTCCTGCTGCACGTTTACCGGGTGCTCTTTTTTCTTTTTGACTGTATCAGAGGTTGGGATAAGCTCTTTTTTCTTAAATGCATCCTGGATGCCTTTTGCGATGACTTCAAATAATTCCGCTTCTTTGCTGATTCTGACCTCCAGTTTGGCAGGATGAACATTTACGTCCACTAAGATCGGATCCATTTCAATATGAAGATAGACGACCGGAAAACGCCCTATAGGCAGGAGCGTATGGTACCCTTCTTCCACCGCCTTCGTAATGGAATGATTTTTAATAAATCTCCCGTTGATCATCGTAGAAATATAGTTTTTGGATGCTCTTGTCACTTCCGGCAACGATAAATAGCCGCGTATGTCAAAATCAAGCGAACGGAAATGGACTGGAAACATTTTTTTCGCAATGGGAACCCCGTAAATCGCTGCAAGAACTTGCCGTACATCTCCTTTGCCGTTCGTATATAGAAGCCGCCGGCCGTTATGCGTAAATTTAAACGATATGTTTGGATAGCTCAGCGCAAGACGATTGACTATGTCGGTTATTCTCCCAAGCTCCGTATTCAAGCTTTTCATATACTTCAATCGCGCCGGCGTATTGAAAAACAGGTTCGTGACCGTAATGTCCGTTCCTTTTCGACTTGATGCTGTCTCTTTTGCTGTTACCTTCCCGCCGATTAAAGTAATTTTCGTCCCGGGTTTATCCCCAGTGCTAGTTTTCATTTCCAGATGAGAAACGGCGGCAATCGAAGGCAGCGCTTCGCCCCGGAAGCCGAGAGTTCGGATGCGGAATAAATCCGCTTCATCTTTAATTTTGCTTGTTGCATGCCGCTTAAACGCCTTTTCGCAATCATCTGGCTCCATTCCGTCCCCATTGTCCACGACGCGAATTTTGCCCAAACCGCCTTCTTCCGCCTCAATTTCAATCACTGTGCTGTTTGCATCAATCGCATTTTCGACTAGTTCTTTCACAACAGAAGCCGGCCGCTCCACGACTTCCCCAGCGGCAATTTTGTTGGATAAACTAGCATCCATAAGGATGATTTTTCCCATCATCATCACCTATTTCAATTTCTTTTGGATGTCATACAGTGTGTTTAATGCTTCAAGAGGCGTCATATCCAATAGATCTAAGGAAGAAATGATGGAGAGCACCTCTTTTTCCTTTGATGAAAGCTTTTTCTCTGCCGGCTCTTTTTTCTTCTCTGCTATTTCATCGCCGAATAAAGAAAGCTGGCTTGGCTCCGCAGAATACTCGATGCTCGGTTCCACCGAATGCTCGATGACGGATGGTGTATGTTTCTCTTTCTGATTGTCTCCTTCCAGTTTGCTCAATATTTCTTTTGCCCTTTGGATAAGAATTTCAGGAAGTTCCGCAAGCTCAGCAACATGAATTCCGTAGCTTTGATCAGCCGCCCCTTCATCCACTTTATGGAGAAAAACAACCTTTCCGTTTTCCTCTATTGCCTTAACATGGACGTTCTGCACATTTTGCAATTCATCTCCGAGCACGGTTAATTCGTGATAATGGGTCGAGAACAATGTTTTGGCTCCGATGTGGTCGTGAATGTATTCGATTATCGCTTGAGCAAGCGCCATGCCGTCATATGTCGATGTCCCACGCCCGATTTCATCAAATAAAATCAAGCTTTGATTCGTGGCATGTACAATCGCATTTTTGGCTTCCAGCATTTCCACCATAAACGTACTTTGCCCTGATACTAAATCGTCAGCCGCTCCAATTCTAGTAAAAATTTGGTCAAAGATCGGCAGAACCGCTTCGCTGGCAGGGACAAAGCAGCCGATTTGCGCCAAAACAGCCGTTAAAGCAATTTGCCGCATGTACGTACTTTTTCCTGACATGTTTGGACCGGTAATTAAAAGAATGTTCCTTCCTTCTTTCATCCAGCAATCATTCGGAACATAGTTTTCGGATTCCATCACTTTTTCTACGACTGGATGACGACCGTCTTTAATGTAAAGCTCGGAGTCGGAAAAGGACGGTTTCGTATAATGTCGTTCTTCGCTGATTACAGCAAAGCATTGCAGGCAGTCAAGCTCGGCAATCTTTTTAGCCAAGAGCTGCAATCTAGGAATATATTGCTTTACTTCGTCGCGAATTTGCACGAACAATTCATACTCAAGATCAACGATTTTTTCTTCCGCTTCTAAAATCAACGCTTCTTTCTCTTTCAGCTCTGGTGTTACATAACGTTCGGCATTGGCCAGCGTCTGTTTCCGTTCATATCTTCCTTCATCCAAAAGATGAAGATTCGCTTTCGTTACTTCAATATAATATCCAAACACTTTGTTGTAGCCGATTTTAAGCGATTTAATTCCTGTCAGCTCTCTTTCTCTCTTTTCCAGCTCTGCTATCCACGTTTTTCCGTTTCTCGCTGCATCTCTGTAGCGATCCAATTCTTCGTTAAATCCGTCCTTAATGATGTTCCCCTCTTTGACTGAAATCGGCGGGTTTTCGATAATCGCTTTTTGAAGCAACTCCTTCAAGCTTTCACAAGGATCAATTTCTTTTTTTATTTGCTTTGAATCAGCAATTCCTAACGAAGCAACGATTGAGCGGATCTCAGGAATTTTTTCAAGCGACTTTTTCAATTGAATCAGATCTCTTGCGTTTGCATTTCCGAACGCAATTTTTCCCGACAGTCTTTCTAAGTCGTATACTTCCTTCAGCAATTCCCTTAGTTCTTCTCTTTCGATATAGCGGTCGATCAACATTCCAACAATATTTTGCCGCTTTTCAATTTCTTTTTTGTCAATAAGCGGACGGTCAATCCATTGCTTCAGCAGACGCGCGCCCATAGCTGTTTTCGTCTCATCTAGCAGCCAAAGAAGGGAGCCTTTTTTTCCTTTCGATCGAATCGTCTCGGTCAGCTCCAAATTTCTTTTCGAGTACATATCAATTTTCAAATATTGATTTAATTGATAAAACTCCACCTTTTGCAAATGCTCAAGCGTCCGTTTTTGCGTCCGTTCTAAATAGTTGTATAGCCTTGCAAACGTTATTTTCAGCCGCTGATCTTGCAAATGTCCTGCAATGCTGTCTAATTTTTCAAGATAAGCTGCGTCTTTTTCAATCGAAAATGTCACAGGCTGTCTTTCTAATATCATTTTTTTCAGTTTCTCAGGAAAATCATCTGCCACTACAATCTCTTTCACTTGGCGGGAATAAAGCTCGCCCAAGCAGTCCTCCATTGTGGAGAGAAGGGTGACATATGATTCCCCTGTCGTAATATCCGTCAAAGCTAAGCCGAAAAGCGCTTCAAAGACCGTAACGGAAGCAATATATTGGTTGTCTTTCTCGCCTAACCCTTTTCCTTCCATTAATGTCCCTGGTGTAATGAGCTGAACGACTTCCCGTTTCACAACACCTTTTGCTTGTTTCGGATCTTCTGTTTGTTCACAAATCGCCACCTTATAGCCCTTTTCAATGAGCTGTTCGATGTAGCTTGAGGCTGAGTGATACGGCACCCCGCACATCGGGATTCTTTCCTCGCCCCCGCCATCACGGCTTGTTAACGTAATTTCCAATTCTTGAGAAGCCTTGATGGCATCCTCAAAAAACATTTCATAAAAATCGCCTAAACGAAAAAATAAAAAGGCATCCTGATAGTCTGCCTTGATGTTTAAATATTGCTGTATCATTGGCGTGTATTGTGCCATGTTCATCCCCCGACTGTATGTAAAAGTTAACATCTTTTATTATAGCACAAACTCTTTATTCCGAAAAAAACTTATTCGCTCAAATAACCTATGACAAAACAATAAAACTAAAAAGCACGTACATGATTATTCGCTAATTTATTTATTGCGTCAACCTTTGACATAAATGTTCATGATTAATGGCGGATTTGTTTATTCCTTTAAACTTTTGACATAAAAAATTAAGAAGCAGGTGCGTGGTTATCGCAAATTAGTTTATTCCGCCAAACCTTTGACATAAAAAAACTAGGAAGCAGCCCTCCTAGTTTTTCATTATTCTTCTGGTTCACCTTCTAAAAGCTCTGGCGTCAAATCTTCTATTTCATCCTCTAAATCCTCTTCCCAATCATCCCATTCCTCATCGGATTCAGACAAGTTGTTAGGATGGACGGAGACGACCACTTTCGTTTCTCCGATGACCTCTGCTAAAAATTCTCTCTCTACTTGAACCACAATGTTTTCGCCGTTTGGAGAAATGGTGACTTCCAGACAATTCGGCTGCTGCAAAACACGGGCAACCACTTCGTTCTCGTCATCTAAATAGTTGTCATCTTTATATCGTAATTTTAACACATCTGTATACTTGACACGCTCTGTAACTACTTCTGTTTTCGTATTTTCATCAAATGAATACCAAACGTTAATATCATATGTTCCCTCGATTTCAACTGTTTTCCCCCGTTTTTGCGCATCATATTTATGGTTAATAATCCAACCACCCAAAATACTTGCTGGTTTCTTCTCAGGACTAATCGTATGTGTTGCTTGAGTAAACTTTCGACCTTTTGCTACTACCGCTTTCGTTATGATTTCCCTATATTCTGCCATTTGCCAAACCCTCCTCAAAACGATCGTAAAAAGATTTTCGCTAGGACAAGCTCGATATTTTCATAAATCCTTCTAGTTCATTCTATGCATGAGCCAGAAAATATGTACCAAAAATTAAAAAAGACGCTGACGCGTCTTTAAACAAAATGAGGGAGGATTGGCCGAAATCATAGAAATACCGATTGTTCATAAGCTCAAACGGTTTTTATTTTTTCAAAAATAGCCTAAAAAACCTTAATACGATTAATGGCAAGATCCATGTTTATTCCGAATTTGGGCGCCTGTTTCACCCGTTAACAGATTGCCGCCAGTTGAGCGAATAATTTCATTTGTCACATGGTTTGAAATTGTATTCGCTACTAATTGAAGAAGATCGTTAACTTCAATTTGCGATTCTTTAAATTGCTGGACGATCGGAATTTGATCTAATTCTTCATACAGGCTGTCAATTTTCTCCTCCACTTGTTTGAGAGCTTCATGCTTTCCGAAATGCTGAAAATTGACGGCTTGTTTTTGCAGGCTTTTAATGCTGGCAATCATTTCCCGAACTTTTTGATTTTCGTTAATTTGTTCTTCCGCTTTTTTAAAGAAGTCAACTTGCTCTGTTTCGGCTATCATTTGCGCCAGTTCTTTTGCCTTTTCTAAAATATCGTCTTTCGTATACGCCATTACAATGTCACCCCAATTTGCTCTTCCACCATTTCTCCATCAAGAGTCCAGGTTTTGGCTTTTGTAATTTTTACTTTTACAAGCTGACCAATCGCCGATTTCGGACCTTTAAAGTTAACTAGTTTATTTTTTCTCGTATACCCTGCCAAAATGTCAGGATTGTTTTTGCTCTCGCCTTCAACTAATACCTCAACGACTTTGCCTTCATATTCTTTCATTTTTTGGGCGGAAATTTCGTTGACTAATGCATTTAATCGCTGCAGCCGCTCTTTTTTCACTTCCATCGGGACATTATCTTTCATTTTAGCAGCAGGCGTTCCTTCCCGAGGCGAATAAATGAACGTATAGGCACTGTCAAAGCCGACTTCGCGATAGAGGGAGAGTGTTTCTTCAAACTGCTCATCCGTCTCATTTGGAAAGCCGACAATGATATCAGTCGTTAACGAAACGTTTGGAATCGCCTTTTTAATTTTTTGCACTAATTCTAAATACTGTTCGCGCGTATATTTGCGTGCCATCAATTTCAATATTTCCGAGCTGCCTGACTGCACCGGAAGATGGATATGATCGACAAGGTTGCCGCCTTTGGCCAAAACTTCAATTAAACGGTCGTCAAAATCTTTCGGGTGACTTGTGGTAAAACGAATTCTGGCGATATCGATTTTTCGAAGCTCGTCCATTAAATCGCCTAGGCCGTATTTGATATCGTCAAAATCTTTCCCGTAGGCATTTACGTTTTGACCAAGTAACGTGATTTCTTTATACCCTTGCGCTGCAAGGTGGCGAACTTCTTGAATAATATCCTCCGGTCTGCGGCTCCGTTCTTTGCCTCGAGTGTACGGAACAATGCAATACGTGCAAAATTTGTCGCAGCCGTACATAATATTGACCCAAGCTTTAATATTTCCTTTCCGGACTTTCGGAAGGTTTTCAATCACATCGCCTTCTTTTGACCAAACCTCCACGACCATTTCCTTCGACATATACGCTTCATTCAACAAATGCGGAAGGCGGTGAATGTTGTGTGTTCCAAAAATTAAATCAACATATTGGTACTGCTTTAAAATTTTGTTGACAACAGATTCTTCTTGGGACATGCAGCCACAAACACCTAAGATAAGATCCGGCTTTTCCATTTTGAGCGGCTTCAAATGCCCAATTTCCCCAAATACTTTGTTTTCAGCGTTTTCCCTGATCGCACATGTGTTTAACAAAATAACATCAGCATCTTCTGTGCTGTCAGTCGGCTTATATCCGAGCTGCATAAAAATACCGGCCATCACTTCCGTATCATGTTCATTCATTTGACATCCGTATGTGCGAATATAAAACTTTCTGCCTTCTCCCATTCCTTTTAAATGTTCAGGAATGACAAAATCTTTATGGTATTTCACTTCTTCTTTTCCGCGCTTTTTCGCATCTTTTAAAGAAGGCGGAATGTAAACACGCTCGAAATACTTACTGTAATCCTTCTCGGATTTTTTGTCCGAAGGATTCACAAACGTGGTTGCTAATCGTTGTTTTTCATTCATGGCGCATTACTCCTTCATGTTTAAAAGTGTACACTGTTTTATAGTATATCGTGTTAAGTAGCAGAACACAATATTGCACCATTATTTTATAATAAAGACACTTTTTTTAAAAATTTTCGATACAAGATTTCTAGAAATAGGCAAAAAGTAGATTTCTTCCTTTAACAATTGAAATCAAAAAAAGAGAGAGGGGAACCCCTCTCCTACATAAACTCTGCTACTAATTCGTCAAATTTCTCTTTGCTAAGTTTCAGTTCAGCTTTTGCAAGCGGCACTTCGCCGAATCCTGGAACAAGCTCTTCGTATGGTTTTTGTTCTTTATTTTGATAAATAAGACCTGTTACAAGACCGTTATATTCCATTAACGTTTGCATCGCAAGTTTTTTGTCAGAAGGATCATATCCTTCAATATCTTTCAGCTTTGTTAAATTCTCTTTAAACCAGTCGTATGTGTTCACTTTGTTATAAGTAACGCAAGGACTGAACACGTTGATAAAGGAAAAGCCTTTATGCTGAATTGCTTGTTCGATCAAGGAAGTTAAATCTTTTAAATCTGTCGAAAAGCTTTGCGCAACAAACGTAGCACCTGCTGTTAACGCCAATTCCATTACGGACAGCGGAGATTCAATTGAACCTTGCGGGGTGCTTTTTGTTTTAAAACCGACATCACTTCTTGGGGACGTTTGTCCTTTTGTTAACCCGTAAATTTGGTTGTCCATCACAATATACGTAATGTCGATATTTCTTCTCATCGAATGAATGGTATGCGCCGTACCAATAGCAAACCCATCGCCGTCACCGCCAGCTGCTATGACCGTTAAATCTTGGTTCGCCATTTTTACGCCTTGTGCGATCGGAAGCGCACGACCGTGAATTCCATGGAAGCCGTAAGAATATATATAACCTGAAATCCTTCCTGAGCATCCGATTCCGGAAATGACTGCAAGCTGATGCGGTTCCAAACCGACATTAGCCGCTGCCCTCTGTATAGCTGCTTGAACCGAGAAATCGCCGCAACCCGGACACCAATTCGGTTTGACATTGTTGCGAAAATCTTTAAAAGTGGCCATTTAGAACAACACTCCTTGTTTTGTGAACTTCTTGCTTTGCGTATAAATTTCATTCGGCAGGAACGGGTTTCCGTCATATTTTAATAGAGATTGAATTTTGTCAGCAAATCCGACATTCATTTTTATAAGATTTGCTAATTGTCCTGTTGCATTATGCTCCACAACGATGACTTGTTTAGCCTTTTCAATGAGCGGGCGAATTTCCTCTTTCGGGAATGGATGAATGAGACGGATGTGCGCATGGTTCACTTTCACTCCGTCTTCTTCTAGACGTTCCATCGCTTCCTCAATGGCCCCTCTTGTCGAAATGTAGCCGATGAACAAAATATCCGGCTCTTCATGCTTGTCATTTTTATGAACTTTATTGTTGAACTCTATTTGTTCTAATTTGCGAAGCCGTTTTTCCATTTGCGCCTTTCTGTTTGCGGCAGCTTCCGAAGGTTTTCCGGTTTCATCGTGCTCAACACCTGTCACATGGTGGATGCCGTTTTTCATTCCAGGAATCACTCGCGGCGATATACCGTCTTCTGTTATTTCATAGCGTTTGAAATACCCTTGATTGCCTGCTTCCGGAACTAATTCTTCATTTAATAGTTTTCCGCGCCGAATTTGGATAGATTCATAGGAAAGAGGTTCAACCGTTTGCTTACCAAGAGAAAGCTGCAAATCAGAAAGTACAATCACAGGGCATTGGTACTCTTCCGCTAAGTTAAACGCCTCAACCGTATCATAAAATACTTCTTCCACCGTACTCGGTGCAATAACAATTTTTGGTATCTCTCCATGTGTTCCGTAAATCATAGCCATTAAATCCGATTGCTCCTGCTTAGTTGGAAGTCCAGTGCTCGGACCACCGCGCTGTGTATCAACTATGACTAGCGGAGTTTCCGTCATGCCTGACAGACCGATCGATTCCATCATTAATGATAAACCTGGACCAGCAGAGGAAGTAAATGCCCTAGCGCCAGCATAGTTGGCTCCAATCGCCATTGTGGCTGCAGCGATTTCGTCTTCCGTCTGAATGACAGCTCCTCCTAAATCTGGAAGCTTTTTAATCAAATATTCCATAATTTCCGAAGCGGGAGTAATCGGATAGGCAGCCATAAAGCGTGCACCTGCGGCAATCGCACCTAGAGCGATGGCGTCGTTTCCTATCATGAACATCCGCTTTTGACCATCAGCTTTTTCCAAATAAAGATCTGAACGGTCAAACCCTAATTCTTCTTTTAAATATTGGGCGCCTTTTCTAATCGCCTCCATGTTGTTTAAGACGACTTGATCGCCTTTTCTTCCGTAAGTGTCTTGTACAACTTCCTGAAATAATGACGGGTCAAGATTCAAAATTGCGCTTGTTGCACCGATTGCAACCATGTTCTTCATTAAAGATGTTCCCAGCTCTGAAGCGATTTCCGTAAAAGGTACTGAATATAAGGAAACATTGCTTCCTTCAGGGATTTTCGGTCCAAACTTTGCATCGGCAAGAATAACTCCGCCGTCCCGCAATTCGTGAAAATTAAAATCGATCGTTTCTTGGTCAAAAGCAACAAGAATATCTAAATCATCGCTTATCGTTCGAACTTTCTTCGTGCTGACACGAATTTTATTGTTTGTATGTCCCCCTTTAATTCGTGAAGAAAAGTGGCGGTATCCATATAGGTAATAACCAAGCCGGTTGAGCGTAATTGCAAAGACTTCTCCTGTACTTTCGATTCCTTCTCCTTGCTGCCCACCGACTTTCCATGAGAGTTGGTTTACCATTTCTATGTTACACTCCTTTGGATCTAAAATATCTTTATCATTTCCGGTATTTTAGAGGCCCACTGCCCTGCCGAAAAGTCTATGATGATGAATTATGCTATTTTTAGCCATAATAACCTTGTTCTGGCAGCAAAACCACCATACCTTAAAATTTTTGGGATAATCCTAAACGATTTCAATTTTATCCCTAAATAATCAAAATTACAAGTTTAAATGCTTGTAATGACAAAAAATTTTAAATATTCACCATTCTCTACTTCTGTATAATGAAATTATAATAAAACCGATAAATATTATCAACATTTTAAGCAAAAAACAGTCTGCAACCGAAAAGGAGTGCAGACTGTTTAGCTAATTTATTTAAACATGTTATCTCGGCTCAACAATCAATTTAATGGCTGTTCGTTCTTCACCGTCTATTTGAATATCTGTAAATGCCGGAATACAAATTAAGTCAACACCGCTCGGAGCTACAAAACCTCTTGCTATCGCTACCGCTTTTACAGCTTGATTCAATGCTCCAGCTCCAATCGCTTGAATTTCGGCGGCTCCACGCTCCCTCAGCACCCCTGCTAGCGCTCCGGCGACAGAATTCGGATTAGATTTTGCTGAAACTTTTAATATTTCCATTTCCTAGTTCCCCCTTCATTTTTTACAATGGTTCGTGAAAATTTATTGGAACAAATGCTGTTAGATGCATTGTTCAAAAGACCCATCACCTCTTGAACAATTGGTTCCATCCCATAGTTACTATATTCCCTAAAGTTTGGCAGTATTCCTGCTTATTTTTAATTTTTTTTTATTTAATTTATTCAAAATAAACGTGATCATCATTGATTAATATTCGTTTGATCGATTTCGCTTTGCCGGTTCCTTCCTCAATTTCCACTAATACGGCATTTAATTGTCCTCTGCCTTCATTGATTTCAAACCGAACAGGGAGATTCGTTAAAAATTTTTTTAATACTGCTTCCCTGTCAACTCCTAAAATACCGTCATATGGTCCTGTCATCCCGACATCGGTAATAAATGCCGTTCCTTTATCTAAAATTCTTTCATCGGCAGTTTGAACGTGTGTATGAGTGCCAACCACTGCGGAAACTTTCCCATCCAAATACCAGCCCATCGCTTGTTTTTCGCTCGTTGCTTCCGCATGAAAATCAACAAAAATATATGGAGTTCTTTTCTTCGCTTCTTGAATCAATTCATCCGCTTTCCGAAAAGGGCAATCGATTGCCGGCAAAAATGTTCTTCCCTGGAGGTTTATGACTGCAAGCTCTTTTCCATCCGCTTCCACGTACACGATTCCTTTTCCTGGTGTTCCTTCAGGAAAGTTAGCCGGTCGAACCAACGCTTTTGCTTCATCGATAAATTCAAAAATTTCTTTTTTATCCCAAGTATGGTTGCCCATTGTCACTGCCTGAACTCCCAATGAAAGAAGCTTCTGGTAAATTTTCATAGTTATTCCTTTGCCATGTGCAGAATTTTCACCATTGACAATTGTTACTTCAGGATTATATTTTTTCTTCAGCTTCGGCAAATATTGTTCAACCATTTCTCTCCCTTTTGCTCCTACCACATCGCCCACAAATAAAACTTTCATGATGAATTCCTTTCTAAATGTTTATTATATAGTTTTGCATAAATTGAAAAAAAAATAAAGCGGCACATTTTCATGTACCACTTTATTTGGCATATTCAACCGCACGAGTTTCCCTAATGACGGTCACTTTAATATGTCCAGGGTAGTCAAGCTCTTCTTCGATCCGCTTGCGAATATCTCTTGCTAATCGATGAGCTTCTAAATCATCTATTGCATCCGGTTTTACCATGATGCGAACTTCGCGGCCTGCTTGAATGGCGTACGATTTTTCCACACCTTCAAACGACTCGGAAATTTCCTCCAATTTTTCAAGCCTGCGAATATAATTTTCAAGCGTTTCACTGCGGGCACCCGGCCGTGCTGCCGATAAAGCATCAGCCGCTGCAACTAAAACCGCAATTACCGATGTCGGTTCTTCATCCCCATGATGGGAAGCAATGCTGTTGATGACAACCGGGTGTTCTTTATACTTCGTTGCCAGCTCCACGCCGATTTCAACATGGCTTCCTTCTACTTCGTGGTCAATGGCTTTTCCGATGTCGTGCAGAAGCCCTGCACGTCTTGCAAGGATTTGATCCTCACCTAATTCGGCAGCCATCAATCCGGTTAAAAAGGCAACCTCTATTGAATGCTTCAGCACGTTCTGGCCATAGCTCGTTCGAAATTTCAATCTGCCTAAAATTTTGATCAAATCCGGATGAAGACCGTGAACGCCAACTTCAAATGTCGTTTGTTCTCCGATTTCCCTAATATGCTCGTCCACTTCACGCCGCGATTTTTCCACCATTTCTTCAATTCGCGCTGGATGAATGCGCCCGTCTTGAACAAGCTTGTCAAGCGCAATTCTTGCTGTTTCACGGCGAATCGGATCAAATCCTGATAAAATAACCGCTTCCGGTGTATCGTCGATGATGAGGTCGATCCCTGTCAACGTTTCTAGAGTGCGGATATTTCTTCCTTCTCTGCCGATAATTCTCCCTTTCATTTCGTCATTTGGCAAATTCACAACAGAAACGGTCGTTTCAGCCACATGATCTGCTGCACAACGCTGTATAGCAAGGGAAAGAATTGCCTTTGCTTTTTTGTCTGCTTCTTCTTTCGCCTTTGTTTCTGCTTCTTTCACCATTACAGCAATATCATGAGAAAGTTCCTTTTCCACTCGTTCAAGGATGATTTGTTTCGCCTCTTCACGAGATAAACCCGAAATGCGTTCAAGCTCTATTTGTCCTTCTTGCACCATCTTTTCCACTTTGCTTTCCATCTCTTCAATATGCTGTTGTCTTTCATTTAGAGAATCTTCTTTTTTATCTAGCATCGCCTCACGCTTATCTAATGATTCATCTTTTCGATCGAGATTCTCCTCTTTTTGCATTAAACGGTTTTCTTGTTTTTGAAGTTCATTTCTTCTTTCGCGAATTTCTTTTTCTACTTCCAAACGAAGCTTATGAATTTCATCCTTTGCTTCCAGAAGCGCTTCTTTTTTCGTTGCTTCAGCTTCACGCTTAGCATCTTCAAGAATTTGTTCCGCGGCGTTTTTTGCACCCGCTATTTTCGCTTCAGCAATGGATTTTCGAACAAAATAACCAACAACTGCACCGACGATTAGGCCAAGCAAAATGGAGATGATTTCAATGAGTTCCATTCTTTCACCTCCTCTTGCTATGAACTTGTCACAAAGAAAGTGTCGGCATTACACATTTACTCTCCCGATAACATTTTCCAAAAAAATATGTTAAATATATTGCAAAAATGAAAAAATATACATATCCATTTTAAATGTGGGAATAACCCTTGTCAAGTTTTCATCTTGTCGAACAAAGGATGGGGCTTTTTTGATCAAAAAAATAAGACCGGCTACTTCGCCAGCCTTACGCTAAGATGTGCGTACATTATTCATCCAAAAGCTCGAACGTTTCCTGCCCCTCTTGCACAGGTTCATTCGTTTCAAGGCCATATGCCTTGCGAATTTCTTGCTGAATGGCATCGCGAATATCCGGATTTTCGCGCAAAAATTGCTTTGCATTTTCTCTTCCCTGTCCTAAACGCTCCTCTTGGTAAGAATACCACGAACCGCTTTTTTGTATAATATCCAATTCCGTTCCCAGGTCGATGATTTCTCCTTCTTTTGAAATCCCTTCCCCGTACATGATATCAACTTCTGCCGTTCTAAAAGGAGGCGCTACTTTGTTCTTGACAACTTTAATTTTCGTTTTGTTTCCTACCATATCATTTCCTTGTTTCAGTTGTTCAGCTCTGCGCACTTCAAGGCGGACAGATGAGTAAAATTTCAGCGCGCGTCCCCCTGGAGTTGTCTCGGGATTTCCGAACATGACGCCCACTTTTTCCCTTATTTGATTAATAAAAATCGCAATGGTTTTCGACTTGCTGATGGCTCCTGAAAGCTTCCGAAGCGCTTGCGACATAAGACGCGCCTGCAATCCGACATGCGCATCGCCCATTTCGCCTTCAATTTCCGCTTTTGGAACGAGTGCTGCGACCGAGTCAATGACAATGATGTCGACTGCACCGCTGCGAACGAGAGCTTCTGCAATCTCAAGAGCCTGCTCGCCGGTATCGGGCTGCGACAAAAGCAGTTCATCAATATTAACACCTAAATTTTGCGCATAAACAGGGTCGAGCGCATGTTCCGCATCGATGAACGCTGCTTGCCCGCCTAGAGCTTGAACTTCAGCAATGGCATGAAGGGCCACTGTCGTTTTACCGGAGCTTTCCGGTCCATATATTTCAATAATCCGACCTCGAGGATATCCGCCGACGCCAAGAGCTGCATCCAATGCCAGCGATCCGCTTGGAACTGTTGAAACTTTTCGCTCAGCTTGTTCTCCAAGCTTCATTATCGAACCTTTTCCGAATTGTTTTTCAATCTGTTTTAACGCCATTTCCAAGGCAGCTTGACGATCATGATTCAATACAATTTCCTCCTTAAAAAATTGATAGCTTCAAACTAAATATACCGTGTTTTTTCCTGTTTGCCAAGAAAAAAGGGAACATTTATTCGTTTTTTAATTTTCATTATATAAAAATTAAAAAACCGGATGAAGACGCTCATAACCGGTTTTCCATTTCCTTTATTACATTCATTACATAGTAGCAGCCATAATTTGCCGTTCTGTGCCTGATCCCTTCCCGAGTACCGGAAAGATGAAGCTCAAAAACTGCTGTCGGCCGATCGTCGAATTGAATGCCGATATAGACAGTTCCAACTTCTTTTCCTTCAGAAGGATCAGGTCCTGCCACTCCCGTAAAGCTGATGCCGATATTGCTGCCGGTCAATTTTTTTATATTTTCCGCCATTTCTTTCGCACATTCAGAGCTAACGGCTCCTTTTGTTTTCAACGTTTCTTCCGACACGCCAAGAACATGCTGCTTCACTTCGTTTGTATAGCAGACAATTCCTCCAAGCACAATATTCGAAGCGCCCGGAAAATGGGTCAGCTGTTCGGAAAAAAGACCGCCCGTCAAACTTTCTGCAGCCGAAATAGTATATTGCTTTTCTTTTAAAAGCTTCATAAGCTGCTCTTGGATCGAAGTTTCACCGTGTCCATAAAAATATCGGCCGACACGGCTTAAAATCTTTTTTTCTGTTTCGTCAATCAGCTTCAGCGCAGTCGACTCATCTTCATGTTTTGCTGTCAGGCGCAATGTTACTTCGCCGTCTTTTGCTAGCGGCGCGATGGTCGGATTTGTTTGCTGATCAATCAGATCCTCTATATCTGTTTCAAGCTGAGATTCGCCGATGCCAAAGAAACGAAGCACACGCGAGATGATTTTTTCTTTTAACCCGTAATGATATTGCAAAAACGGCACACCGTAGTTGATAAACATCGGCTTCATTTCTTTCGGAACACCCGGCATGAGCAAATATATAATTCCGTTCGCCTCTAACGCCATTCCTGGCGCCATTCCGTAATGATTTGGTAAAACAGTAGAACCTTCCAAAACTAATGCTTGTTTCCGATTGTTTTCCGACATTGTCCGTTTCGTCCGTTTAAAAAAATCCTCAATGTTTTTCATCGCCGCCTCGTCGATCACGAGGCGTTTATTCAAAATACGTGCAATCGTTTCTTTCGTCAAATCATCTTTTGTCGGGCCGAGCCCGCCGGTAAAAATGATGCAATTCGACCGTTTTTTTGCCGTTTCGATCGTATGCTTGAGCCTCTCAGCATTGTCTCCAACGACCGTATGATAAAAAACATTAACACCTATTTCAGCAAGCTTTTTTGATATAAATTGGGCGTTTGTGTTGGCGATCTGTCCAAGCAACAGTTCTGAACCGACAGCAATAATTTCAGCATTTACATTCATACATTTTCCTCCACATGGTTATTTCGAATTGACAAACGCGTGTTTATTTTTCATGAAATAGTCCCATCCAGATAAAATGGTAAAAAAGAGCGCAACCCACAAAGCAATGTCTGCAAATGGAAACGAAATCCATTCAAAAGGTATATTATGTAAAAGCAAAGCGGAAATAGCCACAATCTGCGTCCATGTTTTTATTTTGCCGAGCATATTAGCTGCTACGACTTCTCCTTCCCCAGCCAGAACTAAACGCAATCCGGTTACGGCAAATTCACGGCTGATGATCAGAATGACAATCCAAGACGGAGCAGCACCTATTTCCACCAATATGATGAGAGCAGAAGAAACGAGCAATTTATCGGCAAGAGGATCTAAAAACTTTCCTAAATTTGTCACAAGTCCAAGCTTGCGTGCATAATATCCATCAATCCAATCGGTCGTCGAAGCTAAAATAAAAATGAGGGCACCAACGACATGATTGACAGGAATAACTACTTCACCGACCGACCAATTTCCCCAGTTAAAATCGCCAAGCATCACAATCATAAATATTGGAATTAGCATAATTCTTGATACAGTGATTCGATTAGGCAAATTCATTTTGTACCTCCACTAGCATAAAGTAAGAAAGAATAAGCCATCTCGTACGATGACTTATTCATCCTTGTTATTTAAAATGATAATATCCTGCCGAACCATTTTATTCGGGTCCGTTTCATAAGAAACGGCTTCTCCATTCACTTGAATGGTCGTAAATCGAGCATCGCCTATAACGATTTTTGCTTCTTCTTCCGCTGTTACATCAACCGTTTTCTGCTCATTTTGTCGCATCATTCCTGCAAAAAACGATTTTCCTTTTCCGTTCTTCACTTCTATCCACGAATTCCCATTGGTTGAAATATCGATCACCAATTTGTCCGCATTGGACAATTCATATACGGTTTCTTTCCCTCTTACTTCTTTTACCGTCAATGTTGGCTTCGTTTCATTTTCGGCGTTCTCTTCTTTTTTCTCCTCTTGTTCTGTTTCTTCAACCGAACGGTCTTTTTCATCGACAATATTATTTTGCTCTTTTTTCTCAGGCTCCACGCCAGAGGTTTCTATTTTGACGGATTTTGTATCGTCCTCCGTCTGAACGCCTTCATCTGTGCTTCCACGCTGGGAAAGCACCCAAACGATAATCGCCACCAAAATAATAACAGCGATGACGGCAAGCTTCGGTAACAGCTCTAAAAATTTGGAAGCCGGCTTTGGAAGCTCTTTATGCGTTTGAACGCGGGACAATTTCTCAGGTATCTCATCATATGTACTTGGTATTTCATTTTTATACTGTTCAAATAAAACATCCGGATCAAGGTCAACCGCTTCCGCGTATTGTTTAATAAACGCACGCACATAAAAATTCCCCGGCATGATCGAGTAGTTTCCTTCCTCAATGCCGATTAAATAGCGCTTTTGAATTTTAGTTATTTCCTGCAAGTCATCGAGTGAAATGTTTTTTTCCAGCCTAGCTTGTCTCAGATGGTTACCTAACTCGCTCAAAACGCACCCACCTTTCTAAAAATCAAATCCATTATAAATTGAGTGGCCAAACGGCTGATGATTATTTTCTACAACGTCATACGTAATTTCTTCATCAGGGTGATGTCTTAGTTCAATAATGTAGTCGAAATCATCCAAAGTATATTCGGAGCTCTGAACGAAAATATCTGGATGCTCCACGACTTTCGTTGCCGGAAGCTGCATCACTTCCCGAACTAATTGCAAATGCTGTTCAGAGCCTCTTTTCATCGTGACGATTCCATCTAAAATAAACACGTTATCTGTCCGGTATTCATCAGCAATCAGCCTTTCCCGGACAGTTTGCTTCAGCATGGTTGAAGAGAGAAAAAGCCATCTTTTATTCGCACAGACGCTCGCCGCTACGATCGATTCTGTTTTTCCGACACGCGGCATTCCGCGTATGCCGATTAATTTATGACCGTCTTGTTTAAAGAGCTCGGCCATAAAATCAACGAGAATACCAAGCTCATCGCGAACAAAACGGAACGTCTTTTTATCATCTGCATCCCGTTGAATATAAAAGCCATGACGGACAGCAAGACGATCTCTCAGCTTAGGCTGCCGCAATTTTGTCACTGTTATGTTGTCCATCGTATTCAGAATAGATTCAAGCCTTTTAATTTGTTCAATCGTTTCGCAGCGCAGAAGCATCCCGCGGCGCATATCATCAACGCCGTTAATCGTAACGATATTAATGTTCAGCATACCGAGCAAAGACGAAACATCTCCCAGCAGCCCCGGCCGGTTTTTTTGAATTTTATATTCTAAATACCATTCAGTTTTTTCCACCTTCAAAGACCCCCAAATAACACACCTATAAATTTATAATAAATCATTTTAGATAAAGAAGAAAGGATAATTGCAAGGAAAAAATAAAGGGCATCTTGGTCATTTCACCAAGTGCCCTAACTTGACAGTAATAAATGAAAAACATCCTAATGGACGCTGTCATTTTGAACAAGTTTCACCATCATGTTGGCGATTGCATGTTGCTCCTCTTTTGAAGCGACACTCCACAGATCGTGAAGAATTTTTTCTTCAGGGTTTTTCGGCTCCACTTGCTTTGCTAAATAATCACCGATTTCATACGCTAAATTGGAAATAACCTCTTGGGACAATCCGCCTCTTTCTGCTTGCTGAAGGCGATCCGCCAAAAAATCTTTCCATTGATTCCAATTTTCCAATACTGACATATGTTCCCCTCCTTTATCGTTTAATCAATTTTTATTTTCCCTTGATCATGCAGTTTTTATACGGAGAGGGAATCAGCAGTACCATCCTCCATTGACAGAAATGACCTGACCTGTAATGTAGGAAGCTTGCTCGCTAATAAGGAATAAAACAACATTCGCCACTTCTTCAGGCTTTCCATTTCTTTCAAGGGGGATGCTGTTTTTAATATCTTCCAATTCTTCAGGAGAGAATCGATCATTCATACTTGTATCGATCATGCCTGGCGCAACGGCGTTGACGCGAATATTGGAAGGCGCTAATTCCTTCGCTAGTGCTTTCACAAAGGAAATTTGCCCCCCTTTTGCCATGGAATACAAAGCTTCACAGCTCGCTCCTGTCTGCCCCCATATAGAGGAGATAAAAAGAATGCTTCCTTTTTGTTTTCTTATCATTCCACTGACTACTTTTTGAGTAATAAAAAAGGGTGACGTGAGATGAAGCTGTATAATTTTTTGATAATCTTCCATCAAAACGTCTTGAATCAGTCCGTAGTGGGAAATACCGTTAGCAAAAATAAGAGCATCTATAGAAGATGGAATGTTTTCAAGTAATTGTTCCGTCCCGCTTTCCGATGACAAATCCGCATAAACTGGAATAATCTGATCATATAACTTCATTGCTTCTTTTAACGGTTCAATGTTTCGAAAGTATTGAGCATAAATTTGATATCCTTCCTGAGCCAATTTTTCTACAACCGCTTTTCCGATTCCTCCGCTGGCTCCAGTTACTAACGCTGTTTTCAAGATTTCCCCTCCGCAATATTATGATTTCGGCAAAACTTGGAAAACTGTTAAATAATCTTCATCAATCGCTTCTTTTAAAACTGCTTCAATCGTGTCCATGTTTACATTTTCTAAAGCTTGCACAACATCGAACAGATTCATTTCGTTAAATTGATACCGGGTAAATTGATTGGCGATAAATTCAGGAGAATTAAAAGCCCTTAAAAAAGAGCCGATTTTTTTCTTTTTGGCGGCTTCCAGCTGCTCATCGGTAAATAACGATTGCTTGCTTTTCATAAGAGCTTCTTTTATATATTCACTCAGCTCATCCGGCCGGTCGGTATCGCCGCCGACCATAGCAAAACCGAAGCTGTACTCCTCTGTATAATCGAAGCTGAACGTATCATCAATGAGCCCTTTTTCATACAATTCCAAATAAAGCTTTGAGCTTTTGCCAAAAAGCATTTCTAAAATTAAATTCATGGAAAGCTCATGCGTAAGCAGCTCTTCCCCTTTTCGGAAAGGATGTTTTGCCTTTAAGCCGACTAAGCATTTCGACGACTTGACATTCATATAAATTTTTTCACTCGTTTTAAACACTTCATCTCTTTCCTGTACTTGTTCACGAACAATATTCGTTGGCTTTTTAAAATCTTTTTTTGCCTGATTCTCTTCCACTTGCTTGATAATTTTTTCCGGTTGAACAGGCCCGATCACAAACAGGAGCATGTTGCTGGGATGGTAAAACGTTTCGTAGCATTCATAAAGCTGCTCTTTTGTAATTTGATTTATCGAATCAATTGTGCCGGCAATGTCAATCCGTACTGGATGGCTTTCATACATGTTTTGGATGAGTCCAAAATAAAGCCGCCAATCAGGATTGTCTTGGTACATGTTGATTTCTTGACCTATAATGCCTTTTTCTTTTTCAACGGATTGGTCAGTAAAATAAGGACTTTGGACAAAATCTACTAACGTTTCTAAATTTTTTTCAACATTTGCCGTGCTGGAAAAAAGATATGCCGTTCTCGTGAAGGATGTAAATGCATTGGCCGATGCCCCTTGTTCACTAAACTGTTGAAATACGTCCCCATCCTTTTTTTCAAAAAGCTTATGTTCCAAAAAGTGAGCAATACCGTCCGGGACGTGAACGATTTCCTCTTTGCCAATTGGAACGAATTTATTGTCAATAGAACCGTATTTAGTGGTGAATGTCGCATACGTTTTATGAATCCCTTGTTTTGGAAGGACATAAACATCTAATCCATTTTCCATTTTCTTATAATAATACGTTTCTTTCAGTTGATCGAATGTAATTTCTTTTATCATAAAGATCTGCCCCCTTTCAAAAAATAAACCGTATCCAGTTGAATTTTTTCAGCAAGCTGGACGATTTCGTCTTTTTGGACCTTTTCTACCCCTTCGATCCATTCTTCAATAGTTCGGTTTGTTTTCGCAACAACATTGTGGTACAGCACTTCCGTCATTCCGTAAGGGGTATCGATTGTTTCCAGCAACTGATTTTTGATCACCGCTTTCGTTTGTTCCAATTCTTTATCTGTAAAATCTCCCTTTTTCATCGCTTCCATTTGTTCATGAATAATCGTGAGAGCGCGTTCGTAGTTCTTCATTTCAATTCCTGACATCACCATTAACAAGCCTTTATGGCTTTCCACTCTCGAGGAAGCATAATAAGCAAGGCTGTTCTTTTCGCGAACGTTTAGAAACAGCTTCGAATGCGGAAATCCCCCAAAAATGCCGTTAAACACTTGCAATGCGTAATAATCATGATCACTATATGTTGTGTGCGTGCGGTACCCGATGTTCAATTTCCCTTGGGTAATGTCTTGTTCTTCGATAACTTCGTTAACCTTCTCAATTTTTTTTTCAACACTTTCAGCCCTAGCTTGTTGATTGGATTTTGTTAAACGGAAATATTTCCTGACAATATCAGCCACTTGTTCGTTTTCAATATCCCCGATCACAAATAAATCGACTTCATCATGCTGCAGCATGTTTGTATAATAATCTGTCAGCTGTTGAGGAGAAATTTGATCGATATGCTCTTTCTCTCCGTTGACATGCAGACGGTACGGCTCAGTTTTGCACATTTCTTGGATTAAACGTAAATTCGCATAACGCATTTTATCGTCATAAACCGCTTCAATGCGCTGTTTTAATGTCCGCTTTTCCTGTTCGATAATGCTTTGATTGAACCCCCCTTCTTGCAGAGGAGGCGAAAGAAGCACTTCGGACAACAATTCGATCCCTTTTTCCAATAAAGGTGTCTTATCTTTTAAAAATTTTTCATTCGGGATTTCCATCCGGAACGTAATGATATGGTTTTCTCCCTTTTTGGCTAAATCGACTTGCAGTGTTGCACCGTACAAATCATCCAAATATTTCCTTAATTCAGTTGTGGATGGGTAGGATGCTGTACCTCTTTGCAAAACATGGGGAAGCAAAGCTCGAATGGTTACATCCTTTTCCGATAGCGGCGCCTTTAACCTTAAAATGAGTGAATTTGTTTTAAAAGCATTTGATGAAACGGTATGCAGCTGAATCCCGTTTATTTCGCTTACTTGCTCTTGTAAAAAACCCATTCTATCCCTCCTAAGCCTGAAAGCTTTCTATATGTTATTGTTTCCAATCATGAAAAAACACGTTATTAGTAATTATATCAATCATAGGATATTGAAGGAAATCATAACGAAATGAATTATTATTTAAAGTTTACATAATTAAATTACTGTTAATTATTTAACAAAAATCAGGGATGTCTCTAGCCAGATCAGCTAACTTATGACATCTATAAATAGGGGTATACTATACGATAAGATGCAGGAATTAAAAAGTCTTTAGCAGATTCTCGGAGAAAACACACTATTGATCGTTGCCCAATACTTTTTTGTGTGTTTCAGTTTATTGTTCAATTTTAAGTAAAAAAATACCATATACTTAAAAAGACAACAGAAAATGAATTCTGTTGTCTTTCATCATTTTTTTCAGGCACAGCTTTTGAAACAACCTTTATGTTCTTTTCTGTTGCCTTTTGTCCGCTGCAGCAGAGCGAGCCAATGCTTGAAGATCGTCCTTGTCGGCAAGCTCTCTTGAAAATTCAATACTTTTGCCGTCTGACTTCAAATTTTTTGGCACTTGCGGCAGCTTAGCTTTGTTTTTATCACGCGCTTTTTGCTTATGTGCTCTTCCCATTTTGCGCACCTCCGCAAAGAGGGTGTAGACAGTTGCTTTCACAACATGTCCTATCCATTAGGGTGACATGTTCGGAGCATTTTATAATTGGCATTTTTATGCTTTAATGGCTTTCATGTTTTTCTGAAAAGCCTCCCGCTCTGTCAGCCATTTTAAACGCTCTCGAATAAGTGACTTCTTGGGCGCTGCTCAAACTGCTTTTTGCTTTTTTACGTTTCGCATCTTTTGCCATCCATCGATCTCTCACTTTCTAGTAAATGTAGTTTTAGTATGCCCGTTATTTAAATATTTTTACATGAAAAACACGAAAATTTTTATGACAAACGTTCCTCCAGCTCTTCTTTAGAAATCAACACTTGGCGCGGCTTGCTTCCCTCATAAGGTCCGACTACCCCTCTCTCTTCCATGGCGTCAATTAATCTCGCAGCTCTTGAGTAGCCGATTCTAAATCTTCTTTGCAGCATGGATACACTTGCACTTTGCATGTCCACAACTAGTTGAACCGCTTCATTATATAATTCATCATCAACATCTCCATGATCCTCGGAATCTTCGTTCGGAATCATTTCTTCTTGATATTGCGCCTTTTGTTGTGAAATGACGTAATTCACGACTTTTTCCACTTCTTCATCTGATAAAAACGCTCCTTGAACACGAATCGGCTTTGATGATCCGACTGGCAAAAACAGCATATCTCCTCTTCCGAGCAGCTTCTCAGCTCCCCCCATATCCAAAATAGTGCGTGAATCGGTTTGGGAGGACACACTAAAGGCAATTCTCGATGGAATATTGGCTTTTATGACTCCTGTAATTACATCAACAGACGGACGTTGAGTCGCAATAATTAAATGAATGCCAGCAGCACGGGCCATTTGTGACAAGCGTGTAATCGAATCTTCTACATCAGAAGAAGCCACCATCATTAAATCAGCGAGCTCATCCACGATGACGACAATAAAAGGAAGCTCAGGTTGCTTCTCTTTTGAAAGCGAATTTTGCCTTCTGATCATTTCATTATAACCTTCAATATTGCGCGTTCCAGTATGTGAAAACAGCTCGTATCTTCTTTCCATTTCATTTACTACTTTTTGCAATGCGAGCGACGCTTTTTTCGGATTTGTCACAACAGGAGCCAATAGATGCGGAATCCCATTGTAAACACTTAATTCGACCATTTTTGGATCGATCATCATCATTTTCACTTCATGAGGCTTCGCCCTCATCAAAATGCTTGTAATAATCCCGTTAATGCAGACGCTTTTTCCGCTGCCTGTTGCACCTGCGACAAGCAGATGCGGCATTTTGTTCAGTTCAGCCAGCACAGCTTCTCCAGTTATATCACGTCCTAAACCGATCAGCAGCTTGGAATCAGGGCGATCGTTCATTTTGGATTCCAGCACCTCGCGCAATGACACCATCGCAATTTCTGAATTCGGCACCTCAATTCCAATTGCAGACTTTCCCGGAATCGGCGCTTCAATCCGAATATCTTTTGCTGCTAAAGCCAGCGCCAGGTCATCGCTTAAACTGACAATTTTGCTTACCTTCACCCCGACATCCGGGTACACTTCATATTTTGTTACAGCAGGCCCTAAATGTACTTGGGTAACCTTTGCCTTCACTCCAAAGCTTTGGAAAGTGCGCTCTAGTTTTCTCGCATTATCGTAAATATTCCGCTTATCGGCATGCTGACCGCTGTATTTTGGAAGAGACAGCAAATCAATCGGAGGCAATTTATAATCTTTGTTTTCCATCTCCTGAAAGGCGATCGGCTCATCCTTTTCTTCAAGCGTAATTTGTTCCTGCTTTAAATTATTTTCGGGCTCTTTTTTATCATTTGTCACGATTTCCGGATGGTCTGTAAAACTGGAAATAATCGGTTCAGATGTATTTTCTTCTAAATGTTCATGTTCATCCTCATGTTCTTGATCGTCTTCAGCCTGAACCTTATTGGAGCGATGCTTCTTTTGCTTTTTCTTTTGTTTTTTTACTAAGGAAAATAAGTTCTTCATATCATCCACAAAGGCAAAAAATTGTTTTTTGAACATCCGGCCGATGGACTCAACAATTTTGGAGAGGCTGTTTCCGAGTGATTTTCCGGAAATTAAGATGCAACCAATTATGATCAAGACAATGGAAATAATTCGGGTGCCCCCTGAAGAAAATAAATAGTATGATGCAGCAAAAAAAACGGCGCCGATCATTCCTCCTCCAAGATCTTGAGCGCTTGCCTCCCCGTTTAATTCCTTTAAATACATCTCCCAAGTATTCAATATAACGCTTGGAGAAGCAAAAACTCCTCCCTTTGACAAATTTTCAAACAGCTTCATATGGCTGAGAATTAAAATTGAGCCAACTATAAGATAGATCCCGAGCCATCTTCTCGTTAAAAAATGAGGGAATGTCTTTTTCCAAAATATATATATGGAAAACCATAATAATCCTAGCAAAAAGATAATAAACCATTCTCCAGCGAAGAACCGAAAAAAGGAGACAAGCGCTTTGCCAGCAAATCCAAATTCGCTTAAAGCGATTATCGACAATGATAATAGCAGAAGTCCCGCTATTTCAAATTTTAGTTTATTTTGCCAATCTGTTTTTCTCTTTTTTCGTTTCCTTTTCACTTTTGCCACTTTAATCCCACCTATGTATTATGTAAAACAAGAACGCAGCCACTATTTGGCTGCGAACGACTGTTTGTGTCCATATTATATCATACAAACTTGAATTTAGGTATGCTAGCAACGATGTTGTCTTTAAAAGGAATGTTAGCTTCGAAAAAAAGGTACTTTTTGACCGGGGAAAACAGATTCCAATAAATAATGGTTTGGATTGGTTGAAAGCACTCTGACGATTTGGCATTGATTTTCTCCCGTTTCTTCTATTAATAATGAAATGCCGTTCATCTCAATAATGTGCCTTTTTTGAAAAGCTTCTTGATCTGATGGAAAAATGAGTTCTTCAGGAACAGTCGTGTATAAAATCATTGAAGGATGTCCCCTCCTTTTCCATTCTTTCTTTCCAAAATAAGCTCGTTCAATTTTTTCATCGCGCTGCCTACACCGCCTATTTCATCGATCAAGCCGTACTTAACCGCATCTTGACCGATAACATTTGTTCCAATATCCCTTGTTAAATTTCCTTTTGAAAACATCAGCTCTTTAAATTTATCTTCTGTAATATTGGAATGCTTTGTTACAAAACTAATAACCCGCTCCTGCATTTTATCAAGATATTCAAACGTTTGCGGAACACCAATGACCAAACCGGTTAACCTTATCGGGTGAATCGTCATCGTAGCCGTTTCCGCAATAAATGAATAATCGCATGACACAGCGATGGGCACACCGATAGAATGTCCGCCGCCAAGAACGATGGATACAGTCGGTTTCGTAAGCGAAGCAAGCATTTCAGCGATCGCAAGTCCTGCTTCAACATCGCCGCCGACAGTATTTAAAATGACGAGCAGTCCTTCAATTTTCATATTTTGTTCAATCGCCACAATTTGCGGAATGATATGTTCATATTTTGTTGTTTTATTTTGAGCAGGGAGCTGTATATGTCCTTCAATTTGACCGATAATGGTCAAACAATGAATGTTTGTTTCCTGATCCATTTGCGGAATGTTTGTTTGTCCTAACTGCTGAATTTTGTCAACTACATTTTCGCTTCCCTTTTCCACTGGCTGAACAGTCGGTTGATCAGCATTTCCGTTCATCCCAATCATCCTTTCTTCTTACCGTTATGATGTTAGTATGAACGGAATCCATTTTTTCATACGGCTAGGAAACCGTTTTAAAAATCGAGTAGGAGGGAGCGATTAACTCCCGTCCTCTCACACCACCGTACGTACGGTTCCGTATACGGCGGTTCAATTAAGTATGACGTAGTGCTTGATATCTTTCGAATAGACTTCTTAACCCTCGACGCTTCCAATAGGAGTTGTCGAGGGTTTTGTGTAGAATGGGACTGCAGGCAATCCGCCAATATTTCTTGCGTGTATTGCCCCATTCGAATGCTTTATGGCTTGGAACCCCTAATCCTCTGAGTTTCCGAATTCTTGTTTTCGGGGTTTTCCATTCTTTCCACAAACACATCCGAAGCCTTCGTCTAATCCATTCATCAAATTCTTTGAACTTACTTGGTGTTTCTGCCAAGGCAAAATATCCGCACCATCCCATTAAATACTTGTTCAGTTTCTCAATCCTTTTCTCCATTGGATACGGTTTCGACCTTGATGTAATTTCACGGATCTTGTTCTTCAAACGTTTCACACTTTCGTTCGCAATCCGTACCTTTGGAGTCTTATTGAGTGTGAAGCTGAAACCGAGAAACTTCCGTTTCCAAGGACGGTCTACCGCCGATTTCTCTTTATTTACCTTGAGCTTTAACTCCTTCTCTATAAAGTTCGTAATGGAGTTCATGACACGAATTCCTGCTTTCTTTGTTTTCACATAGATGTTACAGTCATCCGCATACCGAACAAACTTATGTCCACGTTTCTCAAGCTCTTTATCCAATTCATGAAGCATGATGTTTGATAAAAGTGGACTAAGCGGGCCGCCTTGAGGCGTTCCCATGTCCGTTTCCATTACCACTCCATTGATCATCACGCCTGATTGAAGATACCGGCGAATTACCTTCAGTAGAATTCGATCTTTGATCGTTTTCGCCAAGATCCCCATCAGTTTGTCGTGATTCACCTTGTCAAAGAATTTCTCTAGGTCTATATCGACTACCCAACGATATCCTTCTTTGATATAACCCTTTGCTTCCCTAACCGCATCATGTCCCCTTCTACCTGGGCGGAAACCATAGCTATGGTTCGAGAAGGTCGGATCAAAGATTTTCGTCAACACTTGGGCAATCGCTTGTTGGATGAAACGATCCGTCACGGTAGGGATCCCTAGAAGCCTTACTCCACCGTTCGGTTTCGGGATTTCGACTCGACGGACGGGTAAGGGCTTGTAGGTTCCTTCTCTCAACGACTGTCGAATGGAGTCCCAATTTTCGTAGAGGTGTCTTCGTAGGTCTTTTACGGACATGCCATCTACTCCGTGACTTCCTTTGTTCTGTAAAACTCTTTTAAATGCCGCTATGAGATTTTCCCGTGACAAAATCAGTTCCATCAACATTAGATATCCTCTCCACGTGAACGAATCCTTCTATTTGTGCCATCTTCTGCTCCACCCTCTTGAAGTCCCCCGTGGGATTCACCACTTCCTCCTTCAAGTAAGTCCTATCGGATTGTCTGCTTCCACACAGAAGATGAACGCCTAGCGATTCGTTCTCCTTAATTGTTCAGTCCTTCCTCTTCCATCTCGAGCTTGAAAGAGTACTATGACCTCTGCTGACTTCTGACTGTTCAGCTATCTATCACTAGATAGGTTACCAAGGTTACTTGGCGTGCCAGCCAGACCTCCCCGGGTAAGAGTGTAATCTTTCCTTCCATCCATCTGCTTCATTTACTCTGTATCACCTTCGGCAGAAAGGGCTTTGTTTTGTCATGCAAACTCACCCAGTGATACCTAGCCTCATATGAAGTTCGTGTTCCTCAGACCGGAAGTTTGCCGCTCGCTTCCTTCAGATTCCGCGTCACCACGGACACCCTTGCGTTAAGCTAACTGCTACTTCTGCCTTCGCAGCTCGGGACTTTCACCCTATAGATTACACCCATGCCGGGCGCACATGAGAAAAAAGCAGGCTTCGTCGGCCTGCTTTTTGTCTAAACCTCCATAATAATTGGCAAAATCATCGGGCGGCGCTTCGTTTGCTCATATAAAAATTGATTCAAGACGTCGCGAATGTTTTGTTTCATTGTTGACCAGTCCATTGAGACATCTTCCATACAAGACGACAGTGTGTCATGCACCATTTTCGTAGCTTTGGAAATTAAGCTTTCAGACTCACGGACATACACAAACCCTCTTGATATAATTTCAGGACCAGCGACAATTTTTTTCATCTCTTTGTTTAACGTAACAACAACAATTAAAATGCCGTCCTGAGATAACAAACGCCGGTCTCTTAGCACGATATTTCCAACATCTCCTACACCAAGCCCGTCAATGAGTACATTTCCAGAAGGTACTTTTGTAACCGTTTTGGCAGATTTAGGGGTGAATTCAACCACATCTCCTTGATCGAGCAAAAAAATGTTTTCTTCGCGTATTCCGATCGATTGCGCAATTTTAGCATGCGCTATTTGCATTTTAAATTCACCATGAACGGGAATAAAGTATTTTGGTTTCATTAAATGTAGCATAAGCTTCAGCTCTTCTTGGCAGCCATGACCAGAAAAAAACGCTTTTTTATCAATCGAAACAACATTGGCTCCTGCTCGAAACAGCAAATCAATCGTTTTCGAATAAATAAGTTCTTGTCCGGGTGTTGGGGTCTGAGCAATTAAAACCGTATCATCGGAAGTTATATGATGTTGCTTGTGAATGCCTTTGGCCATTTTTGAAATTTCCGCAAGCGGATCGAATGAATCGCTTGCACATAGTAGAACAGAGTTTTGTTTTTCAAGCTTTTTTAAATGCGACACCGGAATAAACAAATCATCGTCAGCCTTTAAATACCGTAATTGTCTTGCAAGCTCAATAATTTTGGCAAACGATTTCCCTATAATTGCTATTTTTCTTCCAGTCTCAACTGCGGCATTGAAAATTTGCTGAATTCGGTAAATATTCGTCTCTGCTACAGATACAACAACTCTTCCAGGCGAATTATACATAACATCGTTGATCATTTCTCCGGCAAGAGCTTCGGAACCAGAAAAGCCGGGTCTTTCTGCATTGATACTGTCGGAAAGCAAACAAAGAACTCCGCTATTACCGATTTCCGCCATTTTACCAAAATCAAGAAAATGACTTCCGATCGAGGATTGCTCTAATTTAAAATCGCCTGTATGCACGATCGCTCCCATTGACGTATGGAAACAAACTCCCATAGAATCAGGAATATTTGAGAATGTGCGAAAAAAAGAAACCGTCACTTGAGGAAAATGTACAGGCTTTCGCATATTCACTTCGCGAAAATCAGCGGTAACAGAATATTGCTTCATTCTTTCTTTTGTCAAGGCAATTGTCCATTTCGTTCCGTAAACTGGCGCATTGATATGTTTTAAAATGTAGAAAATCGCACCGATCCGATCCAATCTGCCATTTGTTAAGAAGATGGCCCGAACCCTATCTTTACGTTCAAGCAAATATGTAATATCCGGTATCACCACATCAATTCCGAGCATCTCGTTTTCAGGATATTTCAAGCCGGCATCCACAATAAAAATATCCGAGTCGATTTTGACGATGTACAGGTTTTTTCCGACTTCCCCAACCCCTCCTAAAGCAATAAGTTGAATTTTTTCAGCTTTTTTCATAAGTGTTAGTGATCCTCCCTAAATATCCCCGTCCAAAGCACTTAGCAATATTATACCTGATGAAAGAAATGGAATACAAGTTAATTTATATCAGGCACACTTATCCGAAAAATTAAGCCGCTAGACTCAGCTGTTTTGAATGGGGCAGAGTGGAATTTTTAAAATAAAAAAAGGCTAATCACGATGATCAGCCTAATTCATGGATCACAGCGGCTAATGACGTTCGCTCATCTGTTGTTAACGGAACTAACGGCAAGCGCACCGGACCAACATCCAGACCTTTTATTTGCAGCGCTGCTTTCACTGGAACAGGGTTTGGCGCCTTAAACAGTTCTTTCATTAATGGGAGAAGTCTTCGATGAAGGCTTCCGGCTTTTTTCACATCACCTGACAAAAAGGCTTGAATCATTTCTTGCATTTCATCTCCTACAACATGGGAGGCTACAGATATGACGCCATCACCGCCTATTGATAATGTCGGCAGCGTTAAGCTGTCGTCCCCAGTGTATAAAGCAAAATTATCTGGCGTTTTCTCGATAATTTTGGCCATATTATCAAGATCTCCGCTAGCTTCTTTAATCGCAACGATATTGTCAATTTCCGATAGACGAATAACCGTTTCAGGCGCGATCGAGGACGATGTTCTGCCAGGCACATTGTAAAGCATCACAGGAAGATGCGTGCTTTCTGCTATCGCTTTAAAGTGCTGATAAATCCCTTCCTGATTCGGTTTGTTGTAGTATGGAGTGACAAGCATAATCGCATCGACGCCGGTTTGTTCCGCCTTTTTGGTCAGTTCTATGGAAGCTCTTGTATTGTTTGTACCTGTCCCTGCAATCACTGGAACTCTTTTATTGACAACAGAAACGACATGTTTAAATAAAGCGAGCTTTTCTTCCGTTGTTAAAGTTGGAGATTCACCCGTTGTTCCAGCCACAACAATTGAATCTGTTCCATGATGGATTAAATATTCTACTAATTTTTCCGTTTTTTGAAAATCAATATTCCCGTTATTGTCAAACGGGGTAACCATTGCAGTTGAAATTCTTCCAAACATACCCACTTGTTCCTCACACCTTTATCGATTATTTTCCAAGATCAAACGCTTTATGAAGTGCATTAACTGCTTGAATCATTTCACTTTCCTTCACAAGCACCCAAATTGTTGTATGGCTGTCTGCCGATTGCAAAATTTGTATCCCTTCCTCCGATAAAGCAGCAACGATTTTGGAAGCGACTCCAGGAACTCCTTGAATGCCTGCTCCTACAATTGAGACTTTTGCACAATGCCGCGTGATCATCGGATCATATCCGATCTCTTTCAAAATTCCAACAGCAAGATCCGTTACATCCCCATGAACAGTATATATGACACTCTTAGGAGTAATATTAAAGAAATCGACGCTAATTCCGCTTGTAGCCATCGCTTTAAAAATTTCTTGATGAAAACGGAAATTCCCTTCTTTTGCTTCTACTTTAATTTGCGTGACATCGGAAACATGAGCAATTCCAGTAATTAAACGTTCTTTTATGTCCGCACCTAGTTTATCCTGATGGTGAGAAGTGATGATCGTTCCTTTCGATTTAGAATAAGTGGAACGAATGCGAATCGGGATTTTGGCTTGCATAGCGATTTCAACCGCACGCGGATGAATCACCTTTGCTCCTTGATAGGCCAAATTGCAAATTTCCGTATACGTCACAAATGAAAGGGGCTTTGCATCCTTAACAATACGAGGATCCGCTGTCATAACTCCTTCCACATCTGTAAAAATGTCTACATATTCTGCTTTTAAAGCTGCTCCAAGTGCTGTTGCTGAAGTGTCACTGCCGCCGCGCCCAATTGTCGTCACATCTCCATTTGCTTGTGCTCCTTGAAAGCCTGCGACAACAACGACATCATTTGTTTCTAGAAGCCCGAGCAGGCGATCACATTTCAATTCTAATATTTTAGCATTTGTATGTTCATTTGTCGTCAAAAAACCTGCCTGCGCTCCGCTTAAAGCTGCCGCTTTTATTCCTTTTCCTTTTAGCATGCTAGTAAATACGACAGAAGAGATGATTTCTCCGCAGGACAGCAACATATCCTGTTCACGTTTGGAAATGGTGTCGATCCCGCCTTCCACAAGGCTGATCAGCGTATCTGTTGCGTATGGATCTCCTTTTCTCCCCATCGCTGATACGACGACGACCACTTTTTTTTTCTCAGACAAGGCTTCCTTTATATGTTCGTACGCATGTCTTCTGCCTTGTTCATCACGGACAGACGTTCCTCCAAACTTTTGAACAACAATGCTCATGATGTTCACCTCTATAAAATAACTAAACAGAAGAGAGCTGATGGCTTCAACTCTCTTCTTTTCACCTTATACTAATTTCAGTTTAATTAAACTTTCGGCAATTTGTACAGAGTTTAACGCTGCCCCTTTTAATAAATTGTCGGATACAACCCAAAGGTGGAAGCCGTTTGGCCGATCTAAATCTTTGCGAATTCGGCCTACAAATGTATCGTATTTGCCTTCTGCAAAAGCAGGCATTGGATAAATTTGATTTGCCGGATCATCTTCAAGCGTAACGCCAGGCGCATCTCTTAATACATTGCGAATATCATTTACAGTAACATCGTCCCTGTCGATTTCAATGTAGACTGATTCTGAATGCCCGATGACGACCGGCAAGCGGACGCAGGTCGCTGCAACTTCCAGATCCTTCATATGCATAATTTTTTTTGTTTCATTGATCATTTTCATTTCTTCAAATGTAAATCCATTTTCCTGGAATTTATCAATTTGCGGAATTGCATTAAACGCAATTTGATAATGTTTTTCGTCACTTTTAACAGGTAAAATTTCAGGTACAAACGGCTTTCCTTCTAAAATCGCTTTAGACTGTTCTTTCAATTCTTGGATCGCTTGTGCCCCCGCACCTGATACTGCTTGATAAGTGGAAACAATGACTTTTTTCAGCCCGAACGCTTTACGGATCGGCTGCAATGCAACAACCATTTGGATCGTCGAACAATTCGGGTTGGCAATAATACCGTTATGCCATTTTATATCCTCTTCGTTCACTTCCGGTACTACGAGAGGAACGTTTTCATCCATTCTAAATGCGCTCGTATTGTCGATCACGACCGCGCCTCTTTTAGCTGCTTCCGGTGCAAGCTGCTTCGACACGCTTCCTCCAGCGCTGAAAAGAGCGATATTAACCCCTTCAAAGCTCTCCGGTTCCGCTTTTTGTACTGTGATTGGTTTTCCTTTAAATGTAGCTGTCTTTCCTGCAGATCGTTCGGATGATAACAACGTTAAAGTTTCCACAGGAAAGTTTCTTTTTTCCAATGTTTCGATCATTCGTGTTCCTACTGCTCCAGTTGCTCCGACAACTGCTACATGAAAACCTTTTTGAGCCATTTTCTATCTATCTCCTTCCAAAATGCATCAGAGTCGAATAATCATGTATTCGTATTACGTTTAATTGTATCACAGTAGCCAAAAAAAGTGATGAGCGATTTTTCATGAAAGCGTTTTATTTGTTTGATTATTTTTTATGTTCAATAATAACCGGCTGAAGCTGTCTATGTTCAAGCGCATGTTCAACTGTTTCCACTAACCGATCCATATTCGCCACCATTGAATTCGGTTTTTGGTGGGGTGCATCTTGGCCGAACGGAACAAAGAAAATATTTTTTGCCGCCATTAGCTTCATTAAATTTACGCCATTTAACCCGAGAGCATCGTTTGTAGAAATGGCTAGTACAACGGGGCGATGGTTTCTCATAGTCGCTTTTGCAGCCATCAATACAGGAGAGTCCGTCAAGGCATTCGCCAGTTTGCTCATCGAATTGCCGGTCATCGGCGCAATGACCATGCAATCAAGAGGAATTTTCGGACCTAAAGGCTCGGCATCCACGATCGAATCAATTACTTGATTTCCAGTCGCTTCTTCAATTCTTTTGACCCATTCTTCTCCTTCCCCGAATCTAGTTGTTGTCGTCTTTACGGTCGAGGTGACAATTGGCAAAACGTTTGCTCCTTTTTCAACGAGCTTTTGAATTTGCGGAAATACCGCATCATAAGTACAATGAGAGCCTGTTAAACCAAATCCGATCCGTTTACCTTTCACTTCCATTATCCATACTCCTTTCAAGCTGATGCTGTTCAGTTAAAAGGATTGTCAACGCATTCGCCAAAATTTGGCCTGCTGTCCTCGGTGCAACAATTCCTGGAAGACCAGGTGCTAAAATGGCTTTCATACCTCTTTTTTCAGCATAGTGGAAATCGGTTCCCCCCGGCTTTGATGCTAAATCGATAATAAGAGCGTGGACAGGCATAGCTGCCAAAATATCAGAAGACAACACCAACGCTGGAACTGTATTTATGCAAATATCGATCGACGACAATTCATCCTTCAGTTCACTCAAATGAAACGGCTTCATTCCCATTTCCGTGATCCTGGCCAAATCTTTCTGTTTGCGAGCGCCTACCTTCACATTAGCTCCTAATGCTGCAAAAGTGCGGGCAACACTCATTCCTGTCCGTCCAAATCCGATAACAGCAATGTTCGAACCATGAATGGTAAAATCAGTATGTTGAATAACGAGCATTATGGTCCCTTCTACTGTCGGAATGGAATTATATATCGCTACATCATCACGGTCCAGTATCGGTACAAGCTTTCGTTTTTCTTTTTCCATTAACTCTTCTAAATATTTTGTGCGTATCCCAGAATAAAAGATGCAATACTCAGGAGTGGAGGCCACCATTTCTCTTGTCAGTACGATTTCTTCAGCGGAAAAAACTGCTTCGACCTGTCCTTCGCTTCCGGTTCCTGAAACAGGCAATATTACTGCATCCATTTCTTCCAGACTAATATTATGTCTGTTTATTTTCACTGATCCTGTATACCCATGTTCAAGCTGATCAAATCCTATTAAAAATAGATTGGCATCGTGCTCTGATAGCCTTCGGATCACCTCTAGCTGCCGGGCGTCACCGCCAATTACAGCAATGTTTAAGCCAGTTAACATCCTTTTTTTCACCTTCTTTATGGCAATTCAGTTCAGTTTCGAAAACTATAATTAGCTCCCTGTTTTAAGCATATTATGTAGGTGGCAGTTGATAGGTGAATCGCATCGAAAAATTGCCAAAAAAATAAAGCCGGCTTCTTTAGCCGGCGGATCTTCATTAGTCATCAATTTTATTTAAGGAATTTTCCGGTACGTCAATAATGATCATATCTTGACCAATTTTTTTGATATGCTCCCACGGTACTCGAATATCATGTCCTTGTTTCCTTAAACCGAACCACTTTAAAGAAGGAATAATAAGCGCCGTGATTTGTCCGGTTTCCGCATTGATTTCAAAGTCTGTTTGACCGAGCACGCCTAGACGTTCCGCTTGTTTTACATCGACGATTTCTTTTCCGCTTAACTCGGATAAACGCATAGTATTGGCTCCCCTCTTTCATTATAAATATACGAACATATTCACAGGCAGAGATTGATTCGAAACTGATGAACATAGCTTTCCATACATGTATACGTTTTTGGCAAATAAAAAATGCCCGCCAATCCATCATAGCAGGCATTTTAATTCTGGAATTGCAGAAGAAAGATTCTCTTCCGGACTAATTAAAGATACAGCATATTCATCTGTAAAAATGTGTTGAATAAGTTCATTGACGCTCATGATATCAACACGGTTAACCGTTTCGATAATTTCATCCAAAGATCGATGTTTGCCTAAGAGCAGCTCATTTTTGCCGTTTCTGCTCATTCTTGCATTTGTACTTTCAAGACTAAGCATTAAATTCCCTTTAATTTGTTCTTTTGAATGCATTAATTCTTTTTCAGTAATACCGCTTTTTTTCAATTTTTCAATTGTTTGAAAAATCGTTTCAAATAAAATATTCAGCTGGTTTCTTCCAGTCCCACCATATATTGTGAGCACTCCGCTGTCTTCATATGAAGTGTGGTAAGAGAAAATAGAATAAGCAAGCCCTTTTTCTTCCCTCACCTCTTGGAATAAGCGACTTGACATGCTCCCGCCCAAAATATTGTTTAACACAATTAAGCTGTAAATGTCGTCATGACCGACTCTCAACCCTTTAAACCCAATGCAGAGATGCGCTTGCTCCGTCTCTTTTTTCTTGGCGATTTTTTGGTCCAAAAAAACCGGTTCCTTATATTTTTCTTTTTTTTGAGACGACTTAAAATTGCCGAACCATTTCTCAACCTCTTGAATAAAGCTTTCTTGAACGTTTCCAGCTACTGAAATGACGATATTGTCAGGAGTATAGTATTTTTCCATATAGCTTTTCAACGCATCGCCGGTAAAACTAGATAAAGTTTTTTCTGTGCCTAAAATCGGATAGCCAAGCGGATGATCGCCAAACGCAGCCTGACTTAACAAATCGTGCACAATATCGTCTGGAGTATCTTCATACATTTTGATCTCTTCTAAAACAACATTTCGTTCTTTGTTTAATTCTTCTTCTTCAAATACTGAGTTGAAAAACATATCAGCCAGCACTTCAAGTGCATAATTTGCATGCTCATCGAGCACTTTTGCATAATAGCAGGTGTATTCTTTCGAGGTGAAGGCATTCACCTGACCGCCAATTTTGTCAAAAGCTTCTGCAATTTCTCTAGCTGTTCTTTTTTCTGTTCCTTTAAAAAACATATGCTCTAAAAAATGAGAAATGCCGTTTGTTTCTTTCGTCTCGTTTCTAGAACCTGTGCCAATCCAAACTCCGATAGCAACGGAGCGAACAGTCGGAATGGATTCTAAAATGATTCTAACACCATTTTGGCATGTATATTTCTTGATCAAATTGTAACCCCCTGTTCTTCCAATCAGTCAAGACGTTTTTCATCCAGCAGACTAGAAAGTGAACCGATGGAAAGATTTTTTTCTTTAATCTTTTTAATTAATGAATCTAGACTCTCTGCGGTCGATGACGTCGGATGCATTAAGATCATGGCGCCGTTATGAATTTTTGACATCACTCGATTGATTAACGTTTCAGGCCGCGGCTTTTGCCAATCAATCGTGTCAACAGACCACATGATCGTTTCCATGTTCATATCTGCCGCTATATCTACGACCTCCTTGCGAAAGCTGCCGCTTGGAGGCGCAAACCATTTCACGTTTTTTCCTGTCGTCGCTTTGATGATTTTGTTCGTCTCTTCCATCTCTTGTCTAATTCTTGCAGACGGCAGGCGGGCCATATCTGGATGCGAGTATGAATGATTTCCAATTTCATGGCCGTTTTCTACAATCATTTTAGCCAGTTCAGGATTTTCTTTTACCCATCTTCCTTCTAAAAAAAACGTCGCTTTGACATGGTGCTTTTTTAGCACGGCCAACATTTTAGGAAGATACTCATTTCCCCATGCAACATTTATTAAAAAGGATACCATTGGCTTATCCGGATGTCCACGGTAGATCGCTTCGTTCGGCAAATCGCTTAAATGAACAGAAGGCGGAATTTGCTTGAATACAAGAAGCTTCGGATCAAAAGAACCCTTTTTCTTCATTCTCTTATACGATGCGTCAATGTCGACTGATCGCCCATTATAACCGGGCGTTTTTTTCCAAACTCTATGTATTTCAGCATTTTCCGGAGGAATTTCATACTCTTTTGCTTTGGCAACGATTTCTTGATACAACGAATCTCCGCCAGATACAGCCAATTCATGCTTTGCTTTTAATTGCTGAAGAAAGATCAATGTATAACGATTA
Organism: Aeribacillus sp. FSL K6-8394; assembly: GCF_038008865.1. NCBI lineage: Bacteria > Bacillati > Bacillota > Bacilli > Caryophanales > Bacillaceae > Aeribacillus > Aeribacillus sp. FSL K6-8394. The sequence goes on from NZ_JBBPAA010000001.1 coordinate 1,139,035, forward strand.
TCCAATATGACATAAGAAAAAAGTATGATCAATATAAAAATGGCTATTTTCCCTTTTTTTCGCTTCATCGCAACATCCCCTTTTTCACTTATAAAACTATGAAAAAAGGGGACAAGATAGAACTGTCAACCGCAAAAATGGAAAAGAAGCCGGGTTTTCCCTGGCTCCGGTCAAGACTTTTGCTGCTCTTTTTGGTCCCTTAAAACGGCCTTTCTTGATAAATTGACACGACCTTGTTTATCGATTCCCATCACTTTGACTAAAATTTCATCACCGACTGACACAATATCCTCCACTTTTCCTACCCGCTCTTCTGCAAGCTCAGAAATGTGGACAAGACCATCTTTTCCGTTAAACAGTTCCACGAATGCGCCGAATTTCTCGATCCGTTTAACTTTTCCTAAATACATTTGTCCGACTTCAATTTCTCTTACAATATCTTCAATAATTTTCTTCGCTTTTTTATTCATTCCTTCGTCTACGGAAGAAATGTAGATTGTGCCATCTTGTTCAATATCGATTTTTACTCCTGTTTCTTCAATGATTTTGTTAATTTGTTTTCCGCTAGGTCCAATCACGTCACGAATTTTATCCGGATTGATGACCATGGTTAAAATTTTTGGAGCATATGGCGATAATTGTTTTCTCGGTTCAGAGATTGTCGCCAGCATCGATTTCAAAATTTCAAGGCGGCCTTTGCGAGCTTGTTTTAACGCTTCTTCTAAAATTTCACGGGACAAGCCTTTAATTTTAATGTCCATTTGCAGCGCGGTGACGCCTTTTTCTGTACCAGCGACTTTAAAGTCCATATCACCAAGCGCATCTTCCATGCCTTGAATATCTGTTAAAACCGTATAGTTGTCACCAGATTTTACAAGTCCCATTGCAATTCCAGCAACAGGCGACTTAATCGGCACGCCGGCATCCATCATCGCTAAGGTGCTTGCACAAATGCTCGCTTGTGAAGTTGAACCATTTGATTCAAGCACTTCTGAAACGAGACGAATGGTGTACGGAAAATCGCGCTCGGAAGGTATGACTGGCTCAAGCGCTCTTTCTCCCAACGCTCCATGACCAATTTCCCGTCTGCCAGGCCCCCTCATCGGACCGGTTTCCCCGACACTAAATGGCGGGAAGTTGTAGTGATGCATAAACCGCTTTGATTCTTCTACGCCGAGTCCGTCAAGTATTTGTACGTCTCCTAAAGCTCCGAGCGTACAAATAGACAGAGCTTGTGTTTGACCGCGGGTGAAAAGACCTGAACCGTGCGTGCGCGGCAAAATTCCGACGGAAGACGATAATGGACGGATTTCGTCAATTTTTCGTCCGTCAGGTCTCACTTTTTCTTCTGTAATGAGACGGCGCACTTCCTCTTTCACGAGCTTGTGCAAAATTTCTTTTACTTGCTTAATCGTTTCTTCATCTGCTTCTTCTTCCTCAAATATTGCGACAGTCTTCTCTTTCACTTCATTAATAGCATCTTCGCGGGCGTGTTTTTCAGGCACTTGGATAGCTTGCAATAAGTCGGCAAGAGCCATTTCACGAACTCTTTTTTCAAGCTCCTCATCGATTTTATATAATTCGACTTCCATTTTTTCTTTTCCGATTTTTTCTACAATCTCTTCTTGGAATGCAATCAAACGTTTGATTTCTTCATGGCCAAACATGATTGCTTCTAAAATCGTTTCTTCAGGCACTTCATTGGCTCCTGCTTCCACCATGTTGATGGCATCTTTCGTGCCGGCTACGATTAAATGGATATCGCTTTTCTCAAGCTGTTCGACAGTTGGATTAATGATAAACTGGTCATCAAGGCGGCCGACCGTGACACCGGCAATCGGACCTTCAAACGGAATGTCCGATATTGACAGCGCGAGCGAAGATCCAAACATAGCCGCCATTTCGGAAGAACAATCTTGGTCGACGCTCATCACCATGCTGACTACTTGAACCTCATTGCGAAACCCTTCTGGAAACAGCGGGCGAATCGGTCTGTCGATTAAACGGCTCGCTAAAATAGCTTTTTCACTCGGTCTACCCTCTCGTTTAATAAACCCTCCCGGGATTTTACCGACAGCATAAAGCCTTTCTTCATAATTGACCGTTAGGGGAAAGAAATCCACTCCTTTTGCTTCCTTCGAAGCGGTTGCCGTACATAAAACGACCGTATCTCCATAGCGGACTAAAACGGCGCCGTTCGCTTGCTTCGCCAGCTGGCCGATTTCAACAGTCAGCTTCCGTCCGGACCAATCTATGGAAAAAACATGTTTCTCTTGATCCATACTTGTTTTGAACCCCTCTTTCATTGACAAAGTCTATCTTCGCACATAAGATTGTACAAAAATGTTATTTTTAAACTTTTCAATCTATATCGTTTTTATGTAATCTGTCATAAACTTTTTTGAATACAGTAAAAAAGCGGGAAATCTCCCGCTTCCATACAACTTAACGACGCAAACCGAGTTTATTGATGAGTTGACGGTACCGTGCAACATCTTTATTGCGCAAATACGTCAACAAATTACGGCGTTTCCCAACCATTTTCAAAAGACCTCTGCGTGAATGGTGGTCTTTTTTGTGAACGCGCAAATGCTCATTTAAAATGTTGATTTTTTCAGTTAGGATAGCAATTTGCACTTCAGGAGAACCAGTATCTGATTCATGTGTTTTAAATTGCTCAATCACTTCATTTTTCCGTTCTTGAGTTAAAGCCATCCTTGTCCACCTCCTAAATATAATCCCCGGCTACCTAGCAAGCGTCGGTGACTCGCGTTGCCACGCAGCGGTTAAAAGTTACAAGAATAAGAATACTATTTTTCCCAAGAAAAAGCAAGGAGGTTCCATTAAAAATTTTTTTCAGCCGTGATTTTATCCGATTCTGTCAGCCGCTCAAAAAAATCTTTTGCTTCCTTGATATCCCGTTTGATTTGGGCAATTAATTCTTCCACACCAGAAAACTTTTGTTCACTGCGTATTCGTTTGAACCATTTTACGGTCACATCTATATCATAAATTTCTTCATGAAAATCAAAAATATGAACTTCTATGCTCGGCTTGTCCGGTCTTTTTTCATGAAATGTCGGCTTATAACCGATATTGCATATGCCCGCATATTCCTTCCCATTCATGCTGATTTTGACCGCATATACCCCTGTCGGAGGAGTAATGTAGGATTCGCTTAGTTCAATATTTGCGGTTGGAAAGCCGATAGTCCGCCCTCGCTTTTCTCCATGGATTACCTTTCCGGATACTTGATGAGGCCGCCCTAGAAGAGAGCATGCATAAGAAACATCACCATTTTTAATCGCGTTTCGAACGAGGGAAGAGCTGATTTTTCTTTCACCGTCTGTCAGCTTTTCAACCGTCGTATGCGTAAAAGCTCCTCTTGAATAGAAAGGCAAAGTTTCCATTGTTCCTTTTCCAAACCGGCCGAATGTAAAATCAAAACCGGCCACAACGTGAATGGCATTTAATCCGATAATATATTGATCGACAAATTGTTGAGGCTGAAGCGAGCTAAAGCTTTCTGTAAATTCGACTAAATACAATCGATCAATTCCAAGATCTTCAATAAACTTCAGTTTCTCTTGTAAAGGAGTAATATATTCTATTTGTTGAATATTTTTTTTTAAGACGATGGATGGGTGCGGATCAAATGTCATCACCGCACATTCAACATTTAATTCTTCAGCCTTCTGTTTAGCTGTTTGAATGACTTTTTGATGCCCTTTATGGACTCCATCAAAAAATCCGAGCGCCATTACCGATTTCGGCACATTTTGTTTTGCCAAATGGTGTGGATGTGTTATTTTTATCATTTTCACCGAAAGTTCCCCTTTTCTTACCTATTCATTCGTTTTTAACACCTTGACGGGTTTAAGCACATTGTTTTTTTCTGAATGCTTTTTATATATGGCAATAATTTCTCGATTATTCCATATTGCTACAACATCATTTTGTCCAATATGCTGGAAATCCTCGTTCATTTCCAACATCGCTCCGTTTTTTACTTTCTTTGCTAATGTATCATTTATTTTAATTTTCGGCAATTGATTTAATGCTTCCTCTATGGTAAGAAAACCGTTTGGCAAATCTCCCGTTTTTAAACATTGCTCGACCGCAGAAAACGTGACGCAGTCATGTAAATGAAAACGGCCGGATCTTATTCGCACCAATTCAGACATGTGAGCAGGATACCCTAATTTTTCTCCGATCATGACCGCGAGAGTTCGAATATATGTCCCTTTTGAGCAAGAGACTTGAATGGAAAAGGAAGCCGTTTTGTCATGTTGTTTTATATCGCTTAAAAGGTGCATGGCATGAATGACAACCCTTCTTTTCGGCCTTTCGACTACTTTCCCTTCACGCGCGTATTCGTATAATTTTTTTCCATTCACTTTTACAGCAGAATACATTGGCGGAATTTGTTCAATTTCTCCGCGAAAGCTTTCCAGCACTCGTTCAATTTCCTCTTTTGATGGCGGGAGCTTTACTTCTTTTACAGCAATAATGCTTCCAGAAGCATCCTCTGTTTCAGTGGCAGCTCCTAATGTTACTTTAGCGATGTATTCCTTATTCTCAGCCATTAAATATGACGAAATTTTTGTTGCCTTGCCGATGCAAATAGGGAGCACGCCTGAGACATCCGGATCTAATGTACCAGTATGCCCCGCTTTTTTCGTTCGAAACAATTTGCGCACTTTTTGGACACAATCATTTGAAGTCATTCCTCTAGGTTTATGTAAGAGAAGAACGCCGTCCACAGTCACACCTTCCTTTTGCCAGCTGCAATCATGAAAAAAGAACCCGTTACACAATTGTGAAACGGGATGCCTCAGCTTTCATGATCTCTTTCTTCTTTTTTCAATTCATGGATTAATGATTCGATTCGATTGCCATAATCAATTGTCTCGTCAAATTCAAAATGAATTTCCGGAGTTTTCCGCAGCCGAATCCGCGACCCGATTTCAGAGCGGATAAATCCTTTGGCTTTCGCCAGCGCCTTCATCGTGTTTTCCTTCTGTTCCTCATTTCCCAATACAGAAATATATACTTTAGCGATTTGCAAATCCCCTGTTAAGCGAACGTCCGTTACAGTTACAAATCCAATTCTCGGGTCTTTAATTTTTCTGCCAATAATATCGCTTAGCTCTTTTTTCATCTGTTCAGCTACTCTGTTTGCTCTTAGGCTCATTTCATCACCTCATTTGCTAAAACCAGTCAAATGTTGTAATGGTTCGTTCAATTTCAGGAAAAGAATCGATCAACTTCAATGCCTGGTTCAGTTCTTTTTCCGCGATGGCGCGGCTCGATGCAAGGCAGGCAATGCCGATTTCGGTCCGCTGCCATGCATCCTGAAAGCCGATTTCTGCAACACTGACATTAAATTTGTTTTGCAGTCTTTTTATAATTCGTTGCACTACTGCACGTTTTTCTTTTAAAGAAGAAGCTTCAAAAATCATGCATTCACATGATACCATCCCGAGCATTATTTTTTAACTTCCTCCATGATGAACGCTTCAATCGTGTCGCCTTCTTTAATATCGTTAAAGTTTTTAATCGTAAGTCCGCACTCATATCCTTGAGCAACTTCTTTTACATCATCTTTAAAACGTTTTAAAGTGTCAATTTCTCCTTCAAAAATCACGACTCCGTCCCGAATTAAGCGAACGCCGCTGTCGCGTGTAACAGAACCATCTGTGACGTAGCAGCCGGCAATTGTACCGATTTTAGAAACTTTGAATGTTTGCCGCACTTCAAGGGTACCGATCACTTTTTCTTCGTATTCAGGATCAAGCATACCTTTCATAGCCGCTTCGATTTCTTCGATCACTTTATAAATGATGCGGTGAAGGCGAATGTCGACGTTTTCCGCTTCCGCTGTTCTCTTCGCATTCACATCCGGGCGAACATTAAAGCCGATCACAATAGCGTTGGAAGCAGAGGCAAGCATGATGTCATATTCCGTAATGGCACCGACACCGGTGTGAATAATTTTTACTTTTACTCCTTCAACATCGATTTTTTGAAGAGCTGATGAAAGAGCTTCAACGGAACCTTGCACATCTGCTTTGACGATTAAATTAATTTCTTTCATGTCATTTTGCTTAATTTGTTCAAATAAATCATCAAGGCTTAGCTTTGTCTTTTCGCTGCGCTGCTCTTCCAGCTGTTTTTTCGCACGGGCTTCACCGATTTGACGCGCTTTTTTCTCATCTTCAAATACCATAAATCTGTCGCCGGCTAATGGAACTTCATGAAGACCGGTGATTTCAACCGGAGTGGACGGTAAAGCTTCTTTTACACGTTTTCCGACATCATTCACCATCGCACGCACCCGTCCATATGTGTTTCCGACAACAATTGGATCACCGACACGAAGCGTTCCGTTTTGAACAAGCAATGTTGCAACTGAACCTCTGCCTTTATCAAGCTTTGCTTCAACAACCGTACCGGTTGCAAGACGATTCGGATTCGCTTTTAACTCTTCCATTTCCGCAACGAGCAAGATCATTTCCAATAGTTCAGGAATTCCGTCACCTTTTAATGCCGAAATTGGCACAAATATCGTGTCGCCGCCCCAATCTTCCGGTACAAGGCCATGTTCCGTTAATTCCTGCATCACACGGTCAGGATTTGCCGTCGGCTTATCCATTTTGTTGACCGCTACAATAATCGGCACATTCGCAGCTTTTGCATGGTTAATTGCCTCAACTGTCTGCGGCATAACACCATCATCTGCAGCAACGACTAAAACAGTAATATCTGTTAATTGAGCACCGCGGGCTCTCATTGTTGTAAACGCTGCATGGCCAGGTGTATCTAAAAATGTGATCTTTTTCCCTTCCACTTCAACCTGGTAAGCGCCGATATGCTGCGTAATGCCTCCAGCTTCGCCTTCAGCCACTTTTGTTTTTCGAATGGAATCTAAAAGAGTCGTTTTCCCATGGTCAACATGCCCCATAATTGTCACAACAGGAGGACGGCTGACAAGATCTTCTTCCTTGTCTTCGATTTCATACTTTTCAAATTCTGTTTCATCGAAAACAATTTCTTCTTCCACTTCAACACCGTATTCAGAAGCGATCAGTTCGATAATGTCCTTCTCCAGTTCTTGGTTGATTGTTGCCATGACGCCGAGCATCATGAGCTTCTTAATGATCTCTGACGGTTCTTTATGGAGTTTGGTGGCAAGCTCAGCGACTGTTAAAGAGCCTTGATACGTAATTTTGGACGGCAATTCTTTTTTGCTTGGAGCTTCATTTTGAACCGCTTTTTTGTTTTTCTTTCCATTTTTTTTGTTTTTATGTTTCGTTTGTTGAATCGGAACGTTTTGTTTGCGTTCCTTTGGAGAAGGTTTTGTGCCTGATTTTTTCTTGTTCAATACGATATCACCATCGTCATCATATGAAATGTCATCATATGCTGCATGCTTTTCTGCCTTTTGTTTTGGTTGATGATCTTTTTGAACGTTTTTCTTAGGTTGTTCCTTTTGATATCGTCCATTGAGTTTTTCAATTGTATTGCTGTCGATCATTGACATGTGGTTTGCAACATTTATATTCATTTCTTTTAATGTATGGATTACTTCTTTGCTCGTTATATTTTGTTGTTTTGCATATTCATATACTCGCATTTTACCCATACGTTCACCCCCAAAGTAGTTATTCAAGTAGAAGCTTCAACTTCTTGGCAAAACCTTCTTCCGTCACGGCAACAACTACTCTTTCTTCCTTACCGATCGATTGCCCAAGTTCGTATCGGTTCGGGGCAATCACGAGCGGAACTTTATAAAACGAACATTTATCCGTAATTTTTTTCTTCGTGTTAGAAGAAGCATCGTCTGCCAATAAAACGAGTTTTGCACGCTTATTTCGAACCTCTTTCAAAACAAGTTCTTCTCCTGAAATCACTTTTCTTGCCCGATAGGCGAGGCCTAATAAAGATTTCCATTGTCCATTCATGGCAATGAAGGTTTCTCCTTCTCAGCTAGCTGAATTAATTCATCATATATAGATTCCGGAACAGGCGCATCTAAATGGACGGATAGCACATTTTTCTTTTTCGCCTTTAAAATACAGTCTTTATCAAGAGTGATATAAGCACCGCGTCCATTTTTCTTTCCTGTTAAATCAACCGAAACTTCTCCTTCTTTCGAACGAACGATTCGAACAAGCTCCTTTTTGGGTCTCATTTCGCCAGTCGCCACACATTTTCTCATCGGAATTTTCTTTTGCTTTGCCACTGGTAACCACCTCTATTCGTCTTGTTCTTCTCCGTGTTCATCATCCGTATTGTCCAATTGGAATAAACTATCATGCTCTTCGCGAGGATAGATGTTCAGCTCTCTCGCTTCCGATTCGCTTTTAATATCAATTTTCCATCCAGTTAATTTGGCAGCGAGGCGCGCGTTTTGCCCTCTTTTGCCAATCGCAAGGGATAATTGATAATCAGGAACGATGACGGTTGTAGCTTTTTCCTCTTCATCGACAATAACGTCCAAAACTTTTGAAGGACTTAAAGCATTTGCAACAAATTCAACAGGATTTTTAGACCAGCGAACGATATCAATTTTTTCGCCATTCAACTCGTTTACAATTGCTTGAACACGCTGGCCTTTTGGTCCAACGCATGATCCGACCGGGTCAACTTCCGGATTGTCGGAATGAACCGAAATCTTTGATCTGTCACCTGCCTCCCGGGCGACTGATTTAATTTCCACTGTCCCGTCATATATTTCCGGAACTTCCAATTCGAATAAACGCTTCAACAGCCCCGGGTGTGTTCTGGAAACAAAAATTTGTGGTCCTTTCGTTGTTTTTTCTACTTTTGTAATGAATACTTTAATTCGGTCATGAGGTTCGTATTTTTCATTCGGCATCTGTTCCGATTGTGGGAGGAGAGCCTCTATTTTCCCTAGACTTACGTATATATATTTGGGATCAGTTCTTTGGACGATTCCGGTCATGATATCTTCTTCACGATCAATAAATTCCGAATAAATGACTCCTCTTTCGGCTTCACGAACTCGCTGCGTAACGACTTGTTTCGCAGTTTGTGCAGCTATTCGTCCAAATTCTTTCGGTGTCACTTCAATTTCAACGACATCGCCGATTTCATATTGGGGATTGATGTTCATCGCATCATGGATGGAAATTTCCAAACGGGGATCCGTTACTTCTTCCACCACTTCTTTTCTCGCAAACACCTGCATCGTACCTGTTTCGCGATTAATATCGACACGCACGTTTTGCGCTTGGTTAAAGTTGCGTTTGTATGCAGAAATGAGGGCAGCTTCAATCGCATCTATAATGACATCTTTACTAATGCCTTTTTCTTTTTCTAATACTGTCAAGGCATCTAAAAGTTGGCTGTTCATAAAATGATGTTCCTCCTCATCACTTAAATATTAAATGAAACGGCAAGTCTAGCTTTTGCAATTTTTCCCCAAGGAATTTCCACTTGTTTAGTTTTTGTTTTCACTCTTATTTCGAGTGTGGCAATCTCGCCGTCAAAATCCGTTAAAACCCCTTCAAAATGTTTTTCCCCGTTGATCGGCTCGTAAGTTTTGAGTGCGACATTTTTCCCGACAGCCTTTTCAAAATCGGCCTTTGTTTTTAAAGGGCGTTCAGCGCCTGGAGAAGATACCTCCAAGAAATAGTTGTGAGGAATCGGATCGATTTCATCCAGCTTTTCGCTCAGACGTTCGCTTACCATACCGCACTCTTCAATATCGACACCATCTTCAGAATCAATAAAAAGCCGTAAATACCAATTTTTTCCCTCTTTTACATATTCAATATCTACTAGTTCCAGCTGCAAATTTTCAAGAATTGGCGATGCTAGTTCTTTGACGAGATCTGTTATAGATTGGCTCATATTTTCCTCCTTAATTTCAGCGTTTCAGAAAGGGACATCTATTTAATCGTCATAAAAAACTAGTTCCAATAGGAAAGAGTGGGTTTTTTCCCCACTCTTTCGTTAGGCTTTTTTTAGCATTTCCATAAATGAATATAACATAACCTAATCAGGTTTGCAAATTGAATCGCAAATCAGAAAAGGGAGAGCTGATTTTGCTCAGGCAGCGATGCCAAACAGCCATGATTTTCAAGATATTCCATAATCGTTTTTGAAATTTTTGTCCGCTCCTGCAGATCCTCTTTGGATAAAAATTCTCCTTCTTCTCTCGCTTTGACAATATTGATGGCCGCGTTCGTACCAAGCCCTGGTATCGAATTAAACGGTGGTATCAGGCTGTCGCCGTCAATAATGAATTCTTTGGCTTGAGAGCGGTATAAATCTACTTTTTGGAATGAAAATCCACGCTCCGTCATTTCAAGTGCCATCTCCAATACGGTCAGCAAGCTCTTCTCTTTTGGAGAAGCATCGAGCCCTTTTGCACTGATCTCTTCAATTTTCGCTCTGATTGCGGTGCTTCCTTTGATCATCGTTTCGATGTCAAAATCGTCCGCTCTGACTGTAAAATAAGTTGCATAGAATAGCAGAGGAAAATGCACTTTAAAATATGCAATCCGCACAGCCATTAATACATAAGCTGTCGCGTGAGCTTTTGGAAACATATATTTGATTTTTTTACAAGATTCAATATACCAGTCTGGAACGCCGTTCTTTTTCATCTCTTCTTCCCATTCGGGAATCAAGCCTTTTCCTTTCCGAACCGACTCCATAATTTTAAAGGCTAACGACGGCTCCAATCCTTGATAGATTAAATAAACCATAATATCGTCGCGGCAGCCAATGACCTCACTTAATGTACATGTGCCGCTTTGAATCAGTTCTTGTGCGTTTCCTAGCCAAACATCTGTCCCATGGGACAATCCTGATATTTGGACAAGCTCTGAAAATGTCGTCGGTCTTGTTTCCTCCAACATTTGGCGGACAAATCGCGTGCCGAACTCTGGGATCCCTAGAGTGCCCGTTTTACAGCCAATCTGCTCCTCTGTCACGCCAAGTGATTCGGTTGAGGAAAAGATTTTCATTACTTCCGGATCATCTGTTGGAATGGTCTTCGGATCGATTCCGCTTAAATCTTGAAGCATTCTGATGACCGTCGGATCATCGTGCCCTAGTATATCAAGCTTTAATAAGTTATCGTGAATGGAGTGGAAATCAAAATGTGTCGTTTTCCAATCAGCGCTTGTATCATCTGCCGGATATTGAATTGGAGTAAAATCATATATATCCATATAATCGGGAACAACGATGATTCCTCCGGGATGCTGTCCTGTCGTCCGCTTGACCCCCGTACATCCTTTCACAAGCCGATCGACTTCTGCACTGCGGAAATGCAGATTATGATCGTTCATGTAGCCGCGGACAAATCCGAAAGCTGTCTTTTCGGCAACGGTGCCAATTGTTCCTGCACGGTACACTTTATCTTCACCAAACAGCACTTTCGTATAATTGTGTGCTCTCGGCTGATATTCACCTGAAAAATTCAAATCAATATCAGGCACCTTGTCTCCTTTAAATCCTAGAAACGTTTCAAACGGTATGTCATGCCCGTCCTTTTTATATGGTGCTCCGCATTGAGGACAATTTTTATCAGGAAGATCGTATCCGGATCCTACAGAGCCGTCATTGAAAAATTCGGAATGCTTGCATTTTGGACAAACGTAATGAGGCGGAAGAGGGTTCACCTCAGTAATTTCCGTCATCGTGGCAACAAAGGATGAGCCGACTGATCCCCTTGAACCGACCAAGTACCCGTCATCCAAAGATTTTTTTACTAGTTTGTGAGATATCAAATAAATGACGGCAAATCCGTGGCCGATAATGCTTTTCAACTCTTTTTCAAGCCTTGCTTGAACGATTTCCGGCAATGGGTCTCCGTATATTTCTTTGGCACGATTGTAGCTCATTTCCCGAATTTCTTCTTCGGCACCGTCTATTTTCGGTGTATACAGATCATCTTTAATCGGTTTTACATCACCTATGAGAGAGGCGATGTACTGGCTGTTTGTCACAACAATTTCTTTCGCTTTTTCATCGCCTAAAAAACGAAAAGCATCCAGCATTTCATTTGTTGTACGGAAATGCACATCAGGCAATGTATGGCGGTTTAAAGGATTCGCTCCCCCTTGCGAAGAAATTAAGATTTTCCGGTAAATTTTATCTTCCTTGTTTAAATAATGGACATTGCCTGTTGCCACAACCGGAATCGACAGCTTTTCCCCTAGTTTGACTATGTTTGCAATGATTTCTTTGATCGCTTGTTCATTTCGAACCTGCTCCGTCTCAATTAGAGGGGAATATACTTCCGGCGGATGCACTTCGAGAAAATCATAAAATGAAGCCATCTCTTCAACTTCTTCTGGACCTTTTTGCATCATTGCTTCGAAAATTTCTCCCTTGTCGCAGCCTGAACCAATTAAAATGCCTTCCCTATGCTTTAACAATACAGAACGGGGAATGCGCGGAACGCGATAAAAATATTGAACATGGGAAAGAGATACAAGCTTAAATAAATTTTTCAGCCCTGTTTCATTTTGCACAAGAAGCGTCGCGTGAAACGGTCTTGCCCGCTCATACGCTTTTGAATCCCCAGTCCGCTCATTCAGCTCATCATGATAAAGAATTCCTCGTTCATTTACCTCTTGCAGCAATTTTACAAGCAAATAGCCGGTTGCTTCCGCATCATAAATGGCTCTATGATGCTGTACAAGCTCTATATCAAACTTTTTGCACAATGTATTCAGGCGGTGGTTTTTTAAATTAGGATATAAATATCTTGCAAGTTCAAGAGTATCAATGACAGGGTTGTCCGCCTTTTTAACCTGCAAATATTTTTTGTAGCCTGCATTAATAAAGCCCATGTCAAAGCTTGCATTGTGGGCAACTAAAATGCTGTCGGCAGCCCATTCTTTAAATTTGTACAATACTTCATCGACGTCGGGAGCATTTTGAACCATATCATCGGTAATTCCCGTCAGTTCTATCGTTGTTGCTGAAAGCGGATGGTGAGGGTTGGCAAACGATTCAAATCGGTCGATAATTTCCCCGTTTTTTATTTTCACCGCTGCAAGTTCAATGATCGTGTCGTATACAGCCGAAAGCCCTGTTGTTTCAACGTCAAACACAACAAAGGTATCTTCGCTTAAAAGTCTGTGCGATTCGTTATAAGCAATCGGTACACCGTCATCAACAATATTGGCTTCAAGACCGTAAATCATTTTAACGCCAAACTTTTTGCTTGCAGCATATGCCTCTGGAAAAGATTGGACAACTGCGTGATCTGTCAATGCAATCGCTTCATGGCCCCACATTTTAGCTTGTTCAACAAGATCTGTGATCGATGTGACGGCATCCATTTGGCTCATCTGCGAATGAAGGTGCAATTCCACCCTTTTCTCTCCTTCAGGTGCGGTATCGAGCCGTTTTTTCGGGTTGATTTCATTAATGTCATTGGCAATCATGACAAGATCACGAACAAATGTATCGTTTTGAATACTTCCGCGAACTTTCAGCCACATTCCTTTTTTGATCGATGCAAGCAATGCATTATCTTCTTTATCGCGGCCGAACATTTTGACTAAAATGGAATTGGTATAATCGGTAATTTTAAACGTGCATAACGTTCTTCCGCTTTTTAATTCCTTTGTTTCCGCCTCAAAAACATATCCTTGAACGACGACTCTCCGCTCTTCATCAAAAATGTTATCAAGAGTGCGAATTTCTTCGTCATCTTTTATTTTGTATCCGATAATAAGAGGACCTTCCTGCTTTTTAGGCTCCAGAGTTTGATTTTCCTTTCCATTTTGCTTCATTTCCATCATTGCTTGTAAAATCCGCTCTTCGTCTTCTTTTTGCTTCTGCTCCAAAAATTTTTCCCATTCTTCGTTAGATGCATCGATCACCGTGTCGATAGTCAGCTTTGGAAAGCCGTACTTCTCGTACGCCTGCTGGATGATAGGGCCGTATTTTTTCTTGATCGTTTCATTTTCCGTCTCATTTCTCGTGCGAATCATTAATTTTTGCTTTTCCAGCTTCGGCATTTGTTCTTTTAACAGGGATAATATCGGCGGAGAAACCCCCTCCATTTCTTGGAGGCAAAACTCCCAGTAGTCTTGAACGAGCTGTTCATCATATTCTTGTTTCACAGTTGTAATGTGAAACGTAACATTGGCTAAATGAGAAAATGTTTTGTTCAATCTTCTATCAAACAATTGCAGGATACGAAATGGAAGAATGTTTTCAAGCCGAAAAGAGAAATCCCATAATTTAGATTTTTTATGAACTGTTAATTTTAAGATCGCTCCGTTTTGGAAATAAGGGTAGATTTGATCATCCGTCATTTCAAGCTGTTTCAGCAAAATCTGAAACCGTTCTTTTTGCTGCTGCAAGTCTTTATCATCCATTGGTTTCCCCTCTTTCCCAAAAAGTTAATAGGGGGCTTGACCCGTTTGACAAATTATCATAAAGGCAAGACCCCCTACTCTTTACCTATGCCAGCTTCATCTGCGGCATCCAGCTTCATTAGCGGAGAAGTTTGGCAAGCTGCTCTTTTAGCTGATCAACAGAAACTTCTATACTATTTCCGCTTTTTCTTTCTTTCACTTCTACAATCCCTTCACCAGCTCTTTTTCCGACCGTTATTCTGACAGGAATGCCAATTAAATCACTGTCAGCAAATTTCACACCCGGCCGTTCAGCACGATCATCATAAAGGACTTCGTATCCTTTCGCCTGCAAATCGTGATAAATTTGCTCTGCAACCTTGACTTGTTCTTCGTTTTTCATATTAACCGGAATAAGGTGGACTTCAAACGGAGCTAATTTATTAGGCCAAATAATTCCATTTTCATCATGAAATTGCTCGACCACCGCAGACAGTAAGCGTGAAACACCGATACCATAGCATCCCATGATGATAGGGTTTGTTTTTCCCTTTTCATCTAAAAATTCTGCCTTCATCGCTTCACTGTATCTTGTGCCAAGCTTAAAGACGTGGCCGACTTCAATGCCTTTCGCGAACTTGATCCGTCCCTTTCCGTCCGGCGAAGGGTCCCCTTCCTGAATAAATCTTATATCTTCATACTTGGTAACGGTAAAATCCCGATCAGGGTTTACTCCGATATAGTGCAAATCGTTTTCATTTGCCCCGCATATTCCATTTACGACTGCTTGAACTGCATAATCTGCGACAATTTCCACTTTGTCGGATGCGCCGATCGGTCCTAAAAATCCGGGTGAAACTCCCATTACCTGCTCTGTTTCTTCAGCTGAAGCAAGTTCAACAACTGATGCCTGATAAAGGTTTTTCAGTTTCACGTCATTGACCTCATGATCACCGCGGACAAGAACAAGAACGAACTTTTCATCTACTTTAAATAAAACGGATTTTATTAATTTTTCCTTCGGAACTTGGAAAAACTGCGCCACTTCTTCAATGGATTTTTTGTTTGGCGTTTCTTTTTTTTCAAGCTCCATGAGCGGTTCGTCAACCTTTTCATAAGATGCAACTACCGGAGCCATTTCAATATTTGCTGCATAATCGGACGAATCAGAATATGCGATCGTATCTTCTCCGATTTCCGAAAGCACCATAAATTCATGAGTATCTTTACCGCCCATTGCTCCCGAATCAGCGATGACTGCGCGAAAGTTCAACCCACATCGAGTAAAGATGCGGCTGTATGCTTCTCGAACCTGTTCGTACACTTCATCTAAGCTTTCCTGTGTAGCATGAAAAGAGTAAGCATCTTTCATAATGAACTCTCGTCCCCGCAAAAGTCCGAACCGCGGACGCTTTTCATCTCGGAACTTCGTTTGAATTTGATAAAGGGTGAGCGGCAGACGCTTATAAGATTTGATCTCATCTTTTACCAAACTTGTTATAACTTCTTCATGAGTCGGACCTAAAGCAAAATCACGTTCATGACGGTCTTTCAATCTCATTAATTCTGATCCGTATGAATACCAGCGGCCAGACTCCTGCCAAAGTTCTGCTTGCTGCAAAGCCGGCATTAGCAACTCCACCGCTCCGATCCGGTTCATTTCCTCTCTGATAATATTTTCAATTTTGGTTAACACTCTATGAGCAAGAGGCAGATACGAATAAACACCGCTAGCTGTCTGCCGAATGTATCCGGCACGCAACAGCAGCTGGTGGCTTTTAACTTCCGCATCTGCTGGATTTTCTCTCATTGTGGGTATAAATGACTGACTCTGTTTCATTTAAAGCACCTCGAATTTGATTTCTATATTATTTTTTAAAGGAAAAACTTTTGGATGTCATTCCATGTCACAACGAGCATTAACAGCATTAGAAGTGCAAATCCGATAAAGTGGACGATCCCTTCTTTTTGTCGATCAATCGGTTTTCCCCGGACCGCTTCAATGGCAAAAAACAATAAGCGTCCTCCATCTAGAGCTGGAATTGGAAGCAAGTTCATAATGCCAAGGTTAATGCTTAAGAGAGCCGTCCAGCTTAATAGGCTTGTCAAGCCTGTTTCTGCAACTTTTCCTGTCATATCATATATGCCGACAGGTCCAGAGAGCATATCAATTGAAAATTGTCCGGTTATCAGCTTCCCAACCGCAAATATTATTTCTTTCGACCATGTATAGGTCTCAACTAAGCCATATTTCAAAGAACCGAAAAATGTTTTTTCAACCGGGGAATAAACTCCTATTTGGCCGATCGTTTTGTTTTCGGATTTCACAGAATCCGGCGTTACCGTCATTTCCAATTCTTCTCCGGAACGTTCAATTGAAAAAAGAAGCTCATTCTCCGGATTTGCTCTGATCATTTCAACGACATCTTTCCACGAATTCATCGGCGTTCCTTCTATTTCTTTTACAACATCGCCTTCCCGTAATCCTGCTTGTTCAGCCGCGCTGTCAGGGACGATTTCTCCTAAAACCGGTTCATTCACGGGCACTCCTTGGCTTAGACCGAGGTAAAACAAAACTAAAAACCCTAATAGAAAATTCATAAAAGGTCCGGCAGCAATGGCGAGCGTTCTTTGAACGAGCGTTTTTGAAGCAAATTGCCTGTTATAAGGTGCAATTTGAATTTCTTCACCGTCAACTACATAAAAGGATGTTTCGCTTACTTCAAACCTTTTTAGACCGCTGTCTTCTCCATCTTCATAGCCTGTGATAAACATTCCATGTTCCAAATCTGCTTGTTCAACTTCAATCACTTTTGCATTAGGATACTTTTCTTTTCTGTTTAAAATAATTTTTTCAACTTGTCCTTTCTGATTAAACAATAGTCCAACCTGATAGCCAGGTTTGACCTCAATCATCTCCGGGTCTTCCCCCGCCATGCGCACGAAGCCGCCGATAGGCAAAAGCCTGATCGTATAGACCGTTTCTTTTCGTTTAAACGACAAAATTTTCGGCCCGAAGCCGATTGCAAATTCACGGCATAAAATGCCTGCCCTTTTCGCCATAACTAAGTGCCCTAATTCGTGGAAAAACACCAATACGCCAAAAATAACGACAAATGCGATCACCGTGTTCACTTATTTTACCACCTCTATCCCGAAAATTTAAGTCCATGAAAAAAGCACAAAAAATCCAGGGGGTGTTAACACCAGCAGATTGGTATTTGCTGGAATAAGTCATGTTTATGCACCTGATGGTTACTGTTTCGGTTAACTACGCTGTTTGATTTGACGGCTCTACCATGACCTTAAACCCTAGTGTTTCCAACTTCCGAATCGCTTGTCTGGCGACTTGATGGCGCTTGCGTTCTTCGTAGTAATGTGGACCAAGTTCGATGTAAGTCTGCTTCTTTTTGAGGAGATGGTAGACAATAGTCAGGATGCTATGAGCGACCGCAACCGCTGCACGATTGGCCCCCCGGCGTGCAGCAATACGGTGGTACTGGCTGGATAGATAGGTGTGTTTGGACCTAGCAGCGGCACGGGCGGCTTCCACCAGGGTGCTACGAAGCTTCTGGTTTCCCTTGCGGGTTTTCCCTGACTTTCGTTTTCCGGCACTTTCGTTATTCCCTGGGGCGACTCCTGCCCATGAACACAAGTGAGCTGCCGAAGGAAACTGTGTCATGTCAGGGCCAATCTCAGCCAAAATATGCTCCGCTGTGCGCCGACCAACGCCGGGGATCGTATCTAACCGCTCCAGGTCATCTTCAAAAGGGCGCATCCGCTCCTTGATTTCAGCATCCAGTTCTTCAATCAAGGCATCTAAGTGATCAATATGCTCAAGCTGGGTTTTAAGCATCAGGCGTTGATGAGGGCCGATGAGGCCCTTCAGGGCCTTTTTCAACTCCTCTTTCTTCCGTTTGAGACGGCGCTGAGCCAGTTCGGATAGCACATCGGGGTCAGTTTCACCATTAATTAAAGCCTCGATCATGGCTCGACCCGATTTGCCCAGCACATTGGTCGCCACCGAGGAGAGTTTGATGTTAGCCCCTTCCAGTACCTTCTGGATGCGGTTGATTTCGCGAGCCCGCTCTTCAATCAGGCTGCGACGATAACGGATGAGTTCCCTCAACTCCCGTTGCTGGCGGTCAGGGATGTAACTACCTTGTAGCAATCCATGGCGTAAGAGTCCAGCGATCCACTCGGCATCCTTTACATCTGTTTTGCGACCAGGCACATTTTTGATATGTTTGGCATTGACCACTAAAATCTTGATGTCTTCCATCTCCAACAGGTTATAAATTGGCTTCCAGTAGGAACCTGTACTTTCCATGGCCACGTGAGTGACGCCATGCGCCTTGATCCAGTCTACAAGCATAAGCAAGTCTTCAGTCATGGTAGAAAACGTGCGGATCTCTTGATGATCCGGAGTAATAATACAAGCGACGACGTTCTTCTTATGAACGTCTAATCCACAAACATGAGTATGGATAATGTCCATGTTCGTTCCCCCATGCCTAACATGTAATAAACACAGGCTGGCGGTGCAACGACCATACACGTCATTCTATCCCGCGTGCTTCCCCAGGGAGCAACAGTCTGTGGTGCACCAGGTCGTCGGGGTCTGTCTAATTAACGGGCTCATGGCACCAAGGTAAGACGACCTCGCTGGCCAGCCTAAGATTAAGTATACATGGACGAACTATTTTCATCATCTGCTGGTGCCGCTTTTGCGGCATGGGGGTCTAATTAATTAAAGATTGAACAAACTGTCTTGTCCTTCCATCCGCTTCTTGTATATCCTCCAAGGTCGGATTGAAAAGCGGAGCATGTTCTTCTAATGCCCTTTCCACAAGTTCTTCTATCTTTAAAAACGGAATTTTATCTTCCAAAAAAGCATTGACTGCCACTTCGTTCGCTGCGTTTAAAACAGCAGGCATTGTACCTCCTATTTTACCCGAATCAAAAGCAAATTTTAAGCAACGGTATCGATCAAAATCAATTTTTTCAAAATGAAGCTGTCCATATTTTGTTAAATCCAATCTTTCGCTTTCATAAGAAGGAATTCTATTTGGATATGTAAGCGCATATTGAATCGGTATTTTCATATCAGGAGTTCCAAGCTGCGCTATGATGCTGCCATCATGAAATTCGACCATCGAGTGAATGACGCTTTCTTTATGCAGCAGCACATCAATTTGGTCGTATGAAACAGAAAACAGCCAATGTGCTTCAATGACTTCAAGCCCTTTGTTCATCATCGTCGCAGAATCGATCGTTATTTTTGCGCCCATTGACCAGTTCGGATGGTTTAACGCTTCCTTAACTGTAACATGCTTTAATTCATTTCGCGATTTATCCCGAAAGCTTCCTCCTGAAGCCGTTAAAATAAGCCGTTCGACGCTTTCCTTTTTTTCCCCGTTCAAGCATTGGAAAATCGCGGAATGTTCACTGTCCACAGGAAGAATTTGCACATTGTGTTTTCGAGCATAGTCGGTCACAATTTGTCCAGCTGTAACAAGTGTTTCCTTATTCGCTAAAGCGACCGTTTTTTTCGCTTCGATCGCTTTTAGTGTTGGAATAAGCCCAACGCTCCCAATGACCGCATTCACTACTATCTCGCCTTTATGATAAGCAGCCGTTTCACACAGCCCGTCATGTCCGTATGTAAGCTGACAGTTAGAAGGGATGTTCAAACGAATTTGATCATAAATTTCACGATTTTTGACAGCAACAAGCTCTGGTTTAAATTCATGAACAGCCTTCAATCCAAGTTCGATATTTTCTCCAAATGACATCGCAACTAGCCTGAATGAATCCGGATTTGCTCGAATCACATCGAGAGTTTGCTGCCCAATAGATCCTGTCGCACCCAGCAAAATAATTTTTTTCACATTGTCACCCCTTGTCTACTGATCAATTGGATGAAGAAATATAAAATCGGCATAATAAAAATCAAGCTGTCAAAACGGTCAAGAACTCCCCCGTGGCCTGGAAAAATCGTTCCGGAATCCTTTGTGCCGTAATGGCGTTTAAAAGCGGACTGTACTAAATCCCCCATTTGTCCAACAATAGAAACAATGACGGACACAAAAACGGTTTGAACATATGTCGGTAAAAAATTTGCAAAATAGTGGAAAATTAATCCAACCAAAATTGCCGAGAAAATCCCTCCGAAAAATCCTTCGACTGTTTTATTAGGGCTGATTTCAGCTGATAGTTTTTTCTTTCCGAAGGCTCGGCCGATAAAGTAAGCGCCTGAATCAGTCGCCCAAATCGTTAGCAGAGCAAACAAAAGCTTGTCTAGACCTAACACTCTCATTTCAATAAAAAAATAAAATCCGACTCCCACATATATGATCGCAATGAGCGCAAATCCAACGTCATCAAAAGAAAATTGGTTTTTTGAAAACACTGTATAGATCAATAACAGGATCGCGCCAAAAAAAAGAAAGCCAGTTTTACTTATATGTATTTGATGAAGCAAATCAATATAACGGTTTGGGAAAATTAAAATCCATAAAAGGATAAAGCTGAACAAAACTGGAAATGAAAATAAATGAAATCGTTTCATTCTAAATAATTCAAACAATCCAACTGATGCAAGCACATAAATAGCAATTGTCAGCGGAAGTCCGCCAATAATGACAATTGGTACAAATAAGGCTAAAGCACAAATTGCTGTAATGATTCGTGTTTTCATTTTTTTAGCTCCTTCTATACGCCGCCGAATCTGCGGATTCTCTGCTGATATTCGCGGATTGCCTCCAAAAAATGGTGTTCATTAAAATCCGGCCAGAGCACATCCGTAAACCAAAATTCAGTATAAGCCAGCTGCCAGAGCATAAAGTTGCTTAGCCGAATTTCTCCGCTTGTCCGAATTAACAGGTCAGGATCTTTGAGCTTTTTCGTCATTAAATAGTTGGAAAACAATTGTTCATCTATGTCATCTATATGTAGTTTTCCATCTTCGCGGTCTCTTAATATGTTTTTTACTGCTTCAACAATTTCTGTTCTGCTGCCATAGTTCAACGCAAAATTTAAAATCAGCCCGGTGTTTTGCTTCGTTTCATTCACAGCTTTCTTCACAGCATTTACCGTATAATCGGGGAGCATAGATTGATCGCCGATAACCCGAACTTGCACGTTTTCCTGTATTAATTCCGGCAAAAAAGTCGATAAAAATTCGACCGGAAGGCGCATTAAATAATTAACCTCATCTTTTGGCCTTTTCCAATTTTCTGTTGAAAACGCATATAAGGTCAAAACTTTGATGCCGATATCGCTCGCTAATTTCGTAATTTTTTTAACTACTTTCATTCCTTCCCGATGGCCGGCCATCCTAGGCAGCGATCTTTTTTTCGCCCATCTTCCGTTTCCGTCCATGATGATGGCCACATGTTCCGGTATTTCATTTACTAAAATGTTTTCTTTCGCCACCAAGTTTTTGGAACCTTTGCTGCTCTTTTTTTTATAAGGAAAATTAAACATAAGAATCCTCCACCGAGAATAATATGACATTAAAAAATGTAGCAAATCCTCTTGAACAAAAAAACCCCCTGTGAGAAAAGAGGGTTTTTAGCACATTTCTATTGTACATTCATTTTGTTTAAACTTCCATGATTTCTTTTTCTTTTTCTTTTGTTGCGGAATCAATTTTTTTAATGTATTCGTCCGTCAGTTTTTGTACATCATCTTGAAAACCGCGCAGTTCATCTTCTGTAATGTCGCCCGCTTTTTCTAATTTTTTTAATTCATCATTTGCGTCTCTGCGAATGTTTCGCACAGCGACTTTTGCATCCTCTGAATATTTGCGAACTACTTTTGTCAGTTCTTTTCTTCGCTCTTCCGTCAATGGAGGAATGGCAATGCGGATGACGGATCCGTCCGATGTCGGCGTTAATCCAAGATCAGATTTTAAAATTGCTTTTTCAACCTCACCGATTGTCGATTTGTCATAAGGCTGAACAACAAGCAAACGTGCTTCTGGCGTGGAAATCGATGCCAATTGATTTACAGGAGTTGGAACTCCGTAATAGTCGACCTGAATTTTATCAAGCAAAGACGCGTTTGCCCGGCCTGCACGAACACCTGCTAATTCACGTTTGAAAGCTGATAAAGCTTTTTCCATTTTTTCTTTCGCTTGTGAAAGAACTTGTTTAGACATGTTTATTTCCCCCTTACAATTGTTCCAATATTTTCTCCTAAAACAGCACGTTTAATGTTGCCTTCTTCCATAATCGAGAAAACAATTAAAGGAATATTATTGTCCATGCATAATGAAGAAGCTGTTGAATCCATGACAGCCAACCCGTCTTTTAATAAATCTAAATAAGATAACTCATCATATTTTACCGCTGAGGCGTCCTTTTTTGGATCTGCGCTATATACACCATCTACATTATTTTTCGCCATTAAAATGACATCTGCTTCGATTTCAGCGGCTCTTAACGCAGCCGTTGTGTCTGTTGAGAAATAAGGATTTCCTGTTCCTGCTGCGAAAATGACTACTCTTTTCTTCTCCAAATGGCGAATGGCTTTTCTTCTTATGTACGGTTCTGCGACTTGTCGCATTTCAATTGAAGTTTGCACTCGGGTAGGAATGCCGAGTCCTTCCAAACTATCTTGTAAAGCTAAAGAATTCATAACAGTCGCCAGCATTCCCATATAGTCTGCTGTTGCCCGATCCATCCCCATCTCGCTGCCGATTTTGCCTCTCCAAATGTTTCCGCCGCCAACAACTACTGCGACTTCTACACCCATTTCAGCAATTTCCTTTACTTGTCTGGCAATTGACTGTATGACGGAAGGATTAATTCCAAAGCCTTGAGCTCCAGCAAGCGCCTCTCCACTTAATTTCAGCACGATACGATGATATTTTGGCGTACTCATATTAACCTCCAAGCTATTTCTTGACGCTATATATAGAAAAGTTGAAACAAAGGGTTTTCAAAAAGAGGGAACACTCGCTTGTGTTCCCTTCTTAACATTTTCATGACTTTTATTTCTTAATTTGATTCATAACTTCTTCAGCAAAATTTTCTTGACGCTTTTCAATTCCTTCTCCAACTTCATAGCGAACAAACGCTTTTACGTTTGCGTTTTGTGCTTTGACGAAATCGCGTACTTTTTGATCAGGATTTTTTACAAAATTTTGCTCTAAAAGGCAAATTTCCTCAAAAAATTTGCCGAGGCGGCCTTCAACCATTTTTTCTACAATGTTTGCAGGTTTTCCTTCTTGAAGAGCTTGTTTTTTAAGAACTTCGCGTTCGTGCTCCACTTCAGCCTGAGGAACATCTTCACGAGAAATATAACGCGGATTAACCGCTGCGATATGCATTGCTACATCTTTTGCAGCAGATTCATCATTTGTGCCTTCAAGCACCGTTAATACTGCAATGCGTCCGCCCATGTGCAAGTAAGCGCCGAAGACATCTTGATCATTTTTCTCGACAACTTCAAAACGGCGTAAAGTAATGTTTTCGCCAATTTTAGCAATAGCAGCATGGATGTATTCTTCCACTGTTGAACCGTTTTCCATTTTGGAAGCCAATGCGTCTTTTAAATCAGCTGGTTTGCTTGCCAGCAAGTGTTTAGCCAAATCTTCAATTAATTGTTTAAAAGAATCATTTTTTGCAACGAAGTCTGTTTCGGAATTCACTTCCAAAATAACAGCTGTATTGCCGTCAGTTTTGATTAATGTCAAGCCTTCTGCAGCGATTCGGTCAGCTTTTTTCGCAGCTTTCGCTATGCCTTTTTCACGAAGATAATCTATTGCTTTGTCCATATCACCATTTGTTTCAGTCAATGCCTTTTTGCAGTCCATCATGCCTGCACCGGTTTTTTCCCGAAGCTCTTTTACCATTTGAGCAGTAATTGCCATAAAAGTTCCTCCTTCAATTCGTATGCTTAAAAAAGGTGATAAAAGGCTAAAATCCCCTCTTATCACCTTTTGTCATTTAGGCAGTTGTAGTTTCTTCGCCTTGTTTGCCTTCTAAAACAGCATCTGCTATTTTGGAAGTTAACAATTTGACGGCGCGGATTGCATCATCATTTGCAGGGATTACATAATCGATCTCATCCGGATCGCAGTTTGTGTCAACGATGCCGATAATCGGAATATTTAATTTGCGAGCTTCCGATACAGCGATGCGCTCTTTGCGAGGATCGATAATATAAACAGCATCAGGCAGCTGTTTCATTTCCTTAATGCCGCCTAAAAATTTCTCAAGGCGTTCCAATTCTTTTTTCAAACGAACTACTTCTTTTTTCGGCAATACATCAAATGTGCCGTCTTCTTGCATTTTTTCAATTTCTTTTAAACGAGCAATTCGTTTTTGAATTGTAGCAAAGTTCGTTAATGTTCCTCCCAGCCAGCGCTGATTGACGTAAAACATTCCTGCACGTTCTGCTTCTTCTTTAACAGATTCCTGCGCCTGCTTCTTCGTACCAACGAATAAAATGTTGCCTCCATTTGCAGCTAACTCTCTTGCAAATTGATACGCTTCCTCAACTTTTTTTACTGTTTTTTGAAGGTCAATGATGTAAATTCCGTTCCGTTCAGTGAAAATATAGCGTTTCATTTTCGGATTCCAACGGCGTGTTTGATGACCGAAATGAACACCAGCTTCTAATAATTGTTTCATTGAAATAACTGACATTTTCATTCCTCCTAATGGTTTTTCATCCTCCGCCCGCTTCATTTTTAAGCATGACTGCACAAAACAGCACCGATGCTTAAATCAACAGACGTGTGTATTAGCACCAAAAACAAATATAACATATGGAAGTTTGGCAATCAAGAAAGAATTCAATCGTTTTGTTGAAATTTCATGACGAGTTCAATTTCTGTTTTGCCGACATGTAATGTTTGTGCGATTTCGTCTATAGTATATCCTTTCTCTAATAATTGGAATACTTGTTTATGCAAATTTTTTCTTTTATCTTTAGGCTCTTCTATAAGCTCTGCATCCTTGTCGATAGGCTCTGCATCCGCGCTCGTGTCTTTCTGGATTGTGCTCACTTCCACCTTGTCTTCCAGCTGCGCAACTAATTTTTCGAGATCAAAAGAACCGGGCTTGGCGCTGTTTTGCTCGAGCTGTTCAAGAAATTGTTTGTTTTCTTCTTTTAATTCCAATAAAAACATCGCGAGCGAATCTTCTGCTTCTTTTAATAATTGTTCCTGCTTTTCTTCTATTTTTTTTACATTTTGATAGCGAGTATAAAGGAGAATGATAAAGTAAAACGAAACGATGTGCAAAACAAAGCTCAGTAAAAGAAATACCGCCATGTTTCAACCTCATTTAACTTTTTAAGATAAAAGCTTAACGAGCGTTCCTTTTAATTTATATAATGCTTTCGAATGAATTTGCGAAATTCTCGAAGTGGACAAATTCAGCACGTTTCCTATCTCTGTTAATGTCAGCTCTTCTTTATAAAACAAGCTTAATACGAGCTGCTCCTTATCGTTTAATTGTGAGATCAATTTTGTTAAATGCTCAAATAATTCCTCTTTTAACAGATGCTCTTCCGGAGTTAATGTTTTATCATCCTTAAGGACAATGTTCATCTGTTCCCCTTCTTCTTGGTCATGCAATTGTTCATCAATTGACAAGACATTGGCAAAAAAGTTTTCATTGACGACATGAACGACTTCTTCGGGTGTCATACCCAACTCTTCCGCAACTTCATTAGGCGTCACATTGCGATGATATTTTTGCTCCAACCGCTCAATGGCTGCTTCCACTTTTTTTGCTTTTTCCCGAAAACTTCTTGGAAGCCAATCTTCTTTCCTTAGTCCGTCAAGAATGGCTCCGCGTATGCGGAAGGATGCATACGTATCGAATTTTAAATCTCGTGTAGGGTCAAATTTTTCCAGTGCATCATATAATCCCATCAATCCAAAACTTATTAAATCATCTTTATCGACATTTTTTGGAAGACCCACTGAAATACGACTGACATGATAGCGGACAAGCGGCATATATTTTTTGACGAGCATGTTGCCCGCATCTTGATCACGGTGACGAAACCACTTGTCCCAGTACACCCTTTCATCATTCAGTGTCATCGATTGGACCATTGCCTTTTTCCTCCTTCTAAAATGTCAATCTCCGGCTATATTTGCTTCACTCCAAGATTGACGGTGCGAATCGTCAAAATGAATGAATTCGTATCAAATTCAATGGTTCTTCCATTTTTACCGCCAACATCTTCGCTAACGATAGGGATATTACTGCTCAACAAATGCTGTTTAACCGCTTCAACATTTCTCGGACCTATTCGCATGATTTTGGAAGATGGCCGATGCGGAAACATTTCAGCTCCTCCAGCTATTTTCGCTTTAAAAAACATGATGTTTCCTCCATAGTTTTTTAAAAGACGAATTAATTCTGTTACAGCCGTATCCGCATATTTTGCACAATTTAAAGGCTCCTTGTTTGAAAGCGAAGAATCAGGCAGCATTATATGAGCAAGTCCTGCCAATTTATTTACATCATCATAGATGACGAGTCCGACGCAAGATCCTAATCCAGTTGTTCGAATTTTCCACGGAGCTTTCACAACATTCATTTCCGAAATACCGACTTTTACAACATTTTCAAAATGCCCCATTTCACTAAACCTCTAATATGTCAAAAATTTTTTTATATGACTGTGAGTCGGGCAGAAAGAAAATATGCCCTCTTATTAATTCGGAATCTTGATGCCCTTCTTCTTTTATAACAGCATCGATGACAAGTGCTTCATCACTTTCAAGCGAAAGCTCGATCAGAGCATGACTGATAATCGCGCCGAACATATCACATTGGATGGCAGGAACGGACGGATTAACCATCAAATTGGTCATGTTCGATAAAACAGATAAATAGGATCCAATCAGGATGTTGCCGAGCTCCTGCAAAACAGAGCATTCCATTTCTTTCATAGTTGAAGCATCCTGAAGAACATAATCATTCATTAATGCTTTTGCATATTTTTTAGCCTGCGGGATCGGCAAAATGAAAAACATCGATCCAGTTATATCCTCTTGAATGCGGATGTATACAGCCGTAACCTCTGTTTCCGCACCGCCTGCTAAATCCATCACATCGTTAAAAGAGGCGACATAAACGTTCGGAACTTTCATTTCAATTTTTTTATTAAGAAGTTGGGACAGACTCGTTGCGGCATTTCCCGCTCCGATATTGGCAATTTCCTTTAATATATCGATCCTTTTGTTTGATAAATCAAACAACTTGCTCATGCTCTATTACCCTCTGATTTTCTTTGCTCAGCACTTTTTCAAGGTCAAGGAGCATAATCAGCCGTTTATCCAATTTTGTAATTCCTTTTATAAACTCGGTTTCTACTTGTTCGATGACGCTTGGAGCAGGTTCAATACTGTCTTCAGATATATCGACGACATCATTGGCAGAATCAACAATCAATCCAACTTCCATTTCATTTTGAACAGCTATAATCACTCTCGTCTGATCCGTTATTTCTTTTTCCGGCATATTCAATCTTTTTCTTAAATCTATGATCGGAGTGACAACACCGCGCAAATTGATGACTCCTTTTATATAGTCAGCTGTTTTCGGAACGCGGGTGATATGGTCAACTTTTTCAATCGATTTCACATTTTGTACAAAAACCCCGTATTCTTTGTCTTGCAGCTGAAAAACTATGACCTTCTGTTCATTAAATACACTATTTGCCATTCTCATCTTCCCCTTCCATCAAGCATTACTGGATTAATGCATTACAATCAACGATCAATGCAACTTGACCGTCTCCTAAAATTGTGGCACCTGAGATGGCGAATACATTTGTCAAATATTGTCCTAACGATTTCAAAACAATCTCTTGCTGACCGATGAAGGAATCGACAACTAAACCAGCCATTTTATCTCCTTTTTTGACAACGACGATTGAAACATAATCTTGGTCATCCTCGGCGTCCACTTCAAAAATTTCTTTTAAAAACACTAGAGGTACAATTTTTCCGCGATAATCAATCACCTTGTTTTGATGTGTCTGTAAAATATCTTCTTTTTTAATAACAAGGGATTCAATGATAGACGAAATCGGAATACCGTATTTTTCATTTCCAACTTCAATGAGCATGGCGGAAATAATCGTTAATGTCAGCGGGAGCTGGATCGAGAATAAAGATCCTTTTCCTTCTTCCGACTCGATGGTGATGCTTCCTCCGAGCGATTCGATTGTATTTTTCACTACATCAAGCCCTACACCCCGTCCAGAGACATCTGAAATTTTTTCAGCCGTTGAAAAGCCTGATGCGAAAATGAGTTCATGAATTTGTTTTTCCGTTAATGTTTCGCTTGCCTCTTTTGTAACGATTCCCCGCTCAATAGCTTTTTGCAATACCTTTTTCTGATTAATTCCTGCACCGTCGTCTTCGATTTCGATAAAGACATGATTTCCGCTGTGATATGCGCTGAGCCGCAGCGTTCCTTCTTCTTTTTTGCCATATTTCAGGCGGGTTTCAGGCGTTTCAATCCCATGGTCGATCGCATTTCGGATTAGATGCACAAGCGGATCGCCAATTTCATCAATGACGGTCCGATCCAATTCGGTTTCTGCGCCAGTGACAACTAAATTGATTTTTTTATTTAAATCGCGGGCGAGATTTCTCACCATTCTCGGGAAGCGGTTAAAAACGGTTTCGATTGGGATCATGCGCATATTTAAAATAATGTTTTGCAAATCAGCTGAAACTCTGGACATTTTCTCAACCGTTTCTTTCAGCTCCGAGTGATTTAATTCTTTTGATATTTGCTCTAAACGCCCTTTGTCGATGACTAATTCTTCAAACAAGTTCATTAAAATATCGAGGCGCTCAATGTTGACGCGGATCGTCTTTTGCTGGTTTTTCTTCTGTTTTTGGCTAGTGTCTTTCGAGCTGTCCTTCTGCTGACGGCTTTGCTTGCTGGAAACAGTAGTTTGTTTGCTAGCAGCAGTTTGTTGGCTGGCATTAGATTGTATGCTGGAAACAGACTGCTGTACTCTTTCAGTACTTGGCTTTTCTACATTCACTTTTTCTACTAGTACTTCTTCAACCTCTGAAATTTTCAATAGGCTGTTCCGGATAAAGTCCTTATCTTCCTTCGTAATGTAGGCAACCGAAAAATTGTTGTCAAACTTTTCTTCTTCAAGTAAATCAACAGAAGGCGATGATTTGACCACTTCCCCGTGCTTCTCAAGCAATTCAAAAACCATAAATGCTCTCGCTGCTTTTAAGATGCAGTCTTCCCGAAGCCGAATGTTGATTTCGTATACTTGAAATCCTTGTTCAATTGATTGAAGAATGACCGTCCTGTCATATTCATCAAACTTCAGTTTTTTCACATCCTGCACTTGTTCTCTTGATGTTTCATTTTCAGCTGTCTCATCTTCAATTGGTTCTCCGCTTTCAATCGCTTGCAGTTTTTTCACAATGGCCGAAACATCTTTTTTGCCGTCTCCTCCTTGCGCAATCGATAAAACAATTTCCTCCAAATTCTCCAATGCTTCAAAAAGGACATCCATAATTTCAGGCGTTACTTCTAATTTTTGATTGCGAATGGCGTCAAACACATTTTCTATTTTATGGGTTAAATCCGCTAAATCTTCAAACCCCATCGTTGCGCCCATTCCTTTTAATGTATGGGCGGAGCGAAAAATTTCGTTCACAATTCCTAAATCATCCGGATTTTGTTCAAGTTCCAAAAGCTTTTCGTTGCACGACTGCAAATGTTCTTTACTTTCTTCAATAAAAATGTCCAAATATTGATTCATTTCCATGGCAACACACTCCTTGGATTTAGATCAGCTTTTGAATTAAATACGGAATTTCCATTAAGTCTTCCACGTAATCAACCACATTCGCTTGGATGGCGGATTTTGGCATCCCAAATATAATGGAGGTTTTTTCGGACTGTGCGATCCCTGTCGCATCTGTCCTTTCTTTTAATGCTTTCAATCCTTTTGTCCCGTCAGAACCCATTCCCGTTAAAATACAAGCAATCGTGTGATAATATTTTAAATTCGATAAAGACTCAAACAGTACATCGACAGAAGGTCTGTGCCCTCTCTTTTTTTCCGATTGATCCAGTTCAATGAATAAATTCCCTTGTTTTTCTATTACTTTCATATGGCTGCCTCCAGGCGCTATGTATGCTACCCCATTTCTGACGATTTCTTGATGCTCGCCTTCCTTTACTTCAATGTTTGACATTTCATTTAATCGTTCAGCCAACGATTTTGTAAATCCTGGCGGCATATGCTGTACGATGAAAATCGGCGAATTCAGGTTTTTCGGGAAGCATGGAACGATTTTTTGAAGGGTGCTCGGTCCTCCAGTAGAAGTTCCAATGGCAATTAAAGATTTTTTTCGCTGTCGATGGCTCTTTTCTCTCATCATCTCCTTTCGAGGAAACGTGTCGATCTCTTTTTTTAACATCTGAACTTTTTCTTTTGCCCGTTTTGCTGCTAGAACTTTTGCAATTAATTCTTCTTTCACTTTAAATATGTCAAGAGATATGGAGCCGGAAGGTTTCGGAATAAAATCAAACGCCCCGAAAGCTAAAGATTTTATCGTGTTTTCGGCTCCTTCTTTCGTCGAACTTGAAAGCATAATGACTGGCCTTGGAAACTTGTCCATGATAATCTGCAAAGTATCAAGCCCGTTTAAAACCGGCATTTCAATATCTAACGTCACAACATCAGGATCAAGCTCTGCGATCTTTTCAATTCCTTCTTTTCCATTTTTAGCTGTGCCAATCACATCGATGGAAGGACTCTCTAAAAGCAAATCGGAAATCAACTTTCTCATAAATGCCGAATCATCAATAACCAAAACCTTTACACGACTCAAAAACATCACCTACTTGAAAACAAAGATCTAAGAGAATGAATAAATCCTTTTCTTTTTATTTTACCATTTAAGTACATCTCTGTTATATTTTCTAGTGCTTTCGATATAGGAGCATTCGGAAAACGCAAAATAAATGGAATTTGTTCCATGACTGATTTCTGCACATGATCATCCTCCGGCAAACTGCCGAGCAAATCAATTGTTTTATGTAAAAAACGCTCTGCAGTGGTTCTAATTTTCTCCCATGTTTCTTTCGCTTCAATGTTTTTCTTGAATCGATTGACAACTACTTTCATCACCTTTTCTTGATCGAACTGGTGAATGAGCTTTATCGCACTGTAGGCGTCCATAATCGATGTCGGTTCAGGTGTCGTAATGACGATAATTTCGTCCACTGCAAGCAAAAATTTCAAGCTGTCTTTCGAAATTCCTGCCCCCATATCAAATAAGATGGTGTCGTATTTCTCTATTATTCTTTCAAGCTCGTAAAGAAAAAATTGAAACTCTGCTTCATCGATTGTGACAATATTGGAAAGGCTCATTCCTCCTGACAAATACTGCAAATTTAAAGGGCCTTTTTTGATAATTTGTTCAATTCCAATGCGGTTTTTCAGCAAATCGACAATTGATCTTTCTTGATACTTCTGTCCAAGCAAAAGATCGATGTTTGCCATCCCAATATCGCAATCTACCAGCAGTACACGGTCGTTTCGTTTTTTGATCAAGTTTAAAGCGAAATTTAAAACGAAATTCGATTTGCCGACTCCCCCTTTTCCGCTAATCACAGCCACTGTTTTTGCATGACGGTTAGGCGGAGAGTCTTTTATCACCGCATATTTGTTTTGCTGAATAATCCTTCTGAGTTGTTCTGCTTGATCCATATCCTGCTACCCCATTAAATATTGAATAAAAGTTTCATGATCCAGCTTATGAATGTCGTCTGGAACATCTTGACCGTCAGTCATATATCCGGCACCAATCTTTGTTTTGTAGACGATGTTATACATAGCTCCATAAGAGGAGGTTTCGTCATGTTTAGTAAAAATAAATTGATGAATCGGCAAATGAGAAAATTGGTTATAAACTTTTTCCATATCTTCAAATTTTGAAGTTAGAGAAAATACTAAAAATGTTTCCATTTCATCCTGAAAGTCAATGGTTTCGCTTAAATCTTGCACATATTGCTGTTCAAGGAAGTTCCGGCCCGCCGTGTCAATAAAAACGATGTCGCAGTCATTCAGCTTCTTTTTCCCTTCCTGAAAATCAAATGAGTTATAACAAACTTCAAGCGGGGCATTTAAAATTTCGGCATATGTTTTTAATTGATCGATCGCAGCAATTCGATAAGTGTCCGTCGTAAGAAATCCGATTTTTTTCTTGTAATTTATTTTGCAGATTGCGGCAAGCTTTGCCAATGTCGTCGTTTTTCCAACACCGGTTGGTCCTACAACATTCACAAATTTTTTTGAAAAAGTAATGCCGTGAAAAGGAATGTCCGAAATCCTCTTTTTTAACTCTTTCTTCAATTGAAATTCCAGCTGTTCGTTTGTCAGCTTTTTTTGATGGATCAAATACGTTTCCAGTATAGATGCGATCACATCTTGTTTAATCGGCTGCAGCAAACCTAACGAATCAATTTTTTGTTCGATCTCTTTTAGGTCAGGATGAATAACAGTACTGTTTACGGACATGGATTGAACGAGATCCTTCAGTTTTTTTATTTCATTCAGTACAGGAGACATCTCTAATTGTTGGCCCGTTTGATGTTCTATTTTTTCTTTTTGGGACCCGCTGATCATTTCATCTTCTTCATCAATGCCCGCCACCACTTCAATCATTTTTTTCTTAAACATTCCTAGAAATCCACCAGTATAGACGACTTTCGAATTGAGGATGACAGCATTTTGACCGAGTTGGCTGCGAATCGTCTTCATCGCCTCTTGCATAGTATGGGCTTTGAATTTTTTAATCTTCATTAAATATTCACCACTCCGACACTTTGTACTTCAATGTTTGATTCAAGTTCGTTGTATGACAATACGGGTACATCAGGCAAATATCGCTCGATCAGCTGCCGTGCATACATTCTGACAGAAGGCGAGCAGAGCAAGATTGGCGTTTGCTCTTCCATTGCCAGCTGTTCCACATTTTTTGCAATGGCTTCGACAATCCTTTGTGATACATGCGGCTCCAATGACAAAAAGGTTCCTCGTTCCGTTTGCTGCACGCCATCGGCAATGGCTTTTTCTACTTGAGCGGAGAGAGTAATGACTTTCAATGTCTCCCCTTCTTTTGCATACTGGCTTGTAATTTGTTTTGCCAGCGACTGTCTTACATATTCAGCTAAAATTTCCGGATCTGTTGTAAATTTGGCATAGTCAGCTAATGTTTCAAAAATAACCGGCAAATTTCGAATAGAAATTTTTTCTTTAAGCAGTTTCGCCAAAACCTTTTGAATATCTCCAATAGAAAGTGGATTCGGCGTAACTTCTTCCACTAATATTGGGTATGTTTCTTTTAAATGATCGACAAGCTGTTTTGTTTCGTGTCGTCCAAGCAGTTCATGAGCATGCCTCCGGATCGTTTCCGTAATGTGAGTAGAAACAACGCTAGGAGGATCGACGACCGTATATCCTGCCAATTCAGCTTGTTCTTTTAAATGTTCGCTGATCCATTTTGCAGGAAGTCCAAACGAAGGCTCAATTGTGTCAATCCCTTCAATCAAATCATTATCCATTCCTGGCGCCATCGCCAAATAATGATCGAGCATAATTTCACCTTTCGCCGCTTCGTTTCCTTTAATTTTTAATCTGTATTCATTCGGCTTTAATTGGATATTATCCCGTATTCGGACGACAGGAATGACAAGGCCCAATTCTACGGCAAGCTGCCTTCTGATCATTACGATCCGATCCAACAGGTCTCCCCCTTGTCCGCTATCAGCAAGAGGAATTAAACCATATCCGAATTCAAATTCAATTGGATCCATCGATAACAGATTCATCACTTGCTCCGGACTTTTCGCTTCGTTCATTTCCACTTCTTCTTCAACAATCTCTTCGTCTTTTTCAATTTGTTTCTTCGTACGATTCATCGCAAATGCTAAGAAAGCAAACATGAGAGCGATCGGAGTTGTTACGATCGGACCAATCGGAGTAACAATACCTAAAATAAAGATGATTCCTGCGGTAACATACAGCAGCTTTGGAAATGCTAAAAGCTGGTTCGTAATGTCTTGTCCTA
The DNA here is from genome assembly GCF_038008865.1 of Aeribacillus sp. FSL K6-8394. Lineage (NCBI taxonomy): Bacteria > Bacillati > Bacillota > Bacilli > Caryophanales > Bacillaceae > Aeribacillus > Aeribacillus sp. FSL K6-8394. The sequence continues at coordinate 1,173,493 of NZ_JBBPAA010000001.1, forward strand.
AATTTCCGTCAGAAGCAGCTCTCGTGACAACAATCCCTGTTGCCGTTGAGATTAATAAAGCTGGAATTTGGCTGACTAATCCATCTCCAACTGTAAGAAGCGTGAATTTTGAAACAGCTTCTTGAAAAGAAAGCCCTTGCTGGATCATGCCGATGATAATTCCGAAAATAATATTGATCAGCACAATTATGACACCAGCAATCGCATCTCCTTTTACAAATTTGCTTGCTCCGTCCATTGCGCCATAAAAATCTGCTTCTCTTGCAATCGTTTCTCTCCGTTTTTTTGCCTCGTCTTCCGAGATGATTCCCGCATTCAAGTCTGCATCAATACTCATCTGCTTACCGGGCATGGCATCAAGCGTAAAGCGGGCTGCCACTTCTGCTACCCGTTCAGATCCTTTTGTAATGACAACAAATTGAATAATAACTAAAATGATAAATACGACAAAACCAACAAGGATATTTCCACCGACAACAAAAGTTCCAAACGTTTCCACGACTGTTCCCGCTTCTCCATTAGCTAAAATCGAACGCGTTGTGGAAACGTTTAAGCCGAGTCGATATAACGTTAACAAAAGCAAAAGAGAAGGAAAGATTGAAAATTGTAAAGGCTTTTCAATGTTCATGGATGTAAGGAGGACGAGCAAGGCAAGAGATATATTAATGATAATCAATATGCTCAGCAGCCATGAAGGCAGCGGGATGATAAGCATGGCAACAATTAAAATGACAGCTACTATAACCGATAAATCTCTTGCTGACATGATACTTCCTCCTAGCAAAATTGTTACACTTTTTGTTTTTGACGATAAACATAAGCTAAAATTTCAGCCACAGCCTTAAAAAATTGTTCAGGAATCATCTCGCCAATTTCCACTTGGTCATACAAAGAACGAGCGAGCTGCCTGTTTTCGACTGTTATGATTTCATGGGCTTTGGCAATTTGCTTGATCTTTTGCGCGACAAAATCTGTTCCTTTTGCAACTACGACAGGTGCATCGTGTTCCTTTTCATCATACTTTAAGGCAACTGCATAATGAGTAGGGTTCGTAATGACGACATCAGCTTTCGGAATTTCCTGCATCATCCTTCTCATCGCCATTTCCCTTTGTTTCTGTTTAATTCTCGATCTAATTAACGGGTCGCCTTCCATTTTTTTGTACTCATCTTTTACTTCCTGCTTAGACATGCGAATGTTTTTTTCGAAATCCCATCTTTGATACAAGTAATCTAGCAATGCGATGAACAAAAGCGCACCTGAAGCATATAGTCCTATCTGCACCGCCAGCTTTGAAATTGAAGCAAAAGCTCGTTCAAGCGGCATTTGCGGAAGTCGCAAAATCTCCTGCCAATTGAAATAAATATAAGCAAAGGTTACCCCGCCGATAAAGAAAACTTTTAAGATCGATTTCAAAAGCTCGACAATTGCCCGAATGGAATATATGCGTTTAAATCCTTCAATCGGATTCAGTTTATTTAATTTCATTTTCAACGGTTCAGTTGTAAAAAGAAATCCAACTTGAATATAATTACTGAAAACTCCAGCAACGAAGGCTGCTATCATGAATGGAGCGGTAATTTGAGCGCCTTCCAATACATATTTATTAAAGATTGAATGCACATTTTCTTCTGTGATATCCGTCAACAAATAATCTTCAAAAGTAGAATGGAACATGTTTAAAATATTATCAATCACCGTTTTCCCGAAAAACAGCAATGACAGAAAAACTAAAAACATGGTGATGGCTGTGTTCAAATCGGGACTCTTGGCAACCTGCCCTTTTTTCCTGACATCCTGCCGCTTTCTCGGAGTCGCTTTTTCCGTTTTTTCTCCGGCAAAATATTGCAAATCTAACGGTAAATAATTCATGCGCCATCACCTAATAAATTCATTAAGGTTCTCATCACATCGAACATGTATTGGAAAAGCCCCTGAATCAGCATAAATATAATGCCTAAAACGAGCACCATCATCAGAAAGCTGACGCCAATTTTAATGGCAAACCCAATGACAAATACATTCATTTGCGGAACTGTCCGGGCAACAATCCCTAGAGCAAGGTCAACTAAAAAGAGCGAAGCGACTATCGGAAGCGCCATTTGAAATGCTACGAGAAACATTTTGCTGAACGCCTTCAAAACTTGTTCGGCAACAGCTCCATCAGAAATCGGAATAAAATATTGATCCGGAGGGATTACTTGAAAACTGTATACAATCCCGTTAATCAGCATATGGTGCCCGTTTAGGCTCAGCATGAGCAATAGGGCAAAAGAATAAAGAAATTGTCCAATTAACGGCGTTTGAACTCCTGTCTGCGGATCAATAATATTCGCGATGATAAACCCCATTTGAAAATCGATTAAGCTTCCTGCAATGTGGACAGCTGACATGATGATATATGCGATCAGACCAATGAATAGTCCGATTAAAACTTCTTTTATTATCAGCGGGTAGAAATTCGCATCTAAGTCAACCTTCCCCTCATCGATCGTCATGACGATGATAAGGGAAAGGAAAAAAGACATGCCAATTTTAAACCGCATCGGAATATTCCGATATGAAAATAATGGAAGCGTTGCAATAAAAGCTGTTATTCTTGTAAACACAAGCAAAAAAAGCGGATAATACTCCAGCATCATCATTCAACTCATCCAACAAATTGATTGAGATTGCTGAAAATATTATGTGTATACGACAAAATGACAGATAGCATCCATGGGCCAAAAATAATCAATCCGACCAAAACAGCCACAATTTTTGGTATGAACGCCAATGTCTGTTCCTGTATTTGTGTCGTTGCTTGAAAGATGCTGACAATTAAGCCGACAACAAGCGATATTAAAAGAAGTGGCCCACTGATCATTAAAGTTGTATAAACCGCTTTTTCTGCTATGGAAAGGATCATTTCGGTACTCATTGGCTCACCTACTTATTTTAAAAACTTTGCAGCAATGATTTGACAACTAAGTACCAGCCGTCCACGAGCACAAACAGCAATATTTTAAAAGGCAATGATATCATGACAGGAGGAAGCATCATCATTCCCATTGACATGAGGACACTTGATACAACCATGTCAATGATTAAAAAAGGAATAAAGATCATAAAACCTATTTGAAACGCTGTTTTTAATTCGCTGATGGCAAATGCAGGCACTAAAGCCACGAGCGGAATATCGTCAATCGTCTCAGGATTTTCAATATTGGCGTAATTTAAAAACAAAGCTAAATCTTTTTGTCTCGTATGTTTGCTCATAAATTCCTTTATCGGCTTTTCCGCCTGTTCATACGCTTCCTCAATGGTTATTTCATTGTTGAACAAAGGATTCAAAGCTTTTTCATGTATTTCTTGAAAAGTCGGTCCCATTATAAAAAAGGTTAAAAAAAGTGCAAGGCCGATGAGCACTTGGTTGGGCGGCATTTGCTGGGTAGCAAGCGAAGTTCGCACAAACGATAACACGATGACGATGCGCGTAAAGCAAGTCATTAAAATCAATATCCCTGGTGCAATTGACAAAACGGTGAGCAGAAGCAAAAGCTTCACAGTCGTCGCAACATTTTCCGGATCATTTTGATTAAAATAGCTAAAAAACTCACTCATTTTTTTGATCCTTTCTGCCGAAGACGCTGCATCTGTTCACGTCTTTCTTTTAATAGTGATTCCAGTTCTTTTTTGAAGGAGGTCTTCTCGCTACCCTTTTGTTTATGATTATTTAGAATGAAGCGCATCATATTTTGTTCAAAAGCATTGTTGCCGGGCTCTTTCTGCATGTCGATAATTTTCTTATATTCCTCTTCATCATTAATTTCTTGTAATAGTTCAATCGTATCCCCGACGCCAACGATTAGAATGCGATTCCCCACCTTCACCAGCTGGATGGACTTGTTTTGTCCTAAGGAAATGCCGCCGAGATTTTGTAAGTATTTAGTTTCTTGCGGAAGCTTCATTTTTTTGTTTAAAAATTTTAATAAAAAGATTAAGAGACCTAAAACAAGAATAAGTGTAAAAATCATTTTCAAAACATCGAATACTGATAAGGAGGTGCTGTTGCCACCATCTTCAACCAATTCGTTCGTCGCTTTCTCTTCTTTTTTTTCATCCTGTTGATCGGATGTCTGCTGTTTTAAATATTCCTCAACGGTGGGATTTTTCACGGCTGCATGCACGAAATCGGCGTTTGTTGGAACATAAAAAAACAACAGCCATAAACAGCACAAATATGTAATACATCGTTTCAATGCAAATGCTCCTTATCCCAATGTCTTTTGAATAGCTTCCAGTACACGATCGGCCTGAAAAGGTTTCACAATAAAATCTTTGGCACCAGCTTGAATAGCATCGATTACCATTGCCTGCTGTCCCATCGCTGAACACATGACAACTTTTGCATTTGGATTAATTTTGCGTATTTCCTTTAAAGCAGTGATGCCATCCATTTCAGGCATTGTAATATCCATCGTGACTAAATCAGGCTGCAATTCTTTAAATTTTTCGACTGCCTGCGCACCATCTGCAGCCTCTCCTACTACTTCATATCCATTTTTTGTCAATATATCTTTGATCATCATTCTCATAAATGCTGCATCATCAACGACTAAAATCCTTTTTGACATTTTGCTCCTCACTCCTATCAACTATTTTAGATTCATGATCCGATCTGCTTGACTCATGATATCCGTTACGCGAACACCGAAATTTTCGTCGATGACAACTACTTCACCTTTTGCTACCTTTTTGCTGTTTATGAATATGTCGACTGGCTCCCCGGCCAGCTTATCAAGCTCGATAATGGATCCTTTAGACAATTCCAAAATTTGTTTGATGGATCTTTTTGTTCTTCCAAGCTCAACCGTTACATTTAAAGGAATGTCGAGCAGCAGCTCCAAATTGTGCGTGTCTACAGATTGATTCGTTTGTTCATCAAATGTCGCAAATTCAACAGGTTTAACTTCAACAGGCTGAGCTTTTTCCTTCTCGCTTTTTTCTATATGCAGCTGTTGATTTTCTCGCGCTTCTTCAGGTTCTGATTGCACGTTATTTGATGCCTCTTTACTCGCTTTATTCATTAATTCAACAACGAGCTGTTTAGCAAAATCAAGGGGTAAGAGCTGCATAATATTCGAATCAATTAAATTGCCGACAGTTAATCGGAAGGATACCTTCACAAGCAGTTCGTCATCAGGAATAGCATCGGTTCCTTCCCCTTCTTTAACATTCAATAATTCGAGGCGAGGCGGTGAAATATCTATTTTTTTATTTAAAACGGTTGACATTGATGTGGAAGCAGATCCCATCATTTGATTCATCGCTTCCTGGACAGCACTTAATTGAATTTCCCCCAATTCGTCCGGGTTGGAACCATCCCCGCCAATCATTAAATCAGCAATGACAGCAGCATCGCTTTGTTTAATTACAAGCAGATTGCTGCCGGACAGCCCTTCTGTAAAAACTACTTCTATTGCTACGTATGGATGTGGAAACTCCTTTGCCAGTTCTTGCTTATTAATAATCGACACGCTCGGAGTAGTGATTTCTACTTTTTGATTAAGCAAGGATGATAAAGCTGTAGCAGAACTGCCAAAAGAAATATTTCCTATCTCCCCAATCGTATCTTTTTCAATTTCATTCAATAGATTGTCAGTTTCAGTTGATTCTTGATTTCCCCCTTTTAGTAGAGAATCGATTTCCTCTTGTGACAACATGTTATCAGTCATCAGCTTCGTCACCTCTCTCTATGTGGCCTAATATTTGAACGGCCAGCTTCTTGTTCTTTTTGCCAGGCTGTCCAAAAAATTTAGGGGCGTCACCTACTTTAATCACCAACGGGTCGCTGGTCGATTGATCAAGACGGATCATATCCCCCACTCGCATTTCAAGAAACTCTTGAACTGTCACAACGGACGTCCCTAATTCTGCAACCACCGGAACTTCTGCAAGCTTTATCCGGTTTTTGATTACTTCCGTTTCCACTGAGTTTTGGGCTTTCCTTTCCGATTGCATCCAATAATGGACGGAAAGCTTTGGAATAATCGGTTCCAACACAACATGGGGAATACAAAGGTTTATCATGCCGCTCGCTTCTCCCACTTGTGTATTAAGGGAAATAACAACAACTGTGTCATTTGGAGATACCATTTGCAAAAATTGCGGATTTACCTCAAATTCCTGCATGCAAGGCTCAATGTCCAAAATGGTGCTCCAAGCTTCACGGTAGTGCTCCAAAGTTTTTTCGAAAATGGATGCAATAATTTTCATTTCAATTTCTGTTAATTGTTCAATCTTATTCATGGAAGCCCCGAAACCGCCCATTAACCGATCCATCATTGCATACGCAATATTTGGGTTCACTTCCATAATAATTCTTCCATCAAGTGTCCCAAGTTCAAAAACATTTAAAACTGTCATTTTCGGAATGGAACGGACAAACTCTTCATAGGGCAGCTGGTCTACAGACGTGACGGTTATTTGGACATATGTCCGCAATTGCGCAGCAAAATACGTCGTTAAAAGCCTTGCGAAATTTTCATGCACTCGAGTAATGCTGCGAATTTGATCTTTTGAAAAACGAAGAGCACGTTTAAAATCGTAAACTTTTATTTTCTTTGCTTCTTCTTCTTTCTTTAATTCATCAACATTCATTTCACCGGTTGTTAATGCAGATAATAGCGCATCAATTTCACTTTGCGATAAAATTTCATTTGACATAATGAGAACATCACCTCCTTATCCCTTTTTTGTCTATTGAAGGATAAAGGAAGTCGTGTACACTTGTTTCACTTCTCCTTCTTGTAAAAGCGCATCGACCTTCTTTTTAATCGTATCTTTAAAGCGGTCCATTCCAGCTTGCCCTTCCAAATCTTTTGCTTCCATATTTGCCAGTTCGGTTATAATAATATCTTTTATTTGAAATTCTCTCTTTTCTAATTCTTCTCTCGCTTTTTTGTCAGATGCTTCAATTTTGAAAGAAAGTCTTACAATATTTTTACTTTTTAAGTTTGTCGTAATTTCAGGAACATCAAATGACGATTCCACCACCTCGTCGATGGAGCGGTTTTTCGCTTCTACCGGATCCTTCGTAAAAAATTCCATGACGACAAACGTAGTCAGTGCAGCAATTCCAACGGTTGAAATGACGATTAATAATGCAGTTATAAATTTTTTACTCATTTTCTTGTCCCCCGAAATAGAAAGCTTTCCCAAAACCAAATTGTTTATAAAGCTCATTGATTTTTGTTACTACTTCCGTCTGTGAATCTTTTACTATATATTTTTTGCCGGATATTAACGTAATAGTCGTATCAGGAAACGATTCAATCCGTTCGATTAACAACACATTCAGATAAAAAGCTTCGCCATTCAGTTTTGTTAATTTGATCACGTTTCAAGCTCCCCCGTTCTTCCTATTAACGTTTTAAGCCAAGGAGCTCCTGCAAAATTTCGTCAGAAGTTGTGATGATTTTCGTATTTGATTGAAAACCTCTTTGTGCCACAATCATTTCCGTAAATTCTTCCGCCAAGTCCACATTGGACATTTCTAGTGAACTATTAATCAATGAGCCTGCTCCATCCTCTCCTGGAACGGAAAGTTCGTTAAGCTGCAGCCCATTGCCATTTTTGTCGATAGAACCAGAGTTAGGCGTTTCTCTAAAAAGATTGCTTCCGATTTTTTCTAATCCTTCTGGATTTGGAAAGTTCGCAAGCCGGATTTGTCCAGCGACTTTTAACTGACCGTTTCGATCAATAAACGTAACCTTTCCATCAGGCCCGATGCTAAAGCTTTTAGCCGAAAGCGGAATTTGGATGAGACCGGCTTCTCCGCTCAACGAATCCGTCCATTGCGCCTCTTTTAAACTTTCGGCAATATCTTCGTATTTAATGACTGCTTGCCCAACATTGTTAAGAGCAACTTTATAATTCTCAATTGTCCCGATCAACTTCGTCATTAAATCAAGCGTATTCGTGTCAGCACTTGAACCCAACGGGATAGCTGTTGACGGATTTTGCGGATAATCCCCCGCTGTAATCGGCAGAATCGGATTCGTGATTGTTGTAATGACGTCAGTATATGGCGGTGTAGTGTTAAAATTATTAATAGAATCATTTAATTGTACGATTGCCGTTTCAAACTGGTTTCGAATATTCCCAAACCCTGACGTTGGGTTTGTAATGGCTGCATTAAACTCTGTCCATATATCAATTAAAGCATTACGTGCATTTTGCATAGAGGTGTATAAAGGTGATGGGTTTGGTTGTTCGGCTTTTTCCCATATTTCCACCGCATCATTATATGCTTCATAAGCTTCCATCAATGCATTCGCTCTTTTTGAAATGTCTCTCAACGATTCATACATATTTTTATAAGGTGTATTGAAAGACGTGATTTGCTGAAGCGCTGCATTTGCTTTTTGAATTCCTTGATCTGTCGGAGGAATTTTTTCACCTGTTTCGCCAATTAAGTAAAGCCCTTCGCCAGTTACTAAATATCCGTTTGCATCCAAATAAAAGTTTCCAGCGCGGGTGTATGCTAAATCAATAGCTCTATCAATGGCGCCCAAAATTTTATTGTCTCCAAATTGTCCTGCATAATCAATGTTGACTCTCGTTAAATCGGTAATCACTCCGACAGGAAAAAAACCGTCTCCGCTGATCGCTACATCAAGAAGTCTTCCCGTTGATTGAGTTGGTCCAGATGTATGAACAGTGTCGATTGTTCCGATTGCCGCACCCAAACCTACCTGTGCTGGATTTATACCTCCTCGTCCATTTACAGCGGCGCTAGCGCCTGAAATTTGCTGGTTGACTAATTCTTTAAAAGTGACACGTCCTTTTTTGAAGCCGTACGTGTTGACATTCGCGATATTGTTGCCAATGACATCCAATTTTAATTGGAAATTTTTCATTCCGCTAATACCTGAATACATGGAACGCAACATATGAACCTCTCCCTTTCTTTAAAATTTTAATATTATTATCCTTCCTGATCAGATGAATCGTTTTCTCCAGCTTCGGATACTTTCGTAATACTTGAGCTTTCCACTTCATCGCCGTTGGCAAGCGCAATGATGACTGTATCTCCATTCATCCGCACGCTTTTGACAATGCTCTGCTTTTGCTCACCTTCTTTTGAGTATTCTACCGATTTGCCGATGAGCTGCGAATATTTGATGAGTGCATCCGATTTTAAAAAGGCTTCAAGCGATTTATTCATGTTTGTTATTTGTTCCAATGTTGAGAAATTCGCCATTTGAGCAATAAACTCTTTATCTTCCATTGGATTTAGCGGATCCTGATATTGCAATTGGGTAATCAATAACTTCAAAAAATCATCTTTTCCAAGAGTTGACTTAGCTTCCCTTGCTTTGTTTTCTGTATAGGTCGATAACAAATAGCTGTCGATGGAAATTCCGCTCATAAGAACCTCCTATATAATGGCATTTACATACTCTTTTAATTTTTCCATAAAAGTTTGGTCGTTCTGCTGTTCATTTTGATGCTTTTCTTGATCTTCCCCGTTATGTTGCTGCGAATTGCCACGTCCTCTTTTTTCTTGAAAGAAATAATGCTCTTCGTCAAAAATATCAAAGCGGTCAATTTGCAATGTTACATTCGGCAGCGAATGCTTTAACTGCTGAATACTATGCTCTAACAATTCTTTCGCTGATTGAGTCGATGTCTTAATTTTGGCGCTCATTTGGTCGCCATCTTTTATTAATTGAATGGTAATGGTCCCTAAATGCTCCGGAGTGAGCCGTATCGTCAATTTTTGTGCGCCATTGGGAAGCTGGCCAAATCGACTTGTTTTTATTACGTCATTTAACTTTTGAAAAAATTCCTCTTGGACGTCTATACTCAGTTCAGAATCAATTTGCGAAGCCGGATTTTCTGAGCCAAATTTGTTTATGTATGATGTAAGAGTCAACTCAAACGTATCCTTCGTTTGGCCCGTTAGGAAATTTCCAACACTTTTTTGTTCAGCACGGCTCTCTTGTTGAACAAACTCCATTAGAGGATGCGTTCTTGCCAATATTTCCTCACGCTGCACAAATGGTTTCTTATTCGTGTCCATTTGTTGTATAAAATGAAGCGGCTCTGATGTTTCTAGATCATTAGGCAATATGTCAGCTATGGTAGTACTGTGATTCTCATATCGTCCAATCCGAACAGCTGTTAAAATATTTTGAAGCATCGTGCTGCCTAGATCTCCATACTTTCTAGTAATGGTTTCAAAAACTTCGAGCATTCGAATAAACTCGTTCGGCTCATTTCGTTGCAAATAAGCTAAAATAGCAGTGATTTGCTGAAAAAGTACAGTTTTTTCCGGACTTTGCTCCGTATGATCAACATTCAGTTCCATATTGCTCGCAAATGTCAATTCCAAATTTTCAGAAGAAGGTTGGCTGACAGAAGATAAACTGCTGTCTTCTCTCTCCTGTTTGTCTTGAGCGTCTATTTCCTGATCGTGCAAAATGTCAAGAGAGAGCCAATTTTTGATCGCATTTTTCAACTCTTCTAAGATAGTTGTTTCGATTTCAAATTTTTGCGGTTCATTTCCTTTCACCTGATCGGCTGGCTTCCTGTTCACAAGCTGATCAAAAAACGTTTGAAAAGTTGACTCTTCCTTTTTTTCTTCTCCGTTTGTTGATTGTATGTTTCGCGTGTTCAATTGGAAAAACTGCAATTTAATGGCATCCATTTGTTCACCTCCTGTAATATGATCAGAATGTTCATGTAAATTATTTATTGAGCAGCTGCCTCTTCAGTTGCTGATGGTACAGATTCGGCTGCTGGTTGTTCAGATTGAGCTGCTGCTTGCTCGGATAACAACTTCGTATATTTGGCAGCGTCTTGGGGAGTCATTTTTTCTAAAATTCTAGCAAGCACGGCTTTTTTTAAAGATGATAGTATGCTGATTGCTTCATCATCAGAAAGCTCTGTAATGATGGCAGCTGCTTTTTTACTTGACATTTCTCCATATACTTTCGCAATATCAACGGCTTGTTGTTGATTTTTTTGCGGATTGGTTTGAGCTGCGTTTTCCAATGAGTTGATTTGCTGTGTCAGCTCTTGTATTTCTTCATCCTTGCTTTTCAGCTGTTCTTGCAGCTGATTGATTGTGCTTTCCTGCTCTTCAATCTTTTGCTTGAGCTCTTCTTGCTCTTTTTCCAGCTGCTCATTCAGCCTTTCAAGATTTTCTTGCTTCTGACCTCCTTGCGCTAAGTCCGAAATAATCGGAATATTTTGGGCCGGCAGAATGCCGAGAAAAAACATGACGATTACGGCGACAAGCCCAAGACTTAAAAGTGATAAAAATATGGTCAAGAAAGTTTTCAAACCGCCTCGTTTCTTTTCTTTTTTCGCCATCATTTCCACCTAATTTCTATGAAACGAATATGTAATGATTGATATTTCATCCATCATTTTTCCTTCTTCTCGTTTCCTTAGCTCCATAAATTTCTTGTAATCTTTTTCTTTTATTTTTTCATATTGCTTTACTTCTATATGTTTTTGCATCAAAATCGACTGTTTTTCATTCATTGCATTACGAGAATAAATGACAAGCTGCTGGTAATGCTCAATTGTTTTTTCCAAATTTTGAACAAACTGTTGATACTGCTTAATTTCTTGAACGGACATCCCTTTGTTCAATTTTTCTTCTTGAAGCTTTACGAACTCCTCTTTTTGCTTTAAAAATGTATACAGCTTTGTTGCAACTTTTTTAAAATTTTCAACGGAATCTTCATATTCTTTTGATGATTTTCGTTTCTCATTTTCCTTTACATCCAATATTTTTTGGTAGCGGAAATGGTATGTCATGTCTTGTCACCTTCTTCAAGTAGCGAAATTAATTGCTGTACGCTTTCCTCAAATGTTATTTTTTCATTCATATGCTGCTGAAGAAATCCGTTTATTTTCGGATAATAATCCATTGCTTGATCCATTTCTTTTGAAGAGCCTCTTTTATATGCGCCGATCTTAATTAAATCTTCTGACTCGGTATATGTAGAGTACAATGCTTTCAGTTTGTTCGCAGCTTCCAGATGCGCCGGTTCGACAATATGGTTCATAAGGCGGCTGACGCTTTTTAAAATATTAATTGCAGGAAAATGTCCTCTATTCGCCAACTCACGATCGAGCACAATGTGCCCGTCCAAAATTCCTCTCACAGTATCCGCTATCGGTTCGTTCATATCATCGCCATCAACTAAGACAGTATAAATGGCTGTGATCGAACCCTTTTCATTATTTCCTGTTCTTTCTAAAAGTCGAGGAAGCATGGCGAACACTGAAGGGGTGTATCCTTTTGTCGTCGGCGGTTCCCCAACAGCCAGTCCAATTTCCCTTTGCGCAATCGCTACTCTCGTGACTGAATCCATCATAAACATGACATTATATCCTTTATCTCGAAAATATTCTGCAATCGCCGTTGCAGAATAGGCAGCTTTAATTCTCATTAAAGCCGGCTGATCGGAGGTTGCCGCCACAATAATCGTCCGCTTTAGCCCTTCTTCCCCTAAATCTCTCTCAATAAATTCTCGAACTTCTCTTCCCCTTTCACCTATTAAGGCAATCACATTTATATCTGCTCCTGAGCTTCTTGCGATCATTCCGAGCAAAGTACTTTTTCCAACGCCGCTTCCTGCAAAAATACCTACCCGCTGACCTTTCCCAATCGTTAAAAAACCGTCAATTGCTTTCACACCCACTTCAATTTTTTGGATGATCGGCGGCCGGGTTAACGGGTTCGGCGGCTCATTTTCAGACAGAATAGTCGTTAAACCTTTTGGAAGATTGGATCCGTCCATTGGATGACCAAATGCATCTAATACCTTTCCGATCAGGCTGATTCCCGATTTTATTTTCAGGGGCGAGCCTGTTGCTTCTACGACACAGCCAGGTGCAATTTGGTTGACCTTTGTAAACGGCATTAATAGAATATTTTCTTCTTTGAATCCGACAACTTCTGCCAGCGTTTTTTCATTTTTCCCTACATGTACATAGCAAACATCGCCGATGGAGCATTCAGGTCCGCGTGATTCAATCATGAGTCCGACTACTTTTTTCACTTTTCCATATCTCTTATAAGAGTCCAGCCGATCTATATGGTCGATCAATTGAGCTAGTTTCAATCGCTTCAATCCTCCCTGACAAGATTTAACAGCTTGCTTTTTAATTGCTCCAGCTGTGTATCAATGCTCGCATCAATTTTTCCAAATGGCGATTCTACACAAATTCCGTTTTCGGGCAAATTTACATCCGGAAAAATATAGAGCTCCGTTTTGGTTGTAAATAGTTCCATTAATTCTTCTTTTTGTTCAAGCATAAATTCATATTTGTCAGGGTGAACGTATATTTTGACTTCTGGATATTCCTTTACTTCACAAATCACTTCGCGAACCAATCCAGTAAACAGTTCAGGCTCTCGCTTTAGGTTGGCTGCAATAATTTTTTCCGCTACTTTTACAGCAATTTCAATAATGGTTTCCTCGGAAGCTTCTATTTTTTTCTCATAATCTTTTTTGGAAAGCTGGACTATCTGTCTGGCAGATTCAATCACATTTTCATACTCTTGAAGCCCATCTTTTTTCCCTTTTTCAAAACCGGCTTGATACCCTTCTTTTCTTGCTTCTTCTATTAGGCGCGCTTTTTCTTCCTGCCAAGCTTCCCTTTCTTTTTCGATCTCCTTAAGCAATCGCGTTTTTTCTTCTTCAGCTTTTTCTAAAATTTTCTCTGCTTCCAAATGGGCTGCCTCAAGGAACTGTGAGCGCTGTGTGTTCTCTTCTTGATCGGAAGCGGCGAACTCTTCCTGAATTTGGATCGTTCTGATCGTCAATTTGTGCGGCTTGTGCAATGACCAAGCATGGCCGGATTTTATGACTCTAGACAATGATTTCATCTCCTTGTCCTCGAGCGATCACAATTTCGCCAGCATCCTCTAATCTTCTTATCACTTCAACAATTCTTGATTGCGCTTCTTCTACATCACGAAGCCGAACAGGACCCATGTAATTCATTTCCTCCTTGAATGTTTCCGCCATTCTAGTTGACATATTTTTAAAGACAATTTCTTTCACTTCATCCGACGCAACCTTTAACGCCAGCATGAGATCATTATTATCCACTTCGCGAATGACGCGCTGAATGGCGCGGTTATCCAAGGTAACAATATCTTCAAATACAAACATCCGCTTTTTGATTTCTTCGGCCAGCTCGGGGTCCTGTACTTCTAGTGCTTCCAGTATCGTTCGTTCTGTCGAGCGGTCGACACCGTTTAACACTTCCACTACTGTTTCGATTCCACCCGTTTCTGTGAAATCTTCCGTTACAGTAGAAGAAAGCTTCTTCTCTAAAACTTGTTCAACTTCATTAATTACTTCAGGGGATGTGCGGTCCATAATGGCGATTCTTCTTGCAATATCCGCTTGAACTTCCTGAGGCAAGCTCGATAAAATTTGTCCCGACTGCTTGGCATCTAGATAAGACAAAACTAAAGCGATCGTTTGCGGATGCTCGTTTTGTATAAAGTTTAAAATTTGAGCCGGATCTGCTTTTCTAACAAAATCAAACGGCCGTACTTGAAGAGAAGATGTCAGCCTTCTGATTATTTCACTTGCCTTTTCCCCTCCTAATGCTTTCTCAAGCACCTCTTTCGCATATTGGATCCCCCCTTGGGCAATATAATCTTGCGCAAGGGCGATTTGATGAAACTCTTCAATCACTTCTTCTTTTTTTTGCGAATCCACTTTCCGTACACTCGATATTTCTAATGTAAGCTTTTCAATTTCTTCTTCCGTGAGGTGTTTATAAACGGAAGCAGAAGCTTCCGGACCTAAGGAGATCAATAAAATAGCAGCCTTTTGCCTACCGTTTAACTTTTTCATATGTCATTTCCCCCTAGTCTTCATAGAGCCAAGTGCGCAATAGTTTAGCGAATTCGTCAGGCTTCTCTTTGGCAAGCTCCTCAAGCTTTCTGCGCTGCTCATTTGCTTTCGTTTGCTCGACAGATTCTTCTTCTTGCACAGGCTGCGACACCACTTCTTCTATTTCGTCATATTCATCATCTTCATACTCATCTTCTTCGTCTCTCCGTCTTTTCCACCACCATAGGAATAACAAGCCAAGAAGCAGAATGCCTGCTCCAATTAACACATAGCCCCAAATTGGGAATGATGATGGCTCCTTTAAATCATCCGCATTTATTTTGCCTGAAAACGGCTGAACAGAAACTACGATTTTATCCTCAATGTCTTGATCCGTTAACGGCTCGGCCTCCGGATCTTCATTGATGCTTGTCCGAACAATTGTTGATAAAATTTGTTCAATATCATCTACACTCTGCTGCGGCAACGAATTTGGATTTTCCGGATTCGGGGGCTCAACCATGACTTGAATGCCCAGATCTCTAATTTTATATGGACTTTCAACAATTTCCCGTTTGATCCGGTTTACCTCATAATTAATTCGGTCTTCAATTTTTTCATATTCTCCTTCTCCGTTTACACCGGCAGCCTGTTGATATGTATTCGGGACATCTGTTTGACCTGTTCCAGCAACGCCGGCAGCTTGCGCCCCAGTACCTGTGTATGTTTCCGTAATCCGTTCTGCACTGATGGCAATTCCTTCATTGTTCTCCTCATCAACTGGCTCCACTAAGTTTTCTTCCCGCTTTTCCTGGGTAAAATCAATATCAGCTGATACGTTGACAACCACTTTGTCTTGGCCCATCATCGTACCCAGCATTCTTTGCACTTGCCGTTGAATATTTTTTTCAATTTCCGATTTGATTTCAAGCTGGGAAGCAAAATTAGTGCCAGGTGTATCCTCTTGTTTCAAATCATAATAATCAAAATTTTGGTCCATTATAACAATGTTTTCAACAGGTAAATTCGGTACGCTCTTGGAAACAAGGTGATAGAGTGCGTTCACTTGCGATTGGTCAAGCTTGTACCCCGGCTCCAAATTTAAAACAATGGAAGCTGATGCTTCTCCTGCGTCCTCGCCGACGAATACCGTTTCTTTAGGTAAATTGACCATCACTTTAGCGTTTTTTACGCCTTCGATTTCTTTAATTAAATTGGCCAGTTCTGTTTGTGTAGCTTTTAATTTTAATACATCAAATTCATTATCTGTCATGCCAAAACCGATATTTTGTCCAAAATACGAATAATCGATATTTCCGCTTTCAGGAATACCTTCAGCAGCAAGCTCCACTTTCAGTGCATTTGCTTCGCTTTCCGGCACTTTAATAGTTGTTCCGTTATCGGCTATTTCCGATTGAATCCCTTTGTTATCGAGGGTTTCTTTGATTCGGCCAGCTTCTTCCAATGATAAATTCGTATATAGCGGTATCATTTTCGGTTTTGACAAAACTATTGACGAAACGATAATGGCAATGATGATGAGCGATGCGCCTCCGATGATGAGGGCTTTTTGCCATTTTGTCCTTTGCCTCCAAAATGACAAAATTGTATCCTTTATTTGCAGTAGTTTTTGATTCATTCTTTCTAATCCCCCGATAATGACATTCCATTTCTAAATAGACTAATTATATTTGCATTCTCATCACTTCTTGATAAGCTTCAATGACTTTATTCCTGAATTCAACAGTTGCTTCAAGTAAAATGCTCGCTTTTTGTGCTGCGATCATGACATCATGAAGCTCTACATTTTGTCCTGCTGCAAGAGCATTTGTCAGCCGATCGGAATTTAATTGAGCTTCATTGACAGCTTCCAGCGATTTTTTCAACATATCTGAAAAGGATGATTTCCCAGAATTTTCCGCACTTTGTGCTCGGTTTTCGAGCTGGATCGATTGAGTCGGAAAAGAAATTTGCTCAATCATTTACATCACTCCTATTCTATTTCCCTATTTCCAATGCTTTCAGCAGCATGTTTTTCGATGCATTAAAGCTTGTAACATTTGCTTCATATGAGCGCGTGCTGCTGATCAAGTCGACCATTTCTTTTAAAGGATCTACATTTGGCAAAGAAACATAGCCATTTTCGTCTGCATCAGGATGGTCGGGATCATAAACGATTTTAAAAGGCGTCTCGTCCTCAACAATGGCTTGAACTCTCACGCCGTTTCCAACGCCGTTCAGCTCTTGATTCAGAAAAGCTGAGAAAGGTTTTGTATCCTCTGCTGTTACAACCATTTTCCGGCGGTAAGGCTGCCATTGCCCGTCCACATATTCAGCTCTAGTCGTCTCCATGTTTGCCATATTCGATGAAATGACATCCATTCTCAGCCGCTGAGCTGTTAAAGCTGATGCGGAAATGTTCAAAGACTGAAAAATCCCCATTATGTACGACCACCTTTTATTACTGTTTTTAATGAATTAAATTTGCCATTCAATCTGTCAATCAATGCATTGTAGAAAATTTGATTTTCCGCAAGCTTTGCCATTTCTTGATCAATGTCGACATTATTGCCATTATGCTGATAAGCACTGTTTGTTCTCGTTTCCACAATCGATGTGCTTTCGCTGCCCACAAAAGGAAGATGACGCGGATTGGTCCGATATGCATCCAGTTTTATTTGTTGATCCAAAACGTTTTTAAAATTAACTGTTTTCGCTTTATACCCTGGAGTGTCCACATTTGCAATATTATTGGCTATAACTTTTCCGTTTAAGGAAGAAATTCGAATCGCCTGCTCCAAATTGGCTATTGAATTAGAAAATATTTTCATTGTTCCCTCCAAAAGTATGATGATCTTGTATTACAAAAGAAATAAGAAGTAAAAATGTCGAAATTTGCTAATTTATAAATATTATTTTAAAAAAGAAACAGCTTAAAGTCTATGTATAAATTGTAAAAAAACGTCGTACATTGCGATTATTTTTTTTCTAGTTCTAAATGACTATCACTTTTTTAACATTGGAATTTGATTCTGCAGCTTTTTCAGAGGGATAAGTAGGAGGTTAGAACTTATTGAAATTGGACAAATCAGCCGATTTCCAAGAAGAAATTTGTAGAAAGCACTCATAAAAGCTGCTTCAAAAGGTTTGCTAGCAAACCTTTTGAGCAGCTTTCTTTTAATGGTTTTTTAATTTTTCTAGTTCAACTAAAAATTTGTTGTTTAACACTTTAATATATGTGCCTTTCATACCAAGAGAACGAGATTCAATGACACCAGCGCTTTCTAACTTGCGAAGCGCATTGACGATCACAGATCTGGTAATGCCGACGCGGTCAGCAATTTTGCTTGCAACTAGCAATCCCTCTGTGCCGCTTAATTCTTCAAAAATGTGTTCGATTGCTTCGAGTTCGCTGTATGATAAAGAGCTGATTGCCATTTGGACAACCGCTTTGCTTCTCGCTTCCTCTTCAATTTCCTCAGCTTTTTCTCTTAAAATCTCCATTCCAACAACAGTTGCCCCGTATTCAGCCAATATTAGGTCATCATCATTAAATTGGGTTCCCAGTCTAGATAATATAAGGGTTCCTAAGCGGTCTCCGCCTCCGATGATCGGAACAATGGTCGTATATCCGTTTTTAAAGAGCTCGCGGTTCTCAACGGGAAATGCAGTATATTCGCTATATACATCTAAATTTGGTGACGTTTCGGTAATATTAAATAAACTTTTCGTATACTCTTCAGGAAATTTTCTTTCCTCCAGCATTTTTTTCATGCGGTCATTATCTATTTGCTTGTTCAAGCCGAAGCCTAATACTTTTCCTCGGCGGCTGAGCACAAAAATATTTGCTTCAATGACTTCACTTAATGTTTCCGCCATTTCTTTAAAATTAACAGGTTTTCCTGCCGCCTTTTGCAGCATCGCATTAATTTTTCTTGTTTTTTCTAATAACTCCATGATCTCAAATCCTCCTAAAAAATTTCATCTTTTTATAAAATAAATTGACTTAAATCTTTGTTTTGAACAATTTTATTTAATTTTTCTTCCACATAGTTCGGTGTAATCACAACCTTTTCTAAATTTATATCCGGCGCTTCAAACAACAAGTCTTCCAACAGTTTTTCTAAAATGGTATGAAGCCTTCTTGCTCCAATATTATCTGTATCTTGGTTCACTTGGTAAGCAATTTCAGCAATTTTACGAATAGCTTTGTCAGAAAATTCTAATTTTATACCTTCCGTCTCCAATAATGCTTCATATTGTTTTAATAAAGCATTATCCGGTTCAATTAAAATTCGGACAAAATCATCTGCCGTCAGCTTTTTCAATTCCACGCGAATCGGAAAACGTCCTTGCAATTCAGGGATTAAATCCGATGGCTTCGCCATGTGAAAAGCGCCAGCTGCAATAAAGAGTATATGATCGGTTTTTACGGTGCCATATTTTGTTACAACTGCAGATCCTTCCACGATTGGAAGTATATCTCTTTGCACACCTTCGCGGGAAACATCAGCACCAGAACTGTTGTGGCCGTTTTTGGCGATTTTGTCGATTTCATCGATAAAAATGATGCCTGATTGTTCCGCGCGTTCAATGGCAAGCTGTGTCACTTCGTCCATATCAATCAGTTTTGCTGCTTCTTCATTCGTCAAAACCTTTCGGGCGTTTTTCACAGTAAGCTTTCTTTTTTTCTTCCTTTTTGGAAGAAGACTGTTCAAAGCATCCTGCATATTCAAGCCCATCTGCTCCATCCCTGTCCCTTGCAGGAGATCGAACATAGAGGGCTGCTGTTCCTCAATTTCAACCGTAACAAAATGATCTTCCAGTTCGCCTGCTGCTAATTTGCGCGCGATTTCTCTCCGCTTCTCCTTTAGATCCTGTTCATTTTCTCCCTGAGTTTCGAACGAATTTGTTTGTTGATTTCCTCCGAAAAGCATTTCTAAAGGATTTTTGTAAGCAGCCTGTTTTTTCTTACTCGGGACGAGGAGCTCGACCAGCCTGCGATTGGCGTTTTCTTCCGCTTGAGCTCTTACTTCCTGCATTTTTTCTTCCTTCACAAGCCGGACGGAAGTTTCCACTAAATCGCGAACCATCGATTCCACATCTCGCCCGACATACCCTACTTCTGTAAATTTTGTTGCCTCCACCTTTACAAAGGGCGCGCCGACGAGCTTTGCAATTCTCCTAGCAATTTCAGTTTTTCCAACCCCAGTCGGACCAATCATTAAAATGTTTTTCGGAACTACTTCATCGCGAATTTTTTCATCCAATAAGCTTCTTCGGTATCGATTTCTTAACGCAACAGCAACCGCTTTTTTCGCTTCTTCCTGACCGACTATGTATTGGTCTAATCGTTCAACAATTTGTTTCGGAGATAATTGCATTTTTTTCATTCGCTCCTTTCTAAAGTTCCTCAACGATAATGTTATTGTTCGTAAAAACGCAAATATTTGCTGCTATTTCTAGAGCGGATTTAGCGATTTCTTTGGCAGACATTTGTTCACCGGCATATTGTTTCAATGCACGGCCTGCAGCAAGGGCATAATTTCCCCCTGAGCCGATAGCTAAAATGCCATCATCCGGTTCGATTACTTCACCCGTCCCAGAAAGGAGCAGAAGCTTTTGGGCATCCATCACAATTAACATTGCTTCTAATTGTCTTAATACTTTGTCGCTTCGCCACTCTTTTGCCATTTCCACAGCTGCTCTTGCCAAATTGCCGTTATACTCTTCCAAGCTGCCTTCAAACTTTTCAAACAGCGTAAACGCATCAGCAACAGATCCCGCAAATCCAGCAAGCACTTTTCCATTATAAATTTTTCGGACCTTTCGTGCTGTATGCTTCATCACAACTTGATTGCCAAGTGTTACTTGTCCATCACCTGCCATCGCGCATTGTCCTTTATGGCGAATGGCAAAAATCGTTGTCGCATGAAATGTTGACAATTGCAAGCCTCCCTTTAAGAATCTTTTGCCCGTGGATGGTAGGCCATATAAACATTTTTCAAATGGTCTTTTGACACATGGGTATAAATTTGCGTTGATGATAAATGAACATGGCCCAAAAGTTCTTGAACACTTCTTAAGTCAGCTCCAGCATTTAAGAGGTGAGTCGCAAAAGTATGCCTAAACATATGCGGATGAAGATGCAGATTTTTTGCTGAAGCATCTATCAGCTGTTTTAAGATATACCGAACTCCCCTTGCTGTTAAAGGCTTTCCCCGATGGTTTACAAACAAAAAGCGATGATCCTGTCCGGACTGATTTTTCATCAGCTTGCTTCTGCCATCATGGATATATCGTTCCGCTGCCTGACGTGCATAGCTTCCGAAAGGCACATAGCGCTGTTTGTTTCCTTTTCCATTTACTAAAATGGTCTCAATGGAAAAATCCAGGTCTTCAAGGCGAATTTGGCATAATTCGCTTACACGGATTCCCGTTCCATATAAAAATTCCAAAATCAATTGATTCCGCTGCCCGAGCGGATCATTCAGGTCGGAAATGGAAAACAGCATTTCCAGCTCCTCATCAAATAAAAATCTAGGGATCGCTTTTTTTTGCTTCGGAAGTGACACTAAAGAAAAAGGATTATCCGTTACATATTTTTCCCGCAAAAGAAAATGATAAAAAGTTCTAATGCTTGAAATTTTACGGGAAATGGATGTTTTGGAATACTTTTTGCTTAAATCCGTCAAAAAAATACGTATATCTGAATATTGAACGTCATCCAGCCTTTCTAACCCTTCTTTTTCCATAAAAGAAAAAAAATCATTCAAGTCATGCAGATAATTCACAATTGTATATTGTGAATAATTTTTTTCAATTTGTAAATATTCAATGAATAAATTTAAAAAATTCTTAACATTTTCCACTATTAGCACCTCACAAAGGGCTACTAAATCGTATCACATTTGCAGTAGCCCTTTCAATCCATTTTATAATTTTTTCGAAATTTTTTGAATAGTTTGAAGTGCTCTTTTTGCCAATTGTTCATTTCTTTCTTTTTTCACTTTAATGTGGGTGTTAAGCGGTTTAAAAAGACCAAAATTCGCATTCATCGGCTGAAAATTATTCGGATCTGCCGTTGTAATATACTTTGCCATGCTTCCCATTGCTGTTTCATCAGGAAATTCAATCAATTCCTTTCCCAAAACGAGGCATGCCGCATTAATGCCTGCTATTAATCCGGAAGCAGCTGACTCAACATAGCCTTCTACGCCAGTCATTTGTCCGGCGAAAAACAAATCCTCGCGCCCTTTATATTGATAAGTTGGTCTAAGCAGTTTCGGGGAATTGATAAACGTATTTCGATGCATCACTCCATATCTGACAATTTCCGCCTTTTCAAGCCCCGGAATCATCTGAATGATTTCCTTTTGCGGACCCCATTTTAGATGAGTTTGGAAGCCGACGATATTATACAAAGTCCCTGCCGCATTATCCTGCCGCAGCTGGACGACGGCAAAAGGACGCTTTCCTGTTTCGGGATGCTCCAAGCCGACAGGCTTCATCGGTCCGAAAAGAAGCGTTTTCTTTCCTCTCTTTGCCATGACTTCAATCGGCATGCATCCTTCAAAAAAGATTTCTTTCTCAAATTCTTTTAGAGGAACAGTTTCCGCGCTGATTAATGCCTCATAAAAGCGGTCGAACTCTTCCTCTGTCATCGGACAGTTTAAATATGCAGCCTCACCTTTGTCGTATCTTGATTTCAAATATACTTTTTCCATATCAATGCTGTCTTTTTCAATTATCGGTGCGGCTGCGTCGTAAAAATATAAATATTCCTCGCCAGTAAGCTTTTTTAATGCTTCCGATAATGCTTCTGAAGTTAAAGGTCCTGTCGCTATTACCGTCGGCCCTTCTGGAATGTCCGTCACTTCTTCGTGAAAGACGGTAATATTGGGATGTTCTTTCACCCGTTTAGTGACGATATCCGCAAATTCGTGGCGATCAACGGCAAGTGCACCCCCAGCCGGAACGGAACATTGATCAGCAGCCGAAATAATTACGGAGTCACACATTCTCATTTCTTCTTTCAATACTCCGACTGCATTTGTCAAAGAATTGGCTCTCAACGAATTAGAGCAGACCAGTTCAGCAAATTTATCCGTATGATGGGCTGGAGTTTGCTTTTTTGGACGCATTTCGTACAAGCGAACTTGAATGCCTCTTTTGGCAATTTGCCATGCCGCTTCGCTTCCAGCTAGCCCAGCACCGATAACGTTGACAACTTGATTGTTCATTTTAGCACTCCTCCGTTTTTTAAAAGCTCTCTTCTTGTTGTGTTTTCGTGAAAAGCTGCCGAAATATCTCCATGAAGAAGGTGAGCTTTACATTGCTCACCAAAGAGAAGATATTTGTTAACGTTGCGGTTCTTCTTTATAGTCACAAGAAGAACATTGCACTTGAACACCTTTTTTCAAACGTTTTTCTACCAAAATTTCTCCACATTTCGGACATTTTCTTTCAACCGGCTTTTCCCAAGAAATAAAATCGCACTCTGGGTAACGGTCACATCCATAAAATACGCGGCGTCTCTTCGACTTTCTCTCCACAATATTTCCCTCATGGCATTTCGGACACTTCAAACCGATTTCTTTTAAAATCGGTTTTGTATTACGGCAGTCTGGAAAATTGGAGCAAGCCAAAAATTTTCCGTACCTTCCCATTTTGTAAACCATTTCGCTTCCGCATTTTTCACACTTTACACCGGCATATTCATCTTTTATTTCTACCTTTTCCATTTCATTTTCGGCTTTTTTAACATTCTTTGAAAAATCATGATAAAATTCATCAATAATTTTTACCCAATTTACTTTTCCTTCTTCAATATCATCTAAATCATGCTCCATTTTCGCAGTAAATTCCACATCCAAAATTTCAGGGAAAAATTCCATCATCAGCTCGTGGACAATTTGGCCAAGTTCTGTTGGGACAAATCGTTTGTTTTCAAGCGCAACATACCCTCTTCTTTGAATGGTATCGAGCGTCGGTGCATATGTAGAAGGACGTCCTATGCCTAATTCCTCCAGCGTTTTGACAAGCCTCGCTTCCGTATACCTTGGAGGCGGCTGTGTAAAGTGCTGCTCCGGTTTTAAATCTTTTGAAAAGATTTTATCCCCTTCCTGAAGATCAGGCAAAAGACGATTGCTTTTATCTTCTTCTTGATCGTCCGTCCCTTCTACATATACTTTCATAAAACCATGGAATTTGATTTTTGAACCGTTTGCACGGAACATAACACCATTGTTCTCCAAATCAACGCTCATCGTATCCATGACAGCCGGCGACATTTGGCTCGCGATAAATCGTTCCCAAATCAGTTTGTATAATTTATATTGGTCTTTTGTTAAAAAGTCTTTTATTCCATCCGGATTTCGAAAAGCGCTGGTCGGCCGTATCGCTTCGTGAGCATCCTGAACATTGCCTGATTTCTGACTTCCTCTCGTTTTTGCTTGCGCATATTCACTGCCAAACATCTTTTCAATATAACTGATTGCCTCCGATTTCGCTGTGTCTGAAATTCGCGTGGAATCGGTACGCATATAAGTAATCAATCCGACAGTGCCTTCCTTGCCGAGGTCAATTCCTTCATACAGCTGTTGTGCTACCATCATCGTTTTCTTCGCACGGAAATTGAGTTTCCTTGCAGCTTCCTGCTGTAAAGAGGAAGTTGTAAATGGAGGTGCAGGATTTCTTCTCCGTTCTTTTTTTGTTACTTTCGTTACGGTAAACTCATTTCCAATAACTTTTTGGAGCACCTGTTTTACATCTTCTTCGGTTTTCAAATCCTTTTTTTTACCTTCAACACCCCAAAAAGCAGCTTCAAACGACTCCGTTCCTTTAAGAAAGTCTCCTTTAATCGTCCAATATTCCTCAGGCTTGAAATGTTTAATTTCATTTTCACGATCAATAATTAAACGGACAGCAACAGATTGAACTCTCCCGGCACTTAAACCCTTCTTTACCTTTTTCCAAAGGATCGGGCTGATATTGTAGCCGACCAGCCTGTCTAATACCCTTCTTGCCTGCTGGGCATCAACTAAATCCATGTTAATAGCTCTTGGCGATTTAAAAGAATCTTTGATCGCATCTTTTGTAATTTCATTAAACACAACGCGGCAATCGGATTGGATATCAATATCTAAGCTTTGCGCTAAATGCCACGCAATCGCCTCTCCCTCTCTGTCCGGGTCGGCTGCAAGAAAAACTTTTTTCGCCTTTTTGGCAGCGTTCTTGAGCTCTTTCAGAACCGGCCCTTTCCCTCTTATCGTGATGTATTTTGGTTGAAAATTGTGTTCTATGTCAACTCCCATTTGACTTTTAGGCAAGTCCCGAACATGGCCCATTGAAGCCTTCACGGTATATTTTTTTCCTAAATACTTTTCAATTGTTTTCGCCTTTGCTGGCGACTCCACAATGACTAAGTAGTCCGACATTCATTTTTCCTCCTTAAGAGGTTTTCTCTCTTTTTTTGCATCAGTTTATGAAAATGATTGTTGATCATTCAACTGTTAAAATAATCTTCACTATTATTAAATATTCCAATGCATTTTGTCAAACAGTATTCATCAGCTTCCGCCTTTAGACGCAAAAAAATTATTTTTCTTCATACATCGGCTTTAATTCTTCTATAATCTCATCAGGTGACAGGGCAAGCGCTGCCCCTTCCTTTAACAATTGTATATTCCCTTGAAATAATGGATCAAATAATGGCACCGGGGGTGAAAAAACGATTCTCCCTTGTTCCAAAGCATGCTGGGCAGTGATAAGAGAACCGCTTCGTTTGGAAGCTTGAGCAACAAAGGTTCCTAAGCTTAATCCGCTAATAATTCTATTTCGCATTGGAAACATCCATTTTTCCGGTCTTTTATATGGAGGATGCTCAGAGAGGAGAAGATGCTCCTTTTGGATGATTTTAGCCAGCTCCATGTTTTCCTTCGGATAAATATGATCAAATCCGCCAGCGATTACGGCAATTGTTTTCGAATTCTCCTCAATGGCCGTCCAATGGGCTTTCGCATCAATACCGAGGGCAAGCCCGCTGATTATCGTAAATTTTTGCTTCGCCAAATGCGTAACAAAATATTGAACAAGGTCGCAGCCATATTTCGATGCATGACGGGTTCCGACAACGCTTAAATTTCGGATATTTTTTAATAGACTAATATCCCCTTGGCAAAATAAAACGGGAGGCGGATCAAAAATATGCTTTAAATACGTTGGATAATGGGAATCAATGATCGTAATCAGGTGGATATTCCTGTTTTTATAATAGTTTAGCAGGCTCTCCGTTGAAATGGATTGGTAATCTTCTATAAACGTTGAATAGTTTTTAGGAGGAATAAACAGACGGGTGGCTAATGTTTGAGGCGTTAGATGCAGAGCTTCTTCATACATGCCTTCCTGTTCAAAAAGCTGAACGATTCTTCTCTTTGCCGCACCTTGGCAATGAGCGAGTTTTATTAATAAATTTCTAGGATTAATAGCCCTCACCTCAATTCTATAAAGAAGGAATAGCCTTGTGGCTACTCCTTTTGTTTTAATGAGTTTTGCATTTTTCATATAAACCTTTTTCTTTTAAAACTGAGATTAACGTCTCACCAATAACGGAAGGAGTATCTGCGACTTTAATACCACATTCATTCATTTTCTTAATTTTTTCCGCTGCTGTTCCTTTACCTCCGGAAATAATTGCGCCCGCATGTCCCATGCGTTTTCCTGGAGGTGCTGTTTGTCCGCCGATAAATCCTACGACTGGTTTTGTCATGTTTGCTTTAATCCATTCAGCTGCTTCTTCTTCCGCTGTACCCCCGATTTCACCAATCATAATGACGGCATATGTTTCCGGATCTTCGTTAAATGCTTTTAGCACGTCAATGAAGTTTGTGCCGTTTACAGGGTCCCCGCCAATTCCAACAGCCGTTGACTGACCAATGCCTGCTTGCGAAAGCTGATGAACCGCTTCATATGTCAAAGTTCCTGAACGGGAAACGACTCCGACATGTCCCTTAGTGTGGATATATCCAGGCATAATGCCGATTTTACATTCGCCAGGTGTGATGACTCCCGGGCAGTTCGGTCCGATTAATCGAGTTTTCTTTCCTTCCATGTATCTTTTTACTTTGACCATGTCTAAAACCGGGATATGTTCTGTAATACAGATGACTAGGTCAAGCTCCGCATCAACCGCTTCCATAATGGCATCCGCTGCAAAAGGAGCTGGGACATAAATAACGGAAGCATTGGCACCGGTTTGTTTCACCGCTTCTTCAACCGTGTTGAAAACCGGAACTCCTTCGACTTCCTGACCGCCTTTGCCTGGGGATGTCCCGCCGACAATCTTCGTTCCGTATTCAAGCATTTGTTTCGTATGGAATAATGCAGTAGATCCAGTAATCCCCTGAACGATTACTTTTGTATCTTTATTAATAAATACGCTCATTCTTCTCCCTCGCTTTCCTATTTCACTAATGAAACGATTTTTTGCGCCCCGTCTGCCATAGACTCTGCAGATGTAATATTTAGGCCTGACTCTTCTAGTATTTTTTTACCAAGCTCAACATTCGTTCCCTCAAGACGAACGACTAGCGGGATCGTCAAGCCAACTTGTTTTGTCGCTTCAACGACACCTTGTGCGATGACATCGCATTTCATAATGCCTCCAAAGATATTGACGAAAATCCCTTTTACGTTTTCATCCGACAAAATAATTTTAAACGCTTCCGTAACCTTTTCTGCCGTTGCGCCGCCGCCGACATCTAGGAAGTTTGCTGGTTCACCGCCGTAATATTTAATAATATCCATCGTTGCCATGGCAAGACCTGCTCCGTTTACCATGCACCCGATATTGCCATCAAGAGCTATGTAGCTTAAATCATATTTTGAAGCTTCAATTTCTTTCGGATTTTCCTCATCTAAATCACGATATTCCAACACATCTTTTTGACGGTATAATGCATTGGAGTCAAAGTTTAGTTTGGCATCCAAAGCCATAACCTTTCCGTCGCCTGTAACGACAAGCGGGTTAATTTCCGCAATGGAGCAATCCTTTTCGACAAATACTTGATAAAGTCCCAACATAAATTTAACAGCTTGTCCGACTAATTCTTTCGGAATGTTAATGTTAAATGCGATTCGGCGAGCTTGGAAAGGTTGAAGTCCTACTGCCGGATCAATATATTCTTTGAAGATTTTTTCCGGTGTTTTCGCTGCCACTTCTTCAATTTCGGTGCCGCCTTCTTCAGACGCCATCAAAACAACGCGGGAGGTTGCGCGATCAACAACAAAACCAACATAATATTCTTTTTTAATGTCACAGCCTTCTTCAATTAAAAGACGTTTGACTTCTTTTCCTTCTGGTCCTGTTTGATGTGTAACGAGCGTTTTTCCTAACAATTCACTAGCATACTCGCGAACCTCTTCTAAACTTTTCGCTACTTTTACTCCGCCAGCTTTCCCGCGGCCGCCAGCATGAATTTGCGCTTTGACTACCACTACGTCAGTACCCAGCTCTTTTGCAGCTTCAACCGCTTCCTCAACGGAAAACGCAACTTTGCCGTTCGGTACCGTGACGCCGTATTTTCTGAGGATTTCTTTCCCCTGGTACTCATGGATATTCATATCCCATCCTCCTAACTTATGTATCTTAGCCTTTTCGAGGCAATTTTAGACTGCGCTTTCATTGTATAAAAATGTTTCATCATTGTCTACCATTCTTTATAAAAAGACGTCGTTTATTTCATCTTTGCTGGTCTAAGCGGTATATAAAGCTTAAAAGCTCAGCTACCACTTCATAAAGCTCCTCGGGAATTTGCTCATTTATTTCCACTTCTGACAAAAGTTCAATAAGCGAGGGATCTTCTTGAATCGGAACATTGTTTTCTCTAGCTTTTTCAATGATTTTTTCAGCGACATACCCTTTACCTTTTGCCGATACTTTTGGCGCGGCGTCCTTTTCATCGTTATAGCTGAGGGCAACAGCTTTTAAATCTTTTGTTTCCTTTTTCATATTTTGATGTCCACCTTCTGGTAAGGTTGTCCGGAAATGACCTTTTGAGTTTGTTCATCCGTTTTTCCCTTTTGGATAGAAACTCCTGTTAAAACATAATTGATTTGTTTTAAATTTTCCTGAAGGCTTCCCAAATGCTGAACAATATCGCTTTCTTCAAGAATGTCGTTGTAAATCGTAACTTTTACAGCGCGATTTTGAATGAATACGTCCACTACTGTTTCTTTTATTTCTTTTAAATACAATGAAAAAACGATTCGGCAAAAATTAGGATTTATTTTTTCTGTTTCGTCTTTTTTTCCGTTGATTTGGATTGTAATATCCGTC
Organism: Aeribacillus sp. FSL K6-8394; assembly: GCF_038008865.1. NCBI lineage: Bacteria > Bacillati > Bacillota > Bacilli > Caryophanales > Bacillaceae > Aeribacillus > Aeribacillus sp. FSL K6-8394. Next base: position 1,202,692 of record NZ_JBBPAA010000001.1, read on the forward strand.
CATTGCTCTCCTAACTGAATGGGGACATGAATAAAAAATTGTTCAACAGGTCCTTTTTGTTCCCGCATAAAATGCTGTCCGTTTATGTAATCTAAAGCGCGCTCCATCGCCCCTCTTAAACTTGAATGTTCCATATTTTGCAAATATTTTATAAGCAGTGTCTTTAATGGCCATTCACTCTGACCGCTACTGCTTTCAGCATGTTCAAATAAGCCGATTTTGGCTATCGCTGTTTTTAACAATTGTTTTACTTCTTGAGCGGAAACGTTGTGGATGCTTTGCTGAAACATCGCTTTCAGCATATTTTTTTCTTCCGCGTTCAGCATTTGTCCAATTCTACTTCCGTCCGCCTTGTCTTTTGTGAATGGTTGAAGCAATGCTTGCTCACTGTTTTCATTCAATATAAGCTGCTTAATGGCTAGCGGATTTTCTTTCATCCAAAATTCAAGCTTATTCAACAATTGCTTGGAAAAGGTGTCATTTCTTTCTCGCAATATTTGGTTCACTTCTTCGGCTTTATATAGAAAACGAAGGTTTGTAAGCTGAAACAGGTTTCGGTTTAGATCTTTCATGTCCTCGGCTCTTCCGCTATTGTTTAACATTTCGTCTAATTGAAAAAGGAGCTGAGACAGCTTCTTCTCATCTTGAACAGCCAGCAAAGGACGGATGACATGCTCCGCAATTGGCAGTTTTTTTTCAAAAGCGATGAGAAGCGCCTGAAATAAACTTTCACGAGGAGCTTTTCCCTTAAAGGACTGCAAAATGTTGATGGCAAGAGCCAAGTCTTTTTTGGAAAAAGGAATTTCATTTTCAAGCAGCAAATCAATAAGCTGCGAGGCCGTATTGTCAGCAGGCAGGCGGAAATGTTCAAGAATAGCTCGGCCTGTATGACCTTCATCTTTTTCCGGAAACAAAAGCTTCAGTCTGATTCCGCTTTCCGTTACTTCAGTCTGAAACCAATAAGTTTTCATTGCTTGAATATCCGCCTCAACAGCAGCGGTTAATTTCATTTTTCCAATTGCAAGCAATGCATGAGAATTAGGATAAATTTTCAACACTTTTCCTTTCACAATCTCTTGATCTTGAAATGTTTTGGCCGCGGGATCAAAAAGAGATTGAAGACTTATCTTCCTAAGAAGAGCAGATATTTCATTCATTCTTATCACCCGTTAAAAAAGTTTAACGCATCTTGTACCGGAGCAAAGCTTTTCCGATGATGCTCCGTCACACCGTGCTTCTCGATCGCTTCCAAATGCTGCTTTGTACCGTAGCCCACATGACGTTCAAAGCCGTATTCCGGAAATTGCTTTCCCAGCTCTTCCATGTACCTGTCTCTCACAACTTTTGCGACGCAGGAGCTTGCTGCAATCGTAATGCTTTTTTCATCACCCTTAATGATGGAAAGCTGCGGAATATTAATTGGTAATTCAAGAGCATCAATCAATAAATGATCCGGCTTTCCCTGCTTTAATTGATCAATGGCTAAAAGCATTGCTTTTTTTGTCGCATTGTAAATGTTTAGTTCATCAATTTCTTTTGCCGACACAAACCCAATCCCGACATCTACTGCCAGATCCATTATGTATTGAAAAAACTCTTCCCGTTTTTGCTTCGAAATTTTTTTCGAGTCCGTCAGCCCCGGCAAATAAAATTCATCAGGCAAAATCACGCAAGCAGCAACGACCGGACCTGCAAGACACCCTCTTCCCACTTCATCAATGCCTGCCAGCATTCGAAATCCCTTTTCTTTCAATTCTCTTTCGTATTTGCACATGTTTTGAAACTGCTGTCTCAATTGCTGCTCTTTTTCATATTGCTTCAGCCATTTTTTTACTAATTTTTGGACGGTTTTCCGCTCATCTTTTTGGCAGGCAAGAAAAAAAGGGTCGTTTATATCATGGATGGCACTGAGCTTTTCTTCAATTTCCTTCGCCGTTAAATTCAACTTTCTTCAACCTCTCCCTTAATATTTGCATTTGTAAATTTCGTTCGAATAGTTTGTACATGAACGGCTTCCTCGGCTGCAATTTGATTAAGCGTCTATTTTTCACATGCTCAAATGACTTTCAAGACTTTTTTACTATTTCCCGAAAGCTTCTTTGGAAGCTCTTTACCCGTCAAGAAAGGAAAACCGATTAACCGGTTAAGCGCCGATTGCACCGCTTCTCTCAAGTGAACGAGTTTTGTTAAAAATAAAATATAGACACGCGGAATGCGTGCCTTTATTCATTTGGCCTGTCAAAACTTATTTTCCCCAGCTTCAATGTCCGAACATCCCTTATGAACACTTCCGCCGTCTTGTCATAGTCTATCAGGCCGCCAGCTGATAAACAGCCTCTTTTTTTTCCAATATGATCAAATAAGTCGACGATTTCATTTTCATTCGATAGATTGTCGATTTGATAGCGATCCATTAAACGATCTGGATAATGCTTGATCAAGTATCGCATCGCATAAGCTGCTACATCCTGCAAATTTAAAATCTCATCCTTAATGGCGCCTGTCGCAGCCAGCTTCAGCCCGACTTCTTCATCTTCAAATTTCGGCCAAAGAATGCCTGGGGTATCGAGCAGCTCCAATTCTTTTCCTGTCTTGATCCAGCTTTGCTGTTTCGTTATGCCTGGACGATCGCCGGTTTTGGCAATGTTTCTTCCTGCAAGGCGATTGATCAGCGTTGATTTGCCGACATTCGGAATTCCAACAATTAATGCGCGGATCGCCCTTGGTTTTACCCCTTTTGCTTTCATTTTTTCACGTTCTTTTTCGAGCAGTTCTTTTGAAAGCTGCACGATTTGTTTTAGTCCTGATCCTGTTTGCGAGTCGATGGCTATTGATGCAATGCCCTGTTCTTTGTAGTACTGAATCCATTCTTTCGTAATGCTTTCGTCTGCCATATCCTTTTTATTTAAAATTAAAATTCTTTTTTTATTGGCAATAATGTCATCAATCATCGGATTTCTCGATGACTGAGGGATTCGGGCATCGACAAGTTCATAGACAATATCTATCAGTTTCAATTTTTCAACAACTTGCCGTCTCGCTTTTGCCATATGCCCTGGAAACCATTGAATCGTCATCTACTTCACCTACTTTACAACTCCAAATTCAGAAAGCGGCCAATAAACAAAATTAGTTTTCCCCATAACTGATTCAATCGGAATGGTCCCTATATGCCGCGAGTCTTTGCTGTATCTTCTATTATCACCCATAACAAACAATTCGCCTTCAGGCACAGTTGATCTTCCAATAATGTCTTCAAGTTTAAATGGTTCTGTTAAAGGGCCATCCACGCCGTTTTGTTTATATTTTTCCAAGTATGGCTCTTCATACTTCTTGCCGTTAATGTAGAGGGTGTCATCTTTATATTCTATATGATCGCCAGGCAAACCGATGACACGCTTAATGTAGTCTTTCTCTTCCGTTGCATGAAAGACGACAATGTCAAAGCGTTTTATTTCACCAAGCTTCGTTCCGATTTTATTCACGATCATTCGGTCCTGGTCTTGTAATGTCGGCATCATGGAAACTCCATCAACGACAATCGGAGCAAAGAAAAACGTCCGAATGACGACCGCCAACAAGACGGCGACACCTAGAGCTTTCATCCACTCAAAAAATTCATTTTTTTTACGTGACATTTCTTTCACACCTTTATGTTTTTAAAATGGTTTTTTATTTATTTTAATACAATTATTGGCTTAACAAAAGAACATGTCCACCTATTTTTAAACAGATTATGCTTTCGTTAAATAATTTTTTCCAAAAATATTAAATGAATTCATAAGTGAATGACTGCTCACATGACAAAAGGGCCTGTATTGAATACAAGCCCTTTTTATGTTCGAATGTTTATCTTTCTTTAATGCGAGCTGCTTTACCATGTAGATTGCGCAAATAGTAAAGTTTTGCACGACGCACTTTGCCTCGGCGAACAACTTCGATTTTCGCAATTCTTGGAGTGTGCAGCGGGAATGTGCGTTCAACACCTACGCCGTAAGAAACTTTACGAACAGTAAATGTTTCGCTAATACCGCCGCCGCGGCGTTTAATCACAACTCCTTCAAAAACCTGAATCCGTTCACGGGAGCCTTCAACAACCTTCACGTGAACACGGACGGTATCCCCAGGTCTAAATTCAGGCAAATCTGTGCGAAGTTGTTCTTTCGTAATTTCTTCAATTAATTTTTGCATCGCAATCATCTCCTTCCAACAGATGCTCATACAAGATGCTTGCAGCGGAACATCGTTTTAAAAAGACAAGACCGGCTGTCTATGTCACAAAACGTATCTTATCATAGGAAACAAACCATTTGCAAGCATTCATTTCGCCTTTTTTATTTCTTCCAGCCATTTTTTTTGCTTTTCCGTTAAAGAATAGCCGTCCAATAAGTCAGGTCTGCGCTCCCATGTTCTTCGGAGCGATTCTTTTTCCCGCCATTCGGCTATTTTTTCGTGATGGCCTGACAATAACACATCAGGCACCTTCATCCCCCTGAATTCAGCAGGGCGGGTGTAATGCGGATGTTCAAGCAGTCCCGTTGAAAAAGAATCATTTTGGTGCGATTCTTTATTTCCGAGAACACCTGGTAGAAGACGCACAACACAGTCAATGATGACCATCGCGGCAAGCTCGCCGCCTGTCAGGACAAAGTCTCCAATTGAAATTTCGTCTGTCGCAAGAAAACGGATTCTTTCGTCGTAGCCTTCATAATGGCCGCAAATAAATATTAGATGATCTGCTTGAGCCAGCTGCTCTGCTTTTTTTTGGGTAAAGCGTTCTCCTTGCGGACAAACAAGTATGACTTTCGAATGCTGTGCGTTTCGCTTTTCTTTTATAGCCTCAACAGAATGAAAGATCGGCTCCGGCTTTAATACCATGCCGGCACCGCCACCGTACGGATAATCATCGACCGACTGATGCTTGTCTGTTGAATAGTCTCGAAAATTAATAACGTTAATCGAAACAGCATCCTTCTCCTGAGCTTTTTTTAAAATCGATTGGTTAAAAACTCCAGCGAACATATCAGGAAATAAAGTCAGTACATCGATAATCATTTGTCCAATAACCCTTCCATAGGAAAAATGATGACTCGCTTCTCTTTCACATCAATATGTTTCACAACATCCTCGATATATGGAATCAACAAATCTTTTTTGCCTTTTCGTTTGACAACCCACACATCGTTGGCACCGGGCGTTAAAATTTCATTTATGATCCCCAGCTCATCGCCGTCTTCGGTATACACGGAGCATCCGATGATTTCATGAAAATAATATTCTCCTTCATCCAGGCTGCCAAGCTGGCTTTCTGGAACCTTTATGTCTGAGCCTTTAAACGGCTCAACCTCATTGATCGAATCATACCCTTCAAAAGACAATAAATCAAAATTTTTATGAATTCGATGAGATTTGACAATAACTTCAACAGGCTCTTTGTCTTTTTGAAAAATGTATAAACGGTTTCCGCGTTTATATCGCTCATCAGGAAAATCAGTTACGGAAACGACGCGCACTTCGCCGCGAATTCCGTGCGTATTGACAATTTTTCCGACTTGAAACCATTTTTCGGCCATATGATCACCTCTAGCGAATCTCTTTTACTACTCCATCTTCGATCACAATCGTTTTTTCATTCAGCAATTGATCCCAGTTGTCGCCTTCTTTTACTTCGATTACTGCGTTCACTTCCCGTTCTTTTAATTCGCTGCCTAGAGGGAGCATATCGATTTGCTGAAGCTTAAATTCCATCAACTTCATTTTTTCCTTTCTTTTGTTGATTTCCTGATGGTACTGGGAAATAATGGACTGGTTTTTTGTTGTTTTTTCAGCTTTTTTCAGCTGAAAATATAATTGATCGCATTCCCGTTTCATTTCTTCTTTTTTTGCCTGCCATTTATGAATCAGTTTTTCCTTGCTGTTTTCCGTCAATATTTGCTTTACTGTGATCGGATAAATGATTTTCATTCCTCTCTCCTCCAGTCATAAAATTGCTCCGAGGAGTATATTCATGGAAGATCCCTCCCGGCTTTTCCCTTCTGGCCAGAAGAGGGAGGTCTGGAATCGTCGCAATTTCAAATGTGATTTTTTGATCCTGCGAAATCAGCTTTTCTTCTTTTGTAAAAAAGGCGAGGAGCAATCCCCTCACCTTTTAATCATTAATTTTAAGCGTTACTCTCATTGATTTGCCGCTAGCCGCTGCATAAACGACCGTCCTGATCGCTTTTGCAATACGGCCTTGTTTTCCAATCACTTTGCCAATATCGTCTTGGTGAACAGAAAGAGTATATACAATTTCACCTTTTTTCTCCTCTCTGTTCACCTTGACTTCATCCGGATGATCAACAATAGCTTTGGCAATTGTTGTTATTAACTGTTCCATAATAATCACACATTATTTACTATATTTCGCATTGTGGAATTTTTCCATAATCCCTTGTTTCGAAAACAGGTTACGAACAGTGTCAGACGGTTTTGCACCGTTTTGAAGCCACTTAAGAGCCAATTCTTCGTCAATTTTCACTTCAGCAGGATCCTTTACTGGATTGTACGTACCGATCGTTTCAATGAAACGTCCATCTCGAGGAGAACGGGAATCAGCTACAACAATGCGATAAAATGGAGATTTTTTTGCACCCATGCGTTTTAAACGAATTTTAACTGCCATATTTTTTTACACCTCCGAAATATTTTCAACAAAATAGAATATTATCAATGATCAAAAAGTTTGTAAAGTGTTTTTTCTTAACAGAATAAATTTTTATTACATAAAAGGAAATTTAAATCCTTTTCGCTTGCCTTTTGTCATTGAAGTCATTTGCTTCATCATTTTTTTCATTTCTTCAAACTGCTTTAAAAGCCTGTTTACTTCCTGGACAGAAGTACCGCTCCCTTTAGCAATCCGTTTTCTTCTGCTTGCATTAATAATTTCCGGCTTCTCTTTTTCTTCTTTTGTCATGGAGCGGATGATCGCTTCAACGTGGCTTAGCTGCTTTTCATCAACTTGAATGTTTTTCAAGCCTTTCATTTTCCCTGCACCAGGCAGCATGGAAATCAACTCATCAAGAGGACCCATGTTTCTTACTTGTTCAAGCTGCTCTAAAAAATCATCGAAGGTAAAAGACATCGTCCTCATTTTTTCTTCCAGCTGCTTCGCTTTCTCCTGATCGACGTTCTCTTGAGCCTTTTCGATCAGGGTCAAGACATCTCCCATTCCTAATATACGCGATGCCATTCGTTCGGGATGAAACGGTTCGAGCGCATCCAGTTTTTCGCCCATCCCGGCAAATTTAATCGGAGCACCTGTTGCCGCACGAATGGAAAGCGCAGCACCGCCACGTGTATCCCCATCAAGCTTTGTCAAAATAACACCGGTAATGCCAAGCTCATCATGAAAGCTTTTTGCCACATTGACGGCATCTTGTCCAGTCATGGCATCGACAACGAGAAAAATCTCATCAGGATTTGCAGCTTCCTTCACCTGCTTTAATTCATCCATCAGATTTTCATCGATATGCAAGCGTCCGGCTGTATCAATGAGAACATAATCATGATGCTCATTTTTGGCATATTCCAGCGCCTGTTTGGCTATTTCAACAGGGCTTACCTTGTCGCCGAGTGAAAATACAGGCATGCCAAGCTGCTTTCCTAATGTTTCTAATTGTTTAATGGCTGCAGGACGATAAATATCAGCTGCAACAAGAAGCGGGTTTCGGTTATGTTTTTTTCGCAAGTAGTTGGCAAGCTTTCCAGTCGTAGTCGTTTTCCCTGCACCTTGAAGGCCCGCCATCAAAATCACCGTCGGCGGCCGTTTGCTTACGGCAATTTTGCTCTGCTCGCCGCCCATCAGCTCGGTCAGCTCTTCTTTCACTACTTTGATAACTTGCTGGCCTGGTGTCAAGCTTTTCATGACTTCCTGGCCAACAGCCCTTTCGCTGACTTTCTTAATAAAGTCTTTGACGACTTTATAGTTGACGTCCGCTTCCAAAAGAGCAAGACGAACTTCCCTCATCATTTCTTTGACATCCGCTTCAGAAACCTTTCCTTTGCCGCGGATTTTAGCCATCGTGTTTTGCAGTCGGTTGGCTAATCCCTCAAAAGCCATGGCGGCTCCTCCTAATCCAGTTTTTCCAAAAGATGAAGTAGTCGGTCAAATTCTTCCTTCATTTCCGATTGGAAAGGCAGACCTTTCAGCTTTTCAATTATTTTTTTACGCTCTTGAAATTTCTTGAACAGCTGAAGCTTCTGCTCGTATTCCTCCAGCATCATTTCCGTCCGTTTTATGTTGTCGTACACTGCCTGGCGGCTGACGTTGTATTCTTCAGCAATTTCACCTAGGGAGTAATCATCCAAGTAGTACAGAGACATGTAGCTTTTTTGCTTTGGCGTCAACAACGACTGATAAAAATCAAATAAATAATTCATCCTCGTTGTTTTTTCAAGCAACATCAACACCCCCTGTTGTTAAGTGAATTGCCTTTACATGTTTTTAGTGTATCGATTCTAACTATAGATGTCAAGTTTTTTTCTTAACACAATTACGTTACGCTTCATCTACTAAATCGGCAAACAGCCCATAAACATATTTCTCTGCATCAAATTTCTCAAGATCGTCCATTTTTTCGCCAAGCCCCACCAGTTTTACAGGAATGTTCAGCTCATTTCGAATGGCTAGAACAATTCCTCCCTTCGCAGTGCCGTCCAATTTTGTCAAGGCAATTCCAGTGACATTTGTCGCCTCCGAAAACTGTCTTGCCTGGCTCATTGCATTTTGTCCGGTTGTCGCATCAAGGACAAGCAGCACTTCATGCGGAGCACCTGGAATTTCCCGTTCGATAACCCGCTTTACTTTCTCAAGCTCTTTCATTAAATTCATCTTATTTTGAAGCCGTCCAGCAGTATCACATAATAAGACGTCTACTTTGCGAGAGCGAGCGGCCTGAATGGCGTCATACACGACGGCAGCAGGATCAGAGCCTGCCGATTGTTTAATCACATCTACGCCAACCCGATCCCCCCAAACTTCCAGCTGTTCGATGGCACCTGCTCGGAACGTGTCGCCGGCAGCAAGAAGGACAGATTTTCCTTCTTCTTTTAATCGATGTGCAAGCTTTCCGATCGTCGTCGTTTTTCCAACACCATTGACGCCAACAAACAATACGATGTTTAACCGGCCGTCTTCAATGTTTAAGTCGTTAGGAGCGCCGTCATCTCCTTGGTAAATTTCAACAAGCTTTTCGGAAATGGCAGCGCGCACTTCCTTCGGTTCTTGAATGTTTCGCCTTTTCACTTCCATTTTCAATTCATCGATCAAGTCCATGACCGTTTGAACGCCGACATCGGCAGTAATCAAAATTTCCTCTAATTCCTCGAAAAATTCTTCATCAACCTTTCGATAGCGCGAAACAAGTTCATTTAAGCTTTCTGTAAAAGAGCTTCTCGTTTTTTCAAGCCCTTCTTTAAATTTTGCCGTTACTGAATCCTTCTGCTTTGAAATTTTTTCTTTTAATTTCTTAAAAAAACTCATTTATTTTTCTTCCTTTCACGACGATTTCACATATCTAACTGTATCTTCCAAGCGGACGGATACAACTTTTGACACTCCCGATTCTTGCATTGTCACACCATATAAAGCATCCGCTTCTTCCATCGTCCCTTTCCGGTGGGTGATGACAATAAATTGAGTATTCTCACTGAAACGCTTCAAAAATTTAGAAAATCTTTGAACATTTGCTTCATCCAATGCCGCCTCTACTTCATCGAGAACACAAAACGGAACAGGACGTACCTTTAATATGGAAAATAGAAGGGCAATTGCAGTCAAAGCGCGTTCGCCTCCGGACAGCAGGCTTAAATATTGCAGTTTTTTCCCTGGAGGCTGAGCAATAATGTCCACTCCGGTGTTTAACAGATCGTCGGGATTTGTCAAAATTAAATCCGCTTTTCCGCCTCCGAACAGTTCTTTAAAAACGGTATCGAATTGAGAACGTATTTTGGCAAACATTTGGGAAAACTGCTTTTTCATTTCTTCATCCATTTCGGCGATGACTTTAAAAAGAGTTTCTTTTGCATTCAATAAATCGTCCCTCTGTTCTGTTAAAAACTCATGCCGTTCACGCACCCGCTCGTACTCATCAATTGCCCCTAAGTTTACGGTTCCAAGCTCTTCTAATGCCAGTTTAATCAGCTTTACTTTTTTCTTCGCCTCTTCTTTCTCCATCTGTAAAGGAAAGCGGGCCTTTGCTGCTTCAAAAGTTAGCTTATACTCATTTTGCAAATAATTCAAGAGCTGATCAAGCTCCACATCCAGCCTGTTTAATTTCACTTCTTCATCTTTTAGAACGTCCGTCAGTTGTTTATGAGCGCGCTTCAGTTCTTTCCATTCTTTTTCTTCTCGTTCCAGCTCTTCTTGCATGCTCATTCGCTGGCGTCTGCGGGATGCGATCAATTCAATTGTTTTATTTTTGTCCTCAAGCTTCTCCTTTTTTATTTCTTCCAATTGGATTTCACCGGAATGATCGCGGTTGATTTCATCCAATAATAGTTGTAAATCTTTTTCCGCCTCTTTCTTTTTTTGAATCGCCAGATGATATTCTTTTTCAAGGCGTGCTAATTGTTCCTTACTATTTTTAAAGGATTCCTCTTTTCCTGCAAGAATAATTTTGAGCTCTGTTATTTCCTGCATCCATTCTTCCTTTGATTTTTGCTGTTTCTCCTTCTTCTCGGCCAGCTGACGAATCTCTGAATCTAGCTGTTGTATTTGTCCTTCCATTTGTTCGATGGAGGACAGCAATTTTGTTTTTCTTTCATCTAACTTCTCCTGTTCTTCTACATAGGCGATTTTTTCAGCATCGTAAAGCTTCAAATGATCATTAATATTTCGCTCTTTTAATTCAATTTCCCTCAAGCTGCCCTTCAAAGCTTGCTCTTCCATTCGCAAAGAAGATCCTTCTTCCCGCAGATCATCAAGTTCTTTCTCTTTTTTGGCAATCGATTGCTTCAGATTTTTTACTTCTTTTTCGAGCGAAGCTGTCTTTTCTTCCATTTCCGCAATTTTGTCGCGAATCGACTCAAGCTCTCGGTTTTTAGTAAGGAAAGAAGGTGATTTCTGCTTCACCGCTCCTCCTGTCATCGATCCGCCTGGATTGACTACATCGCCTTCAAGCGTAACAATTCGGTGCGAGTACTGAATTTGTTTGGCAATCGCATTTGCCCCTTCCAACGTTTTTGCAATAATAACGTTTCCTAACAGATTTTCTATGATCGGCTTATATGCTGATTCATATTCCACGAGTTGAGACGCTATCCCGATAAAATCAGGATGGCTTTCTGCAATCGAAAGCTGATATTTCGGGATTGAGCGGCCTTTGATGACAGATAAAGGAAGGAACGTCGCTCTGCCGAATGCATTTTTCTTCAAAAACGCAATCGCCTGTCTTGCCGATTCTTCATCGTCAACGACTATATGCTGGCTTGCCGCGCCAAGAGCAATTTCAATGGCTGTTTCATATTCATGTTTCGTTGTCAACAGCTCGATAGCAGCACCATGTATGCCTTTTAGCTTGTTTTTTGCTTTTAAAACTTCACGGACACCCTGGAAGAAACCGGTATAATCCTCCTGCATCGCCTCTAGCATTTCTTTTTTTGATTTTGCTTTTTGTAAATATTGATATGCTTGATAAAGCAGCGATTCCTTCTTTTCATATTGTTGTTTTAGGCTTTCCAACGTTTTTAAGCCTGTATGATAAGAGGAAAGCTGATTTTGCAATGTTTTTCCGATTTTAGAAAGCTGTGCTTCTATTTTCCCTTTCTCTTTTTTCAGCTCTTTTCTTTCGGAAATATATTTTTCGTTTGCCTCGTCTAAGCGGTCTGCTTTGACTTTTCGCAAGCTTAGCTGCTCCTCAATATAATTGATTTCATTTCGAGCGCTTGCCAGCTCATTTAATTTTTCAAAATAGTCACTTTTTAGCTGCTCAAGCTTTTCCTCGATGTTTCCATCCAGGCTTAGCAGCTCGTTTTCTTTTTTTTGCAGGAAGGATTTTAGTTCTTTTACTTCTTTTTCGCATGTTTCATAGACGCTTTTTTGCTCTTCTTTTTCTTTTAATAATTGATTTATTTGTTCAGTCAGCTCAGCGATTTGCTCTTTCAACTGCTGTTCGTTTTGCGCCGCATGTTTTTTTCTTTCTTTTAAAACTTCTTTTTTCCCTTCAAGCTTCTCCAGTTCTTCGCTTGCCAAAAGAAGAACTTGCTGCAAATCATTGATTGATTCATCCAATGCACTGATTTGATCCCGCATTTCTTCCAGATTCGCTTCTTTTTTTTGTATTTGCGATGTCAGCTCTAGTTCGCGATCGCGATTTTCTTCGACCGAACGCTTCAATGCTTCCCATCTATCATGAAGCTCTTCAATTTCATGCGCGAGAAGAGCGACCTCATGCTGCTTCAGTTCTTCCTTTTTATCCAAATAATCCTTTGCAATAGATGCCTGCATTTTAAGGGGCTCAATTTGCACATTCAGTTCATATAAAATGTCTTGAACTCTATTTAAATTTTCTTCAGTTTCAGCAAGTTTTATTTCAGCTTTCTTTTTTCGGGTTTTATATTTTAGCACACCAGCCGCTTCTTCAAAAATTGTCCGCCGATCTTCCGGTTTCGCGCTTAAAATTTCTTCAACCTTTCCTTGGCTGATAATTGAAAACGCTTCTTTTCCGAGACCGGAATCCATGAACAGGTCGATAATATCTTTTAAGCGGCAAGATTGCTTGTTTATAAAAAATTCACTTTCTCCAGAGCGGTAAACTCTTCTTGTCACACTTACCTCATGATAATCGATCGGCAAAAACTGATCGCCGTTATCAAGAATTAAAGTGACTTCCGCCATATTTAAACGTTTGCGAGTATCGCTTCCAGCAAAAATAATATCCTCCATTTTGGATCCTCTTAATGATTTTGCTGATTGCTCCCCAAGAACCCATCGAATAGCTTCTGTTATATTCGATTTTCCGCTCCCATTTGGGCCGACAACAGCGGTAACACCGCCAGCAAAATCAACGCTGATCCGATCTGCAAAAGATTTAAATCCTACGATATCTAAACGTTTGAGGAACATGGTGATCCCCTTTCATTCCAAATAAGTCTTTCCTATTTTACCATAACAAAAAATGATCGGAGCAATATCAATAAAAAATCCCCCGTTTATTTTTGGGGGAATTCGCCTAATTTTTGCAATCCTTGTTCAGCTGCATGCTGTTCTGCTTCTTTTTTGGAACGGCCCACTCCTGAACCGATCACCTCTCCGTTTAAAGATACGGTTGCAACAAATTCTTTATTATGAGCGGGGCCTTTTTCTTCCAAAATTTTATAATCCAAAACACCTTTTCCGTCACGTTGAATAAGCTCTTGCAATCTGCTTTTAAAATCCATCACATGAGAAAAAGCACCTTCGTCGATTTTCGGGAAAACGAACTTATTTAAAAAAGAAGTGACTGACTCAAGACCTTGATCCAAATACAAAGCGCCGATAAATGCCTCAAAGACATCAGCTAAAAGAGCTGGACGACCGCGTCCCCCAGTCATTTCCTCTCCTTTTCCGAGCAAAACGAGTTCGCCAAAAGAAAGCTCGTTGGCAAAAGTAACAAGCGATGGCTCGCAAACAATGGCAGCTCTCAGCTTTGTTAAATTGCCTTCAGACATTGTCGGATATTTTTTATACAAGTACTCCGAAACCGTCAGCTCCAATACTGCATCACCTAAATATTCCAGCCGTTCATTGTCTTCATACGGTTTTTTGCGATGCTCATTCACATAGGATGAATGTGTAAAAGCCTGAAATAAGAGCTTTTCATTCGTGAACGTAATGCCGATTTTTGCTTGGAAATCACGAAACTTTTCTATTTTTTTTAAAAAATTTTTTTTAAAATTTGTTTTGTTAGGCATACGTTACCTCCATTTTCTAAACAAATGAAACAACCTCTACTTTATGTTAACAAAAAAAGGGATGAAAAGGGAGAAAGCCCCGCAAAGATACGGGACTTTTTAAAAACATGCAATTATAGTTTGCTCTGTATGTAATTAACTGCATCCCCTACAGTCACAATTTGTTCCGCTTCTTCGTCGGAAATTTCCATGCCGAACTCATCTTCTAATTCCATAACAAGTTCAACAACGTCTAGGGAATCAGCGCCGAGATCGTCTTTAAAAGAGGATTCAAGCTTTACTTCAGATTCATCAACTCCGAGACGGTCGACGATGATCTTCGTAACACGCTCCAATACATCTGCCATAACTTTCACCTCCCTCCAGTATTATAGAAGATTTGTCTTCATATTACTACAACGAATTCAAAATTAATACATGACCATTCCGCCGTCGAGACAAAGTGTTTGCCCTGTCATATAGGAGCTTTTATCAGAAGCAATGAATGTTACCATATTGGCAATATCATTCGGCTCGCCGAAACGTCCGAGCGGAATTTGTTTGAGCATTTCATTTCTTATTTGTTCAGGAAGCTGATCCGTCATATCGGTTGAAATAAAACCTGGCGCTACAGCATTTACTGTAATATTTCGGCCCGCCAGCTCCTTCGCAGTCGTCTTCGTCAGTCCGATAATCCCGGCTTTAGCCGCTACATAGTTTGCCTGGCCAGCATTACCAGCTATACCGACGATCGATGCGATGTTGATGATCCTGCCGGAACGCTGCTTCATCATTTGTCTTGTGACCGCTTTTGTACAATTGAAAACGCCTTTTAAATTTATGTTGATCACGTCGTCCCATTCTGATTCTTTCATTCGCATAAGCAAATTATCTTTCGTGATTCCGGCATTATTTACAAGAATGTCGAGACGGCCGAATCGTTCGATTACTTCATTGACCATGCTGTTTACTTCATCAGCATTTGCAACATTAGCGCGAATGGCAAAAGCTTTCCGTCCTAAGGATTCAATTTCTTTTACCACTTCATTGGCTTTTTCCTCATTACCAGAGTAATTTACAGCAACATCCGCGCCATTTTTGGCAAGATCAATAGCAATCGCTCGGCCGATTCCGCGGCTTCCTCCCGTTACAAGGGCCGTTTTCCCTGAAAGCATAATCATACCTCCTCGTATACTAAGTTTCAGAAAGTTTTTTTATCGAATTTCCAGTCCGATACGCTCCTTGACAATCGCATATCTTGGGTGGTTGCCTTTGTGGGAGGGGCGCGCCCCTCCCACAAAGGGTTGAGCGTACCGGGGTTGGACTTTTCGCAATGTTCCTGGATAATGGTCTTAGGATCATCGGGGATACTCTTCTCACTCCTGTAGCTTTGACTACTTGTAAAGTCTGTCTCCTCGGCCCCTGTTTGGACGTCTAACCCGCAGGCTGTTCCCGTTGGTTTTCCCCATGCTGGAAGGAGCAGCTTCCAGGGCAGCCCATGGTCCAACGTGAGTTCTCATATGCGAGGGTGACTGGTCAACAGGCGCGATCCGGGGGCATCCCGAAGAGTCCTACCCCTCGATCCTACAACAATAGGAGGTGATCTCATGAAACTCTACGTCGGGATCGACGTGAGCTCACGCGACTTAGCCACCTGCATTATGGATCATGAAGGAAATACGTGCGCACGCTTCAAAGTGGATAATCATCTTCTGGGCGCCACCTTCCTTCGGGATCAAATCCTCCTGTGGGCTAACAAGCGAAAGCCAACCGAAATTCTGATCGGGATGGAAGCCACCTCGGTCTACAGTTGGCATCCAGCTATGTTTTTCCACCAGCAGGAGGCCTTGCAGGCTTGGAACGTCAAGGTGTTTACGATCAATCCAAAGCTCATTCGCAAGTTTAAAGAAGCCTATGTCGACTTGGAGAAAACGGATGACATCGATGCTTGGATCATTGCGGATCGGCTTCGCTTCGGCCGTCTGAAGATGACGGCTGTCCTCAAGGAGCAGTTTCTCGCGCTTCAGCGACTGACACGCATGCGATATCATCTCGTCCACCAGTTAACCCGTGAGAAACAGTATTTTCTCCAGCACTTGTTTTACAAATGCAGTTCCTTTACCCAAGAGGTGGACAGTTCGATCTTCGGACATGCCATTCTCGAACTGCTGCTTGAGTCGTGGAGCCTCGATGACATCTGCCAAATGGATGTCAAGCAGTTGGCCGACTTCCTGCGCCAAAAAGGGCGCAATCGCTTTGCCGATCCGGTGCATCGCCAAGTCGATTCAAAAGGCGGCCCGTTCGTCGTATCGGTTGTCCAAGTGTGTCGAGGATTCCATCGACTTGCTGTTAGGGCTGTCGATTCAATCAATCCGCAGCCTGCAATCGCAGCTCAAAGAGCTCGATAAAGCCATTACCCGCCATCTTGAAGGCATTCCGAACACACTGCAAACCATCCCAGGCATCGGACCGGTTTATACCGCAGGCATCCTGGCCGAAATCGGGCAAATCGAGCGGTTTCACAACCAGGCCGCCTTGGCAAAATATGCCGGCTTGACATGGTCCAAGCACCAATCGGGCCGTTTTCAAGCCGAGGACACCTCCCTCATTCGTTCCGGCAATCGCTATCTCCGTTACTACCTAGTGGAGGCTGCCAACTCGGTGCAACGGCATGATGCGACGTTTCGTGCGTACTACCGGAAGAAGTATGAGGAAGTGCCCAAACACCAACATAAACGAGCCCTCGTCCTCACCGCTAGAAAACTCGTGCGTGTGATCGATGCGCTGCTACGCAACGGTCAAATCTACACGCCAAGAAAGGGGGAAGATCGATAAGAGGATCGATCTGGTATACCAATATCAACCTTTAGACCCAGTTTATTACATGTACCAATACTGGGTTTCTTCAGTATTGCCTTTTTTCGGATCATCGGACAAGGGAATTTCCAATTTCTATGATTTTTCACCTTGACATATTACCGCAGGACTTTATGTCATGAACAACTGCTTCTAATGATGACAAATCAAAAATATTGTATGTTTTAACGCTGCGATCCACCTTTTTGACAAGACCTGTCAGAACTTTTCCAGCACCGATTTCAATAAACGTTGTCACCCCTGCTTGAATCATCGACCGTACACTTTCTTCCCATCGAACAGGAGAATAAAGCTGCTCAATCAAAAGGCTCTTGATTTCATCTTTATTTTGAACAGGAGCAGCAGTCACGTTTGCGATGACAGGAACGGATGCATCTTGAATGGTCACTTCATCAAGCACTTTTGACAGCTCGCTGGCAGCCGGCTTCATCAATTCAGAATGAAATGGACCGCTTACTTCCAGCGGGATTACCCGCTTGGCGCCCTTTTCTTTAGCAAGCTCCCCAGCTCTTTGTACTCCTTCTTTTGTTCCAGAAATAACGATTTGCCCGGGACAATTTAAATTTGCCAGTTGTACTAGTGTGCCTTCATTCGAGATTTGTTTTGTTATGTTTTCAAGTTCTTCCTGCACCATACCTAAAACGGCAGCCATGGATCCTTCTCCTGCAGGAACCGCTTTTTCCATCAGTTCACCGCGCTTTCTTACAACATAGACTGCATCTTCAACTGTCATGACGTTTGCCGCCACTAATGCTGTATATTCACCCAGGCTGTGTCCGGCAACATAATCAAAAACGACTTCATACTGTTTCAATGCTTCAAAAATCGCAGCGCTTGTCGTCAGCAGTGCAGGCTGTGCATTGTATGTTAACGTCAATTCTTCTTGCGGACCGTTGAAAATAATAGAAGTTAAATCAAAGTCTAAACGTTCATTTGCTTTTTGAAAAATTTCCTTGGAAATGGGAACTTGATCAAAAAAATCTTTTCCCATACCGACTTGCTGAGAGCCTTGTCCCGGAAACAGAAGAGCAGTTTTCCCCATTGTCAATCCCCTTTCAATTGCATGTTCTGAATCGTTTCTTCTATCGTTGAAGATACGGAGTTCGCCACTATTTCCCGAGCCTGGCGAATAGCATGAAAAATAGCCAGCTCATCGGATGAACCGTGGGCTTTGATCACCGGTGCTTTCAGCCCGAATAAGCAAGCCCCGCCATGCTCTGAATAATCCATTTTTTTCTTTAGTCCTTTTAATTTCGGCTTCAAAACAGCTGCAGCAATTTTCGCTGTAAAAGAGCTTGTCAACGCATCTTTCATCATGGCAAATACCGAAAGTGCTGTGCCTTCAATGGCTTTCAAAGCAATGTTTCCTGAAAAACCGTCCGTTACTACAACATCAGCCGCTCCTGACAGCAGGTCGCGCGCTTCTACATTGCCGACAAAGTTGATCGGCGATTGAGATAGAAGTAGAAAAGCCTGTTTAGCTAATTCGTTCCCCTTTTTCTCCTCCGTTCCAATGTTGAGCAAGCCAACTCTCGGAGATTTGATCCCTCTCACCTTTTCTGCATAAACGGAGCCCATGATTGCATACTGCTGCAGATGTTCCATTTTCGCATCTGCATTAGCGCCGACATCGAGCATCACAAAGCCTTTTCCATCAAGGGTCGGCAGCGTTGGTGCCAGCGCCGGCCGGTCGATGCCGTTTATACGGCCGATAATAAACAGACCGGCAGTCATAAGCGCGCCTGTATTCCCAGCTGAAATGCAGGCATCCGCCTTTTTGCCGCGAACTCTTTCAGCCATAATGACCATCGACGCATTTTTTTTTCTGCGCACAGCCCGAACAGGTTCGTCGTCATTTTCAATTTTTTCTTCTGTATGAAAAATAGAAACGTTTGTATGTCTACCTTCTAACAATGGAGTGATCAGCGACTCATTTCCGATTAATTCAATTTCCAAATCAGAAAATTCATCAAGCGCTCTTAATGCTCCTTTTACAACCGCTTGAGGCGCGTTGTCTCCCCCCATTGCATCAATGGCTATCTTCATGTTTTGCCCCTTCCTTTTTAGATTGATTCGCAGATCTGAACATTTCAAATTCACCTGAAAAAACGAGTTCGTTGCCGACATAGCTGTTTACTTCAACAAACGTGCGGCCTTTATCTCGGTCAATGCGAGTGACTTTTGCTTTTGCGACAACGCGCTCATTTTCTTTTACTTGCCGTGTGAAACGGATTGTCGCTTTAGCCGTTAATGCCAATTCATCATCAATGCAAGCAACGGCAAGAGAGTTCGCTTGTGCAAATAGATGATGGCCGCGTGCAATTTGATTTCGGCTAAAAACATGCTCTTTTTTAACATCAAAAATCGAAATAGCCGATTTATCGAGCTCAAGATCAATAATTTCACCGATCACTTCATCAATCGGAAGGGATTTGACTTCATCTTCAAGTTTTCGTTCAGCGACATGCTTGATTCGTTCTCTTAATTCCGGGATCGACAGTTCTAGTCTGTCCAAACGGATGGTTTGGACGCTGACGCCAAATTTTTCAGCTAATTCTTCATCTGTAATAAAAGGCGTTTCTTGAATTGTTTCCAACAATAAACGCTGTCTTTCCTTTTTACTGCGTCTCATTTTTTACACCGTCCGACTAGTATTAAGACTAGGTACTAATAACAAGTATATAATCAAAGAAATAAGTTTGCAACCATGAATTCTTTTTTGGCTAATCCAGCTTCTCTCCGCTCAACACTCCGGAAGCCTCTAAATCATCGCGGAGCGGCGCAAATTGTTCATCTTTCCAAAAAGCATCAGACTGAATCAGTTTGGCAGCGTCAGATCTCGCAGTTTCAAGCGCTCTGTAATCATGGACCATGTCGGCGATTTTAAACTCTGGTATGCCGCTTTGTTTTTTGCCGAAAAAATCTCCTGGACCTCTAAGCTCCAAATCTTTTTCAGCTAAACGGAAGCCGTCATCTGTTTCCGTCATAATTCTCATTCTTTCTTTTCCTATTTCTGATTTCGGATCTGAAAGCAGTATGCAATAGGATTGCAAATTTCCCCGGCCAACTCTTCCTCTCAGCTGATGGAGCTGGGCAAGACCAAACCGCTCCGCATCGTAAACTAACATGACCGTGGCATTCGGTACGTTTACGCCCACTTCCACTACTGTCGTGGAGACAAGAACTTGCACTTTATTTTCGCTAAAATCCATCATCACCTGATTTTTCTCTTCTTGTGACATGCGTCCATGCAAAAGGCCGATTTGAATTCTGCCCTGATAAAATTGAGTTAATTGACTGTGCACTGTCACAGCATTTTCAACATCCAAATTTTCCGATTCTTCAATTAACGGACAAATCACATACGCTTGATGGCCCTTTTTCACTTCTTTTTCAATAAATATTAGAATTCGGGTTAACATTTCCGGCCGAACCCAATATGTTTTTACCTTCTTTCTTCCGGAAGGCATTTCATCAATGATGGAAACATCCATTTCGCCAAATGCAGTTATAGCAAGAGTTCTTGGAATAGGAGTTGCCGTCATAAATAACACATCTGGGAATTCTCCTTTTTCCCGCAATATTCTTCGCTGATTGACGCCGAACCGATGCTGTTCATCCGTAATCACAAGCCCTAAACGGCAAAAATTCACTTCCTCCTGAATAAGGGAATGCGTCCCTATGATCATGTTAATGTCCCCGGATTTCAACTGAAGAAGCAGTTCTTTTCGTTTTTTCCCTTTGATTGAGCTTGTTAATAAAGCGATGCGGACAGACGTATGCGAAAAAAGATTTGACAATGATTTCGCATGCTGCTCAGCTAAAATTTCCGTCGGAACCATCAATGCCGCTTGATAGCCGCTTAACACAGCGGCATACATCACAATGGCAGCAACTGCGGTTTTCCCTGATCCAACATCTCCTTGAAGAAGGCGGTTCATCCTGTAGGGTGAAGACATATCGGATAAAATTTCCGAAACGACACGCTTTTGTGCGTTTGTTAATGAAAAAGGAAGCGTGTCGATAAAGGATTGCAATTCTTTTCGATCAAAATGATGAGAAATTCCTCTTGAGGAAGACCTGCGAAAATGTTTAATCGCCTGCATTTTCAATTGAAATAATAAAAATTCTTCGTAAACAAATCTTCTTCTTGCTTGTTTCAGTTCATCGGCATTTTTGGGAAGGTGCATGGCTCTTACCGCTTCTTCTTTCATCGGCAATTTATATCGCTTCCTGAGCATTTCCGGCAAATTTTCTGGAATAAAACTGGAATACGACTGGATGGCGGTCCTGATAATCCGTTTTAGCTCTGAAACAGTCAACTTTCCGCGGACTGAATAAACGGGTTCTACTTCTTGATTTTGCTTATGAGGCCCAAAATGAATCTGTTGAACATTGACAGTTTGCCGATTGCGGTCCCAAATGCCAGAGACGGTAACAACTTGATTGATAGCAAGCTTCTGTTTGTAATATGGTCTATTAAAACATACTGCAGTGACAACATAACGGCCGACAAGCATGCGAAAGGAAAGACGCGACCGCTTCTTTCCGTAATAGGTCAGCAATGGCTCGCTGTAAACCTTTCCTTCGACTGTCACCCTTTCTTTATGTTTCACTTCAGCAAGATCCTTTAAACGGTTGTCTTCATAGCGATTAGGAAAATAATAAAGCAAATCAGAAACAGTATGTATTCCCATATCATGCAGCAAACGTTCTGTTTGTTCTCCTACCCCTTTAACCGCTGTGACCGGTTGTAGCAATTGGTTCATGTTCTGTTTGCAGCTTTGAACTTAGCCGCGGGAAACCTCCTTTAAAACCGTTTGAAATATCGATATTTAGTTTACCAAAAATACTTAAACCGTGAAATAAAAAGAGGAAGGCCGAAGCCCTCCTGCTCTACTCAACTGAAAAAATATAAGAATATAATGGCTGATTTCCATTATGAACCTCAATTTCGATATGTTCATAATGATTTTCAACATGTTGGACTAATTGGTCTACTTCGTTTTCGGATGCATCTTCTCCTTGGAGAATCGTCAATATTTCATCCTCTTCATCGATCATTTGATCCAACAACTTTTTGGCAGCTTCAAGCTTGCTTTTATCTTTTGCGACGATGGTTTTCTCGTAAATCCCCATGAAGTCTCCTTTTTCTATCGCAAGTCCGTCAATACTTGTATCCCTTACAGCATATGTGACTTGTCCTGTTTTCACATTCCTGCTTGCTTCCTCCATCGCCTTTACGTTTTCCTCTAAACCGAGTTCAGGATTGAAAGCCAGCAGGGCGGATAATCCTTGAGGAACGCTTTTCGTTTCAATGACTCTTATATTTTTATCAGTTATTTGTGCTGCTTGATTGGCTGCCATAATGATATTGGAATTGTTCGGCAAAATAATAATATTCTCTGCGTTCAACTGTTCGACAGCCTTTACAAAATCTTCCGTACTTGGATTCATCGTCTGGCCGCCTTCAATAATTTTTGTTGCACCAATTGATGTAAAAAGATCGGAAATTCCCGAGCCCATGGCAACCGCGATAATACCGTACTTTTCATTTTTGGGTGCCGCCGGTTCAGTAGATAATACATTTTCCGTTTGATTATTGACAATTGTACTATGCTGCTCGCGCATGTTTTCAATTTTCATATTCAATAAGCTGCCGTAGCGCTGCCCGTATGTCAATACCTCGCCAGGCTGTTCAGAATGGATATGTACTTTGACAAGTTCATCATCGGCAATTACTAAAAGCGAATCTCCGAACCGGGATAAATCTTCGCGAAATTTCTTTTCAGAAAACGGCTCTTTTTCTTTTTCAAACCGAACCATAAATTCTGTACAATATCCATATTTAATATCTTCTGTATTAATATGACTTTGTGCATTTTTATGATGCTCTGCACTTACCAGTTTGTCCATCGAAGGAAGCTTAGGGGATTCGGAAATTTTCTCTCCCTTTAATTCTGCCAAAAATCCCTCGTAAATAAATACAAGTCCTTGTCCACCGCTGTCCACAACGCCCACTTCTTTTAGGACAGGCAGAAGCTCAGGCGTTCTCTTTAATGACTCCTTTGCTTCTTTTACCACTTCTTCCATAACAATTGTCAGATCATCGGTTGATTTAGCTGTTTTAACAGCTTTTTTCGCAGCATCTTTTGCAACCGTTAAAATAGTCCCTTCAACAGGCTTCATAACAGCTTTATAGGCAGTATCAACACCTGCTTGAAAAGCTTTAGCAAATTCATCCGCATTGATCGATTCTTTTCCTTCAACTGCTTTTGCAAACCCACGAAAAAGCTGGGATAAAATAACCCCAGAATTTCCACGCGCGCCCATTAACAGACCTTTTGCAAATGCTCCAGCTACAGAACCGATATTTGATGAAACATGTTTTTGTACTTCTTTTGCTCCAGCTGTGATGGATAAATTCATGTTTGTTCCCGTATCCCCATCCGGAACAGGAAAAACGTTTAACGCATCCACCACTTTCGCATTATTAGATAGATGATTCGCTCCTTGAATCACCATTTCCGCAAAGCGCTTCCCATCAAGCAAAGTATTGGCCACAAATGTTTCCTCCTTCTCTACGGATTCGTAACACGAACCCCTTGCACATATATGTTAATGGAATCGACAGATAATCCAAGAATTTGATTTAATGTATATTTCACTTTTGTTTGAACATTATGAGCAACTTCTGATATTTTTGTTCCATAGCTGACAATAATATACATATCAATATGAACGCTCTCTTGTTCTTGGCGGACGATCACTCCACGGCTGAAATTTTCTCGCCGTAAAATTTCTGAGAGTCCGTCTTTAATTTGATTTTTGGAAGCCATTCCGACAATTCCGTAACAATCAACAGCTGCACCGCCGGCAACTTGTGCGACTACATCATTCGAAATTTCGATCTGGCCATATTTCGTTTTTAATTCGATGGACATTCGAGTTCCTCCTTTAGCATACGTTCATTACAAACATTTTACTATATGATGATTTGGATTTAAAGAAATGTCATGGCTCCCTACATAATAAGAGCATTAATACATGATGATGTCAAGCGTAAATTCTTGAAAGTGAGGTGAATTTATATTGCAATGATCAAGGGTGTATGTTACATTATTATAGTATCTTGAAACATTGTCAAAATAGCAATTTCCTTGCAAGTTAGGAGGTATAGAAATGGCTCGTAAATGCGTAATTACTGGCAAAAAAACAAGCTTTGGCAATACGCGCTCTCACGCTATGAACGCTTCAAGACGCAAATGGGGAGCGAACCTTCAAAAAGTGCGAATTCTTGTGAATGGAAAGCCAAAACGTGTATACGTTTCTGCACGTGCTCTTAAATCTGGAAAAGTTGAGCGTGTATAAAACAAAAGTTAGACGACAAGAGGTTGGATTATGATCAGAAGAAATCGGCGAATCCCGATATCTTCTGATCAAAAGTATTTCGAAAATAAGCGTTTAAAAAATCGGCGCTTTAACAAACTTCTGCCCGTTTTGTTTCAATACTCTTTATTCACCTTTTGAAGCACTTCCAATGTCACATTTCTTCAAGCACATTCTTCTTTTTAGGCGAATCCTACAACTATAAAATCCACGTTAACATGAAATTTTTTCAAACTGCTAAAAAAACTACATAGGTTATTTACTACATATTAACGATCGGAATACATTCCACTTTCTTAAACAGTTTGCCTTTCTTCAGCGCGATCCGTGTTCCTTTTGGCATAAACAAAATCAACCGCATAAAGTCTACTTTAAATTAAAAAAAATTCTTTTTTACACAAAAAAGATGGAAGAAAAATGAGGCAGCTTTTTAGTATTGAAGACAAAAATCCCTGCCATTTACTGTATTTGTTAAAAGTTTGCTAAAAACGAAGGCAACATGCACTTAATCGGGGTCCTCTATTATTTTTTCCAGTTGAAGATGAACATTCTAACAGAATGGTAAATCCCCACAATATAATTTGGTATAAAAAAAGCTTGTAGAGTTCACACCATTTGGCTTTGTCTACAAGCAGAAAGCACCTTGATAGGTGCTTCTTTAATCTTTCTTAAATGAACCGAGCATTGCCCGTATAATTCCTCCTAAAAACCTCGGAAGCTTAATTGTATAAAATCTCATTTATATTTACCCTCCCCATGAGAAATCTAAAAAACGTCTATAAGTAGCATATTCATCATCCGTATTTTAGATACTAATTAGAACGTCTTCATCAACTTTTCTTACAATATCTTTATGCATGAAAAAAATAAAAAAGTACTTGACATCTATTGAAGAATCAACATAAAAATGAAAAATTTTTTCCTTTAAATGTGAAAAGAACCGCATATAAACGGTTCTTTCACATTCCTCTTATAGATTTGATCGCTTGTTTGCGATCTTTTTGATTATAAATGGCTGATCCTGCCACAAGCACATTTGCTCCAGCTTCCACACACAATTTGGCTGTTTCAGCGTTGATGCCGCCGTCCACTTCGATCTCAACTTGCAAATTTCTTTCTTTCAAGATGCTAGAAACTTGCTGAATTTTTTTGATGACTGATGGAATAAACGCTTGTCCGCCAAATCCAGGGTTAACCGTCATCAAAAGCACGAGATCAACATCTTCTATTACATGCTCGATCATCGATACAGGAGTATGTGGATTTAAAACAACACCTGCTTTCACTCCATTCGATTTGATTAAATGGATCGTTCGATGAAGATGCGGGCAGGCTTCCGCATGAACGGACAACAAGTCGGCTCCTGCTTCAACAAAAGCAGGAATATAACGATCAGGCTGTTCAATCATTAAATGAACATCAAGCGGCAGCTTGGTCACTGGGCGGATCGCTTGCACAATGAGCGGACCGATCGTAATATTCGGCACAAAGTGGCCGTCCATCACGTCAACATGAATGTAATCCGCTCCTCCTTTTTCCACATCAATAATTTCTTCTGCCAACCTAGAAAAATCTGCGGATAAAATCGAAGGTGCAATTTTAACCATGTTCAATACCTCGGCTTTCTTTCTTTTATCTCTTCTAAAAACTGAAGATAATGTTCGTACCTGTAGGAGGAAATATCGCCATTTTCAACCGCTTCTTTAACGGCGCATTTTGGCTCCTTCTGATGAAGACAGCCTCGAAATTTACATTGAATGCTAAATTCTTTTATCTCTGGAAAGCAATTCGGCAAGTCAGCAGCTTCTATACCCGTAAACTCCAGCGAACTAAATCCGGGCGTATCGGCGACTAGTCCCCCTCCCAATGAAATGAGCTCTACATGTCTCGTTGTATGCTTTCCTCTCCCCAAATGATCGGAAATTTCTCCTGTCTTCAATTGCAAACGGTGATCCAGGCAGTTCAACATGGAGGATTTGCCAACTCCAGATTGCCCGGCAATCACTGAAATGCTGTCTTTTAAATAAGGAATGACCTGTTTAACTGTTTCAGGCTCTTTTGTAGTCATCAAAAAGACAGGATAGCCAATTTTTTCATAATCTTTGGCAAACTGACGAATCTTTTCATCTATTACATGATCTGCAATTAAGTCAATTTTTGTAATACAAATGATCGGGCGAATGTTTTTGGCTTCCATTAACACCAAAAAGCGATCCAGCAGCTTGGCACTAAAATCTGGACTTACAGCGGAAAAAACTAAGATCCCTTGATCAATGTTTGAAATGGGCGGACGGATCAATTCATTCTTTCTTTGCAAAATTTCTAGAATGTAGCCTTCTTTTTCATTTTCCGCCTGAAAAATAACTTCATCTCCTACTAGAGGGGAAATTTTATTTTTTCGAAACACCCCTCTTCCCCTGCATTGATAAAGCTTATTTTCAGCCAATACGTAATAAAATCCGCTTAACGCTTTAACAATTTTGCCTTTTGGCATACATGACCTCCTTTTTCATTAATTTTCAGGATAAGGAACCGTTTCAGTTTTCACCACTTCATTATTCAGCAAAACTTGATAATAAGCGGATTGACCAGGTTGAATCGTCAACTCAATTTTCTTTTTGGTAGGCTTTGATATTTTAAATGTTTCATAAGGTTCACCGATAGAATGCTCAGCATCATTGATATAAATACCCACTTCCGCTTCTTCGCCGTGAATTTCGGGATCAAACGGGATCTCTACTTCACGGACGACTTTTTTGTCCGGCTTTTCTTCCGGACCTAAGGAAATAACCACTTCTATTTTTTCACCCGGAAGCACTTTTTTTCCTGCACTCGGTGATTGGGAAATCACTTGACCGGCAGGAACTTCATCGGAATGTTCTTCTTTCTTTGAAAAAGATAAACCTTCTTTTTCCACATAGTCTTTAACAGCTTCTTCTGTGTATCCCGTTAAATCTGCA
Source organism: Aeribacillus sp. FSL K6-8394 (assembly GCF_038008865.1). Taxonomy (NCBI): domain Bacteria; kingdom Bacillati; phylum Bacillota; class Bacilli; order Caryophanales; family Bacillaceae; genus Aeribacillus; species Aeribacillus sp. FSL K6-8394. The sequence continues at coordinate 1,229,829 of NZ_JBBPAA010000001.1, forward strand.
AGCGTGATTTTTCTCGGTCCTTTGCTCACGGTTAATGTAATTTCATCTTCATCAGGAATGAGCTCTGCTCCCTCACTCGGAGATTGGTCAATGACAGTTCCTTCCTCTTCTCCGCTATATTCTTCCAATACTGTAATGTTGGAAAATCCTTTTACTTCAAGGAGCTGTCTTACTCTTTCGATATCCTTCCCGATATAATTATCAAGCGTCACCTTTTTCTTGCCTGCACTTTCATAAATGATAATAGAAGAACCTTCTTCTACCATTTCTCCTGCTTCTGGTTCTGTCCTTATGACATATCCTTCTTCAATTTCATCGTTTTCCAACAAAATCGTGTCTTTGACATCAAATCCTTCCTTCAGCAATTGGTTGACAGCTTCCTCATATGTTTTCCCTCTCACATCAGGCACTTCTACATCTTTTGGAAGGATTAGTTTAGGAAGAACGAGAAGTGCTAAAATGATGGCTATGATGACTACAGCTGTCGCCATCCATAACATTTTCAGCCATTTTCTTTTTTTCTTAGGGCTTACAATATTTTCATGCTTTTGTTCCTTTTCTGCTCCCGTCGACTTTCGATCCTTTGCATGATGAATGATTGTTTGTTCCCCAGTTTCAGGTATATCATGTAAAATAATCGGATGGGTGATCGTTTTTTCGTCGTTATCAGGTATTTCAAATTTCTTTTCATCTAATCTGTCTGTATTAAAGGCAGTGCGAATATCTTCTCCCATTTCTTCCGCAGAGGAATAACGGTGAAGAGGGTCTTTCGCCATCGCCTTTAAAATAATATTTTCGACGCTTTGGGGGATCTCAGGGTTCCATCTCTTTGGAGACGGAGCTTCTGATTGCAAATGCTTTAAAGCGATTGATACGGCCGATTCCCCGTCAAAAGGGAGCCTGCCTGTCAGCATTTCATACAGGACGATGCCGAGCGAATAAATGTCAGATTTTTTTGTTGCAATCTGACCTCTCGCTTGTTCAGGCGACAAATAATGTACAGAGCCCAGCACGGAATTAGTGTGGGTAATGGTTGTTGATGTCAGAGCCATAGCAATCCCAAAATCGGTCACTTTAATGTTCCCGAGGTTGTCAATAAGTATATTGTGCGGCTTTATATCTCTATGGACAATTTGATTTTCGTGTGCGTGAGCAATGGCTGATACGATTTGCTCCATTAAATTTAATGCTTCTCTAGGATGCAAAGGTGCATTTTGCTGGATGTACTGCTTTAACGTCTTGCCTTCCACATACTCCATCACGATGTAGTAAATGTTATCTTCTTCGCCGACATCGTAAATGCTGACGATATTCGGATGGGCAAGGCTTGTTGCCGATTGTGCCTCTCTCCTAAATCTTCGTATAAACTCATCATCATCTGAAAAATCTAATCGTAAAATTTTAATGGCAACGTCGCGTTCTAAAATAATGTCTCTTGCTAAATAAACGTTTGCCATTCCTCCTCCGCCAATCACTTTCAAAATTTTATAACGGCCGCTAATCCGCTTGCCGATCAGCATGTTCCATCACTCTCGTGGCCGATGACATGTTTATAAATAATGACAGAAATATTGTCATCGCCGCCGTTTTCATTTGCTAGCCGTATTAATTCCTTCGCTTTTTCTTCCAGTGATTGGTCGGATGATAAAATTGATTCCATTTCATGTTCCTGCACTTTATTCGATAAACCGTCAGAACAAAGAAGCAAATAATCGTTTACTTCTAGGCCGACTGTTTTAATATCTGCATCGACAGATTGTTCTGTGCCGAGAGCCTTCAATAAAATGTTTTTTCGCGGATGCTCTTTCGCATCCTCTTTTGAAATTTGTCCCGATTTCACAAGCTCGTTCACTAATGAATGATCATCGGTAATTTGAGCAAAACCGGCTTTATTTAACAAATAGCATCGGCTGTCGCCAATGTGGGCGATTGTAGCAAAGCTTTCAGTACAGATGGCGCCGACAAACGTCGTGCCCATTCCTTTACATTCCTTATGTTCATTCGCATATGTCAAAAGTTCTTCGTTGACTTCGGCAATATGATCGTTTATCCAGCGCTCCGCCTGCTCGGGATGTTCCATTTTTTCCGCTTCGTTCCAGCTTTTTTCAAAATGCTCGATCGTCATTCTGCTTGCGACATCGCCTGCGAGGTGGCCACCCATTCCGTCAGCCACGACAGCTAAAATTTGCCCCTGTCGGTTAAGAATGGCACTTGCGGCGTCTTCATTATGGGTTCTGACCTTCCCTTTGTCAGTAAAAACAGCGGTTTTCATTTATTCACCTCGTCTCTATTTTTCGCTCTTTTGCCCTTAACTGTCCGCAAGCTGCATCAATATCGTGTCCATGTTCTCTTCGGATCGTGACATTAATCCCTTGTTCCTTTAATGTCCGTTCAAAACGAAAAATTTGATTTTTGCTCGTGCGAACATAATTCCGCTCCGGAACATAGTTGACTGGAATTAAATTCACGTGGCATTTTAAATCTTTTATTAGCTCAGCAAGCTCGAGTGCGTGCTCCACTTGATCATTTACGCCTCCAAACAGTCCGTATTCAAATGAAATTCGCCGCCCTGTTTTGTCAATATAATATTTGACTGCCTTCATTAAATCAGGAAGCTTAAAAGCTTTATTGATCGGCATTAGCTTTGTGCGCAGTTCTGTATTCGGTGCATGGAGGGAAATAGCTAAATTGATTTGTAAATTTTCATCAGCAAATTGATAAATTTTAGGGATAATTCCGCTCGTTGAAACAGTAATGTGGCGGGCGCCAATGTTCAATCCTTTTTCGTCGTTGATGATTTTTAAAAATGACATCATTTCTTCATAGTTGTCAAAAGGCTCTCCAATCCCCATTATGACGACATGGCTGACTCGTTCGCCGATTTCATCTAATATTTGCTGAACTTTTATGACTTGAGCTACAATTTCCCCCGCAGATAAATTTCGTTTTAATCCACCTAATGTGGAAGCGCAAAAGGTGCACCCGATTCGGCAGCCAACTTGTGTTGTCACACATACTGAGTTTCCGTAATTATGCCTCATTAACACCGTTTCAATGGAATAGCCGTCATGGAGCTCAAACAAAAATTTCATCGTGCCGTCTTTTGACGTTTGCTTAACAATTGTTTTCAATGTTGTCAAATCGAAATGCTCCGCCAATGCTTCCTTCAATGACTTTGGCAAATTGGTCATTTTATCGAAAGAGGCAACGCGTTTTTTATACAGCCAATCAAAAATTTGTGCTGCTCGAAAGCTTTTTTCGCCTTGTTGTTCAAGCCATTCTTTTAAATCGGAATATTTTAACGAATAAATAGATGGTTTTACTTGCATCTTGTCCATCATTGTACCTTCCTTCTCAAAGCCGCGATAAAAAATCCGTCGGTATTGAAATATTGCGGCAAAATTTGCACAAAGCCGTTTTCGACGTATTGTCGAACTTTTTCCGGCATTCGATCTTTTAACGTCTCATCTAATTGAAAGTCATCATGCTCCTTTAAAAAATATTTTATCATCTCCTCATTTTCTTGTTTATCTATTGTGCAAGTGCTATAAACAAGCAAACCTCCAGGCTTCACCAAATCAGCTACGGAAGCTAATATCTTTTTTTGCACTGATGTTAAAGAAAGAATATCTTCTTCTGTTTTCGTATATTTTATTTCCGGTTTTTTTCTTATGACACCGAATCCGCTGCACGGTGCATCCACTAAAATTTTGTCGAAGCTGTTTGGCGGAAAATGCTCCGAGGCGTTGCGGCTGTCCAGCACTTTTGCGTTTACATTCAAGAGCCCAAGCCTTGATGCTTGTTTTTCGATGAGCTGGATTTTATGCTCGTGCAAATCTAGGGAGACGACTTTACCCGTATTATTCAAAAGCTCTGCAATATGAGTTGACTTCCCTCCCGGAGCTGCACATGCATCCAAAATTTGCTCTCCTTCTTTTACATGTAAAGCTAGCGAGACGAGCATCGAGCTTTCATCTTGAATGGTGAACCAACCTTTTTGATAGAGGCTCGTATTCGCTAAATTTCCTTTTACAGCTTCGATGGCCTCATCAACCAGCTTTCCCTTTACCGCCTTTATTCCTTCTTTTTCCAAAGCAGCGATCGCCTGAGGAACTGTCGTTTTCAGCTTGTTCACTCTAGCTGTCTGTTTAGCATGCAAAAGCTGCGAGGATAATATATTTTCCGCAGTCTCAAACCCGTATTGACTCGCAAGCCGTTCGACAAGCCATTTCGGAGCGCTTGTCTTTACCGCTGAACGCTCAATCGGATCTTGTATATCTTTAATGGTAGGGAGGCCTTTTCGTTGTATATTTCGCAAAACACCGTTTACTAGAGCCGCAATCCCTTTATGTCCTCTCTTTTTGGCGATTTCCACTGCCTCATAAAGAACTGCGCGGTCAGGAATCCGATCTAAATACACCATTTGATAAAGCGATATTCTTAAAAGCTGGATCACCCAATTGCTAATTTTTTTCTTTTTCTCTAGAAAATGCGATAAATAGTAATCAAGAGTCAGCTTCCGCTGGATGGTTCCGTAGACAAGCTCTGTCAATAAAGCAGCATCTTTTTGCTCCAATTTATATTTATCAATCCATGTATTTAGCAGCAGGTTGCTGTATGCTTGTTTTTCTTCGATGGCCACTAGTAAATCCATTGCTAGTTCTCTTGCATTTCGTTTTTTCATTCGAATGTCATCCCTATTTCAATTTGCGTTCCTCTTAAAAATTGCTCGCAGCTCATTTTTTTCTTTCCGGACGGCTGAAGCTCAATAATTTTAATGGAAACGTCATTTCCTGTTGCAACAACGAAACCGTCCTTGTCGACGGAAACAATTGTTCCAGGCTCTGCTTGGTGTTCTTTCTTCACTTTTTCTCCCCACCAAATTTTAATCGTCTTTCCGTTCAAAACCGTGTAGGCAACTGGCCAAGGATTTAACCCGCGAATGTGGTTGTACACCTCTTCACCGCTTTTCGTCCAATCGATTTTTTCCTGTTCCCTTTGAATATTCCAGGCAAATGTGGCTTTCGTTTCATCTTGCGGAATTGGAGTTATACTGTTTTCTAAAATTTTCGGTATCGTTTGTGATAAAAGATTGGCGCCTGCTTCGCTCAATTTGTCGTGCAATGTAGCAACCGTATCCCTTTCATCAATTGGAACTTCGACTTGTGTTAAAATATCTCCGGCATCCAGTTTTTCCACCATATACATGATCGTAACTCCCGTCTTCTTTTTGCCTTGCATGATGGCATAATGAATGGGTGCTCCGCCTCGCAGCTCAGGCAAAAGAGAAGCATGTACATTTATACAGCCATATTTCGGTGCGTCCAAAATCTCTTTTGGCAAAATTTGACCAAAAGCAGCCGTTACAATTAAGTCGGGTTTTAACGCCAAAATTTTTTCTATTTCTTCTTTGTGACGGATTTTTTCAGGTTGAAACACTGGAATGTTATGTTGTTCTGCAGCCACTTTTACAGGCGGAGGCGTCAATTGTTTTTTTCTTCCTTTCGGGCGGTCTGGCTGTGTGACAACCGCACAAACGTCATGACCGTCTTTTACGATTCGATTTAGCACTGGTACAGCAAAGTCAGGCGTGCCCATAAATATAATTTTCGCCATACATATCTCCCTTCTATTGTTTCCAACTCATCAACATCTAAAAACTAGATATGATGCTAACAATTTACATAACCAATTTATAGAATGGTATACGGATTTAGATCAATCATCAATTTTAAATCCGTTTGCGACATGTCCTCTTCATAATGCTCGAACAATAATTTCAGTGTTTTATACAAGTTTTTTTCCCGTTTGTATTTTATCATGCATTGAAATCGATATCTATCTTTCATCTTCGGTATTGGCGAACTGACAGGACCGAGGATCTGCGCCTCATTTGATAAATGAAGCTTTAAATATTGTCCAATTTTCTCCGTTACTTCAGCTGCTTTTATCGCATTTGGATGGGAAACGGTAATGAGAATGAGAAAATAATAGGGCGGATAGGCAAAAGATTTTCTCATTTTCATTTCCTGTCGATAAAATGTTTCAAAATCATGCAAGCTTGCCAATTGAATGGAGTAATGCTCAGGCGTATAAGTTTGAATCACCACTTCCCCCGGAAGCTCATGCCGGCCTGCTCTTCCGCTTACTTGCGTTAATAATTGAAACGTTTTTTCTCCAGACCGGAAATCAGGAAGATGGAGCATCGTGTCAGCCGAAAGCACTCCGACCAATGTGACATCAGGGAAGTCCAATCCTTTTGCAATCATTTGTGTTCCAAGCAGGATGTCTGCTTTTTTTTCGCCGAATGCGTTTAAAAGCTTTTCATGCATTCCTTTACGGCTGGTCGTGTCGACATCCATCCGTATGACACGCGCTTCCGGGATAAGCCTGTTGAGCTCTTCCTCGATACGCTGAGTTCCTGTTCCGAAAAAGCGAATATGCTCGCTTCCACATTCTGGGCATCGAGACGGCATGGCTGTTTCGAATTGGCAATAGTGGCATTTTAGCTTTTCCCCATGCCGATGATAAGTAAGGGAAATATCGCAATGAGGACATCCTATGACATGTCCGCAATTTCTGCACATGACGAAGGAAGAATAGCCGCGCTTGTTTAATAAAAGTACAGATTGCTCTCCTTTCTTCAAGCGATCTGTCAGCTTTTCAAACAACGTTCTTGAAAACATCGATCGGTTGCCGTTTCTCAGCTCCTCCCGCATGTCGACAATATGGACTTCCGGCAGAGGACGGCGGTTGACGCGTTCTTTTAAAGTTAACAACGTATAAACGCCTTTTTGTGCTCTCGCAAATGATTCAAGCGTCGGAGTGGCGCTTCCTAAAATGACTGGACATTGATGATATTTCCCTCTGTAAATGGCAACGTCCCTTGCATGATACCGAGGACTTTCCTCCTGTTTATAGCTAGTTTCATGCTCTTCATCAATAATAATGATGCCGATATTTTGAAACGGGGCAAAAATTGCTGATCTCGCCCCGACGACAAGCTTCGCTTCTTTCCGGTAAATTTTCCGCCATTCATCGAACTTTTCCCCGCTGGACAACCCGCTATGAAGAACAGCAACCTGGCTGCCAAATCTGCTTTTAAACCGCTGAACCATTTGAGGAGTCAACGATATTTCAGGTACTAGCACGATCGCTTCTTTTCCTTCATTCAATACCTTCTCGATCGCTTGCAAATAAATTTCCGTTTTGCCGCTTCCCGTGACCCCATACATTAAAAATACTTCGTGCTCGTGTCGATTCAGCTTGTCTAAAATCGGCTCCATTGCACGTTTTTGTTCGTCAGTTAACGGTAAAGGCTTCGTTCTCGGAAACTGTTTATGCTCATAAGGATCTCTGTAAATTTCTACTTGCTCCTCTGTCAAAATGCCTTTTTTAATTAACGCTTTGACGGCAATTGAAGCTCCTTGTATGCTGTTCGTCAACTCCGTTAATAAAATCGGATTAGGATGATCAATAAAAAATTGAATAACCTCTTTCTGTTTATGGGCGCGAGCTGGCAAATGCTGAAGCTGTTCTTCAAGCTCACGAACCGGCAAAAGAGGCTTTACATATTTCACAAGCCGTTTTTTTTGCTTTTGTTCGACACGATAATCGATTTGCAAATTCCCATTACGAATTTCCTTTTGAACGACGGCGACAAGCGATGAAGGTAAATCCTCCCATGAAAGCGGCCCTCCTTTTTCGAAAGCAGTCCTGATCTCTTCAGGCAAATCCTCCAATTGAGCGGAGCTCGATGGCTTGATTTCTTTTATGTACCTCGTTTTCATCGCAGCCGGAAGCATTGCCTGAAAAGCGGTGATTTTATAGCAAAGAGTCGTTTCACTAAGCCATGCGCCAAGCTCTAACAGTTCATGATTTAATACCGGTTCCGGATCAAAAAGCGAATGGATCAGTTTCACACTGTCAATATCTGTTTCATTTTTTAACTGAACGACAAATCCAGTAAGCTTGCGGGAGCCGAAAGGAACGATGACCCTCATGCCAGGCTGGATTACGCCAGCGAATTTATTTGGAATTTCGTAGTCAAATAGCTTGTCCGTGCCTTTTGCCGGGACATCCACAACAACGCTTGCATACCGCATTATCTATTCACCTTTCAAAAGCTTTTCAATTTCTCTTAAAATTGCATTTGCCACTTCTTTTTTAGACATAAGCGGATACGCCTTCTTTTCTCCGTTTCTATGAAAAATCGTCACTATATTTGTATCCTTTTGAAATCCTGCTCCTGGTTCATTTACATTGTTGGCGACAATTAAATCCAAGTTCTTTTCATTCAGCTTATGCAGCGCATATTGTTCAACATTTTCCGTTTCCGCCGCAAATCCTACCAGCAATTTTGTTCCTTTCTTCTCGCCGAGTCTTTTTAAAATGTCTTCCGTACGTTCCAATTCAATGACTAATGAGCCGTCCTTTTTTTTCATTTTTTGATCAAATGTTTGTTTCGGCCGATAATCAGAAACTGCGGCAGATTTAATCACAATGTCGGCTTTGTCAAAATGGTTCATCACTTCATGATACATCTCTTCAGCACTTTCAACTGGCACAAATGTCACCCCGGCCGGCGGCGCAAGAGAAGTCGGACCGGAAATTAAAATTACGCTCGCTCCAAGCTCCTTCGCCTGCTCGGCGATCGCATAGCCCATTTTTCCGCTTGAATGGTTGGAGAAAAACCGGACAGGATCTATTTTTTCCCTTGTCGGCCCCGCAGTAATGATAATTGTTTTCTGATTCAAGACGGAAGGTACCTTCGTTTGATCGGAAAAATGGTTTTGAATGAGTTCAACGATTTTGTCCGGCTCTTCCAGGCGGCCTTTGCCAACGTAACCGCATGCAAGATGTCCTTCTTGCGGTTCAATAAACTGATAGCCGTCCCGATAAAGCGTTTCAATGTTGCGTTTTACAGCCGGATGGCCATACATATGTACATTCATTGCAGGAGCAATCCAAACCGGTGCAGTTGTCGCCAGCAGTGTCGTTGTCACCATATCATCGGCAATCCCTGAGGCAAGTTTCCCAATGATATTGGCAGTTGCTGGAGCTACGAGCACTAAATCAGCCCAGTCGGCTAAATCGATATGTGCAATCACTTTCGCATCTTTTTCATCAAAAGTATCTAAAAACACTTCATTTCTCGATAGTACTTGAAACGTCAAAGGGGTGACGAATTTCGTAGCAGATTCTGTCATGATCACTTTCACATCAAAACCCGCCTGTGTCAGCTTGCTCGTCAAAGCTGCAGCCTTGAAAACCGCTATTCCTCCCGTTACACACAATAAAATACGTCTCGGACGTGCCACTTTGTTCTCCTCCTATTTCTCAGCTTTTTAAAAAAATAACAACCTATCAAGTAGGTTGTTATGACAGCAGCTATTATTTCTCAATCTTTTCATAATTAAGCAGCCCTGCATCAATTTCTTCCAGCGCTTTTCCGACATATTTTACAGATACCGTGTTTTCCAATTGCTGGTCATTGTTTTGCTGCATTTGCCGCGCTCTTTTTGCTGCTACAGTTACTAGTGTATATTTTGAATTGATACGGTTTAATAGGGAATCAATTGATGGATAAAGCATCAAGACTCAACCTCCAAAAATTTTTTGTACATTTGTGCAACTCTTTCCCTTCTGCAATGTTCAGCAGTCACAATCGCTTTAATTTTTTCACAGGCAAGATTCACTTCATCATTAACAACAACATAGTCATAATAATCCATCATGTCAATTTCTTCTTTTGCTTTTTTCATCCGATTATTGATCAAGTCAGCTGACTCTGTTCCTCTCGTGACAATTCGATTTTTCAGTTCTTCCAGGCTAGGCGGGAGTAAAAATATAAACAACCCGTCAGGAAATGCCTTTTTAACTTGAAGAGCCCCTTGAACTTCAATTTCTAGAAAAACATCTTTTCCTTCTGCAAGTGTTTTCTCTACATATTCAACGGGTGTACCGTAATAATTCCCAACATATTCTGCCCATTCAAGCAGTTTGTTTTCCTTAATCATCTGTTCAAATTGTTCGCGTGTTTTAAAAAAATAATCTACACCGTCCTTCTCACCCTCCCGTGGGGTTCTCGTCGTCACTGAGATCGAATATTGAAAATTGACGTCTTTTTGTGCAAACAACGCTTTGCGAACAGTGCCTTTTCCCACTCCGGACGGTCCAGACAAAACAATTAACAAACCTTTTTTCTTTAATTGCATTTCAAATTTACCCTACCCTTCATCAGACAGCTCATCTTTATTGGAAAGCCTTTGAGCAACTGTTTCCGGTTGGACGGCAGACAATATAATATGGTCAGAATCCATTATAACAACTGCTCTCGTCCTTCTTCCATATGTCGCATCAATAAGCATTCCTCGTTCTCTTGCATCTTGAATCATCCGCTTTATCGGAGCCGATTCGGGGCTTACAATGGAAATGATGCGGCTTGCTGAAACGATGTTGCCAAAGCCAATATTAATTAATTTAATTCCCATGATTTTTCCCCCTAAAAAGCCTTTATTCAATATTTTGAACTTGCTCTTTTAATTTTTCAATAACAGTTTTCAATTCCACAACGAAAGCAGAAATGGCCGAATCATTCCCTTTAGCTCCGATCGTATTGGCTTCCCGGCTCATCTCTTGAACGATAAAATCAAGCTTCCGCCCTATCGGTTCATCTTTTTCGATCGTTTTTCGAAACTGGCTCAAATGGCTTTCTAATCTTGTCAATTCTTCCGTAATATCCGATTTGTCAGCGAAAATTGCCACTTCCAACAATATTCTATTCTCATCAATATTCCCTGTTATAAACTCGGATAAACGCTTTTGCAATTTATCTCTGTAGTTGCTTGCGACAATACTGGCTCTTGATTGAATATGTTCTATGATTTGCTCTAACGCTTCCAAATGCTCAAGCAAGTCTTCTTTTAGCTTGCTTCCTTCTGCAGCCCGCATTTCCAGCAGTTGATTGGCCGCTTCATGAACAGCTTCTAACATCATACATTCAAGCTCTTCATTTTCATTCGCAACCTCTTGAATTTCAAAAATATGTTCATCATGCAAAAGGTGCATGAAACGAATGGAATCATCTATATGAAAACGGCGTTTCATTTCGTTCAAAGCGTCTATGTATTGAGCGGCAAGGGACCAGTCAACGTTTAGGGTTCTGGAAAAAAGACCCTCTCCGCTGACCGTGATGTACAATTCCACACGTCCTCGATTTATATAAGATTGTACGGCTTTCTTTATTTTTTCTTCAAGCGAAAAAAAATTTTTAGGCATCCGCACGCTGATTTCACAAAACCGGTGATTGACCGATCTCATCTCAACTGTTATTTGCATCTGCTGCACCGTTTTTACCGAGCGGCCAAATCCCGTCATGCTTAATACCATTGTACCACATCCGTTCTTTCGTCGCCTTCAAAACAAAAGAAAAAAAGAAAGGTCATAGAATAGCATCTATCACCTGAAAAAATTATAACATAACTTATCGTTTTTTTCTTGTTAAAATTGATCCTGCCAGCAAAAATGTCGGCAGAGCGGACATGACGAAAATAAACAGCCAATCTCGAGCTATGATAGGCGTTGTATGGAAAATCGGTTGAAGCGGCTCATAATAAATGACAACAAGCATTAAGATTATGGATGAAAAGACTGCCAGCAGCAAATAAATGTTGCTAAAAGGATTCCGGTCAAAAATCGTTTTTTCCGTTCTTGAATCAAACACTAAAATCAATTGGGACAAAACAAGTGTTGCAAAAGCAGCTGTTTGCGCGTAGGCAAGCTGTTCTGTATTCCGTTCATAAATGAAGTAAAAGACAAGTAGTGTGGACAGCCCGATTAAAAACCCGCGAGATAAAATTTTCCAGCCAAGCCCTCTCGAAAAAATCCCTTCTTTCGGATCGCGAGGCTTTCTTTTTAACACATCTTCTTCTGCAGGATCAAGGCCAAGCGCCATAGCCGGCAGGCCATCTGTTACAAGATTCACCCACAAAATTTGAATCGGAACAAGCGGCAGTGGCAATGCTAAAATCATGGCAAATAACATAACTAGTATCTCTCCTACATTTGATGCTAATAAATAGCGAATAAATTTCCTGATATTGTCATAAATATTGCGCCCTTCTTGAATCGCTGCTTTAATGGTGGCAAAGTTATCATCAACGAGAATAAGAGAGGAAGCTTCTTTTGCCACATCGGTGCCGCTCATTCCCATCGAAATGCCTATGTCTGCCGCTTTGATTGCCGGGGCATCATTTACGCCGTCTCCAGTCATTGCAACGATATGTCCTTTGTTTTGCAAAGCTTTCACAATTTTCAATTTATGCTCCGGAGAAACTCTGGCAAATACGTAAATATCATCAACTACTTCTTCCAATTCTTCAATCGTGAGCTTGGACAAAGATGAACCGTCCATTACTTTACCGTTAGGCGGCAATATTTCTAGTTCTTTTGCGATAGCTTGTGCGGTAATAACATGATCGCCTGTTATCATGACAGTTTTAATGCCTGCTTCACCGCATTCCTTCACCGCTTGTTTCACTTCTGGTCTTGGCGGGTCAATCATTCCTTGTATGCCAATGAAAATAAGAGAAGATTCCGCTTCAGCTTGGGGTAGAGATCCTGTATGAAGCGGTTTGTATGCAATTGCTATCGTTCTTAATGCTTCGTTTGCCTGATGAAAAATCGCCTTTTGAATGTCATTTTTTCGCTGCTCCGTTAAACGTTCTTTTCTATCGTGCCAAAGAACATGTGTCGAACGTTCTAATATAACATCTGGAGCTCCTTTTGCAACTGCAAAGCATTTTCCGTCTTTATCTTGAACAATGACGGACATCATTTTTCGGTCGGAGTCAAAAGGAAATTCTCGCATAATATGAAATTGCTTCAATAATTTTGATTTTGCCAGTCCCGCTTTCATGCCAGCCACGATCAACGCACCTTCCGTCGGGTCGCCATCAAGGGAATATTCTCCATTTGTTTCAATAATATCAGATGTTGAAGCAAGCATTCCAAACATTAACATTTGCTTCAACGGTTTATGAGCAGCCGGATCAATTTTTTTTCCGTTTTCAAAAAACTCCCCAGCAGGCTGATAGCCCGCACCTGTTACCTTCCATGATTTATTGCTTATCCAAATGTCTGTCACAGTCATTTGGTTTTGAGTCATTGTTCCTGTTTTATCTGAACAAATGACGGTTGCACATCCGAGTGTTTCAACAGCTGGAAGCTTTCGGACAATTGAATTTTTCTTGATCATCCGCTGGACGCCCAATGCCAATGCAACCGTAACAATCGCCGGCAAGCCTTCAGGAATCGCCGCCACTGCCAGCGAGACCCCCGCCAAAAACATTTCATAAACAGCATGTCCTTGCATGACTCCGATTCCTGCTACTAATACCGTCAAGAGAAGAGCTACAACAATTAAAACTTTGCCCAGCTCTTCTAATTTTCTCTGCATCGGTGTCAATTGCTGCTCCTGGGTTTGCAGCAAATCTGCAATTTGCCCCATTGCCGTTTTCATGCCTGTAGCCACGACAACGCCGACTCCGCTTCCTCTTGTTACAAGCGTGCCCATAAAGGCCATATTTTGCATATCGCCAACGGATCCTTGATTCCCTTTTAATGGGCGTGTATGTTTTCCAACAGGGACGGATTCGCCAGTTAGTGCCGACTCCTCGACTTCAAGGCTTGATACTTGAATGAGACGCACATCAGCTCCGATTCGATCGCCGCTTTTAAATTTAATGCAGTCCCCTACGACAATTTCTCTCGAAGGGATCTTCACCCACTTCCCGCTGCGCAATACAGTAGTCTGCGGGCTTGACAGTTCTTTTAATGCAGCAAGAGACTTCTCTGCCTTTTTCTCTTGAATAAATCCAAGAACTCCGTTCAAAATCACAATCGCAATAATGGCAACTGCATCAATATACTCTCCTAAAAGGCCGGAAATGACGGTTGCCGCAATTAAAACAAGAACCATGAAATCTTTAAACTGGCCGAAAAATAACAAAAGATTTGATTGCCGTTTTCCTTCTGCAAGCTCATTGTATCCTAATTTTTTTCTGCGGTTTTCTGCTTCTTTTTCTGATAATCCTTTTTTTATATCGACATTCAATGATTGAATTGCTTCTTGTTCTGTCAATTCATGCCATTTCATGAATTTCTGTTTCACCCCTTTTCACCTTTTGATACACGCTCTAAGAACAACATATTCAGCCTTGTCCTAAAACATGTTATAATTTAGTAAGTTTTTTCTTGGACTTCATGGAAAAAGGGTGAGCAAATATGTCTTTTGACGGCATTTTTACATATTGTGTTCAAAGAGAATTGAAACAAGAGCTTGAAGGCGGAAAAATCACAAAAATTCATCAGCCTTCTAAGCACGATCTTATCTTGCAAATTCGTCAGAAAGGTAAAAATTATCGTCTGCTTATATCCAATCATCCCAATTTTGCGCGCATTCATCTTACAGCCTCCAACTATGATAATCCGCAAGAACCGCCGATGTTCTGTATGGTTTTAAGAAAGCATTTGGAAGGAAGCATCATTGAGGAAATCAGCCAGGTCGGACTTGATCGAATCGTCATGCTGCAAATGAGATCCCGCAATGAATTAGGGGATATCACCAGGAAACAATTATTTGTCGAGATCATGGGAAAACATAGCAACATCATCTTAGTCGATCAAGAAAAGAAGATGATCATTGACAGCATCAAACATGTATCAGCTGCAGTCAATCGCCATCGCTCTGTTTTGCCCGGACACGCATATGTTTTTCCTCCAGACCAAGGCAAATTGAATCCTTTTCATGCTTCAGAAGAAACGGTTTTGAAAAAAATTGATCTGTTTTCAGGAAAATTTGAAAAACAAATTGTCGACCAATTTGCTGGCATCTCGCCTCTGTTGGCAAAAGAAATCGTCTACCGCTCTGGAATCGCCAATAAGGAATCGGTTGCCAGAACGCTTATGTCCGTTTTAAATCAAATAAAAAGCGGAAGCATTGTTCCGCAAATGACAAAAACTTTAAATAAAGAATATTTTTATATTTTGCCTTTAGAGCACGTAAAAGGAGAAAGGAAAACATTTTCTACCATAAGCGAATTGCTAGACCGATATTTTTACTCGAAAGCGGAACGCGATCGAGTGAAGCAGCAAGGGCAGGATTTAGAACGCTTCATCATCAACGAACGAAAAAAGAATGAAACGAAAATCCAAAAGCTAAAACACACGCTCAAAGAGGCTGAAAAAGCAAATACGCTACAGCTTTACGGCGAACTATTGACAGCGAATATGCATGCAGTGAAAAAAGGGGATAAAGAAGTCGAAGTTATCAACTATTATGACGAGGATGGACAAAAGATCAAAATTCCGCTTGATCCTTTGAAAACTCCTTCTGAAAACGCCCAAAGTTATTTCCAAAAATATCAAAAAGCCAAAAATTCCGTTTTAGTTGTCAAATCGCAAATCGAAAAAGCAGAACAAGAAATCGAATATTTTGACCGGCTTCTCCAGCAGCTTGAAACAGCTTCTCCTAAAGACTTAGAGGAAATTCGAGAAGAATTGATTGAAGGGGGATATTTGAAAAAAAGAGCGAACATCCAGAAGAAAAAAAATGCTAAACCTGTTTTAGAAGCTTATCTGTCCAGCGACGGAGCTGAAATATTAGTCGGCAAAAACAACAAGCAAAACGAATACTTGACGAACCGGGTTGCTGCTAGAGACGATATTTGGCTTCATACAAAGGACATACCGGGCTCCCATGTTGTCATCCGGAAAAAAGATCCGTCTGAACAGACCATTTTAGAGGCAGCGAATCTGGCAGCTTATTTCAGCAAAGCGCGCCAATCAAGCTCCGTACCTGTCGATTATACAAAAGTGCGCTATGTAAAAAAACCGAATGGCGCCAAGCCTGGGTTTGTCATATATGAAAATCAGCAAACGGTCTATGTGACGCCTGATGAAGAGCTCGTGCTGAAGTTGAAAAAACAATAGACGTTTTTTCTGCTTCTCCTTCTGCTTTTATAAGCTTCTTTTATGAAACTCTTACTCCATTAACAACGTTGATCATCTGGAATAGCTCTAATCTCGAAAAATTATGTACGCCTCATTTCAGTACAGAGAAAAAGGAAACCATTCATAACACGGTTTCCTTTTTCAAATATTTATTCTCTGCTCTTGCTGCAAACGCCTCTTCAACTCTGACGCGAAGCAGCTCTTTAACAGCTGAATGGTTTCCGATATGATCAGTTAACATAATCTTTTTATTTGTTACCCTTTTCAATTGCTCGATTTGCTTTTGAACTCCTTTTAACAATAGACCTGTAAACAATAAATAAGGCACAAAAATTATTTCTTCTTCCGTCATTTTTGGAACGGATTGAACAACATCTTGAAAAAGAGGAGAAGCTGCGGTTAAATAGCAGCACGTCACCGGTACTTCCAATCGCTCTTCAAGCATGCGGCCAATCGTTAAAAAATCTTGCTGCATTTCCACATCCCGGCTTCCTCGACCGATCAAAATCATTCTAGACTTTTTCGGTCTATTCAAAACGCGTTTAATTCTGTCTTCCACTGCCTCTAGCATCAATTCATCAACGCCAAAAGGCATGCCATAGGAGATCATTGCTTCCGGATAATTTGTCTGCAATGTCGAAAGAATAGCTGGTATATCTTGTTTGGCATGGCCGGCAGCTAGTAACAGCACTGGGATTACCGCAATATGAGCAGCTCCTTTTGCGAAACAGGATGCAAATCCTTCCTCAATGGTAGGCTTTGCAAGCTCAAGGAAAGAGATTTCTTGAATCTCGTATGGCAGGCTCGCCTTCACTTCATTGAAAAAATGAATCGCCTCTTCTCTAGAATCTCGCAACCGACTGCCGTGAAAGATATACAGAACCCCTTTTTTCATAACGAAACCCCTGTTGTAAAATCGATGTTGCTCATCTGCTTCTCAAACCAGTTCAACTGGTCATGAAAACGAACGACTTCGCCGATAATAATCATGCATGGATTGGAAATACAATTTTCTTCTGCCGATTTCGCCATTTCCTTCACGGTTGTCGTTACTGTCCGTTGTTCTTCCGTAGTCGCCCATTCAATAAAGGCAACAGGCGTATTTTGATCCTTCCCGCTTCGTATAATCATATCTTGGATTTCCGCAATATTTTTCACACCCATATAGACCGCAACGGTGTCCGCTGCTTTCATTAAACGAATCGTTTCCTCTTTAATTGTCAAATCCCCTGCTCTATGTCCGGTAATAAATGCACACGAAGCGCTGATGTTGCGATGCGTAAGCGGGATGCCAGCATAGGCGGAAGCGGCGGAAGCAGCCGTAACCCCGGGGATCACTTCAAAAGGAATTCGTTTTTGCACCAATACTTCCGCTTCCTCCCCCCCTCTGCCAAACAGATAGGGGTCGCCTCCTTTTAACCGCGTTACGATTTTGCCTGCCTGGGCATACTTCACTAAAAACTTATTGATCGTCTCTTGGCGCATCGTATGGTAATTTGGCAATTTGCCGCAATAAATGAGATCCGCTTCTTTTTTTGCATAAGCAAGGAGCTCTTTGTTGACAAGCCTGTCATATAAAATCACATCCGCCTTCTGAATCGCCTTCATCGCTTTTATTGTGATTAATTCTGGATCTCCTGGGCCTGCTCCGACAATATACACTTTTCCCACGCTGATCTCCCCCACTACGTACAGAGCGTCACGTCGCTTCATCAATCACAAACCCTGCACTTTTTCGTATTTTTTTCTTTTCGTACAACGTAACATCTTCAATATCAAGAACCTTTAAATAAAATTTTTCAAGCTCAACATCTACTTGCTCGAATGCTTTCAAATCATTTTCGGCCGCGATGATTACTGGAATTTCCTTCTCCTTCGTTTTTACAAGAAAGCGATACAAATACATGCTGACACCCCATTTAAGCTCCGAGAGGTTCCAAAATCTCATCGAGCTTCGCCTGCAAAGGTTCAATGCCGACGCGATCATAATATTCTAAAAAGGTTTCGCCGGCCAGCTTCGTTTCTTTGAAATATTGCAGAAAATCTTTCAACACTAAATGAAGCTTCTCTGCCTCAATTTTTCCTTTCAATTTTTCATTAAATCGACCGCCGTCAAGAAGCGTTCCGCCAACATGAATTTCGTAGGCATCGACCATTTTTTTATCTTTTGTTCTCATCAAAACGCCTTGCAGACCGATGTCCGCGATTTGCCGCTGACCGCATGAATTCGGGCAGCCTGTGATGTGCATCCGAACAGGTACATCCAATTCTAATTCTTGATCCAAATATTCGACAATTGTTTTCATCCGCTGTTTCGTTTCAACAAGCGCAAGGTTGCAAAATTCCGTTCCAGTGCAGGAAACGGCATAACCAATGAATGATTTCGGCTTGATGGTAATTCTGCCCTTTTGAAAAATTTCTTCTGCCAGCAAAGCTTCAACTTGATCATCCGGAACGTTTGGAATCACAATATTTTGTGTATTGCAAGTTCGGATTTGTCCATTTCCGTATTTTTTGGAAATTCTGGCGATCTCCAGCACTTCCTCGGAATAAAGTCTTCCGAGCGGAACATTAAAGCCAATGTAATTCAAGCCTTTTTGCTTTTGCGGATGAACGCCGTAAAAATATCCTGCATTCCAGCCTTTTGTTTCATCGTTTCCTCTCTCCGGAAGCGGACCTGTCAGTTCAAGCAGTTTTTCTTGGAATTTTTCTACACCCCAATCGGCAACTAAAAATTTTAGACGGGCGCGGTGTCTTTTCTCACGATAGCCGTAATCGCGGAAGATGGTTGTCACCGCAATGGCAACATCCTTCACTTTATCCGGGGTTACGAAAATGTTCAATGGTTGGGCCAAATGCGGTTTTGATGATAGTCCGCCGCCGACCTTTACATGAAAGCCTTTCACAAGCTTTCCGTCAATCTCTTTTGTAGCTGGTGTGAAAGCTAAATCATTGATTTCTGCATGTCCGGAATTATAGTAGCTTGCACTAATCGAAATTTTATATTTTCTTGGCAAATTGGAAAAATCTCTATTTTTATAGAAAAATTGATGAATTTCTCGCACAATCGGCTCTGTGTCCAAAAGCTCTTCCGGGTCAATGCCAGCAAGAGGATTTCCAATCACGTTGCGGGCGATGTCGCCGCAGGCGCCTACCGTTGTTAGGCCGAC
Organism: Aeribacillus sp. FSL K6-8394; assembly: GCF_038008865.1. Classification (NCBI taxonomy): domain Bacteria; kingdom Bacillati; phylum Bacillota; class Bacilli; order Caryophanales; family Bacillaceae; genus Aeribacillus; species Aeribacillus sp. FSL K6-8394. The sequence continues at coordinate 1,249,013 of NZ_JBBPAA010000001.1, forward strand.
TTCATCCAAGCGTCTAAATATTTCCGGAATGTTCTCGATTTCCAGCCAATGGAACTGAATGGCCTGACGAGTTGTAATATCAAATAGATCCCGGCCAAAATCTCTGCAAATCCCTGCGAGCGCAACGACTTGATCATAGGTTAATATTCCCGTCGGCACTTTCACCCGCATCATGAAATAACCGTCTTTTTTTGGACGTTGAAGATACAGCCCGGCCCATTTGAGCAAATCCCAATCTTCTTCCGGAATGGAAGCAAAGCCGTTTTTCGCAAAGGTGTCGATTTCTTCCAAAATGTCCAATCCGTCTTTTTCAAGCTTTTTTAATTCAAACTTATTTAAATTCTCATTGTTTGCCCATACTTTTTCTTGTGCCATTGCAACTCCCCCAATGTTTAAGATTATAGGAACTTTCGATTTTTTAAATATTGAAAAATATGTTCAACACTTTCTTCTACTGACCATTCCTCAGTATGAACAATGATTTCAGGATTTTCCGGCTCTTCATATGGATCGTCGATGCCTGTAAAATGTTTAATTTCACCGTTTCTCGCTTTTTTGTACAGCCCTTTCGGATCTCGTTTTTCACATTCTGATAATGAGCATTTAACATATATTTCAATGAACTCATCATGCTCGAGCAAATTTCTTACTAACTCCCGATCTTCTCTATATGGTGAAATAAAGGCTGTCAAAACAACTTGGCCGCTGTCCACAAATAATTTTGCTACTTCTCCAATGCGCCGAATGTTTTCTTTTCGGTCCAATTCCGAAAAGCCTAAATCTTTGTTCAACCCATGGCGAACGTTGTCCCCATCTAATACGTAAGACGAAATATTTTCATTGAACAGTTTTTGGTTTAATGCATTGGCTAACGTTGATTTGCCGGAACCAGACAATCCGGTAAACCATAGAACAAAGCTGTGATGCCCCAACTTTTTCCTCCGCTCTTCTTTTGTGACGGAATGGTGATGCCAAACAATATTTTTACTTGTCACGTTTATTCCACCTCATTTTTGCAATTCTTCTTGGCGCAGTCCTTTTACGAGCACTTCAACAACTTCCGGACGGCTGAAAGTGTTTGGCAGCGGCTCGCCGTTTCGCAGTTTTTCCCTTACTTTTGTGCCTGATAAAATGACACGGTCGTCATCGGAATGCGGACATGTTTTATGGGAGGCCATGCCGTCGCATTTTTTGCAATAAAAGCTGTGTTCAAAAAACAGCGGCGTAATATCTAATTCCTCTTTTGTAAAGTTGGAAAAGATTTTTTGCGCATCATATGTTCCATAGTAATTTCCAACCCCTGCATGGTCTCTTCCAACGATGAAATGCGTACACCCATAATTTTTTCGGACCATAGCATGGAATATCGCTTCCCTCGGTCCGGCATAGCGCATGGCGGCTGGAAAAATTCCTAACAGAACACGATCTTTTGGATAGTAATTTTCTAACAGGACTCGATAGCTTTCCATGCGAATATCTGCAGGAATATCATCCTTTTTTGTTTCGCCGACCAGCGGCTGCAGAAATAATCCGTCTACGGTTTCAAGAGCTGTTTTTTGAATGTATTCATGCGCACGGTGAACAGGATTTCTCGTTTGAAACCCTACGACTGTATTCCAGCCAAAACGTTCAAAAGCGGCTCGAGATTCTGCTGGCTCAAATGTTTCATTTGGAAACGGCTTTTCCGTTTTCTTTACTAACACGACATCCCCGCCAAGATAGACAGGAGGACGCTCATACAATTTAGCAACTCCTGGGTGCTCTTCATCTTTTGTCCGATAAACATATTCCGCTTCTTTTTGTTTATCCGGCTTATATTTATCTTCCACTTTGATCACACCGTATACTTCTCCGTTAAATGTCAGCTTAACTTCATCTCCAATGTCGATGCGATCAGCTTGTTCTTCTTCAACAGGAAGTGTAATTGGAATGCTCCAAACTATACCATTGGCAAGACGCATGTTTTCGACAACACTATCATAATCTTTTTTAGTTAAAAAACCCGTTAATGGACTAAATGCTCCAATACCGATTAACTCTAAGTCAGAGAGCCCGATATTATCCAATTCAATTGCTTCTTGAATATGAGAATAATTGTATTCTGGATTATAGCGATTGATTAATGTTCCTCCGTGCGGTGCAATCCCCATTTGATCTCCTCCTTGCTACGCCATATATTCCTATATTCATATTTATTTACTAGGCTTTTGTTGAAAAAATTTTTAGCCTTAGCCGCTAAATAAATCTAAATCGTTGCGATACGCCATCATCAAAAACGAGTAAAAAGAATCATTTCATGAAACGAGTCTTCAAAACTTTATTTTTTATGACGAGTTTTTATAAAGCATTATATGCGGAAAAAGGCCTGCTGTAGATCAAACTATCACTTCACTTGTAAGTGATATTCATATTTTGATTGAACAAACACCAAAGATAAAATGATTGAATCAACTATCGATGAAGCCGAAGCAGACGGTTTAGGCACCTTCACCTCCACCGACCATTGAACAGAGAACATTTCCAGCAGTCCGAATGGAGGAAAAAGCGATATGTTTTTACCGCTCCTGTACGACAGGCAGCACCCGCTGCCGCCGCACCGCTTCCTCTAATGGTTATAGGCTTCCATTATTTTGTCACACTCTCATGTAATCCGCATTCAAGCTTTTGATGGCCGACCCATCTTCCAGAACGCAGATCATCCATGTTAATGGCTGGCTGAGTGCAAGGCTGGCAGCCAATGGAAGGATAACCTTGATCATGTAAGACGATATAAGGCAAATCATGTTTATAAACATATCGCCAAACTTCCTTCCATGTCCAGTGGATGAGAGGGCAAATTTTTACCTTTTGGAATTTCTCATCTTTATTAATATAGTTTATATGTTTTCTTGTCGGCGATTGTTCTCTTCTCAATCCTGAAATCCATGCTTTTACAGGTTCAAGTGTCTCCCTTAAAGGAACCACTTTCCGGATGTGGCAGCAAAGATTCGGATCTCTCTCCCAAAGCTTATCCCCATATTGCTCTTTTTGCTCTTCTAATGTGATCTCTGGTTTTTTCAATTCTATATTTAAATCTGGGTATCGATTTTTTACTTTTTCTATGCAATCATAGGTTTCTTTAAAATGCAGCCCCGTGTCCAAAAAGACAATCCGTGCGGTCGGATTGACCTTCGATATTAAATCAATGAGTACAATCCCTTCAATTCCAAAGCTGCACGAATACACAATATCATCTTTATATGTTGAATATGCCCATTCCAACACCTCTAGGGCACCTTTTGTGTCCGATGTCTCATCAAACACGAGATCAGGTTCCGCCCAGGTTTCGTACGTAAGCATTCGCCTTTCCCCCTTATTAGAAAAGGAATAGAGCGCGTTCAATAAAAGGATTGAAAACCGCCTCTAGTCGTCTAGTCAGCGGTTTATTGAGACAGCTTTTTATATAATCCTTCTTTTCTTTCATTTGTACAAATGACATTTTGTACTTAAAAATTAGGTTAGAAGATTCACAGTGTTCCTTTCAAGAACGTGCTATATGCTATCAAATTTTATCATAATTTTCCTAAAAGTCAACCCGAGTTTTTTGATTGGAATTAAATATTATATGAAAAGGCGGTTAAACTTTTTCGAGCCAACTGTCGTTTTCAGGATTTTTTCGCCATAATGACAAGCGGTCGAGATCCTCTTTTGAAATCATTTGCACTTCCAAAGCCACTTGGATTAAAGTGTCATAATCACTTAATGCGATCGCAGGAATGCCAGCATTGGCAAAGTTTTGCTTTCCTTGAGGAAGACCGTAGGTAAAAATTGCGGCGACACCTAGTACTTGACAGCCAGCATTTCTTAGTGCTTCAACAGCTTTTAAGGAGCTTGCCCCTGTTGAAATCAAGTCTTCGATTACAACAGCTTTTTGTCCTTCCCTCACTTTTCCTTCTATTTGGTTTCCCTTCCCATGCTTTTTCGGTGTGCTGCGCACATAACACATAGGCAATCCCAGCTCTTCAGCAACTAATGCCGCATGGGGAATACCGGCTGTTGCAGTTCCAGCAATTAATTCAGCATCGGAAAAATGCTCACTGATTAGTTGAGCTAGTCCTTTATAAATGATTTTGCGGAGCTTCGGATACGATAGAGTCAAACGATTGTCGCAATAAATGGGCGATTTTATTCCGCTTGCCCACGTAAACGGTTCATTTGGTCTGAGAGTAACTGCTTCAATTTCTAGCAAATGTTTGGCGATTTCCTTTTTCATTCCACCTTACCCTCCCATTCTTTTTTTACCTCATTGTAGGCTGCAACAGGATCCTCTGCTTTTGTAATTGTCCTGCCGACTACAATGGCTGATGCGCCTTGTTCCTTTGCAAATTTTGGCGTCGCAATGCGGACTTGATCCTGTGCTCTATCTTTTGCTAAACGAATTCCAGGCGTAACAGTCAGAAAAGATGGACCGCACGTTTTTCTTATTTCGCTTACTTCATGGACAGAACAAACAACACCGCTCATCCCGCTTTTTTTTGCATTTTCCGCATAATGTAAAACCGTCTCAAGCAACGGCTTTTCAATGAGAAGTTCATTTTTTAGCATCTCGCTGGAAGTGCTTGTCAGCTGGGTGACAGCGACAACATCTGGACGCTTATTTCCGCTCTGAGCTCCCGCCTCCAGCCCTTCTATCGCTGCTTCCATCATGTCTCTACCTCCCGCAGCGTGAATAGTGATCAAATCGACTCCGAGCTTGGCAAGTCCTTTCATCGTTTGTTTCACGGTATTTGGTATATCATGCAGCTTCAAATCAAGAAATATTTGATGACCGCTTCGCTGTAATTCTTCAATGATAGAAGGGCCTTCTTGATAAAAAAGTTCCATCCCCACTTTAACAAATAAAGGCTCCTCAAATATTTGCACAAACTGCAATGCTTTTTCTCTCGTATCAAAATCAAGGGCAAGAATTAGAGGACGATTTTTCATCTTTCCAGCTCCTTCCGACACATTCATTCACATGATCAAAGCCTAATTCTTTCAGCCGATTCGGCAACGCATCAATAAGTTCAACACAGACGTAAGGATTGACAAAATTCGCTGTACCAATTGCGACTGCCTTTGCTCCTGCCTGCAAAAATTCTATGCAATCATCGACATTCATAATTCCTCCCATGCCAATGACCGGGATTTCTACACTTTGGGAAACCTGATAGATCATACGAACGGCAATCGGCTTGACAGCAGGTCCAGAAAGCCCGCCTGTTCCATTAGCAATAATCGACCGGCCTGTTTTCACATCGATCCGCATGCCGAGGAGCGTGTTGATCATCGTAATTCCGTCTGCTCCCGCTTTTTCCACCGCTTTTGCCATGGCGACAATGTCAGTTACATTTGGAGAAAGCTTGACATAAACCGGTACTGAAGAAACGTTTTTCACAGCTTCTGTTAAATGTCCGGCTACTTCAGGAACTGTTCCGAACATGATCCCCCCTTGTTTAACATTCGGACAAGAAATGTTCAGTTCAAGTGCTTTTACGTTAGGCGCTTTACTGATTTCTTTTGCCACTTCCACATATTCTTCAACAGTCGAGCCGGCAATGTTCGCAATGATCGGAACATCAAATTGAGAAAGCCAAGGAAGCTCTTCCTCCATCACTTTTTTTAATCCGGGATTTTGCAACCCGATGGCATTGAGCATTCCCGACGGCGTTTCCGCCACCCTTGGTGTTGGATTTCCGAATCTAGGCTCAAGCGTTGTTGCTTTGATCATGATCGCTCCAAGCTTGGATAAATCGTACAGCTTGGCAAATTCGCGGCCAAAGCCGAAGCATCCTGATGCGGGCATGATCGGATTTTTTAACTCAAGACCAGGAAGCTTAACAGTTAACATTCCAACATCACCTCCCCGATTCGAAAAACAGGCCCGTCGGTACAGATTTTCTTATAGCCCGAATCATTTGCATCGGTTTTCGTACGGCGGACACAGGCAAAGCAAGCGCCGATTCCGCAGCCCATTCTTTCTTCCAGGGACAAAAACACTTTTTTATGCGGAAATGCTTCTTCTATCGCTTTTAACATTGGAGTTGGTCCGCATGTATAGAGCGTTTCAAATGTGAAGCGTTGTTCATTGATGATATCCATAACGGTTCCTTTTGCGCCGAATGTGCCGTCAACTGTCGCCACAAACGTTTCGCCCAGCTCCTTAAACTCTTGTTCGTAAAACACCGCCGCTTTTGTTGAAAATCCTAATACATGGACAACTTCCACTCCATTTTGAACAAGCTGCTTCGACAATTCATAAAGAGGGGGAACGCCAATGCCGCCACCGACAAGCAATGCTTTTTCCTTCGTTTCTTCAACCGGAAAACCGTTTCCGAGCGGTCCGAAAACATCGACAAGCTCACTTGCTTTTTTTCTGGACAATCTTTTCGTTCCGGCGCCTTCTGCCCGATAAATTAATGTCATCGTGTTTTTTTCGGCATTGTATTCGGCAATGCTGATCGGTCTTCTTAATAACAGATCAAAACTGTCATCCACTTTTATTTGAACAAATTGTCCCGGACGAGTAATGCGTTGAACGAGCTCTCCTTTTAATTCCATTTTATAAATGTTTTTCGCAATTGGCCTGTTGCTGATGATTTCCATCCAAGCTTTGATCATTGGATCACCTTCTTTACCTATTATGTTCGGAGAGATTTTCAACCGTAAAAGCCATCGATTCAAGCACGCGTAAAATTGCCCTTGCAGTGTCTAAAGAAGTGAGGCACGGCACACCGTTTTCAACCGATTCCCTTCTGATTCTGAAGCCGTCGCGCTCAGGCTGCTTTCCTTTCGTCAGCGTGTTGATGACAAATTGCGCTTTTCCATTGCGTATCACATCCAAAATGTTGTCGCCGCGTGATCCGATTTTGCTGACAACCTTTGCTTTTATGCCGTTCTCTTCTAGAAACTTTGCGGTTCCTTCCGTCGCCAGCAGTTGATAGCCGATATTGCGAAATCTGCCCGCAATTTCTAAAGCCTCGTTTTTGTCCTTATCAGCAATCGTAAGCAGCACTGATCCGTGCTCGTAAATATTCGTACCGGCTGCAACAAAGCCTTTATAAAGAGCCTTTTCAAAGGTGGCATCCTTTCCGATTACTTCCCCAGTTGATTTCATTTCTGGTCCAAGCGTAATGTCTACACGGCGCAACTTCGCAAATGAAAATACCGGCACCTTCACAAATACACCTTTCGGCTCTTTTGCAAGCCCTGTTTTCACACCGAGTTCCGGCAAGCTAGCACCGAGTATCACCTTTGTCGCAAGCTTAGCCATCGGAATTCCGGTAATTTTACTTAGAAACGGAACTGTTCTGCTTGATCTTGGGTTCACTTCCAATACGTATACCCGCCCGTCAGCAATTACAAATTGAATGTTTAGCAGTCCGACAATATTCAGCCCTTTTGCCAAACGAATCGTATAATCAACAAGTTCTGTTTTCAACTGATCAGATAACGTTTGCGGCGGGTAAACCGCTATCGAGTCCCCTGAGTGCACGCCTGCCCGCTCAATATGCTCCATAATGCCCGGAATGAGCACATGTTTACCGTCTGAAATCGCATCAACTTCCACTTCTATTCCGGTTAAATATTGATCAATTAAAACGGGATGTTCCGGATTAATTTTTACTGCATGTTCCATATAATGGAGCAATTCTTCTTTATGGTAGACAATTTCCATCGCCCGGCCGCCAAGCACATAGGAAGGACGGACAAGCACCGGATAGCCGATTTCTTCCGCAATTTCCACCGCTTCAGCGACGGATAGAGCCGTTTTCCCTACAGGCTGTGGTATTTCCAAAGCTTCAAGCACTTGTTCGAACTTGTCGCGGTCTTCCGCCCGATCTAAATTTTCCAGGCTTGTTCCTAATATTTTGACACCTCGTTTTGCCAGCTTGCCTGCCAAATTGATTGCCGTTTGCCCGCCGAATTGGACGACAACGCCAATCGGTTTCTCCAAGTCGATAATATGCATGACATCTTCGATCGTCAGCGGTTCAAAATACAGCTTGTCGGAAATGCTGAAATCCGTTGACACCGTTTCTGGATTGTTATTGATAATGATTGCTTCATATCCTGCTTCGCGAATCGCCCAAACAGAGTGAACTGTTGCATAATCGAACTCAATACCCTGCCCGATTCGAATCGGCCCTGAACCTAACACGACAACACTTTTTCGTTCAGTCACAATCGATTCATTTTCTTCTTCATATGTGCCGTAAAAGTAAGGCGTCTCGGATTCAAACTCGCTTGCGCACGTATCAACCATTTTGTAAACTGGAACAATTCCTTGTTTTTTCCGAAACTCATAAACTTCCGATTCATCTGTATTCCATAACGAAGCGATAAAGTGATCAGAAAATCCGAGTTGCTTTGCTTTTCTCAACACATTTACATCAAATGGAGATTTTTTCAGTTCTCGTTCATATTCGATAATGTTGTTTATCTTATTCAAGAAAAAGCGGTCGATTTTGCTCCATTGATGAATTTGCTCAACGGAAAAACCCCTTCTCAGCGCTTCGCCGATGTAAAAGATTCGTTCATCCCCTGCTTTCTTGATTCGCTTTTCAATCATTTCATCTGAGACATCGTTTTCTTTCAATGTTAAATGGTAGACGCTTGCTTCGAGAGAACGAACAGCTTTTAACAACGATTCTTCAAACGTGCGGCCGATCGCCATGACTTCACCGGTTGCTTTCATTTGAGTGCCAAGCACACGGTTGGCTGATTCAAATTTATCAAACGGCCATCGCGGTATTTTCGTGACAACATAATCAAGCGCCGGTTCAAAGCAAGCAAATGTTTTCCCTGTCACTGGATTGATGATTTCATCTAACGTCAAACCGACGGCAATTTTCGCTGCGAGTTTCGCAATCGGATATCCTGTCGCTTTTGATGCAAGGGCAGATGAGCGGCTAACCCGCGGGTTCACTTCGATAACGTAATATTGAAAACTATCCGGATCAAGAGCAAGCTGAACATTGCAGCCGCCTTCGATGCCAAGAGCTCCGATAATTTTTAATGACACGTTTCTGAGCAACTGGTATTCTCTGTCTGAAATCGTTTGGCTGGGCGCCACAACGATCGAATCGCCTGTATGAATGCCGACGGGGTCAATATTTTCCATGTTGCAGACAACGATTTTATTGTCTTTTGAGTCCCGCATCACTTCATATTCGATTTCTTTGTAGCCGGCAATGCTTTTTTCGAGCAGACATTGATGAACAGGGCTGAGCTTTAAACCGTTCGTCACAATTTCAATCAGTTCTTCCTCATCGTGACAAATGCCGCCTCCGGTCCCGCCAAGTGTATATGCAGGCCGGACGATCACCGGATAGCCGACTTGCTCCACAAAATGAAACGCTTCTTCAAGCTCATGAATTATGGCGCTTTCCGGCACCGGTTCATTCAGCTCCTTCATAAGCTCGCGGAACAGTTCACGGTCTTCAGCTTTTTGAATGGCTGAAAGCTTAGTTCCTAAAATTTCAACGCCGCACTCTTCTAAAACACCCATTTTATGAAGCTCGACCGCCAAGTTTAGTCCAGTCTGTCCGCCGAGAGTCGGCAGGATCGCATCCGGCCTTTCCTTGCGGATGATTTTGGCAACAAAGCTCGGAGTGAGCGGCTCCATATACACTTTGTCGGCAATTTCCGTATCCGTCATAATTGTCGCTGGGTTCGAGTTGACAAGAACAACCTCATATCCTTCCTCTTTCAATGCTAAGCACGCCTGTGTTCCCGAATAGTCAAACTCCGCCGCTTGTCCGATAATAATCGGTCCTGATCCGATAACTAAAATTTTCTGAATATCTTTCCGCTTAGGCATTGAGATTCCCCCTTTGAGCAGTCTTTTCCATCAGCTCGATAAATTGATTAAACAATGGATTGGCATCCTCAGGTCCCGGCGATGCTTCCGGATGGTATTGAACAGCGAAAGCAGGATGCACGCGATGTCTCAATCCTTCAACTGTTCCGTCGTTCAGTGCAACATGTGTTACTTCAAGCTCTGTATTCCTAATGGATTCGATGCTTACAGCATAGCCGTGATTTTGGGAAGTCATATACACTTTCCCAGTTTTTAAATCCTTCACTGGATGGTTTGAGCCGCGGTGGCCGAATTTTAATTTTTCTGTTTTCGCACCGCATGCTAAAGCGAGCAGCTGATGCCCTAAACATATTCCAAAGATAGGGGTTTTCCCGATAAGATCGCGCAGCATTTCAATTGCTTCTGGAACGTTTTGCGGATCTCCAGGTCCGTTTGTAAGCAAAACGCCGTCAGGCTTCAATCGCAATATTTCCTCCGCAGATGTATCATATGGAACGACGATCGAGTCGCAATTTCGGCTGTTTAATTCTCTTAAGATTCCATGCTTCATGCCAAAATCTACAACAACCACTCTTTTTCCTCTTCCTGGACTTTGATATGGTCTTTTCGTCGATACAATTTCCACCTGATTGCGCGGCAGCTCCGTTTCTCTTAATTTCTCAGCCACTTGCTTTGGATCCGCCTCAGCTGAACAGATTGCACCTTTTAACGTTCCGTAGTTGCGGATAATTCTAGTCAGCCTTCTTGTATCGATTCCACTGATGCCAGGAATATCGTTTTCTATGAGAAAATCATTGATTGAATATAAACTTCTCCAGTTGGAGGGTGCTTCACAGGCTTCCTTCACAATCATCCCGTTCACGAACGGGCGGATCGTCTCAAAATCGTCGCGGTTGATGCCGTAATTGCCGATCAATGGATAAGTAAACGTTACGATTTGTCCGCAATATGAAGGATCTGAAAGTGTTTCTTGATAGCCTGTCATTCCGGTTGTGAACACAACCTCTCCGATGATGTCACGATCGCTTCCAAAGCCATCGCCGATGAAAACATCGCCGTTTTCAAGCACTAATTGCCGTTTCATATTACTCTCCCCTTTTCCAAACGATTTTGCCGTCCACCATTGTTAAAACAGGCCAGCCTTTTGCAAGCCAGCCGTTAAACGGCGTATTTTTTCCTTTTGATGCAAATGTTGAGGCATCTATTCTTTTTTCTTCCTGTAAATCAATGAGCGTCAAATCTGCAGAAATGCCTTCTTTTAATTCCCCCATATCCAAGTTAAAAGCTCTAGCAGGCTTTACCGTCAGCCAATCAACAAGTTGTTTCAATGTAAAAATGCCCCGTTCGACAAAATATGTGTACAAAAGAGGAAAGGCAGTTTCCAACCCGACGATCCCAAACGGCGCCTTATCGACCTCTAAAGATTTCTCCTCCATCGTATGAGGCGCATGATCCGTAGCAATAAAATCGATTGTTCCATCCAACAGCCCTTCGATTAATGCTTTCTTGTCTTCTCTGCCTCTAAGCGGCGGATTCATTTTAAAGTTCGGATTAAGCTCCGGAATATCTTCATCACATAAAAGAAGATGATGCGGGGTCACTTCGCATGTCACGCGGATGCCTGCTTTTTTGGCGTCTCTGACGGCTCTGACGGATTCTTTTGAACTAATATGGCACACGTGGTAATGGCAGCCGCTAGCTTCTGCCAGCAGAACATCTCTTGCAATTTGAACGGATTCACATACAGATGGAATGCCGGATATACCGTGATTTTTTGCAAAAACTCCATCATGGAAGGATCCGCCGTTGATAAGGGTATTGTCTTCACAATGCGCGACAATTGAATATCCTTTCTCCGCCGCTTTTTTCATTGCCTGAAACATCATGCCGGCCGACTGGACACCTACGCCATCGTCCGTAAAGGCAAAAGCACCTTCCTCTTTTAATGCATCAAAATCCGTTAATTCGCTTCCGCTTTGCCCAAGTGTGATCGCTGCATAAGGAAGAACGCGAACCTTTGCTGTTTCTTTAATTCGCTTTTGTAAATTGATCATTTTTTCTTTCGTATCAATAGGCGGCTTCGTATTAGGCATGGAGGCAACGGTTGTAAAGCCGCCCTTCGCTGCAGCCAGCGTGCCGGTGGCAATCGTCTCTTTCGCTTCTCCACCCGGTTCACGCAGATGAACGTGAAGATCGATGAATCCATGGGAAAGAAGCTTTCCGTTGCAATCGATCACGTCTCCCGCTCCATCAGCTATCTCTTCCGATATTTGTTTGACTATTCCGTTTTCCACAAGAACATCCCGTTTTGTCAATTCGCCTTCCTCTGTTAACAATTGCGCATTTTTAAATAGAATGGACATATTTCTTCTCTCCCCCTTGTGCTTTACTTTCAATCGCCTGTTTTATAACTGCCATGCGGACAAATACACCGTTTTCCATCTGTTTAAAAATTCGCGATCGGCTGCACTCTACTAAATCTCCGTCGATTTCAACTCCTCTGTTGACCGGTGCAGGGTGCATAATAATCGCATGGTCCTTCATCATTTTTTCCCGTTCCTTTGTCAATCCGTACTGCTCCAAATATTGATCAGCTGTCCATTTTTCGCTGTGGCGTTCATGCTGGATTCTTAAGAGCATCACAACATCTGACATTTCGATTGCTTCATTGATCGATACGTATGTACCGTATGGATTGGTGTCGTCCCGAAATTTTTCAGGTCCAGAGAACAATACGGTTGCCCCGAGCCTTGTCAGCACTTCTGCATCAGATCTTGCTACACGGCTGTGGCGAATGTCACCGATGATGGAAACCGTCAATCCGTTAAAACTCCCAAACTCTTCACGAATTGTCATCAAATCGAGCAAACATTGCGTTGGATGGTGTCCGCACCCATCGCCAGCATTTAATATGGATACTTGGACACGGCCGATAAGCTCGTCAAAATACCGGTCCTCGGGATGTCGGATGACGACCGCCTCGACACCGATTGATTCTAAAGTTTTTACAGTATCGTACAACGATTCTCCTTTTTGAATGCTTGAAGAAGCTCCATCCACATTTAAAATGTCAAGTCCAAGTTTTTTTTCAGCAGCTTCAAAACTAAACCTCGTCCTCGTACTCGGCTCAAAAAACAAGTTGGCGATAAATGTTTGTTCTCCGACTTTCCATCGTTTTCCCATTTTAAAGCGTTCCGCTTCATCCAAAATGGCAATAATCTCTTCAGTTGACAGCGTGCTCATTGTCACTAAATGTTTCATCGCTTTCTTCCCCTTTCCTTTAAATAAAAGCGATTGACGTTTGAATTTTAAAAAAACACCCTGCCAAGGCATGACAGGGTGTAAGCAAATGACGAAGCATGATTTGTCCCACACACCCTTGAAAGCCTCTCTGGACTTTTTTAAAAGGTGATTGCTACGCTACTGAATCTTCTTCATTTGTGTCAAAAATATGTTCTTCTTTTTTACCTGGGAGCACAAAGTTTAAAATGACGCCAATGATTGCAGCTAATGCCATTCCGTGTAACTCAAAGCTTTCCCCGAACTTAATCATCGCTTCGCCAATTCCTATTACTAAAATGACGGAAGTGATGATTAAGTTTCTTTTTTCGTTCAGATCAACTTTATGCTCAATCATCATTCTTAATCCTGAAGATGCGATGATCCCGAAGAGCAGTATTGAAACGCCACCCATTACTGGAGTTGGAATCGAACTGATCAAGGCGGAAATTTTTCCAATAAAGCCAAACAAGATTGCAAATAGAGCTGCACCGGCAATGACATAAACGCTGTAAATCCTTGTAATCGCCAATACGCCGATATTTTCGCCATATGTCGTGTTCGGCGGTCCACCGATAAAAGATGCAATCATGGTTGCCGCTCCGTCGCCGAGAATGGAACGGGCAAGTCCAGGGTCTTTGATTAAATCTTTTCCGATTACTTGGCTTAGCAGCATTTGGTGACCGATATGCTCGGATAATGTCACCACTGCGACTGGAACCATCAGCAGAATGATTTCAGATGTAATGTGAGGTGTATAATCAACAAATGGAATGATAAAGTTCGGGAGCTGAAACCATTTGGCTTCCGCCACTTTTTGAAAGTCGACAATACCGATTATAAGCGAGTATACATATCCGCCGAAAATTCCGATTAATACAGGGATTAGGTTAAAAAATCCTTTAAAAAATGCCATTGTTATAATGGTGATCAGAAGCGTAACAAGGCCTGCTGAAAAGTGAAGCAAGCTGTAATGTCCTTTAGGATCGTTCATGGCCATACTCACAGCTGTTGATGCAAGGCCAAGTCCGATTACCATAATTACTGGACCGACGACAACAGTTGGAAGTAATTTCATAATCCATTTATATCCTGTCTGTTTGATGATAAGCGCGACAACCCCGTAAACTAGGCCTGCCAAAAAGCTGCCGATCATCGCCGCTCCTACACCGCCGGCAGCTTTAGCCGCAATTAACGGTGTGATGAAGGCAAAGGAGGAGCCGACATATGCCGGCACTTTTCCTTTTGTTATCAAAATAAATGCGAGTGTGCCGAGACCGCTGGAAATCAAAGCAACAGAAGGATCAATTTTGACTAAAAACGGTACGAGAATCGTTGCTCCAAACATGGCAAATAAATGTTGGAAGCTTAAGGCGAGCCATGTGATAAAATCAGGTTTATCATGAACATCTAGTATAATATTTCTTTTCATGTTTTTTCCTCCTTATGGAATTTGCACAAAAAAACCTCTTTGGCCGATGAGGCACAAAGAGGTTTTACCAAAGTGCATACAAATAGCGTATACACCTTTCGGACCCCTTTGCAGCCTCACGGGACTGCTATTAAAAGGGACATCTATTCATTTTCATAAATGGATACTTTTTCTTTTTCATCTACTTCCAAAAGCTGTACAACAATTTTTTCTGATTTTGAAGTAGGTATGTTTTTCCCGACATAATCCGCTCGGATCGGCAGTTCGCGATGGCCGCGGTCAACAAGTACAGCGAGCTGGATTTGCGCTGGCCTGCCGTAGTCAACAATGGCATCCATCGCTGCCCGTACCGTTCTTCCCGTGTAAAGGACATCGTCTACTAAAATGACTTTTCGATTGTTAATATCGATCGGGATATCTGAACCTTTAACGAGCGGTTCGCCGCTTTCTGTTTTTTGTGTTAAATCATCCCGGTAAAAAGTAATGTCAAGGTTGCCGACAGGTATCTCTTTTCCTTCAATGTCCTCTATTCTTTTTGCAAGACGTTTGGCAAGATAAATTCCCCTTGTCTTGATTCCGACCAAAACACAATTGTCTATACCTTTATTGTGTTCGATAATTTCGTGGGCTATTCTAGTTAGCGCCCTTCTGATCGCCTGCTCATCTAAAACAACCGCTTTTTCCGGCATGCTCATCACCTCAAATTTCGGTTAAAAAAACCTCTCATCCTGAGGATGAGAGGTTTTGTGCATAGCTCACCTATTGCCATACGATTCCTTCTCAGCCTCACGGGACTGCAGTTAAAGGATGCTGTATTGTCTAAACGTATTATGACAGAGCAGCTCGTAAATGTCAACGATCATTTCTTAACATTTGCAAAATCTTTTCGAATTCTTCCGGGAGCGATGCTTCAAACTTCAAAAACTCTTTTGTTCTTGGATGCTCAAAACCAAGTACGCCTGCATGAAGAGCCTGTCCATGAATCGGAAGTGTTTTTTTCGGTCCATATTTTGGATCGCCGGCTAGCGGAAAACCGATATATTTCATATGCACGCGGATTTGATGCGTTCTTCCGGTTTCCAGTCGACATTCAATATATGTATAATCCGAAAATCGTTCCAGCACATGAAAATGGGTGACAGCTTCTTTACTGTTTGTTTTTGTTACCGTCATTTTTTGCCGATCCTTTGGATCCCTGCCGATCGGAGCATCAATTGTGGCATGATCGTGCGGAATTACCCCGTGTACAATCGCCTTATATCTCCTTTCAACCCTCTTTTCCATTAATTGATTTGCTAATGATTCATGAGCGTAATCATTTTTGGCAACCATTAATAAACCTGAAGTATCTTTATCAATCCGGTGAACAATTCCCGGTCGAAGGACTCCGTTAATTCCGGACAAATCTTTACAATGATATAAAAGACCGTTCACAAGTGTTCCTGAAGTGTGTCCCGGCGCTGGATGGACGACCATCCCACGCGGTTTATTGACAACGATGACATCTTCATCCTCATAGTATATATCAAGCTCCATCGGCTCAGGCTTGACATCCAGCTCTTCCGGTTCTGGAACAGATACAATGATGACATCACCAATTTGGCACTTGTAATTGGCCTTCACCGATTTTTCATTTACTGAAACAACCCCGTCCTTGATCCAATTTTGGACCAACGTTCTTGACCAATTCTCATCTTTATTGGCCAAAAATTTATCTATTCGTTCATGTTCCTCTTTTTCCGTCACAACAAAAGTAAATTGCTCCATTTTCTACTCCTTTTGCTTCTTTTCTTCAAAAAACAGAAAATATATGAAAAGTAAAATAACACCGATTGTTAAAGATGAATCGGCAATATTAAAAATTGGAAAATTATAACCGAAAATATATGTATGGATAAAGTCCACCACCTCTTTGCGGAAAAGGCGGTCAATAAAATTCCCAATCGCTCCGCCGAGCATTAAGCTGAGAGCAACCCCCAGCATTGCATTTTGTTTCGCATATTTTTGCATATAATAAATAATCGCTACGACAACAATAATGGTAATCACATAAAAGAACAACATCTGGTTTTGCAATATTCCCCAAGCCGCTCCTTTATTGCGGTGAGACGTTATGTATAAAAATCCGTTGATAATTTCAATGCTTTCACCAATTTCCATATTTTTTACGATCAGCCATTTTGTCCATTGGTCGAGAGCGATGACAAATAATGCAATCAAATATTTAAGCACACTGCGTTCCTCCACTCACTGGCAAGTTTCCATCAAATTTTAGCACATTTTTTGACAAACAGTAAAGAAGGGGAACAAGCAAAAAAGTGAAGCTTGTTCACTTCACTTCTTAATGATATTCTAGTGTTTTTTTTAAATATGATTTCATATTGAGAAAATCATGAATCGTTCTGGCTGTCGGAATTTGTGCCAATTGTTCGAGCGGCAATTTTTGCAATGTTTCTTCACATATGCCATAAAGTCCATATTCCATTTTTTCCAATGCAAGCTCAACATCGTTGAGCTCATTTTTTACATCCCGGATAAAAATCGGGTCATCCAATTGACTTTTGGCGAGCCGCGCATTGAGTTCGTCCTTCATTAACGTTAATTCGTCTTTGATTTGATCGAGCGGATTCATTATTAAAACCCCCTCGTCTGTTTTGTATTTATATTGTAACCGCCGTACTGCCTCCTATCACATTCAAGTTTTTCCACACACGTAAATAGCGGCTTGGAAATGATTCACACTTTAAAAGCTAAAAGCTGAATTCTTCTTTCAATTTTGAGCAAAGTATTCATTTTTGAAAAAGCATCCGAGAAAACTTTTCCAATTGACTATGACGGATTTCAATGAAAGATCGTTCTTTTTATGACACTTCTTTATGAGGAAGCATTGCTAAATGAAAAAACTCCCTGTTTGCACAGGGAGCTGATAAAACTATGCTAGATGGCTGTAGTGATCTTTCACAATGCTTGCACATCTTTTGCACAATGTCGGATGGTCTTGATCAGTGCCTATATCTGTTGAAACAACCCAACATCTTTCACAAGTCTCACCATCCGCTTGCTTCACAATTATTTTGATGCTATCAAATGTTTGCGCTTCTTCTGGAGCATCTTTGTAATCACCGGCAATTTCTAACTGGGAAACAATAAACAGCTGTTTTAAGTCCTCTTGTATTGAATTGAACAATTCTTTTATTTCTTCGTTCGGATAAAGGATGAGAGCAGCATTTAACGATTTGCCGATCACTTTTTCATTTCGGGCGATTTCCAGGGCCTTTAATACATCATCGCGAACTGACATAAACTGATCCCATTTCGCTTCAATCTCTTTGCTGCCTTCAATCTCTACAGCTTCCGGCATATCGACAAGCTGTACGCTCTTTTCTTCAACTGATTCAATATGTCCCCATACTTCTTCTGTTGTATGCGGCAAAATCGGTGTCATCAGCTTTACAAGAGCAAGAAGCGCTTCATATAAAACCGTTTGGATAGAACGTCGATTATGGCTGTCAGCAGCCTCAATATACAGAATGTCTTTTGCAAAATCAAGATAAAATGAGCTTAGCTCAATCGTACAGAAATTGTGAACGTCATGATAGATGGATGCAAAATCATATTCTTCATATGCTTTTCGCACTTTGGCAATTAGTTTATTCAGTTTAATGAGAATATAGCGATCCACTTCTCTTAATTTTTCTACAGAAACACGATGCTGATTTGGATCAAAATCAAACAAATTTCCTAACAAGAAACGGTACGTGTTGCGAATTTTCCGATATACTTCAGATACTTGTTTTAAGATTGCATCAGAGACGCGAACATCCGATTGATAATCAACTGATGCTACCCATAGACGAAGAATATCTGCTCCAAACTGTTCCGTCACTTTGGCAGGAACAACAACATTTCCTAGCGATTTGCTCATTTTCCGTCCTTCGCCGTCCAGCGCAAATCCATGGCTTAAAACGCCTTTATATGGAGCTTTTCCTGTGACAGCAACTGCTGTAGACAGCGATGAATTAAACCAGCCGCGATATTGGTCAGAGCCTTCTAAATAAAGATCAGCAGGACGCTGCAAATCTTCCCGTTCAACTAAAACTGCTTGATGAGAAGAGCCTGAATCGAACCAAACGTCCATAATGTCTGTTTCTTTTGTAAAAATGCCGTTCGGGCTTGAAGGGTGTGTAAATCCTTCTGGAAGCAGGTCTTTTGCTTCGCGTTCAAACCAAACGTTCGAGCCGTGCTCGCGGAACAGTTTTGCCACATGTTCAATCGTTTCATCTGTTATGATCGGCTCCCCATTTTCACCATAAAACACTGGAATTGGCACGCCCCATGCCCGCTGACGGGAAATACACCAATCGCTTCGATCGCGGATCATGTTATGAATGCGAATTTCTCCCCAATTAGGGATCCATTTCGTTTCTTTAATTGCTTGCAGCAATTCATCTCGAAAATCTTTAATGGACGCAAACCATTGCGCTGTTGCTCTGAAAATCGTTGGTTTCTTTGTCCGCCAGTCATGTGGATAGGAGTGTGTAATAAATGAAAGCTTTAGCAATGCCCCTACTTCTTCTAATTTTTCCGTTATTTTTTTATTTGCGTCATCATAAAACAATCCTTCGAACCCTGGAGCTTCTTCTGTCATGTACCCTCTTTCGTCGACAGGACATAATACGCCTAGGTTATATTTTTGTCCGACGACAAAATCGTCTTCCCCATGGCCTGGCGCTGTATGGACGCATCCTGTACCAGCGTCGGTCGTTACATGTTCGCCAAGGATCACTAATGAATCGCGGTCATAGAACGGGTGTTTCGCAACCACATATTCCAGCTCTTTGCCTTTAAACGATTTCACTACTTCATATTCTGTCCAGTCCAGCTCTTTTGCCACTTCTTCGAGCAGAGCAGATGCGATCACAAACTTGTCAGCTCCAACCTTCACTACAGAATATTCCAAATCAGGATGAACAGCAATTCCTAAGTTTGCAGGGATAGTCCACGGAGTAGTCGTCCAAATGACGATTTTTTCTCCATCTGTTAATATATTTTTTCCGTCCTTTATTTCAAATGCAACATAAATAGAAGGCGAGCGTTTGTCATAATATTCAATTTCCGCCTCTGCCAAGGCAGATTCGCTCGATGGAGACCAATAAACCGGCTTCAAGCCTTTATAAATATATCCCTTTTTCGCCATTTCTCCAAAGACGCGAATTTGCTGGGCTTCATATTCTGGTTTCAAGGTGACATATGGATTTTTCCAGTCGCCTCGAATTCCAAGGCGTTTAAATTGCACGCGCTGGCGCTCAATTTGCTCCCATGCATATTGCTCGCAATGTTTTCGAAACTGCGCGACATCCATCTCTTTTCGATTGATTTTTTGTTTCTTCAAAAGTGCTGTTTCAATTGGCAGACCGTGCGTATCCCATCCAGGAACATACGGTGCGCAATATCCGCTCATGGATTTATAACGGACAATAATGTCTTTTAAAATTTTGTTTAAGGCATGCCCCATATGAATATCCCCGTTTGCGAACGGCGGACCATCATGCAATATGAAAAGAGGCCGTCCTTTCGTGCGCTCCTGCACTTTTTCATAAATATCCATCTCTTCCCATTTTTTCTGGATCTCAGGTTCTTTTTTCGGAAGGTTCCCTCTCATTGGAAAGTCTGTTTTCGGCATTCGTAACGTCTCTTTATAATCCATTCCCATTCCTCCACATAATATTTGTTCACTAAAATAAAAAAAACTCCTCATCCCTAAGGGACGAGGAGGAATCTCGCGGTACCACCCTTTTAGATGCGCACAAATCATGCACATCCACTCATAAACATAACGGACTTGGCCGCCACAGCCTACTAGCATGTTTCAGCTATGGACTCAAGGGTGATGTTCATCCTTTCGCCTTTACCCGGGCTTCCACCGTCCCCGGTTCGCTGTCATAAAGGGCTTGAAAGGACTACTGTCCCTCTCATTGTTTTGTCATATTCCGTTTTATTTTCGTATTATATGAAATCACGAACAAAAAAGTCAAGTTATACTTTCGGTTCTTCCGCTTCTTCTCCTAAGATTGGCTCGACATTGTATTCCATTAAGTGATCCCAATCATCATTTTTTAGCAGATCAAGCTGTGCTTCGATGAGCATTTGAAAACGGGTGCGGAATACTTTTGACTGCTTTTTCATCTCTTCGATTTCCATTGCAATTTTATGCGATTTAGCAAGTGCTTCATTGATGATTCTGTCAGCATTTTTTTCCGCTTCTTTAATGATCAGCTTCGCTTCCTTTTGAGCGTTTCTTTTCACATCTTCCGCAGCTTCCTGCGCAACTAAAATCGATTTATTTAACGTTTCTTCTATATTTGTAAAGTGATTCAGCTTCTCGGTTAATTCCTTCACCTTTAATTCCAATTCTTTCTTTTCGCGGATGACCATTTCATAATCTTTAATCACTTGATCTAAAAACTCATTTACTTCATCTTCATCATAGCCGCGAAAGCCTTTTGTAAATTCCTTGTTATGAATATCCAGCGGGGTTAAAGGCACAAATTCCACCTCCATATGTATGTTTTTCGCAAAACACTAATCCAATTATAAACGATTTTTCGACAGAATGGGCAAAAATCTTTCCATTTGTAATATTATTTTTGTATTCCGATCTTAATGCGCCACTTATCTTTTCTTGTTTTCCCTTCAATTGCCAAAACTTTGCTTCTTCCGAATCCTCGGACAGATAACACATCATCTTCCGCAATTTCAAAATGAGCATCCTCAACAATTTTCCAATTGACTTTGACAAGACTATTTTCAATAAGCGATTTTATTTTTTGCCGAGATTGGTGATAAACATTTGCTAGAACAGCATCGAGCCGAAGCGAAGAAACGGTGATCAAAGAAATATCCATTTCTTCTTCATGAGAAAACACATCTTCGAATGGAATCTGTTTCAAACGAACGGAAATCTTTCCAATTTTATTCCAGTTCAGCTGCAGGAAATTGGCAATTTCTTGCGCAACCATGACTTGCACCGTTTCATCATGAATGATAATGTCGCCGAACTTGCTCCGTTTTAAGCCGAGCGACATAAGCGATCCAAGCACTTCGCGATGTGATAATGTCACGAATTTTTTCGGGAACATGATTTCAAATGCGAACATTGAAAAATCATCTAATGTCGGTTGAATATAGTCAGGGTAAAAAAAAGCCCGCTTTCTTTCAGCATTTTTATAGCCTCCGAAAAATTGCACGTGAACATCCGGATTTTCACCGATCAATGTCTTAATGATTTTCTGTTCCCGCGGATCTAAAAAATCGGTCAATTTTGGCCGATATTGCTCAGTCACAATTTGTTTCCATCCAAAGACTTTGTCAATGAACTCCCTTTCTTCTTTGCGAAAATGCTGATAAACACTCTCCATAAGAGACAACTCCAATTATGATATGAAAAGAGCCGATTGGCATACAAAACAATTCGAATGTCAATCGGCGAATGAATTTTATGAAATCATACTAAAAAGAGCATACAGCCCATAATCTGCAAAATGCAGGGCAATCAATGCAACAATAGGAGATACATCAATCATCCCTAATGGAGGAATGATTCTTCTAAACGGTTCTAAATAAGGCTCACATATAGCCGCTAAAAATTGTCCAATGGACGTTTCCCTTGCATTCGGAAACCAAGACATCAAAATATAAATGATAATCGCATAGGAATAAATATCGAGCAAAAAACTTAATATGTTATATATTGTTCCCATCAATCATTTCTACCACCTTTTATTTTCATCATCTGCCATGAAATCGGAAATAGAGCCGGCGACATCTACGTTATCTGGGGTACATAAAAATATGTTTGTTCCAACACGCTGGATGTCTCCGCCAATGGCATAAACAGTGCCGCTTAAAAAATCAACAATCCTTTTTGCCTGATCATGCCCGATCCGCTGCAAATTGACAATGCATGAACGGCGGTTTTTCAGATGATCAGCAATTTCTTGCGCCTCTGAATACGTTCTTGGCTCACATAATATTACTTTAGTAGATTTTTGGGCGCTTTGCAAACTTACAACATTTTGTTTTCCGAAAGCGGCATTTTTTTCAACGCTGCTGTTGTGATTGAACATAATCGGTTCATGTTGGTGTTTCTCTTCCGGAGCTTCCATATCTTCAATCTCATAATCTTCATCATCGAGGGCAAAAAAGCTTTTAAATTTATTCTTTAAGCTCATCTGATTTACCTCCAGTTTCGTTTTATGTACCTACTAGCGAGGAGCCGATGCGAAGATAAGTAGCCCCTTCTTCAACCGCGATTTTGTAGTCGTTGGACATCCCCATTGATAGCTCTGTACATGGTGCATTCGGTATATTTAGTGCTTTCACTTGTTCCTGCAGTTGCTTTAAACTTCGGAAGCATCTTCTGATTTCTTCTTCATCGTCTGTAAATGGAGCCATTGTCATTAATCCGACAACTTCGATATGGCGATACTCCTTCAACTGTTGAATAAAATCAATGCATTGTTCAGGAGCCACGCCATGCTTTGACTGTTCGCCAGATGTATTTACTTGCACAAAGCATTTGATCGTTCGATCTGCTCTTTTTTCAATTTCGTTTGCTAGCGATATTCTATCCAACGAATGAATATAATCCACCTTGTCTATAATATTTTTCACTTTTCGAGTTTGAAGTGTGCCGATGAAATGCCAGACAGCTTTTGATCCAATGCTGTTATATTTCGATAAAAAACCGTCATCCCTGTTTTCGCCTAAGTGTAAAATGCCTGAATTTATCGCCTCTATAGCCCGTTCTACCGTTACATATTTCGTCACTGCAATAATTTGGATATCATCTATTTTTCGATTTGATTTTTTGCATGCTTGTTCGATTTCCTGTTGGATTCGTGCTAAATTTTCTTTCACTGACAAGGCTTAGTATCCCTCCTTCAAACCGATAAATCCCATCATTCGTCCTGTTTTCCCTTGATCTCTTCGATGGGAAAAAAACAAATCTTGATCGCAGCTTGTACAATATGAGGTCAATAGGATTTGATGTTCCGGCACTCCTTTTTTCATTAACAATCTTTTGTTGATTTCTGCAAGATGAATAGAATAAAGGCCGTTCTCAAGCTGTTTATAAAATGTCGTCTCATTGTCAAAAAGAGGTTTGATCGCATCGATCACATCGTCATTGACGACATAACAGCATTCGCCGATTGAAGGACCTATGGCTGCAAATATATTTTGAGCTTGCACACCTTCGTGCAAAACCCAACTGTCGATCATTTCACCTGCTATATTTTTCGCAGTCCCTCTCCAGCCCGCATGTGCGATGCCAATCAGTGAGTCTTTTGGAGAAAAAAAGAAAATCGGAACACAATCAGCAAAAAAAAGGGAAAGTAATATATTTTTTTCCGATGTGTATAGGCCGTCCGTTTGAGTGATGCATTGACGATATGTAAAAACCCCTGATCCTTTATGTTTATTTACTACCTTGACAATTTGTTTGTCATGGACTTGATCGGCACATACCCAGTTTGGTAGATCAAAACGAATTTTGTCCCCAATGATTTTTCGATTTTTGATCACCGTTTCCTTTTCATCATTCACATGAAGACCTAAATTTAATGAAGCAAAACCATTCTTGGAAAATCCTCCTTTTCTCGTCGTAAAACCTGCTGTAATCTGAGAATGAAGCTTCGCCCAAGCAGGTATGGAGAAAAAAGATTCATCTGTTAATTGAAACGGTTCATGTTTCATTGTACCATTCCTCTTCGACAATTCTCTTATTTTTATTTTAACATATCTTTAAGCCAACATTTAACCAAAATTCGTGCGATTCTTATTCTGTTTCAACATTTTTCGAAACTCTTACTAAAATAACATCTTTTCCGATTTTTACGATGTTCCTCCAAGGAATGACAATTTCTTCCCCTTTTCCAAAAAAACCTAAAACCTTCCCTTGACTAGTGATCATGATCGCTTGAATTTTACCAGTTTTTAAGTCGATGTCAACGTCTTCAATGCTTCCTAATTTTTTTCCGTCATGGACATTCACAACATCTTTTATTTGCAAATCGGAAATATGGATCATGCCGGCTTCTCCCCTCAAGTATTTTTACAATCAGTATATGAGTTTTTTTTTGAATGATGATAAAGGGCCACATTCAAAAGAATGTGGCCCAATGATTATTGAATATTTTTGGTCATTTGTTTAATGGCAGCTTTTTCAAGCCGAGAAACTTGAGCTTGGGAAATGCCGATTTCTTCTGCTACCTCCATTTGTGTTTTGCCTTGAAAAAACCTTTTTTTCAATATCAGCTTCTCCCGATCATTCAATCGTCTGATCCCCTCTTTTAGAACAATTTCTTCAATCCACTTGGAATCGCGGTTTCGCTCGTCGCTTAACTGATCCATAACAAAGATCGGATCACCGCCGTCGTTATAAATCGGTTCAAATAATGAAACTGGATCTTGAATGGCGTCTAAAGCAAAAACGATTTCTTCATGCGGCACATTCAGCTCTTTAGCAATTTCTTCTGCCTTCGGCTCACGTGACGTTTCGCTCATGAGTTTTTCACGCACCTGCAAAGCTTTATAGGCAATATCACGCAATGATCTTGAAACACGTATCGGATTGTTGTCTCGCAAATATCGACGAATTTCACCGATGATCATCGGTACAGCATAAGTAGAAAATTTTACGTTTTGGCTCAGATCAAAATTATCTATAGATTTCATCAACCCAATACATCCTACTTGAAAAAGATCATCGACAAACTCGCCTCTGTTATTAAATCTTTGGATGACGCTTAAAACGAGTCGCAAATTTCCGTTGACAAGCTTTTCTCTGGCTGATAAATCACCACTTTGCATTTGTTTAAATAATTCTCGCATTTCTTCATTTTTTAAAACAGGAAGCTTCGAAGTATCAACACCGCAAATTTCAACTTTATTTCTTGTCATTTCGTTTCCCCCTTACAGGAGTTCTTGCTGTCTTAAGTTAAGTATCTCCCTGAAGGGGAAAAATATGCACAAGCTTTTCAGAGTGAACACGCTGTTGATTTTTCGCTATACATGCGACTAGCAAGCAAAAATTACACCATTTTATTAAATTCTTTTCGAAGACGCTTAATAATTCTTTTTTCCAATCTTGATATGTAAGATTGAGAAATCCCGAGCATGTCAGCCACATCTTTTTGCGTTTTTTCTTCTCCGCCATGCAATCCAAACCTAAGCTCCATTATTTGTTTTTCTCGTTCATTTAATTGCTGCAGCGCCCGCATTAATAGCTTTCGGTCAACATTAGCCTCCAAATCCTTTGTAATAATATCGTCTTCTGTTCCGAGAACATCCGAAAGAAGCAGTTCGTTTCCATCCCAATCAATGTTCAACGGTTCATCAAAAGAAACTTCAGATCTTGTTTTATTATTTCTGCGCAAATACATTAATATTTCATTTTCTATACATCTAGATGCATATGTCGCAAGCTTGATCTTTTTTTCGGGATTAAAGGTGTTGACTGCTTTAATTAGCCCGATCGTCCCAATGCTGATCAAATCTTCAATATTGATGCCGGTGTTTTCAAATTTTCGGGCAATATACACGACAAGGCGCAAATTTCGTTCTATCAAAATCGAACGGGCAGCCTTATCGCCGCTCGGAAGTTTTTTTAATAGCATTTCTTCCTCTTCCTTCGAAAGCGGAGGCGGCAGCGCTTCGCTTCCGCCGATATAATAAATTTCATCTGTTTTGATCCCTAATTTTGTTAAAAACTTGTACCATATATACGTGAGGTAAAGCTTAATTTTTTTCATGTTGTTCCCCCTTCTAAACAAATTGGTTTATGAGTATGCTATGAATAAAGGCTAAGAGCATCTTTTTGTTTACCCGTCTGGATCATTTTTGGATGAATAATGCATTGATAATCGTCTTCGCTTGAAAACCGCGAATGATTTAGTCCAATAAGCGGGCGGGACAGCATTAATGATTCTTCTTTTGTATGAATCACCACTTCGTCTGCTATTACAGCTAATAATAACTGAAGATCCTGGCCAACTGACCGGTACGGAATAATTTTCAGCCTGCCGATCCATTCTTTCTGTTCTATCGCTGTCACAGCCTCCATAGGATTTCGATTAGAAATGACTTGGTGCATACTTTCAGGAAACACGGTCATTAATTTTTCCGCTTCGGCAATCATGACTGGCTTCTTAGTGATGGGATCATACAATTGGTTGCCGCTGTCAATCAATCCTTTTACTATTACTTTTTTCTCCATCATCGTGATCGAAACATCGACAATTTGATCATAGTGGATTTTTTTTGCTTCAACCTGTTCAAGCCGCAAGCGGGAAAAATACCAAATAATCGGAAAGCCGACCACGATAAATAACCAGCTGACAGGATTTCCGAAGCCATTTCCATTTGTTAAAATCATGTTATTTTGAAATGAAAAGCCTACTTGAAAAAAATAATAAGTGCCAAGCATACCTCCCCCAACTGCAAAAGTGACAAAATAGAAAGTCAATAAATTTTCTATAAAGTAGCGAAACTTCTTAAAGCCAAAAGCATAAAGAACCATCACACATGAGAGGATTAGTTTTGATTCCGGACGGCTCGCCAGCTGTGCGAAAGGCGAAAAAAGCAATATCACAATAGCGGAGCCGATGAGCGAAGCAATCATTATTTTTTTCCATACAATGTTTCTCTTTAAGATGATTGCTGTAAGAAAAAGGAGCATGATATCAAAGCAAAAATTCATCAGCCAAATAGCATCCAAATAAATGGTCAACCGCCTCTTCCTCTCCCACCATTCAATTTTCTGGGCTTCTGACTTGCTATTAATAGGTAGTATAAACGCTATTCATTCCAAATTGTGTCAAATAGTGCCGAGTACAGCATACAATTTTTGACGGATTCCTAATGTTTTCGTCGAATGGAAAAATGGTTAAAGAAAAAAACGGTACAAGCCTTTTAGAGGAAGAAAGCTAAATTGCTGAAGTTGTAAACACTTTCGTTAAGCGACGATGAGGAAATTACAGGAGATCTTTTCTTAAAAAAGCTGCGCAAATGTTTATGCTTTTTCAGAACGAGGAAAAACCTGGCTAAAAAGCCAGGTCCTTTCGCGTATATATCTGCAATTTATATTCCACAAAAAATATTAGAATTTACCATATACTTGGCATTTCATTTTCAGCAAGGATCCGCATTTTTTTAAATGGCATGTCGTATTTTTACATAATGTTTTGATTCATTCGTTTTGCTATTTTCGGGAACGCGTTCAAATCTGTTTATCTATTTTTACATAATGTTTTGATTCATTCCGCCGTAATGCGATTTTTGAACAAATCATGCCTAATAGGAATCTCTGAATCCTGCAAATATTTATGTTCCAGTCCAATATTTAAACTGTTTCACGCATGCAAATATTAAAAACCTTCCATTTTGCCCGCTTGATGAGCTTTAAGAAAAAAGCATGGATGACGTCTATTGTCACCCATGCTTTTTTTAGCGGCGCTTTCTGTTTCTTAAAAATGTCGGGATGTCAAGCGTATCTTCTGCCTGCTGCAATGCACGGCTCGTAATGTCGTGAGTCGACTCTTCCTTTTTCACTTCACGCATAGTTGCAACATTTGGCTTCTTATTAGGAGCAAATGGTCTCGCTTCTTGCTTGCTAGGATTTATTTCAGTTTCTCTAAATCCAGTTGCAATCACTGTTACAACAATTTCATCCTTCAAATCTTCATTAATAACAGATCCAAAGATCATGTTGACATCTTGGTCCGAGGCTGATGCAACAATATCGGCTGCTTCTTGAACCTCATATAGGCTTAAATTTGTTCCGCCGGTAATGTTCATCAATACTCCTTGCGCCCCGTCAATTGAAGTTTCAAGAAGCGGACTTGAGATTGCTTTTTTGGCAGCTTCAGCCGCTCTGTTCTCTCCCGTTGCTACTCCGATTCCCATCAATGCAGAACCTTTGTTCGACATAATCGTTTTCACGTCCGCAAAGTCTAGATTGATGAGTCCCGGCACAGCAATTAAATCAGAAATACCTTGCACTCCTTGACGAAGAACGTTATCCGCTTCACGGAAAGCTTCAAGCATCGGCGTATTTTTATCAACAATTTCAAGAAGTCTGTCATTCGGAATCACAATAAGAGTGTCAACGGCTTCTTTCATGGCTGCAATTCCACCAGCCGCCTGCATAGCGCGTTTTCTTCCTTCAAACGTGAACGGCCTCGTGACAACGCCGACCGTCAGTGCTCCTAAATCTTTGGCAATTTGCGCAATGACAGGTGCTGCACCAGTTCCGGTGCCTCCTCCCATTCCAGCCGTTACAAACACCATGTCTGCACCTTTTACAGCTTCTTCAATTTGTTCCTTGTTTTCTTCAGCAGCTTTTTTTCCGACCTCTGGATTTGCTCCTGCACCAAGGCCCCTTGTCAATTTTGCGCCAATTTGCATTTTTGTTTCTGCTTTTGAAAGGTTTAATGCTTGTGCATCAGTGTTGACAGCAATGAACTCTACACCTTGCACACCATGTTCAATCATCCGGTTGACGGCATTATTTCCGCCGCCTCCTACTCCAATAACTTTAATTGTTGCAAAGCCGTCAATATTCGTATCGAACTCCAACATGCAAAATCCTCCCTAATCCATCAATGCTCTATTGACGAAATTTATTCGAAAAAGTACCCAAAAAATTTCTTCACTCTGCTCATTTTTTCTTCATTTTGACGCTTCGTTTTTTGCTTTAAAGTCACTTCATTCGCTTCACTCGGAACAGTTTGCTTAATCTGTTCCACCTCCACCTTCGATCCAATCCGTCTCCCTTGAATTTTTGCATTTTTGTAGGCAAACTGGATGAGACCGACACCTGTCATGTATTGAGGATTTCTAACACCTATGTAGTCGGGGCTAGCAATCCGAACATTGTGGGCGAGTACAGTTTGAGCAAGTTCAAGCACACCAGGAATGTTTGCACTTCCGCCAGTTAACACGAAACCTCCGGGCAATTCCTTGAAGCCCAGTTTTGCAATTTCTTGAGCTACAAGAAGAAAAATTTCCTCCATTCTAGCCTCAATAATATCAGCTATTTGAAGCTGATTGAATTTTTGCATTTTATCACTGCCTATAATCGGAACATCAAACACCTCGTCTTCAGATGCATGATCATAAAAGGCATGTCCATGTTTAATTTTAATTTTTTCAGCATTTTCTGTGGAAGTTCTAAGACCAATTGATAAATCGTTGGTAATGTGTTCTCCCCCAACCGGTAGAACGGAAGTTGTTTTTAACTCTCCGTTTTCAAAAACTGCAATGGTAGTGGATCCCCCGCCAATATCGATAAGAGCTACGCCTAAATTTTTTTCGTCTTTGGATAAAGCAACTGAACCACATGCGAGAGGCTGAAGTGCAATATCCGTAATTTCAAGACCTGCACGTTCAACGCAGCGCAGTAAATTATGTAGAATAGTTTTTGATCCGGTGATGAGCAGTCCTTCCATTTCCAGCCTTACTCCCAACATTCCCCTTGGATCATGTATCCCGTCAAGACCGTCTACAATAAACTGCTTCGGAATGCAATCTATAATTTCCCGATCTGGGGGAATGGATAAAACTTGTGCAGCTTCAATGACACGCCTTACATCTTCATTTTGAATTTCTCGGTTTTCACTTGAAACTGCCACTACTCCTTGACAATCTTGAAGTTTTACATGAGAGCCGCTCACACCGACAACAACTTTATGGAGGGGCATGCCGATCATTCTTTCCGCTTGTTCCACAGCCTTTTTAATAGAATGAACGGTTTCATCTATATCAACAATTGATCCTTTTTTTAAGCCTTTTGATTTCACATTACCAACACCAATAACGTTTAACGATTCATCCATCATTTCGCCAATGATTACTTTTACATTGGATGTACCGATGTCAAGACTGACAAATATTTCATTGCTGTTCAATGCTTTTGGCACCTCCTTATCCAATACTACTATTCTATTACGTCCAATAGAACAATACAATGAAACGAACGTTACATATTTGTTTCAATTTGTATATGTGTAAATTCAACACTTGATCTATTTTCCCTTTTAAAAGTTGGATTTTTTTTTGTGCGTATTTCTGCCGCTGTTCCATTTTGCGATTAAAATTCTGCGAATAACCGCTATATTTTGGAAAAGCCGAACTCCAAAAGCAAACATTGCTACTAAATACAAGTCTACACCAAGATGAACGCCGAGAAAAGCTAAACTTGCAGCTAAAAGTATATTAAAAAAGAATCCGGAAACAAACACAAGCTCATCATAAGAATTTTGCAAGTATGCCCGGAATCCCCCGAACAGAGTATCAAGCGCAGCAAGTATGGCTATTGATAAATAGTTGGAATATTCATCTGGAATTTGAATGTTGCTGTACAGACCTAAGATGATACCTAAAAGAATTCCGATAACCGGGAGCCACATAACTAATTCCCTTCCTTTTCATCTTTAAGAGGTGCCATATTTTGAATGCGGATCGATTTTTCATAAGGCGGTATAATTAGCTGTTTCTGCGGTGCAGATACGGTCAATTTCAAATTATCAATCGCAAAATCGTCTTTCAATGCAGATCCATTTATTTTACTGTAAAGTTTTTCAGCGTCGTTTGATAAAATTTTGATTTCAATCGGGTAAGTGTTCAGACTGTTTCCGTCAATTTTCGTTATTCCGTTAATATCGCGGATAACGGTTGTGTTGACAACTCTGTATCCGTTTATTGAAATTTCTTTTGCTTCATAAGAGTTCACTTCATTGATCAGACGCTTTAAAAGCTCTGGCGAAATCGGCTGAATAGGTTTTCCGAGCAGGTTGCTGTCAAACAAAGGCTCAACTGTGAGAACGACACCCTCACCTTTTACTTCGGTTAAACCCGCTTTCGCCTTCAGCTCTTCTAAAGTATCTTTCAACGCTTTTTCAGGACTTTCGTTTTTTTCCATTTCCCTTTGCATTTGGTCATATTTGCGGATTTCTTCTAACAATTCCACTTGAAGCTTCTGTTCTCTTTTTAAATCTTCACGGAGCTCCCACATATCCCTCGTATCACGCTCGTCCGGTTCTTCTATGGATCGATATTGCACGCCAAGCATAAACCCAAAAATTGTTGTAATGATGGAAAATGTAAAGGCAAATTTCCATTTTGGTTTAATCAATCGTCCATCACCTTTCTTTTTTCTAGAGCTAGGTTAGCTAGGGTTTCCGCTAATCATCCAGTTCATTTGACAAATAGGGCCCCATTTTAATTTCTTTTTTCTTTTCCACCTTTACAACAATATTTTCATAGGCAAGCTGATCCAAAACGCCTCCTGCAATGTTTAGCGCCTGCGTCAATACCTCAGCATCTCCGATGGCAGAAATAACAAATGGAGCGGGAAATTGGTTTCCATCTACCGTTACGACGGGGCCGTTACAGATGATATAAGAATGATGGAATATTCTTTGTCCGTTGATCGCTACAGCGGTCGCACCTGAAATGAGCAATTCATTCACAACTTTAAAGATGTGGCTTTCATGAACAATATAATTGTTCACATTTTCCCCTTCTGGAACATAAGAAGAGTCTTCGAGCGTCACTTCAATCCCTTCGCCGACAACCCCTACCTCTCCTACAAACATCCTCAATTTTTCAACATCTTCAACTAAGTTATAATAAAGCTCTTTCTCTTTTTTCAATTGCTCTTCAA
This sequence comes from Aeribacillus sp. FSL K6-8394, assembly GCF_038008865.1. NCBI lineage: Bacteria > Bacillati > Bacillota > Bacilli > Caryophanales > Bacillaceae > Aeribacillus > Aeribacillus sp. FSL K6-8394. The sequence continues at coordinate 1,281,290 of NZ_JBBPAA010000001.1, forward strand.
TTTCTGTAACTTTTTTTTGTTTTTGAAAAAGCTCCTCCTGGAGCTTCCGGTTTGTTTCTTCTTGATTGATCAGCAGCTTTCTTGTTTCATATTCTTTTTCCCACTGTTCTGGTGATACATTCAAATCTTTTCTTTCTTTTGTCCATTGAAAAGAATATGAAATTAAGAAACCGACGACGAGCATAATAAAAAATAACATGACATGGCTGGCATTAGCTTTCCTCATCGGCTTTGTCCCCTTTATTCTTCTGTGATCCTTTCTTGCTGTAAGGCTCAAAATAAGAACCGACTTCTAAGTGGATAATCCCTTTTACTTTCGGGTTGAGTTCTTTTACAATCATTGGATATGAACGCATTTTTTCAGCAAAAGTTTTCATAGAAGCTCTCACTTCATAGCCGTTGTTCATAAATAATGTAATTATGTACGGATCCATTTTTTCCGGCGTATAGTGAACCTCAGAAATGGAATTGGAAATGGAATGCGGAAGGTTTGTCAATTGTTCAGTCATGAGATGAGCAAATTCAGCATCGTCAAAACCGAATAAGATCGGAGCATCAGGCACTTTTACGCTTTTTTGTCCATCTAAAGTTTCCCCGTTTTCCAAAACCGGGTAAAAGGATGATCCATTGGACACGTAGGCTACTCGTTTCATTTCTTCAATTTCAATCCGAATGGTGTGAGGGAAAATTTTGACTATGTTCGCACCTTTCACTTCTTTATGTTTTTTCAAAGCTTTGATCGTTTTTTCTTTATTAACACTCCAAAAATTCGTCTGTTGATCGATACCGGAAAGCGAAATGATTTCATCGCTGGGAACATTGACATTTCCGCTCACTTCTACGTTTTTCACTTTGCTTAACGGCGTTTCTAAATAAATAATTAATAAAATAAGCAAGGAGAAGGTGAGAATAAATAGTATAAATCTCCTATTTGCCTTTTGTTTGCGCTGCTGCTTGAGCTTCGGTATCCGATCCTCGATTGAAACGATTTTTTCTTTTTCCAAGTCTATGTTCACCCCATCCTAGATTCATTGAATCCAGGTTTAATATATAAGCTTGTCCAAAAGGAGCAAAAAATGTTTAAAGGTGAAAAAACGGCAATAGCATGCCGTTTTAAAAAAATCTTGTTGAAATATTATAACATAATGTACAAGCTGAAAGGGAGAAAGATTTTTCCTATTTATTCCTTCCAACAATTTCAACTTCCGTTTCCATTTTGATTTGGAATTGCTCGTAAATCGTCTTTTTTACAAAATCGATGAGGGCCAGAACATCTGAAGCTGTTGCATTGTCTTCATTGACAATAAAATTCCCGTGCATCTCCGATATTTTTGCGCCTCCGATTTTGTAGCCTTTTAAGCCGGCTTTTTCAATGAGCTGACCAGCATAATGAGGAAGGGGGTTTCGGAAAATGCTTCCTGCGCAAGGATGGTTCCAAGGTTGTGTTTCACGGCGATATTCTTTATTTTTTTGCATCGTCGATACGATGCTGTCTCTATCTCCTTTTTTTAATTGAAATACCGCTTCTAAACATATTCCCGGGCGCTTTTTTTGCAAGATGGAGCTGCGGTATGAAAATTCCATTTCTTTATTGGAAAGCCATTCTAATGTCCCATCTGCAAACAAAATATGCGCCTTTTTGAGAACATTTGAAATATCCGAGCCGTGCGCACCCGCATTCATATAGACCGCACCGCCTACAGATCCGGGAATGCCGCTGGCAAATTCTAAACCAGACAATCCTTTTCGGCTGATCAATGTTGACAGGCTGACTAATGAATAGCCTCCCCCTACTGTGATCTCCTCATCTTGAATGGTTAAATGGCTGATGCCGTTCCCTAATTTAATTACGACCCCGGCAATTCCTTCATCTAAAACAAGTAAATTGGATCCTCTCCCTATTACGCGCCAATCTGCATGATGCTTTTTGATGATTTCCATTGTTTTCATTAAGCCTTCAATGCTTTTTGGCTCGACAAACACATCTGCCGGTCCACCGACTTTCATCGTTGTATGTTTTTTTAACGGCTCATTCTCAAGCACTTTTCCTATATCAGCTCGAATTAACTCTTCCAACAGCTGCTTCACATGTATCCCCCCATTTTCAAATCTTGTTATTAGCAGCGGCAAGTTCGTTCATGACTTGATAAAGCCTTTTGGCTGCATCACGAACTCCCAGTTCAAAAGAAGCTTCGCTCATGCTCTTCAACGTTTCCGGATTCAGTAAAATTTGATCGATCAACGTTAACAAACGATGCCCTGTTAAATTTTGTTCAAGCAATAAAACGGCAGCGTTTCTTTCACTGAGTGTGCGGGCATTTGCTTCTTGATGATTGGCTGTAACATACGGGCTTGGAATTAATATGCTTGGAAGACCAAGCGCTGTGATTTCCGCTAAAGTCGTAGCACCTGCTCTTGATACGATTAAATCAACTGCTGCCAGCACATCCGGCATTTGGTGGATAAACGGTTTGATAATAATATTTTTCAACCGGCCAGAATCACCTATTTGTTCCATTATTTGCTTGTAATGAACCTCACCGGTGACATAAACAATTTGATACGGCTTTTTCGATAATTCGTCAAGGATGCTGAGGACAGATTCATTAATCGGTCTTGCCCCACGGCTTCCTCCAAAGATGAGCACGGATTTTACATTCTCTGTTAAATTTAAAGATGATTTACCTTTTGCCCGATCGCCGCCAATCACTTCCTGCGCGCGAGGATTTCCTGTTAGAACAACTTTTTCTTCCGGAAAAAATTTTTTGGAGCTTTCAAAAGAAATGGCGACTTTATCAACATATTTTGCTAAAAATTTATTAGTCAAACCAGGCACGCTGTTTTGTTCGTGGATGATTGTCGGTATTCCGAGTCTGCTGGCTGCATAAACGACTGGTCCCGAAACATATCCTCCAGTCCCAATTACAACATCCGCCTGAAACTCTTTTAGCAGCTTTTTGCAGATGGCGAAGCTGTTGAAAAATCGATAAACTGTTTTAACATTATCAAACGACAGCTTTCGTTTAAAACCGCTAATTTTAATCGCTTTAAACGGGATCCCTTCCCGTGCCACAATCTCTTTTTCCAGTCCATTTTCCGTCCCAATATATAAAAAATTGGCATGAGGGTCATATTTTTTCACTTCTTTTATGAAAGCAAGCGCAGGATAAATATGACCGCCGGTTCCTCCTCCACTTACGACAATGTTCATTCAAAAAGCCCCCCTGAAATGTTAGAAACTTTTTATAAAACAGTTAAAAGAGGCTGAGCAAACAAGCCGAAAAGCCCCTTTTTTTCCATATGTATCCGGATTGGAAAGCTTAATATTTTGCATATCGGCTAATATTTAAAAGCACCCCGATTGCCATCAGCATTAACGTCAGTGACGATCCTCCATAGCTTAAAAACGGAAGGGTGATGCCCGTTACAGGCATTAATCCTGTGACAACCCCGATATTGATCATCACTTGAATCGCAACCATTGCAACAATGCCGACAGCTAGCAAGCTGCCGAATAAATCAGGCGCGTTCAACGCGATTAAAATTCCCCGCCAAAGCAAAAGTGAGAATAATAAAAGCACAAGAGAACCGCCTATAAACCCCAATTCTTCCGCAACGATCGCAAAAATAAAATCTGTTTGTGGCTCGGGCAAATAAAAAAACTTTTGTCTGCTTTCACCCAATCCTAATCCGAAAAGGCCTCCAGGGCCAATAGCATAAAGCGATTGAATAATTTGAAACCCGCTCCCAAGCGGATCCTCCCATGGATTGAGGAACGAAGTGATCCTTTTCATACGATAAGGAGCTGATAACACAAGAGCGGCAAAACCGAGTACACCTATCAATCCCAGTCCGATAAAATGGCTAATTTTCGCTCCTGCTACAAAGATCATGACGACACATGCTCCCATCATCACCGTTGCTGTTCCTAAATCCGGCTGAAGCATAATGATCCCAAATGCTAAAAAGACTAATCCTAAGGACGGGAAAAGCCCTTTTTTAATGGTTGTTACAAATTTTTGATTTTCGGACAAAAATTTAGCCAGAAAGGCGATCATCGCTAGCTTCATAAACTCAGAAGGCTGAATGGAAAATGCCCCGACACCGATCCAGCTTCTGGAGCCATTTCGTACAACGCCAATTCCAGGAATCAACACGGCAATCAGCAAAACGAAGCATACGATTAAAAGCACCTTTGCCCACGTTCTCCATGTCCAATAGTCTATATTCATAAAAAAGAACATGGCAACAATGCCCAAGGCGGCGAACAGCAGCTGCCGCTTTGCAAAAAAGAATGAATCGTCAAATTTATACGTTGCCCATATGGCGCTTGCGCTATATACCATGATTAAACCGATCGAAAGCAGCAAAAATGTGATCAAAATTAAAATGAAATCTGGAGATTTGCTTTTTGTCGACACGCCGAACACCCCATCTTTTTTAAGCTTAAGGGTACGAGCCCTTATTTTAGCTTATGCACGGCGTTTATGAAAATGTCTCCTCTCTCTTCGAATGTTTTATATTGATCCCAGCTTGCACAGGCCGGAGAGAGCAAAATGACATCACCTATATCCGATATGCGAAACGCCGCAAAGACTGCTTGTTCCACATTATCGACATGTTCTATCAGTTCTATTCCAGCCTTCTTTGCAGCCTTCTTTATTTTTGGGGCAGTTTGTCCAAAGGTGATGACTGCTTTCACATGTTTGAAATACGGGATTAATTCATCAAATTCATTCCCCCGGTCAAGCCCTCCGGCCAACAATACAACAGGGGATGAAAAAGCTTCGAGAGCCTTTGTTGTTGCCAAAATATTCGTGGCTTTCGAATCGTTATAAAATTTTCTTCCTGAAACTTCGCCGACATATTGCAAGCGATGCTTTACACCTGAAAACGATGCCAGCACCTTTTGAATCGCTTTGTTTCCAACATTTTTCGCCTTTACTGCACAAATAGCGGCCAAAATATTTTCTAAGTTATGCTTGCCGACAAGAGCGATATCTTTTATATCAATAATTTTTTCACCATCATACCAAATGGATTCATTTTGGATATAAGCACCATTTGATACTTCCTTATTGGTTGAAAAATAAATTTTCTTTCCTTTTGACAGCTCAGACAGACGCACAACATCTTGATCATCCGAATTGATAACCGCAACCGATTGGTCATCTTGGTTTGAAAAAATTTTCCCTTTCGCTTGCATATAATTTTCGCGAGTTCCATGATAGTCTAGATGGGCATTAAAAATATTTAACAAGACCGCGACTGAAGGTTTAAAATGAATGGTTCCTAAAAGCTGAAACGAGGATACCTCCATAACTACAATTTGTTCCTTTGTCGCTTCCTGTACAACTTCACAAGCCACATTTCCGATATTTCCTGCCAACAGCGGCTGTTTTCCATCTGCCTTCAGCATTTCGTATATTAACGTTGTCGTCGTCGTTTTTCCATTCGATCCAGTTATCGCAATAATTTCCGCTTCAGAAATTTGATACGCAAGCTCGACTTCGGTTATAACGGGAATATTTTGGCTCGCTGCTTTTTGTACGATCGGGTTTGTGTATGGAATGCCTGGATTTTTTACAACAATATCAATATTATGCTCCTCGAGCAATTGTTCCGGATGTTCTCCTAAAATAAGTTTGATCCCTAAACTTTCAAGTTCTTTTACATCATCATTTGCTTCGTATGGTTTCATGTCGTTTACGGTAACACGAGCACCTAGTTTATGCAATAATTTAGCGGCTCTCAAGCCGCTTTTTGCCAAACCTAATACGAGAACGTTTTGATCGACATACATTTGTACATTTTTCAATTATAACCACACCTCGATGATAATTCCTAGTATTGCAAAAAGCAAACCCATCGCCCAGAATGTCACGACGACTTTCCATTCCGACCATCCGTTTAATTCATAGTGATGATGGAGCGGGCTCATTTTAAACACTCTTTTTCCAGTCATTTTAAAGGAAATTACTTGAATAATGACTGATAATGTTTCAATAACAAACACGCCGCCAATCACTATAAGCAAAATTTCTAATTTTGTCAAAATGGCTACAGCGACAATCGCTCCTCCTAAAGCCAATGAGCCAGTATCTCCCATGAACACTTTTGCAGGGTGAGCGTTGAACACTAAAAAGCCTAATACGGAACCGACCACTGCAACACTAAAGATGGCGATATCATATTGACTATTGTTCCATGCCAATACAGCAAATGCTCCGAAAGCAATTGCAGCTGAGCCGGATAACAATCCATCGAGACCGTCGGTCAAATTGACGGCATTTGAGCCGCCTACAAGCATAAACAAAATAAGAACCGGGTAGAGCCAGCCAAGATCAAAAGAAAGTTCCGTCCCCGGCAATCGAATTTCTGTAGAGAACTCAAATTGATTTAAAACAAAATAAAAAATAACCGCAACAATGATTTGACCGATTAATTTTTGTTTTGAAGTCAGACCGAGATTTCTTTTTAACACCACTTTAATCATATCGTCTAAAAATCCGAGGAGTCCGTAACCGATCGTTACAAACAACAGCAAAAACGTTTCGATCCCCGGTTCCGAAAATTTATTGGTCATGACAATAGTGGTGATGATGATGGATAAAATAATCATGACTCCGCCCATCGTCGGAGTTCCGGATTTTTTTTGGTGGGATTTTGGTCCTTCATCCCGAATACTTTGGCCAAATTTCAGCCTTCTTAAAAATGGAATAAAAATGGGAGAAAGTAATACACTGATTAAAAAGCCCATTAAGATGGTAAAAAGCACGACTTGTTCTAGCATCGATACTTCCTCCTCCCACCAAAACCAACATTTGCCTTTATATCCATATGATTATTGATGTTAAACCATTCCAATTTCATAACAAATCCTCTTCCTGCTTGATTATTTATTCTCTTTCAATTGAATAGCGCGAATAGCCACTTTTCGATCATCGAAGTCAAATTTTTTGTCCCCGATTTGTTGATATGTTTCATGGCCTTTTCCTGCAATGACGACGACATCTCCTTCTTCTGCATTGCTGATTGCAAATTGGATGGCTTCCTCTCGATCGACAATTGAATGAAAAGGTTCTCCGTCGACACCAGCTGTCATATCTTTTAATATTTGATGCGGATCTTCATTTCTAGGGTTGTCGGAAGTAAAAATTGGAATGTCCGCCCACTGAACAGCAATTTTCGCCATAAGCGGACGCTTCGTTCGATCGCGGTCTCCTCCGCAGCCAACGACTAAAATGACTTTCTTTTTGGCAAGCTCCTTCACCGTTTTCAATAAATTGTCCAAGCTGTCTGGTGTGTGTGCATAGTCAATAATGACGGAAAAATTTTGTCCGCAATCTACTAACTCAAATCGGCCGCGCACACCTTCCATCGATTCGACCGCTTCGATGATCTTCTCGATCTCAACTCCTGAAACTAAAGAAGCCGCAATAGCAGCAAGAACATTATAAACGCTGAATTTCCCGACTAATTTCATTTGTACAGGAAATGTACCTTCAGGAGTAACGAGGAGAAAAGAAGTCCCGCTTGCATTCATTTTCAAATCTTTCGCCATAATCTCACATTCGTTTTCAATTCCATATGTAACGATATGGGAAGAAGTCATATGTCTGTAATAGTCAGAGGCTGGATCATCACCATTCAATATAGAAAATTTTGGATGATGATGATCATATTTATTTCCGAGCTGAGCAAACAATAATCCTTTCGCATTTCGATATTCTTCCATTGTTTGGTGATAGTCTAAATGGTCTTGGGTGAGATTCGTAAATACTGCAACATCAAAATCACAGCCGTGGACTCGTCCCATATGCAGCGCATGAGAGGAAACCTCCATACTGGCGTGGGTCACGTTCTCCTCGATCATCTTTTTAAATGTTTTTTGCAGGGTTAAGCTGTCAGGCGTTGTATTTTTTACTTCGTATTGTTGATCATTTATTTTTGTATACATTGTTCCGATTAAACCGGTTTTATAGCCGGCATTGCGAAAAATATGATCAATCAGATGAGTCGTAGTCGTTTTTCCGTTCGTGCCCGTGACACCGATGAGGTGAAGCTTATGTGTTGGCTGGTCATAAAAATAATCAGCAAGCACAGCCATTGCCCGTTTTGTATCATTTACGACAATTACCGGGATATCACCCGGCAGATGGTTCAGCGGTTTTTCTGATAACAGAGCGGCCGCGCCTTTTTTTACAGCTTCTAAAGCAAACTCATGACCGTCTACCGTAAAGCCTTTGATGCAAATAAATAAGCTTCCTTCCTTCACAGCACGCGAATCCATTTCCAATGAAGTAATCTCAGGATTCCCATTACCATAACGTTTATAATGATGTAGAGCAGTGAGAATTGCATCTAATTTCATAACGATAGTCCTTTCTCAAAAAAACATTCTCCATTATTTTATCTTAGCTTAAAATGAGCGACAAGGGCTTTTCAAAAGCAGTTGTTTCAAAAAGCCCTTTTTTAGAAAATTATTCGTCTGCTGCCGCCTCGTCTCCTAATAAAATTCGTACAGTAGATCCTTCTTTTACCTTTACGCCTGCTTTTGGCGATTGTTCAACGACTACCTTGCCGTCGCCGTTTACATCAAGTTTTAAATTTATAAGCTGCTGGGCCAGCTCCTGTTTTGAGAGTCCTAAAACGTCCGGCACTGTAACAAACTTTTCATCCAACCAAGTTTCCTTTTTTTCCATTTGCTTCGTTCTAGGCTTCACACCGAGCTCTCGGAGACTGTCTTTTATGATTGTTCCTACAATGGGTGCGGCGACAACACCGCCAAATTGTACCGTTCCCTTCGGATTGTCAACGGCGACATAAACAACTATATGAGGGTTGTCTGCAGGTGCAAATCCAATAAACGATACAATATGATTGTTTGTCAAATATCCTCCGCCGGGAGCAGCTTTTTGCGCAGTCCCCGTTTTTCCTCCGACCCGGTACCCCTCAACAAACGCTCCTCTTCCAGTTCCTTTTGCAACGACACTTTCAAGAGCAGCGCGAATTTGTTTGGATGTTTCCTCGGAAATAATGCGTCTTTTTGCCTCAGGTGTCTTTCTTGATACAACATCTCCTGTATCCGGGTCGATCCATTCTTTTGCGATATTCGGCGTATATAAAATACCGCCGTTGATTGCGGCTGAAACAGCGGCCACTTGCTGGATCGGCGTTACAGAGACCCCTTGGCCGAACGCTGTGGTTGCAAGCTCAACAGGTCCAACTTGACTTTGACGAAACAGGATGCCGCTTCCTTCACCCGATAAATCAATCCCCGTTTTTTCACCGAAGCCAAATTTTTTAATATATTCAAACAAAGTCGATGTTCCCAGCCTTTGTCCAAGTTCAACAAATCCCGGGTTGCATGAATTTTGAACAACTTCAAGAAACGTTTGATCTCCGTGGCCGCCTTTTTTCCAACATCTTAATGTCGCACCAGCAACTTTTACATAACCTGGGTCGTGAAAATGCTCTCTATAAAGATCAACTTTATTTTCTTCAAGAGCGGCAGCTAACGTGATAATTTTAAATGTCGAACCAGGTTCATACGTGCTCCAGATCGGCAAATTTCGGTTATATACTTTCGGATCGACATGTTGATATTTTGTCGGATCAAATGTCGGTCTTGATGCCATGCCTAAAATTTCCCCGTTGTTCGGATTCATGGCAATGGCAATTATTCCGTCCGGATTGTATTTCAATTCGGCAATGTCCAATTCCCTTTCAATGATCGATTGAATTTTTGCATCAATCGTCAGCTTTAAATTTAAGCCGTCCACAGGAGGCATATATTCCTCCACTTCATTTGGCATTCTTTTTCCTTTGGCATCAGAATAAAATTTAACATATCCTTTTTGCCCTTTCAATTGCCGATCATAATATAATTCAAGCCCGCTTAGCCCTTGGTTGTCGATCCCTGTAAAGCCTAAAACGTGCGCTAAAAGTCTTTTATACGGATAATACCTTTTGGAATCCTCCGCAATATAAACACCTTTTAAATTTAAACCGCGTATCTCTCTCGCTTTTTCGTCAGATATTTTCCGTCCTTCTGGATGAATGCGGACAATCATTTCTTTTTTCGTTACATATTGATAAGCTTTTTCCGTCGGCATATTTAAGACAGAAGCAAGCTTTTGTGCCGTTTCTGCTGGATTTTCGACCTGCCGGGGAATGATAAAAACGCTCGGAGCACTGACATTTGTCGCAAGCTTCTCCCCATTCCTGTCCACGATTTCTCCCCGCTTTGGTTCAAATGGGATATTTCGGCTCCATAAATCTTTGGCAAGAGAGGTTAATTGCCCGCCTAACACAAATTGAACATATCCTAGTCTTACTTCGATCACGGCGAAAATCAAAAAACCTGCCAATAGAACGAAAACGAGCCGTTTTCTGACTGTTACATTTGAAACGCGCATATATCTGATAACTCCCCTCATGTAGTTTCGCTATCAAAATATATGCCTCGTCCATTTAATATAGAACAAGCTTCCATCGGAAACAGGCGCCCGCTTGCCGAACCGTTCCCAGATACATTTTTTTCAAAAGCGGGCTCCTGTTGTGGTACTACTTAGGCTTTTTTAATTTAATAGTTAATTGATCTCCTTTTCGAATTTCAGTGCCTGGTTTAATATTTTGTGCGTTAACATATCCGCTTCCTTCATATTTCAGCTCAAGATCCATGATGGAACACAGCTTCATCACATCTCGCAAAGACCATCCAGTAATGTTCGGCATTTTCACAGTACCATCTGTTAAAAGAAAAACTTTTTCTCTATCGATCACCTGTGAGGTCGAGCTTGGATATTGGGAGGTGACTGTGCCCCCGCCGCCTAGTACGATTGGTTGAATTTGCTGTTTTTCAAGCTCTTGAACAGCTTGTTGAACCGGCTGGCCTTTATATTCAGGCAGTGAAACTCCGACTTCTTTTTCATTTTTAACATTTTTTTCCTCCTTCGCAGCAGCAGTCGTCGGTTCAATTTTTAAATACTCAAGACTATTTTTCATTACTGATTTGAAAATCATGGAAACAGGAGCTGCACCTGTTTCTGTCGGCTTCAGCTTCGGCTGCTGCACGGCAACGTAGACAATAAGCTCTGGATTTTCTTTTGGAGCCATTCCTAAAAAGGAGAATACATAATTTTCCCGGCCCGTTAAATAGCGCCCTCCTTCTCCTGCTATTTGAGCTGTCCCAGTCTTCCCAGCGATGTGATACCCTGGTATTTGAAAAGGTTTCCCTGTTCCGTGTTCGGATGTCACAACAGTTTCTAAAATATCTAGTGTTTTCGCAGCAGTTTCTTTTGTGATCGGTTCGCCTGCTACCGTTGGTTCTGTCTTTTTTAGCACTCGATCTGTGTCAGGGTCTACAATTTTATCAATGACATAAGGCTTCATCATCTTTCCGCCGTTAGCAATCGCTGTTGCAGCTTGAACGAGCTGGATCGGTGTGAAAGCTGACGCTTGTCCAAATGCAGTCGAAATTTTATCTCTCTCCCATTTATAGTTCAACTTGCTGTTCTCTTCGTTCGGCAAATCAATACCTGTTTTCTCTAAAAACCCATAACGATTTAAATATTGATAAAACCGATCAAGCCCTATTTTTTTATGCGCTAATATAGCGAAGCCGACATTGGATGATCGCTGAACAGCATCATCGAATGTAATGGTGCCCCATCCGACATGGTTATGATCGTATATAGGACTTGCGCCTTTGACTTTATACATTCCCGACTTATATTTTTCGTTGCCGTTATAAACCCCTTCATTAATCGCTGCAGCCAATGTAAAAATTTTCATTGTCGAACCAGGTTCATAGCGGTAAGAAACAGCATCATTGTAAAAGTTTTGAATATCGCGCTTGTTAGGATCAAAGCTTGGCCGCTGAGACATCGCTAAAATTCTCCCCGTTTTTGGGTCTGCGACAATACCGATCATTTTCGTCGGCTTATATTGTTTTTCCGCTTCATTTAACGCATCTTCTAAAAACGTTTGAATTTTTTGGTCAATTGTTAAATACACGTTGGCTCCATTATTTGGCGCAACAATTTTGTCTTTGCTGCCCGGCAGCTTGTAGCCGCTTCGGTCGCTGTCATATATCACATATCCGTCTGTTTCCTGCAAATATTTATCTAAGCTTTTTTCTATCCCTAACTGCCCGGTTGTTTTTCCCGTCTTTTCATCTTGCTTGGCATAGCCAATCACATATGATGCAAATTTTCCGTTTGGATAAAAACGTTTTGTATCGCGAATAAAACCGATGCCTGGCAATTGAAGCTTTTCAATTTGCTGTTTTTTGGCAAAGCTGATGTTTCTTCCTTTTTCTCCGAATTCGACCTGAAATTTGTCTTTTTTCAAAATAGCCTCTATTTCTTTCTGTTTCATCCCAAGAATGGGAGCTAATTTTTCCGCCGTTTCTTCAGGATCGACAACATGATTCGGATGGTCGGGATCCGTTGTCATTTTTTCATCCAATACAGCTACTAATGTATAGGTAACAGTATCTTCAGCGAGCACGTTTCCTTTTTGATCCAATATTTGGCCGCGGCGGGCTTCAAGCGTGCGCTTTTTTTCATATTTTTCTTTTGCCTTAACAGCTAGCACTTGACCATCGACAGTTCCTGTCGCTTGAATGTAGAAAAACCTCCCAAATAAGATAAAAAAGAGCAGAACAAATATTACAGATAATATTGCTGCTCCCCGATTCATATTTTTGCTTTTCTTCATCCCAATCAGTCCTGTATGCCTTTTACTTTGCTTGGATCTAATGTGAAGCCTAAGTCTTTAGCAATTTTATAAATTCTTTCAGGCCTTTTCAATTCATCGACCTGAAGGTTTAAATCGCTGTTGATTTTTTCCTGATTTTCAATTTTAGCTTCGATTTTCTGCATTTCTATATTTGCATGATACAATTTCACACTATTTGAGACAATCCAAATGGAGCATACCAGCATCAAAAATAAAAAACCAACAAATAACAGTTTCTCGCCTAATGTAATGGAGGATCTTTTTCGCCTAACAACGAGGGGTTGTTTTGCATGCTTCTTTTCTTCTTGTCGCCTTTCTTGAATTTTGACAGCTAAATTGCTCATAGAAAACCTCCTATTTTTTAATCTTTTCTGCTATACGAAGTTTAGCGGATCTCGCCCTTCGATTTTCTTCAATTTCTTTTTCCGACGGGACGATCGGTTTTTTTGTTATAATTTTGATTTCTGGCAGCATTTCGTTGGGGATTATCGGTATGTTGCGCGGAATTTCTGCTTGGCTGGCAGCTTTTCTAAACGCCAGTTTGCAAATTCGATCTTCTAAAGAATGGAACGTAATGACACATATCCGCCCTTCTGGAGCTAACAGTTCAATTGCCTGACTAACCGCGCTTTCAAAAGCGGAAAGCTCGTCATTGACGGCAATTCTAATCGCTTGAAAGATGCGTTTGGCAGGATGCCCCCCTTTTCTTCTAGAGGCGGAAGGGATGGCCTCTTTTATAATTTCCGTCAGCTCGCCAGTTGTTTGAATGGCCTTTTTTTTGCGGGCAAGCTCAATTTTTCGAGCAATTTGTTTTGAAAATTTTTCTTCTCCGTATTGAAAAAAAATTTTTACAAGCTTTTCATAAGGCCATGTGTTGACAATGGTAAAAGCGGAAAGCTCTTGTTTTTGATCCATTCTCATATCAAGAGGAGCGTCATATTGATAGCTGAAGCCTCGTTCCGGCGTGTCCAGCTGAGGCGAAGATACTCCCAAATCAAATAAAATCCCGTCTACTTTATGAACACCCCTAGAGAAAAGCTCTTCTTTTAAATGTTTAAAATTGCTTTTGATGATGGTCACTTTATCTTGGAAGGGCGCGAGTTTTTCCTTCGCAAAAGCAATTGCCGTTTCATCTTGATCAAAGGCGTATAAATGTCCAGATGTCAGCCTCCTAGCAATTTGTTGGCTATGGCCTGCCCCTCCTAATGTGCAATCAACATAAATTCCGTCCTCTTTTATTCGCAAACCTTCAATCGCTTCATCCAGCAAAACTGTCTTATGTACAAACAATATCCAGCACCTCGTTTCCAACGGAAGAAGTTTTGATCATGGATAGGATGAACATCAAATATCAAAATCAATCATGTTTTCTGCAATTTCTTCAAATGATTCTTCTTGTTCAGCCACGTATTGCTCCCAATTTTGTTTGCTCCAAATTTCTATCCGACTGGAAACGCCGATGACGACACATTCTTTTTCCAATTTCGCGTAAGCAAGAAGTGGAGCCGCAATGTTAATCCGTCCTTGCTTGTCCATTTCACATTCAATAGCGCCGGAAAAGAAAAATCGTGTAAAAGCTCGGGCATCTTTTTTTGTTAATGGGAGAGCTTTCAGTTTCTCTTCAATCACTTTCCATTCGCTGAGGGGATATCCAAACAAGCATTGATCAAGACCTCTCGTGAGAACAAACTTTTCGCCAAGGCCTTCCCTGAATTTTGCGGGTACGATCAATCTTCCTTTTGAATCGATCGTATGTTGGTATTCTCCCATAAACATCACGTTGGCCCCACTTTCATTTCTTTCCCACCACTTCCCCCCACTTTTCACCACAAATTTATTGTACTATTAATGGACATAAAAAAAAACCCTGTATGACACAGGATTTTTCAAAAAATAGTTTTATAATTTGACAATTTTATGTTTTCCATTGAAAGTATATGTCAACTGCTGCAAATCTTTTACAAAATTCGGCCCATATTTGTTTAAATAGTAATAAATATTCCATACTCTTTCTTGCCATTGATTATTCGGTTTCAGTGAATACTCAATACGCCTGAACTTTTGCAGCTCTGCTTCATATTTTGCATGTACCTTTTTTTGAACGATCCTTTCCACAAAATCTATCTGCTGTTCGATAAATTGTGCGTTTTTCCGCAATACGGGCGCTAAGCTTTGGTCGAAATCCTCTATTTTTTCTCGCAATGACCGATGAATGTCCTCAATCTCTTCTTTTGCTTTCGACACATATGCGCTGACATCAAAAGGCTCCTTTTGTTTAAACCACCTATGTTTTAACGGTTCAACCCCCTGCTTAAGAACCTCTTCCAACGGCAGGTCCAATTCTAGCAAGTCCGACTCTATGTTTCTTTCTAAAATCGTCAAATGAATTCTCGGAATAACTGGCGGCACATTCATCGAGAATAAATGAAATACCCCTTTTAATTCTGCCCAATACGCAATTTCTCCTGGTCCGGCGATAAAAGCCAAAGTCGGAAGCAAATATTCCTGCATGACCGGTCTTGTCACTACATTATTGCTGAACTTCCATGGATTCATTCTGACTTCTTCTAAAAGATCAGACAACGAAGATGTCCAATTGATTTCAGGGATCGAAAACAGATTCTTCTCTTTTTCTATGAGCAAATAGCGCTCATCTTCTATTTGATAAAACAGATTGGCGCAGTTTTCTCTCATTGTAATTGCTTGATATGGATATCCTTCTTCTTTTAAAATTTGCTGCTGCTTGACGACTTGATGATAAATGCTGTCAGTTGCCATGAGCATTTGTTCGAAATAAGATTTTTCCAATTCCCGCAATTCTTTTGATCCAGAGTTGATGAGTACAATTCCTTCATCTCCGAACATGGAGATGAGTAATCGTTCAAAAAATTCAACATAAGTGGCAGATTGGTCAAGCTCATGATACAAAGAAGCAAGCAAATGTTTCGTATATTTCGTTTCGCCAAATGCCGCAAAAACTTCTTCCAGCCAAATGCGACAAGCGTTTTTATCAATTGATAACTCCGATATCATTGTTTTTTTCCGCTGTGTTTGCATGATCGTTTTCTTTTTCAAACGCCCTCTGTCTGTCACATAGAGATGATTAATTTCGTCAAAGTCATGATCCTCCCCCGCGATCCAAAAAACGGGAACAACAGGTATGTTCAGCTTTTTCTCTTGCTCTTTCGCCAATGCCAATATGGAAATGATTTTATGTATTGTATATAAAGGTCCTGTTAAGAGTCCAGCTTGCTGACCGCCCACAACGACGACACTATTCGGATTTTTTAATTTTAAAATATTCTCCATTATCTGTTCTGTTGCGTTCAGCCGCTTATGATATTGGATTAAAACATCCGCCAGCTCATCCCTCTTATAAGTCCTTGGTAAAATATCGTCATATCTTTTTTGGAATACATCTTCTTGAAATGGATCATAATCAAAATATTTTTCAACCTCTAATCGCCGATTTATATAATTGTTCACAAAAGGATTGGATTGAGGAAGGAAGAGTTCAAACGCCTCCATATCTATTAACTTCCTTTCTTCGTTCATTATCATTACCCCGACAAGAGTATAGCATGTAATATTTTCAAACAAAAAAAATTTGCTTTTTATTTATTCACATTTGATTCATTATGTACATAAACACCCCGATGATCGCCATGCTCTCAGACAGTAGAAAAAATATTAAAAAAGAGCTTCTCCACATCATTTTCAATGCTTTCATCCATTTGATCTCGTCAGTGATTACGAATTGAAGTCCAGCTGTCGCCAAAAAAAGCAGCAAATATAAACAAAGCAGCCATAAAAACGATTGATGATGCCAAATAACAGAAAGCTTGATCCAAAATGAAAAGGCAAAAAATACAGCAGCCACATCCACGCTCAAAAGGAAAGATTTTTTCTTACTCTTTAATAAAACACGAAAAAGAACCAAAAACAGCAGCCACGCGGCCAATGGAAACGTCGCAAAAAAGGCGATGATTCCTATAACAATTCCCATCAACGTTCCTCCCGGTTTTCCAACCCTTTAATCGCATTGTACAAAAATTCCATTGTACAAGTATGAGCACCCTTTTCTTCCCCTTTTTGAATGAGATCCCCTAATATTGAATCAATTTCTGTTTTTTTATGATGTTCAATATCCGACAGCATTGATGAACGATTGTTTTTTGTCTTTATTGCAATACTTTCAATATATTCCCATAAATCATCCTTATCATTTATTTCAAGAACATCACATACTTCGTGAAATAGCTTTTTGGCAAGCTTTGCAACATAAGGATTGCTGACAATGTGGCCATTCGGCATTCGAAATAAGGCAGTTAATGGATTAATAACTGCATTGGCGGCCAATTTTTTCAATACAACCGGCTCCCAATCCTCTTCATATTGTATCAAAAATAAAGGATCAGACGTATTTAACTGATCAATAAATTCCCGCGCCCCACCGCCGTCATACGGGCTGATGCGAATTTTCCCAATACCAGTATGGTGAACGGTATTGGGGGATTTTTTTAAGGCGCCGTGCTCTACAACACCTATATACAATTCATGTTGGGCAAGCTCTTTCATTCTGCCGATATGAGTTATGCCGTTTTGAACAAATACAATCTTTTTCGGCGGCAATTGCTTTAGATTTCCAAATAATGACGGCAGACTATATTGCTTGACAGCAATAATTAATAATTCTTCATTATATAATACATCTGCACGTGATTTTACATATGCAGTCCAAGGGCTCGGGCCTATGACATGTATCCCTTCTGTCCTTACCGAAATTGCCTGCTCTTCCGTCTTTGTATAAAGGGTAATGTCATGTTTTCGGCTAAGGTATGCCGATATTAACAAGCCTACAGCTCCTCCGCCAATTACACCGATCTTCAAGTTCTCCACCTCTCTCATATGTATCATAACAAACAAAAACTAAAAATTCTTCTTTTTCCTGAATATAATTAAAAATTGATTATATTTGCTTTTTTATTATTTTTTCAATGTTATTTTCTCTTTATGTTTAGTATAATGTGAGTGAAAAGGCGTCTATCATTATAGCGGCAATTGGGGGAGATTCGCCATGGTAAAAGTGGAAAAATTATTAGTCAATTATAAAACTTTAGAGGAATTTAAAAAATTTAAAGAATACGGTTTACAAGAATTATCCATGCTGGAGGATTTAGAAGCAAATATTATCGAAAATAACAGCGATTCGCCCTTTTACGGGATTTACTACGGAGACAAATTAATTGCCCGGATGAGTTTATATCGGGTGGATAAAAAATATGATCAATATTTTGAGCCAAAACAGGACTATCTTGAGTTATGGAAATTGGAAGTGCTTCCTGAATACCAAAGAAAAGGGTATGGAAAAGCGCTAGTTGATTTTGCCAAATCGTTCGGCTTGCCTATAAAAACAAATCCGCGTATGAAATCGGCTGGCTTTTGGGAAAAGATGGGCTTTGTCCCTGTAAAGTATGATATGAAACGAGATCGTGGAGAAAATCCTCTCGTTTGGTATCCTAACGGTGTCACTGTCAAAGAAAAGGGCGCTCATTAAAAAAGACGCTGGCAGCGTCTTTTTCAAAGTCAGAAGTCGATAGTTGATGAAACCGGCACGCTTTGTCGGTTTCATCTATTTTTAGAATCTCCCTTTTTTCATTCCTGACCGAACTGAAACGGTCTTTTTTTATGTTTCATTTTTTCTTCCTACGCCTCTTCTTTCAATCCTGCTCGTTCCCTCACTTTTTCCATCATTTTAATAAAAGCGTAAAATTCATTTTCAATCTTTTTCAATTGTTCATGTAATTGTTCATTTTCGTTTTTAAATTCTTCTACTTTTTGTTCTAGAAAAGAGATTTTTTCACGCAAGCTTTTATTTTCTTCTTCCAACCGATTGTTCACCGGTTGGTGTTGTGTAGACTTTAAAAAAGCAATCACATCATCGATAGTGATTTCCGATCTTCCACCTGCTTCCTCATAATGAAGCAGCTTTTTTTCGGAAATTTTCTTCTCTTTTTGCTGTCTAAATTTTTTACGTTCCTGTTTCGCAAGTTCAATGTCTGTTTCATATATTTTTCGCAAATATGAATTCCAGCGAAAACCGCATGCAGCAGCCGTTCTTGAAAGTTTCTCCGCAACGATCTCAAAAGCCTTTAGTTGTGTTCCGCCTTCGCGAATATGCTGCAAAACAATTTCTTTCAAGAGCAGATCTTCATCCTCTGTCCATGCATCTTGCCGTGTCACCGCCATTTGTTCATCCCTCCGTTTTGATTTGACTTTTTCTTAAAAATGATTTTTTAAAAATAGAATGAGATGTAACAAATCAATTGTTGCTTCCATTCTCTTTTCTAAATTTTGTGATGCGAGCTTTTTACCTCATCTCAACTATTTCATGCAATTTTTAATAATATATATGCCTGTAATAGAAACAATAGAAGCACAGTTTTAGTTGAAGCGAGAATCCTCCCCTTTTTAAAGGGGAGATGAATTGCTTTTTTTATATTTTATAAAGACTATATGTGGTTTATTAAAGATTGAAATAATTGGTTTTTTTGTATATTTTTGATATACTATATGTATGAAGAAAACAAATTTAATTCACGCAAGAACTTGTGTTTATAATGTTAATTATCATATTGTATGGTCTGTGAAATATCGAAAGAAGGTTTTGACACAAGAGGTTGAGTTATATCTCAAGAAAATTTTTAAAGAGATTGCAGAAGAAAAAGGTTTTCTGTTGCAGATGGTAGAGGTGGGTGAACAAGATCATATTCATGTATTTGTATCAGCTCATCCAAAAATAGCACCTTCTTATATTGTCAAAATGTTAAAAGGGATTTCAGGGAGAAAAATTTTTCTGCAATTTCCTGAAATCAAACAAAAATTATGGAAAGGAGTATTATGGAACTCTAGTTATTATATTGAAACCGTTGGCTCTATTAGTGAGGATGTCATAAAACGCTATATTGCTAACCAAAAGAAAGGTGGTGACTAAATGAAAAAGGTATCGTATTTCACCTATAAAGCGAATCGAACCAATCAAATCATCTTATATCACTTGTGTTATGCCAGTCGTAAGTTATGGAATGTGGGGAACTATGAAAAACGGAATTGGTCGAAAGAACAAGGTGTACCGTTCCCGAATTGGTATGAACAGAAAAAACGATTAAAAACACATTTTTGGTATAAACAATTACCTGCTCAATCAGCACAAGAGGTCTTAAAAGTCTTGCAAGAAGCGTGGGTGTCTTTTTTCAAACTAAAGGAAAGCAATGGAATAGATAATCCACAACCACCACGATTCAAACATCAAAACTTTAATGTCCGTTTTCTAAATAACAGTTTCAAATTGGTGGAGAACAATACCAAAATTCGTTTACCCATTCCAAAGGCTCAAAAAGCCTTTTTAAAAGAAACGTATGGATTGGAAGAAAGTTATCTTTATATCCCGATTCCGAAACATATCGAAATCGAAAAGATAAAACTGATTGAAGTGAAACCCATCAGTCGAAAAGAATATACGATTTATCTGATTCAAGAATACAAAGATGTACCATTGAAACAAAAGAATAGCACGAAATTTTTATCGATTGACTTAGGGATTGCCAATGCGATGACTTGTTATGATTATCAAGGAAAAGCACACATCATTTCAGGAAGGCAATGGCTATCCGTTGAACGCTACTTTCATAAACAAATCGCCCATTTTCAAGCGATTGGTTTCGCTCAACAATGTGCTAAAGGAATACAATACCCGAAACCTTCCAGACGTGTGTTACAACTTTATCAAAAGAAAAGAAAACAAGTGCATCACATGTTGCATTGTATGACAAGAAAAGTGATTGATATTGCTCTGCAACAAGGAGTCGAAACGATTGTGATTGGTGACATTACAGGTATACGAGAACAAGCGAAATTCAACAAGAAAACGAATCAAAAATTGCATGGTTTTCCGTATGCGAAAATCATTCAAATGATACGGTATAAAGCGCAGGAGCAAGGAATAGATGTTCGTTTATTAACCGAAGAATACACCTCTCAAGCATGTTCAGTATGCCAAATGTTCCCTTGTGAAGAAAACGCAAAGCCGAGTAATCGGATTCATCGAGGGTTATATGTATGTAACGACTGTCATACAACCATCAATGCGGATGTGAATGGTGCTATCAATATCAGCAAAAAGTATCTGAAAGAGATTAAGGCTTTATCTCAATCAGTAGTGGTGTTGGACACGCCGACTGTGTATACGTTTAACGGACAACAGTTCGTTGCGTAGAACAGGAAGCTCGTCATTTCAATGACGAGTAGTTCACGAATAAAGAGGATGCACAGATTACAGAATGGATTAAGAAATTTTCAAAGATTCAAGGAAGCCTTTGTGCCAGGAGAAAAAAATATGTATGTATTGAAAAGCTTTTTCTCGCGCTTTAATACAGAAAGCTCCAAAAACGATCAAGCCGTTCAAGCAGATCTTAAGCCGCATTTGCTTTCACAAAATGTAACGGCCTTTCCCCGACTGAATATCGAGAAAAGGCCGCAGCTAAATTGTCTACTTGACACGGGTATGGTCACTTTTCATTATTTGTTTACTACTTCTCTGCCTTTGTATGTTCCGCAAGATTTGCATACGCGGTGCGCCAGCTTCATTTCTCCGCAGTTTGGACATTCTACCATACCTGGAACTTGTAATTTAAAATGTGTACGGCGCAATCTTTTTTTCGTTTTGGATGTTCTTCTAAAAGGTACTGCCATTTTTCCCACCTCCTTACAGAGCAAAGCTTTAAGAATCATTTTCTTTCTTATCCAATAACTTAGCTAAGCTAGCTAATCTTGGGTCAATTTTGTTTTGTTGTTCTTCTTCTTTTATTAACTTCCAAAACTTTCCTTCTTGAGGTGCTGCTTCCTGCTTGTTTTCCTCTTCATCACTAAACACTTGAAGCGGAATTTCTAAAAGGACAAGCTCATGAATGATTGGCATTAAATCAATGACTTCTCCTTGAACAACATGTGTTTGCTCACTCGTTTCATACTCGTCGGAGCTAAACAAAAACGTTTCCGATGTGCGGATTTCAAATGGATATTTAACATCAACAAGTGTTCTTGCGCAAGGAAGCGTCATTTCGCCAGTAATTGTTAAATGAAAGATGACTTTCATAGAGCTTATATCTGCATGTCCTTGAACATGAACAGGAGTTATCTCCCGCAAATCAGGATGATTTTGGACAAGATCATATAGATCGACATCTTCATTGATTTGTAAGCCTTTTTTCTGCAGTTTATATAATTGATGCACAGACCATTTCAACATATATCACCTCAAGACAACAAAGGTTATTATAGCTTTCAAATAAGTATTTGTCAATATTTTTCCTTTACACTATAATATAGGCATTATTTCACAAATATATTGATGAATTGAAAAAGAAGGTGATGGAGTTGAAGGCGGTCGGAATTGTTGTTGAATATAACCCATTTCATAACGGTCACTTACACCATCTAGCCGAATCAAAGAAGAAAGCAAATGCTGATATTGTCATTGCAGTGATGAGCGGTCATTTCTTGCAAAGGGGAGAGCCGGCACTCGTCTCAAAATGGGCGAGAACAGAAATGGCTCTAGCAAGCGGCGCAGATCTAGTTTTTGAACTTCCGTTTGCCTTTTCATCGCAAAGCGCAGAAATTTTCGCCAGCGGCGCCGTGTCGATTTTAGATGCGCTTGGCTGTGATTCACTATGTTTCGGAAGCGAGGTCGGAAATATTGACGCTTTTCTTGAAACATATGAACTGCTGGAGAAAAGAAGCGATGATTTCGTTCATCTTTTGAAAACAGCGCTTTCGAAAGGCAACAGTTATCCAAAGGCCGTTTCCATTGCTTTTCAAAAAATTGCTTCCGGGGAAAAAACGCTATTAGATTTAAGCAAACCGAACAATATATTAGGATTTCAATATGTCAAAGCCATTGTTCAACAAAAAAGCTCGATGAAGCCTCTTACAATCGAGAGAATTGGCGCCGGCTACCATGATGAATCATACCATCACCCGAGCATTGCCAGCGCAACAAGCATCCGAAAAAACATTGTTCATGAACAAAACTTGTCTTCCATGAAACATTATGTTCCGGAAAGTTCGTTTCGCATTTTACTGAATTATAAACAAACTTATTCAGCCTTTCACGATTGGAAGCTTTACTTTCCATTTTTAAAATATGCTATATTGTCCAAAACTTTAACAGAATTAAAAGAAATATATGAAATGGACGAAGGCTTGGAACACCGCGTTGTTCACCATATTAAAAGGGCTGCATCATTCCACCAGTTTCTATCTCTCTTGAAAACGAAAAGATACACATGGACAAGATTGCAAAGATTATGCACCTATCTTTTGACCAATACGAAAAAAGAAGAAATGGCGAGCATATTAAAAACGAAAAAAGCCCCGTATATTCGTTTGCTCGGAATGTCAGGGCGGGGGCAAAGCTATTTGCAAGCTGTTAAAAAACAGTTGGAGCTGCCGCTTATTTCTAAAGTTTCGTCCTATTCTTCAGATGTATTGGAAATGGATCTCAGAGCGACAAATGTTTATGCGCTTATCCTCAACGAACCTGCCGCAACCGAGTTTATGAAGCTCGAGTATACAATGCCTCCTATACGTTACGGGCTTCCTTAACCGGAAGTCCTCATTGTTTCTAAATAATGGACGGCATCATCAAATGTATCCACCGGTATGATTTTCATATCAGAATGAATGGAGTCTCGTGTCTTCAGCGCTTCTTCATAATCGGAGCCTCTCTTGCCGTTTTCGTTAGGGGCAAAAAATATATCAATCCCAGCACGGTCTGCTGCTATCACTTTTTGTGAAATGCCGCCGATCGGACCTATCTCCCCTTTTTCATTAATCGTTCCTGTTCCAGCAATTTCTAATCCTTTTGTTAAATCCGTTTCCGTCAGCTGATCGTAAATTTCGAGAGCCATCATCAGACCTGCTGAAGGACCGCCGATATCTTTTGTATTGATAGTAATACCTGGTGAAGTCGTCAATTTTTTATCCGTCACGACGCCAACACCGAGACCCGTTTTATTAGGATAACCAGGAATTTGGACAAGTTCTACTGATGTTTCAATTATTTTTCCATCTCTGTTTATTTTTAGTGATATATGATCGCCTTTTTTCTTCCCTTTTAAATAATCAGTGAATTGCTCTGAAGTTTTTATATTCATTCCATCGGCTTCGACGATTCGGTCGCCAACTTTTAATTTTTCCCTTGCCGGTACTTCTTTCATAACCTCCAATACTGTAACGCCATTATTTTGAATAGTAATTTTTTTGCCGGCTTCTTTATAGGCGATGGTAATCGCAGCTTTTTGTGAAGCTTCCATTATATGTATTTGACGTTTTATATATTCCTCATCAGATTCATCTTCTTGGCGGACATGTTGAATCGGCATAATCTCATAATCATTCTGCATTTTCGCCCATAAATACGTAAATAATGTTGCTCTCCCGAAACGGACTGTTGTTAACGAAAAGCTGCCCTCTTCCTTATATCCGTTTTCAACATGAATCATATTGGATAAATCATTGACCAATCCCGGTTTTGTAATATAATAAGGGAGCTTGATGAAGGAACCGGAGAGTGCGACAATGATGCTGATGATAAGAGAAATAATAATGCGTTTACTTTTCATGATTGGTCTCCTTCCATTGGTTGATCTTATTCTTGATCTCATCAATATGTTTCGTTGCTTCCTCTTCACCGAGTTTAATAATTTCATCAATTTTCGTAAACGCTCCGCTGTGAAAATGTTCAACACGCGGGCAGATCACTACATCTGATGTTATTCGATGCTGCGCTAACTCATTTTGCATAATGTCTAAACTCCGCATAATGACATCAAAAATGGACTGAATGCGAGCTTCTTTTTTGACATGTGATACATCGACCGCTATTACGATATCAGCCCCCATTTCTTTCACCGCTGAAACGGGAACCCGTTCAATCACTCCTCCGTCAACTAATAACGAGCCGTTATAAGAAAAAGGAACAAAAATTCCCGGAATCGAAATGCTTGCCCGAACGGCATCCGCAACAGGACCTTTTCGAAAAACAACTTTTTTCCCTTCATTTAAATCGGTTGCAACGACCGCTAAAGGAATCGGCAAATCTTCTATATTTTGATTTCGGGTAAAAATTCGAATTAACTGTTTAATGCGGTCTCCTTGAATAAACCCCATTTTTGGAACGGTCACATCGATAAAATATTTTCGTTTAAATGCTGCCGCCAATTTATACATTTGTTCAACAGTTAAGCCTGAGGCATAAAAGCTTCCTACAAGGGCCCCCATGCTCGAACCGGAAATCATATCAATCGGTATTTCATGCTGCTTCAACACTTTCAAAACACCCAGATGAGCAAACCCTCTAGCTCCCCCGGAACCTAACGCCACACCAATTGTTGGATGTTTCGGCATAAACGGAGCCCCCTTTCATGAATTTGTTATTCATCATATGGTCTAAAATGCCACCCTATTCACGTATATTGAATTATAGGTTGTACGAAAACCTCTTATTCATTCTATCATGTCAGCTTATACGTGTGCAGTTTTCAATAGGGGGCATAACAATTGAAAGAGGCAAAAATTAAAACTGCTTTATACGCAACCGTTATTTTCTTTATCACCTGCGCGATTATTTTTTTTCCTGACGCCTCACTTGAGGCATCAAAGCGGGGATTACATATGTGGTGGAACATTGTTTTTCCTTCCTTGCTACCTTTTTTTATTGTCTCGGAAATTCTTATATCAATCGGTGTGGTCCGTTTTATCGGCGTGTTTTTAGAACCGCTTATGCGGCCCGTTTTTAAAGTTCCAGGAGCAGGGGGATTCGTTTGGGCAATGGGGATGGCTTCGGGATTCCCCGCCGGGGCAAAATTAACTGCAAGATTAAGACAAGAAAACCAGATCTCAAGACATGAAGCGGAAAGGCTTGTGTCTTTTTCCAACTCTTCAAATCCGCTATTTATTTTCGGAGCTGTGTCAATAGGTTTTTTTCAAGATAAAAATCTCGGATTGCTGCTGGCCGTTTCTCATTATTTAGGAAATGTTTTCGTCGGGCTAACGATGAGATTTTGGGGAAAAGATGAAAAAAAGCCGCAAAAGGAAACAGTACATTCGAAGCCATCATTTAAAAAAGCGTTTCAGCTTATGCACGAAATGAGAATGCAAAATGAAAAACCTATTGGAAAAATGCTCGGGGATGCCGTTCTCAATTCTGTCCAAACGCTGCTCGTCATCGGGGGCTTTATCATTTTGTTTTCGGTATTAAATCAAATTTTAAGCATCGTTCATGTGGCGGACATAGCAGCAACTTTCATATCGTCTTTGTTTATTCTTGTTCATATACCGACTGAGCTTTCCGTTCCGTTTTTTTCCGGACTGTTTGAAATAACATTAGGCAGCCAGCTTACAAGCCAGGCACAAGCCGCCATGCTGGATAAGGTGATCATCACAAGCTTTATATTGGCATTCAGCGGCTTCTCCGTTCAAGCACAAGTGGCAAGCATTTTAGCAGAAACAGACATCCGCTTTAAGCCTTTTTTCTTTGCCCGCATTATGCAAGGGATTTTTTCAAGCCTCTCTGCTTTGATCTTATTCAAGCCTTTATATATCGATCTATTGTCAAAGAATGAAGGTTATGCACCGGCATTTATATTTGAAAAAACTCCAAGCTTTCTCACGGAGTATTGGCTGCTCCTTTCCAAAGTCGGCCCCGTTATCACGATTTGCACGCTCATTGTGTATATTTTGATTTACTACTTTCGTTTAAGAAATAAAAGTGGCACATAAGAAAAGGTTCGGAAACCAAAATTTTCCGAACCTCAAAAAATTATTTTTTATACATATGCTCATATTTTTTCTTTAATGCTTCTTCCACTTCATACGGTACAAGCTCAGAAACTTTTCCGCCGTATTTAGCGACTTCTTTAACAATACTTGAACTTAAAAACGAATACTGATTGTTTGTCATCATAAAAAAAGTTTCTATATTTTCATCCAGCACTCTGTTCATTGATGTGATTTGCATTTCATATTCAAAATCAGAAACAGCCCGAAGCCCTCTCAATATAGCGTTCGCATTTTTGCTTCTCGCATAATCAACGAGCAGCCCTTGAAAGGATTCAATGTATACGTTCGGTAAGTTGCCCGTTACCTTTCTCAGCAGCTCACATCTTTCTTCTACAGTAAATAGCGGCTTTTTTGAAGAATTGTTTAAAACGCAAACATACACTTTTTCAAATACATTTGCCCCCCGCTTTATGATGTCTAAATGTCCATATGTAACGGGATCAAAGCTTCCCGGACAGACTGCAATGCTTGCCAAAATAAATACCCCCATCCGACTTCAAACATTTTGATACAAAGATACACTTGTTATACCATATCTCTCAGACTTCGTTTTTGCAAGTGATAAAACTTGGTCTGGCAATGTTACTTCATAGCTATGCTCGCACACAACGACACCATCCGTTGACAACAAAGACTGCTCATGAATTACCTTTAGAATAGATTCTAATTTTTGTTTTTTATAAGGCGGATCCAGAAATATGATCCGAAACTTCAGCCCGCGTTTGCTGACAGCTTTTAACGCTTGATCAGCGCTGGTGCGATATACTTCAGAACAGTCGTTTAACTTTAAATTTTCTAAATTCTCTCGAATCGTTTGAATCGCTTTCATATCTTTATCAATAAAAATAGAGCATTCTATCCCTCTTGATAAAGCTTCTATTCCAAGACTGCCGCTGCCGGCAAACAAATCTAAAGCAAGTCCCCCTTCAAAATATGGTCCGATCATGTTAAATATTGCTTCTTTTACTTTATCTGTCGTCGGTCTTGTCGTCTTTCCAGGAACCGATTTTAATGCTCGTCCTTTTAATGCACCGGAAACCACTCTCATACCATTCACCACAACTTGACAAAATTCCTTTTGGCTCGGAATAATATTAACATAGAAAATGTAAGATCATCAATTAAATTTGACAGCTGTTTTTTTTGCAGAAGCGAGTATAATTTTTTGCCAATTGACCATAATGAAAGTGACAACATCAGTTGTGATGGTGTTGTTGCCAACCGCGGAGAAGACTTACGTTTCCCCATAAGTTCTTCCTCCGGTTTCTCCTCTCCCTTTCCCTTCTGCTTTGAAGATTTTGCTTCAAAGCTAGGAAGGATCCTGCAGATCCAATCTGCAGGCTTTTTTTTATTCTTTCAATTCTTCCATTTTCATGATACATTTATTTACGGACAAAAGCGCAATACATTTAGCTTATGAATTTAGCAACCAAATACCCATTGGAGGAAGGATAAAAATGATCCAGCGATTTATTGAACTAGGAGAAGGATATTCAGATATATACGAATTATTGGAAATCGCAAAAAGAAATCAAGACCGGATTTCGCACTTTCTAGTCCTTTATACAGTAAAAAATGGAAAAGAGGTTTGTTCGTTCGTCATTGTGTTAAAACCGACGGAGATAGGTGATTTCCAGCCTCTTTATATTTGCCGGGAAGGGATCCCAAATCCGCAGAAAAAAACGAACAAACGATTTGAACTTTTTCAACAGGCTGCCGAAACATATGGTCATGAGCTGATCGAGCTTGTTGTAAAGCCTTCAGACCAATTTTCTGATGTTGAATTGTATTACCAGCATTTAATCGGCATATTGCGGATGAACCGATACATACCTTCTTTACAATAGTAGGACAGCCTAAATTCTCGGCTGTCCTATTTATAATCCAATTTTATAATCATATTCTTTTGCTTTATCCACTTTTGATTCAAATTCAATTTTTAAAAGCGGCCTGTAAGAAGGTTCGACCCTTTTTACGAAAGAAAATGATGCAATGGTGTCCATTATTTCGTCTATTTGTTCTCTATCACAATAAAGAACAACATATTTCATTTTTTTTGAAACATAATGAATGTTTCCAAATTTCCGCAAACTTTTTACATATTTTAAAGAATGCAGCCAAACAATAATTCCTTGTCTTTTTTCAAACATCCCGATTCTCCTTTTCCTTTGCTTCTAAACCCGTTTAAGCTGAACAGCCGCATGCTCCGCCTGATGCGCATCCACAGCTAGGCATCATTTCAAAATAAGGGTTTCCAGTCGGAACTTTAATGGCTGTTGAAACAGCTCGTCCGATATACATGCTGATTTCATCGAGAAGTTTTTGAATTTCTTTTTCCGCTTTTTTAAATGCAGCGACTTTATCATTTAAATCAAGTTCTCTTTTAATTTCCCTCATTTCGCTTTTAATTCGATTATAATCAGGATGATATTTGCCAAATCTCATGACATCTTCGTATTGCTCTTTTATTTTGACAAATTTTTGAATGATTGTTTGAGCTTCTTGATCATTTTGCAAATTATATAATGAACGCCGATATTCGATCGCAAGTTCTGATTCTGTTATCATTTTTGCTAAAGCTTCCGCTTCATCTAAAAGCAGAACGCTTTCCATTGACGTAACCATTAAGATCACACCTCCAATATTGATTGTAGCACGAACATCATCTTATTTACAACGCCTGCGTTTCTCATATATTTACAATCCATTCTTTTTTCAATTGATAGCTGGTTGAATCATTATATACTAATTCCAGGTTGATTGTGTGCCGCCCTTTAGACAATCCTTTTATAATAAATGCAGCAGAATAAATATCACTTTTTTTCTTTCCATCAATATATAATACGATATGACCTTCTCCTTCTTTTTTCGTGTTCCGTTCACCGTTAAATGTAAAATCAGGCACATAGCATTCTACATAAACGTTGTTTCCTTCTACATGATGACGAACTTGAAATTTTCTTATTTGGCTGTTCATCGTTTCAATGGCATTTCTGTCGGATTCATGAATTTCTGTCGGAACGATGCTGTCTTTTTTATTTCCTTCCGGTACCGGTTTTTCTGGGGAACAAGCCGCCATAACCGTGAGAAGCGTCAGCATTGCGAGCCATTTCATTTGCATAATCATTGATGCCTCCTTTTTCATATATTTTCAACACTTTATGTAAAAACATGTGCTTAAAAATAAAAAAGACGCTGACGCGTCATTCACAAATTCGGAAGCTGCTGAATGCGGAATACAAACAAAAACCCGTTTTTTTCATTCCATTAGGAAAAATGATTACTTTCGTACAAACACATTTGAACCGTTAATTTTCGCGAAATGCTTGCAGCATCGCCAGCATCATCGACATCATTTGAATAGAATTCGAAAATTTTTCTATTTTATGCGGCAGAGTTAGATAATAGTCATTTGCCATGCTAATTTCCATTTTCTCAAGAAATTCAGGATGTCTAGTCAAGGTGCGGTACCAATATGGCTTTTCGCGAATGTATTGCTTTAAAAGGGGATTTTGTTGAATATATAAATACAAGTCCTTTCTCATCGTTATTAATCCTTTCTAAACGATAAGGGATGCGAATGATTCGGATCTGATTTGCGGCTGCTCTCGATCTCTTTTAAAAGATTTTGAATGTTTGAAATCGCATCATTCATTTTATATAAATGTTCGTTTACCGTCTCCACATCTAAATGCTGAAAAGTTTTTAAAATATTTTTCAGAAAGTCACCTTGTTGATGTTTACGGCTTTTCATACTGTTTGATCGGTATTTATTCCACAAAGGATCTTCCTCACCTAAAAGCTGCCAATCTTCATAAATCTCCTTCCATGTTTTCTTTTCTTTGCGGACTTCTTCTATTAATTTTGGATGTTTTTTAATAAATTGTTTAAACAATTCGAGTTTTGATAACGATTTTGTTTTCATGCGATCACCTCATAAACGTTTTTCTTATATTTAATATATCGATAACGGAAAAATTGGTGATAAAATGAAAAAGCGAGCCTCTTCATTTGGCCCGCTTTGCAATAAAATTTTGCGTATAAAATTTTTCATACACTCCGACCCCTATATGTGTGAACCGTTCATCAAGAAGCGTTTTTCGGTGTCCTTCACTATTCAGCCAGCCTTCGACCACGTCAATTCCATCCATATATCCATGCGCAATATTTTCACCAGCCATTTCAAAATGAACCCCAGCCGATGTCAAACGATCGGAAAGAGAGCCTCTCTCAGGCGACACATGAGAAAAATATCCTTTTTCACTCATTTCCTTGCTGTGAGAATAAGCGACTTTCGCTGTGCTTTCTTCCTGCTTAAGAGGACTTAAACCATTTATTGTTCGAATTACATTTGTTATGTCAACAATTTGTTGTTCTTCCCCGTATTCAATTTTCCGCTGCTCTTCCTCTGTTATAGGCTCTGCCTCTAAAAGCTCGCCTCTATATACAACTTCATATGGACGCTGTTTTACTAATGTTTGAACATCAAAAGCTCTAATGCTCGATAACGTTCCAGTGAATTTATCCATATACAACTGAACATAAAGATCATCATTCAAACGGACTGTCGGCCTGACATTCAGATCATCCTCCGACAGCTCGAACCGGTATGAGTTTAAACCAATATCTGCTGTGACATATGAATTGGGAGCGACAATATGAAATACTTGGGTAGACGGCTGGCCGATTTGAAACGGATCTACATTTACTTCTTTTCCAATAGCAAAAACTGTAACGACCTTTCCGTTTAAAACACCGAATTGCTTGTATTGCTGCAAATCATCTCGGTATATCCACCATTCATAATCATATCTTGATGGATCAATCCGATCAGGTTTGCCAAAAGTTTTTAGTACTTCTTTGGAAGATCTCCCGACAAATGAGATAACTCCTTCCCCCACTTTTATTTCTTTGTCCGTTTTCTCTTGAAAATTTTGCTGTTCCGGAGGCAGTACTGGTTCCTTTTGAAAGGTGACATATACGATATATGTTAATGTAATAATTACAAATATCAATATAATTCTTGTAACTCTTTTCAGTTCAATTCCCCTCTTCTTTCTTTGTTTCTTATATATTCTGTTTTAAGTCATTTTAATCAAAAATGGGGAAATTTTGCAAACATTTCATGAAAAATTCACTTCTTTCATTTAAATGGTGTAGTTTTTGTCTTCTCATCATGTAAAACAACGTTCTGTTATAATGCCAACAACCTTTCCATCCTCAACAACCGGCAAATGATGAATATGATGAGCTGCAAGCATCTCAGCTGCGTCTTCTGCTGATGCATCAGGAGTGATCGTAACAACATCGTCGTTCATTACATCCGTAATTTTCGTAGAACCAGGACGTTTTTCTGCAATTCCTTTTGTCACAAGATCACGATCGGTTATGATTCCTGCTAATTGATCATTTTCAACGATTAAAACGGCATCAGCATTTGACTCTTTCATTTTCACAGCCGCTTCAAACACATTATCTAACGGTGTGCAAAAAATACAATTTGTTGACATAATTTCCTTTACCTTTTTCAATGAGGACACCTCTTATGCTTTTTGATCTATTATGGGAAATTTCGATTTTCTTTATTCGCTCTCCATTTGAATACCGAATTTTATTTGAACATTGTGTAAATGCTATATATATAACATTGCATGTTTTAATTATTCATACTATTATTAAACAGTAGAGAGAAATCAATTTTTTGTTCGAAGCGCTTAGGAGGGAAATACATATGAAATTTGAACAAATCGGCCTGGAAGGGCTGACGGTGGAATTGTCTCACCTTAAGGATGCGTTGTCAGAATTAGGTTTTATCCTTGCCGGCCAATGGGATTATGACCGTGTGACGTTTGACAAGAAATTTGAGCATAAGGGCGATGTTTTTTATTTAAGAGTACAAGGATATTGTATTGAAGGCGATGTGGGAGGCCGCTACGCACTTATTAAATTGCTAACTCCAATATTAGGGAAACATTATTATCCTCATGGTGTCGAATATGGAGAGGATGAACATTTTCCAGCTGTCATCGTTGAGTCGAGCGAAAAACTGTTAAAGCGGGCAAAAGAAGCGATTGAAAGCTTAACTGTTTGAAAAACTGCAGGCAAATAACCTGCAGTTTTTTTTTTATTTATTTGGTTCAGGAGACAAATTTTGCACATCGATGTCGTCTTTTTCTCTTTCTTTTTTCGCCCATTCAAAAAATACATGAGCTAAAAATGTTCCGTACACAAGCTCTTGGATCACTTTCATAATAATGCCGCCAAGCTGCTGATCCTCAAGCAGCGGCATTCCGCTAAACATTTGCGGGCCTGACAAAGACAACCCAGCCAACGTATCAGAAGGAACACATAAGCTTAAAGTCTTTACCCACGCCTCCGGATTCGAATATGTTTCAAACAGCGGCGCACCTGCAAAAATGATTAAACCGCAGGCTGGTGTGATTAAAACGCTGTTTCCTAAAATGTAGGCAATTTTTTTCAGACCCCCAATTGGATGCCAATTTGGACTTTTTCCAATCAATGGCCAATACATAAAAAAGGCAAAAACGAAAATAAAAGTAGTAGCCGCCTCATGATAAATATAATTTGATTTTAATGTATCGAAAATAAACGGCACATGATACAAGGAAAAAAATAAATTAAACAAAATCATAGCCAATATCGGTTTAGTAAAAAATTTTACAACAGGTTTTATGACCGGCTTTTCCATAACAGCCTTCCATAACCATTCAGGAACGCCGATAATCAAAAGCGGTGCTACGATTAAAAACAAAATTGCCATTGAAGCCATATGCCCTGTAAATGTAATGTGCCCCAGCAAATCAAGCGGGCTTCCTTTGCTGACATAAAGGAGAACGATTGCCAATATAAACACTAATTTTTGTTTTAGGCTGACCGGTTCAGAATTTTTAAAATAGTGACGAAGCGAATCGGTTAATAATAAGTAAAGCACAATTAAAATAACACAAAATATAAAAAACAGCGGACTCCACATAGCGCGAAAGCCAAATATATCTAAACTCAACTGAATCAATCCTTTCAATCATCGATCTAGTCGATTCCATTTCATTATACATGCTTTCCTTTTCTTTTTTCAATGAACGTTCTATGAATTTACATTTCTTTCAGCAAGCAGATTTATATTGCCTTTAAATCGAGTAGGAGGGGGTGACTAACCCCCGACCTCTCACACCACCGTACGTACGGTTCCGTATACGGCGGTTCAATTAAGATAATTGACGCAAGTCTTTATAACTTCCGTGAATAGCTGTTCTCTTTATGCCAGTGGTCACTCCACCCTCCAAGAGATCTCCCACGGGATTCACCGCTTCCTCCCTCAAGTGAGGTACTACGTTTTCTGTGTTCATCATGACTCACTGAATGCCAAGGGCTATTCTCTCTTAATTGTTCGGTCCTTCTTAGTTGTTCTAGACCAACTAATACTATGACCTCTGCTGACTTCTGACTGTTCAGCTATCTATCACTAGATAGGTTACCAAGGTTACTTGGCGTGCCAGCCAGACCTCCCCGGGTAAGAGTGTAATCTTTCCTTCCATCCATCTGCTTCATTTACTCTGTATCACCTTCGGCAGAAAGGGCTTTGTTTTGTCTTGCAAACTCACCCAGTGATACCTAGCCTCATATGAAGTTCGTGTTCCGAGAGACCTTAAAGTTTGCCGCTCGCTTCCTTCAGATTCCGCGTCACCACGGACACCCTTGCGTTAAGCTAACTGCTACTTCTGCCTTCGCAGCTCGGGACTTTCACCCTATAGATTACACCCATGCCGGGCGCACAAAAAGAAGCAACCAGTTAAAACTGATTGCTTCCATAAAGAGTATTTTACCACCAGACAATTGTCATAAAGGCAAGAACCGTCAGAAATGTGACAAAAATACCTGACCATATGAAAAACTGTGGTCCTTCATGTCCTTTATGATTCATATGCATGAAATAATACAGCTGGAAAATGACTTGAATGCATGCAAGCAGTACAATAAATGGAACTTTCAACCATTCATCGATTCCATCATATCCTACTGTAATAAAAGCTACAATCGTTAAAAAGATCATTAACGCAAATGAAACGACTTGGTGCTTCATTTCTTCCGCATTTTTTTTACGGCGAAACGCTAAATCAACTTTTGGGTTACGAGAATTTTCACTCACCATCGTTATCCCACCATTCCCATTAAGTATACAACTGTGAATATAAATACCCAAACAACGTCGATAAAGTGCCAATAAAGGCTTGCGACGTAATATTTAGGAGCGTTGTATAAGTTTAATCCGCGTTTTGCATTTCGAATCATCAGCGTTGTGATCCAGAGAAGCCCAAAGGCAACGTGTGCACCGTGTGTTCCTACCAATGTGTAAAAGGCTGAACCAAGCGCACTGCTTGTCAACTTAAATTCATATTCATGCATATAATGGTTAAATTCATAAATTTCCAAAATTAAGAATGCAAGACCTAATAAAACGGTGACACCAAACCAGAACTGCATTTTACCAAATTGAAAGTTTTTCATATGATAAATTGCATAGACGCTTGTCAAACTGCTTGTTAATAAAAGCATTGTCGCTACAAATACTAATTTGATGTCAAAGAGCTCCTGCGTTGAGGGACCACCAGCGGTGGAATCTCTCAACGCTAGAAACGTAGCAAACAACGTGGCAAACAATACTGTTTCGCCGCCTAAGAAAACCCAAAAACCTAAAAACTTATTTTTCCCTTCGAGGGTGGCCTTTTCTGGCTGCTCAGGAAACGTTTCAGCCGTTAATTTTTCTTCTACTTGCATTATGCCCGAACCCCCCCATTATCATCTTTTAAAAGATCCTCTTTATGAATATGGTATCCGTGGTCATCAATAACCGAGCGTAAAAACATCGTACCGAACGTAATGATAAAGCCGATAATCGCAACCGGCACACCCCACGAATAGTCATTGTGGTACATGATGCCGAAAGCGGCAATGAATAAGCCTAATGAAATAAAAAACGGCAAGATTGAAGAGTTCGGCATATGAATATCACTTAGCGGTTCAGCAGGTGTTAAGCCTTTTTTGCCCTCCATTTTTTCAATCCATAAAGGATCTAATCCGCGAACAAGCGGAGTTTGTTTAAAGTTGTATTCAGGTGGAGGTGATGCGACTGCCCACTCTAGTGAACGTCCATCTTCCCAAGGATCTGCACCTACTTTTTCTCCCTTCACAGAAGTAACCACAACATTGATCAAGAGAACGACTACTGCTACCCCCATCAGAACCGCACCTATTGTACTGATCAAGTTTCCAGTGTCAAAGCCTTGGCCTGATAAGAATGTGAACACGCGGCGCGGCATTCCCATTAAACCAAGGAAATGCTGGATAAAGAACGTTAAATGGAAACCGATGAAAAATAATACAAATGTTATTTTACCAAGCGTCTCATTTAACATTTTTCCAAACATTTTTGGCCACCAATAATGGGCAGCAGCCAAAATAGCAAATACAACACCACCAACAATTACGTAGTGGAAGTGTGCAACAACAAAGTAAGTATCGTGGTATTGATAATCGGCTGGAGCAGCAGCGAGCATGACTCCAGTTACACCACCCATAACAAATGATGGAATAAAGCCGACTGCATAAAGCATCGGTGTTGTAAAGCGGATGCTTCCGCCCCACATTGTAAAGAGCCAGTTAAACACTTTAATTCCTGTCGGCACACCAATTGTCATAGTTGCAACTGCAAAAATCGCATTGGCAATCGGACCAAGACCTGTTGTAAACATGTGGTGCGCCCACACCATGAATCCTAAAAATCCGATCAACACTGTTGCAAACACCATTGATGTGTACCCAAACAATCTTTTCCGAGCAAAAGTTGGAATAATTTCTGAAAAAATTCCGAATGCCGGCAAAACTAAAATATAAACTTCAGGATGTCCAAAAATCCAGAAAATATGTTCATAAATGATCGTATTCCCGCCTAAAGCCGGATTGAAAAAGTTCCCGCCAAATAAACGGTCAAACATTAAAAGCGCAATTCCAACAGTCAGCGGTGGGAACGCAAACAAAATAAGTCCTGATGCTACAAAAGTAGTCCATGTAAACAATGGCATCCGCATGTATGTCATTCCGGGTGCACGCATATTAATAATCGTAACAAGAAAATTGATCCCGGAAATTAATGTTCCTAATCCGGAAATTTGCAAGCCTAGTATATAAAAGTCTACTCCATGTCCAGGAGAATTCAAGGCCACTGAAGCGTATGCCGTCCAGCCAGCATCAGGTGCCCCGCCTAAAAACCAGCTTAAATTTAAGAAAACACCGCCAAAGAAAAACAACCAAAAGCCTAAAGAATTCAAAAACGGAAACGCAACGTCACGAGCCCCAATTTGGAGTGGAACAACTGCGTTCATATATGCAAACAATAACGGCGTAGCTGCTAAAAATATCATCGTTGTACCGTGCATTGTCATCAATTCGTTAAACGTACCTGCACTGACAAAGTCATTTTCTGGGATGGCCAATTGAATACGCATCAAAAGCGCTTCAATTCCACCAATTACAAAAAAGAGTCCTCCAGCGATTAAATAAAGGATGGCAATCTTTTTATGGTCAACAGTTGTCAAATAGTCCCAAACCGTTGGCCAGAACCCTTTTTTCCGAGCTAACGTACTCACGATGTAACCTCCCTTTTATAATTAGTGAGCATTACTTTTCAACTGATAGGCTTTGTAAAT
The DNA here is from genome assembly GCF_038008865.1 of Aeribacillus sp. FSL K6-8394. Classification (NCBI taxonomy): domain Bacteria; kingdom Bacillati; phylum Bacillota; class Bacilli; order Caryophanales; family Bacillaceae; genus Aeribacillus; species Aeribacillus sp. FSL K6-8394. Next base: position 1,318,660 of record NZ_JBBPAA010000001.1, read on the forward strand.
AATCTGTTAATGCTTGAAGTTCTTCTTCAGTCAACTTACCGTATGTGCCTGTCATTGTGTTGCCAGGTTTATATTTTTCAGGATCTTTCAACCAGTTTTTAATATTTTCTTCATTGTGCTCCAAGATGCCGGCTACTCGTTCACGATCAGCAAAGTTAGCTAAGTTAGGTGCCGTGCGTGCTTGTTCAGGTCGGTTATCAGCTGGTGATACTGCATGGCAGCCGATACAGCCTTTATCTTTGAACACTTGTTCTCCCTGTTTTGCAGACGCTGTTTGAGCAACAGTTTCAGCTTTGAAATTTTTCATTTTATTAATCCAAGAATTAAATTCATCTCGGGAAACCGCCTTCACTTTAAAGTCCATCAACGCGTGAGATGGTCCGCATAATTCAGCACATTTCCCGTAAAAAATGTTTCCAGCTTCCTTTGCACGTTTTGAATCAATTTTTAACCAGAACTGGTTCTCATTATCTGTGTTTGTATCGATTTTACCACCAACTGGAGGAATCCAGAATGAGTGCTTCACATCTGATGCTTTTAAGTTAAAATAAACTTTTTCATCAGTCGGCAAGACTAAATCTTGGCTTGTAATGACTCCATAGCCAGGATATTCAAATTCCCACCAATACAAACTTGCTCTTACATTGACAACAAGAGGATCTTTTCCTCCATTTTTATCATCTGCCAACGCTTTTTTCATTGGATCGGTATCCGCCAAATGAAAGGTGGAAGCAACTACCGGAACTGCCAATACAATCAGCAATAATATAGGAATAACAGTCCAAATGATTTCAAGCTTATGGCTTCCTTCCACTTGTACCGGAATTTTATCGCTTCCTTTCCGGCGGAATTTCATTAAGACATAAATAAAAATAATCGTTACGACTGCAACAACAATCACCATGATTGCCGTACTCAACATCATGAGCGAAAATTGTTCATCGGCAACTTCTCCAGCTGGAATCAGCGTGGAAATAAACGGTTCGCCGCAGCCTGACAATACGAGCGTCATGACTGAAAGTAGTAACAAAAGACGCCATTTCAGCTTTTTCATCGCTAAATCAAACCCCTCTTTCTTTGTTAAATCCTGTTCATAAAGAAAAAATGAAGAATTCCTTCTATGAATAAATTCTTATCTAGAAAGAATTACTACCGAACGTTAAATTATTGAAAAGGCAACCATAGCCACAAACAAAATGGTTAAATAGTTAATTGAATAGATAAACATCCACTTAGACCATTTTAAATCATTTTTCATTTTCAGTCCAATTAATGACAAAATCAACCAAATAATGTTCAATACAGTAGCCAAAACGATGAAGCCAATGCCTAAGCTAAACAAATAAAAAGGAAGGGGCAGCAAGCAGGCAACCCAAACAATGATTTGTCTTTTCGTCACCTCAAAGCCATGAACAACTGGAAGCATCGGAATTCCAGCTTTACGGTATTCTTCCGAACGCTTCATCGCAAGTGCCAAGAAATGAGGCGGCTGCCAAATAAACATGATTAGAAATAAAATCCATGCAATGATATTTAAATCTTCAACTGCAGCCCATCCAATCAGCGGCGGAACAGCTCCAGCGATGCTGCCGACTACCGTATTGATCGTATATTGGCGTTTTGTCCACATCGTGTATAGCACTATGTAGGAAAACACGCCTAACAAACCAATGACGGCTGCGGAAACAGAAACCATTAGAAGCAAAATCGTTCCAATGGAAATGAAGCCGGTCCCCAGCAGCAATACTTGAAACGAGCTTATACGGCCCGTTACGGTTGGGCGTAATCTTGTTCTTTCCATTACATGGTCAATATCTCTGTCATAAAAATTGTTGATTGCGCAAGATCCAGCAATAATAGCTGCTGTTCCAAGCAATGTAAACACAACAATATCAATATTTTCAAGAAAACTTTTACCGCTGAAATATAATGCCAACCATATTCCGGTAAAAGTGGTGATTAAATTGGAGTTGACGATTCCGATTTTAATTAATGATAAAAAATCTTTCCAAGCGGAAGTTACCACTTCTATTTCTTGCCGATCGTTTAAAACAACTTCGCCCCTTGTATTACCCAAATTGAATGACCTCCTCTGGGACGGCCTCCTATCTGAGACCATTTAGCGTTTGCCTCTATCATATAAAAAAAACACGAGACAAAAAAGCATTCATATAGTATTAAACCATAATTCGTCAATTTTTTGTGTACATTTCGCGAATAAAGTTTGTCGAAATTGTGAAGCGGTTAAAAATAAAATATTTTCCGATTATAATAATAGTTGGTCGAACGTTTCGGCAAAATGCCTTCCCCATAATATTTCTAGCAAACTCCTTTTGAATATTCAAGCTTTTTCTGATTCTACAAGAAACTATTTGTTTCGAAGTTTGATGTTTCTATACCCATTATGGAGTTTCTTTCGGCTTTTTAAACTTATTAAAGATGTTAGAAGGTGAATGAGACATGCACTATTTATTAAAGTGGCTTGGCGTCGTGACAACAATCGTCATGCTATTCGTTTTAATTGGCGGAGCACTCGTAACAAAAACAGGATCATCTCAAGGATGCGGCCGGTCTTGGCCGCTTTGCCACGGAAAAGTTCTTCCAGACCCTTTGACATTAGAAACAATCATTGAACTTTCACACCGACTTGTGAGCGGAATTGCAGGAATCCTTGTTTTATGTCTTGTTATTTGGGCTTGGAAAGCGATCGGGCATAAAAAAGAAACAAAGCTGCTTTGTTTTCTGGCCATCTTTTTTATTGTTTTGCAGGCGCTAATCGGTGCTGCAGCTGTCGTATGGGGGCAATCCGATGCCGTTCTTGCACTTCATTTTGGAATTTCCCTCATTTCATTTGCAGCTGTTTTGCTGCTTACTCTGCTGATTTTTGAAGTTGATAAAAAATTTGACGCAGATAATGCTGTCATTGGGAAAAAAATGCGATTTCATATTTATGGCATTATTACTTACAGTTATATTGTCATTTACACAGGTGCATATGTTCGGCATAAAGGCGCAAGTCTAGCTTGTCCAAGCATTCCTTTTTGCAGCGAAAATCGCTTGTTCCCGCAAACCGTCCATGAATGGGTGCAAATGGGCCACCGCTTTGCAGCAGGCTTGCTGTTTATTTGGATTGCGGTTGCCACTATTCATGCGATAAAACATTATAAAGATCAAAAAGTGATGTATTGGGGTTGGATTATAGCTTTCATTCTCATTCTTCTCCAAGCATTATCCGGCATATCCGTGATCTTGTCTGATTTAAATCTTTATCTTGCCTTGGCACATGCTTTATTTATTTCCTGCTTGTTCGGGCTGTTGTGCTATTTTGTTCTTCTTGCAGGCCGGGCAAAAGCTTCGAATGATTAAACCTTTAGAATTGATGATGGCGGAAATCGGCGAAAGAGCTGATATCCGCCATCTTTTATTTTTTTTTAAGAATGTGGGATGTCATTTTAAAAATCGAAACAATTTTTCCCTGATTGACGATGGAAAGTTTTCCAAACGAATCTTTTAATCAAGACTGTAAATGTCTTTATATTTCTTTTCTAAATACTGAATAAAATATGCCGGATTCAACGATTCGCCAGTCGCATCCTTTAATATTTCCAGCGGTTTTTTCATTTTGCCATATAGATGAACATGTTTTGTCAGCCAGTTTTGAATTTGCTGAAATTCTCCGTTTTCAATAAGTTCTTCAACATTCGAAAGATCCTGCTCCATTTTTTGCATCAATTGCGTTGCATACATATATCCTAAAGCATATGAAGGGAAATAGCCAAAGCTTCCTCCCGCCCAATGAACATCTTGAAGCACCCCGTTTCCATCATGATCTGGAGCAATACCTAAATATTCGCTATATTTATCATTCCAAACTTTTGGAAGATCAGACACATCCAAATTTCCTTCAAACAGCAATTTTTCTATTTCATAGCGTACAATGATATGAAGACAATATGTCAATTCATCTGCTTCAATACGGATCAGCGATGGTTTAACTTCATTGATCGCTCTGTAAAAATCATTTAAAGAAACCCCAGTAAATTGGTTTGGAGCATACGTTTTAAGTTGGTTGTAATATCGCTTCCAGAAATGATAGTTTCGCCCAATTAAATTTTCATAAAATAATGATTGAGATTCATGAATCCCCATTGAAGCGCCGTCAGCAAGAGGAGTTCCTTCCAGTTCTTCATTTATGTTTTGCTCATAAATCGCATGTCCGGCTTCATGAATGGTTCCGAAAACGGCCGTTCGAAAATCTGTTTCATCATACTTTGTTGTAATTCGAACATCGCCCCGGTTCATTCGAATTTCAAAAGGATGGACGGTTTCATCAAGGCGGCCGGCATCAAAATTGTAGCCTATTTCCTTTAAAATATATTCGGAAAACTTTCGCTGTTTTTCTTTCGGAAACGGTTTGTGCAAAAACGAAACGTCGATTTTTTTTGATGATTGTACAATTTGTTGTACTAATGGGACGATATGTTTTTTAAGCTCTGCAAAAACCTTGTCAAGCGTCTCCACAGTTATTCCTGGTTCATACAAATGAAGGAGCGTATTATATTTATGTCCCTTATAGCCCCAATAGGAAATAAACTTTTTATTGAATTCTATTAATTTTTCTAAATACGGAGCAAACTGATTGAAATCTGCATTTGCTTTCGCTTCTTCCCAAACTGATTCGCTTTTTGATTGGAGAATGACATATTCTTTATATTCCTCTTTCGGAATCTTAATGTTTTTTTCATACTCCTCTCTGCATTCCTGAAGAGCTTTCTTTGTCACCGAAGAGAGATTGTCATAAACATGTTTTTCTGTTAATTCATCAAGAAACTCTTTCATAGTATCTGAAACGGACATCTGGAACCACTCTTCAGAAAGAATGCCGATTGTTTCAGCTCGCCGCTCCAATCCATTTTTCGGCGCACCCGTCCGTAAATCCCAATACATTAAATTTAATGCTTCTTCATAGCTTTCCATTTTCTTTAAGTAATCGAAAAATTTTTGTTCTTTTTCTTTTAAGCCCATTTTGATCATCCCCTTCTTCCAATTGAAAATATATTTCAGCTCGGTTTGACAGGCAACGCTTTTACGACCTCCGAAACAATATTTTCTCCCTCATCTTTGCTGATAAAAATCGTTACAGTACCATGGTCATCTTTCGTGCGAAGGAGGCGTCCAACCCCTTGCTTCAGCCGCAGTATCATATACGGAAGATCCACTTCATAAAAAGGATCTGTTGCGGATTTTCGTTTCGCATCAAATACAGGATCATCCGGCGGGAATGGTAGCGACCAAATGATCACATGTTCAAGCGACGGTCCTGGAACGTCAAGCCCCTCCCATAAATGCACAGCGCACAAAACGGTTTCCGGATCTCTTTCAAAAGATGCCACTAATTCGCTGATTTCATAATCTCCTTCAAATAAACATGAATGCCAAAAGCTTGGTAAATGTTTTTTTAAGAAAAGCAGCTCCTCTTTCGTTCTGCATAAAATTAACGTGCGCCCTTTGTTTGATTTTATGACAGATTCCGTCCAGTTCAATTTTTCCTCGCTCGTACCTTTTTTTACAAACACTTTCATATTTTTTTCATAGTCAAAAGGAGAGGAAACGGAGAATGATAGATAATCTTTTATACCAAGGCTATTCGCCAAATAAGCAAACGATCCGTTTTGATCCGATAAAGTGGCTGATGAAAAGATATAAGGTATTTTATGAGAAAACACTTTTTCTTTTAAAATATCTTCTATCCTTTGCGGCATGATCACAAAAGAAGATGACGCGACGTTTTGTTCAAGCCAGGTAATTGTGTTGTCAAATTGTAAAAACAAGCGAAAAGAAAATTCCATTTGATCAAGGTATTCTTCCACAATCTTTAAGCTATATTCATCAATGGTATATAGTTCACTTTCAAAAACTAAAGCTTCAGACAGCTGATTCAATCGTTCGTACAAATTTCCGGCCGCTTCTAACAAATCGTCTGTTCTCGTGATTGTCATCCGATTGGAGCCTTCCTTTTGATGTGCACTTTTAAACAGCATATGAAAAAAATGATCGTTCGCTAAAAGCGCTTCTTCGACCATTTCAGCAAGTTGTTCACGAATGTTGTTCTTTAAAATTTTTTCTAAATATGCTGCTAGCGTTTCTTTTTTCACTTGATACGTAAGTGCCTTTTGAGCCGCAAATTCTAATAAATGGCCTTCATCAAACACGACGCAGCTGTGCTCTGGGAGAAGCGGGAGCTGTCCTTCGCGTTTCCGGGATTCTTTCGTCCAAATATGCTCCATATAAAAATCATGGGAGCAAACGATTAAATCCTTCGCCTTCCGATAATAATCGCGGGAAAGAATTAAGCCGCACCGATGTCTTTTGCTGCATGACAAACAGTTTTTAAAAGGATCCCAGCTGATTTTTTCCCACTTTTCATCGGAAAAAAACGGGTATTGCTTCCGGTCTCCATAATGATAGTAAGATTGCAATCCGCTCTGATCATGCACGAATTCAGGGAGAGATTCATAAAGATCAAAAAAGTCCTCATCATCGTCCATTCCAAGCAAATCCTCAAGCTTGTCCAAACATAAATATTGGTTCATCGATTTTGCCAATCGCACATCCACTTTTAGACCTAGAGCTTCTTCAAGCTTTTTTATATCCCCTTGTTTTTTGACAAGCTGTTCAATTAGAGCTTCGTCCGCACAGGCAATGACGGCAGGTCTTCCGGTATATCGCGCATATGCAATCGCATAAAGCAAATAAACAATCGTTTTTCCTGTCCCTACTCCCGCTTCCGCAAACATAACTTTCTTTTCTTTAAAAGCTCTGTCAAGCTGGAAAGCCATAAAAATTTGTTCGTCGCGCAATTCAAAGCCTTTTTCAGGCAAAATATCATACAGAACATCTCCGATCCATTTGTTTAACGCTTCATAAAAGCTTTCATTTTTTGTCAGCGGGAAAGGTAAACCTTGAAACATCATGACTCCAACCTCCGTGATTATTCATAGAGTAAAATTATTTCACTTATTACGCTTAACGTCAATATCTTTTCTGGCAGCGCGCGATTCAATTAGAATCATGTCAACCTCGCTTTTGTAGGAAGCGAGCGGTAAGGTTTGAAGCATAAGCGATTGACTCGGTTGAAACGAAATCATTTAAAAACAGAAAAAACTTCCCATTTTCAGGGAAGCCGTTTCTCTCGAACGGAAAGAGATCCGTGAAAAATAGCCTTTTTCAATTGCCCTTCCGCTTCAAAGATTTGACTGAGCGCTTTTTCTGTTGAACCTCTTTCTACCAACGCAGTATACGTATTCTTTAATGCGCGAGAAATAATCGCATATTCTTCCTTTGTCATAAATCAACCAACCCCGTATAAATTTTATCCATTTTAATTTATGCAGAGCTGGTATTATTTATGCTTTTTTGGGCGGTTTAGGTCCCCAATACTGATAATAGTGCGTTTCGATAAACCCGTTAAAAAGTTTCCGTTTTTTTGTCGCCTTTTTTCCGTAAAACTGTTCAAAGCTTTTATTGCTTGTCAAAATGTAAATCGACCAAGTATCTAACAGCGAGAATGTTTTCCCCATTTCCTTATATAATTGCTCCACTTCTTCTCGTTCTCCGAGTCGCTCACCATACGGTGGATTCCCGACTATTACCCCAAATTCCTTCATCGTACGTAAATCTTTAACTTGCATTTGTTTAAAAGTAATGACATCCGAAAGCCCGGCCTCCATGGCATTTTCTTTTGAAATCTCAATCATTTTATGATCAATGTCCGTCCCGATGCAGTCGAGGCGAATATCATATTTAGCTAAATCCTCTGCTTCTTCTCTTGCCCTTCTCCATACATCCTTGCCGATCCAGTCCCATTGCTCTGAAATAAAATCTCTATTGAAGCCGGGCGCGATATTTTGCCCAATTAACGCCGCTTCAATCGGAATCGTACCTGAACCACAAAATGGATCAAAGAAAGGTCTGTCAGGAGTCCAATTCGTTAGCAAAATAAGTGCAGCAGCGAGCGTTTCTTTTAAAGGGGCATTTCCTTTTCGAGCGCGATATCCTCGTTTATGGAGGCCGTCTCCGCTCGTATCAATGGTCAGTGTAGCAATGTCTTTATGTAAAGAGATCTCAATCTTGTAAACCGCCCCTGTCTCTTCTAACCAATCGGTCGTTTTTCGGTACTGCTGCTTCAATTTTTCAACTATTGCTTTTTTCACAATTTTCTGGCAGTCAGAAACACTTGCCAGTTTTGATTTCACCGATTTTCCGATGACAGGAAATTGAGCGTTTTCAGGCAAAAATTCCGCCCAATCAATGGCTTTCGTTTTTTCAAACAGTTCTTCAAATGTCGTTGCCGGAAATTCAGCCACTTTTAATTTCACTCGATCAGCCGTTCTAAGCCATAAATTCGCTCGGCAAATCGCCAGTTCATCGCCTTCAAACGTTACTTTTCCGTTTTCCACTTTGCATGTATATCCTAGATTGCGCACTTCTGATGCAACAATCGCTTCAATTCCCATTGCAGCTGTTGCAATCAATGTAAACCGTTTGCTCATTTTTTCACCTGTCTTTTTCAGAAAATAAAAGCTCTCCAAATGGAGAGCACGAAAAATTGCGGTTTATTCCATAACGTTCTGTAAGCCATGTTTTGTCCCCATGCAGCTTGTACATGGGTGGTAATCATCTATCTACAGAAGGGTTTTAGCCCTTCTGTCCTTCTCCTCGTTCATTTCCTCAGAGAAGGTGCCCCTACCATCATTTGGGTTTCTCGCTCGTGGGGTTTACCGCGTTCCACTCTTGCGATTTCTCGCAAGACTACGTCACTGTGGCACTTTCAGGGTAATAGTGCCATACTAATCAATAGCTTAGGCACGTTCCCCGCCGTCAGCCGAAAAGGCTGCCCTAGCTTATGGTTTCGCTAGGCACGAACACTACGGGCATCTCAGCACCGTGCGAGCATGGACTTTCCTCTACAACGGATGATCCGTTGCAGCGATTACCCGAACGTTATGCTAAACCGCATTATGTAGTATAGTGAAAATGAATAAAAAATTCAAGTGGCATCCATGAACATTATTCATATAATTTGCTTCCAAATACATGTTTTTCTAAATTCGATAAACGCTTCAAAATGTCAAAGTTCGTTGTATTCGCCTGCATCGTCGGTTGTTTTTTCGATGCTTCTTCGAGCTGCTTTTTCAGCCGCATATTTTCCTGCCGCAACTGTTCAATCTCCTGGTAAAACGTTTCGTAATCTTTAATGATAATATCTAAAAATTTATCAACTTCTTCTTGTTTATAACCGCGCATCGAAGTTTTAAACTCTTTTTCCAAAATTTCTTTCGCCGTTAATCTAATTTTATCTGAAATCAACTCGGTTCACCTCAATCGTCAGAAGTCCTCCTAGGCTATATTTTTTCAAACTTCCTGATTAATGTCAATTTATTCTTTAATGAAGCCTTCAGAGGTTTAAAAATAATGATTATAAACGGAAGGAGCTGGTTACTCAGCCCCTTCTCAAAGATTATCTCGGAAACGGACCAGGTCCCATGCACTGAAAATGTTGATGTGACACGTTATTTACCACAGATTGAGTATGCGGGAAATAATGCAAATGTTGATACATTTGATGATTAACATTTGTTGTATGAATTGGATGGATATGAGGAACGATTGTTGTTGAATGTGTATGATTGACGCAGCATTTCGTCGGATGAACAATCGGCTGAAGAACGTTCGGTCTGCATTTCATATTATATAACTCCTTCCTATTTATTATTTTTACAATACTAGCCTATGAATATAAAAGTGTACATGTACTAATTCAAATACCTATTTTCAAAAAAAAGCAGGCGCGATATTTATCATGTATAGGCATTTCCTTCATAACCGATTGATTAAGGCACTATATTAAAAATTTGAAAGAGAAAGACCTTCTTGTTCGATGGAAGGTCTTGCTAGTCAATCTTTCTCTTTTTTTTATATTTGACAGAAAAAGCATCTAATAGGCGATGCCGTTTTTACTCGAATATAATACCAAAATATGTTGCCGCCGGCATCTATTCCTTTTAACAAATCCTTATATTAGACGGTTGTGATCGAGTAATTGTTTCATCTTTCTTCCAAATCTTCCAACTTATTTTTTTTCTTTTCCAGCCTCCATTTTCTTTTCAGCAGCTCTTCTTTTTGTGTTGAATGTTTGGATACTCCCATTCTTTCCAGCTGTTTCAAAATTTGAATCGCTTCGTTTGTGTCTATATATGCAGCATCAATATTTTTTTCATAATGCTCATAAAATTTGGCCAGTTCGACTAAAGCTTTTATTTTCAAAAAGCCTTGTCCATGTTTTTTAATTTCGCTCCATAGTTTCACTGCCTCATCCAAACGTCCGTTTCGTTTTGCCAGCATTGCCATTTCAAATTTTGCCTTGAGGTGAAGGCTGCTTGACTGCTCGTTTATTTTCGCATATGAAAAATAAGCAAGCTTTTCATTTCCTTGAGCTTGAAACCATCTTGCCATTTCAAACAGTTCTTTATCATCATGGTTGTCATCGGGAAATAAAAGCTTTTTTGACAAATGAATATAAAGTGAAATTAAGGAGAGAATATCCATCTCATTATGCTGAAAAATTCCGATCACACTATCAGGATTTGGATCTTTCAAAAAATGATGGTAAAGGATCGGCGCTAAATAGCCGGGAGTATCTTCCTTTCGGTTCACTTGCAAAATATCTTTTTCAACATTTGATAATTTTACCGACTCCAAGCTATTTTTCCAGAGACGTCTAGCTGCATGATATAAATCAAAATGGCCGTACTCAGGCAATTGCGGCACCATATTGCGAATGAGAGTATGCCTCGTTTTCACTTGAGGCCAATCAAATGCTTTTCCATTGTATGTGACTAATGTTTTTATATTTACTTCACTTAAAAACCGTTGATATAAAGCAACCTCATGGCCAGGAGCAGGCAAAAAAAGCTGTTTGATCACCACTTTATCGAATAATATCCGGGCAAATCCAAGTAAAAAGATCATATTGCCTGCTCCGCCCTTTAAACCAGTCGTTTCCGTATCGAAAAAGAAAAGTTCATAAGGTTTATGCCCTTTTGCTGACAGCGGATGCTCCATTTCATTGTCATTCCAGTAATCTACAACATCAATTACTTCGCTCAATTCATACAATCCATGGCGATAATTGAGCGGATATTCTACTTCACGGATGAGAATATATTGGCCATCAAAGAAAAACGGCTTGACTCCAACGCTTTCCCAGCGTTTTAAGTATGGAATCTCTATATCCTGTTCCTTTTTCAATACGTCTTCATGAACGATATGATTTTTTAATCTGTTTAATTTTTGTTTTATGGACATAGAATCTGTCCTTTCTTTATATATTGAAGCAGCCGAAGCGCCGCTTCCTTTCTTCCGCTCGATTCTCCATCAAGACCGATGCAGGAAGGGCAGCCATCATCGCATTTACAGTTTGTTACCATTTCTTCCGTTCTTTCAAGCAAGCATTCAAACTCATCAAATACTTTCTTCGCCAGCCCAACTCCGCCTGGATATCGGTCATACAAATAGATAGTCGGTTTTCCGTTGTGAATGGATTTCACTTGAAATACAACGTCAAGATCGTTTGGATCGCACATTGCTGCAAGAGCACTCACATATTTTAAAGCATGGCTGATACCGACTAAAGCTTTTTCCATTTGTTCTTCCGATAAAACAGAAAAAACGTCATTTTGAAAGCTAATCCAAGCACCTGTTGTATGAAGCTCTTCCTCCGGCAGATGAATAGGACCAGAACCAATGTTCTCATGTGTGCCAAATTTGATTTTTTTAAATATCGTCGGTTGGGCAAGCACCATGACATCTCCAAATCCAATCTCCATGCTCTTGCTTTCCTTTTCCTGATCCACCTCAAGCACCTTTAATTGAACAGCTAGGTTCGCATCCGTAAAATAGTCAACATTGACTTCAGAAACATATGCTTTTTTTTCTTCCCAATCGAGCTTTTCAACCTGAAATTGCCTTCCTTCATGCAAATAGATCGCTTCTTCATGAAGCATCGTCATGGCGCTGAATCGGTCCATTTCCCCGATGACATTTGCGCCATTTGTAGTGTCAATAATTACGACATTTTCTTGAGAAGCAGAACGCAAGCTGATCCCATGTGCAGGAAACGAATCGCTCATCCAATACCATCTGCCTCCGTTTTCGTAAAGAACGCCTTCCTCTTTCAGAAAATCAAGTATATCGTCAACCTCCACCCCGTCTAACGTTTCACCTGACTGAAATGGAAGCTCAAACGCCGCACATTTTATATGATCTACGAGAATGATTAAGTTATCTGGATGAATGATCGCACTTTCCGGATTTTTTTCAAACAAATATTCTGGATGCTTTAAAATATATTGATCTAATGGACTCGATCCTCCGACGAGAATAATTGCTGCCTCCTCTTCCCTTCTGCCCGCCCGGCCTGATTGCTGCCACGCGCTGGCAATCGATCCGGGGTATCCTGTCATAATGCAAACCTGCAGCTGACCGATATCAACCCCTAGCTCCAAAGCATTGGTGCTGACGACACCTTTAATTTTTCCCTCTCTTAGGCCTTTTTCAATTTCCCTTCGCTGCTTCGGCAAATAACCTCCGCGATATCCGCGAATCGTTTTCGATCCCAATTCCTTTTTCGTCATCTCTTGAAGATACGTTAAAATAATTTCAACCCTTGTCCGGCTTCTAGCAAACACAATCGTTTGAATGTCGTTTTTTAAAAATTCTTTCGCAATCTCTTTTACATCAATCATGGCGCTTCTGCGGATATTGAGAGGCTTGTTAACAACAGGCGGATTGTAAAAGATGAAATGTTTTTTGCTTCTTGGGGCTCCGTTTCGATCAATAAGAACCGCTTTCTCTCCAATCAATGTTTCAGCAAATTCCAACGGATTTGCAATCGTTGCCGACGTACATATAAATTGAACGTCGCTTCCGTAAAATCGGCAAATTCTCTTCAGCCTTCTGATTACATTCGCAACATGGCTTCCAAATACTCCGCGATATGTATGCAATTCATCGATGACGACATATTTTAAGTTTTCAAAAAGCGACACCCATTTCGTATGATGCGGTAAAATACCTGAATGTAGCATATCAGGATTTGTCATAACAATATGACCAGCTTTTCGAATCTTTTGACGGATCGTTGGAGAAGTATCTCCATCGTATGTATAGCAATTTATCTCCGTTTTTATTCCTTCAATCCATTCATTCAGTTCGCTTTTTTGATCCTGAGCTAGCGCCTTTGTCGGAAAAAGATATAATGCTCTCGTGTTATTGTTTTTTAATATTGCGTTTAAAACAGGCAAATTGTAGCACAACGTTTTTCCCGACGCTGTCGGGGTTACAGCGACAATGTTGTGATGATTTAACGCTAATTCAAACGCTTCTTTTTGATGACTGTATAATTGTTCAATTCCTTTTTTCTTCAACATTTCCTTCAATCGGTTATCCATATCTTCTGGAAAAGGAACTGTGATTGCTTCTTTTTCAGGTATTGTGTGCCAATATACAATCTGATCCCGAAAACGCTCGTCATGTCTAAAATCATGGATGACTTTTTCAAAAGGTTTCCGCCCAAGCATAACCCATTCCTCCTCAAATTCACTACATCTATTCTAACGAATAAACGTTCGTAAATAAAGCATGTTTTCATTGGAAGCTTTCGTATAAACTTTTCGAAACTCTTTTGCATATAAATGTGAAAAAAAGAAAGGGAGTGAGAGAGCAAGATGAAAAAAGACAAAAAGGAACATGATGAATTTTTGCCCGTGTTTTCCCAACTAGATCCGCTTCCAGGCAGGTTTTCACAATTTTTCGATCCTGCCTACATTCAATCGCTATTAAAACCGTTTCATGATTTGTTTGATACCGCAATGTCCCTTCCCTTTTTTCATTTTGACACTCATGAAACCGATCAAGAATGGGTGTTAGAGGGAAAGCTTCCAGGAGTGAAAAAAGAGCAAATACGCATCGAATCGTATGATCATGTATTAACGATTTCCATTCAGCAAGATCAACATATTGAACAAACAAATGATGAAAAACAGATGACGCAAATGTTCAAGTCTCATGGCAAATTTGCGAAATCCTTTTATTTGCCAGCTTACTTAGATGTACAACGTATTAAAGCATCGTTTCAAAATGAAAAGCTGAAAATTGTGATCCCTTCCAAAAAAACAAAAATAAATATTGACTAATATGCTTCTAATCAAAGAGGTTGTCCAAAAAGTCAGGGTAACTGACTTTTGGAGTCCCTCATTTTTCCACTTTTAAAAAAGCAAAAAAAAATCGTCCTTTCTAAATAAAATGTAGTTGGGACCCAACATCACAGAAAGGACGATTTTTTATGAACCAATCAAATGATTACTACGGAAACAGCACTTTCACTAGATGTAAAAGAAGAAAATACTCCTGACAAAAGAAATTAACATTCCCTCCTACTTTCAAACTATATGACAACCGTCAAGTTCAAGTAAATTTGGATATTGTATTGCTCATACCAGAACATCACGTGGCACGTGTCATAGACAAAATGGTGGAGACGATGCAAGATGAGGGGTATTGTTTTCTCATTAGCTCACACTTCCTGAAATAGCTGGCATCCGCCAGCTACTTTCAGATAAAAATCGAAAAATATAAAAGCAAGTGGAGAGAAACGCGTTGTTTCTCTCTACTTGCTTCCTTTTAGGGACTTATCGGGCAGTCCCATTTTTCCTATTGCATCCTGTAATTGTCTGTTTTGTGATCGGAACTCATCATTCCCCGGGCAATCATGTCATCAGCCTGTTGTTCCCGATTGGAAATATTCTTTTTCCAAAAATAAGTTTTTGGTATAAAAAGGATTTTTTCGTATATCCAACAAAGCATAAACAGCCTTGACTTGCGGCGAACGGCATCCCTAGCGCCTTACATCGTTTCAAAGCTCATTATTCAGCATCAAGCTTTAAAAATTTGCGTGACTCCTTTTAAAAGGGAGCTCATTTGATTCATCGTTTGAACAACTTGTCCTACTGTATCGATCATTTTGTTAAAATCCATCTGTCCGTCCGCTTTTTTAAATGAAGAAAGCAATGAAGGATTTGACCCTTTTGGCATCATCATAGGCAGCGTGCTTGGATAAGGCTGAGGATAAGGCTGAGGATACGGATTCATAAATGGCTGATAATATGGAGATTGGAAATAAGGAACTACATGTTGATTCATCATGAAATATTGATCGTAAGAAACAGGTCTTAACCAATCATAAGCATGATCATGATACATTTTGATCCCTCCAATAAAAACTTAACTAACATAAAATATGTTTTTGCCTTTTAAAGGGTGAGATGTCAAATAGTGTCGGAAGTTTTTATTTTTTTTAAAATTGATAATTACAAAAGAGATGGTAACATATTAATATAAGTGTTAGGGGGGGATGTTTTATGACGGTTCAAACATTGAGGGAAAGATTTAAAATGGAGAAGCAATACGAAGCAGAATGTGCAAATGAATTGCTGGACTTTGCTCGCAGATTGTATCTTTATGAAAACATCAGCATCAAAGACTTTCGAAATATTGTCAAAACGCTAGAACAGCAAGGAGCCGTTACACCTGAATACATCCTTTAAATCAAGCAGAGGCGGGAGAATTTTCTCCGGCCTCTTTTTGCCGCTTACGAATAGTACCGTTTACGGCAGTTCAATAGCATAGATTGACAAAAAAGAACGGATATTTTTTAGATAGAATCTTTTAGCCCCAAGATTTCTTCAAACGAAGTAAGGTTTTGCGTAAATCGAAAGCCCAATAGATTGTGTCTATATATTTCACACATAATAAAGCGGAGAAACTGTTCGCTTCTCCGCTTCCCCTTTTTCATTCATTTTTTTCCATTTCACGAATCATGCTTCTTAATGTGTATTCAGCAGATTCTTTTATATTTTTAAATCTCACCTTGCTTGTATCTTGAAAAAAAGATTGGATCACAATGTTTTCAATATGCTCTTTTGCCGTATCAATTTGTTGCGAATGCAGGTATCTAGGATGGTACTTATTGATCCATTTTTTCGCAACAATTTCCCATTCATCCAATATTGGCAAAATCTTGTCAACACTCGGTTTAATTTCGGCAAAAAAATCGTATTCCAGTCCTTCCTTCTTGGTTCTCTCGAAGCGTTGAGCACTTTTTTGGATCACTTGAAGCAATTGCTCCGTGATTTTCCGAACTTGTTCTTCATCCAAGGTTCTCACCTCAGATTCATCATAGCAAATTTTTTTTGTTTTACCAAATTTTATACTACCTTTTTTCTCAAGCTCCGCACGAATTTCCTTTCTGCACACATTTTCTCAAATTTATTCATCTTTTCTTCTCCATTTTCTATAAAGTTTGAAACGGCTTGTTTTGTCCGATGAATTTCTTTATCTATATTTTGCGTCAATTGCTGCTCTAAAAGATCAATTTGTTTTTCAATTTCCTGCAATTTTTTTAATGCCTCTTGCTTTTCTATAAACGAACTCATCAGCATCCCTCTTTTCTTATTTTTGCTAAAAAATTCTTCTTCCTAAATATGAGTCCTGCCTGTTTGACAAAACTAGTTGTGATTCGGCAAAAAAAGTGTAAATTCCCTGCATTCAAAAATCCGCTTCATTGTGCGCATGTATTTTTTCAGGTTAGAAAAAATAAACATGGGAGGTGTTATGATGAAAAACGATAAAAAAACCATTCAAAATGATAGTCAAAAAGAAAAAAAGCGAGGAGTTGGAGACAAAAAGCTTGAAGGTCCAAACAGACCCTCTACTTAAAAATGGTCAGGCTCATTGCCTGACCATTATTGTAAGTATTGCTTCATCATACATAATAAATGTAGCTGGGACTGTTTTTTCTCATACCAGTCAGTTAATTCAATTCGTTTCGGAATCTCTGGATCTTTATAATACTTTCCGAGCCGCTGTCCATGAAACCATTCTCTTTCTTTTTCGTCTATTTCGTGTGAGATTATCGGAAAAGCCGTCCTTAAATATGGGGATTTTCTTTTTGTTGTTTTTTTCATATATTTTTCATAATCATACCGTGATCCTGTATGTATTACACGATTTGAAAATTTTAGAAACTGTCCATGGTAAAGAGGATGAAATAAAAGCCATGCCAGCCTTTTTCCCAATTCAATCCGTTTTTTGACATGGCTGAATTGATGGGTGGAAAATCCGTACAATTTTCCTGTTAACGTCGGAAACAGTATAACGCGAAAATGAAATAGATCTTGAAAAATAAACGGCAAGCTGTGAAAGACAAATTTTTTAAATAATGGATGATCAATAACCGGTTTTTGAATAACATGCTGCTCATTAATAATAAGGGAGGTTAAAAGCCTTTTCTCATCTTTTGTGCGGAAAAAGCGTTCCCACTCCTCCATCATAAAGGCGGATACATGAAAAGCTTCGAGCAAATAAAACATCGGTTTGTTGTAACGCTTGGAATATTCATATAGTAAAAGCTGTGGATAAGCATCAGCAAAAATGAGCCAGTTTGCGGTTTCAACTGATAAAAAGAGCCATTGCCGTTTTTCATAAGGCAAAGCCTGTTTGAGGGGAATACCTTCTAAATCTGTCATAAACCAGCCGGCGTTTCTTTAGACCATGCTTGCCAGCAACGCCCATTTTACTTCCGGATGTTTTTTATAAAACTTTGCATATCGTTCCGTCCGTGAAATATTATCAACATTTCCGTCATCTGTTTTTAATTTTGTTTGTAATATTATATCATGTAGTGACATAGTATTCCCTCTTTCAACTTAAATCATGTATAATGAAGTCATTTCATCGAAAAAAGGTTAACATTTTTTGTTAAGATATAAATAGCCGGAAAAAGGAGGAGATCGCTTGGCTATTCGTTATCCTAACGGAAAGTTGTGGAAAGCTAAACAAAATGTAGCGAATCCAGTCCCAGTTGAAATACAATATTCAAATAGAGGGATGACCCTCGAGGACGACTTAAATGAGACAAATCTTTATTACAGGGAAAATGGAATAGCTGTCATCCATAAAAAACCGACTCCGATCCAAATCGTTTCGGTTGATTATCCGAAACGGAGCGCAGCAGTCATTAAAGAAGCTTATTTTAAACAGACTTCAACAACCGACTACAACGGAGTTTATAAAGGCAAATATATTGACTTTGAAGCAAAAGAGACAAAAAACAGCTCTTTTCCACTAAAAAATATTCATGATCATCAAATCGAGCATATGAAGGCTGTGCTCGAACAAAACGGAATATGTTTTCTAATTATACGATTCACTAAACTAAATCAAATATACTTCTTAGAGGCTGAAAAATTGATGCATTTTTGGGAAAGACAGAAAAACGGGGGAAGAAAATCGATTTCGCATCAAGAAATTGTAGAATGCGGTCACCATATCCCTCTTGGCTATTGCCCAAGAGTTGATTATATTAGTATAATAGACAAGTTATATTTTTAGCTACTGCCCTTTTCATTCTAAATGAAAGGTTGGATTTATAATGAGTCAACAATATAAATCGAGGGAAGAAAGACGAAAAGCTTTAGCAAGTAAGAAAAAAAAGCCGAAGAAAAAAGGAATCGCAAGAAAAATTGTGTTTTTCATTCTTTTGTTAGGGCTTGTAGGCATCATTGGAGGAACATCGACATTTGCTTATTTTGCAGCAACGGCACCTCCTCTAAATGATGATCTTTTAAAAGGAAATATGTCATCAAAAGTATATGACAAGGACGGAAATGAAATAGGTGAGGTCGGTTCGGAAAAACGGACATATGTGAAAATCGATGATATTCCGCAAGTTGTAAAAGATGCGTTTATTGCTACGGAAGATGTTCGATTTTATAAACATAACGGAATCGATCCAATTCGTATTGGAGGCGCTGCAATTGCCAACTTTAAAGAAGGATTCGGTTCTGAAGGTGCAAGTACAATTACGCAGCAGCTTGTCAAGCTTTCCTTTTTATCTCTTGACAAAACATTAAAAAGAAAAGCTCAAGAAGCATGGCTTGCCTTACAAGTGGAGCAAAAATATTCAAAAGATGAAATACTTGAAATGTATTTAAACAGAATTTATTATCCCGGCAACTATTACGGCGTCGCAAGAGCTACTGAAGCTTTCTTTGGGAAGGATCTTAAAGACATCACGCTGTCTGAAGCGGCAATGCTGGCTGGGATGATTAAAAATCCTGATCTATACAACCCTAGAAAAAATCCCGATCTGGCGGAAAAACGCCGCAATGTTGTCTTAAATTTAATGGTTAAAAACGGATTTATCAGTGAAGAGGAAGCGGCAAAAGCTAAACAAACATCCATCACAGAATCATTAGTAGAACCAAAAAAGCAGCAAAACAAATATCATGCCTTTATTGAACATGCGATTGAAGAAGTAAGAAAAAAGCTTGGCGTTGATCCGAGCTCAGCAGGATTAAAAATCTATACAACAATCGATACAGATGCTCAAGAATATGTTGAACAATTATTGAACGGCGACGAAATCAGTTATCCGAGCAAATATTTTCAGGCTGGAATTGCTCTAATCGACACGACAACAGGTGAAATACGCGCCATCGGCGGCGGGAGAAACCAACCGATTGGCGGATTTAACTATGCTGTCGATTTAAAACGGCAGCCTGGTTCAACCATTAAGCCTATTTTAGATTACGGCCCTGCCATTGAGCATTTAAAATGGTCAACGTATCACCAAATCGTTGATGAGCCGTACACGTATTCAAACGGAAATCCAATAAACAACTATGACCGCAGCTATAAAGGGCAGATGTCAATCAGAGAAGCATTGGCTGATTCAAGAAACATCCCAGCATTAAAGGCGTTTCAAGAGGTTGGTGAATCGAGGGCAAAAGCATTTGCCGAGAAATTGGGAATTAAAATCGATAAAATTACAGAAGCATACGCAATCGGCGGATTTGAACACGGCATATCCCCTCTTCAATTGGCGGGGGCTTACAGCGCCTTTGGCAACAACGGTATATACAATGAACCATATTCCGTAACAAAGGTTGTTTTTGTTGATGGAACAAAAGCTGATTTAACACCAGATCCGGTCGAAGCAATGAGCGATTACACAGCATTTATGATCACCGATATGTTAAAAACCGTTGTAGAACGAGGAACCGGTACAAGAGCTCGGGTGCCTGGCTTGAATATTGCCGGCAAAACGGGTTCAACGAACTTTACAGAGCAAGAAAAAGCAAAATATCATCCGGAGCGCGGTGCAGCAAAAGACAATTGGTTTGTCGGCTATACACCAAAATACACAGCTGCTGTTTGGACTGGATATGAGAAAAATGAAGAGAAAATGTATATAACAAAAAGGGAACAACAAATTGCCAGAGACATCTTTAGAAAGCTAATGCGGCATGTATCTGACGGGGATTCATCCGATTTCAAACAGCCGAAAAGCGTGGTGAAAAAGGCAATCGAAAAAGGATCTAATCCGGCGAAGCTTGCAAGCAAATATACGCCAAAAAATATGATTACGTACGAATATTTTGTAAGAGGCGAAGAGCCGACAAAAGTTTCAACGAAATATGAAAAGCTGGACAAACCGTCAGGCCTATCCATCAATTATGATCAAAAAACGAATGCAGTGAAGCTTAGCTGGAATCACAGTGAATCGGACGTTTCATTTGAAGTGAGCGCCTCGATCGATAACGCTGCTTCCAAAGTATTAACGACTACAAAAGACAAATCGTATGTCTTGTCAAATGTGAAACCTGGTTCTGTATATAAATTCAGCGTTACAGCTGTAAGGGACAGCATGCGAAGCGATCCTGCAAGCGCAATGATCGAAATACCTTCTGTGGAGGAAGAGGAGCAAGAAGAATTACCAGATGAATTAACACCGCCTGAACAGGAACAAAATGAAGGACAAGATGAAGAGGATCAATTGGAGAACGAAAATGACAATGAACAAAATAGCGGGCAAAATGAAGAGGAAAATCAAAACGAGAATCCTGAACAGCCGCAGACGCCAAATGACAGTATACAAAACGGCAATCAAGGCGGCGGACCTACTCCTCCTCAAGATCCAGGCAATAACTTCAATCGTTCACAAACGGGTGGAAACGGAAATTCACAAACCGAAACGCCTGCTGTTCAGCAATGAAAATAAGGGACTGTCCGATAAGTTCCTAAATGGAGCCAGTGGAGAAAAACAGCTCGTTTTTCTCCATTGGCTTTTGTTATAAAAAAATGAGAGGGCTCGAAAAATTCAGTTACCCTGAATTTTTCGAAGCCCCCTTTTGTTTTGCTTTTTTGATCGCCTGATGTTTATAAAACAATTTTTCCGTTTCTGTAAATAGTTCATTTAATTGAATATATGCATGATATTGAGTAGGCTTTTTTAAAATAAACGTTAGACGATCTTCAATATTGACGGGAGCTATATCCAGCTTCTTTATTTCGTCTAATTGCAGTGAATGAACCGGCTTTTCATTGAGCCAATAAAGAAGTTGGATATAGAGGCAGATCCCTGTCATCATTTTTTGTCGATCCATTTTAAACGGTTTTGTTATCGTGCGTTGAATCTCGGTTTGAATTTCCTTCCACTGCTTAAAAAGCTTGGGCAAAAATTGCTCGCTCGCCTCCCACGGTCTCGTATCATCCATTCCAGCCAAATATTGAAGATCATAATAAAAAAAATCAGTTGGATGCAAATATACAGATTCCTCGTCAAAAAACGCAGTATTTTGAAATTGCTCAGGGAGATGAAACATCTTCCTATCGTGCATTTTTTATGCCTTTCCTTTCATTCTTTTTTCCCCTTCTCTGCACAAATAAAGAAGAGGACATTCATGACACTTTGGTGATTGGGCTTTGCAATGATACCTTCCAAAAAAAATAAGCCGATGGTGGGTGATTCCCCATTCGTCCTCAGGAACTTTTTCCATCAATGTTTTTTCCACTTCCAATACAGAATCCTTCCAACGGCAAATTCCGAGCCGCTTCGACACCCGTTCAACGTGTGTATCGACGGCGATGGCAGGTTTTCCAAACGCAACAGATAAAACAACGTTTGCCGTTTTCCTTCCTACTCCAGGAAGGCTCATTAATTCCTCTCTAGTTTCCGGCACTTTTCGGTCAAATTCTTCAATTAACATTTTGCATAATTTTTGAATATTTTTCGCTTTGTTACGATAAAGACCGATGGAGCGAATATCTTGTTCTAATTCCTCCAACGGGACAGACAAATAATCATCAGGTGTTTTATATTTTTGAAACAAATTTTTTGTTACTTTATTGACTAACGCATCCGTGCATTGAGCAGACAAAACGACAGCAATGACCAGTTCAAAAGGATTGCTGTGCACAAGCTCGCAATGAGCATCAGGAAACATTTTCCCGATAACCTCTAAGCATTCTTTTACTTTCTTTTTTGATAGCATGTACCATCACCTTTCAATCAGCTTGAACGAGGAAAAGAATTTTAGTTTTCCAGCCAGTTGTAGAAAGGCACCTTCCTTTTATATTCTTGCTCCTCTAGAGTAGACTGCTTTTGTTTTTGATTGAATTCATGAAATTTTTGTGAATGCTTTTTAGCTTGTTCAATTGTTTTGATTCCATTCTTCTTCCATTCAAATAAAATCCGGTCAATATATCGAAAATTTAATTTTCCGGAGATCACCGCTTCCCTTAATGCAGAAATGATAATATCGGGATCATGATGATCTTGGTCGATCCAAAAAGCTAACGTTTCGCACTCAATCGGGGAAAGAGGTCGTCCAAATTCTTGTTCAAAGATGGTGTATAATTGATTTTCCTTTTCTACTTTTTCTTGATCTTGGTCCATGACGACTACATCATACAACTTTTCCCATAGCTGTTTTAAAGAATATTTCTCATAAATCATCCCGTTTTGCTCAAATTCCTCTATCGTTAAAAAACCTCTCTGAACTAAACTCCGAAGCAATTTGACACATTCCGCCGTTGTGATTGTCATATGGTCGGAAAGTTCTGTAGGAGTTGGAAAAGCATTTCCTTTTTGAATGTGGGAATGTACGTGCAAAAGGAGAACAAATTCTTTTTCTGACAAACCTAAATCGGCATAATTCCGCAGCAGTATATTGGGAACGGTCAGTGATCCATCTTCCACTAATTCGGTGAACTGTTTTTTCTTCATATTTCGACACCTCAAAATAAGTATACCATGATTGCGGCCATTCATGGCTTCAGAATGCATGGCTGAAAAACGAAACCTCCTGAAGATAGGAGGCTTCATGCAGTTTACGGATATAAACGATTTAATAAACGCGGAAATGGAATCGTTTCACGAACATGTTCGACACCGCATATCCAAGCAACAGTTCGTTCAAGTCCAAGGCCGAAGCCGGAATGAGGTACGGATCCGTATTGCCGCAGCTCAAGATACCATTTATAAGCTGCTTCATCCAGATGATGCTCTTCAAGACGTTTTTTTAATAAATGATAATCATGGATGCGTTCAGATCCGCCGATGATTTCTCCGTACCCTTCAGGAGCGATTAAATCCGCGCACAGAACAACCTCTGGTCGATTTGGATCAGGCTGCATATAAAAAGGTTTTAAGCTTGTCGGATAATGTGTAATGAAAACTGGTTTATCAAAGCTTTCCGCGATCGCTGTTTCATGCGGCGAACCAAAATCGTCCCCCCATGCGATGTCGTTGAATCCTTTCTTATGCAGCAGCGCGATAGCGTCGTCGTATGTTATTTTCGAAAACGAAGGAACAACCTGCTCCAGCTTGGAAATGTCACGTTCTAATGTTTTCAATTCAAGTGAACAATTTTTTAATACCGATTGCACAATATGGGAAACGTACTGCTCCTGCAGCTGCAAATTGTCTTCAAATTGATAAAACGCCATTTCCGGTTCAATCATCCAAAATTCAATTAAATGACGGCGCGTTTTCGATTTTTCAGCCCGGAATGTCGGCCCGAATGAAAATACTTTGCCTAAGGCCATAGCAGCTGCTTCCATATACAGCTGACCACTCTGCGAAAGGTAAGCATCTTCATCAAAATATTTCGTATGAAATAATTCCGTCGTTCCTTCAGGCGCACTTCCGGTCAAAATAGGGGGATCCACTTTGACAAACCCTTGATCATTAAAAAATTCATAAGTGGCACGGATGAGTTCGTTGCGCACTTTCATAATGGCGTGCTGGCGCTTTGATCGAAGCCAAAGGTGGCGATTGTCCATTAAAAATTCAGTACCGTGTTCTTTTGGCGTAATCGGATAATCGCTTGCTTCATGAATAATTTCTATATTTTCAACGCCAAGCTCATATCCAAAAGGTGAACGTTCATCCACTCTCACAACTCCTGTGACATACAAAGAGCTTTCTTGTGTGAGTTGTTTTGCTTTTTTAAATATTTCTTCATCCACCTTCGATTTTTCAACAACCCCTTGAATAAAGCCTGTTCCATCCCGAAGCTGCAAAAAAGCAATTTTTCCGCTTGATCGCTTATTCGCCAACCAGCAGCCGATTGTTACTTGTTCTCCGACATGGTTTTTAACATTTGAAATTGTTGTTTTCACAGCTTTACCCTCCATATGAAACCGCCTTTTTATTCGATGCTTTCTATTATACATATGTTATTCCTTTTTTTTCAATAAAGGAAACCAGCGAAAAAGCCGGCTGAACCACCGGCTATTGACAATCTTTACTGTTTATGATTGTTGACAAAGCGATCAATACGTTCAATCGCTTTATTTAAAAGTTCTAGCGATGTCGCATACGATAATCTTACATTATCTGGGGCACCGAAGCCGCTTCCTGGTACTAGCGCTACCTTTTCCTCTTCCAAGAGCGCCTCGACAAATTCGTCAACATTACGAAAACCTGTTAACTCTGCTGCTTCTTTTGCATTTGGAAATAAATAAAATGCTCCTTGCGGTTTAATGCACGAGAAACCTGGTATTTGCACAAGTTTTTCGTAAATGATATTTAAACGGTCTTCAAAAGCTCTTCTCATTATTTCGACCGGTTCTTGAGGTCCCTCATACGCCGCGATCGCAGCATATTGAGCAATTGAAGTCGGATTTGAAGTGCTGTGGCTCGCAAGGTTCGTCATAGCTTGAATGATGCGTTCATTGCCCGCCGCATAACCAATTCTCCATCCTGTCATTGAATGGGATTTCGATACACCATTAATAATAATTGTTTTTTCTTTTACTTCAGGAGAAATTTCAGCGATGGACACATGTTCATTTTCTCCGTATACTAATTTTTCATAAATTTCATCGGAAACGATAATAAGATCATGGCTAAGGCAAACCTCCGCCAATTCTTTCAACTCATCCCGCGTATAGATCATGCCGGTCGGGTTGCTCGGAGAATTGATAATCACCGCTTTTGTTTTGTTTGTGATCGCTTGCTGCAGCTGATCAGGCGTAATTTTAAATTGATTTTCTTCCCTTCCCTCTACAAATACTGGAGCTCCGCCTGCAAGCTTCACTTGTTCCGGATAGCTTACCCAGTATGGAGAAGGAATGATCACTTCATCACCATCGTCAAGAATAGCTTGGAACAATGTATATAAAGCGTGTTTAGCGCCTGTTGAAACAATAATTTCAGACGGTTTATATTCTAAATGCTGGTCTTTTTTAAATTTTTCTATAATTGCCTCTTTCAATGATATAAGTCCTCCAGAAGGCGTATACTTCGTATGCCCTTCTTTCATCGCTTTTTCTGCAGCGTCTAAAATATGATCAGGAGTGTTAAAATCCGGCTCGCCTGCCCCAAGGCCAATCACATCATGCCCGGCTGCTTTCAATTCTTTTGCTTTTGCAGTGATCGCCAGTGTAGATGAAGGTGTTAAAGTTGATACGCGTTTAGATAAATTCACTTTTACAATGCTCCCTTCTTATTGCTTAATGCTGTACATTTTATAAACTCTGTCATCCGTAAAGCTAACAATAAAATATGTATAACGGTTTTGTTGGTCAATATATTGGACCTCCCAAACCGGTATATCCCATTTTTTCGAATCTGTATCATCATACCCAAGCATGATTTTCTTTATTTTCTTCGGCTTGCTGTTGTCAATGTTTTGAATCAATTGAAGTACGTCGTCTTTGCTCAAGCCTTCCTTCGCTTTTTTAATTAAAATTTTATCCGTGTTCCCCTTTTTCATCCAGCCGATAATTTTTTCGCCTTTTTTATTTTTCCCTTGAATGATATAGTAAACATTTCGATTATAAAATGTGTTGACTTCATCGATCGATGCAAAGCCATGCTCCTTCGCAGCTTGTATAGCTGTTTCGTGTCCTTTTGTTTTATCTTCTTTTGCACTATTATAAAGAAAAGCAAACGTCACCACTAAAAAGATAAGAGCGCATATAAAAGAAATAAAAATTTTTCCTTTCATTATGATCACCGATTATGTTCTATAAATAGTAAAAACCGCTTTATTTGGATCTTTGCTGTCAAGGGCTAATCCGAATAATAAATGTTCTCTTTTTAATGTCCGATTTAGCAAATCAACTATTTTATACAAATCGTCGGAATGCTCAACCGTAACGGAAGATATAATTTCGATTTTGCTTTCCATGTCAGCTTCCTCCTTTACAAAAACAAAATTTGTAATTCATACTTACAAAGCATCTAGGAAACAATACAGATACAACAGCAATATGTTGTTATCTGTACCCATTATAACAGCTTTACGGCTCACACTAAATAAAATTTCTCCTAGTCCACACCTAATTTTTTGAGGAGCCATCGCTGCTCCTCTTTTTTTTATATGTACAGAAAAGTTATGGCCAATTACGTCCGCAATAGAAAATAGGTCAAGCCCTATCGAAAGCTTAAGAGCCTGACCCTTGTTTATCACATAATCGTGTTCGCCGGTTCCTCTTTAATTAACTCGATGATTTCATTGTTTTCATTCATGATGGCTATCGTTGGACGGTGGTTTTTTAATTGATCTTCATGCACAAGCTTATAGGAAATGATAATGACCACATCACCGACCTGAACAAGCCGGGCAGCCGCACCGTTTAAACAAATGACACCGCTTCCTCTTTTTCCAGGAATCACATACGTTTCAAAGCGTTCGCCATTATTATTATTCACGATTTGCACTTTTTCATTCGGGACAATCCCAACGGCATCTAAAATATCCTGGTCGATCGTAACGGAACCGACATAGTTCAAATTTGCTTCCGTCACCCTTGCACGATGAATTTTTCCGTTCATCATCATACGGAACATGTATGAACCCCCCCTTTAGGTCAAATCGATAATAATATTATCGATCAGCCTAGCATGCTTAAATTTTACAGCAATCGCAACGATAATTTTTCCCGTAAGTGCGTTTGGTTTTTTCAAGTCAGGATAAGTCAAAATATCTATATAATCAATTTCTCCGCTCGTCTTTTCCGTTATATACGCTCTCATTTTTTCGATGATGGCTTCTTGATCATGCACTTTGTTCTCAACCATTTCTTTTGCCATTAATAACGATTGATATAAATGAACGGCTTCTTTTCGTTCCTGTTCGTCTAACCGTACGTTTCGAGAGCTTGTGGCCAATCCGTCCTCTTCACGAACCGTTTCCACCGGAACAATTTCAATTGGGAAATTAAGATCTTTTATAAGTGCTGTAACAACGGCAACTTGCTGGGCATCCTTCAATCCGAAATAGGCTCTGTCTGGAGTTATGATGTGAAACAGCTTTGTTAAAACCGTTGCCACTCCGTCAAAATGTCCCGGTCTTGATTTTCCGCACAAAACGTCAACGCGCTTCGTGACTTTTACTGTGACGGCAGGTTCTTCCGGGTACATTTCTTCTTTTGTCGGCGCGAAAAAAAGGTCAACCCCTTTTTGTCTTGCCAGCTCTTCGTCGCGTTTGATATCGCGAGGGTATGTTTGATAGTCTTCATTCGGTCCAAATTGAAGCGGATTCACAAAAACGCTCATCACCGTTACGTCGTTTTCCTGTTTGGCCCGTTTAACCAATGATAAATGACCTTCATGCAAATATCCCATCGTTGGCACGAACCCTATCGTTTTTCCTTCTTTTTTCTTGAGATCGATTTCTTTTTTTATTTCCTCTATCGTAGTGACGATTTTCATTTTCCTTGTCCTCCATATAAGCTTGCAAGTTCCTCTTCATTCATGCGGAACGAATGATCCAACGATGGAAAGTCCCGATTTTTCACTTCATCTTTATAAGCTTCAATCGCTTTTACAATGCTTTCATTTACATTTGCATATTGTTTAACAAACTTCGGCACTCTTTCCACTCCAAATCCAATCAAATCATGAAACACTAACACTTGTCCATCTGTATATTTTCCTGCGCCGATGCCGATGGTTGGAATGGACAGCTCTTTTGTTATTTTTTCCGCCAGCTGAAACGGGATGCATTCCAATACAATGGCAATCGCGCCAGCCTGTTCGCATTTTTTCGCATCTAGCAACAGCTTTTCTGCACTTTTCGCTTCTTTTCCTTGTACTTTATATCCGCCTAATACACCTACTGACTGAGGAGTCAATCCGAGGTGGGCAACAACAGGAATGCCGGCATTTGTTAACAGAGATATGACGTCAAAAACAGGCCCTTCCACCTTTAAGGCATCTGCCCCGCTTTGCTGCACCATTTTCTTTGCATTTTGCAGCGTGTCTTCTGTCGAAATATGATACGACATAAAGGGCATATCCGTCACAACAAATGTATTTTTTGCTCCGCGTTTTACAGCCTTCGTATGATGAATCATATCTTCCACCGTTACAGGTACGGTTGAATCATACCCTAAAACGACCATTCCAAGCGAATCGCCGACAAGGATCATATCAACATTTGCCTGTTCAGCAAGCTTAGCGGACGGATAATCGTACGCCGTCATCATCACGATTGGCTCTTGCTTTTGTTTCATTTGAATAAAATCCAGCTTTGTTTTCATAAAAACTCCCCCTCTTTTGTAGTTGCAGAGGATAAGAACGAACCGATTAAAAAAAACCTTCTTTCACTGAGAAAGAAGGATTTTTACCATTTCCTTATTATCGGCTTCTTCATCCCTCTGTCCCAGTCCTTTTGGATCAAGGCAGAATCAATCTTTTAATAATGACAACATGAAACTTTTTTGGTGCAGTTCCAAACAGGATACTGCCCTTTCGTTAAGTATAACAAAATTTCATTGTAAAATATATTTATTTGATATCAATATCTGCTGAATACACTTTTTCTATTTTTCCTTCAGAAGTTTCAATGAGAAGCGCCCCTTCTTCATTAATGCCAAGAGCCTTGCCGACAACTGTTCCGGATAATGTCCGGGCATGGATCGTTTTGTTTAAACTAATGGAATAGCTTTCCCATAAAAGTTTAATCGGTTTAAATCCATGCTCTAAATATGTAGTATACCATTTTTCAAAACGTTCGAGAAACTTTTGAATGATAAGGGCGCGATGAATTTTCTCTCCCTTTTCAATCGCTATGGAGGTGGCAGTATTGCGAATCGCTTCAGGAAATTCATCAATTTGCTGATTTACATTAATACCGATGCCGATGATCACCGAATGCACTTGATCAGCTTCCGCCTCAAGCTCTGTTAAAATTCCGACTGCTTTTTTTCCATTAATCAAAATGTCATTGGGCCATTTAATGGTCGGAGAAAGCCCTGTTGCCTCTTCAATCCCTTCTACGAGAGCAACGGCTGTCAATAAAGTAAGCTGAGGAGTTTTCTGTAAAGGTATGTTCGGCCGCAAAATGATGCTCATCCAAATCCCTGTACCTTTTGGCGAATACCATACTCTAGCCATTCTCCCTCTTCCGCCTGTCTGTTCATCCGCAACTACGAGCGTTCCCTCCTCAGCACCTTTCTGTGACAATTCATGGGCAATTTTTTGAGTAGAATCAACCGTATCGGAATATACAATGTTTTGTCCTATAAAATCCGTTTCTAGACCTAATTGTATTTCGTTGGCTGTAATTTTTTCCGGCGTCTTGACTATTCTGTACCCCTTTCTTCGCACCGCCTCGAGGACAAATCCTTCCTTCCTCAATTCCTCAATATGCTTCCATACTGCCGTTCTTGAACAACCGAGCAATTCGCTGATTTTTTGGCCTGAAACATATCCTCCATCAGCTTCAGAAAAAGCTGCTAACAGCTTTCGCCTAATTTCTGATTGCAATTTTTTAACCACTCCTTTATTTTGCCGCTATTATTTTCAATCAATCCATTGACAACCTGTTGTTCAACCAGCGTTAAATATTCCTCCACCCATTTGCCCGGCTTTTTCGGCACGATGTTTAAAATGTCATTCCCCGTTACGGCCAATTCTTTTCTAGAATGGATTGGAAGCTGTTCGTACGACTTTTGCAGTTTCTGAATGGCTTCTTCGTTTTTTTCTTTTTGCAGCACCTGCCTTATTCTTTCCAGCTGAAGAGCATCCTCAAGCCCTGTCTTATATAAAAGAAAGGCTGTCCAGTCTTTCTCGAAGAGACAATTGAGCAACTCAAGATGTCTGCATACTTTTTTGATCACCCTTCTAGGAAGCTTCCAATTCCGCATAAATGATTCACCATCATCCGTTTCTAAAACGAATAACAAAACAGTCCAGTATTCTTCCCGCTCACACAAATTATGCATTGGATAGCTGAGCAGCTTGTGCAACTGTTCTTTCTTTTGTTTTAATCCAGGCATATGTTGATAAACATTCGTAAGAGTTAATAGTTGTATCGCATCATTTGCGGAAGCTCCAGCCAGAAGCTTTTCAAATTCAGCAGTTATTCGCTCGATCGATATGTTCTGAAGAAGCTTATGCCAAACGGTTATGGCTTGCAAAGTTTTTTCTTCAAGCCGAAAGGACAATTGGCTGACAAATCTTAAAGCGCGCAGCATTCTTAACGCATCTTCGGAAAAGCGTTCATACGGATCTCCCACTGTACGAATCATGCGGTTTTCTAAATCTTCCATGCCATTGACATAATCTAAAATGCGCCCGTTTTTGTCCATCGCCAAAGCATTAATTGTAAAATCGCGCCGCTTTAAATCTTCTTGCAGCGAGCTGACAAAACGGACATATTTAGGTCTTCGATACTCTTCGTATTCCCCTTCCGTCCGAAAAGTCGTCACTTCATACGGCTTTCCATTATGAAGAACAATGACTGTACCATGCTGCACCCCAACATCAATTGTTTTCGGAAAAATTTTTTGAATCTCATCAGGCTTTGCTGATGTGGCAATGTCGATATCCCCGATCTTCCGATTCAGCAATAAATCACGAACAGAACCGCCGACAAAATACGCTTCATGGCCATGCTCATTTAATTGTTCTATAATCGGTATTGCCTCCACAAATTCTGCTTTCATGTTGGAACTCCTTCAGATAGTAATTCAAAATAAATTTGCTCATATGTTGACACAATTTTTTCAGAATGAAATTTTTCTCTGACAAGCAGTATCGCATTTTCTGACATTTTTTGATGAAGTGTTTGATCTTCCAATAAGCGAATCGATTTTTCGGCGGTATCCTCAATATCGCCAAGCTCAACAATATAGCCTGTTTTATGATCTTCAATTACTTCCGGTATGCCGCCGATCCTCGTTCCAATACAGGGAACTCCGCAAGCCATCGCTTCCAATAAAACTAATCCAAAGCTTTCTTTTTCTGACAGCAGCAATTTTAAATCACTGATGGAATACAATTGATCTAAGTTTTCTTGCTTCCCCAAAAACAGCACATGATCTTCCAATTGCAGCTGTTTCACTAATTTCATGACAATCGACACTTCCGGTCCGTCGCCGACCAGCAACAGCTTCGATGGGACTTCCTGTCGGATGAGGGCAAATGCTTTGACGACATCAGGAACTCGCTTCACTTGCCGAAAATTTGATACGTGTATAAGCACTTTTTCATCATCTTGAATCCTGTACTCTCTTTTTAATGAAGGCAAATGTTTTTTATGATAAATTCGTTCATCAATAAAATTGTAAACCGTTTCAATTTCTTTTTTAGGCTCCAATAAATCATATGTTTGTTCAACGAGCGCCTTTGATACGGCTGTAACGCGGTCCGAAGCTTCAATCCCAAATTTGATCGCTATGGAGAGCGTCGGATCATATCCTAGCACAGTAATATCAGTACCATGAAGAGTTGTGACGATTTTTATTTTTCCCCCAACCATTTGTTTAGCCAAAAAAGCGCAAATCGCATGAGGCACAGCATAATGAACGTGCAAAATATCTAAATTTTCCCTCTCAATGACTTCGGCAATTTTGCTGGATAAAGCGAGATCATATGGAGGATATTTAAAAACAGAGTATTGATTTACTTCCACTTCATGAAAATAAATGTTGTGATAAACCTTATTCAGCCTGAATGGCATGCTGGAGGAAATAAAGTGAATTTCATGCCCTCTTTCTGCAAGCAATTTTCCAAGCTCTGTCGCCACCACGCCTGATCCTCCAACAGACGGGTAGCAAGTAATGCCAATTTTCAATTTTTTCATTCATTATCACCAGGAAAGGATATTTTCAAAACTATGATTTCTGCTCAATTTTTCTCGTGGATGATGTTTCTCCATGTAAAATCTCCCCGTTCAAGCCCCTTTACTAATATTTCCGCAGTGCCCATATTGGTTGCCAGGGGGATTGCATACACATCGCATAGACGGATAAGGGCAGAAACGTCCGGTTCATGAGGCTGGGCAGTCAGCGGGTCGCGAAAAAAGAAGACGGCATCCATTTCGTTTTTCGCGACTAATGCACCAATTTCTTGGTCGCCTCCAAGCGGACCGGATTGGAAGCGGTGAATTTTCAGTCCAGTTGCTTCCTGTATTCTTAAGCCTGTTGTGCCTGTTGCAAATAAATCATGCTTTTCTAATATATGTTTATAAGCAATGGTAAATTGAACCATATCGTCCTTTTTCTTATCGTGAGCAATGAGTGCAATCTTCATATATTTCCCCCTCATTCAATAATGTTTTCCAACCCGTAAACGAGCGTATCGATCTTCATCACCGTTTCAACGGAAAGCTTTACTCCTGACATAAAAGACGCACGATTATAGGAATCATGGCGAATTTTCAGCGTTTGACCGTCACCGCCAAACAAAACCTCTTGATGAGCCACTAACCCTGGAAGACGAACGCTGTGGATATGAATGCCATTCCATTCGCCGCCTCTTGCTCCTTTGATCGTTTCCTTTTCCTCCGGATGTCCTTGCTTTTTATTTCCGCGAACTTCATAAATCATTTCAGCCGTTTTGATTCCAGTTCCAGAAGGTGCATCAAGCTTTTTATCATGATGCATTTCGATGATCTCAACATCAGGGAAGTATCTGGCCGCCATTTTTGCAAATTTCATCATCAGTACAGCTCCAATCGCAAAATTTGGCGCGATAATTGCCCCGATTCCTTTTTCTTCCGCTAATTTTCTCAATTCCTGCAAGTCTTCTTCCTGAAAGCCGGTAGTTCCCACTACAGGGCGGACACCGTGCTCCAGCGCAAGCTTTGTATGTATTTTTCCAACCTCTGGTGTTGTCAAATCAATCAACACGTCTGGCGATGTTTCTGCAAAGCATTGTTCAGGGTTTGTATAGGTGCGGACTTGATCTTGAAACCATTCGCCATCATTTATTTTGTCTATTACAGCTGAAAGTGTAAAATGCTCTGTTTCATTTACCAGTTTTACTGCCTCTTGCCCCATGCGTCCTCTTGGACCGGCAATGACGATCTTAATTTGTTCCATTATTCCATCACCTTTCTATTTTTTTGTCCATCTGTTTCGATCTCTAGTTTGAAATTTATGCATGACGCGATCGTGCGCCTTCTCAAGATCAATGTTTAAAGAATTGGCCAAGCAAATGATGACAAACAATAAATCGCCAATTTCCTCTTCAATTTCTTTCTCTTTCTCCGTTTCTTTTTTTGGCTTTTCCCCATAGTAATGATTAATTTCTCTTGCAAGCTCACCAAGCTCTTCTGTTAATCGCGCAAGCATCGCCAGCGGGCTGAAATAGCCTTCCTTAAATTGGGATATGTAATCATCTACTTCTTTTTGCAGGTCTTTAATTGTTTTACGTTCCATTAGGCAACCACCTCATTTGTCTTCTCTTTCATGTTAGCTAATTCCTTACCATTTGACAATGAAAAGAAATGTCGATTGAATTGTAACATACAATCTGATCCATTATAATTAAAAACATCGAAAAAAATAGGAGGTGGGAGTTTGTTGCCTTTTAAATTGAAAAACCTTTTTTTTATATTGCTCGGATCCGCTATTTTCTCGTTTGGACTCGTTCATTTTAATATGCAAAACAATTTAGCTGAAGGCGGTTTTACTGGTATTACGCTCCTTTTATTTTTTTTGTTTCAAATCAACCCCTCTATTTCCAATCTTGTATTGAATGTACCCATTTTTTTTATTGGATGGAAGCTTTTAGGGAAGACGACTTTTTTGTATACATTAATTGGAACGATTTCGGTTTCGTTCTTTTTATGGATTTTTCAGCTGCATCCATTTCATATTCCTCTACATGAAGATTTAACATTGGCGGCTCTGTTTGCAGGAGTTTTCATCGGCGTTGGACTAGGGATTATTTTTCGCTATGGCGGAACAACAGGTGGAGTTGATATCATTGCTCGTCTTGTTTATAAATTTTTCGGCATCAGCATGGGAAAAACAATGTTTTTATTTGACGCGTGCGTGATCACTTTATCGTCCATTTTTTATTTATCCTATCGCGAAGCCATGTACACATTAGTGGCTGTTTTTATCGGAACAAGAGTCATTGATTTTATTCAGGAAGGTGCCTATAGAGCAAAAGCAGCGACCATCATATCGGAGAAACATGAGGAAATTGCCGAAAAAATCATGAAGGATATGGATCGCGGAGTGACCATTTTAAAAGGACAAGGTTCGTTTACAAAACAGAATCGGAATATTTTATATTGCGTCGTTGCCAAAAATGAATTTGTCAAGCTGAAACAAGTTATTACAGCTGTCGACCCTCATGCGTTTGTTGTCGTCAGCGACGTTCATGATGTACTCGGTGAGGGCTTTACCCTTGATGAAAATAAAAATCCGATTGAGCACTAACGCGTTTCTTGTCGTCAACGATGTTTATGATGCTCAAGAAGGATTTACCCTTCATGAAAACAAAAACTTGTTTAAGCACTGACAGGCCAACATATTCGTTGGCCGCACTCTAGTTCTCTTTTCTTTTATCTGTTTTTTCTCCTTTGTATTTTTTCCATCCTGTATAAGCTAGTGCAATAAAAATGACGCTGCCCGTTGAAAACATCACCCATAACAGCGATGGATCTGCTTCGTCGTTTTTGACGCGATCAAAAATGTTTTTTAAGTCTTTTTCGATTTCCATCATATGCTTCTGTCTTGTCTTTTTCGAAATTTCAAAAAACATTTTGTCGTTTACTGCTGAAATATGTGTTTCAATCTTATCAATGTTTTTGCTGTCAACATCAACGGTAAGGCTTGGATAAATAACGGAATACAGTGACAAAAAACGATTCCACTCATGCTGAAAAGCCGCCCAATCCTCTTTTTCCATTTCCGTTTTTAATTCTGCAAATGTCGTCATGATCGGTTCTTCCATTGTGCTCCAGAGCGGCTGGTGTTCAGACAGAATTGCATCAACAACA
This sequence comes from Aeribacillus sp. FSL K6-8394, assembly GCF_038008865.1. NCBI lineage: Bacteria > Bacillati > Bacillota > Bacilli > Caryophanales > Bacillaceae > Aeribacillus > Aeribacillus sp. FSL K6-8394. The sequence continues at coordinate 1,354,317 of NZ_JBBPAA010000001.1, forward strand.
AGCCGGAATTGAGTGACTTTGTCGATCCGATCTTCATAGCTCATTCCATCGTTCTCAACGGCATCCAACGCTTTTTCGTAAGAAGCAGAAATGACCCGAAGCTCATTAATTGATAAACGGTTTTCAACATTATTTTCTTTAAATTCGTTTTCAAGAAATAATAACAGCTGCTTCGCTTCATCAAACTTTTTTTGCTTTGAAAGCTGCCACGCATAGTTCGTCATGACATCCAATGTTTCCCAATTGTTTTTTTCTTTTGCATTGATCGGTATTTGAAGCAGGAAAAAAAGCAAGAGAACAATCAACGTACTGATCCATTTTTTCATTCTTGTCCCCCCTATAACTACTAGTAATAGTTATTCAAGAGTGGACAAGAGTAGACCATGTTTCTTACAATTCTTTCAATTCAAATTTGTATGTTTGATTTTTTATAACAAAAAAATAAGCGATCGCAATGGAAATAATACTCAGCCAAAACGTAAAGTAACCGATTAGCGCAGAATATTGATTTAAAACGCTATATTGAGGCATCATATCAAACACGTAATCAATAATTTCATTGTGAAGCGTCCATATGGAGGCCAGCATCAAGTGCTTCATTTCAAACCGATAATACGGTGCATACAACAGCCCTTCTATTGCCATTCCTAAATGGGACAAAATGAGCATCATTCCGTAAATGGATAAAACACCCGTTTCCAAATATACAAACAGGTTCATGGCAACCGCCCAAATTCCATATTTAAATAGCGTAATCATCGCTAGTGCTTCAAACAATTTAAAATGCTTTCCAACAAGAAACCCAATCAAAACGAAAACAAAGAACAAACTAGCGGTTGGACTGTCAGGAACAAACGCAATAAACTGTGGCGGTGTTTCGGAAAGCTGCTGTTTATACCAAATATAACCATAAATTGTTCCTGCTGTATTGATTAAAAGCATCAAATATAAAAATGATCGCTGCCTTAATAAAAAAAATAACCAACCCATCCAAGTTCACTCTCTTTTTTTAAAAATTTTTTATATAAAAAAAAGCTGACAAATACGATGTCAGCTCTTTTTATTTCGATGTAACACTAGAAACAAACTCTGCTAATACTTTCAACTCTTCATCCGTACCTTTAAAGATTCCAGGAGGCATGCTTCCTACGCCTTCTTTAGCAATTTTCGCAACTTCTTCCGGAGACAATCCGTTATCAACTAAAGAAGGTCCAGCCGCTCCGCCTTGCAGGTTATCACCGTGGCAGGAGACGCAGCCTTGTTCCTGAAATATTTTGTATCCTTCCGAATTTGTATCAATTTTAGCTTCCGCTTTAATTTTCCCTTGTTCCTCTTTTAATTCCCAGTCCGTATGCTCAACCGACTCCCATGTTAAATAAACGATGGAAGCTACAGCTAGCAGCATCATTCCTACAGCAACCGGACGCTTATGCGGACGGCGTTCTGGCCCGCGATCCAAAAATGGAGCAAGAAGTAGCGCAGAAAATGCCAGTCCAGGTATTACGATTGCACCGATAACGGTATAAGGACCTGATGCATAAGAATATTTTAAAAGCTGGTATAAAAATAAGAAGTACCAGTCAGGAAGCGGTATGTAACCAGTATCCGTAGGATCTGCAACCCGCTCAAGCGGTGACGGATGGGCAACGGTTAAACATAAAAAGCCAATTAAAAAGACCGCGCCAACTAACCATTCTTTTAAAAGAAAGTTGGGCCAAAAAGCTTCAGTTTTTCCTGGGTATTCGGAGTAGTCTTTCGGTATGTTCGGCTTTCTTTCAGCCGACACACGAGAGTCTCCAACGAACTTCATACCTTTTCCGCGATGCATTGTTTCCCCTCCTTTGTTAAGCGGTTCGCCACGAACAACTTACTAAAAAAGAATAAGCCGGATTTTATAGCGGACCTGAAATCCCTTGTTTGCGAATCATTAAGAAGTGAGCTGCCATTAATCCGAATAATGCAGCAGGCAAGAAAAATACATGAATCGCAAAGAAGCGAGTCAATGTTTGCGCACCGACAATTTCGGAATGCCCTGCAAGCAAAATTTTGACGTACTCTCCAATAAGCGGTGTCGATTCAGCAATCTGCAAGGTAACTTTTGTCGCAAATAACGCTTTCATGTCCCAAGGCAATAAATAGCCTGTCAAACCTAAACCTAGCATAACGAAGAAAATGAGTACACCGACAATCCAGTTAAGCTCGCGTGGCTTTTTGTATGCTCCTTGGAAAAATACACGTAAAGTATGTAAAAACATCATGACGATGACTAAGCTTGCTCCCCAATGGTGCATACCGCGAACAATTTGTCCGAACGCCACTTCATTTTGCAAATAATAGACAGACTCCCATGCATTTTTAATATCCGGCACGTAATACATCGTTAAAAACATGCCAGACAACACTTGAATCACTGTAACAAAAAACGTCAACCCCCCAAAGCAGTATACAAATGCTGAGAAGTGATGGGCTGGGTTAACATGTTCGGGAACTTCATGGTCTGCGATATCGCGCCATAAAGGGGTGATATCTAACCGTTCATCAACCCAATCATACAATTTGTTGAGCACTTATTACGCCCCCCCTCTTGGTTTAGCTTTTCCTAAATATAAAAATCCATCTTGAATTTTGTACTCATATTCATCCAGCGGAGCAGAAGGCGGTGTTCCAGGGACATTGTCGCCGTTTTTCTCATACAATCCTCCGTGGCAAGGACAGAAGAACATGTTAGGGTTTGATTTATCCCCGTTCCAGTTTACTGTGCAGCCAAGGTGTTTACAAATTGGAGAAAGTGCAACAATTTCTCCTTTTTCATTTTTATAAACCCACGCGGATTTTGGCTCTTCAGCTTCATGCCACGCGTCCTTCTGTTTAATGGTAAAGTCAACGCGTGTCGGTTCTTCTTTAATGTCTGATTCCTTTACATTTGTATTAACAAATTCTCCAGCTGCTTTCGGCTGCAATACAGGATCTACAGCGAAACGAACCATCGGCATGAGCATGCCCGCAGCCATAAAGCCGCCTACACCCGTTAGCGTATAGTTTAAAAATTGACGTCTTGAAACACGGTGTTTATTCTCGCTCATCTTTTTCCCCCCTCTATCTCAAGCTAGTCCATAATGGACATATACAGAAACATATAAAACTAGGACATACTCATGATATATCAATCTTTGTAGAAGGTCAATATAATCATATCGTTAGAAACAAGGGATTGAAAGGGTTTTTAGGTTCGATTCCAATATTGTAATAAAATGTTCATAATTTGTTCGATTTGGTCCTGAACAACCTTTCGCTTTACATCCTGATCCATATGTTCTATTGGGATTGACGGAATCCATATAAATTCATCACCTTCTTTGCGCCATCTTTCTTCACATGTTAAAAAAATTACATGCTGAAAATGCTGTTTAATCGTATCTTTCCACTTTTTTAACAGTTTATCCAAATCAATGTCGTCATTTTTTAAAGAAACAAACGGAGGCAACAGCATGATCCGCCCCTTTAACTGCCGTTCAAGCTCCTGTGAAACAATTGTAATAAAATCTGCTTTTGACGCACTTCTTTTCAGTTCCTCATCAAAAGATACCGATAGGATAGGAACAACTGCAGTATCAACGTACTCCCTTGATTGAAGAAAAGAATCGATATCAACCATTTGCCATTTCACTGATTTCAGCCCCTATTTTTTATTTTTCCTTACTCATTATAAAACTGATAAGCAAAATAAAAAAGCAATGCTGTACACATTGCCTAACATCCTAAATTGTTCAATTGTTTTACAAGCTTTCGAAACGTCTCTTCATCGTGAGCATCCAACGCTTCATCAATTAAGCGGAGGAGTTTTTCTTTTTGAAATTTTTTAATTGACTCCTCCAAAATTTTTTCCGCAAGCAGCCGGTCTTTCTCATTTCTTTGCATATCTTTAGGCAAATATGGATTTTCAACTAAAACGGCAGCATATTCCGGGGAACGGTATTGAGCGCGAAAGTTTAACTGGATATACAAGTCTTCATCTTTATTCAAGCGAATATCGTGAAAAGACTTTTCTGCATCTGTTGTCATCACATTTTCTTTATAAAATCTAAACGGAACATCGTCCACACAGTGGGTGGACATGACCATTCCCCTCGGACAAAATTTGGCATGCTCTACAAAGTGGACGTTTTCCATTAATGAATCATGGCTCATTAAATAATTTAATATCCATACGCATTCCCGTCTTTTCAACTGATAATGATTTAAAAACCAGCGAATAAATTCTTTCTTCTCGTTAACAGAAACAGGGGCTTTCATCTTTAACCCTCCTCTGCTTTCCATCTAATTCAAAAATTCAACATAGTTGCGTTGAATTCCTTCCAATTCCGCCTAAAAATTGTCCTCCAATTCGAGCAGCATATTTTCATATTCAATGTTGCCTGGATCAAGCTCCAGCGCTTTTTCAAAAAGCTTCCTAGCCTTTGCCCGCTCCCCTTCTTCAAGCAGAAAATAAGCGTAATTCTCCAAAAATTCCGGGTCTGTTTTAAAATTATTATATGCACTTTCATAATGCTTTAATGCCTTTTCGTACTGTTCGGTGCGATGATAAGCGATCGCTAAATTGAAGTCAAAATGAGGATCATATTCTTCATGTCTTTCCACGATTTCCGTCAACATCTCAATCGTTTCCATATATTTGCCTTGGTTTAACAAAACTCCTGAAAGTGTTATGATTGCTTCTATATAACCCGGATCCAGCTCCAGCGCTTTTTTTAACAATTTTACTGAATTGTCTACATCTTTGAGCTTTAAGGCAATTTTTCCGCCGAATAAATAAAGCTCTTTATTAAATGGATCCTCCTGTAAACCTTCTTGAACAATTTGAAAACTTTTTTCCACCATCCCTTCCTGTTCATAGCTTTTGGCCAAATATAAATATAGTGAGTGGTAGGTAGTGTCCAATTCCTTTATTCGTTCAAATTGTGCAATCGCTGTTTTTGTCTGGCCTGCATTTAAAGCTGTCATCCCATAAGCGAAATATGTGTCCAAATCCTCTTCTTCCACCGCTTTCTCAAAATAAGCAAGGGCTTCTTCAAATTCACCGCAAGCAGATAAAGACTCGCCTATTCGTTTATGAATATTTACATTCATTATATTTTCAAATTCCTCTAGGACTACTCTATAAAAGTCGATTGCTTGACGATATTTTCCGAGATGAAAATAATGCTCGGCTAATGCGAAATCAATTACTTTCTCTTCAGGCAACCTTCTCTTTGCTTCCTTCAGCTTTTGTTCGCTGACTTCATATAAGCCTTGCAATTGATACAAATCAGCCATAAGAAGAAGGGCTTGCGGATATGATTCATCCTCTTGATCAATTTCATTCAGCAGATCAATCGCTTTTTCTTCATCGTCAAGCTCAATGTATATTTCCGCCAAAAAAAGAGTGATGGCAGATTCATCAGGGTATAACTGCGACAGTTCCTCGGCTATTTTTAGCGCTTCATCTGTCCTGCCCCATTGAAAATATTTTTCCGCAAGCTCAAACTTTTCTTCATCATTTAACTCTTTTTCAATGGATGAAAGTTTTTTCAATCCTTTTTCCACTTGGCCGCTTTCAACCAATTGAACGGCTTCGCTCATTTTTTTATTCAACCTAAAACTCCCCTTCTAAATTCAGTACTTGTTTATTGGCTGCGAATACATATTGAAGCGTCCTGGTGCATTCAGTTGCACTTCTTTTCCGAACCCTGGTTTATAAAATATTTGTTCTCCTGCTTTCAAAACGCTTCCGTTGTGAACGATCACTTCTGGGTTATGATTATAATAATCTAGATAATTATTTTCTTCAACTAAATCGATCATCCAAAATAAATTATAATCAACATTGCTTCCGCATAAAATTTCGCCGCGAATCGGATAAAGACCAATTTTCATTAATGCTTCTTTCGTAAGTGGGACACCGTTTTCAGGACATTCTTCCAATGATGGCAATTTATATTTTTTTACAATTTGCCGCCATTTGCTTTTCAACTGATGGAAGATGGATTGATCTTCTGAAGAAAAATGGGGAAAAATTGGAGTTTGCTTTGGAAATAAAGTCTCACGAATCCATTCCCATGGAACATCATCAAGCTCAGCAATCTGCTTAATTTCCACGATAATCACAGTAATTTTTTCTCTTTTTAGCATTCTGATGATTGAAGGGGTCAGCCGTTCGATTGGGATTTTTGCAGCGATCGCATAATCGATCGGCGAATTCATCATCACTTTGCGAATATGTTTTTTCTTTTCATCCCATTGTCTTTCAAACGGCAAATCAACAGCAGCAATTAAAAAAGTGCAGCCTTTTTGGATCAAATTCTTCACATATAATTTGAATGAATGGCTTTGGTCTAAATATTGAATGTTTTGATCAAGCATGACAAAGCCCGGTGTCATGAAATAGGACGATCCGTCCATTTTCATAAATCGAAACTGATCTAATTGCTTTTCTTTAAAACGAAACTGATTTCCGTCAACGAGTATTGAGCGCGTCACAATTTGATTGTCTTCCATTAAACGAATTTGATCAATAATATATGCCATTTTCCCACCTCAATAGCTTTTTTAGACAAGCTATGAAAAGGTTGATAAAAATATGACAAAAACCATCTGACAAACTCAGATGGTTTTGGAAAGCAAATTCAAATGGTCAAAAAAAGCAGGATAGGATACACTGACTGCCTCGTGCTGCATTAATGCCACAGGTTCTTCACAAATAGTGCTGGCAATCGCGAGCATCATGCCGATGCGGTGATCTCCATGGCTGGAAACATTCGTTCCTCCTTTCAGCTTTGTTTTTCCGCAAATGATCATTCCATCGTTTGTAGCTTCAATATCCGCGCCAAGCTTTTTCAGCTCGCCGACAACTGTATCAATTCTATTTGTTTCTTTTACCTTTAATTCTTCGGCGTCTTTAATAACTGTCGTTCCTTCAGCCTGTGTCGCAAGAAGGGCAATGATCGGAATTTCATCAATCAGTCTCGGAATCAGCTCTCCTGAAATTTCGATTCCTTTTAACTCTGATGTCCTGATCGATATATCAGCCATCGGTTCGGCAGAATCTAATGTCGGTATAATCTCGATTTCTGCACCCATATTTTCTAAAACATCTAAAATCCCTGTTCTTGTTGGGTTAATGCCGACATTTTTCAGCCTGATCGAACTGTCCGGAACAATGGCTCCCGCAACAAGGAAAAAAGCAGCGGAAGAAATGTCACCAGGCACATAAATATTGGCGCCTTTTAATGTTTGTCCTCCCTCTACCGAAACGGTCAAATTTTGTTTTTTCACATGGACGCCAAAGGCTGACAAAAGACGTTCCGTATGATCTCTTGATTGATACGGCTCCTCAACTGTTGTGGTTCCATCTGCTTGAAGACCTGCAAGCAAAATCGATGACTTCACTTGAGCACTCGCTACTGGGGATTTGTAATAAATGCTCTTTAAATTCCCGCCGCGCAAAGACAACGGGGTAAAAGATCCGTTATTCCGTCCATCAATATGAGCTCCCATTTGTCTTAAAGGAGCTGTTACACGATCCATCGGTCTTTTCGCAATTGACTCATCCCCAATAATGCATGCATGAAAAGGACGTCCCGCTAAAATGCCCAGCATTAATCTTGTCGTGGTGCCTGAGTTCCCAACATTTAAAATGTTAACAGGTTCTTTCAGTCCGGAAAATCCTTTCCCTTCAATTGTTACATTCGTTCCTTCCTGTTTGATCGACACCCCCATCTCTTTAAAGCATGAAATGGTGCTTAAGCAATCCTCTCCAGTTAAAAAGTTTTGAATAGTTGTTTTTCCTTCCGCAATTGCCCCAAACATAACCGCCCTATGGGAGATCGATTTATCGCCGGGAACTTCAATAGTTCCATTCAGCAAATGTTTTTTTGTCAAGACAAGCCCTTGATTCATATCTGTATCACCCCAACTACAGTATATATGTTTCATAATTCGTGTAGCGATCAATGCATTGTTTCGCCTTCATCCGGTCTTCATCCGACTGAAAGCTGATGCGCAAAACACCAAAAATTTCTTCACGCGTTTCTAAAATTCGAATATTTGTTATGCTAATTTCCTCTTTTGCTAAATAACCGGTAATTTCAGAAATAACACCCGGATAATCCGGAACATCGACATAAAGGTCATAAAAGGACGGAATGGCTCCTTTTTCCCTTTCAGGCAATCCGTCTCGATATGTCTTCGCTTTTTCAAAATATGTATAAAGCTGTTCTTTATCGAGCTTCTCAATGAATTGTTTAATTTGCTTCATTTCTTGAATCCATTCATCAAATAACTCGATTAATACATCATGGTTGTGAACAATAATATCGCGCCACATAACCGGGTTGCTTGACGCAATTCGGGTAATGTCGCGAAATCCTCCGGCCGCAAGCCGCTTAATAATTGGAAACATTTCTTCTTTCTTTTCTGCCTGATGGACGAGGCTTGCCGCGATTAAATGCGGAAAATGGCTAATGACCCCGGTAATGGAATCATGTTCTTCAGGTGTCATGACAATAAATTGCGCTTTTGTTCCCTTTAAAAGCTTTTTTAATTGTTCTATTTTTTCCGGACGTTCGTTGCTGCCAGGCGTTAAAATATAAAACGCATTTTCAAATAAATGAGTTTTCGCTGCCGCAACGCCTGATTTATGTGAGCCCGCCATTGGGTGACCGCCAATAAATGTTACTGTTTTCGGCAAAGAAAAGCTCGCATGATCGACAATTTTTTTCTTTGTGCTGCCGACATCAGTGATAATGACTCCTTCTTTCAAGCTTAGCTCTCCCAAAAACGTTAAAACGTTCAATGTTTGTTCAACGGGAGTTGAAATAATAATAACGTCCGCTGATTCAGCGCCTTCCTTAATAGATTCCGCTGATTGATCAATGATTCCCAATTTTTTTGCCATTTGCACTTGATCATTTTTTATATCATATCCAACCAATTGAACCGATGGATGTTCTTTCTTAATTGCACGCGAAATCGATCCGCCGATTAAGCCAAGACCAATGATAAAAACTTTTTCCACAAAAAACCACCTGTTTCTGCTTTTTGGTAAAAAAAGAGGTGAGCGTTCACCTCTTTTAGGAAAGTAGTTCCTTTAAAGTTTGAATCAGTGCTTCATTTTCCTCTTCTGTTCCGACAGTAATTCTCAGCGATGTCGGAAATCCGAGAGCTTTTCCTGACCGGACGATGAATCCTTTTTCAAGCAGCTGTTGAAAAAGCTCATCCGCATCCCTTTGAAAATCTATTAAAATAAAGTTCGTTTGCGAAGGGAAGTACTCAAGACCAAATTGTTCACAAAAATCATAGTATTGTTTGAGCCCTTCCCGGTTCAATTTTTTGCAGGTTTCGATAAAAGTTTGATCGTTTAGCGCTGCAATAGCAGCCTTTTGTCCAAGACGATTTGTATTAAAAGGTTCCCTTGCTGGCTCAATTAAGCGGATGAGTTCTTCATTTCCAATTCCATATCCTACTCGGAGTGCAGCTAGGCCGTATGCTTTTGAGAACGTCCGTAAAATTAATAGATTTGGAAATTGATCCAATAAGGCGACTGAATTCGGATAATCTTCCGCCGTCACATATTCGTAATACGCTTCATCAGATACGACAAGGACATCCTTCGGCACTTTGTTTAAAAAATTAATAAGCTCTTCTTCACTTATGTAAACTCCTGTAGGGTTATTCGGATTGCATAACCATACAATTTTTGTTTTGGAATCAATAGAGTCTGCCATTTTATCCAAATTGTGCCGCCCATCTACAAGTTCAATTTCGCGAATTTCGGCATTTTCGATCACCGCATTATGCCGATATTGGGAAAATGACGGTGACGCCATTACGGTATTGAAGCCTTCGCTCAAAAGTGAACGTGACAGAATTTGTATAATATTATCTGATCCGTTTCCGAAAATGAGCTGATTTTCTTTTACGCCAACATGCTTTGCCACCTGTTTTCGCAGCTCTGCACTATAGCCGTCAGGATAGATCGCAAGAGATTCAAGCTCTTCTTGTATCGCTTGTTTCACTTTATCAGAACAACCGTACGGGTTTTCGTTTGATGCAAGCTTGATCACCTTTGTTAGACCAAACTGTTCTTTTACTTGTTCAATTGGTTTTCCAGGTTCGTATGGTTTCAGCGACTTTAACTGTTCTTTTACCTCCAACCTTAACACCTCTTTCATCCCCTAATGGAGCAAACCGTTAATAAACCTTTCAAATTCCTGTAACCCGCTCTGTTTTGTATTCGCATTTGTGAGAAGCGGAATAAGCTTTTCAATTTGTCTAACAATCGCACTGCCCACAACGACGCCGTCACTTATTTTGAAAAATTTTTTTACATGCTCATTCGACGAAATGCCGAACCCGACAGCCACCGGAACTTCCGCATACTTCTTTACATGAGAGATAAAATCAGAAACGCGCTCATCAAATGATTGGCGCTCACCCGTCACCCCGAGAGATGAAACACAATATAAAAATCCTGCGGCGTTTTCAGCAATTTTTTTTATTCGATTGTAGGAAGTGGGAGCAACCATAGAGATAAAATAAATCCCATGCTCGTCACATTTTTTTCGCATCCATCCGCTTTCTTCGAACGGGAGATCAGGAATGAGAAGTCCTTCTAATCGATTTTTCTCCATTAAAGTAAAAAAGTATTTTTCTCCTAATTGTAGCACAGGATTGAAATAAGTAAAGAGAATGATCGGAATTTTTAAACCTCTTTCTTTCATTTTATATGCTAATTCCATCGCCTTTTCAATATTCATTCCATTTCTTCTTGCCCGGATGGATGCCTGTTGAATAACGGGGCCGTCAGCAAGCGGGTCCGAATAGGGAACGCCAAGCTCAATGGCTGACGCCCCGCATTTTTCTAAAGTAAGGGCGAGATCAATGGTCAACTCTTCATTCGGATCTCCAGCTGTAATAAAAGGAATAAAAAGCTTGTCAAACTGTTGAAACATGCTTTTGTTAGAAACCATTTTCAACTCCCCCTTTCGTTTTCATCAAAGTGTGAACATCTTTATCGCCCCGTCCGGACAAACAAATTAAAATTGACTGTTCATTTGATAAAGTTTTTGCTACTTCAATTCCTTTTGCAACGGCATGAGCAGATTCAATTGCGGCTAATATTCCTTCTGTTTTCGCCAATGTTTCGAGTGCTGCAATCGCCTCTTCATCTGTAACAGATTCATAAACGACACGCCCTATTTTTGCTAAATAAGCATGCTCCGGACCGACACCCGGATAATCGAGGCCGGCAGAAATCGAATAAGGCTCAATAATTTCACCGTATTGATTTTGCAATAAGTACGTCATCGAACCGTGAATAACGCCTTTCGTCCCCTTTGTAATTGTTGCCGCATGTTCACCCGTTTCCACTCCTTTTCCTCCTGCCTCCACTCCAATAAGCTTTACATCTTCTTCTAAAAACGGTGTAAACATCCCGATCGCATTGCTTCCTCCGCCCACACAAGCTATGACAACATCCGGCAGCTTGCCAAACTCGTTGAAAAACTGCTCTTTCGCTTCATCTCCAATGATCCGCTGGAATTCTCTTACCATCATCGGATATGGATGCGGACCGACAGCTGAGCCCATTAAATAAAAATGGTCTTCACAATGCTGAACCCAATATCGGATCGCCTCATTCACAGCGTCTTTTAATGTTTTATTTCCGCTTGTAACAGGCACTACTTCAGCACCTAGCAGCTGCATCCGAAAAACGTTGAGGCGCTGTCTATCGATGTCTTCTTCTCCCATAAATACTTTGCAGTCCATGCCAAATTTCGCAGCGACAGTTGCTGATGCTACACCGTGCTGTCCGGCACCTGTTTCAGCAATAAGCTTCTTTTTTCCCATTCTTTTCGAAAGAAGCGCTTGACCAATGGCATTATTGATCTTATGGGCACCAGTATGGTTGAGATCCTCCCGTTTTAAAAAAATGTTTGCTCCCCCGACATGTTTTGTTAATTGGTCTGCAAATGTTAAAGCGGTCGGTCTGCCGGAATATTTTTGCAGCATTTGATGATATTGCTGTTGAAAAGAAGAATCACTTAATGCATCCTTTAATGCTTCTTCTAATTCATACAACGGCTTCATTAACGTTTCTGGTACATATTTTCCTCCAAATTCTCCAAATCTGCCATATTCATCAGGATATTTCATCAGCCTTTCACCTTCTCTATTAATTTTGCTATTTTTTCGACATCTTTTTTTTCATTTGTTTCAACACCGCTTGCAACATCAATGTTTTCAGCGCCTTTTTCAAGCAGCTCTGTTATGTTTTCAGGTGTAATGCCGCCCGCAATAAAACAAAGCTTCCGGTGATTTTTCGCCCATATTATATAATCAGACACATTTGACCAGTCAAAAGCAACGCCTGTTCCGCCCCACATTCCTTTCACACGGCTGTCAATCACATATCCATCCACCCAACGCGAAAATTTTTCCATTTCCTCTATCACATGTTCATGATGAGGAAGAGCTTTCCAAACAGAAAGACCGAACTTTTCCTTTACCTGTTTTACAAATTCTTCATCTTCATCGCCATGCAGCTGTATGCAGTCTAATTCGACCGCTGCTAGCACATCCTCTAAAAATTGAATCGTCGGATGAACAAATACGCCTACTAGTTTTGGACGCATTTCTTTTGGAAAAGCTTCCATCCACCTGCCGACATCATTTGCCTTCACCTGCCGTCTGCTTTCAGAGGAAAAGATAAAGCCGATATAATCGGCTCCTTGATTGATGGAAACGGCTGTATCTTCAAATGTGCGGTTGCCGCAAATTTTGACGAGTCTCACTTTACACTCTCCTTAAACAGCTCATAAATTCCTTGTTCCGGATCTTTTTTCCGCATGAGCGCCTCCCCGACAAGCACGCCTTTTGCTCCATATTCATACACCGTTTGCAAATCTGCCATCGTGCTTATGCCGCTTTCACTGATCAATAAAATATCTTTCGGCACATATTTTTGAATCGTTTCCAGATGATGAATATCCGTATGAAAGGTTGTTAAATCCCTGTTGTTCACCCCTAATATATTCGGTACAAATATGTCTAGTATTCTTTCAAGAGTCTCGACAGAATGGACCTCCACCAGCACATCCAGCTCTAAGCTGACCGCTTCATCCCAAAGCTCCTTTAATTTTTTGGGCGGAAGAGCCTCCCCGATTAACAAAATGGCATCCGCTCCGATCCATTTCGATTCATACACTTGCTTTTTATCGATAATAAAATCTTTGCGCAAAACAGGAAGTTTCACCTTTTCTTTAATTTCAGACAAAAATGCGGTTGACCCTTGAAAAAACTTTTGATCGGTTAAAACAGATAAGCAGTCTGCCTTCCCTCTCTCATATTTTTTTGCAATATCGACAGGATCGAAATCTTCACGAATGACACCTTTGGACGGCGATGCCTTCTTCACTTCCGCAATGAGCCCAAGAAAACGGTTCGGGTTTTGAAGAGCATCGAAAAATGATCTTTTTTCGAATGTTTTTTGGTCTAATTGTGTCAAATCAAGTTCTTTCACTTCTTGTTCTTTAACTCTTATGATCGTATCAAGCATAGCTCTCTTCCTTTCGGATGGCCAATCTCTTTAATTGCTGATAGGCGGTCCCGTCTTTTATGGCTGTTAAAGCCATCTGTACCCCTTCAGAAATGTTTTTTGCTTTTCCTGCTACGTACAGAGCTGCAGCCGAATTTAATGCTACAATGTTCTTCACGCTTTCATTTCCTTTATTTTTCAGTACTTCCTCTATCATTTTAGCACTTTCTTTAGCATCTGAGACTTGTATTTCTTCAAGCTTCCCTCGATTCATTCCAAATTGCTCCGGAGAAATCGTATATTTTGTTATGTTCCCATCTTTTAGTTCTACGACATCCGTTTCATCACTGATCGAAATTTCATCCAATCCGTCCCTTCCTGATACTAACAGCACATGCTCTGAACGAAAATGTTTTAATGTTTCAGCCATTTTCTCCGCATGCTCCAATGATGAAACGCCAAGCACTTGTCGTTTTGTATTGGCCGGATTAGCCAGCGGCCCGAGCAAATTAAAAATCGTTCGGAATCCCACTTCTTTTCTTGCTTTGGCAACATGCTTCATCGATGAATGATAGAGAGGAGCAAACAAGAAGCTCATATTCGTTTCTTCCAGGCTTCTTCTTGCTTCTTCAGGCGTTGTTTGGATTGGGATGTTTAAACATTCGAGCACATCAGCGCTGCCGCTTCTTGAAGAAACAGCGCGGTTTCCGTGTTTTGCGACTTTCACTCCCAACGATGAAGCAACAATGGCAGATGCGGTTGAAATGTTAAAAGTTGATGCTCCATCTCCGCCCGTTCCGCAAGTATCAACTGCATTTTCAAATCCTTCAAGCTGAGTCATATTTTCCTTCATCGCTTTCACAAATCCCGTCATCTCTTCGACCGTTTCGCCGCGAAATCGTAAAATAGTGATGAGACTGGCAATTTGACTGTCCGGAACCTTTCCTTCCATGATTTTTTTCATAATATCTTCTGCTTCAGATGCTGAAAGAGTCTCACCATTAATGCACTTCTCCAATATATGCTTCATGCCCTCTTCCTCCCTTTTTCTAAAAACAATTGTTCTGCTAATTCGATCGTTTGAATGAGCGCACTCGCTTTGTTTCTTGTTTCTTCCCATTCTTTTAAAGGAACAGAATCGGCAACGATCCCAGCCCCCGCCTGGACATATGCCTTCTGATTGCTCAGCGTGATCGTCCGAATTGTGATGCATGAATCAATGCTTCCATCGAAGCTGATGTATGCAACAGCCCCCGCATAGCTCCCCCTGGCAGTCGGCTCCAGCTCATGAATAATTTCCATCGCGCGTATTTTTGGGGCGCCTGAAACGGTTCCGGCAGGAAAAGCCGAAATTAACGCATCAATCGGATGAATGCTTTTTCTCAATTTTCCTCTCACTTTTGAAATGAGATGGATAACATGTGAAAAATAAGCTGCATCCAGAAGTACAGGTGTTTTGACCGTCCCGTATTCAGCAACTCGGCCGATATCATTTCTTGCTAAATCAACAAGCATATAATGCTCCGCTAGTTCTTTTTCATCCTGCAGCAATTGGCGAACGAGTCTTCTATCTTCTTCCTTTGTTTTGCCCCGCTTTCTCGTGCCGGCAATAGGATGAATTTCAACATAATCGTCGCGAACATGAATCAATCTTTCCGGTGAACTGCCGATAAGCTCTTGGTTTGATAGTTTTATATAAAATAAATAAGGGGAAGGATTGATAATTCTTAAAATTCGATATAATTGCAGACCGGTTACCGATACTTGTTTTTCAAAGCGCTGCGAAAGAACTCCTTGAAATATATCGCCAGAACGAATATATTCCTTCATTTTTTCAACATGATGCAAAAATTGTTCTTTTGTATAATTCGATTCAAATCCGGCGAAAGAAACCGGTTCTTTGTTTGACGGGATGAAAATATTTCCTTCCGGCTTGACGTTTTTTAATTCATTGCGATATTGAAAAATGCGTTCCTTTCCCGCCTCAAATATTTGCTTCAGCTCTTGTTCGCTTTCGTTTCCTTCTAGCTCTCTGTAATGAATAAATGTCAGCAGTTTTTCCCTGTGGCTATATGCAATGACCGTTTGGCAAATGACCAGTTCACATACAGAATGGGTTCTGTCAGCATGACGATGAGCTGGAATTTTTTCAAATAGGCTGACCGCATCATAATCGATTTTTCCGACAGCTCCGCCTGAAAACGGCACATCGATCGCCACTTTTTTTACATTGAAGCTTATCGTCATTCTATGAAACAATGCTGATAACGAAACATCTTTGTCCATGACCATCTGTTTTCGATTTTGCAGCTGGAACGTTCCATTTTCTTCCTTGATAAAATACATCGGCTCAAGACCGATAAACGAGTAGTTGGACCAGTTCGACTCGCTGTCATTGCTTTCTAAAATATAACAAGCATCGGTTTGCAGCGTTTGAAATATTTGGATAGGTGTCAGCATATCGACATGATATTGCTCGATAATGGGAACCGTCTTATATTTGCGGCAATCCTGCAAAAAATCTTGAAAGGTTGTTGCCATTGAAGTACTCACTCCTCCAAAGTATTTGGAGAATGAGTCATAGAGGATCGTTTTTGAGGGATGAAATTGATAATAAAAATGCCCAAAAACATTACGTTTTTGGGCAGTCGATCAATCTATCTTCCTAAACCACTCATCTATTACTTCCTCGACTCATTCTCAACTACCCTTAACTAAACTCAGCTCATTTCAGGTCATATAAAAACTTTCTTATTCGCCATATTATCGGATACAGCATTATTTGTCAACAAGATCCGGTCGTAAAATTTTTGCCTTCTCTAAATAAACATGGCAAATATCGTTTTGGGCGGCTTCTGTATTAATATGCATCATCACCCTTACGCATTTCTCAAGGGCGCCTTCAACGGCTATTTCCTGCATGCATGTCACAGGAACATATTTCCAGCCTTCAATATTTCTTAATGCTTTTGCAGGGAAGCAGGCATTTAAATCATTTGTCGCCGAAATAAACACGGAAGCTACTTGTTCAGGGGCAATGTTGTTTAATCGAATCATCTCCCTTAAGAGCCTCTCCGTGCTTTCTACAATCTGTTCTTCATTATTTTCCGAAACGGTGATGGCCCCTCTAACACCTCTTATCAAACGCATCCCTCCGTTCTCCACTCATTAAGAAATGAATATAATGTATGCGTGTCAAACGTCTTAAGTACCGGATTGCCGATATCCTCGAGAAGCACAAAACGAATCTGGCTATGTACCGTTTTTTTGTCTTTTTTCATTCGTTCAAGAAGCGATTCGGTTTGAATGGTTTCATCGATTTTGACAGGAAAGCCGATTTCGTTAAACCAATTTTTGATCGATTTATATTGAAAATCTTTGCGGAACATCTTTTCACTCAGCCATAGAGCAAACAGCATGCCGCATGCAACGGCATCTCCGTGGGAAATCTTCCCGTAACCTAACTCCGCTTCGAGCGCATGGCCGAGAGTATGACCGAAGTTTAAAAACGCCCTTTTTCCCGTTTCTCTTTCATCTTCAGCGACAATTTCTGCT
The DNA here is from genome assembly GCF_038008865.1 of Aeribacillus sp. FSL K6-8394. NCBI lineage: Bacteria > Bacillati > Bacillota > Bacilli > Caryophanales > Bacillaceae > Aeribacillus > Aeribacillus sp. FSL K6-8394. The sequence goes on from NZ_JBBPAA010000001.1 coordinate 1,371,445, forward strand.
TTCACTTCAATTCCCTTTCGTATAAACCATTGCAGCTGTTCGCTTGTTACATGATTCAACGAATGGATCGTTTTCATTAAATTTTCAACAAATGAACGATCATTGATGAAGCCGTGCTTCACCACTTCCGCAAATCCTGAGCGGATTTCTAGAAGAGGCAGTGTTTTTAAAAACTGTGTATCATAAATAATGGCATGAGGCTGATGAAAAGCCCCGATCATATTTTTTCCGAGCGGATGGTTAATGGCCACCTTTCCCCCGACAGCACTGTCATGAGCCAAAAGGGTCGTCGGCACTTGAATGAACGGAATTCCTCTCATAAATGTTGCAGCTACAAAGCCTGCTAAATCACCCACTACACCGCCGCCAAAAGCAATGATCACGGATTCTCTGTCCAGATTGTTTTCTAAAGCAAAGGTCAAGCATTTATAGTACGTTTCAAATGATTTAGACTGTTCGCCGCTCGGAACAACACATGTCAATACGTCCAAATCAAATGCTTTTAATACCGACTCTAATTTTCCGCCATACAGATCCTTGACTGTTTGATCAGTAATGATCAAAATTTTCGAAGGATTATTGCAAACAGACAGAAGCCATTCTCCGACATTATCGATAATTCCGTCTCCTAAAAAAACTGGATACGGGCGACTTTTCGTTTGAATCATCATCTGTTCCATTTAAAATTCCCTCGCATATTGTTTCATACGTTCGATATTTTCCCGAATAAGGTCAATGCGATCAAGACCAAACTGTTCAACGATCGCTTTGGCTACTTCCCATGCAACAACTGCCTCCGCCACAACACTTGCAGCCGGGACTGCGCAGCTGTCCGATCGTTCAATGCTCGCCAAAAAAGGCTCTTTCGTATCAATGTCAACGCTTTGCAAAGGTTTGTACAGTGTTGGAATTGGCTTCATGACTCCTCTGACGACGATGGGCATGCCGGTCGTCATGCCGCCCTCAAAGCCTCCCAGATTGTTTGTTTTGCGATAGTATCCTTTCTCTTCGCTCCAAAGGATTTCATCATGAACTTCGCTGCCAAAACTCCGTCCCGCTTCAAATCCCAAGCCGAATTCAACCCCTTTAAACGCGTTGATGCTTACGATCGCTTGCGCTATTTTGGCATCCAGCTTTTTGTCCCAATGAACATAGCTGCCGACACCAGGCGGCATTCCTTCAACAATCACCTCAACAATGCCGCCGATGGAATCACCCTTTTCTTTTGCTTCGTCGATCGCCTTCATCATTTGCTGAGCCGCATTTTCATCTAAACAACGCACAGGTGAGTTCTCTGTCTTTTCCTTCAACTCAGCAAGCGTCGAATAGTCCAATTTTTGCGCACGGACACCGCCAATTTCAATGACATGTCCTGCCACTTGAATGCCGAGTTCAGACAAAATTTTCTTCGCAACAGCTCCTGCTGCCACCCTGACAGTTGTTTCCCGGGCAGAAGAGCGTTCAAGCACGTTGCGCATATCACGATGTCCGTATTTGATCGCCCCGACTAAGTCGGCATGGCCTGGGCGAGGTCTCGTAATTTTTCGTTTCATTTCCGCTTTCTCCGATTCGGAAATCGGCTCTGCCCCCATAATTTTCGTCCAATGGGCAAAGTCTTTATTTTCTACAACTAGCGCTATTGGTGATCCTAGCGTTTCGCCATGGCGCACTCCGCCTAGAATTTGCACCTGGTCTTTTTCGATTTGCATTCTTCGACCGCGGCCATAGCCTTTCTGTCTTCTTGCAAGCTCAATATTGATGTCTTCTTTCGTTAGAGGAAGCCCTGCCGGAACTCCTTCTATAATCGTCGTTAATTGCGGGCCGTGAGATTCCCCTGCTGTCAAATATCTCATACTAGCAAACTCCTTCCCATAACACTTTAACGCTTTTACGCTTTTATGCTTTTACGTAACTATACCATAAGATTTTTTGTTTGAATAGAAAGATCTTTGCTATTGCTACAATCGTGTATAAAAAAACGTTTCGATCGTTTTTAATCCATATTTTTCCGGAGTGAAAATTTGCTCTGTGCTGCCAACAAATAAAATCCCGTTTCGTCTAAGTGAGTTGCTGAATTTTTCATAAAGCTCTTTTTTCGCAGACTCAGTAAAATAAATGAGAACGTTTCGGCATACGATCAAATCAAAATCTGTTTCAAAGCGGTCTGACAGCAAATTATGCTTTCTAAAAGTAACCGAGCGTTTAATGTCTTCTTTTACATGATAGAAAGAGCCTTCTTGCTGAAAATAATTAGTTTTATATTCAAGAGGTACTTCTTTTAGCGATCTTTCCGGATAAATTCCAATTTGTGCTGTTTTAATCGCTTGTTCATCTATATCTGTGGCTAATATATATGAGTCTTTCAATAGCGAATTTTGTGCTAAAATCATTGCAATTGTGTAAGGTTCTTCTCCCGTTGAGCAGGCAGCGCTCCAAACCTTTATATGTTTTTTACCATTCAGCAAACGCGGAAGCAATTTTTTTTCAAGGATGTTCCAACGCTGATAGTTGCGAAAAAATTCAGAAACATTAATAGTCATCCGATCTAAAAACAGATTGTATAAACATTTATCCTTTTCCATCGCTAAAAAAAACTCGTGAAAGGATTGAAAGCCTTTTTTTTCATACAATGATTTTAATCTTCTTTTCATTTGAGTCTCTTTATATAACGACAGGTCAATCCCACTTTTTCTTTTTATCTTTTCGATAAATGCAACATAGTCCTTATCTGTCACTTTCCGATCTTCCCCCGAATGTAATGTAGAAAACCCTAATCAAACCATTGTTTGATTAGGGTCAGATGTTAATAGATCCATGCATCAATTTCACGGTCATATTCTACAAGCTCTTCAGCTTTAAAAAACAATTGAATTTCCCGCTCAGCGCTTTCAGGTGAATCAGAACCGTGAATTACATTCTTCCCTACTGTTAAACCAAAATCGCCGCGAATTGTTCCAGAAAGGGCATCCTTTGGATTGGTTTTTCCCATCATTTGACGGGCAATTTCGATTGCATTTTCGCCTTCCCAAACCATTGCAAAAACCGGTCCTGAAGTGATGAATTGAACGAGTTCATTGAAAAAAGGTTTTTCTTTATGTTCTCCATAATGCTGCTGGGCCAATTCTTCAGAGATTTTCATTAATTTTGCACCGATAAGCTTCAGCCCTTTTTGCTCAAATCTTGAAACGATTTGTCCAATCAGCTGCCGTTGTACACCATCAGGCTTTACCATTAAAAACGTCTTTTCCATCAACACATCCACCTCGAAAATTTCTTTATGTATAAGTACAAAATCCACAAGAAAATAGTATCATTATTAAAGCGGTTACGCAAACTAAAATTTCCTTTTTCCAATATATTTGGCAATATTGTATAGCGAAGTTCGCGCTTTCCCGTGCTTGAGGCCTTCCAATTGATGAAAGCTCTTCTGCAAATAGCGGTCACTAATATTCATTGACTGTTCGATTGCTCTTGATTTTTTAATTTCATAAATAATCGGCTTGATTTCTTCAGCAGTTGTTTGATTATTGATTTTGACAATTTTTTTTCTTAATTCTTCATTTTGCATGGCAAACAAAACAGGAAGGGTAATGTTTCCTTGAAGTAAATCGCTCCCAACTGGTTTTCCAAGCTCTTCTTCCGTAGAGGTAAAATCTAAAAGATCGTCAATAATTTGATACGAAATTCCAACATAATAACCGTACAAATAAAGCTTTTTACAAACGGATTCTGGAGCGCCGGAGGCAAGAGCGCCCAATTGGCAGCTGACAGCAATTAATAAAGCTGTTTTTCTTTTAATTCGTTTGACATACGTCCGATAAGACTGATCAAAATTGTATTTATCGTTGATTTGTTCGATTTCTCCTAAACAGAGTTCAACAAGAGCTTTCGAAAGAACTCGGTGAATAAGCGGCTCGTCCAGCTCTGTTATGATTTCAAGAGCCCGTGCGAATAAGTAATCTCCAACATACATGGCAATGCGATTGTCCCATTTTGCATTAACTGTTGGTTTTCCTCTTCGCAGCTCAGCATTGTCGATGACGTCATCGTGTACCAATGAGGCGCTGTGAATCAGCTCTAAAGCGACGGCAACCGGTTTCATACGGTCAATGTTATAATCTCCGAACATTCCTGACAACAATACAAAAACAGGGCGAATCCGTTTTCCCCCTGCTTGAAGAAGATGAATCCCGGCTTCACGTATTAACGGATCTTTTGTTTGTACGGAAGACAGCAATTCATTTTCAATCACTTCAAGGTCTTTTGTTAAAAAGGAATAGAATGATTTTAACTTCATTTATTTCACCTTTGTTTCCAATTTCGGTTTATAACCTAAGTGCATTGCTGCAACACCGCCTGTAAATGGCTTCACTTCTACATTTATAAAACCAGTTTGCTCGAACATTTTTTTCAGCTCTTTCATGCCAGGAAATTGACGCGCGGACTCCTGCAGCCAAGAATATTCTTCATAGCTTTTAGCAAATATCTTGCCGAATAAAGGCATGATAAAGCGAAAATAAAAATAGTAAAGCTGTTTGAAGCCAATCAAGGTCGGCTGTGATGTCTCCAAACAAACTACCATTCCTCCGGGTTTCAATACGCGGTACATTTCCGATAGAACCTGCATATAATCAGGAACATTTCTGAGGCCAAACCCGATGGTCACATAATCAAACTCGTTTTCAGGAAACGGCAAATCCATCGCATTGCCGTGAATAAATGAAATATTGGAAAATTGTCTTTCCTTTGCCTTTTCCTCACCGATGCTTAACATATTTTGGCTAAAATCAAGTCCTATGACCTTTCCGTTTTGCCCGACTGCTTCCCCGAGCGCAAGCGTCCAGTCCCCCGTTCCGCAGCAAACATCGAGTGCGTAGGAACCTTTTTTCACATTCATTCTCCGCATCGTTTCTTTTCGCCATGCAATATGACGATTAAAGCTGATCACAGAATTCATCCGGTCATAATTTTTATAAATTTTTTCAAATACGCGGTGCACACGTTCTTCTTTCGATTGCTGCATTTTTTAACCTTCCTCCACTATCATATGCGAAAACCGTAATACATGAATTCGGTTCATAATAAATTGTTTTACGGCAGGCGAATATTTCAGACTTTTTTCCAACAGTTTATTAATTTCCCAGAAATAATGATTGCAGCATTCTATGAAAGTTCCAACTAAATCAATCGGGCTTTTAGATTTCTTTTGAAATTGTGTTAAAACGGACTGGCTATTTTTATCGTATTTATGTTTTTCTTCACATAAACGTTTATATGTTAAATATGTTTTGGAAATTTCCGGCCACGTCTCAATTTGAAAATGCTCTCCGATCCGTTGAAATAACGCGGTTTCCACAATGACGATGCTTTCGACTATTGCTTCAATCGACTGGCAGCTTCGGTCGTAAAGACGAATTTTATGCTCATTAATTTCTTTAATCGCGGTTGCAAGCGCACGAACCATTTTCAAGTCTTGAATTTCAGAAAGAATAAAATAATATAGTCCGCTGAAATAATCACCTGCAATGACATTTAATTGTCTTTCAACAAAAAGCTTCTTATTTTCACATTCCGTTGTCGTTACTAAATCATGGGTATCAAGGGCTGATTGAACAAGCATGGCGGTCACAACATATTTTTCCTTCTTTTCATCTGCTATTTCCGCTTCTTCAAAAAGCGCGTAAAACAATAGCAGCTTGTCTTCATCAATTACAGGCTTTTGAATATATTGTTTAAGCACAGGATGTGAAAAATATTGGTCTAGCGAACGTTTTATTTGCTCCAGCTTTTGATAGATTTCCATCATTATCACCCTTGTCCCCCATATATCTCTATACTAACATTTACAAATTTTATTATATCATAACCACATTTTTTCATTAGGCTTTGTCGAAAAAGTAAAAGCAGAAATCCTGCTTATTTTCTCTCGCCGCTCTCAATCTCTCCATAGCTTGTTTGAATAAGCGCCTTGCCGCGAATTTTAATGGCAGAAGTGTGTTCCGTAAATTGAGCAATCATTACTTCTCCTTTATCAAGCTTTTCGGAATGGTGGAACCTAGTATCGGAACCTCTTGTCAAACCAATCACATTGACGCCATCTTCAATTGCTTTAATAACCACATAATCATTTTGATTCGGATTCATCTATCAACACCTACCGTTTATTTTTTTATTAATGACAGCACTTCGCTTCTTGCCGCAGCATCATTCAAAAAACATCCTCTGACTGCTGACGTTACAGTGATTGATCCAGGCTTTTTCACTCCGCGCATTGTCATGCACATATGCTCCGCTTCAACAACAACCATCACACCGTGAGGATCCAATGATTCGACTATGCTGTCGGCAATCGTTGATGTAATCCGTTCTTGCAGCTGTGGTTTTTTTACAACCGCTTCAACAGCGCGGGCTAGTTTGCTTAGTCCAGTCACTTTGCCGCCTTTTGGTATGTATGCAATATGTACTTTACCGAAAAAAGGAACTAGATGGTGTTCGCACATTGAAAAAAATTGAATATCCTTTACTAAAACAAGCTCTTCATGATCCTCTTCAAATACGGTTTGAAAATATTCTTTAGGATCCTGATCTATACCTGAAAAAATTTCCTCATACATATTGGCAACCCGCTTAGGTGTATCAGCCAATCCTTCCCTATTAGGATCCTCCCCTATAGCTTCTATAATTAAACGTACTGCCTGTTCTATTTGCTCTTTATTAATTTTTGGCATACTCGGCTCCTCCTATTGTCATTCATTCATACCGATTCTAGCACAATTAATGAAAAAAAAGCAAAATGAAGCTTCCTTTCCCGCAAATAGAACAGAAAACTTTTCTGAACAATCTCGCCTAAATAGGAAAAGCCCCAAAAAGGGGCTTATTCTGTGAAGAAATGCAGCGAGCATATGTAGTCGCTACTCATTTCTTAATTGTGTGCGTTCATTTCATTACTTGCCAGCAACTGCATCTTTAAGAGCTTTGCCTGGTTTAAACGCAGGCACTTTGCTTGCCGGAATTTCAATTTCTTCACCAGTTTGAGGATTGCGACCTTTGCGCGCTGAACGCTCACGCACTTCAAAGTTTCCAAAACCGATGAGTTGAACTTTGTCACCTTTTTTCAAAGATTCTAAAATTGTATCGAAAACAGCATCTACAGCTTTCGTTGCATCCTTTTTGGATAATTCGCTAGCTTCTGCTACAGCGTTGATTAATTCTGTTTTGTTCATTTAATGTTTCACCTCCTCCCAAAAAAGTTTCATGAAAATCCAGCTATTATACATTTCTTCACAGCTTTTAAGAATTCTATACATGCAACAACAAGAAGTTGGTGACTAGCTTATCATAAATGAAACAATATTTCATTTCAACAGTTTTTCATTTTCAAATTGGTTGCAAAGGATGATTCATCCTTATGAGAGAAGAATTTCTGTAAAAAGATTATCATAACAATAATGGCAGAATCAAGCACAATTCTATTAATTTCAGTCATTTTTCAATCGATTTGGCAAAAAGTTCGCCAAAACAATAGGGGGAGACTGCATGAGCAGTCAACCCTTCCATCATTTAAAAACGCATCTCCCACATATTTCCGTTTTCAAAGCGCCGAATTTTTTTTCTTTTCGTATGTTTAAAATCCCGGCTCCCGCTTGTTTTATCCGATCTTCTTCTTCCTTCAGGTTCTTGGAAATAAAAATGTTTCAACCCTTTTTCTTCCCCCCCTATGAAATGCTTCTTTAATCACTTTTTCGGAAATCACTATTCTGCCCTCCCCTTTTATTTTGTATAGCATATGTGTCTTTACATTAATTCGTTTGGACCTTTAAATCGTTAAAAAAATGTGCGTTTACCAACAGTGGCATGTTTTATCCACATTCATACTATTTAAATGAAAAACAGTAAAAAGAGGGATCAAATGGAAAAAGGCTTGGAGAAAATTTCCTTGAATCCGTCAATGAAGATTTTTTAGCAAAAAGAAAACTGCCTAAAGGCCCAATTTTTTATGCAATAGATGGTGATGCTAATTTTTCGTTATACAGTGATTTAGACCAAAAGGTAAAAAAAGGATATGAGCTAAAATACGGGGAAAATGACGATTTTAGCAAGCTCGAACAATTTATTTATTTTGTTAATACAAGCACTTCGTCCCAATTTTCTGAAGAAATTGAACAATATTTAGACGTGGAGCAATATTTAAAATGGCTGACAGGTGTAATTTGCACACAAAATTACGATGGTTTTGTTCACAATTACGCACTTTACTTACATGGAGAAACAAGCCGTTTTCATATTATTCCCTGGGATTACGATGCGACATGGGGAATTGATGTCAACGGAGAAAAAATGCGACATGACTATGTTCGGGTAGAAGGATTTAACACTTTAACGGCAAGGCTGCTAGACGTCCAAAAGTATAAAAAACTTTACCAACAACTTTTATATGACACTATACAACATCAATTTTCGGTAAAAAATTTGATAGATGCTGTATACGGTTATTATGAACAAGTGAAAAAGTTTATTAGCAAAGATCCTTATTTCCAATATACCCTTGACGAATTTAATCAACAGCCTTCACAAATTCTCTATTTTATCTCGAAAAGAAATCCATTTATCGCTTCACATTTAATGTTTTAGCAAGCTGAACGACGCAAATAGACGATCGCTTATTTTTCATGAATTAGGTAAATGTTCTGTTGCTTTCTCCCATTTTGAACGTATAAAATAATTGACCTGTATGATTGAATGCCAAGGGAGGTTAAAGAAAATGACCGCAACTTGAGAAAATTTTTATCAATATGTAAAGTCGCTTGTTGGAAAAATGATTAAGGTGAATAGAGGCGGCCCTGAAAGCAAAAGCGGTTTGCTGCTTGATGTAAAAACTGATTATTTGACCCTCTATTTATTCGAATCAAACAATGTTGTTTACTACCAATTGAAACACATTAAAAGCATTACGGAAAATTCTAAGACAAATTTCAAACCTTTTCGACTGGAAGATGTTGAACAAAACGCATCGAAAAGCGACAGCTTCCGCCGCCTAATAAAATTATTTCAGTACGAATACCTTCAAATTCGGTTTTTTCGCTAAGTTGTTTAACCTTTAAAAAAAAATGATGTGTCTTTTCAAAGGCCGGAAAACGCAGGGCAGAACTTCTTGTCAAAAAAAAACAGGGCTCACTCGTTTGCCCCTTGTGAAAAAAACAACGGCCAAAAAACCGTTGTTTTTGACCTTTTGATCTTTTATAATATGATTGCTATGAGCCCGCCTGACCCCTCGTTGATGATTCTTTCCAATGTTTCTTTTAATTTGTAGCGGGCATTTTCAGGCATCAACGACAATTTTGCCTGTATTCCTTCTCTGACGATCGAGCTTAAGCTTCTTCCGAATATATCGGAATTCCATATGGACAAAGGATTTTCTTCAAAATCTTGCATTAAATAACGCACAAGCTCTTCACTTTGTTTTTCTGTGCCAATGATCGGCGCAAATTCAGATTCAACATCTACTTTAATCATATGAATGGAAGGTGCGACTGCTTTGAGCCGGACGCCGAATCTCGATCCTTGGCGGATAATTTCCGGTTCATCCAGACTCATATCTGATAAAGCCGGTGCTGCTATGCCGTAACCTGTCTGTTTTACCATTTTTAAAGCATCGGCTACTTGATCGTATTCCGCCTTAGCGTGTGCAAAATTTTGCATGAGCTCAAGCAGATGATCCTTCCCGCGTATTTCAACACCGACAACTTCTTTTAAAATTTGATCGTACAGCTCATCCGGCGCAAACAAATCGATCTCCGCAATCCCTTGGCCCATTTGAATACCAGCTAGTCCAGCCCGCTCAATAAAATCATACTCACTGAACTGCTGGACAACTTGATTGACATCACGCAGACGTTTGATATCTTTTACTGTTTCCTTCACCGTTTCTTGATAGCTCGTGCGAAGCCAATGATCTTCTCTCAGCACCATCACCCAGCTGGGCAAATTCACATTGACTTCCAAGACTGGAAATTCGAAAAGCGCTTCTCTCAATACATTCGTTACATCAATTTCCCTCATGCTTTCCACGCTCATAGCAAGAACTGGAATATCATATTTTTCATTTAATTCTTTTCTTAAAGCCTCCGTATCCGGATGATGAGGATGCACAGAATTAATAATCATAATAAATGGTTTTCCGACTTCTTTTAACTCTTCAATTACTCGTTCTTCCGCTTCTACGTAATCTTTTCTAGGAATTTCGCCGATTGAACCGTCTGTTGTGACGACTACACCGATTGTTGAGTGGTCTTGAATAACCTTGCGGGTGCCAATTTCCGCTGCTTCATGAAACGGGATCGGCTCCTCATACCATGGAGTGTTGATCATTCTCGGCCCATTTTCATCTTCGTATCCCTTTGCACCAGGCACTGTATATCCTACGCAATCTACTAATCTTATATTGACATCAAGGCCTTCATCAACATGGACGGTGACCGCTTGATTCGGGACAAACTTTGGCTCCGTTGTCATAATGGTTTTGCCTGCTGCGCTCTGAGGGAGCTCATCTTGAGCACGTGCTTTATCCGCTTCATTTTCAATATTGGGAAGAACAACTAATTCCATAAACTTTTTTATGAATGTTGATTTACCGGTTCTAACTGCACCAACGACCCCTAGATAAATATCGCCGCCAGTTCGCTCTGCAATGTCTTTGAAAATATCTACCTTTTCCAAGTGATTCCCTCCCGACTTTCAAGTCTTATAACATCCATACATTTACAATTCTTTAGTCATTACATATTTATGATGTTGTCCTATCTAGTTATGACTGTAAAAAAAGAATTTCTTCCAAAAAGAAAAGAACCTTTCTCTTAAATTGTATTCTTAAGAAAAAGGTTCATGACTTATTTTATTAAAAATACCGGTTCATTTTTTTCATTCACAGTATATGGAAGGGAAAATGCAGGGACGAACGGGGAGTTTTCTACTAGCAAATGACGGATATCTTCCCCCTCTTTGAATGATCTTTTTGATTCCTTAATGGCACGGTATAAATCTAAGCTGTAATCAACGTAAACTTCTCGATTGTTGTCGATCACAAGCGGAAGATTTTCCCCTGAGTACGGACTCTTCACATGAGGAGGCTCTTTTAATCCTAGCTTTTTATAGTTCAGTGTAAATACATTTTTCGCTATTTGCTTTTCATAAGGAGGATATTCATGAGCATTGATCCTCATCTTTAGTTCACGGATCGCCTCTGCTATTCGTAAATCGATCAGCTTTACGGTTGGATTTTTTTCCACATCGACTAAAACATATAAGTAAATACCTCCATTTTCAAACGCGGTGCCAGGGGGCTCAGGCAAATATTCAGGAATCAACAGATTGAAATCAATAGGGTATTTTTCATAAATAGGAGTTGATTTGTCTCTCGTTTTAATCGGCAAAAGCCCTTCCGTATCAGCTTTATATTGTTCTACTGCTTTTTGCACGGATTGTATTTGCGCTTCATAAGGTATTTCATTTTTATGTAATCGTTCTTCTGGGTATAAACATCCAGATAAAAGCAAAACAAACATGATAGAGATGAAAGATTTCATTATGCTTTTCTTGTTCATCCTCGTCTTCCTCACTTTGCCTACTCGCTTGTCGGTCCGGAAAAGACTACGAAAAAAATGATAATTCCTGCTAAAATCATAAAAAAATAAGCAATCACTGCTGTGATAGATTTCAAAAATCCTTTTAGTTTAAAACGGCTCAAGTATATGGAAAAGACCGCGATAAACATAAAGGCCATCGCTGTGAGGGCAATCCACATTTTCATTAGACCTTCTGACATTGTGATCCACTCCTTCTATTCCTACCAATCATTTTAACATATGCTCTTTTTCACGCAATTGTTTTCCATATAAGAATCGAATTCAAAAAAAAACTGAAGCAGCTGGGAAATGTGCTACAGTTCTTCATTTCGATTTTCTAATATGTTCACAAGATCTTCCATTTCATGCGTTTTAACTCTCGCCATAAGCGCTTCGACTGCTTCTTTCGGATCTTTTTCGTGAAACAGCACTTCATAAAGGACATTGGCAATCGGCATTTTTACTGAATATTTTTCAGAGAGCTGTTTAGCTGCTTTTGTTGTTCTTACTCCTTCGACAACCATTCCCATGCTTTCTAAAACTTCATCTAGTTTTTTGCCCTTTCCTAGCAAATGGCCGGCACGCCAATTGCGGGAATGCACACTTGTGCAAGTGACAATTAAGTCGCCGATTCCGGCAAGACCAGAAAACGTTAATGGATTGGCACCCATTTTACAGCCTAATCTTGAAATTTCCGCCAATCCTCTAGTTATTAAAGCAGCCTTCGCATTGTCCCCGTATCCAAGGCCATCGCTGATTCCGGCAGCTAAAGCAATAATGTTTTTCAGCGCTCCTCCAATTTCAACCCCGATTATATCCGGATTCGTATACACACGAAAATAACGGTTAATAAATAAATCTTGAACAAATTTTGCTGCTTGAATATTTTTGCTCGCAGAAGTCACTGTTGTCGGCTGTCTCAAAGACACTTCTTCCGCATGGCTTGGACCTGATAATACAACTACGTCCTTCAAAAGGTGAGGAGGCATTTCTTCTTCAATAATTTCGGAAATTCTTTTTAATGAACCCGGCTCAATCCCTTTTGAAACATGGACAATTAAAATCGGCCGATCAATGGCTTCTCTTAATTGACTCAGCACTTCTCTTATCGCTTTTGTCGGGACTGCCAAGACAATCGTTTCCACATTTTCAACCGCATCCTTTAAGGAATAAAATCCGGTTAAATTGTCCGGCAATGGGACATTTGGCAAATATTTCTCATTTTTTTTTGTACGATTGATCGCTTCTATATGTTCTTTCCGATGTCCCCAAAGATGCACTTCATGACCATTGTCGCAAAGAACAATTGCAAGCGCTGTTCCCCAGCTTCCAGCTCCCAATATTGCCACCTTCGTCAAATTACTCACTTCCTTTTATTTATCTTCTTTTCCTCGCAATGATTTTAATAGGGGTTCCTTCAAACCCGAATGCATCGCGAATACGATTTTCCAAAAAACGTTCATATGAAAAATGAAGAAGCTCCGGATCATTTACAAATATGACAAATGTAGGCGGTTTAACAGAAACTTGTGTTGCATAATAGATTTTTAATCTCGTACCGTGGTCCGTTGGAGTCGGATTCATAGCAACGGCATCCATGATCACATCATTCAATACGTTTGTTTGGACACGCATCGCATGATTCTCGCTGGCAAGAATAATTTGAGGCATTAATGTGTGCAATCTCTTCTTCGTTTTTGCGGACAAAAAGACGATTGGCGCATAGTCTAAAAATAAAAATTGATCGCGAATATCTTTTTCAAACTCTCTCATCGTTCTTTCATCTTTTTCCACTGCATCCCATTTGTTTACTACAATGACAACGGCTTTCCCGGCTTCATGGGCGTAGCCAGCAATTCGCTTGTCTTGTTCAATAATTCCTTCCTCTGCATTTAAAACAACTAACACTACGTCAGAGCGTTCAATCGCTTTAAGCGCCCGTAAAACACTGTATTTTTCTGTTGTCTCATAAATTTTTCCTTTTTTTCTCATGCCAGCTGTATCAATGATGACAAACTCCTGCTTGTTATACGTAAACTTAGTGTCAATAGCGTCTCGTGTTGTTCCAGCAATTTCGCTGACGATCACTCTTTCTTCTCCTAAAATAGCATTTACTAAGGAAGATTTGCCGACATTTGGTCGGCCAATCAAAGAAAATTTAATGATGCCTTCATCATCATTTTCTGATTGGGGTTTTGGAAAATGTTTGCATACTGCATCCAAAAGATCTCCCAGTCCGAGCCCATGCGCTCCTGATATCGGGTACGGTTCTCCAAAGCCAAGAGAATAAAATTCATATATATTTTCCCTCATATCCGGGTTGTCCATTTTATTAACGGCAAGGACAACGGGTTTGTTTGAGCGGTACAATATTTTTGCAACTTCTTCATCAGCGGGAGTTACGCCTTCTCGACCGTTAGTAATGAAAATAATTACATCCGCTTCTTCAATCGCAATCTCCGCCTGATGGCGAATTTGTGCTAGAAACGGTTCATCCCCAATTTCAATTCCACCTGTATCGATCAAGTTAAATTGGAAATTCAGCCATTCACAAGGTGCATAAATACGGTCACGGGTAACACCAGGTATATCTTCTACAATTGAAATACGTTCACCGACAATTCGATTAAAAATCGTCGATTTGCCGACATTTGGTCGACCGACAATAGCCACAACAGGTTTCGGCATACTAAAACTTCCTTCCTAATTTAAAACTCATCACATTTTTCACTATGTATAATGTTAAAGGGGCTACGCCTTCAAGAAATCGCAGCATGTTTTCGCCTAACTCCTTTTTCGGCATGCCCCGGAAGTTTTTTACCAAGCTTTTTTCCAACTACCCTATTATATAGCAGTTTATGAAATTGAACAACTGCCTTAAAAATGTTTCACAATGATATATATTTCCTCGCTTATGGCATGAGCAATTCCATCTAGAATCGCTTCTAAATTTTTTGCAATCGAATCCATTTCTTTTTGGTTATCACAAATAAAAACAGGTGCACCGCCTTTTATTTTTTTCTCATTTGTCGTAACGACCGCTAAAACCGCTTTCTCTAAAACCATCGTTTTTTCTCACCTTTCCTATTTGCCTTCGACTCCGTCGGCATGCGAATGGCATTTTCAAGCGTTGGCACGTTGCTGATCACTCGAATGGCAATATCCAAATCATGTTTTTGAGGAAGCACAAACACGCCGACTCTTCCATCCTCAAGATCTCGTTTTGCCAATGGGACTAATGATGGTTCACCCGCATCGCGGTTTACGCCCAGCGCAGTTGAGACATCATGGAGAATCGCCTGACGTTGTCCGATGTTGGCAATCGTTGTTCTCGCATCAAATGATTTTGGTGTCAAAATAAACCCCATGCCATATTTTAAAACTAGTTCACGTTTTTCCGGGATGCCGATATTCATAATATAAATGTCATCGACATACAAGCCTGCACCGTCAAAATGCGGCTTTACATATTGAATGTCAACAATATCTTTCAATGTGCCTCCAGACATTAACACTTTAGAAATGATAAAGCAAACGACCGTCATCACAAGAGCCATCCAAAAGCCAAAGATTAAATAAGCAAGCGTAACAAATAAAGATGTGAAAATCACTAAATAATTTCTGCTTTCAAAGGCGATTGCAATTCCTTCAATATATGTACTTCCCCGAGGAACAAGCTCATATTGATCGAGCTCTGACAGTGTATTTCTTTCCATGTTGCGGACTTCGCGAAACTGCGATGCAGCCAACGTTAAAAAAGTAATGGCAGTAAACTCCTTTTCCATTATGGCCGGAACAGCAATCGTGCCGAGTCCCGCTGCTATAAATCCAAGTGCGATATGAATAATTTTTCCGTGCAAATATGTGGGATATTGGCGATAATCGGTTTTTAGCATAAAAAGACGGGCTAACACACCTACGAAGACACCATAAAAAATAGGAAGCGTGTATTCATTCATGACCCTTGCCTCTCCCTTGCATGTTTTTTGAATATATGTTCTAAAGAAGCAGCGAATGTTTTGAATGAAGCCCATATGAGCAATGAAAAGATTCCGATTGACAGCATATCAAGAAAAGGAAAGTCGCCTATTACAATCGGCCGATAATAAGAATAAACTGCAGACGAAAAAAGAGCTTCTCCGTAACAAGATCCCAATATAAAAAATGCCATTCCTTCAAAAAAATCTTTGCTCAGCATATTGGATAAAATGACTCCTAATATAGATAAATACATCTGAACGTCAAGTAAAAACCAGACAGGATCAAATAAATAAAACAGCTTGACTCCTGCATAGGCAACCGTAATGATCAAAACGGAAAATAATGAATAAAATAAACGCTTAGTTCTATACAAGATGAAAAAACTAAGCAAAGCAAATAAGATATACGAAAAACCAACATGTATTTGTGTAAAGTGTATAAACGTTGCACTTCCTAAAATATTTAACAATATAAAAAAGGAGAGCCAAAAACGAGCATCCGTTTTTGGAAGCCAAAATGTTACAATTACCCAAATCATCCACATGAACCAATAATAATATATTCCTTCCATCTCCAACCTCCTACTATTTCCATTATGTGAAAAATTTATGGATGCTAACCGTACAAATTTTGAAATCAAAGCTAAAAACGTATAAAAAGCAGTTAAAGGGCTGTGGGAGAATTGATTGCTGATGGATTGCTGTGAGAGAAAAATGTAAACATTTCACTGCCCGTCAAGAAATGAATTTTCGCTATTTTTTTAGAACTCATAAGCCGATCTGTTTAATGGCAGAATGTCCGTATAATTTCTTTTCATAAAAAAAGGCTTCTAAATCATTATTTGTTTTTTAGGAGGGAGTTTTTCTGCAAAAAAATTGTGGGCTAATGAATACAGGCTGGATGTATCACTTGTTTATCTGCACAAGTTTTGATTTTTAATAGAGATACGAACGCAAAACGGACGTATCGCTTGCTTATTAAAAGCAGCGAAGAATTTTGTTCGCACATATAATCACGATATAGAGCAGCTTAGCAAAAATAGAACCGGTACTGCAGAACTCAAAATACAGCTTATTGAAGTGATATGGAAGCTATATACTAGGCGAGGCTTCGAACAATAACAGCTTATTACAGCGAGGATGGAGCGTATCATTCTCAAGGATTTATGAAAAGAACAGCAGTGGAGAAGATGATAAAACAGCTCGTTATATGCTGGGCGGTGCTTATGGAGTCTTTATGGAGAACGCTCAAATACGAAACGTAGATTTCGTTTGAGGATTGGCAATCGATACAAATTACCCTCATAAAACGACTAAACGGCCTCAGCCCTATGGAATATAGAGATAAAGCCGCTTAGAACATTTTTTATTCCGCTGTCACCTTGACAAGGGGCAGCTCGTGATGATCGCCTTTGTCTTTATTTTAATTTATTTAATTGCTCTCCGATCATTTCGCTTAGTTGAAATCCTGTCGATTCCTCTTTCGGACGATATTTGCGAAAATCTTCTTCACTACCGGTCCCATCATCTTCCAATTCCTTTATGCTTAAGGAAATCCGTTTCTCTTCTTCATTTACATCAAGCACTTTTACTTTTACCTTTTGTCCTTCTTCTAATACTTCTTGAGGAGTGCCTATATGTTTTTTAGAAATTTGCGATATATGGACAAGACCTTCTACTCCAGGTAAAACTTCAACAAAAGCTCCGAATGAGACGAGGCGTTGTACAGTTCCTTCGACAACATCACCGGATTTGATTTTTTCAGAAATGTTTTCCCATGGACCAGGCAATGTTTCTTTAATCGATAGTGAAACCCGTCCATTATCCCGATCGACAGACAAAACTTTCACTTTTACCTTTTCGCCTTCTTGAAGCACATCTGACGGTTTATCTACATGAGCATGAGAGATCTGAGAAATATGTACAAGACCGTCAATCCCGCCGATGTCAACAAAGGCTCCGAAATCGGCTAAACGTTGGACTGTTCCTTCCAATACATCACCAGGCTGAATCGACTGAAGCACTTGCTGTTTTTTCTCTTCCTGCTCTTTTTCCACTACAGCACGATGAGACAAAATCACTCGATTTTTTTCACGGTTTAGCTCCACAACCATCAATGTCAATGTTTTTCCTTTATAATCTGAAAAATCCTCAACATAGTGAGGTTCAACCAATGAAGCAGGAATAAATCCGCGGACGCCCAGGTCTACCACTAAACCGCCTTTTACGACATCCTTCACTTCTGCCTCAAATACTTCTTTATTTTCAAATTTTCTCTCTAATTCCACCCAAGCTTTATCCGCAGCCACTTTGCTTTTCGATAAAATGACTGCTTCTTCCTCAACTTTAATGACCGCTAGTTCAAGCTTGTCATTTTCCTTTACAACATCTGAAGCTTTTTCAATATGCAAACTAGACAGTTCACTAATCGGAATGATGCCCATTTGTTTGCAATTTTTAATATCAACAATCACCTGCTTATCTTCCACTTTTGTTACAGTTCCCTCTACAACGTCTCCCACTTCAGGCACAAAAACTTCACCTTGATTGATGTCCTCTACCATACCATTTACCTCCTTGGTCAAGCCATAGCAACTCAACAAAATATGTACCATTCTATTTAGTATGTCACAAGCTATTCTAAATAGAATGAAAAATACCTCTTTTCTATAAGTTCTAACAAAAAATTCCGTTTGTCAAGTTAAATCCATTGATTACCTATATTTTTCGAGCAAATTTCTAATTTCTGTCATGATTTTATCGGTCGCTTCTTCAGCTGAAATTTTTTTGTTTCGACAAGATGTAAAATCAATGGCTGGGCCGAAAATGACTTTCGTTTTCCGAAACGGTTTGTAAGAACTGACGACGGCGCATGGCAAGACGACACAATCTGATCTTAAGGCAAAAAAACCTGCACCAGCCAAACCTTTTCCGAGTTCACCTGTTTTGCTTCTCGTTCCTTCCGGAAAAATGGCTAAAACTTCTCTTTCTTTTAATATTTTCAAGCCTGTTCTTAACGCCTCTCGATCGGAAAAGCCCCTTTTGACCGGAAACGCCCCTAATGCCCGGACGATCAGGCTGAAAACCGGAATTTTAAACAGCTCCTCTTTAGCCATAAAACGGAGCTGCCTTGGTGAAACGATACCAATCGTCGGAGGGTCCAAATTATTAATATGATTGGAACAAAGCAGCACGGCACCATCCATTGGAAAATGTTCCTTTCCGATCACTTCGACCCGAAAGAGCGGTTTAATAAAGCAGTAAACAATTGCCTTTGCAAATTGATAAAATTTACCCATTTCTTACAGCCTTTCTTTTACCAATTCTTTAATTAATTCCGCCACCTCTTCAATCGTCAATGAAGTTGTATCGATTTCGACGGCATCCGGCGCCTTTTTTAATGGGGCAGTTGCCCTCGTGGAATCAAGCTTATCTCTTTCTTCAATTTCTTTCTTTAATTGTGTTAAATCGGATGTAAAACCTTTTCTTAAATTCTCCTCATACCTTCTTTTTGCTCTTTCCTCTACAGAAGCTTTTAAAAATATTTTCAACTCCGCATTCGGCAGCACATGAGTGCCGATATCCCTGCCATCCATGACAACGCCGCCGTTTCCTGCAAGCTGTTTTTGCCTTTTCACCATTTCCTCCCGTACATTAGGATGTTTGGAAACAGTGGAAACATGCTTTGTTACTTCATTGGAACGGATAATCGCCGTTACGTCTTCACCGTTTACTAGCACTTGCTGACCTTCATTTACCGGCTTCAGTTCAATCGTCATTTCATTCAAAAGCTTGGTGAGCGCTTTTTCATCCTCCAAAGAAATTCCATTCTGTAAAGCTTTCAAAGTGAGAGCTCTGTACATCGCACCCGTATCAATGTATGTATAGCCTAAATCTTTTGCGATTTTTTTGGCAACTGTGCTTTTCCCGGCAGCTGCCGGACCGTCGATTGCAATGGAAATTTTTTTACTCATAATACCTCCTAGCTAGTTTCAAAAAATATGTATCTATTTTTTTGGAATACAGAAAGAAAAGCAGGGGTTTCCTGCTCTTTTAGCGGCTGATAGTTTCCACCCATTCGGAGATGGACATGTTTCCAACACCTTCATATTGCACGGCTTTTGATAAATATGGCTTCAATTCAGAATGGCGCAAAAAAAGCTGAGCGGCAATTAACATAATGAATTGTATAATGATCAATTTGATCAATATTTGTTCAAAGCGCTTCACAAAAAACATCCTTTTGCCATTTTTTATAAATAGTATGGACAGCCTTGCCGGTATTATTCATTCAAAATTCCTTTCTTTTTCATTTGCAGCTGCTGTTCAAAGCAAAAGCGAATCAATTTTTGCCGCGTCTTTTCGTCAATGTCGATAAATGCAATGGATGCGAATTTTTGATGATCCGCTTCCATAACTCTGAGCGCCTTCCCTGTTAATTTGTAATATTCAATTGTGCCATCCATAAAAGTTAGTACCATATAAATATGTATATTTTCATTTAGCGGTACTTCCGCTCCGTTTGGAATAATGATTGAAATGCCGCCAGCACTTATGTCGTTTGTAACTGTTGTAAATGGGGCGAATTCCTGATTAATGGCGTGTATGGCTACATCAACGGCTGTCTCGATTCTGACAAATTGCCGCCTTTGGATCTCCTCCATATACTCAGGTGCCTGAAGCATGATCATCGGGAGGTTATCTTTTTTCTTGCCAAGAACTTTAGTACGAAATTTATACGGTTTTTTTTCGCTGTTCACAAATGTTGCAACGAGCTCGGTGCCGTCTGGTAAGAAAACAGTTTTTCCTGTCTTGCTATTTATAGGAAAATCAATATAAAGAATGTTTTCTTCTTGGTCCACAAGTTTGCATTTTAGTATTTGATCTTGGCCAGAAAGTTCCAATGTGATCATCGTACCAATTTTTATCAACGTTACCACTCTTTCAATGTAATAAGCGCTCTACATTTATTAAAGCATGAAATGAAAAAAAGGGAAAGCCTAAAAATCGACTCCCCTTTTTGTGATTAAATTTCTCTGAATAACGGTTCAGCACTTTGCAATTTTTCCACTTTTTCTTCCGTTCCGTCCATTGCGTTGATGAAAATGCGGTACGTGTCTTGGTCAATCGTTCCTAAAAATTCATAGCACAGCACTTCTTCGCCGGCATCATTTGTCACAACAGCTAATCGATCCTCCTGAATTTCAACGTTAGAATGGACTGATTTTTTCGCTTCTTCTTTTGTAATAGCCGGTTTCGGCAAATTTCTTTTTTTGTGCGCTGCTAAATAATCATGTCCAGAATAACCTATAATTTCTCCGTTGTCCAACGCTACCTTTAAACGAACTGCATCAGGATATAGACGTACACCTTTGTAATTAGAAACAAATGTGAAAACACCAATGTTGTCATATTGTGCACTCTCATAAAGCTCTAAATCCTTAAATTTTAGCTTTTTCAAAAATTCCGTTGCTCGGTTGGATGCTTCATTTAAGCTGATTTTTTGTTGTTTAATATCTCTGTTGTGCAATAAATAAATTAAATGACCGCCTTTTTTCGTGATATCCATATAAACATCATGTTTATTTCCTTTATCATGCATAGTAATGCTGTAAAACTGAATGTTTGATCCTTTACCATTTGTTGTTACATCTACTCGTTCTACATTTTTAGGGGCAAATCGTTTTGCGATTTGTTTTGCTTCTTGCTCTGATATTTCCTTTCCTGTTAATTGTTCAAATCCTTTTTTAGGCTTTTGCAGCGCTGTTGCCGTTGGACCGAAATTAGTTTCGGAATAGCCTTCAACATTTTTTTCTACCGTTTTAAATCCATCAATGATCGTATTGTCCATTTGTTTTTGCCCTGATGCTAGTGCGAGTTCAACATCCATCCAGCGCAGATTGTTTTTTAAGATTAAATGCTGGACGTTTCTCAATTCGTCTTGTATGTCTTTTGCATTTTTATACAATTTTTTTAACGTCTCATATTCTTGATCCGTTAACGGGTTTTTGTTTAAATCTCTCACTGCTGTTTGATAACTAAATTTCCCAATGTTTGACAAAAATTCCTCTGTTTTATTGAATGGCAAAAGAGTTAACGGAAGCTGACCGACATCATTGTGCGCTTCCGATGTAATTCTCCAAACTTCCGCCAGCGCCGGTGACAACGACTTTCTTGAATTCATGGCGAGTGTCTCACCAATTTTGTCATGAAGCTGATCCACTTGATAAGTTAGATCGTGAAAAGCCCGCTGATAATTGTTTTCTGCATGAATTAATACGGCGTTTTTTTCCTGATGTTCTTTATATCCCCAGTAGCCTGTTCCGATTAAGGCCACTGTTAGCAACCCGATTAATAATCCCCGAAACATATTGAATCACCTCACTATTCACAGAATATGTGTTTTCCGATTTTCTTTATTTGCGGCCGCGTCCATATCCATGGGCTTGTTGCTGTATCCGGATTGAAATAATAGAGAGCTTCTTCTGTCGGATCCCACCCGTTAATGGCGTCCATCACCGCTTTTCTCGCTGTTTCATTTGGTGTCAAATATATTTGTCCATCGCTGACAGCTGTAAAAGCACCCGGTTCAAAAATAACACCAGCAACCGTATTTGGAAATGTCGGGCTGTTCAGTCGGTTTAAAATAACTGCCGCAATTGCTACTTGACCAATATAAGGCTCGCCGCGGGCTTCTCCGTAAACGGCATTGGCTAAAAGATTTAAGTCATTTTGTGAAAAGCCTCCAGGCATATTCACCGCCATCGGCTGTACCGATTTCCCTGTTTGTTGTTTATTTTGGGCTGCTTGCTGTTTAGGAGCAGCCTGCTTTTGCCCTTGTCCAGCCTGACCAGCTTGTTGTTTTTTTGGCGGTACATTTTTTGCGAGATTTTTTTCGGTTTGCTTCCGCCATTTTGCGCGCAGCTCCTCAGAAGGCGCTGTTTGGATTTTTAGCGGCACTCCGCCATAATGGGTAAAGTCTCTGCCTTTTCGAATTTGTTCGTGGACAAAAGACTTATAATATTTTGTCGTATTGATAAGCTTTTGTTTTGTTTCAGGACCAACTAAACCATCTACTTCTTTAAGTCCGAAATTATTTTGAAATTTTCTAACTGCCCAATAAGTATTCCATCCATATACCCCATCAATTTTCCCATGATAATATCCGTTATATTGAAGTCTTGCCTGCAGTTCAATGACATCATCACCTGTCGCACCTCTCTGAATCACTTGTTCGCTAAAAGCATGAACATGCAGCTGATTGTTAGAAAGAATAAGAAAAACGATTAAAACAAAAGCGTTTGCGAGCAGATATTTCATGTTTTTTCCCATCATCATGCCTCCTCACTTTATATCGTTACATGTATTTTCTGTAGTAGATGTCATTTTATACAACAAAAAAACCGGCTCATGCCGGTTCAAAAATTTTTTTATCCTGATATTGTTTCGATATTTTGCTTGTATACCATGCGCGCTTTTTTTGCTTTATGAAGCCCAAACCACCATAAAAACACCATAAACGGAGTGACCCAAAACTTCCAGTCTTCATTGGAAAGCAAGATATAATTGTACGTTCCGTGCAAAAGAAACGGAATAACTAGAGAATAAAAGAGCCATCTTTTTTTAAGCCTATCATTCGAAAATTTGCTTTTTCCTAAATAATACCCCATGATGACACCGAACAATGCATGGCTTGGGACTGGAAAAATTGCGCGCCCGAATGCAAACTCCACACCGTTCGCAATTAAATATAAAATATTTTCCAATGTCGCAAAGCCGAGAGAGATGGACACACCATAAACGATTCCATCGTAATGTTCATCAAAATGAAAATGGGAGTAAATTGTAAAATAAAAAATAAACCATTTAAAAAACTCTTCCAATAAACTCGAAGCAAAGAAAGCTTGTAAAAAAGAAGAGGGAAATACATTTTCTGTTTCGAGAACGTATTCAATAAACATAATTGGAAAAACAAGCAGCGCACCGAAAATAAACGTCCGAACAACCATGTAAAGGGGTTCCATTTCATATTGATCCTTCAAATAAAAATATGAAAGTATTGCCAGCCCTGGTGCAATGCCTGCTGTAATAATCGCGATCATAATGACAGCCTCTTTTCTTCTAGTATCTCCTTATTTATGTATAGATTTATCAGAATATTCCTTTTAAAATAAAACAAAATAAAAGAATGAGAAATGATGATTCATGTTAGAGCAGCTGTAAGTTGTTAAAAACATCCTTTTGATAAAATGGTAACATGTATATGACAAAATGAAAATCAAAAATAAGCATGAAAAAAATGAAACTTTAATGAAAGGGATAAAAAGATGAAGAAAGTATTGATTTTACATACAGGCGGTACAATTTCAATGCTGGAAGATGAACAAAGCGGTGCAGTGAGACCAGAAGGGTCCAATCCACTAACAAATTTTTCATTGAATGTAAACAATGTACAAACAATCGTAAAAGAGCTTTTTAACTTACCTTCCCCGCATATAACTCCTAAGGAAATGCTGGAAATTAAAAAAGAAATCGAACATCATGCCAAAAATGGAAGCATCGACGGTGTCGTCGTCACTCATGGAACGGATACTTTAGAAGAAACAGCTTATTTTTTAGATTTGGCTCTTGACCTTCCCATCCCCGTTGTTGTAACGGGTGCGATGAGGTCAAATAACGAACTCGGATCAGACGGATTATATAATTTATTAATGTCCATAAAAGTTGCTGCTTCCGACGAAGCGAAAAACCTTGGTGTGTTAGTTGTCATGAATGACGAGATTCATACAGCAAAAAACGTCACAAAAACGCATACAAGCAATATCGCTACATTCCAAAGTCCGCAATACGGACCGATCGGTATTGTGAACAAAAAAATTCTGACATTTCATCACTATCCGTTAAGAAAAGAAACATATAATATAACGAAAATCTCTAAACATGTGCTCCTTTTAAAGGCGTATGCAGGCATGGATGAAAAAATAATGGAAGCAGTTGAAGGACTGAATCCGGATGGAATCGTCATTGAAGCTTTAGGGCAAGGAAATTTGCCGCCGGCTTTAGTCCCCGGCATGAAACGGCTTATTGAGAAGAAAGTGCCGATCGTCATTGTCTCACGATGTTTTAACGGCATTGTGCAGGATGTCTATGATTATCAGGGCGGAGGAAAACATTTAAAACAGCTTGGCGTTATATTTTCGAACGGATTAAACGGGCAAAAAGCTAGAATAAAGCTTTTAGTGGCTTTAGAAAAAACGAGCGATTTAACTGAAATAGAAGAAATGTTTTCGAAATAATAAGCTGTTGTGATGATCAACACAAATTTTACTAAAAAATGTTACAAGTAAAGGGGGTGTCTAATAAGCCGTTTTTACAGCTTATTGACGCCCCCATTAATGTGTTAGAAACGTTGATATATCGGTGTTTATGATTTTTTGTTTTCAATGGCGATTTGATTTCTGGACGGCCCCACAACTTATGAAAGCAACAAAATCAAGTAGAGAAAAACGGATTGTTTTTCTCTACTTGATTATTTTCGGGACATCCCCTATTTTTATACTCTTTTGATAATTTCTTCTGCGATCAATTCCCCGTGAAATCTGCCGTTTTCGATAAAAATCTCATTCGCATCATTTCCAGCTGCGATGACACCGGCTATAAAAATCCCGTTTACATTCGTTTCCATTGTATCGGGATTGTAGTAAGGTCTGCCTGTCTGCTCATCAATAAGTACACCCATTTTTTTCAAAAAGTTATGATCTGGATGGTAGCCAGTCATGGCAAAGACAAAATCACAAGGAATAGTTTTTTCTTCTGTTCCGTTCACAATATAACTAATAGAGTCATTTTTAATTTCTTTTACATCTGCCCGAAATTCCATTTTTATATAGCCTTTTTTGATAAGAGAATCAAATTCCGGCAATATCCAAGGCTTAATGCTTGAAGAATACCCGCTTCCTCGGTACAACACAGTTACTCTAGCCCCGGCTTTATAAAGCTCAAGCGCGGCATCAACACTTGAGTTTTTCCCGCCGATCACAACGACATCTTTATCAAAATATGGATGAGCTTCTTTAAAATAATGGAAAACGTGGGGCAGATTTTCGCCTGGAACATTCATGTAATTTGGATTATCATAATAACCTGTAGCAATCACAACAAATGACGCACGATATTTTCCTTTTTCCGTCGTTACCATGAACGTTCCGTCCTGCTGCTTTTCTACCTTCTCTACTTTTTCATATGTATGAATGCGCAAATTTTTTCGCTTCACAACTTCCCGGTAGTAAGCAAGCGCTTGATTGCGGACAGGCTTTCGGTTTTCTGTGATAAATGGGACTCCGCCAATTTCAAGCCTGTCTGCTGTGCTGAAAAAGGTTTGATGTGTTGGAAAGCGATAAATGGAATCAACAATATTTCCTTTTTCAATAACTAAAGGATTTATTCCTTTTTCCTTCAATTCGATCGCAGCCGATAGTCCACATGGACCTCCGCCGACAATGATCACTTTTTCTTCTTGCATCATGATCACTCCTATAGCATTAAGCGGCTGGTGACAAAAGAAAAATTTCCCCTACATTATCATAGGGGAAACTGCAAAACGATGCAAATATTATACCCATCCGCGATATCTGCATGCTTCTGCCATTTTTCTTACGCCTACCATATATGCAGCAAGCCGCATATCTACTCTTCTGTTTTGCGCCGTTTCATATACAGTGTTAAATGCTTTCACCATCATTTTTTCCAATTTTTCTTCCACTTCTTCTTCAGACCAATAGTAGCCCTGATTATTTTGAACCCATTCGAAATAAGAAACCGTTACTCCTCCCGCGCTTGCCAATACGTCAGGCACGAGTAAAATTCCCCGGTCCGTTAAGATTTGAGTGGCTTCAACAGTTGTCGGACCGTTGGCTGCTTCTACGACAATTTGAGCCCGAATATTATGGGCATTTTCTTCTGTAATTTGGTTTTCAATCGCCGCAGGAACTAAAATTTCGCAATCAAGTTCTAACAATTCTTTATTAGTGATCGTATCATTAAACAATTTCGTAACAGTTCCGAAGCTGTCGCGCCGGTCTAATAAATAATCGATGTCAAGTCCGTCTGGATCGTACAGACCGCCGTATGCATCGGAAATACCTACAACTTTTGCTCCGGCATCATGCATAAATTTTGCTAAATAACCGCCTGCATTTCCAAATCCTTGGACAACGACCCTAGCCCCTTGTAAAGAAATTCCACGCTTTTTCGCTGCTTCGCGAATGCAAATGGTCACGCCTTTTGCCGTTGCCGATTCACGGCCATGTGAACCGCCGAGAACGAGAGGCTTGCCGGTAATAAATCCTGGCGAATTAAATTCATCAATCCGGCTGTATTCATCCATCATCCAAGCCATGATTTGCGAGTTCGTAAATACATCAGGTGCAGGTATATCTTTTGTAGGGCCAACAATTTGACTAATTGCCCGAACGTATCCTCTGCTTAATCTTTCTAATTCCCTGAACGACATATCTCTTGGATCACAAACAATTCCACCTTTTCCACCACCGTAAGGCAAATCAATAATTCCGCATTTTAGACTCATCCAAATTGAAAGCGCTTTTACCTCGTTTTCAGTTACATTTGGATGGAAGCGAACGCCTCCTTTTGTAGGTCCTACAGAATCATTATGCTGCGCCCGGTAGCCAGTAAATATTTTAACAGAACCGTCATCCATGCGAACAGGTATTTTCACTGTCAGCATGCGAATCGGCTCTTTTAATAATTCATACACCTCTTCTGGATAACCTAGTTTTCCTAACGCTTTATGTATTACCTTTTGCGTAGCTTTTAGCACATCATGCTTGTCATTGCCTTCGGCTACCATAATAAGTAAACCTCCTATATGTTCTTTAATAATGAAAAGGAAAAGTCCACCTTTCATGACTTAGTATACACCTTCTATAAATTAATTCAATCATTAATTCATAGAAAATAAAGGGATACTGAATTTCTTGTTAAAAAAAGAAAGCGGCAAACCGCTTGTTTTTTATCAAATAAAATACTGAATCTACGCAAAAAAAGCTGATAAAACATCGCTGAAAGGCGATGTTTTGTCAGCCTCAGGAAAAATAGTCATTCAAAAGACGAACAGCGTGATCCTTTATCAATAATTTTCCATATTCATGCAGTCTATGAGTTGTCATATGTGTCGGCGTTCCATATTCCGCTAAAATTGCAACAAGATGCTCCGTTTCAATCTTAGAGATGTCATCAAACAGCAGGTAGTATCGTCCCTGATATGAATAAAGCGCGCCTTCTGTTATTTTGAAACGTTGAAGAACTTTTGCAAGATCGAGGACATCTTCGAAATTCAAAAACTCATACAATATATCTTGATGTTCATCCACTTTTACTTGCATTTCAATATAATCATCTAAAAATTCATCTTCAAGTTCTTCATCATTATTTTTGGAAACAATAATCACCATTCCCTGTGCTTTTAGTGAATAAACCTCGACCGCAATCGAACCGTTTGCATGAAAATCGAGTTCTTCACTTGCCTCATTGATCATTTCCCGGAAAAGCTGATGAACTTTTAAAGAGTTGTTCCATAGATCTTCTTTTGTTAAGCCGCGATCCGACAAATCATCTAGAGTCAGGAAAATTTTAATTTTATTATGATTAAGACGCTCGAGCCGCATCTTCTTCCCTCCTGCCGTCAATACATCATACGATATTGTATGTTGATTCTAAAAGATGGTTCTTTAGTTAGTAAACAGTTTACAATTACGAGGGGGTGAAGACAAGCATTTTTACTCACAAATCACATTTTTATTTCGTTTTATAATAGAGATTAATATCAAATTCTTTTTTCATAACAGAAAAAACCTTGTCGCGATTCATCCACTCTTCTTCACTTTTCCAAAAATCAGTGCTTTTATCAATAATTTCCCATCTAAGCTCATGATATTCTTTTTCCGCTTTTTCTTCTTTCTTTTTAAAATAAACGGCTGTTGAATAGCTGAATGCAATCAGCAAAACGGCGAATAAGTGTGATGATTGGAAAAAATAGAATAAAACAAACAAAAGATCTGTTTCCAATCGTTGATATACGTTGAAATAAATAAACACTATAAAAATGATCACTTCCACAAATGTAATTATTTGCCAAACCAAACATTTCTGTTTATATGTTTCGAATTCTCTTTTACGCTCAATGAGCCCTTGCAGCATATGCTTGGTAGGTTGATCTGTATAGGGCAGATCTTTAATTTGCCTTTCCATTCGTTTAAAATCCCCCAAAGTTTTTTGTACAAGTTATGCATGATCTTTTTCAAATATGAAAAATTTTTAGTTATTGGGGATTATCTAAAGGGATTTTTAAAACTTGTCCGACATAAATGTTGGAATCTTGAAGATGATTCCATTCTCGAATAAGCTCTTCGCCATTTCGGCTTTTATAATACTTCATCGAGATTTTATACAGCGTTTCGTTCGGCTGGACAACATGAGTAATGATGCGTCTGTTCTCTTCCATGTTTCCATCGCTTTCATTTCCAGAAATTTCTTTTCGGGTTTCGTCTCTTGTGCTGTTGGAAGAGGATTGTTCTTCAGTCGTTGGAGAAGCTTCCTGTTCATTCTGATTTCCTTCTTCTTTGTCTGAATTAGAGGAATTATTTTCTTCCACTCTCTCTTCTTGAACAGACTTCCCGCTATTATTTTTAATAATTACAGAGTCAAAATCTGAAAGATTTTCCCCGCTGCGGTTTGATTGATTTCGTTCCAAATAAGAAGTTAAAAATAAAACAACGACTGGCACTAATATAAAAAGAAAGACGAGAATACGCAAAAGCGGATAGTTCATTTTCTTTTTTTTCTTCCGCCTTTTTTTATGCACTTCACTCCGAGACGGATATGTCCCCGTTCTCTCTTTTATTTCATCAATCATTTTTTCCCTTAAACGCTCAGCTTGGTCATGTTCATACGGACTTGTCATCTTCTTCATCGTCCCTCCCATCGCCTTTACTATTTTTCAAATATTGAAAGCGAATTTGCACTGCCGATACAAAGTCGATAAGAAAATGAGCGAAAATTGTTGTTAAAATATTCTCAGTCAGTTCAAATATCACTCCGAGAAAAAAACTGACGAACAAAACCGTTGCAAATAACAGCCATTTTGAAAGATAACGAAAATGCATGAAGGCAAAGATCAAACTGGCGATAAACAGTCCGAAATGGGTTTGCAGAACTCCGCGAAACAATATTTCTTCCGCAAAAGCAACGATAAGGGTCATCCAAAAAATTTCCGGCAAGCTTCTGTTTTGAAACAGTTTTTCATTGATTCCTCCATCATCGTACCAGCTTTTTGGCGCCCATTTCATAATTACCAAATTAATGAGCAGAACGATAACTGTTGCAAGCAAGCCAACAGCTATCGATTCCCAACTCAATTCCCATAATTGAAAAAAATCCTCCGCACGGTCAAAAAAAATGAACCCTAAAATAATCGATATAAGAAGAAATAGCGACTGAGTGACCATGAGATGAAATAAAAGCTCTCGATCGGTCATGTTCTTTATCAATTCTTCTTGTCTTTTAATCACGCCTTCACCCACTTTGACGAAACAGCCTTTTTAATTCTTGCTTCCAATCCCACTTTATCATTGGCTGGGATGAATGAATTTTTTTTCGGATAAAAAAACGATCGTTTATTCCGCAATTGTCGCAGCAAATCGAAACCTTTGTTGAAGATTTTTCCTGAAAATAGCTTAAAATCATGTTCCGCCTGCATGCTTTTGCTCGTAAAAATGCTTCCATGTCGGCTAATTTTTTAAATTTCATTTTCATTCGATCTTCAATCTTGCTCCATACATAATTTACGATCTGATCAGTCGTCCAATGATACATGTTTTCATCCAACATTTGGAAATTATATTGTAAAAATCTCCTCTGTACATCAGACAAGCCGAAGCTGCTCCACTCTTCTTCTGTTAAATCAAAGCTTCCCTTTAACCGAATCGTTTTTACAATCAACTCAATCTCTTTTTTTTCAGGAAATTCAGAACGTATTATCGACCGGGGAAACTCCTCGTCACCCTTTGCTACAAGTGCAATTGCAATGCTTTGGTTTCCATCTCTTCCTGCCCGGCCTATTTCTTGTACGTATGATTCCATGTCAGCAGGATAATGGAAATGGATGACAAATCGAACGTCTTTTTTGTTTATTCCCATTCCAAAAGCATTTGTCGCCGTTATAACCGAAAGTTCGTCATTTAAAAATTGCTGTTGAATCAACATTCTATCTTCATATTCCATTCCGCCATGATAATAAGCCGCATTTGTCATTCCCTTTTGTTCAATCCATCTGGCAAGCTCTTCCGCCCACTTTCTTGTGGAGCAATAAATGATACCCGGCCCTTCTAACATTTTCAGCCATTCGGCTAATCGCTCCAATTTTTCCTCTTGGCTGCTTACGGCTTCAACATTAATGGCAACGTTTTGCCTGTCAATAGAATGAATATGAAATGTTGCATCGGTTAAATGCAAGCATTTCGCGATATCGTTCAGCACTTCTTTAGTGGCTGTGGCGGTCATCGCCAAACAAGGAGGAGAACCGATCATCTCCCTTACCTTTCCGAGCTTTAAATAGTCAGGCCGAAAATCATGTCCCCACTGTGAAATGCAATGCGCTTCATCGACGACAAATAAAGATATTTGGATTTGCGCCAATGCATCCAATAGCCTTTTTGATTTAAACATTTCAGGCGATAAAAATATAAATTTGTAACGGTGCAATTGCCGAAAAGCTTTTTCTTTTTCATATCGGGTTAAAAAGCTGTTTAATGCAATGACTCTTTTTTCTCCAAACATTTTCATCTGCTGTTCCTGGTCTTGCATGAGCGACAATAGCGGGGACACTATTAATACAGCACCTTGTAAACAATAGCCAGAAAGCTGATAGCACAATGATTTTCCACCGCCTGTCTGAAGCATGGCAACTACGTCATGTCCGCTAATAACATCTTCAATTATTTCCTTTTGGCCTGTTTTAAAGCTTGAATAACCGAATTTTTCCTTCAGCAAAGTAAAAAGATCTTTCGTCATTGCCATCTCCTTATTGCAGCCATTGCCAGCCGAATTTGAAAATAGCTGTATTGATCTTGAAGATATTCTTTAACTGTTTTCAGCTTGTTCGTTTGCAGCTTTTCAATCGCTTGCCCGATTTTGACCACATCTTCTTTGCTTACATAAGGTTCGAAGGCAAAATCGTGCATGTTTAAAGCAATCTCAACAATATGGTCCTCAATCGTATTTCTTTTAAGCTTTCGGAATGCTGCAATTTCATCAATGCCCAACCCCTCCGCCAACAAGCGGTACGTTTTTTCCGCCGATGCGGTTAGCGGGTGTTTTTTTATCAAATCTCTTAAAAGACCGAATAATATCGGATATTGATCAGAACGTTTTTGCAATTCGTTCACCATTTGAATGACGGCAGCTTGAAACATAAGCTTCAAATAAAAAGGATCTTCATTCGCAGCTGCTGCAAGCTGTTCAAAGGTGATTCCATTTTTTTTAAAGCCGGACAAACGATTGACAACTAAGATAGCTCCCTTTTCATCTAAACATTCAAGCAAACGGTTCATTTCCAAAAACGTTCGATTTCCGATATTTTTCTTTGTCTCTTTCATCTGTAATATGTATGTTTTGACAAAATGCAACAGCTGACCATTATTTGTTATAGGTAAAAATTTCGAATGGTTATAAACTAGATGGGAAACCGTTTGAACAAATAAAGATAAACGCTGCCAAAAAATTTTTCCTATATCATTGTAGGTGGCCCCATCCAGCTTATCAGGAAACGGTTTTTCTGACAAAAATTCTTGCAGCACCCGTTCGCCGTTCATTGTGACCATATAAAACTCGCCTTTTACTTGTTTGACATATGACAGCTGAACCAATCTGTTTAACAAGTGATTATATTCTTCAAGCTCGAGCTCACGGCAAATCCCAAATAAGTTCGATAAATGAAAAATAATGCTATCTTGAATCGTTTGAGAAGATTTTTTTCCTTTTAATAAATGAAAAACAGCTGCTTTCGATCGCTCGCATTTGAGCTGTTGAAAACAATAAAGGATAATTCCTTCCAAATAAGAGAGAGGCATTTGATCACCTTAAAAATTGAAACCTTCTGTTCAATCCTTATTTTATCAAAATTTATCCAATAATTGTCGAAAAATATATAATGAATGATTGATTTAAGTAAGTTTATCGAAATACTATGACTTTTCATCTTTTTTTATTGAAATGTTTAATATTCCATCTTACAATAATTATGTGGTATTCTGATTATTATATAAAACATTCTGAAGTGGAAGATAAATGTTTCTTTCTCTTTTATGACTTCTACTCATTTCATTTATACAGGAGGTTAGACAATGCCAAAATATACAATCGTTGACAAAGAAACATGCATTGCATGCGGTGCATGTGGGGCAGCAGCGCCAGATATTTATGATTATGACGACGAAGGAATCGCATACGTTATTCTAGATGATAACCAAGGGACGGTTGAAGTTCCAGAAGTTTTAGAAGATGATTTAATGGATGCTTTTGAAGGTTGCCCAACAGATTCCATTAAAATTGCTGATGAACCCTTTGACGGCGATCCTTTAAAATTTGAATAGCTGTTTCATCAGCTTTAAAAGAACAACCCCCACGGAAAAACGAATTTCTGTGGGGGTTTTGTGTATCATAATTCGGAGCACCGTTATGATGCGAAACATCATAGCGGCTGATCTCCGCTTTTTTGCATATAAATTTATGCATTTTGCACGTTAAATTTATGTTGAAGCCATTCTTTTATTCTGCCGTAAATCATTAAAAAGACAATGGCAATAATTGTTCCTTTAATGAGGTTAAAAGGCAAAATCCCGGCAATAATGACTTGCTTCACTTCTGCAATCGACATTTGCGGCATATTTAAAAACAGCGTATATGCCGGCAAAATGAAATAATAGTTCAATAAGCTCATGGCTACTGACATCGAAATGGTCCCGGCAGCTAAACCGAAAAGAACCCCTTTCATCGAACGAACTTTTTGAAACACGAATGCAAACGGCAAAAGGAAAAACAATCCGGCCAAGAAATTTGCCAACTGATCAATCGGAACTCCTGTCGCGCTTCCTTGAATGATGTAATGAAGCGTATTTTTAATCGCTTCTACAGCCAATCCTGCAATCGGCCCTAATAAAATCGTCGCCAGCATAGCAGGAATTTCGCTGAAATCAATTTTTAAAAATGCCGGAAGTCCCGGAAGCGGAAAGTTAAGAGCCATAAGCAAGTAGGAAATCCCGCTCAACATTCCTACAAAAACAAGTTTAAATGCCTTTGTTTTTAACACAGTCCTTCTCTCCTTTTCTTTCTGTGATCCATCTTGAAAAGAAGGAAGGGTCCATCTCCTGCTTCAATAAAAAAACCCTCTACATTGACGCAGAGGGAGAATTGTAAGCAGGTTAAAATAAACGTTTCAATGATCATATTTTTTGAAACGCCTGAACCCTCATCTTCTCCCATCCAGACTATACTGTCGGCTCTGGATTCTCACCAGATCCACCGTAAAGGAAAAACACCTTTACGGGTCACGGGCTAAAAAAGCTTAAAAGCTTTTATCACCGCCGGTCGGGAATTTCACCCTGCCCCGAAGATGAATCCATATTTTTTATCTTCATTATATACAATAATAAAAAAAAAAGAAACTTATTTTATTTCATTGTCTTTTTTCTACAATTGCCAATATTTTTTACATCCTCTATAATAAAAAGGCATACATAATAAAGGAGGATTTTGTCGATGGCAAACAATAAAGTTGTCGAAGCTTTTATTGAAATTCCGACAGGAAGCCAAAACAAATATGAATATGACAAGGAAAAAGGCGTTTTTAAACTAGACCGGGTTCTTTATTCGCCTATGTTTTACCCTGCAGAGTACGGTTATTTAGAAAATACTTTAGCACTTGACGGCGATCCTCTTGACATTCTCGTAATCGTCACCAATCCGACTTTCCCTGGATGCGTCATAGAATCGCGTGTCATTGGCTATTTAAACATGATCGACAGCGGTGAAGAAGATGCAAAATTAATCGGCGTTCCTGTAGATGATCCTCGTTTTGACCATGTTCAATCGATTGAAGATCTGCCGGAGCACAAATTAAAAGAAATTGCCCATTTCTTTGAACGTTACAAAGATTTGGAAGGAAAACGAACAGAGATCGGCAGCTGGGAAGGACCTGAAGCAGCGGCAAAACTAATTGACGAATGTATTGCACGATACAATGAATCTAACAATTAAACAAAAAAGAGAGCTGTTTCTTCAGAAGCAACTCTCTTTTTCCCTTTTTACACACAGTAAACGTTTTCAAACTGTAAAGTTTTGAACCTTGACAACATAGATCAGTTAAGATAAAATAATCAGAAATTTTGTTTTCATTTTTAATTCGTTCACTAGGGGGATCTTAGAAAATGTTTCATGTTCTTGTTTCTGACTCAATATCAAGCGATGGATTAGCACCATTATTGAACGATGAAAACATCAATGTCGTTCAGAAAAAAGTAAGTGAAGTTGACGACCTGGAAAAATATGATGCTCTGCTCGTCCGCAGTGCAACGAAAGTAACAGAAGAACTGCTTCAAAAAATGACAAATTTAAAAATTGTTGCAAGAGCAGGCGTCGGAGTCGATAATATCGATGTTGAAGCAGCGACAAAATACGGAGTTGTCGTAATTAATGCACCTGACGGAAATACGATTTCAACTGCCGAGCATACATTTGCCATGATGGCATCGCTTGTTCGTCATATTCCACAAGCAAATGTTTCCGTTAAATCAGGTGAATGGAACCGCTCCGCCTTTCTCGGTACTGAGCTATACGGCAAAAGCTTAGGAATCATCGGTTTAGGACGAATCGGCAGCGAAATTGCCAAAAGAGCAAAAGCTTTTGGAATGAACGTCTTAGTGTTTGATCCATTTTTAACAAAAGACCGGGCGCAAAAATTGGGAGTAAACAGCTGCAAGCTCGATGAAGTTTTAGCGCAAGCTGATATCATTACTGTTCATACACCATTGACAAAAGAAACAAGAGGTTTATTAGGAAAAGAAAATATCGGAAAAACGAAAAAAGGAGTTTATTTATTAAACTGCGCCCGGGGCGGCATCATCGATGAAGAAGCATTAATTCATTATTTAGAAATTGGACATGTGAAAGGCGTTGCACTTGATGTATTTGAAGTCGAGCCTCCAGTAAATCGGAAGCTGCTTGATTTTGAACAGGTCATTGCTACACCGCATCTTGGAGCATCAACGAAAGAGGCCCAATTAAACGTTGCCTCTCAAGTTGCTGAAGAAGTATTAAAATTTTTAAATGGAAAACCTGTTACAAATTCTATTAATCTACCAACATTAACAAAAGATATATTTGACAAAATACAGCCGTTTTATAAATTGGCCAAAAAATTGGGTCAGCTTGCTTCTCAATACATGAAAGAACCTGTTCAACATATCGGAATCGTTTACGAAGGAACGGTTGCTGAACTCGAAACATCTTTTATTACGAAAGCATTTCTTGCTGGATTTTTAGGAGAACGGGTTGATTCAACTGTTAACGAAGTGAATGCTGGCCTCATCGCCAAAGAACGCGGCATCAGCTTCAGCGAAAAAATTACTTCAAACGGTTCTGGATATGCAAATTGCATCGCTGTTCAAGTAGATGGAGATCATCGGACTTTTTCCGTAAAAGCAACGTATATTCCAAACTACGGTGAACGAATTGTTGATTTAAACGGTTTCGATATCGATTTTTACCCGGCAGGGGAAGTATTATATGTAGAACACATCGATAAACCAGGTGTTATTGGACGCGTCGGAAAAGTACTGGGCGACCATGGCGTAAACATCGCAACAATGCAGGTTGGACGTAAAAACATCGGCGGCGAAGCAATCATGGTTTTAACTTGTGATAAACTGATTGATGATCAGCTTATTGAAGCGTTAGTCCAGTTCGATGACATCGTTTCTGCCAAAACTATTCATTTATAATATTTAAAGGTGCTGGGAGGGCTTATCTCTCCTGGCTCCTCTGTTTTTAATCCTCCCAAAAACAAAAGACCGATGAAAAGCCCCATAATTAGGGCAATACCCAGCCTCCTCATTAAATCCAGCATCCATTCATCCTCCTTTCCTCCTTTCATACATTCTCAATATTTATGATGGTGTCTTTATGTTTAGACCTATTTCCGTTCCTTTTGCTATGCATCAACTTTCAGGTCAATAAAATTAGGCGAAAAAGGCACTTCCACCGGTTTTGAAATATCAATATTTCCGATTTTTTTCGCATCAAAGCCTTCGAACTTCACTTTCTTAAAGCCGAATTCTTTCGCTGTCATTAAAATCGCTTCCAGCATAACTTCAGTATGCTCTGTGTTTTTCATTTTTGAAGCATTGTCAAAAGTGACCGTAAGCAGCTCATCATCCTTTTTCAATTGCTTAATTTTAACGGAATTATTAATGGAAGGTTCAAGCCCATCTTCCTTCCCTTTTTGCATGGCATTCATTGCCTCTTCAATTGTTTCATATTCATTTTTTGATGGAACGAGCAAAGGATTGCTGCTATTTTTAGGAAAAAACAAGAAATAGGCTTTTTTCAGCAGCTTCTTTATTTGAAATTCGGAAACAAAATGCTCAGAAGGAACATGCTGCTTTTCATTTGTAAATAAGCGCACCTTTTTATAATTTTGCCACCGAAATGTTTCTTTTAATACTTCTTTAAAATTTTGTTCATTATGGAAACGGTCTTTTATATTCAATTTTTCAAAATTTATGATCACCTCGTCACTTCGGCTTTTGCTTTCATAAATGTCTGCATCTTGAAAGGCAAAAGCTGAAAGATTGAAACGTTTCACATCGATCTTGTTTAAGACGTCATTTATTTGCTTGACGGCAGGCTCGAATTGATTTCCTTTAAAGCTTAGAGGAACGACATGCTGTTTGCTTTCATCTAAAAGCCCTACTGTGATAATTTGTTCAGTTGAAGAATTTGGAACTATGGAACGATACTTCGGCGAAGCCTCCATCGTTTGACTTTCGGTTAAATGACTGTTTCCTGCGTTTTCGGCCTTTTTGTTGTATGAATATTGGGTTTGTTCATTTTTGCTGTTGCTTAGCGGAAAAACTACAAAAGTGACGGCTGCTGTCAAAGCAACAATCGAAGCTGATGGAACAATGAATTTCAATATTGTTCTTTTTCTTTTTTTCTCGGTAATATTGTTCCAAATCTCGAATGAACTGCGGGAATCTTCTACTTTTGGAAACTCGCTTATCCATTTTTTGATTTGTTCATCGCTCCACCGAGAGTTTTTCACTTGAAACTACCTCCTGTTCTGTCATAGCTCCCTGATCTTTCGTGACACCTTGTTCTTTCATAGCTTTATCTATATAATTTTTTAACACTTTTAAAGCCCGATGCTGGGTTGTTTTGACTTTGCTTTCCGTCCACCCCAACACCTCGGCTGTTTCTGCAACAGATAATTCTTTTATAAACCGTAAAATTAAAACGGTTCTTTGATTCACATTACAGTCATTCATTGCTTTGTATAGCATCTGTATTTCTTCTCGTTGTAAAGCTATTTCTTCCGGGAGGGGCTCTTGATCCGCAATTTGTGCTTGATCTAAATCAAATTTTTCCATTATTCGCTGACGGAGAGTTTTTTGCTTTCGAAAAAAATCAATCGCTACATGCCGAGCAATGGAAAATAACCATGTTTTTTCACTGCTTCGTCCTTCAAAGCTCGAGTATGATTTTAAAACTTTTATATACACTTCATGCACCAAATCTTCCGCTTGTTCCCGATCCTTCACCAAATAATATAAAAACTGAAAAATATCTTGATGATACTTTTCGTATAATCTTTGAAACGATTCATCCATGCACATACCCTCCGTTTAAAATATTTGTCGAAAGAGACGCATGACATGTTACAAACAAAAAAGAAAGGGTCTTATAAAAGAGACCCTCGGTGTCAATTTTTTTTGCTATTATTTGTCCGGAACACCTTCCCGCTTCGTTCGTATTCGACATCCTTCACGTTTAGGCGGTAATTTACAACCCGAGCAGCAGCAAATAAATAATCAGACAGACGGTTCATGTAAATGAGGACCGGATGATGAATTTTAACCTCTTTCATTAAAGAAACGATTAAACGCTCTGCTCTTCTGGCAACTGTTCTCGCAATATGTAAAACGCTGGCCGCCTCCGTTCCTCCGGGCAAAATAAATTTTTCTAATGCAGGAGCTTCTTCCACATAATGATCGATTCGTTCCTCTAAAAAACGGATCATATCCTCCGTCGTTTTAAACGGATGTTTTTGCTTTTCGTACACAACCGCTATGTCAGATCCGCAATCAAACAAATGATGCTGAATTTTTTCAAGCTCTTCGTAAATATCTTGAAACGCTTTATCTGTTAAAAACGTCCTTGCATAGCCTATGTAAGCGTTCAATTCATCAATCGTTCCGTAAGCTTCCACCCTTGGATCATCTTTATCGACGCGCGCACCAATAACGTTCGTCTGTCCTTGATCCCCTGTACGCGTATATAAATTCATTGCCAAACCTCCCTTCTGTTACGTGTGAAACAATAAAGATCGGCAAATTTTTACGATGTTTGCGGCAATAGTACGGTAAATGTCGTTCCAACATTTAATTTGCTGTGAACTTGTATTACCCCTTTATGGGCATCGACAATATTTTTCGCAATGGCAAGCCCAAGACCCGTACCTGCTCTTCCGCGCGTTCTCGCTTTGTCAGCTTTATAAAAGCGTTCAAACACAAACGGCAGATCTTCTTCACTGATTCCGCTTCCTGAGTCCTGAACATCTATTTTTAAACCATTGCTTTCTGAAATAATTACTTTTACAAATCCTTGTGCACTCGTATGGCGGATAGCATTGTCAATTAAATTGGTCAGTACTTGCTCAATGCGGTCCGGATCAAACGAAAAGGAATCCGTTTGAACATTCAGCAAATATTCGAGGTGAATCTGTTTTTCTTTTGCAATGCCTTGAAATTTGCGAATAATTTTTTCAATAAAAGGCTTCAATTTGACATCTTGTATATTTAAGGAAATATGTCCTGCCTCCATTCTGGCCAAATCCAATAAATCATTCACCAATCGGCCCATTCGCAATGATTCGTCATAAATAACCTGAACAATCTCCTTCCGCTCCTTTTCGCTTCCTGCAATGTCATCGCGAAGAGCTTCGCTGTATCCTTGCAGCATGGCAATAGGCGTCCGCAGCTCGTGGGACACATTGGCAATAAAATCAATTCTTAATTTGTCGAGACGTCTTTCCTCCGTTATATCGCGCAAAACAACGACCGCTCCTCGAACACGATTTTGATTATAAAGAGAGCTCATGATCACTCCCCATGTTCTGCCTTGCAAAGTAATCTCAGTAACCTGCTCGCGGTGAGTCGTCGTCACTCGTTTAAATAGCTCTTCAATAGCCGGCGGAAGCTCATGTTCCTTTTTCGGATCCATTCCGTTTTCATAATACCATGCCTGCAAAAAACGTTCAGCAGGAGGATTTGTGACTAAAATCGTTCCATCGATATTTAACGTAATGACACCGTCAGCCATGCTGCTTAAAATGTTTGAAAGCTGTTCTTTTTCTTGCCGCAAAGCGTTAATATGGAATTTCACCTGCCGGCCCATTTGGTTAAAGGCAACAGCTAATTCACCAATTTCATCGCTTGTCAGCTTCGGAACTTTCGTATCAAATTTTCCATTCGCCACTTCAATCGCGACTTCTCTCATTTTTCGGAGCGGATAAGTAATGCGGGTTGATAAAAAAAAGGCAAAAACGGTCGTTAATATAATAGCTATAAATGCTGCCATAAAAATATATTTAGTTGTTTGTTTTGTTGTTTCATTAATGGCAGACAAAGATTGTACGACAAATATCGCTCCAGATTGATAAGGCACTCCGACGATCATCATTTCATTGTTGAATTTATTGTGATCATTCGTTTGCGGAAAGCTTTTTACAAGACTGATTTTTTCTTGATCTTCCAATACTTTTGACAGCTCTTTTTCACTGATGATTTCATTTAATGAATATTGAGCGACACCCGCCCCGTCATTTTGCTTTTGCCAATATGTTTTTCCACCATCAACGATATACACACTTGTTAGTTTATCAGAAAGTTCAGTTGCGATGGAGCCGGCTAATGGTGTATTTTGATGATTTTCCATAATAATGGCTGCTTTATTGGCAAGCTGGGTCAATTTTTGCTCGGCATCTTTTATATGATAATTTTCCATAAACTCGAGCAGCAAAATGGTTAAAATCGACAGAACCACTATCACAAGAAATAAAATGGTCATCCAAAGCTTGCCAACAACGCTTCTCCAAAATTTCATTCTTCAACGACCTCGAATTTATAGCCGACACCCCAAACAGTCACGATCATTTTGGCGGCTTCAGGCGAAACTTTGTTTAATTTTTCCCTAAGTCTTTTCACATGAGTGTCAACTGTTCGTAAATCTCCAAAAAATTCGTAATGCCATACTTCCTTCAGCAGCTTTTCCCGGTCGTATACTTTATCAGGAGTTTTTGCCAAAAAATAAAGCAGCTCGTACTCTTTCGGGGTTAAGTTGACTTCCTTGCCGTCGGCCGTCACGCGATGAGCATCATGATCGATTGTTAAGTGCGGGAATACGATCACATTTTTCGCCGATGAATCGGTTTTTAAATAGCTTGTTTGTGACGCCCTTCTTAAAATCGCTTTCACACGTAAAACAACCTCTCTCGGGCTGAACGGTTTTACAATATAATCGTCCGCACCGACCTCAAACCCTTGAACACGGTTTACCTCCTCTCCTTTTGCTGTCAGCATAATGACAGGAGTGGCTTTCTTTTCTCTCAGCTGCTTGCACACTTCGATTCCGTCAATTCCGGGCATCATAATATCCAGAATAATCAAATCATAATCGGCACAAAGAGCCTTTTCAAGCGCTTCATCACCATTTTCCGCCTCATCAATTTGATAATTTTCCCTTTCTAAGTACATTTTCAAAAGCCTGCGAATTCTTTCTTCATCATCTACCACTAAAATCGTTACATCCTGCTTCTCAGACATATTTTCTTCCTCCCTTGATCAGGTTAAAAAAGAGCTGACTCAAATGATAATGATCCAATTCCAGCATGTATCATGAGTCAGCCAATCCGTTTATGCATATGAATGTAAACCAGCTATCACAAGGTTTACAAAAATTAAATTAAACATGATGATCGCAAATCCGATAACCGCAAGCCATGCTGATTTTTCTCCATGCCATCCTCTCGAAAGCCGTAAATGAAGATATGCCGCGTAAAACAGCCAAGTGATCAATGCCCAAACCTCTTTCGGATCCCAGCCCCAAAATCGGGTCCAAGCGATCTGCGCCCAAATCATGGCAAATATTAAAGCACCTAGCGTAAATACTGGGAATCCAATCGCTACTGAACGGTAGCCAATTTCATCCACCACATCCAAATTTAAATTTTTCACTAAAGGCTGCAACGCTGCAGAAATACGCTTTCTCAATATTAGGCGGATCACTCCGTATAAAATCAGTCCTACAAATGTGGACCATAAAACAGTGTTCACCTTTCTGGCCGATAAAATCGCCGGCAATTCCACAAAGCCTGCAAGCCGATCTTTTGTCAACAATTCTCCTTCGTGCGGCGCAACGAGAGCAGGCAAATGAAATTCCATTTCCGCCTCTTGTCCATTTTTATCGATCCATTTAAACACTGATTCATAATCCATTGCTCGGAACACGGTTGTGACAATGACAAATGCTAGTGTTGTGACTAATACAAACATGACAAATTCAAGCCAAAACGTCTTTTTTGTTGCTTTTGATTGATCCACAACCTTTGTTAAATACAGGACTCCGGCTACAAAGCTGATCGCCAAAATAGCTTGTCCGGCAGCAGCTGTTGTTACATGGATTTTCAGCCAATCGCTTTGAAGAGCTGGTATTAAAGGGCTGATTTCTGTCGGAAACATGCTGGCATATGCAATCAATAAAAGTGCAACTGGCAATGTAAATAAGCCAAGTGCAGACAGCTTATAAATAAAATAAATAATGATAAATGCTCCTACTAGCATCATACCAAAGAATGTCGTGAATTCAAATAAGTTCGAAACCGGGGCATGTCCAGCAGCGATCCATCTCGTAACGAAGTATCCCAGTTGAGACAAAAAACCGAGGATCGCCGCCGCAATGCCTAATCGCGCCCATCTATTCGTTTTTTCATCCTTTCCTCTTTTGTCACGGATGGAACCGCCAAAAAAGAATGTTCCTATTAAATACAAAATAAACGCAATGTATAATAAAGTGCTGCTAAGTTCAGCCACAAACTTCCCCTCCTTCATGAGGTTCTATTCTTTTAATTGTTTTTGGTCAACAGGCTTTTGAATTTCAGTATCGCGCAAAATGATGTCCAATTCATTTTTTAATCCAAACCAGTTTTTGTTTGTATGCCCCGCCAGCATGATTTTGTCGTTATCCGCTTTCAGCCATATGCGGCGATGCTGCCAGTACAATCCTTGAATTAAGCCTATCATAAAAATGGCTCCGCCGACACCGAGCACCCATAAAGTTAAATCTTTTCTTACAACTAGACCCGTTAAGTTTTTCGTTTCAATTCCTGAAAATTTCATTTTGTATTTGTTATTCTCGTTAGGTTCAATCGTTTGCTGGATGGCAACGAAACTCGTTTCTCCCTTCGGTCTGTCAGGTGCAATCATTTTAAAAACAAATGCCGGGTTGTTTGGCACTCTCGACCGCGTGGCTGGATTGCCTTCGTCATCAAAATAAAAATCTGGAAGATAGCTAGCAATTTCAACAGCATAGCCGTTTCCTAAATCATAT
Source organism: Aeribacillus sp. FSL K6-8394 (assembly GCF_038008865.1). NCBI lineage: Bacteria > Bacillati > Bacillota > Bacilli > Caryophanales > Bacillaceae > Aeribacillus > Aeribacillus sp. FSL K6-8394. The sequence continues at coordinate 1,415,003 of NZ_JBBPAA010000001.1, forward strand.
TTCTTTTCTGGATTTAAGAGGTCAATGACAACTTTCCCGAAGCTTTTCCCCGATTTTTTATCGATAAGATCAAACGTCATTTTATTTAACTCATTCAGCTTGTAATTCACTTGATAGACAGCATAAGAATCAAATTTCAACGGTTCGTTGACGCGAATGCTGAAGTCTTTTACCTCTTTTAATTTTGGTTCTTCACCCGGCAGGCTGTCTCCCTGCTTTTTATAAAGCGTCACATTTGATTGGAAGTTTTTAGCTACGCTTCCATCGCCGACACGGTCAATCGCTTCCTGAAACACATCTTTTTCTTTTTCCTTTTGATAAGTTTCCAAAATGAATTGATGATGTTTCAAATAATACTCGCCATTTGTCCCGGGTATTTCTTTCGTTTCCCCTTCTCTTAACCAGAGAACCTCATCCACATACATCCCCGGGAAAAAGCGGAGCATGGCTCCAATTAAAAAAATAATCAATCCGATATGATTGACATACGGACCCCATCTGGAAAATCGATTTTTCTCTGCCAAAATGTTTCCATTTTCTTCTCGAATGCGATAACGGCGCGCTGTTAAATTTTTTTTAACTTGTTCTACATTTTTTTCAATATTGTCCACATATGATTCGCTAAAAAGGCGCTGTCTTTTCAAAAAAGACTCGTGCCGAGACACACCTTGATTTTTCAAGGCACGATAAAGTGGAATAACCCGGTCAAGCGAGCAAATCACAAGCGATATTCCAATCGATGCGATCAAGGTCATATACCACCAAGAACCGTATAGGCGGTGAAAGCCTAATTGATAATAAAGCTGGCCTAAAATTCCATATTCATCTTTATAAAATTGCTCTGGCGTTACGTTGGAAGGTATGTACAATTCTTGCGGAAAAATCGTTCCGATTGCTGATGCGATCAGCGTTATCACAATCAGCCAGACTCCAACTTTAACAGAAGAGAAAAAATTCCATACTTTATCGACGATCGTTTTATTATATGTTTGAGAACGTCTGGCGCTTCCGTCATAACGCATATCATGAAGTTTTTCCGAATTGCCTTCGCCCTCTGCTGCCAAGGCCCGTCCGCAATTTTCACACAGCACAGTACCGAACGGATTTACATGACCGCATTCACATTTCACATGATTCATGTTGAAAACTCCCTAACTATGGTTTTATCATTTCCATGTAATCTCGAACTTCCCGTTCCGTCATTGGTGCAGTAATGATTTTGACAACCTTCCCGTTCTTATCGATGAGAAACGTAGTAGGCAGCGGATCTACATCATATGCATGAAGCACCTGCTGATTTTTGTCAATGACAATCGGGAAATTGAGTCCGTATTTTTCCGCAAATTTTTCCACTACTAATTTTGATTCGCCAACGTTGACAGCTAAAACTTCCACGCCTAAATTTTTATAGTGCTGATATTGTCTTTCAATGTAAGGCATTTCACGTTCACAAGGTTTGCACCACGTTCCCCAGAAATTGAGAAATACCCCTTTTCCTCTATAATCGGAAAATTGATGCTTTTTTCCTTCTAAATCAGTAAGAACAAAATCAGGCGCAGCTGATCCGACTTTCACTTTTTCTTTGCTCATAAAAAAATTTGAATAGAGTGTATATCCAAGAGCACCTAATAAAATAACAAGAATAATCGAGCGAGTAATGAGTCGCCTTTTTTTCATCGTGTGTACTCCCTTTGTTTTTCATTCGCTTGTTATTATATCATTGAATTTCCGTTCATTCAGAAAAATAATTTTGACGTTTATGTGACATAAAAACGTGTAAGCCCCTAAAGCAGTACATTGTTTGCAACGTTTTGTCGGTATAAATGCGAAAGCTTAACCGATTTTAGGCTAAACTCTCGCATGCTTGCCGTGCTGGGCCAGCGCCCGCAATCTCTTCACCTCGTGGGGAGTAATTTCGCGGAACGCACCCGGATTGAGCCCTTTTAAATCTAAAAATGCGTACCGTTCTCTTTTCAGCTTCAGCACAGGATAGCCGATTTTATCAAACATTCTTCTAATTTGCCGGTTTCTTCCTTCATGAATGGTAATTTCGATTATACACGTTTTTTTTCTTTTATCTAAAGAAAGCATTTTGACTTTTGCTGGTTTTGTCATTCCATCCTCCAGCATGATCCCTTGCTCCAGTTGTTTTAATTCTTTCCTTTCTGGAATTCCTTTAACTTTCGCTACATACACTTTATCAATTTCATATCGTGGATGCATTAACAAATTAGCAAAATCGCCATCGTTTGTCAGGATTAGAAGGCCTGAAGTATCATAATCAAGTCTGCCGACCGGAAAGATGCGCTGCTCAAAATCTCGAAAGTAATCGGTGACGACTTTTCTCCCTTTTTCATCTTTCACGCTCGAAATAACTCCCCTAGGCTTATAAAACAAAATATAAATCGGTTCTTCCCTTTCTACCGGAATCCCGTTTACCTCCACCTTGTCCTCGTCAGATACTTTTGTTCCGAGCTCTGTTACAACTTGTCCATTTACAGTAACTTTTCCGTCCAAAATTAATTGCTCCGCTTTTCTTCTTGAAGCAATTCCCGAACGCGCTATCACCTTTTGCAAACGTTCCATTGATCTCACCTCTCTAAAAATATTACCTTCTTTCGGTCTGGTTACACAAGATGAACGCATTTATTTTTTTGCAAATAAAAAAGCTAAGCTCATTAAAGCTTAACCGAAAAGGAGCGTAACAATTATTATGGAAGAAAGGATGGCTGCAAAATCCGCCAGCAGCCCAACCTTTATCGCATCGCCCATTCGCTTGATCCCAACAGCACCGAAATATACTGTAATGATATACAAAGTCGTGTCTGTGCTCCCTTGCATGGTGGCTGCCAGTCGGCCGATCAACGAATCCGCTCCATGCATTGAAATTAAATCGCTCATAATTCCTAACGAAGCTGTTCCAGAGATGGGCCGAATTAACGCCAGCGGAACAATTTCCGCCGGGACGTGGATAGCTTGAAACATCGGTTTTAACAGGTCCATAAAAAAATCGAGAGCCCCTGAAGCGCGAAAAACAGACACTGCCACGAGCATGCCGACAAGATACGGAATAATGGAAAAAGAAATTTCGATTCCTTCTTTTCCACCTTCAACAAACGCTTCATAAGTTGGAATGCGTTTAAAAGTCCCGTACAACAAAATAAAACCGATGATCAATGGGATCAGCCATATCGAAACAGCACTAATGAACACCATCGTTATTCTCCTTTTCTTTTTCGTAAATAGTAAAAATAGCGGTCAATCATAATAGCGGCTATGGTAGCAAAGAAAGTCGACAGAAGCGTTGGCACGACAATATCAGTCGGATTATGCGAACCGTATGTCATTCGTATAGAAATTACAGTTGTTGGAACAAGAGTCAATCCAGTTGTATTTAATGCTAGAAAGGTGATCATGCTTCTGGACGCCTGGTCTTTATTTTTGTTCAATTTTTTCAGCTGCTCCATCGCCTTAATTCCCAACGGTGTAGCTGCGTTTCCTAGCCCAAACATATTGGCGAGCAAGTTTGACAGCATGTAGCCCATCGCAGGATGCTCAGGGGGAACATCAGGAAAAATTCTCCTCATCAGCGGTTTGAACAGATTCCCTAGCTTTTCTAACAGACCGCTTTTCTCAGCAATATTCATTAAGCCTAACCAAAATACAAGCACGCTGATGAAGCCAAAGGCAATGGTGACACCCTCTTTTGCACCTGAAAAGACGGCTTTATTCACTTCCTCCATTGTTCCGTTGAACATTGCAAATACGACGCCGATCAAAGTTAAGGCAACCCAAATAATATGAATCATGCGGAAACACCCAGCATATCAAAAAATAGATCGATCATCTTTCCAAACCAGCCATGCGGAGGCTCTACATCACCGTTTTCAAAATAGATCGGCACTTCTTCAATCGTTTCGCCATCGAGCAACACTCTCAATGTTCCTACTTTTTCTGGAACCTTTTCAGGATGGTTCTTCCACGAAGCCTTCGGTTTTGCTAGGAATAAACGGATGTTTATTTTGTTTTTTTCTTCCTCCATCAGCGGATAAACAATGTCGCGATTAATGAAGATGCGGTCTTTGTAAAACTTGTTGTCAATGGCAAGGTATCCTTCTTTTTTGATCGTCACTTGATCATATTCGCTGAACGCGCTGTTAAACATCGACATATGGTCGTTCCAATCATCGGGAGCATTTAGCGTAACAGCAATTAAATGTAAATCATCTTTTTCCGCAGTGGAGACTAATGTTCTATTTGCCCTCTTTGTGTACCCGGTTTTACCGCCTGTACAATATTCATATAAATTTAAAAGTTTGTTTTTATTTTTCCACTGAAATCCGTCTTTTTTATAAACTTTTGTTCCAAATATTTTGCGGAACGTTTCATTCTCCATGGCGTATTTCGTTAAAAGAGCCATATCATATGCGGTAGAATAGTGGTTTTCGTGATCATCCAAACCGTGCGGGTTGGCAAATTCAGAATTTGTCATGCCGATTTCCTTCGCCTTTTCGTTCATCATAAATACGAAACCATCTAAACTGCCTCCGACAAATTCAGCAATCGCCACCGCAGCGTCATTTCCGGACCTTAGCATAAGACCATAAACCAAATCTTCCAGCTTCACCTTTTGCTTTTGCTTAAGATATATGGAAGACCCTTCAGTTCGGACAGCGCGGTCACTGACAGTCACATTTTGATCCATTTTTCCTGATTCAATTGCTAAAATCGCCGTCATGATTTTCGTAATGCTTGCAATGCGCATTTTTTTATGTGGGTTTTTTTCAAAAAGGATCCGGCCGCTCTCCTGATCCATTAATATGGCGCTTTCTGCACTAACTTCAATCGTATGAGTTGCATGAGCTGTCGGGATAAAAAAATGGCCTATCAATATAAAAAGAATGAATACATTAATACGTGATGTCCATTTGTTCATTAATGCTTTCACGTCCCTTTATTCGATTCGTTTTGTACAAGTTTATGCAAAGAAGACAACCGTATGAACGGAATTTGAAAGAATGTGAAATAAAAATAAGTCTCAGACTGCCGCCTGAGACGACTTACAAGTTATTTAATTTTTCAAAGAATAAATCTGCCTCTTCTTGAATAAAATGCTCTTCATTCTCGATCTCTGTCAATGAAGGCAATTCTTCGATCGTTTTTAATCCGAAATATTCAAGAAACTCTTTTGTCGTTCCGTATAAAATAGCTCTTCCCACTCCCTCTTCTCTGCCGACTTCTTGAATAAGCCCTTTCGCTAAAAGGGTCCGGATCGGCCTTTCTGACTTTACCCCTCTAATTTCTTCTATTTCAATCCGGGTAATCGGCTGTTTATAAGCGATAATGGCCAATGTTTCAAGCGCAGCCTGAGAGAGTGATTGGTTCATAGGAGTTTCCATCAGCCGCTTTAAATATGGTGCATGCTCCTTTTTGGTTGTGAGCTGGTAAACCCCTGCTACTTCTACAAGGTCGATCCCCCGTTCTTTTTTTTGGTATTCCTCTTTTAAATCTTCAATAATGCTTAAAACCGTTGCTTCGTCAATTTCAAGAACGGAAGTTAATTGCTTGATGGAAAGGCCTTCGTCTCCAGCCGCAAATAAGAGCCCTTCCAAAATGGATTTCCATTCAATAATCCCTAAACTCATGCAGCTTTTCACTCCCGTAAATATAAATTTCTGAAAAATTATGTTCTTGTTCTACATGAACGTATTCATTTTTCATCAGCTGAAGCAAAGCTAAAAAAGTCACGACCATATAATCCTTCCTGTCAGCTGGAAAGAAATCGTGAAACTCCTTTTTCTTTTTCGATGCCTTCAGCTCCATGATCATTTCTTTCATTCGTTTTTCGATCGGGATTTCTTCTTTTGCTACGGTTCGTTCGATTGGCTTTTCAATTTTTTTTCGTTTTAGCATTTTTTGAAAGGCAGCGATCATATCATAAACCGTTACGTTTCCTTTTTGCAAAATCGGCTCTTTTTCCTCCAAATATTCGCTCAAGTCGCTTGGAGGCTTCGTATAGACAAGCGCCCGTTCACTTTCCAGTTCTTTCAGCTTTACTGCTGCTTCTTTATATTTCTTGTATTCAATTAAACGGGTAACAAGCTCATCTCTCGGATCGGACTGCTCTTCTTCGATGATTTCCTCGTCTGACCACTCTTCCTCCTGTCTTGGAAGGAGCATTTTGCTTTTAATCGACAATAATGTGGCTGCCATCACTAAATATTCACTGGCAACATCCAGCTCAAGCTCCTGCATCGTGTGAATATATTCCATATACTGTTCTGTTATTTCGCTGACAGGGATATCATATATATCAATTTCTAAACGATGAATTAAATGCAAAAGCAAATCTAACGGACCTTCAAAAGCTTCTAACTTTACTAGATACATTATCTGATCATCACCCTCGATAAATGGCTAATTTTTAGTATAGACCAATAGAAAAATACATCCAATACTCTTTTTCAACAAAGCTCATTTTGTTTATTTTTAAATCAGGCATGAATACTTTCTTTTTTGCAGCCATTTTCATAAACTATAACATATATAGTAGAAAAAAGGAGTTTTCTCAATATGTACCCACCTGAATATATTGAGTTTTTATATCATTTTCATTGTGACCGGGATTATTTTGAATGTCATGAAATTTTAGAAGAATTGTGGAAAAAAGATCCTAAAGAAGAGAGAAAACAAATCTGGGTCGGGCTCATACAAATTGCCGTTAGCTTTTATCATTACAGGAGAAAAAATTTCAATGGTGCTGAGCGGATGATGAAAAATGCTATTCGCATTTTAAAAAATGAAACGGCGTCTCTTAACAAACTCGGTTTGGATGATGAACAGCTCTTACATATTTTACAAAACACTTTTGGTCGAATTCAAAAAAGAGAACCATATAAAAGCATTCAGCTGCCGATTTTTGATCAAAACCTTTACGAAATTTGCTTAACAACAGCAAAGGAACGAGGAAAAACGTTCGGTGAGCCTAGCGATATTTCAAACGTTTTTTTAATACATAAACATAAAACAAGGGATCGAACGGACATCATTGAGGAGAGATTGAAAAATTGGCATAAAAAAAGAAAAAGAAGAGAGTGATCAGCTCTCTTCTTTTTCTAATTGTTCATGGTCGCATTTTTCAAAAAAGGATTGAATTTGTTCGCTAGGAATAACATGTTTATCTTTATATAGCTCTTTTACGGCATTGATCATTTTTTTGCCGATTCCTTCATGACGATGGGACGGGTTTACGCAAATATGCTGAATTTCCACTATTCCTTTATCTTTCAATTCAACGCCGATCACTCCGATAACATCTTCTTCCTTCCATAAGAAAAGCTGCCAATTTTCGTCATTTTCATACGTTTTCATCGTTTGCTGGAGCTGCTTTAAATCCTTTTCACTCGGCATAAAGGAAAGAAGCCCCATCGCAATTTTTTCAAAAGCTTTCTTATATCGAACTAACATGCTGGATCCCTCGTTAATATATAACATTCTTTCAAGAAAGATTTTATGGGCAACTGGTGTTGAATCCCATTTATCATATTGCTCTTAACATTATATACATTTTCTTATGAATTTTAAACTGTTTTCTTTAAAGTTGGGCGAGGGATTTGATTAAATTTGCCATTTCAATTGCCGATAGTGCTGCGTCCCAGCCTTTATTGCCCGCTTTCGTTCCTGCTCGTTCAATCGCTTGCTCGATATTTTCCGTCGTGACGACGCCAAATATTACCGGCACTCCTGTTTGCAGAGAAGCGTTCGCAATCCCTTTTGCCGCTTCATTGCATACGTAATCGTAATGCGTAGTGGATCCACGGATAACTGTTCCTAAGGCAATGACCGCATCGTATTTTTTGGACTCAGCCAGTTTTTTGGATACAAGCGGGATTTCAAAAGCCCCCGGAACCCATGCAACATCAATGTCGCTTTCCGAAACGCCGTGGCGGATGAGAGCATCGATTGCTCCGCTTAACAGCTTGCTTGTAATAAATTCATTAAATCTTGATACGACAATTCCGATTTTCAAATCTTTTCCGACTAAATGTCCTTCAATTTTGTTTATGCTCATTAGTATAACCTCCCGCTAAATATGAAGTAGATGTCCTAGTTTCGATTTTTTTGTTTTCAAATATTTTTCATTATCCTTGTTTGCCGGTATTTCAATTGGAACCCGCTCCAATATTTCAAGTCCGTATTCTTGCATTTCTTTCATTTTTCTCGGATTGTTTGTCATTAAACGAATAGACTTGGCTCCAATATCCTTCAGCATCTGTGCTGCAACAGCATATTCTCTTTGATCCGGCTGAAAGCCGAGCTCCTCATTTGCTTCGACCGTATCATAACCTTTTTCTTGAAGCTTATATGCTTTCAATTTATTTATTAGCCCGATCCCCCTGCCTTCTTGGCGCAAATAGAGCAAAATTCCGCTTCCTTCTTTTTCAATTTCACTCAATGCAGAATGAAGCTGCGGGCCGCAGTCGCATCTGTGAGAATGAAAGACGTCTCCTGTCAGGCATTCTGAATGGATTCTAACTAAAACGGGATGCTCCGGCTTAATTTCACCCTTCACCAGCGCAATATGCTCTTTTCCATCATACAAGCTGGTATAACCGATGGCTTTAAAACGGCCAAAACCTGTCGGAAGCTCGATTTCCACTTCTTTTTTGATTAATTCCTCCCGTTTTCTGCGGTATTGAATTAAATCTTGAATCGTGATCATTTTTAAATTGTATTGTTCCGCTATTTCTTTTAATTGAGGAACCCGAGCCATTGTTCCGTCTTCATTAATAATTTCGCAAATGACGCCAGCTGGAAAGCATCCTGCCAGCTTTGCCAAATCAACGGCTGCTTCCGTGTGGCCGGCTCTTTTTAATACTCCTTCGTTCTTTGCAATCAACGGGAAAACATGTCCGGGTCTTTTAAAATCCTCCGCCCTTGCATCCGGCTGAATGAGCGACTGAATCGTTTTAGCTCGCTCATATGCGCTGATTCCCGTCGTTGTTGTTTGATGATCGATGCTGACAGTAAACGCGGTTTGGTGCAAATCTGTATTTTCCGCTACCATAGGGTGAAGCTGCAAACGGTGCGCTAACGATTCCGTGATCGGCACACAAACGAGACCTTTTCCTTTCGAAATCATAAAATTGATCATTTCAGGGGTGGAAAACTCAGCTAGACCGACAAAATCTCCTTCGTTTTCCCGATTCTCATCATCCACGACAATGATCACTTTCCCCTGTTTTAAATCTGCGATGGCATCCTCAATGGAATGAAACATTATTCTATCACCTCTATTCACTGTAAAAACCGTGCTTTTGCAAAAAATCAACGGTAATTCCGGTTGGCGCCTCTTTGCGAGCAAACTTTTCTAAATATTTCCCGATCAAATCACATTCAATATTGACCTTATCGCCAATCTCCTTTTCCCCAATAATTGTTTCTGAATATGTGTGAGGAATAATCGAAATCGTAAAGGTTTGTTCTGTTAAGCCAAAAATGGTTAAACTCGTTCCGTCAACTGCAACTGAACCTTTTAATATCATGTAATAAAGCAAATCTTTAGGAGCTTTAATTTGATAATAAACAGCATTTTCCTTTCTTTCTTTTTTGACGATCGTGCCAACGCCATCAACATGTCCTGAAACGATGTGGCCGCCAAATCGGTCGCCAACGGCCATTGCCCTTTCCAAATTCACCTTTGATCCGGTTTTTAATGTACCTAATGTCGTTGCCGCCATCGTCTCAGGCATGACATCCACAGAAAAATAATTCGATTCAAAGTCGGTGACCGTTAAACAGACTCCGTTGACGGCAATGCTGTCGCCTATTTTTACATCTTGCAAAATGTTTTTTGCATAAATTTCTAAAATTACTGCTTGATTCGTTCCTTTTACTGATTTGATTTCCCCTATTTCTTCAATGATTCCAGTAAACAATCTTGTCCACCTCTTTTCGGAACGGAGACAATTTTCACATCTTCTCCTATTTTCGTAACGGACTGAATTTCAAATGAATGTGCCATGCTCATCTTTAATGCTTCATCGCCCATGACGGCTGATATTCCTTCAGGGTCTCCCAATATTTTGGGTGCAAAATACACGATTAATTCATTCACTGCTTCCGCTTTTAAAAATGAAGCATGGACTCTTGCTCCTCCTTCAACGAACAGGGAGGTGATGCCTCGCTCGCCTAATATTTTTAAAATATTTGGGATATTCCATTGATCATGTAAAGTCAACACTTCTATTCCTAATTTTTTCAGTTCCGCTTTTTTATTGAGATCCCCATCTTGGCAAATGACCCAAGTTTCTGCTTCCTTGTCAGTTATCACATTGGCATCCAGCGGAATTCGCAGATGGGTATCTAAAATAATCCGTATCGGTGTTCGTTTGCGATCCGGCAGCCGACAAGTCAGACTTGGATTGTCTTTTATAATTGTATTAACACCCACTAAAATGCCGTCGTGTATTTCTCTGTAACGGTGCACATCCTGTCTTGCTTCCTCTCCGGTAATCCACTTGCTGTCACCTGTTTTTGTAGCAATTTTCCCATCGAATGTTGCGGCATATTTTAATGTGACAAACGGAGTGTTTGTTTGAATGTAATGAAAGAAAACTTTGTTAAGTTCATGTCCATTTTTTTGCAATATCCCGGCTTCCACATCGATTCCAGCATCTTGCAAAGCTTTCACACCGCGTCCACTTACGAGAGGATTCGGATCCAAAGCAGCTACAACGACCCGTTTAATCCCTCTTTTGATAATAAGCTCAGAGCAGGGAGGAGTTTTGCCAAAATGGCTGCAAGGTTCAAGCGTGACGTACAGCGTTGCACCTTTTGCCTTTTCCCCAGCCATATTTAAAGCATGAACTTCCGCATGGGGTTCCCCAGCCTTTAAATGCGCTCCAAACCCGATCAGTTCCCCATCCTTCACAACGACCGCTCCCACCAACGGGTTAGGGCTCGTTTGGCCGATTGCTTGTTTCGCTAGCTGAAAGGCAAATTCCATCCATTTTTCGTCATTCATAAAGGACACACCTCCCTTTTGTTGATTTCAAAACAAAAGCCCCGGGTTTGTTCCCCCAGGGCTTGATGATCACTTTAACGAAAAGAAGGTATACTCAAATAAGAGTATAAAATCTGTTCTTTTTGAACAGTTTATACTCCTCACCTTCAAAAGTGATCCTTCTCCCATCCAGACTATACTGTCGGCTCTGGATTTTCACCAGATCCACCGCAAAGGCGTTCCGCCAATGCGGGTCACGGGCTAAAAAAGCTTAAAAGCTTTTATCACCGCCGGTCGGGAATTTCACCCTGCCCCGAAGGATGCATCATTCATTTTATGTTATTTTCAATGGGAAAAACGGCTGCTTCCTCTTGCTTCCCACCTTCCATTTTGAAGCATTCACGAGTTTTTGAAAAAAAAACAAAGCTGAAGAAAACAGCCAATTATTTTACTATTATCTCCCTTCAAACGGTCTTCTGTCAAGAAAGCAATCTTTGAACAATATGAAAAAGTGCCTTTTTATCGATTATTTCTCTCCTACACTTGACCGCATCTACAAAAATTATATTATCAACTAAAGCTGAGCGGTATTCAGCTAGTCAGCAATGAACATCCAATAGACGAGTCCCCAAATAATGCTCAATACAACAAGAACAATAAATAATATCCAGTTTTTCATTCTCATTTTGTACATCCCTTTCTATTTGAAAGAGGAATTTAATTTTCATACACTTCTACTTTTTTCATTACATCTCCGTTTTTCATGCTCAACACAGTTTCCATGCCTGAAGTTACTTGGCCAAAAACAGTATGAACTCCATCCAAGTGAGGCTGAGGTTCATGAACGATAAAAAATTGACAAGAGCCTGTATCCCTGCCTGCGTGAGCCATAGAAATGGCGCCGGTTACATGTTTATGTGGATTGCCATCTGTTTCGCATTTGATCGTATATCCTGCATTACCAGTGCCGTTGCCATTCGGACATCCGCCTTGGCTTACAAACCCTGGAATAACACGATGAAAAGTCAAACCGTCATAAAAGCCTGAATTCGCAAGTTTTTCAAAGTTCTTCACTGTATTTGGAGCTTCATTCGGAAAAAGCTCAAATTCAATTTTTTCTCCGTTTTCCATTAAAATGTAGCCTTTTTTGCTCATAAAACAGCTCCCTTTCATGAAAAAATTTTCTCTTTATTTTATCATAGAGTAAAACATAAAATACAGATGAAACGTTTTAGTATATATATACGTCTTAAATGGTTGAAAGTTTTTGCACTCTATAATCATATATTCGAAGTCATGTTCGCTTAGGAGGTTAAGTGATGAAAAAAATCGTTTTATCCATATTACTTGCTATTGGGTTGGCAACACCAACTACTAGTTTTGCTGATTCTGTCGTTGGAGATGTTATTGTCACGTTAGGCAGCGATTTAACGGAGCAGCAAAAGCAGGATCTCTTAAAGGAAATGGGCGTACCAGATAACGTGCAAACGGTCACCGTGACAAACGAAGAGGAGCACAAATATTTAGGGGATTATATTCCGAAAGCGCAAATCGGTTCAAAAGCGATTTCTTCTTCCAAAATACAAATTGAGAAAAAGGGATCTGGTTTAGAAGTCCAAACAAACAACATAAACTGGGTCACGGATGAAATGTACTTAAATGCGCTCATGACAGCTGGTGTCAAAGATGCAAATGTTTATGTCACCGCGCCTTTTGAAGTTTCCGGAACAGCCGCTTTAACAGGGTTGATAAAAGCTTATGAAGTTTCGACTGATAAAGCGATCCCTGAAGACGTGAAACAGGTCGCCAACCAAGAGCTGGTGGAAACAGCAAAGCTTGGAGATAAGATTGGTGACGAAAATGCTTCGGCATTAATTGCAAAAGTAAAAGAACAGATGTCCGAAAACGGCGTTCCGAAAAATGACCAAGAGTTAAGAGAAATGATTGAACAAGCAGCAAAAGATTTGCAAATAAATCTTTCCGAAGATGATATAAACAATTTAATCCTCTTATTTAACAATATGATTAACGTCAATATCAATTGGGATGAAGTCGGAAACCAGCTTGACAAAGCAAAAGACAAAATTTCTAAATTTCTCGAATCCGAAGAAGGACAAAGCTTTTTGCAAAAATTGAAAGAATTCTTTTCTTCGATCATTGATGCCATCGCATCGTTTTTCCAATAATGAAAACGGCGTCTTCAACTAATGTTGAGACGCCGTTTTTCGTTTACGGTTGACCGACTTCCGCTTTTAAAGGCAAATCGAGACTGACTAAATCCTCGTATGTTTCCCTTTTGACGACAAGTCTCGCTTCGCCGTTTTCAACAAATACAACAGCAGGCCGAGCGATCCGGTTATAATTATTTGCCATAGAATATCCGTAAGCTCCCGTACAAAAAACAGCTAATATATCGCCTGCTTTTACGGTAGGAAGGGATAAATCCCAAATGAGCATGTCCCCGCTTTCGCAGCATTTTCCAGCAATCGATACAGTCTCAGAACATTCGTCATTCATCCGGTTGGCAAGAGCCCCCTCGTATTTTGCCTGGTACAAAGCAGGCCGGATGTTGTCGCTCATGCCTCCGTCCACCGCAACATATTTGCGAATGTTAGGGACGACCTTTTGAGATCCTATCGAGTACAAGGTTGTTCCTGCATCCCCGACGAGAGAGCGTCCTGGCTCAATCCATATTTCAGGGAGAGGAATTTGAAGCTTCTCAGAGTGTTCTTTCACAACTTCCACCATTTTTTCAACATATACATTCATTGGCAGAGGATCATCCTCTTTCGTATATCGAATTCCGAATCCTCCCCCTAAGTTTACAACTTTCGGAACAAACTGAAACTTCTCTTTCCAAATAGAAATTTTCCCAAAAATCTTTCCTGCTGCTAAAACAAATCCTTCAGTGCCAAAAATTTGCGAACCGATATGGCAATGGATTCCTAATAGCTGTAAATGCGATTGATTTTTTACAAGCTCAATCGCTTTTTCGATTTGACCATTATGAAGGTCGAATCCAAATTTCGAATCTTCCTGCCCGGTTGTAATGTAATCATGTGTATGTGCCTCGACGCCCGGTGTAACGCGAAGCAATACCGCAACTTTTTTATTCATTTGCCGGCAAAGAGAAGATAAAACATCAATTTCATAAAAATTATCAATCACAATGCAACCGATATTTGCCTCCAGAGCCATTGCAAGCTCGTCGATGCTTTTATTGTTTCCATGAAAATGAATTTTTTCCGGAGGAAATCCTGCTTTTAATGCCGTATACAGTTCACCGCCTGAAACGACATCAAGAGAAAGCCCTTCCTCATTTGCAAGCTGCACCATTGCAATGGAAGAAAAGGCTTTGCTTGCATAAGCAACTTGATATGGAACTCCTAATGATTCAAATGTATTTTTAAAAGAACGGGCTCGTTCGCGAATGAGTGCGACATCGTATACATATAACGGTGTCCCATACTGTTTGACAAGTTCAACTGTATCGACACCGCCGATTTCTAAATGCCCTAACTGGTTGATTTTACTTGTTCCCTGTAAATACAAAGACTAGCCCCCGCTTTCGTGAACGTAAAAGTTAAAAATACATTACCATAAAACATTTTCTCTTTCAAATTTTTTTAAGGCTGCTTTTTTACGTTCTGCGGATGAACAATGCTTGGCCTTACTTTTATATGAGGCACCGACGATCTGACGATGATCTGCCAAAAGGCTTGAGGATTAAAAGGGATAAACGGCCATAAATAAGGCGTATTTAACGATCGAATGCTGGCAAGGAAAAGGATGAACAGTGTGCAGCCGATCACTAATCCGGGCACTTTAAAGATCACTACTAATAGCAGCAATACAAAACGAACGATTTTATTGGCTACGCTCAATTCATAGCTCGGGGTTGCAAAAGTACCGACCGCCGCAATGGAAACGTACAAAATAACTTCCGGCGAAAACAAACCGACATCGATGGCAATTTGTCCTATGAGAACTGCTGCAATTAAACCCATCGCCACTGAAAGAGCTGTCGGTGTATGAATGGCTGCCATTCTTAAAAGCTCAATCCCTATGTCAGCAAGAAAAATTTGAACAACAATCGGAATATTTTTTTCTTTGTTTGGTCCGATGTAAGATATAGCCTCCGGCAGTAAAGACGGCTGCACTACATACAGCATCCAAAGAGGAAGCAAATAAATAGAAGCTAGCATGCCAAAAAAGCGCACCCATCTGACAAACGTTCCGGCCGCTGGCGCCTGACGGTATTCTTCGGCGTGCTGAACATGGTGAAAAAAAGTAGTTGGCGTAATAATGACACTCGGGGACGTGTCAACAAGAATAATGACATGTCCTTCCAGCAAATGAACTGCAGCGACATCCGCTCTTTCCGTATAGCGGACAAGCGGAAACGGATTAAAGCCTTGCTTTACTAAAAATTCTTCAATTGTTTTATCTGCCATTGGAAGCCCGTCAATTTTTATCGTTTTTAACTCCTTTTTGATCACTTCAATTAATCCTGGATCCGCCACATCTTCCAAATACGCGATCGCAATGTCGGTTTTTGATCGCTCGCCGATTTTCATGATTTCATATCTCAGACGTTCGTCCCTTATTCTTCTCCGAATCAGTCCCGTGTTGACAACGATATTTTCCACAAAACCGTCACGTGCGCCGCGAATCACTTTTTCCGTATCCGGCTCTTCCGGCTGTCTTCCAGGATAGTTGCGGACATCGACAACAAAAGCAAAATCGCTGTCTTCGACAAAAAAAACGACTAAGCCTGACAACACTTGATCGACTGCTTCATCAAGCGTTTGAACCAATGTTACTTGCTGATGAACGAGACGGTTTTTGACAATTTCCTTTAAACGATTGGCTTCCGTTTCATGATCATTGATTTTCAAAAGCTCCTTGATCAGTTCGATGACATAAAGTGAATCGCAAAGTCCTGTCACATAATATAAATGCACTTGTTTTCCGAGAAGCATAAATTTGCGCACGCCTAAATCAAAGCTTGTTCCTAAGCCAATATGATCTCGAAAAAATTTTTCGGTATCTTGCAGCTTGGGAGAGATTTGACTTTTTTCTTGATCGGTTAATTTCGTCATGCTATCGAATCCTTTCTCTTCATCATTCATGTTCAGCTCACCTTTTCCCGCCTTTCTATCTCTGTCTTTCAAAAACTACTCCGTGAGCTATGGCCGGGATCGATTCGTTCAGCTTGATCATCGTTTTACTTAACAGAGCCCCGGTTGCCACCATCAATACTCGTTTTAAATTTCCTTTTTTCATTTCTTGGAATATGTGACCGTAAGTTACAACTGCTGAACAAGCACATCCGCTCCCGCCGGCAAATACTCTTTGTGCTGGATGAAAAATTAACAGCCCGCAATCTGAATGGTTGCCTCGGATGTCGTACCCATCCTCAAGCAATAATTCCTTCAGCTTCGGACTGCCGACTCCCGAAAGATCGCCGGTAAGAATTAAATCGTAGTCAGAAGGAGTCCGATTTAAATCACGAAAGTGCTGCTTAATTGTATCTGCAGCTGCCGGCGCCATTGCGGACCCCATATCATAAGGGTTTTTCCTGCCAACATCGATCACCTTGCCGATCGTTGCAGCCGTTATGGCAATCTCACTTTCGTCTTTGCTGATTAATACAGCACCTGCCCCTGTTACGGTTGTCGTCGCTGTTTCTGGTTTTTGTCCGCCGAAATTCGTTGGATGCCGAAACTGCTTTTCAGCTGCGCCATAATGGCTGCTTGTGGCAGCGATAATTTTGTTCGCGAACCCTCCATCGATCAGCGCGCATGCCGCAGCGACTGTTTCCATTGAAGTCGAACAGGCCCCGTACATACATAACAGCGGAATATTGAGCATTCTAGCTGTATAGTTCGATGTAGCATTTTGGTTCAATAAATCCCCCGCCAAAAACAAATCAATATCCTCTTCCTTTAATTCAGCTTTTTTTAAACAGCGGCTGATCGCCTGCTCCATTAAATTCCGCTCGGCCAATTCCCAAGACGGCGCACCGCAGTACATATCATCAAAATGAGCATCAAATGTTTCCTTAAGCGGTCCTTTCGCTTCCTTCGGCCCAACGACAGTTGCCGTTTTATTGACAAACAATTTATGTTGAAACACCCATGTTTGCTTTCCCGTTAACCGCATCATGCTATGTTTCCTCCGATCATATGACAAATTGCCTTTACAGACCAGCAAAATAAAGCCAATGAAACAAAGAGCCGCAAATTTTTCCTAAAACGATCGCCATCATCAACATAACGATTTTGTCATCAATGCCGATCCTTTTCGCTAATATCGGAAATACATTCAGCACTTCTGTTAATGCTGCTGCAAGCATTCCGACAAATATTCCGTAAAGGAGACCGATCGGGATAAACCAATAATGCGAAGCATGCAAATAGACGGGAGAGAGGCTGAACCAACCGCCGGACACGGCGCCAAGAATAACAGCCCATTCATACAAACGAATCCATTTTATTGTCTTCGTCAGCTGCATGAGTCTTGGAATGATTCCGAGAACAGATAAAAACGCAACAAATCCACACCCGACAGCCAAGCCCCCTGCAAACCCCGTAAACAAAAGCATGAACCATTTAATCATCATCATTTTTCACGCTTTCTTTGTTTTCGTTTATGGCGATGTATTGGTCGAGATCCATTTGATAATTAAAAATCTCGACTTCCAACGGACTCGGCTCTTCATTAAATTTCTTTTTAAAAACGTGATTAAAAAACAGAACCATTCCCAGCCCCAAACCGATGGAGTAGGGGATTTGCAAAATTAACGGCTTATCGATCTTATTGCCAGTGAAAAACTGATACAAATTGCGATGCATCCGCTGCATGCTGACATCTTCATGAAAGTTCATAATCGTTAAAGCCGATCCGACAAATAATAACAGCCATACAAGAAAAAAAAGGACGGGAGCAAATTTTTTTCGATGATTTTGAATTTCAACAATTGTTTGCGTCGGCCCAACAGGTTGGACATCAAGGGAAGGATCAATGGATTGGATTTTTTCTATGACGTTGATGACATCAATGACAACATATGTTTTATCTTTTGATTGAATTTGATGAATGATTTGATCCCCCATTTTGCTGATTAACGCTTCGTCTGCAATTATTTTCGCGATTTTGTTAAGCGTGATCCTTTCGTTCGGTTTTGCCTGAATACGATGCTTTAGACGCACATAAACCGTTTTATTCACGCCCTGTCACATCCTACTTTTTTCTAATAGTATGAAACGTTCGCCACTCCCTCATGCAAAATGATCAAGACCATTTATTTCCACAAAAAAAGACCAAAGAGCTATCCGCTCATTCGGTCTTTCATTTGCTTTAATATTTTCTTTTCCAGTCTGGACACCTGAACTTGTGAGATTCCTAACCGTTTTGCGACTTCCGACTGTGTTTGATCTTTATAATACCGCAAATAAACGATCAGCCGCTCCCGCTCGCCTAAATCGTTCATAGCATCTTTTAATGCTATTTGATCAAACCATTTTTGCTCATTTTGATCTGCAATTTGATCCAGCAATGTAATCGGATCGCCATCATTTTCATAAACCGTTTCATGGATGGAGGAAGGTGCACGTACAGCTTCTTGTGCAAGAACGATATCTTCAGGTGAAATATCTAAGTAGTCAGCGATCTCCCCTACTGTTGGCACCTTGCCAAGTGTTTTGGACAGTTCCTCTCTAGCCCGTCTAATTTTATTTCCGAGCTCTTTTAATGAACGGCTCACTTTTACTGTTCCGTCATCCCGGATGAATCGTTGAATTTCTCCTATAATCATCGGAACAGCATAAGTGGAAAATTTAACATCATACGACAAATCAAACTTATCGACCGATTTCACTAAGCCAATGCAGCCGATTTGAAATAGATCATCCGCCTCATAGCCTCGGTTTAAAAATCGCTGCACAACTGACCAAACGAGCCGCATGTTTTTTTGGATAAGCAAATCGCGGGCTGCCTGATCGCCTTGCTGGCTTCTTTTAATCAAATCCCTGACTTCCTGATCCTTCAATTGTCCATTCGAATGTTCGTTCTTGACCTCCACATCCATAAGCTAATCTCCTTAATTACATAAAGCTTTGCTTTTTGTAAGATGTTTTGTTAATCGAATGATTGTGCCTTTATTTTTTTCCGATTCTATTTTCACTTCATCCATAAAATTTTCCATGATGGTAAATCCCATTCCTGAACGCTCCAGCTCAGGCTTTGTTGTAAAAAGCGGCTGTCTAGCTTCTTCAATGTTGTCAATTCCTACCCCTTCATCTCGAATCGTCAAATGAACGATATGGTCCTCTAGCGTGCAGGAAATATACACAATACCGTCAGGATTATTTTCATAACCGTGAATGATCGCATTTGTCACAGCTTCGGAAACTACTGTTTTGATTTCGGTTAGTTCATCGATCGTCGGATCCAGCTGTGCGATAAAGGAAGCTACAGCTACTCTTGCAAATGATTCATTTTGACTTACAGCGGAAAATTGAAGCTTCATTTCGTTTTTCATGACGCCACCCCCAACGTTTGCAAAGCCGCTTTCTCTGTCTCGGCCAGATGAATAATTTTAAATAAACCTGACATGTCAAAAAGACGCTTTACACTCGGGGAGATGGCGCAAACAATCATTTCACCGCCGAGATGTTTTATTTGCTTATAACGCCCGAGAATCACTCCAAGTCCAGAGCTATCCATAAAAGTTAATTGTTCTAAATTTAATAAAATATGTTGAATAGAGTTATTTTCGATGGCATCATTGACTTTTTGCCGAAGTTCCTCTGCTGTATGGTGGTCGAGCTCCCCTGACAGACGTATCAATAACACGTTTTCTTTTACTTCAAGGTCAACCGCTAGACTCAAGATCATATTCCTCCTTCAACTATGATATTGAATCTTTCGAGTTGACCTTTCATATTTCCTGCCTGAAGACAAAACTAGTGGAATTTCGCCAAAAATATCATTTTTCGGCCTTCGTCCATTCGCCTAGAACCCTTTTGAACAGCTTCCACCAGCTCGCAACGCGAACATCTTGTTTAGCCACAAGCTTGCTTTCAGCAAAAACCTTTCCATTCTTTTTCAGCACGAGGGTTCCAAGCTCATCTCCTTTTTTCACTGGCGCTACCAGGTGGTTTTTAAACATAATTTCTTGTTTAATATCATCAATGCTTTCGCCCTTTTTGGTTATAATGGAAACAGGCTCCGAAGTAATCAGCTGTACATCTTTATCGCTTCCTTTGCTCAGTTTTGCTTTTGTCACCACTTCGTTTCGTTTAAACAGAGGATGGGTTTCATACTGGGAAAAGGCATAGTCTAACAGCTTCGTGATTTGAGCATTTCGATCTTTTGGCGTTTTAGCTCCAAATACAACAGCAATAACCCGCATATTCCCTTTTTTGGCTGTTGCCGTTAAACAGTATTTCGCTTCGTTTGTATAACCTGTTTTTACACCGTCAACTCCGTCGTAAAATTTCACAAGCCGATTTGTATTGACCAACCAAAATTTTTTGTCTGTTCCTTCTCGTAAATAATCCTCATATGTTCCCGTAAATTTCGTAATTTCTTCATATTTTAATAGCTCTTTGGCAATAACCGCCATGTCCTTTGCCGACGAATAATGTCCTTTTGCAGGTAATCCGGTCGAATTTTTAAAATGCGTATTTTTTAGTCCGAGCTCTTTCGCTTTTTGATTCATCATGGATACAAACTGTTCTTCTGATCCTGCAATTCTCTCCGCCATCGCGACAGACGCATCATTGCCGGAAGCAATCGCAATTCCTTTTAATAAATCTTCCACTGTCATTTCTTCCCCAGGCTCCAAAAAGATTTGCGATCCCCCCATGGATGCTGCATATTCGCTCGCTCTTACTTTTTCATCCATTTGAATCTTTCCTTTATCAAGAGCTTCCATAATAAGAAGAAGCGTCATGATTTTCGTCATACTGGCGGGCGGCAGCGGTGTATCTGAATTTTCTTCATATAGTACTTGACCTGTATCCCGCTCAATCAATATAGCCGATTTCACTCCATCTACTAGTTTGACATTTTTTTCTTCTGCCCACGCAGCCGTTGAAACCCCAAAAAAAAGAACAAATGTTGCCATGACAGACAGTAGTAATTGTTTCATCTCCACATCCTCCATTCCTCATATGTAACTGCAATCTAATCTAATGAAATGTAAAAGACTCTAAAAATGAAATGAGAATGAATTTTTTACTGGTAAAATTATCTGTATAAAACCCATTTTTTCCAATTATTAAAAAGTTATACAAAAAAAGAATCGGGATTACCCGATTCTTTTTTTCTTTCCTAATTTGTTATTGTTTCATAAATAAGGACAGGCTTTTTTGTTTTGTTTTTCGAAATTTTAATGCTGTAGTATAAAGTTTGTTTCACCTTTTCAATATCTTGTTGATTGCTGTAAATCGTAACGAATGTTTCTCCCTTTTTTACGTAATCGCCTATTTTTTTATGGAGGATGAGGCCGACTGCCAAATCAATTGCAGCATCTTTCGTCGCTCTTCCGGCACCAAGCCACATGGCGGCAGTCCCGACTGCATCAGCTGCAATTTCGTTTACATAGCCTTCTTCTTTCGCCTTTAATTCGAATGTATACGAAGAATGCGGCAATTTTGATGGATCGTCCACAATTGAAGCATCTCCCCCTTGGGCAGAGACAAATGTTTTAAAAGTCTCTAAAGCTTTTCCGGAAGCAATGGATTGCTCGAGCAGTTTACGCGCTTTTTCTAAACTGTCTGCTTTTTCCGCCATATACACCATATAGCTGCCAAGCGTTAAACATAGTTCAGTTAAATCTTCAGGACCTTCACCTTTTAATGTATCAATCGCTTCTTGGACTTCAAGAGCGTTTCCGATCGCAAACCCTAACGGCTGACTCATATCGGAGATCACGGCAATCGTTTTTTTGCCGACGTTTTCCCCTATTTTCACCATCGCTTTTGCCAGTTTTTTTGATTCTTCTATATTTTTCATAAAAGCGCCCGATCCGGTTTTAACATCTAAAACAATGGCATCCGCTCCGGCAGCGATTTTTTTGCTCATGATGGAGCTGGCAATAAGAGGAATACTGTTAACCGTCGCTGTCACATCTCTTAATGCGTACAGTTTTTTATCAGCGGGAGTTAAATTCCCCGTTTGTCCAACGACTGCAATTTTATTTTGATTGACTAAATGGACAAACTGTCGATTGTCTATTTCAACATGAAACCCCGGGATCGATTCTAGTTTATCAATCGTTCCGCCGGTATGGCCAAGACCTCTTCCGCTCATCTTGGCAACAGGAACACCAGCTGAAGCCACAAGCGGCGCAAGCACCAACGTAGTTTTATCGCCAACTCCTCCGGTCGAATGCTTATCCACTTTTATTCCTTTAATTTCACTAAGATCGATCTTTTCTCCAGAATCAACCATCGCCATTGTGAGCTCCGCCATTTCCTCTTCCGTCATCCCTCTAAAAAAAACGGCCATGGCGAAAGCGCTCATTTGATAGTCCGGAATCTCCCCGGCCGTATATCCTTCAATGATATAACGGATTTCTTTTTTTGTGAGCGCTTTCCCATCCCGCTTCTTCTCTATTAAATCGACCATTCGCATGCAAATCACCTTTTTCTACATTTTGGCTACGATGGATTTTACTAGCGCTATAAAATCAGCCCGAACCATTTCCGCCGTTTTCATGACTTCTTCATGCGTCAAAGGCTGTTTTAAAATACCAGCCGCCATGTTCGTAATACATGAAATGCCAAGCACTTTCATTTTGACTTGATTCGCCACAATTACTTCTGGAACTGTTGACATGCCAACTGCGTCTCCCCCGATCGCTCTTAACATCCGTATTTCAGCCGGCGTTTCATAGGACGGTCCAGTATTGGCAACATAAACCCCCTCTTTTATTTCGATGCCAAGCTCTTTCGCTGCTTCTTTTGCCAGCTGGATTAGTTTGCTATCGTACGCTTCCGACATATCGGGAAAACGGTCGCCAAGCTCAGGGCTATGTTCGCCAATTAAAGGGTTTTGTCCCATGTTGTTAATATGATCGGTAATCAGCATTAAATCACCTGGCTGATATGACTGATTGATCCCTCCGGCTGCATTTGTCACAATTAAGGAATGAATACCCAGCGCCTTCATGACTCGCACAGGAAATGTCACTTGCTTTACACTATACCCTTCGTAAAAATGGAATCTGCCTTGCATGATCGCTACTGTTTTGCCATTTAGCTCCCCAATTACGAATTGGCCTTTATGCCCTTCAACAGTGGAAACCGGAAAATAAGGAATGTCGCTGTATGGAATGGTTACAGCATCCTCCACTTCTTCAGCGAGAACTCCTAAACCTGATCCTAGAACGAGACCGATCTCTGGAGTTTGTTTGCATTTATCTTTTAAAAATTGAGAGGCCTTTTCAACTTCTTCCACAATTGACATTGATCAATCCCCCTGCTTCAATTCTGTTAAAAAGCTTGTTCCGTAATTTGGCATTTGCACGCTGAAATTTTCTGCAATGGTGGCTCCTACATCTGCAAATGTTTCTCTGATTGGCAGTTCTTTTCCTTTTGTATAGGTTGAATTATAAACTAACAGCGGAACATATTCTCTAGTATGATCTGTACCGTGATGAAGAGGGTCGTTTCCATGGTCTGCTGTGATGATGAGCAGGTCTTCTTCCTTCATTTTTTCGAACACTTCAGGAAGACGAGCATCGAATTCCTCAAGCGCTTGTCCATACCCTTCAGGATCTCTTCTATGGCCGAATTTTGCATCAAAATCGACAAGGTTCAAAAAGGAAAGACCTGTAAAATCCCGGTCGAATGTTTGGATCAATTTGTCCAATCCATCCATATTCGACTTTGTCCGGATTGCATCTGTAATGCCTTCGCCGTCATAAATATCGGAAATTTTCCCAAGGGCAATTACATCAAATCCTCCGTCCTTCAACTCGTTCATAACTGTTCGGCCGAAAGGCTTTAAAGCATAGTCATGCCGGTTGGCAGTCCGTTCAAAATTCCCCGGCTCCCCGACAAACGGACGAGCTATAACTCGCCCAACCATGTACTTTTCATCCAAAGTCAGTTCGCGGGCAATTTGACAAATTTGATATAATTCGTTCAGAGGAATGACTTTTTCATGTGCAGCAATCTGTAAAACAGAGTCTGCCGACGTATAGACAATGATGGCTCCTGTTTTCATATGTTCTTTTCCAAGCTCTTCTATAATTGCCGTACCGCTTGCCGGCTTATTGCCAAGCACTTTTCGCCCGGTTCTTTTTTCAAGCTCCTCTATCAGTTCTTCTGGGAAGCCGTCTGGAAATACTTGAAAAGGAGAATCGATTTTTAACCCCATCAGCTCCCAATGACCAGTCATCGTATCTTTTCCTGCTGAAGCTTCTTTCATTTTTGTATAGAAGGCGAGCGGCTTGTCTGTCTTTGGAACACCTTTTATTTCACGTATATTCCCCAATCCGAGCTTCGCTAAATTCGGCAAATGCAAACCGCCGAGATGTTCAGCGATATGGCCAAGCGTGTCAGCACCTTTATCGTTATAAAGCTCTGCATCCGGTGCTTCGCCGATTCCAACTGAATCCATTACAATTAAAAAGACGCGTTTATATGTATGCTGCATGTTAAATTCCTCCTGCCATTTGAAAGCGGTGATGATTATATTTTTTCCTAATGCTTGCCGAAACAGACGAGCAACTTGATTTTTAGCATGACGATGGCATTAAGCACGGGGGTGGTACATTTTATATACATCTTTTAAACGTGTTTTTGTCACATGAGTATAAATTTGCGTGGTTGAAATATCAGCATGACCTAGCATTTCTTGCACCGCTCTTAGATCAGCGCCGTTTTCAAGCAGATGGGTGGCAAAGGAATGTCGCAATGTATGAGGAGTCAATTCTTTTTGTATTCCTGCTTTAACCGCAATCGATTTTAAATTTTTCCAAAATCCTTGGCGGGAAATTCTTTTTCCATGATGGTTTAAAAATAAGGCATCCGTTTTATGCTTCTGTCTTACAAGCTTTGGCCGGCCCTTTTCCAAATATTCCTCCAGCGCTTTTGTTGCTTTTTCTCCAATCGGAACGAGCCGTTCTTTTTTCCCTTTTCCGTAGCAGCGGATAAATCCCATGATCAAATGGACGTCTGAAAGATTCAAATGAACCATTTCACTCACCCGAATACCTGTCGCATATAAAAGTTCAAGCATTGCTTTATCTCTATATCCAATCGGTGAGGTCAGCTCAGGCGTTTCAAGAAGCCGCTCCACTTCCTCAAGAGACAGCACTTTCGGAAGCTTCCGTTCAATCTGCGGTGTTTCAATATGGACGGACGGGTCTTCATCCGCAGCTTTTTCCCTTAACAAAAATTGATGGAAAGCGCGGATTGAGGCGATATGCCGGGCGATTGTCTTGCTGGATTTCCCTTGATCTTTCAAAAAATGCAAATATTGCAAAATATGATAGCGTTGAATATTTTGCACTTCTTGAATATTCAGTTTTTCGTTCAAAAATTGCTTGTACGATTTCAAGTCTCGCTCATATGAAACGATCGTATTGTTCGCAAGTCCTCTCTCAACGGTCAAATAATGAATAAAATCTTGGATATGATCGTTCAATCTTCTCTACTCCCCGTTTAAATAAAAGAATATTAAGCGATTCAGCCAATTATCGTTCTGTTCTTCCACAACGCTTGTCACCTTTACGGCAGATCCTTCAGGCTCGTCATAGCGATGGTAATCTTGATATTCCAAGTTAACCCATATAATAGCATAGTAGAACAAAATCGTAAATCCTGTAAACAAGATAAAAATTTTAAGCATATTCTTTACGGTTTTCGTCCATTTTTCCATGTTCGTCCTCCACAAGGCCATATTTTCTTATATTTAAAGATATGACCGTCTGGACAATCTTTATACGTATATAATATAAAAAAACCTTTCCCCTCGCGGAAAAGGCTTTATTCTTTCTTGTTATCTTCTTTTTCCTGACAGCGGTGGCATATGCCGTGAAAAGTTAGACGATGATCTTTAATTTTAAACTTCCAATCTCGTTCGACAATTTTTTCAACATCTTCTAATAAATCTTCCTGAATCTCATCAACGGAACCGCATTCCATACATACGAGATGATGGTGAAAATGAGCGGCTCCTTCCCTGCGCAAATCATATCTGGAAACCCCGTCTCCAAAGTTTATTTTATCAACAATTTTCAGCTCAGTTAACAATTCCAGCGTTCTGTACACTGTTGCGAGCCCGATCTCAGGCGATTTTTCCTTAACGAGGAGGTAAACATCTTCGGCACTTAAATGATCCTCTTCATGTTCAAGCAAAACACGAACGGTTGCTTCCCTTTGCGGGGTTAATTTATAGCTTGAAGAATGCAACTGCTTTTTTATACGCTCTATGCGGTTTTCCATGACACTTTCCCTCCCTCGCCGCATTCCTCATATATTATAACAAAATAAAAGAAAGTGTCCAACTGAAATAATTTTAAATTAAAAAATAAAATTTATATTAAATAATAATTATTATTTATAAATAAAATCGATCGTCCCTCTCATCAGGATCGGGGAAACATATGCTTCTAACATTGCAGCGAGCAATATAACGGCGATCAAGCAAGAAAATGTGACTGCATAGCCTGCAAACATTCTAAACGGCTGATCGTGGAACTTTTTTACAAAAAGCTGTCTAATGAGCTTGAAGGAAAAAGAAATTGCCGATGCGCTCATAATAAGAAACACAGGTATCAGCAGCAAATTTTGCGGCAAAACGGAAACGAATGACAGCAAAAATCCGCCCCATTTCATTTGATTTACTAAAAATCCGACTGTAAATCCAACGACCATTCCTTTTAAAAATAACATGATAAAAATAATCGGCAGACCAATGATCGAAATGCCTAGAAGCCACATAAGCCCTACATATTTTGTATTGTGGAAAAAACTTTGCTTGAACATTTCAAACGAGCTGGCAAGTTTTCCGTCCGATACTTGTCCAAAAAACAGGTTTAAATAATAATACAGATCTTCTTTTTGCGTAATGCTCATGCTGTTTACGATGATTGCGCCAAAAATTACTCCCATTATGAACAATATAAGCACAAATAAATAGACGGTTGATTGATCTTTCAATTGTTTTAGTAAAAAACGCTGAATATTCTGCATATCCTATCCTCTCCTGTCTTTCTTTACTAGATTGTATGAGAGAACGGATGGTACATATTCGTATTTTTACTAGAAAAAAAGAAAAGGCGCGAAAATTTACGCACCTTCCACTTTTCCGTATTTTCCTCCTCCCCCTGATTGCACATAAAGGGTGCCTTCTCTTGCCGAGATGATGGAAGCGGCGATTTTTTCCGGAACCACTTCGACAAGATCGGCGTACGGAACTTTGTGTAAAATATTCATTTCCGTTCCAAAATAATGCTTTAATTTTTTTAATGTTTTAGGGCCAATGCCAGGCAGAAAAGCTAGCGGGACTTGATGAATATAAGGGGGCCTTTTCTCCACATGATTTGTTTTATCCCCCAGTTCTTCAACCCGCTGTTTTACACCTTTTGTAATTTTTACTCCTCCGCATATTTGACAGCATCCCTCATCTGTCAAGCCTACTGTTTTTTGGCACGCTTCACAAAACGTTTCGTAATACTTTCCAAGTTTCGGGTTTAATCCGTAATTCGCCTCAATTTTTCTGTCGTTTTCTTTTTTGATCGCCATCACCAATTCCTGAAACGTCGGCGCTTTTAACAACAACTTCTGATATTCCCGCCCGATTTTTGGCAATGAATGGGCGTCTGAGTTCGTTAAAAATGGATAGGAAGCTAGTTCACGAATACGGCTTGCCATGTTAGTATCGCTGCTCAAACCGAGCTCGACCGCATCGATGAGTGTTTGATCAAAAACTTCTGTCAAGCTTCGCTGAACCCCTTTTCCGTACAAGCTTTTAAAAGGAGTAAAAATATGCGCCGGAATGAACAATCCGTCCAAGCTCTTCACTTTATGCTGAAGTCTTTTCCCTTCAACATATACCCGTTGAGAGCTTAAATGAATATTTTTTAAATGGGAGCTGAGCCAATGGGAAAATTCCTTCATCTTTTCTAAAGTCGGCATAAAGCATAGAACATGGATCGGCCCATTGCAATGTTCATCAAATATTTCAAGCTCCGTACCTAAAATAAGTGTCGAATTTTGATAGCGGACTCCCCCTTCCATTAATTCCTCATACTTTCCCCTTCTGATGCCATCTTCAATTTCCTTGATTACTTCGGGGACATGGCAATCAATGATGCCAATTATATCCATACCTTTGCTCTCAGCTGCTTCTATAAAAATATTTTCAAGCGTCAGCGACTTGGCCCCCGTAATCTTTACCGGTTTTCCTGTATTTGTTCTGCCAATATGAATGTGCAAATCTGCGAAAAAAGCGTTCATATCTCCTCACTCAATTGTTTTAATGTTAAATATTGAACTGCATAAGCAGTTTTTGCATCGTAAATTTCTTTTTCTTCTATCAATTTTCTCGCTTCCTCAAGGGTTACTTCCAGCACCTCGACAAACTCGTCTTCATCCAAACTCGCTTTATTTTCCAGCTTTATCAATCCTTCAGCTAAATAAAGATGAACGAGTTCATCAGCAAAGCCCGGTGAAGTATAAAACGAAATGACATGTTTTAATGATTCACATCCATAGCCCGTTTCTTCTTCCAACTCTCTTCTTGCTGTGATTTCAGGTGACTCCCCTTTTTCAAGCTTTCCGGCAGGAATTTCCACAAGCTGGCGTTCTAAAGCTTTGCGATATTGTCTCACCATGACAATTTTCCCTTCGTTTGTAATAGGAATCACGGCAACTGCACCCGGATGCTTCACGACTTCACGTTTCGCATTTTCTCCGTTTGGGAGACGGACATCTTCCACATATACATCAATAATCTTCCCTGAAAAAATTTTTTCCTTCGCAATCGTTTCCTCGTTTAAACGGTTCATATATTCAACTCCTGTTCTATTATCCAATCATTCTTCATACATTCTACCATAATTAAAAAGGAGGCGGAGCGATTGCTCATGTATCGGAATTATAACCGGGTCGTGATGATCGGAAAGCCGAAGGAAATTGCTTACAGCTTAAAGGAAGCCGCAAAACGATATAAAACAGTCTATGAATGGCTTCATCATGAATATGAAACATTTGCTTTTTCAAAAAGTTTATACTACTTTCAAATTAGAAGAGAAAAAGAGAGGTGATCTTTTTGAAAAAGCGCAGATTAGGAACATCCGAGCTGTATGTGAGCGAAATCGGTCTTGGATGCATGTCGCTTGGCCGCGACGAAAAGCATGCGCGTTCGCTGATTGACCAAGCTCTTGAATTGGGGATTAATTTTTTTGATACAGCAGATCTTTATGATCAAGGCCTGAATGAAGAATTTGTCGGAAGGGCTCTTAAATCGCGTCGAAACGATATCATTTTAGCAACAAAAGTAGGAAATCGGTTTGAAGTTGGCAAAGACGGATGGTGGTGGGATCCATCCAAGAAATACATAAAGGAAGAAGTGAAAGAAAGCCTCAGACGGCTGGGTACAGATTATATCGACTTATATCAGCTTCACGGAGGAACAATCGACGACCCGATCGATGAAACGATTGAAGCGTTCGAAGAGTTAAAGCAGGAAGGCGTCATCCGCTACTACGGCATTTCTTCGATTCGGCCGAACGTTATTAAAGAATGGTTGAAACGCTCCAATATCGTTTCAATCATGATGCAATACAGCCTTCTTGACCGGCGCCCAGAAGAATGGTTTTCTTTGATTCAGGAGCATAACGTTTCTGTTATTGCCAGAGGGCCGTTGGCTCAAGGCCTCTTGACAGAGCGCCCGCTCGAAAAAGCCTCTGAGCGCGTCAAGAACAATGGGTATTTAGACTACACGTTCGATGAATTAAAAGAAGCTTTGCACAGCATCGATTCAGCATGCCCGGATCGCACTCGGACGGAAACAGCCATAAAATATGTTCTTCATCAGCGTGTTGTAGCCTCCTGCATTGCCGGAGCGAGCAAGCAAGAGCAGCTGCTTGAAAATGTCCAAGCAGCGAAAGCAAAAGATCTGCTGGAAGAAGAATACGAAGCGCTTATAAACGCAACAAAACAGTCTCTTTATACAATCCATCGCGATTAAAACAGGCGGGGACGATCCCCGCTTATTTATTTTCGGATTCACATGACTGTTGAAAATTCAATTTATCTATCCAGTTGATGTTCCTACCGAAACGGATGGGATTCGCACGATCGTGTTGCAATCTCAATGGCTAAACGATTGTTCATAGCACATAAACCGGATTTACAACTATATGTATCGGTTCATTGAACAGCGCCGTCCATTCCTATCTTGAAAAATTTTTGGACTAATATATTTTGAAATCCGTTTAAGCTTGAATATTTTCTAATGAGGGGATCTAAGCAAATTTTGCAGTGCTTTTCCATATAAATGAAGGGGCACACGGTCTTCGCTAATATAATAAAATATCGCTAAACCGTTTTCTAACGAAAGAATAGTCCATGCTATTTCATCCGCAGATAGAGCAGAATCGTTATTCTCTTTCGACTTCAATTTTTCAATCGCCTTGGAAATTTGTTGTACCGCTTCCGTTATCATGTCAGACCATTTTCGGCGTATCGATTCTTCACGCATCGCATAAAGAAAAAATTCCATGTTAAGCATGCTCCACGTTCGATTTTTCTGCCTAACTGACAGGAAATATTCATCCATCGTTTCGATAAAATGTGAAAGCGAATGCTGTCCGTCTATGACTTGAAGAATGTTGTCTACATGCAATTGCATTTGTTGCTCCAAAATAGCTAAAAAGAGCTCTTCTTTGGAACGAAAATGGGCATATACCGCCCCTTTGCTAAATCCGGCATGTTCTGCAATTTTATCAACAGAAGCGCCGTGAAAGCCGAATCGAGCAAAGATTTCAACAGCTGACTCTAAAAGTAATTGCCGCGTTTCTTTTTTTCGCTCCTCTTGGGTTAATCTTCGTCTGACCAATTTGCTATCCTCCCTCTCTCTTGACAATCATACCATATAGCATTAACATACCAAATAGTATATAAATTCTAATCAGTATACAAATTATAATTTCTCATTATGCTGGACGCAACTATCAACAATGTCCTCCTAGATTTATAGATCATGAGTGAAAAAGGAAGAGGGGAAGAATGCGAAAAGAAGAAAGCCTTACAACACAGAAACCAACTTTGCCCCAAATTTTGGCTGAAACTTGTAAAATTGGAATTATTCAATCAAATCTCGTTCCGATGTTGGCTGGATTGACATTGGCATTGTATACGTATCAGATCAGCCTGTTTGAGAAATTGCCGGAAATGTTATTTGCTTTGATTGGATCGATTTTCGTAATGGGGGCAGCTGGAGCTTTTAACAACTTATATGACCGAGATATAGATTCTATCATGGAAAGGACGAAAAACAGACCGACTGTGACAGGAGCAATAAAGCCTAAAACAGTATTATGGCTTGGAATCTGTATGTCTATTTTAGGAATTGCAGCTCTTGCATTAACAACTCCTCTAGCAGCATTCCTAGGGTTTCTAGGTTTGTTTTTTTATGTTGTCCCATATACGATGTGGAGCAAGAGAAGAACAATTTATAATACGGAAATTGGCAGTATTTCTGGAGCAATGCCCCCTCTCATCGGATGGGCTGCTGTTCATCCGGACGTGACACATCCAGCCATTCTTGGTTTGTTTGTGATTTCAATTATTTGGCAAATGCCTCATTTTTATGCTATAGCTATTCGCAAGCACGATGAGTATAAGGCTGCGAAGGTCCCTATGCTCCCAGTTGTCAAAGGTGTTAAAAGAGCATATATACAAACGAATATTTATTTAATTATTTTAATTGTAGCAAGCTTTCTTTTTGGGCCTTTAAGCCTCGGTCTTATGCTAGTAGCCCTTCTTTTAAGCGTTCTGTGGCTTATGTTAAGCATTTTCGGCTATAAAAAGATGGATTCAGAGAAATGGGCAAAATCAATGTTTCTTTATTCTCTGTTTCATATGACAATCTTATTTTCAACTGTCATTATCTATTCTCTTGTGGGAATTCTTTTTCATTTATAAAAGAAAGTGTTTCTAAACAAATTCATGGCGGCATAATAAATGTTGGGAATTAAGGGGCTGTCCGATGAGTTCCTAAAATGAAGGATCGGGGAAAAATACTACTGTGAAGGACAAAAATAATCGAATAAAATTTGTAAATGTCCTTCATAGAGGCAATGAAGTCCAACAAGAAGCAGTTGTATATGCTGAATGTCCGTCATACAACTTTTGAAGAACCTAATGAAGAAAAAAAGCATAAGAAAAGTCCTTCATAAGACTTCTGGAGGATATAAACAAGACAGGAAAAATGGTCTATCCGATAAGTCCCTAAAATGAAGGGGCTCCAAAAAGTCAGTGAACCCTGACTTTTTGGACAGCCTCCTTTCCAGCTTTTTATTTAAAATCTTCCCATTTCAAGTCGCTTTATGCGAGCAATTCAGCAAAGCTTTTCTGTTTTTCCCGCTTTTGTTCCTCTTTTCTTTTACGCTCCAATTCCAGTTTTTTTAATTTCTCCTTTTCTTCTTCAATTTGCTTCTTCATATCTATAAGCTTTTTCGCTTTTTCTTCGCCGATCTGATCTTTGAGATTCCATGCATCTTTCATATTTTTTCCCTTCCTTTGACCAATGCATGCTTTTTTATCCTAATACATCGTGAATATTCTGCATGTTTTTTTCCATCCATGCAATTGCTTCATCGATCGTGGCAAACTCTTCCGCTTCAAACGTCATTTCATCTTGAATCAGCCACACATCCTTTTTTTCATATCCCATTCCTCCTACAGACCAATGCAGAAGGGTGTACGGATGATTGTCATGGAGAAAGGACACCCATGTTTTATTTAAAGCAATGTTCTTTAAAGAAGCTAGACGTTCCTTCAATTTTGTTCCCTCATTTCACAATGCAGCTCATTCTTGGATTGTAAATTTGCATTGGACTTTTGAGCATGAATATTTGTTTTTGCCCGTGATAATCGATTTGCAATTCATCATCTAAAAAAACAAGCTTTGATCGCTCCACGTACACCGGGACAAAATTTGTATCAATTTTCATATCATCCTCATCAAGATCTTTCACAAGCCAAAGAACAGTAACACCGCTCATGACACAGCCGCAGCCATCTGTATCATATTTCAGCTTTATATAGCGGTTTTCGTTCATTTCCAATATCTCTTTAAGTTTTGCTTTCGCTGCGTTTGTAAACGAAATGTTCATAGGCTAAAATCATCCTTTTTTAATTTTGCCTCCATTCTATCATATTTTAGCTCTCTCCGCTTATTGAAGCAGAATGAACATAACCGATTAACGTTTTTTAAACATTTATAGAGAAATATTGACAAACTATTAGCCGGGTTAGTTGAATAAAGTGTTGTTTTTATTTGTAAGAAATCAGCGTTATTTTCACAAGCAAATGATGACACGTCTATTTTCTTCCAATCAATATCATTGCATTCCCTAATACTTTTTTGTTCAATAAAAGCTTTGGCAGTTTCATTACTTTAGCGAGTTTGTAGCTTTTCAATTCAGATACACCATGTTTCTTTAAGGAATTTAAGAGCTCTTTTTCATCCCCAAATATTTTTTCATCCATAAACAAATCTAAAAAGACAAATCTACCACCAGGTTTTAACACTCTTAATGCCTCTTTCATTACTTCTGTTTTATTTCTTTCATCTTTAACTTCATGAAATGTTAGACAACTTACAATTATATCGAATTCATCATTTTTAAAAGGCAGTTTTGTGGCACTTGCTTTCAGAAAATTTATTCGATCAGAAACCCCTTCAATTTCAGCGTTTCGTTGGCATTGATCTTTCGAATATTCCCAATCGTCGCCCCAATAATCAATTCCAGTTAATAGGGACTCAGGAAAAGCCTTTGCAAGTTTTATAATCAGTGAACCGCTGCCTGTTCCTATATCCAGTATTTTTCCTTGCCCATCCCAATTCACCTTGGCAACAATTAAGTCATGTATTTTTGACTGATAATTTCCCCCAAATGCTGCGAATTGGTAATAAGAATAAGAAAGGATAAATGCAATATAAATTAATGGTAACGCTATAATACCTGACAAAACTCGCAGATATAAATTAATAGGTAAGAATGTCAACAAAATGAATAAAAGTGAAAAAAGCAAAAAAATTAGTAGTTTATTCATTCGAATCCAAGTTTGATACCTAGCATTTGTTTTCAAGTTATCAGCCATCCTTAAATCATAAACTGATTACCGTAGCAATTCGGTCATTGAATTGCTACGGCTCGTGTAGTTGACTAGCGAAAAGATACAGCATAAATTAAACTAATATTCATTTAATTTGGTGCTGTATCCTTTCCTTCAGTTTAAGTAAATTGTTTCACAATATCATGGTTTTATCAATCTTTATTATAAATAATCAAGTTTTGCTTTAAATGGTCGAACCTTTTTTTAACTCTACATTCGGATGGAAAATTTCAAAACTAATTTGCATTTTAAGCCATTTTGACTATTCAGGTTGTAAAATATATAGTGGAAATAGGTGTCGTGTTCTGAGCGGTTCTGTGAGGAGTTTTAACGACGAATGGGTTTGAGGAACTTCTCTGAACGATTTTTATTTTAGGAGGAAATAACATGGAAGTTTTTGCAAAATATTTAGCAGGTATCGATAACCCCGACCACCGCGACCGAACAGAGGAAATTTTGGCGTGGGTTGCCAATAAATTTCCAAATTTGAAACCGCAAATCAAGTGGAACAAACCCACATTTACCGATCACGGCACATACATCATTATGTTTGCCGCAGCAAAGAATCATTTGAGCATTTTACCCGAAGAAAAAACAATGGTGCATTTTGCTGATGAAATCGTTCAAGCTGGCTACAGCGCTTCTTCACGCTTGTTCCGAATTCAATGGTCTGAACCAGTTAATTACGAATTGCTTGAGAAAATAATTGAATTTAATATCAAGGATAAGGCTGAGAATTCGAATTTTTGGCGGAAATAGCATAATATCGAAGGAGGAAGACATGGAAGTTTTTGCAAAATATTTAGCAGGTATCGATAACCCCGACCACCGCGACCGAACAGAGGAAATTTTGGCGTGGGTTGCCAATAAATTCCCAAATTTGAAACCGCAAATCAAGTGGAATACGCCAATGTTTACCGATCACGGCACATTTATCATCGGCTTTTCCACAGCGAAGCATCATTTGAGCGTTTCACCTGAAGAAAAGACAATGATGCATTTTGCCGATGAAATCGCCCAAGCTGGCTACAGCGCTACCAAAGGCTTGTTTCGAATTCCGTGGAATGAGCCGGTAAATTACGAATTGCTTGAGAAAATGATTGAATTTAATATTCAGGATAAAGCAGACTGTTCAACTTTTTGGCGGAAATAGAATAGGATAGCCCTTAGAAAGCCTGTGAGGGCTTCTGAGAGGCTTTAAGAAGTTGATAGCTACAAAAACGCTTTTTCATGCCCCAACACTCTTGTTGTGGACGCCCTGACACAGCTAATGTCAAAGCTTTTTTAATAAGTGTAAATTATTACAGGAGCTAAGAAAATAATTCTCTTACTTATTCCAGAAAATGACCCTATAGTGGCAGAGTGAAACTTAATTGTTTTTAGTTAACCGTGAATTTCACTTATTCACTAACGGGTGCTTTTTTAGTGAAAGAAAAATTAATTGATTTTAAGATTGAGATTATGTTTTAGTTATTCCATTATAGGGCGCCGCCGGGCGCACGCAAAAAGCCCAATTTCTCAAATTTTTAGAAATTGGGCTGTTAATTATCGTCATTTTCTAAGCGTTGTAAATCTGCATTTTCCTGACCTTACGCTACCCCTATTAAATTTGTATTTCTAATGCTGTTTTCTTAGTATTGCTCAATTTCAATAATATCTCCTAATTTTAAAACATGTTTTTTAGTCAAGTAATCAACAATTCGTAATTCTCTTTTTAGCTGATCGATATAATGAATATTGCCGACAAGCTTCTTTATTTCACCTTTTTGATAATAGGTGAATTGTAGAGTAATGTTCTCTTCCATAGCCTCACAGATAACTTCATTAAATTCTTCATATTTTTGTTCATCTAAAACCGGTTTTTCGACTTTATCTAAACTTTCATTGTATTCCCTTAGTAATTTCACATGCTCGGGCAGCATCATAGCTGTCCATTTTATGCCTCCACGATCCTGAATCATTGTTTATCCCATCCTTTGCTTTCTTTTCTTCATATTCGTTACGCATAATGCCCGCCGATCAGCTTGTTGCGGTGAAGACTCGTTCCTGCCTTCGTATACGAAACAGCGCGCAGCAGTGCATTGGAGCCGTGCTTGTTCCGAATCGCATCCATTACATATCCTAAACGATGCTCTTTTATGCGGTTCGGCCTAAACAAATCAAGCTGCATGCCGCTGTCTTTTTCCACGTTGGAAAGAGAGATGGAAATTTTTCTGACTGTCTTTCCCTCATAAAAACGATCAAACAGCGAAAGGCAGGCTCGATAAAGATCCATCGTAATATTTGTTGAGACATCCATCGTTTTTGAACGGTAAAATCCTCCTCCGCCTTCCTTTTGGCTGTAGCCGATTCCAAGGCTGATTGTTCTCCCCGCCATCCGGTGTTCCCTCGCTCTTTTTGCCACTTCCTCGCACATTTCTAAGATGACGCATTTCACCTCTTCGGGGTCCGGATAGTCGCGAAGCAATATTTGATTTTTTCCAAAACTGATTTGCCCCAGCATAATCGGAGAGCCTATGTCGGAAAGATCTATTCCCCATGCGTGGTAATAAAGCTGATTCCCCATGACGCCGAACTTCTTTTCAAGGAGCTCTAACGGATAATTTGCGAGCTGACCGACTGTAAAAATTCCCATTCGATTTAACGTTTTTTCAAGTCTTGCCCCAATCCCCCACATCTTACGCAACGGCTTGATGCTCCACAGCTTCGTTTTGACATCATCATACGTCCATTCCGCTATACCTTTCTTTTTCGCCTCCAAATCTAGACAAAGCTTCGCCATCAATATGTTTGGACCGATCCCGACCGCACATGGGAGAGAAAATTCATTTCGTAAATCTTCCACAATTTTTTCGGCCAGACTATGCGCATCCCCCCAAAGTCTTTCTGTTCCATCTGCAGTAATAAAACATTCATCTACGCTGTAAACATGGATGTTTTCTTTCGGAACATAGCGGTTCAGCAGCCGAGTAATTTCAGCAGAAATCCGTAAATACGTCGCCATTTTCGGAGTGATGAGGCGGATGCGGGGGTCGTTTGGAATTTGAAATAAGCGGGATCCGGTTTGAATTCCGAAATCTTCCTTCAGTTTTGGTGAAGCGGCCAATACAATGCTTCCTGTCCGCTCTTTGTCCCCAACGATAGCAATGTGGGCTGTTAAAGGATCAAGCCCAAGTATGACCGCCGCACAGCTCGCATAAAAGCTTTTCATATCGATGCATAATATATGCCGGTTTGGAAACGATTCATAATTCATTCCATCATCCCCTCATGAGAATGTATGTTCGGTTTTATTTTATTTTTATTGTATGGGAATATACGTTCGGTTTCAATGGGAATTTGCGCCATTTTTCGCGGTACAAAAGGAGCATAACAACGAAGTACGGCATCGAAAAACAGATATTAAGCTTGGAAAGCTTATTCAAAATACAGCCGCGTTTTTTAGAAGATTTAAGTTGGAGACAAATCGGTGAAAGAGCTGAATTTTTTATCAAAATAAAAAGACGCTTGACGCGCCTTTTCAGAAGTGAGAGCGGAGATTTTAGCGAAAAGTCCGCCTTAAGCTTTCTGTTCATTTCCTGCATAATGCTCCCGGTCATTTTTGCCGAAACAAATTTCCGGCAACTTTTTCAAATAGGGAGGGCATGAGACGATAAACAAGCCCGCCAAGCTCCATCCAAACAGGCATATTAATTTCCCGTTTATTTGTCAGCATCACGCTCACGATTTTTTGTGCAACAGCTTCCGGATTAAGCATCCAGCGTTGGACGTTTTTCACATAATCCCCTGACGTATCGGCAAGATTGAAAAAATCCGTTTCAATTGGACCCGGATTGACAGATGTTACAAAAATCCCGCGGTCCGCCACTTCCATCCGCAAGCTGTTCGTAAAGCCTAAAACAGCATGTTTTGTAGCAGAATAGATGCTTGATTTCGGAGTAGCTATTTTGCCAGCCTGAGAGGCGACATTAATAATATGCCCTTCCCGTTGGGCCAGCATCTTCGGAAGAACCAGCTTTGTCGCAGCAATTAATCCGAACACATTTACTTTAAACATTTGCTGCATCTCTTCGAATGTTGCTTCCTCTGCATTTCGAAAAATACCAAAACCAGCATTATTGACTAAAACATCCACTCGGTCAAAATTCTCTGTGATGTCCGTAAATACTTCGGAAACTGCGTCAAGGTCACTGACATCCAGTTCGTAATATGTACAAGAAATAGAGTGAGAGGCTTGAAGCTCATCCGAAAGTTTCTTGAGACGATCCTTCCTCCTAGCCAGCAAAACTAAATGTCCACCGCTTTCTGCAACGATCCTTGCGATTTTTTCCCCGATCCCGCTCGATGCCCCCGTAATAACTACCAATCGATCTTTAAGCCGCGAATTCATTTATTTGTCACCTCTTCGTTGCGCGGAAAAAAGTAAAACGCCATTTTCTATTCTTTTGTTAATTTTTCCATATTGTTCTAAATAATCAAGCTGAGCAACAGTTTCTGATATAGCAAATAAAAGCTCTTGTTGATAAGCAGACGGAAAAAGAAGCTTGCAAAGAGCAAACACCGTCATTTCCTGTTTTTCTAAATGCTTTAATACGGTGAGCGCGCGTTCATGCTGTTTGTCTAAACGGTTCCGAATCAACAGGTGAGGATCGAAAAATTCATCTTTATGACCCGGAAAGACAACAGAAATCGGAATATGCAAAAGCTTTTTCAAAGATTCATTATATTGCAGCTGAGGTTTTGGACGCTCTTTTCCTTCATACGGCATTTCAAGAACAGGATTGGAGGAAATGGTTTTCAGCAAATGATCGCCGCCGATCATTCGGCAGTCTTCCTCATTGTACAAAACGATATGGCTTTGGGCATGTCCAGGAGTCTCAATGACTGTAAACCCAGGCATCCCGTCTATTTCATCTCCTTCTTGAATGGAGGAGGTCAGCGGATGATTGCGTGGATATAAGGAAAGATCAAGATGATCTAAGTGTGACGCAAACGACTCCGGGACAGCAAACTGCTTCAATAATTCTAAAAAAAATTCCTTTTGCCGATCAAAAAAACGCACATCATGAGAAAGCCAAGGAGCAAGCAAACGATGGCCCAAAACACGAAGATCGCCATCAAAAAAATCGAGCAAACCGATATGGTCAGGATGATGGTGGGTAAGAATGACTTGCTCAATATCCTCAGGCACAAGCCCTATTTCCTTCAGCTTATGTTCAAAAACTCTCCACGCTTCCTCCGTTTTCATCCCTGCATCCACTAATGTCAATGCGTCCCCTTTTACAACATACACGTTCACATCTTTAATCGGATAAGGTATAGGGATCGTTATTTTATAAATTGCATCTTTGCTGAACATTTTTGCAAACCGCCTTTAATTTTTTAATATAACTTATTTTACACATGATAAATCAATTTGTCATTTTATTCGAATAATTCATAAGTATACTTGACAAGCCGTTGGAACTGATAAAAAATTAATTCTACAACGCTTTTAGAATTTAAGGCAGGGAAACATTTCATCATACAAGCCCATCCAAAGCATGCGCTTCTGTTGCTTAACAGATGAATGGTAAAACGTTTTCTCGCTACCTTTCCCACTGAATCTCTTCTCTTTTAAACTAAGTTTATAGGGAAGAAGTTCAAAAGAAACATATAAAACGATCAGGAAGGAGTCTCTTTTTATGTACAAGTTTGGATTTATCGGAGCCGGATCTATGGCGGAAGCTATTATATCCGGATTGATCAACGGGAACAAGTGCCGGAGAGAAGAGATCGTTGTGACAAACCGTTCCAATGAAAAGCGGCTCGAGGAGCTGCAAAAAACATACGGCGTCACGATTACAAAAGATAAAAAGCATTTGTTTGACAACACAAAAACGATTTTTTTCGCGATGAAGCCGAAGGACGTTGACGAGGCAGTAAAAACAGTCCGCGAATACGCAACAGAAAACCATCTTGTTATTTCCATGCTCGCAGGCGTTTCAACGAAAGCAATTGAAACATTATTCAACAAACGTATTCCCGTCATTCGAGCAATGCCGAATACGTCCGCTACCATCAGACAATCAGCAACCGCCTTGGCACAAGGACAATATGCAACGGATGGTGACCTGTCAGCAGCTGTTGAACTGTTTCAATTGATCGGAACAGTTGAAATTGTTGAAGAAGACAAGCTCGATGCCGTCACAGGACTGGCAGGAAGCGGACCAGCCTATATTTATTACATAGTAGAAGCAATGGAAAAAGCAGCAGAAGAAATCGGTTTAGAAAAGTCCATGGCGCGCTCCCTCATTGTTCAAACACTTTATGGGGCAGCATTAATGTTAAAAACGTCTGACAAAGAGCCGTCTACTCTAAGAAAAGAAATAATGAGCCCAGGCGGCACAACTGAAGCCGGCTTAAGCGTCCTAAACAATCATCACGTAGATGAAGCTATTATAAGCTGTGTGAAACGGGCAGTCGAACGGTCAAAAGAATTAAACAGCGCTTTGGAGGAAAAACTGGTGAACGAACAATAATCTGAAATCGGACTCGGGTTCAGCGAGCAATACTGAACCCTTTTTTATATTTACCAAGCAGATCATATGACAAAAATAATCATAATTGCTAAAATTTTAAAGGAAATATTTAGGGAGGCGAATAAAAGATGAAAGACCGATTATTATTTTCTCCATTTACGATTAAAGATGTCACATTGAAAAATCGAATTGTCATGTCGCCGATGTGCATGTACTCAGCCGCAAATAAAAAAGGATTTCTTGAAGATTTTCATTTCACACATTACATTTCAAGAGCGGTGGGACAGGTGGGCCTCATCATTCTTGAAGCAACAGCTGTTTCGCCGGAAGGCAGAATTTCTGAATTGGACCTCGGTATATGGGAAGATGACCATATTATAAAATTGGCTGAACTTGTGCAGCAAATCAAATCATACGGAGCGAAAACAGGCATCCAGCTTGCTCATGCAGGAAGAAAGTCAAATGTGAGCGGAGACATATTCGCCCCATCTTCAATTCCTTTTGATCAAAACAGCCGTACACCGAAAGAACTGACAAAAGAACAAATAATAGAAACGGTTGAAAAATTTCAATTAGGAGCAAAACGAGCTAAGGACGCAGGCTTTGATATCATCGAAATCCATGCAGCCCACGGTTATCTCATTAACGAATTTTTATCTCCGCTATCAAACAAGCGCAATGATGAGTACGGAGGAAGCTTAGAGAACCGCTACCGGTTTTTAAAAGAGGTTATCCAAGCCGTAAGGAAAGTGTGGGAAGGCCCGTTGTTTGTTCGTGTTTCCGCCAGTGACTATGTTGAAGGCGGATCGACGATAAATGATTACGTACAAATTGCTAAATGGCTGAAAGAGGATGGTGTCGATTTGATTGATGTCAGCTCAGGAGGGCTTGTCCCGGCAAATATAGATGTTTATCCCGGGTACCAAGTGCCATTTAGCGAAAAAATCAGACAGGAAGCAAACATCAAGACAGGGGCAGTCGGCTTAATTACTTCACCTTTGCAGGCGGAAGAGATTTTAAAAAACAACCGGGCGGATCTTATTTTTGTCGCCCGCGAATTATTGAGAAATCCATATTGGCCTTACCATGCAGCTAATGAACTAAACGCAAAAATTGAATCGCCGACACAATATGAACGCGGATGGCGCGTATAAAAGAAGAAGCTGTCTCAAAAAAGCCTTTTGAGGCAGCTTTTGTTTGCATATTGCATTTTCCAAAGCATACAGTGAGTGTTGAATCAACATATAATTCTTTCATTGCCGCAACCGAAAAAATTTTGAAAGTTCAGAGATTCTGCAAGAATCATGTCGACGATTTTTTTGCCCGATTATAGGACTAAATATGCCTGTAGACGATTCTTTTATTCTATGTAAAAAAGGCGGCGAAAGTTTCATTTTTGGCATCCCCATACCATTTTCTACTTTTTAGGAATTGGGACACATAAAAAATCATGGGCAAGGCTTGCTTCTGGAAATACAGCCCTTGCTTCAGCAAGAAGCATTTGACAATCCTCTTCGCCTTGATATCGCGAGCTAATATGCGTCAGCCATAACGTTTTTGCGTTTGCCTCTAAAGCAATTTGCGCTGCTTGAACTGTTGTCGAATGAAAATAATTGTAGGCCAAAAGCTCTTCATCCTTTGCAAATGTCGCCTCATGCACTAAAACATCCGCATCCTTTGATAATTCGACGCTTTGCTTGCAATATCTTGTATCACCCAAAATCGAAACAATCCGTCCTTTTTTGACAGGACCTAAAAAATCTTTTCCATTCAAAACTCTTCCATCAGCAAGTTGGACTGTTTCGCCATTTTTTAATTTTTTGTATATAGGTCCAGGTTTTACTCCAATTTCTTTTAATCGATCCGCTAAAAGTGTTCCGGGCAGATCCTTCTCTATAATCCGATAACCGAATGAAGGGATACCGTGCTCCAATTTCTTTACCTTAACGATGAATTGATCATCCTCAAAAACGGTTTCATCGTCAAATATTTCTTTTGTAATAAGCGGATATTTAAGATGAGTAAAGCTTAACTTCAAAGTTTGTTCCACAAATTCTTTAATGCCGGGAGGACCGTAAATTACGAGCGGGCTCTCGGCGCCATGAAAGGATCTTGTTCCTAACAAACCGGGAAGTCCGTATATATGATCACCATGCAAATGCGTAATAAAAATTTTTTCAATTTTTGCCGGTTTGATGTTCGTATATAAAATCCGGTGCTGTGTCGCCTCGCCGCAATCAAACAGCCAAATAGAACCGCGTTCTTCAAGCAATTCAAGCGCAATGGAAGACACATTTCGATGTTTGGCCGGCAGACCAGCACCTGTTCCTAAAAAATAAAGATTCAACGTTCGCTCCTCCAAATGTCTTTTTATCTGTTATTATAATACATTCATTCAATATTTAGCAGAAAAATCAGCAAATATTATTTGCGTTACAGTACGTTTACCTTTAAAATTAAATATTTGAACGGGTACATATTTTTAGCAAAATTTATAGCAAAACGATAAAGTGAGGTACGTTCAGTGAATACAATCCAGTTACCAAAAGCAATCATCATTATATTCGGAGCAACAGGAGATTTAGCGAAAAGGAAATTATTCCCATCCATTTACCGTTTATATCAAAGCGGTAAGATCAGCGAAGAATTCGCGGTCGTTGGCGTGGCAAGAAGACCATGGACGAACGAAACGTTCAGGGAAAATGTTAAAGATTCCGTTGAAAATGCAGTTTCCGTCAACAGCGATCTAACATCCTTTACTTCGCATTTTTATTATCATCCGTTTGATGTATCGAACCAGTCTTCGTATCACAGCTTAAAAAGCTTACTTTCCGACTTGGATGAAAAATATCAAACGGAAGGGAACCGAGTCTTTTACTTGGCGATGGCGCCTGAATTTTTCGGAATCATCGCTAACAATTTAAAAGAGCACGGTTTAAAAGATACAAACGGATGGACAAGACTTGTCATTGAAAAGCCGTTCGGCCATGACCTAGCTTCCGCCCAAAAATTAAACGATGAAATCCGCGCCGCATTCGATGAAGAGCAAATTTACCGAATCGACCACTATTTAGGAAAAGAAATGGTGCAAAATATTGAAGTCATTCGATTTGCCAATGCGCTTTTTGAACATTTATGGAATAACCGTTTTATTTCCAATATTCAAATTACTTCAAGCGAATCACTCGGCGTGGAAGACCGGGGCAACTATTATGAAACATCCGGTGCGCTCAGAGATATGGTGCAAAACCATATGCTGCAGATGGTGGCCTTGCTTGCGATGGAACCGCCAATTAAATTAACGACTGACGAAATTCGTTCCGAAAAAATTAAAGTGCTTCGTGCTTTACGGCCAATTCAGGAAAATGAAGTCGACAGCTATTTTGTAAAAGGCCAATATACAAAGGGAATAATTAATGGAAAAGAGGTTATCGGCTACCGAGAAGAAGCAAATGTAGATCCCGATTCCAATACAGAAACGTTTGTGGCCGGAAAGATTTTGATTGACAATTACCGTTGGGCAGGCGTTCCTTTTTACATTCGCACAGGAAAGCGGATGAAAGAAAAATCAACAAAA
Source organism: Aeribacillus sp. FSL K6-8394 (assembly GCF_038008865.1). Classification (NCBI taxonomy): domain Bacteria; kingdom Bacillati; phylum Bacillota; class Bacilli; order Caryophanales; family Bacillaceae; genus Aeribacillus; species Aeribacillus sp. FSL K6-8394. The sequence continues at coordinate 1,459,481 of NZ_JBBPAA010000001.1, forward strand.
ATTGTTGTCGAATTTAAAGATATTCCAATGAACCTATACTTTAAAAAGGAAAGCGACCGCGTTCCAAACTTGCTTGTCATCCATATCCAGCCTGATGAAGGGATTACGCTTCATCTCAATGCCAAAAAAGCGGGAGTAAGCTCAGAGGCTACACCAATTAAGCTTTCTTACAACAATAACGGCATCGACGGTATGAACACTCCGGAGGCATATGAAAGATTGCTATATGATTGCATGCAAGGCGATGCCACGAATTTTACCCACTGGGATGAAGTCGCCTTATCATGGGCATATGTTGATCCGATTTCAAATGCATGGTCCCGTAAAAAAGCGGCCTTCCCTAACTATGAGGCAGGCTCGATGGGTCCTAAAGAAGCGGATGAACTTCTTGCCAAAGACGGCTTCCATTGGTGGCCGATCTAATGACATTTTTCAATTTAAAAGTGTTGCCTTATTAAAACACCCCTTGTACAAATAGGGGTGTTTTATCATATTAATGCTTTAATAATTAATAACGAATATCAAACTTTTGAAAGCCTTCCACTTCATCATGTTCCGTTAATTGTATATTTTCAACTTTTGAAAAAGGACTACCTTTTTGAATAGAGGCAAGAAAGTTCTGTAAATTTTGCTCCTCTCCTTCTGCAACGATTTCAACCGTTCCGTCCATCTTGTTTCGAACCCAACCGGAAATTTGGTGCTCGACCGCTTTTGATTGCGTAAAATATCGAAACCCCACTCCTTGCACACGTCCTGAAACAATGATATGGTATTGCTTCATTTTTTCACTCCTTTCATAAATATTCTTCATTTCTATCTTAATTTATTTTTTACCGAATTTAGATATAAACGAAACGGTTTGTGAAAGAATTAATCAAAAAAGTGATAGTTAAAAAATATATCCAATAGAGGCTGTCTAAAAAGTCAAATCCTCATTGAAAAATATCAATCTATCAACATTTCTAAAACATTAAAAGAGCGTCTATAAGCCGAAAAACGACTTATTAAACATCCCCATCCAAATTATAGAAAGTAAAGTTCATAGGGGGGAATTTACACAATAATTTGGACTTGACCAAAGAATTTTGCAAGTTAAAAAGATAGAAAATCAATATAAGATGGGAAAAATCCAATCACAACTAACGCCAACCGAATGAAAAATATTAGAGTTCATAGATAATACGTGAAATTGCAGATGAAATGTTCATTTCCATCCGAACGGTCAAAAACCATGTCAACAACATTTAAAAAAATGGAAGAAAAAAGCAGCAAAAAAATTAGGCTTATTTAAAAGGTAAGTTTAGTTATCGAACTTCTTAATTGCTTCTGGAATTACCAATAGGCTTTTTTATTTATGTGATTTTACATTTAATAAATCACATTCCGTCCTTAGTGATTTTCCTTCGTTGAAACACGATGCCTAAATGACCACAAGGATAGGAAATGAAACGAGGTTTATTCCAAGCTTTGCATAGTTTGATATAGTCTTCATAATTATATGGAAATTTTACAGCATACTGGTACATTTTTTACCAACACAAATAGGGCTGAAACTATGAATGATATCCAAAGTTCAGCCCTTTTGTCGCAGATTTTTAACTACTTATTTTTTTTACGGCTTGCAATATCTATCCAGACTGCTAGTACAAGAATACTTCCTTTCACAATGTACTGCCAATAGGTGTCCAACCCCATAAGGGACATTCCATTATCGAGCGATGTCATGACCATGGCCCCTATAATCGCACCAATAATCGTTCCAGATCCGCCCATTAAAGAGGTTCCGCCAATGACACATGCAGCGATAGCATCTAATTCATACATCTGGCCAGCCGAAATGGTAGCAGAAGAAAGACGAGCTGTTAACACAATTGCTGCAACGGCTGATAACAATCCGCTAAATACAAACAGCATCATCGTGCGACTTTTAATATTAATTCCTGATAAACGCGCAGCTTCTGAATTTCCGCCAATTGCATAAATATGACGGCCAAATGTTGTGTTATTCGCAATAAATGAAAAAATGACTGCCAAACCGATAACAAATATAATGGGAAACGGAATTCCTTTATAGCTGTTCATCGTGATGACGAATAAAACAATGAGTGAGCTAAGAAAAAGTATTTTCATGATTTCCAATGAAAGAGGCATTACTTCAAATCCATAATTTAAGCGAGTTTTTCGTTTTCTTATTGTTAAAATAACCAAAATGACTACTGCTAGTATGGCCAACACAATCCCAAACATATTTGTAAAATAGGCACTTCCAAGGGCAATAAAATTCGCATCAAAAATAGGAATGGTTGTTGATTTCGTTATTCCCATTAAAATGCCGCGAAATGCCATCATACCGCCTAAAGTGACAATAAATGCAGGAATTGCCTGATAGGCAACTAGCCAACCCTGAAGTAGGCCAACAATTGCACCAGCAACTAACGTGACAACAATGACAACAATCGTTGGCATTCCCATCCAGTTACTAAATATGGCAGCAATACCTCCTGTAAGACCTACAATGGATCCGACAGATAAGTCAATGTGTCCGGCAACAATAACGAGGACCATTCCAATCGCTAAAATAGAAGTAACAGACATTTGAGTGAATAAATTTGAAAGGTTACGCGCTGTTAAGAATGTATCGTTCAAAATTCCAAAGAACAGCCAAATCGCAACTATGGCACCAATCATCGTATAAGCCCGTACGTCAATTTTTCCGATTATATCTTTCAACGACTTTTTTTTGACATTTGTCTTTTGTTGAGCCGTCACTTTTAATTCCATTTATTTCCCTCCTCCCGTTGCTGCTGACATAATTTTTTCTTGTGTGGCTTCTTCTTTCGTCAGCTCTTTCACAAATCTGCCTTCGTTCATGACCAGAATTCGATCGCTCATACCAAGTATTTCAGGCAGCTCTGATGAGATCATAATGATTGCGACTCCTTCATTAACCAGCTGATTCATTAATTGATAAATCTCATATTTTGCCCCTACATCAATTCCCCGTGTAGGTTCATCTAAAATTAAAATTTTCGGCTTAGACATCAACCATTTGGCAATAACGACTTTTTGCTGATTCCCTCCCGATAATGCTCCAACTTTCGTTTCAAGAGATGCCGTTTTAGTTTTTAACTTCTGGACAAACTGTTGGCTTGATTTCATTTCTTCATTATGGTTCATAACGCCCCATTTGCTAATTTTTTTCAAACTGGCAAGAGTGGTATTTGTTTTCACATCCATACTTAAAACAAGACCAAAGCGTTTTCGATCCTCTGTCACTAATGCTATCCCTTCATTAATAGCATCTTGAACGTTGCGAATGTGAACCTTTTTACCTTCTATCCATACCTCGCCTTCCCGTTTTCCCTCATATGCTCCAAAAAGACTTGTGGCAAGCTCTGATCTACCAGACCCCATTAATCCAGCTATTCCAAGGATCTCTCCTTTTCTAAGTGAAAAGGAAATATTATCATTTACCTTCATTTTTGGCATATCTGGATGCCAGACAGAATAGTTTTTCACTTCAAGAATCGTTTCTTTTGGAGTTCGTTCAGCTTGCGGATATCGTTCCGTTAATTCTCTGCCGACCATTAAAGAAATAATTTCATCTTCACTTGTTTCATCTTTGGATAGAGTTGCAATGGATTTTCCATCACGTAAGACGGTTATGGAATCAGCTAAACGAAAAACTTCAGGCATTTTGTGAGAAATGTAAATACATGTTACCCCTTTTTTTCTTAATTCCTCTAAAATTCCCATTAATATTTCGACTTCACTCTCTGTTAAAGCAGCTGTCGGTTCATCTAAAATCAATATCTTCGTATTTTTAGACAAAGCTTTGGCAATTTCCACAAGTTGTTGCTGCCCGATGCCAAGTGAATAGATTTTCGTTTGAGGAGCCACATTTAAACCTACTGCATTTAACCATTCGGATGACTCATAAAACAATTGATCCCATTGGATGACGCCATATTTTTTCGGTTCTGCTCCTAGAAAAATGTTCTCTCCAACTGTCAAATCTTTAACGAGTGCAAGTTCTTGGTGAATAATTGCAATCCCTGCCTTTTCTGCATCTTTAATATTGCGGAAATGTACAGGGGTTCCGTTTATACGAATCTCTCCTGAATATGTTCCAGTTGGATATAATCCACTTAATACTTTCATTAACGTCGATTTACCCGCTCCATTTTCACCACAGAGCGCATGAATTTCACCTTTTTTCACTTTAAATGTTACACGGTCTAATGCTTTCACTCCGGGAAACTCTTTTGTTATTTGATCCATCTCTAACGAATACAACCATCTTCCCTCCCATTCGCAGCATGATAGAATGAGAAAGGTCTGACTCTTTTGTAAGAGTCAGCCTTTATAACATTTAATTCTGTTTTGGCCATTGATCTTTTGGAACATTTTGATAGACATCTTCTAATTTGTGAAATCCATCTTTAATGACAGTATCTAGAACATTTTCTTTCGTTACAGCAATAGGATCGAGAAGGACAGATGGAACATCGATTTTACCGTTCGGTATTTTTTGATCTGTTTCGATTTTTTCTCCTTTTGCAACAGCTACAGCTATTTCAGCCGCTTTCGTGGCAATAGCATGAATTGGTTTATAAACCGTCATTGTTTGCGTTCCTTCCACGATGCGTTGCAGCGCAGCCAGCTCTGCATCTTGACCAGACACAGGGATTTTCCCTGCCAGTCCTTGAGCCGCTAATGCTTGAATGGCGCCGCCAGCTGTGCCATCATTTGCTGCTATAACTGCTTGAATATTATTTTTATTTGCTGTTAAAGCGTTTTCCATATTTTTCAATGCTTCTTCAGGCTTCCAGTCCTTTGAGAACTGATCATAAACAATCTTAATATCCCCTTTTTCTTCAAGCGGTTTTAACACATTCATAGCTCCTTCACGGAATAGGTGAGCATTATTATCTGTATCGGCACCACCGATGTATACATAGTTTCCAGTCGGTGCTTGCTTAACAATCTCTTTCGCCTGCATTTCCCCAACTCGAACATTGTCAAAAGATACATAGTAGTCTACATCTGCATTTTTAATCAGGCGGTCATACGAAATAACCTTAATTCCTTCTTTATGCGCTTTGTCAACAATAGCTGCTGTAGCTTCTGCATTATGTGGTACAACAACTAACACATCTACCCCTTCGGAAATTAATTGTTCTGCTTGATTCAATTGAGCGGCATCATCGCCATTAGCCGCAAGCGTTTTTACTTCTGCTCCTAATTCTTTTACCTTTGCTTCAAACAGGTCTTTATCGCGCTGCCAGCGCTCCTCCTTTAACGTATCCATTGAGAAACCAACCACAATTTTGTCGCCATCTTCTTTTGCTTGACTGCTTTTGTCCTCGCCTCCCGATGAAACAACGCCGCATCCTGTTAAAGCAGAAGCTAAAACAAGTGATGCAGCTGCCATCGATAAAGTTTTCCACCATTTCTTCATTTGAAACCCCCCTCGTAATGTTTACGCTTTCATTTTTAAGCCTATCACGCATATGAAAACGATTTCTTTCTTATTTCCTTCACTTTTTCGACTTATAAAGAGACATTTTTCACCTGTAAAAATTTTACTGACTACCAAAATAGGATTCTTTTAATATTTGTCAAAAAAGTGCTAAAAAAAGATCACCCCTCCTGCACGTATAGGAGAAGTGATCGAATTTATCATTTATTTTTCTGCAGTTGGTTTCGATACTCTTTTGGCGTCATTTTTGTAACTTTTTTAAAAACTCGGCTAAAATAGTTAGGATCGTTATAACCAACATAATAAGAGATTTCTTTTACGTTAAGATGGTATTGTTTCATCAGTTCTTTCGCTTTTTCAATACGCATATGTGTTAAAAAATCAGAGAACGTTTGGCCCGTTTCCTGTTTAAATCGTTTACTAAAATAGTGTGGATGAAAATTCATCAATTGAGCGACTTCCTCTAATGTAATATCTTCGTGAAAATGATCAGAAATAAATTGAAGTGCTATATCTAGTCCCTTCGTATTCTCTGAATTTAGTAAAGCTCGATTCTTTTCTTTCTTGTCTGAATCGTGTGCAGCCTCTACTTCTGAAATATGTTTTACCCGTCCAAAATACGGTTGAGATGTTACAGCCAGAAGAGCTTCTTGATACGACTTTTTAAAGCCTTGAATATCCTTTTGCAAAGTACCAATTCCTATTTTAATTTTTTTGTTTGTTCGTTTTTCGATTTCCTTCAACCATTTCATGGAAAGAGTAATCCATTGATTTCTCGTCATATCCTGATCGGAAGGAAAAGAAAATATCGTCATACGATGATCGATTAAAGGACTGCATATACACTCTTGTTTATTTTTCATATACCTTTTGACAATTTGGTATAAATCTTGTTTCTCTTCCATCTTTATATCGGAAAATTCAATGACAAAGGCTACACTAGTTCGGTGAGGGATTTTTAACAGAGAAAGCAATTCATCCACGTCTGTTTCTGATACTGCATCCATCATAATCATTAGGGCACATTCGGATTCACTAATTGAAAAAAGGTGTCCCAGCTTTTCTTTCATTTTCAGTTCCTTCTCACGATTTAGCAATTCTTCTTCTAATTCTGATATACATTTTTTCAACACAGAGACAATTTTCTCTTTTTTAGCTGGTTTTAAAATATAATCATTCACACCGAGTTCAATGGCTTCTTTTGCATAGGAAAAATAATCAAATGCAGTTAATATAATGATTTTAATCTTAGGATTTTGTTTTTTTATTTCTTCAATCGCCTCCAGTCCTTGAATACCAGGCATTTTTAAATCCATAAATATAATTTCCGGCTGATGCTTTTCCATCTGTTGTATCGCCAATCGGCCATTTTCAGCATGAAAAATTTGAAATTGATTGGGCAAACATTTTTGAATCATCAATTCTAACCCTTCACGCTCTAGAGGTTCATCATCTGCAATGAGAAGTTTATACATGCATCTTTTCCCCCCTTACTCTTGGTAATGACAACAAAATCGTGGTGCCGTGACCTTGCTTGCTTTTAATATCCACGATATCATGTACTTGGTAAAATAATCGCAAACGTCGAAATACATTTTCCATTCCTAATCCTGTTGAATGTCCTGTTGATTTTTTAATTGAAAAAGATGGTGACTCGAGTATTGTTTTCACAATCTTTTCATCCATCCCTACACCATTATCCGAAATTTTCACCAACACTCTTCCTTCTTTTTCTTTGACGCTTAACTCAATAACGGCTCCTGATTCCATTGATTCGATCCCGTGGACAAAAGCATTTTCAAGCAAAGGCTGAATCGTAAGAGCTGGTATTGATTGGTCTAAACAATGATTATCAATCTCCATTCGAAATGAAATACGGTCACGAAATCGTGCTTTTTGTATGGCAAAATACTCTTTTGCATTTTCAATTTCTTCACGCAGCATGACAGGTTCGTTTAATTTTCGCAAATTATATCGTAATAAATTGGAAGTAGAAATGGTTAGTTCACTCGTTTTTTCAGCTCCTTCAATATATGCAAGCTTTGAGATCACATTTAATGTGTTAAATAAAAAGTGCGGGTTAATTTGACTTTGAAGTGCTTTTAACTCTAATTCTCTCATTAATTTTTCTTTTTCTAGTATTTCCATATTTTTAGAGATTAATTTTCGTAAATTTTCAATCATCTGATTAAACACTTTTCCTAGTACCCCAACCTCATCATTTGGCTGGTATATCGGCACGTTCGTATTTAAGTCTCCCGCAGCGACTTGTTTAGCTGTTTGAACAAGCTGCTGAATGGGAATGACGATACTTCGAGACAGCCAGATAGCAAATACGATACTTAATGCTGTGGTTACAATAAACAAACTTCCTCCCCATTTATTCATATTTTCGTTAATTGCCAACATACTATTATACACAGGCTGGTATTCACTCAATTCCATGTCTACTAGTTGTTGACTATCCTCCCGAATGAAAGAAGCAACTCTTTCTATTTCTTTGAATTGATCAGCTTGATCCAGAAATTTTTTTTCTTTTAAGTTTGTTAAAATAGCTTCTTCCAGTTGGAGAAAAGTATTGATCATATTTTTGTAATTATCAACTACTAAAGCATTACTGGCCGAATTGTTGCTTAAATTACTTTGCAGAGCTTCTAAATTAGCTTTATGTTTAATTAGCAAGTTAAGATTTTCTTTATCTTGATATATGAGATAGCTGCTTAAATAGCGAAGATTTTCTTGAGTTTCATTGGAAATTTGTTTGTATAAGTAAATACGATGGACCATGAAGTCATAGCTCTTTTGAACTTTTTTTCCACTATCAAAAATAAAAAATGCTATAGTATTGAGTAAAATGACGAGCAATGGAATAAAGATAAACAATTTTGTCCGTATATTCACGGTGTTACCTCCATTTGTACGTTTGATGCATCTACTTTTTTGCTTGAAGTAAAATATACGTTTGGAATAGGTTGTCCTTGCAAATGCTTGGACATTAATTGAACAGCAATAAAACCCATTTCATATGGTTTTTGAATGATGGTTGCTGTAATCTCTCCTTTTTTTATTGCCAATAATGTTTCTTCGACGTCATCAAATCCAAAAATTTGAATATCGGATCGTTGCAAATTTTTCACAGCCACTGTCATACCAATTGCATCTAAAGCACTTGTCCCAACCATCACTGAAATATCGGGATATTTTCTTAACATAATATCAGCTTGAATGGACGCTTGTATTCTTGAAATATTGGATGCTTGGACTTCCACTACTTCTAACCTTGGATGTTGTTTAATAACTGACAAAAAACCATCTAGCCGCTCCAGTTGATTGTCAGATGATTCACTCCCAATAATAACCCCAATTTTATGCTGCCCTGTTGTCATATCTACCACGGTTTTCCCAAGCAATTGACCAGCTGCAAAATTGTCTGTCCCTACATAGGAAAGACGACGGCTCGCTTTAGCATCTGTATCAATTGTGATAATTGGAATATTTTTGGATATTGCTTTATTAATGATTGGAGTAAATGTTTCTTCATCCAAACTTTGAACAATGATTCCATCTACTTTAGAAGCAATTGCTTTTTCTAATAGCTTAATCTGTTCTTCAATACTTGTTCGTAACGGAGCGACATATTCAACTTCTACTTGAAACTTTTTTGCAGCATCCTGAGCACCTTTTTCTACTTTCCGCCAGTATGGATTATCGAATTCTTGAGCAATAAGAATAAAATGCGGAGGTTCTTCATGTAGGGAAACCCTTTTGTCAAGAGCTTCCACTGTCTCTTCCATCTGCTTTGACGTCCATATAAATTGAATAAAAACATATAGAAACAAAATAATTAAGAATAAAAAAGTTAATGTCCATCTTTTGTTTGACATATATTTCACCTTTAGCTCAAATAAATTGTAATCGTTTACAGTTAATCCGATTAAATATTTTGATAATCTACAAGCCTTATATCTATTAATATTATTATAAACTAGTGCGATTTCCTTTTTATTTTTCATAAATTTCTCATGTATGACTCCTCATAGGGAAATAATTCATAGCTTTTGTCTTACACTGATCGCTTTTTTAGGAGTCTCGCGAATTTCACTTTAAATGAGGATAGCTTTCCATTGAAACATCGTTCTACTATTTTTCGGTAGAAAGGTTAAAAATTAATTATCAAAAATGTTACGGCCGCAGCTTTTTGCGTACAAATTTCCATCCTCTAATCACCATTTCTTTACATAATGAGCCAATGCCAGCAAAGGAAAAATATATTCATAGCTTGGATAATGAATGTAAAATCCGCCAGGTAAGCCTTGACCTTTTGGGTATGTGATTGTCCATGAATTTTCATCTTTTGAATTTAATAAATAGTTCACTGCTTGATTCATTTGTGGTGTAACCGTTTCTTCTGCCGCTACCAAAGCGTCTAATGCCCATGCGGTATGCACTCTCGTACTAGCTGGTAAAGGGATAAATTTTTTCTGCATATCACTTTTACAAGACTCTCCCCAGCCCCCATCGTCATTTTGAATGGAGTATAACCATTTCACAGCCTTTCGTACGGCAGGGTGATCTCTTCTCACCTTTACTGCGATTAAGCCTGTTAATGCACACCATGATCCATAAATATAACAAATTCCCCATCGTCCATACCAAGAACCATCGCTTCGTTGATTTTTTAAAAGCCACTTTACCCCTTGCTTTATAAACGTTTGATTGTAGCTTGATCGTGTAAAATTCCCTAAAAACTCCAACGTTCTTCCCGTTAAATCAGGAGTTGATGGGTCAAGAAGCATTTTTTCCCCGCCTTCTATCGGAAGCCAAGATAGCAATGACTTATTGACATTTTTTTCGAACGATCCCCAGCCCCCATCATCGTTTTGCATAGACAGGAGCCATTTCATTCCTCGATCCCAAAAGGAGCGATTATTTAATGCTTCTTTTCGCAACGCGCGTAAAGCCGCTGTTGTATCATCAATATCCGGATTCATCGTATTAATATTTGAAAATCCCCATCCCCCCGGTATTTGATACGGATTATGAACAGCCCAATCACCATATAGATAGTGCTGGCGAGAAAGCAAATATTGATTTGCTCTTTGAATAGCAGCTGACGCAGATGGCACACCAGCTTCTTGTAATGAATAGCTTAATAATGCCGTATTCCAAACAGTTGCCGTCGTGTATTGAATATGAGTGTGCCCATCTATTGTTGTCTTCATTGACTTTAGCCCTTGAACAGCCCGAACAATAACTGGATGCTTTTTCGAATATCCTAGAGCCATCAGAGCAAAAATCATTAAAAATGTTGAACTAAAGTAGCTATAAAAGGTACCATCTTGTTCAATTCGATTTAACATATATTGTTCTGCTCGATGTAATGCCAATCGATGAAGCTCAAAAGGAGTACCTACTAATTGTTTCATGCCGTCATATATAAACGAAAAAAAAGAACGCCATTCAGAAGAGTCAAAGTCCCAAAGGTCTTCATTTCTATGAACATATAAGTCTGATAAGTCAGGAGTATGCTTTGTCTTTATACTAAACTTGCGATCAGCAGCAATCAATATCGGTGTTAAATTGGCTCTTGCATAAACGGAAAAGTCAAAAAAATTTACAGGAAAAGTAGTTGGAAATAAAATGAATTCGATCGGCAGATGAAAGGATTTAGGCCATTTGATTTGGTCCGTTAAAGCAAGCATGACTTTCGTAAACATATTTACTTTTCCAATGCCACCATGGTTTATGATAAACTTCCTAGCTAGTCGCATGTTTGTATTGTTTTGATCGATGAATCCCGAATAAAGTAAAGCATAGCATGCTTCAACTGTTGTGGATAGATTTCCCTTCTCTTCATCGTAAAACAGCTTCCATGCTCCGTTTTTCTCCTGTTTACTTAATATCCTTTCAACGAGTGATTGAATGAATTGTTCATCATGAATTTCCAATGTTCGTAATAAGATAATCATATAACAATCTGTGGCAATACCCGTTTCAAATGGGAAATCCCAAGCTCCGTCAAAATTTTGCCTCTTTAGGATGAATTCCGCCAATCGATTGATTTCAGCTTCAATTCGTTGTTGCATCCTATTCACCACCACTTCATGTAGTAAGTTTTAGCTTATTCCTATACATATTCAGCTTTTATGGAAGCTATTCGATGAGGGAGGAATAGGATGGTCTTTCCATGGTTGAACAACAATAAATTGATTGATCAACAGCTTTTGAAAATTAAGGAAGATCTCGTCGAAAAAATGAAATATAACGTAAATCAGCCTATGCCTCCTTTACAAACATGGGAACAAAACATCATTGATTCCATTGTGAACGTGACAAATACACTCAACACTAACAACGTAACTAGAACAGCTGCATATTTAAATTTTTATATCAGGCATCCAGACATCCATTGGGCGCTCTTAGGACATATGGTTTCCCGGAATGGAGGATGGCATATGACCGATTTAAAAGGAGACTTGTTAACAAGGCTAATATCAGAAAAGGAGCAAAAAAACTACTTTTTATTTTTAGAACGTGGAAATTGGTTAATCTTTCAAGATGTATTCCCGCAATTTTTACTTTATCACCACAGCTTACGCATGAAACGAAACTTATTTTACCTCCTCCCCTATTTAAACGTATCAACATTTATGGAAACAATCTGGAATCACTATTGGGAAAACAGAAACTATTATTTACTGGCAATCGCAACGGTCATCAATGAACAAAACTATTTAGAAAAACATGTTATTCAAAATCATCATTTTCAAAAGACCGTATTAAACACAATTGGTTTCAAGCTTTATGATTTTTTGCGATTTAATCACATCATCTTTCCGTATGTTGAAAATGAAACAAAGCCTGCTTTAATCGGAGCGACGCTGCAGCATTTTGCATCGCTTCATGAACGAATTATGTTAGGAAAACGTTTATATTCTTTGCTTTTTCACCAAGAGAACGTTTTACAAGGAGTGCTGCGTTGGGCCAAAAAAAATAAGCATACAGGTTCGAGAGCAGATTACTGGGGGCACCTCTTTCATCATGTGAAAGAATCATTGCCAGGCACAATCTATAAACGAAGGACAAAAAAGTGCGAGTTGAAAAATGGAGAGCCGCGCATTTACAGCCCTCAATTAAAATTCGCTTGGGGAAATATCAAACACGAAGTCGCGGACAGTGGAGATTGGTTCCATGATTGGAAGGTCATCCACTATTTAAAAGAAGAAACATTTTCAGGCGGGGATATTTATGAAGATTATTGTAAAACAATCGAAAAAATTGAACTTACCATCATGGCGAAAAAAGCAATTTTTCTTAGAAAGGAATAACATTGCTTTACTTGCTGCAACACTTTTTGCCTCTTTACTTGGAACATACTTAGATTTGATTTTTGTTGAATGCAGATTTTACGCCTTTCCAAAACGATTGTTCCCGAAAATCTTCTCTATTAACATCTTGTTTACGCTCGTCATTCTACCTATTATCACCGTCTCATTTTTAATCGTCATGCATAAAATCCGTCCTTTTGTTCGCCCAATCCTATTTTGCTTGATTGGTATTTTAGCCTGCATTTTTGAACAAGCCGCTGAACGAGCGGGCGTGTTTATCCATTCTTCTAATTGGAATCATTTCTATTCTTTTTTTGGATATATCCTTTTCTTTATAATTATATGGAGATTTTACAGCATACTGGTGAATTCTCCCCAAAACAATTAGGGCTGCAACGTTCAGCCCTTTTGAAGCTGTCGATTACGGGAAAAGAGGCTCCCAATAAAAGGATCAATGAGATCTTTCTGGAGAATGATAAATCGGTGATTTTTTCGGTCTTGACAATAATTGATGTTTTATGCCCGACAGCATAATTAACGGCATCGATTTTGAAATGGCTGAAGCATCTAGCAAAAATATTTTTATATTTGATTTAACACATAATGTTCCAGTTCGCTTTCGCTGTATTGATTGGCAACTTGATGAATTTTCCCGTTTTTCAGCAATAATATTTCATCGGCCAATTTATGGGCGATCGGGATCATATGCGTGGAAAGAAGAACAATATTTCCCCTTCTGGCATAAGAAACGAGCTTCTTATAAGTTTCAGCAATGTTAATCGGGTCTAAAGATACTAGCGGCTCATCCAACAGCAATACCTTCGGTTTTATTAAAAAAGCAACGGCTAAAGCCAACTGGTGCTTCATTCCATGCGAATAATTGATGACCAGTTCGTGGATAAACGACTGAATTCCTTGTTCTTCACAAAACCTTTCCAATTCATCTTTCGACATATTCAAATGATAGATTTTTTGAATAAAATCTAAGTTGTCAAAGCCAGATAAAAAATCTAGAAAATTTGGCTTCTCTGAAACATAATGAACAAGCTCATTAAGCTTTTTGTTATCTTTTACTATAATCGTGCCGGAATCATAAGCTAGAATGCCGGACAAAATTTTCATCAATGTCGTTTTTCCCGCACCATTCCTCCCTAATAGACAATAGATATTATTTGGTTCTAATGTAAATTGAACTCCTTTTAATATTTCCATTTTCGCCCGATACGACTTTTTTAAATCCGCAACTTGAATCATCTTTTTCAACCCTACTTTATGTTAATTTTTAACATTCCCCTCTATATTTAAAGAGAAGACAAAATAATCCCATTGTTGATTCTTAATTGAAGCTGACTGCAAGCCAACGCGACCGCTGTCTTCTTAGCTTATATAAAATGAAGCGAAATGTTGATAAGCTGTCCATGACCGATCCTGTTGAAAAAGCAGCAAAAATTAGCATAGTGAATAATGCGACAAAAATGGTGCGTTCATCAAATAGATTTTCGTAGAAGCAAATTGTTTAGGTAAATTCCAAGCACGCCATAATTCAAAAATCAATGAAATCGCTCATAAAAGAAGACTCTTATTCGATCGATTTTATGAAAAATTAAAAATAAAATTGTACAAACACAAATGAGACTTAGCATTTCTCCAAAAAATAAATTGTTTAAACCTATTAGACGCAGCAAGGATTTTATAGAAGCAACGAAGGCAAAAAAGAGAACGATTAAAATCCCGCCTAATTTTTCAAACGCTTTTTCGTCAATAAAATATTTTTCAAATTGATAAATAAACGTACAATAAATGATTAGACTGGAAAATATAAAGGCAAATCCTAATAAAATAAAGGATAATGCTGCCAGATCAGCTGATATCAACTTCGCAGAAATTAGTAAAATCACCACAATGAAGTATTGAACCCATAAAATATACGAAAACATAACAGACGTTTGAATGATCGAAAGTTTATGTCTTTTACAAAGCAAAATGATATTCGAATGATTATGATTCATGAATAGAGAAATAAATAGAAAAACTGTAAAAAGAGATATATCATTCACCCTTATAGGAAGAGATTCGGCAAATAGAAACAGCAGAACAGTTAATGTATACGTCACGAAAAAATGGCTGTTGATGATCCCATTTGATCTTATATAATTGAAAAAAATATATAATGACTTCTTTTTAGGCAAATGGTATTTAGAAAAAGATCGTATTACTTGCTTTTCAATGAATAAATAATCGCAGGCTTTATGAAAGAAAAACAAGCAAATTCCTATTAAAACAATGCCCAGCCAAAACAGCCATCCATGTATTCTCAACTCATATAAATTGACTTCGGTAGGGACAAATTTTATTACAAAATCCGCAAAATCTCCGTGAATAAAATAACGAACGGCAGAACCAACAAAAAATTCAAGATCTTCTTTTTTTCCATTGATGAATAAACAGAGAAGCAAATAAATGAAAGAAATAATGAACCGATTGCTTCCAAAGGGGTAGCTTCGCTTGAACACAAATAATAAAAATTTTATAAATGCCAGCACAAACCCATAGAAGAACAAAAATGAAAAGATTTGCAGAAGAAAAACAAAGCCTGCATAGGAGTTGTAATATGTCTGTACGATAAAAAAAGGCAATGACATGAGCAAAAGAAACAGCCATATTAAAAAGAAGCCTAAAAATTCATTAGTGATGATCAATTTCTTCTTTATGTCTGCTGAAAATCTGCTTTCAATTGCAAAATTGCGAATTTCATCGCTAACACCGCTTCCAGCCTGAATTATACACAGCTGCAAAATATATAAGATAATCAATAAATTCAATGTTTTTATGGGCAAGGAAATATGGTGAAACAAGATTTGGAATAAGACCGCAAGTACAAACCAGAATATATAAGCAGCCAAACATACAAAAACAGCATATCTTTTCAGTATTTGAAGGATCGGATTAAAAATATTAGACTTCAATCCAATTCCATCGCTTAAATAAAAAAGCCTGTTTATAAATACTTTGATGATTTTATTCGTTAATAAATAGCATAATTTTAAATACATGTCTTATCATACTCGCTTACACAAGTTTAGATCGGTTTTCTCGTGAATAAGGATGAATCATGTGATATTTTAAGAGCACTAAATTTTAAAAGCCGCTTTTAGGGCACCCTTTATAATAAACTGCATAACTTCATCCTGATGCCATATTAGAAAAGATCACGTCACATAATGTATTCTTCATCAAATACGTAACCTCCTAAAAATGTAAAAGCCAAATAGACGAATAAAGAAAAAATGGTGAAAAGGAGCGGCTTTTTCCAGCTTAAATTCGCCATTCTTTTCAATAGAATAAAAAGAGCAAAAAGACCTGAGAGTAAAAACGGATTGGCTACAATGAAAAAAATATTCGAAGTATCTCGGAACATAAACAATTGCCAAATAATCGATAGCGCTAAAAAAGAAGTGAAAATAAGATAAACTCTATAAAATAAAGAAAATTGTAAAGGAATTCTAAATAGAAATTTTACGAAAAAATGAGTAATGGAAGCTCCTACAAATAATTGCATTATGACTGATAATATAATAAACACGAGGACAATTCCGAAAATTGCATAAGCCGGCGCCCCTTCTTTTTTCAGCACGATTGGAATATTTTCCGCCTCTGAGCCCATCGATATATAGATGGACAGAATGATCGAAATGAACGACAATGTAAAAGCAATAAAAAACAATACATAGCTGGAAAATTTATTATCCTTTATCCATTGGATCATTTTTTATCACTCATCTCGCTTTTTAGCAAATGAATTATAAGTCTAGTTTTATATCTTAATGGAATATATAACCTTTATTTGAATTTATAGTAATTTATGTTGAAATTTTTATCAAGAAAAATTTTGTATTTTCCTTTTTCAAAATGAAAAATAGCAGAACGGTGCTCACGAGAAAGGAAAATCAGGCGAAATGAAAAAGCATCGGTTAAAACCGATGCTTTTTATCGTTATTTATTCAGCCAATCTGTATGGAAGATGCCTTCTTTGTCAACGCGCTGATACGTATGAGCGCCGAAATAATCGCGCTGTGCTTGAATTAAGTTTGCCGGCAATGTTTCAGTGCGGTAGCTGTCATAATAAGCAAGAGCGGCAGAGAAGCACGGCACTGGAATTCCTCTTTCGATGGCAATCGCAATAACTTGTCGTAAAGCTCCTTGATAGCTTTCAACAATTTCTTTAAAATAAGGGTCCAACAGTAGGTTTGGAAGATCAGGGTCGCGATCGTAAGCGTCTTTGATTTTTTGCAAAAACGCTGCGCGGATGATGCAGCCGCCGCGGAAGATCATGGCAATATCGCCGTATTTTAAATTCCAATTATACTCTTCGCTTGCTGCTTTCATTTGCGCAAACCCTTGAGCATAAGAACAAATTTTGCTCATGTACAGCGCTTTTCGAACGGCTTCAATGAGTTCTTCCTTGCTTCCTTCATAAGGCCGTACATTCGGTCCGCTCAACAGTTTGCTTGCTTTAACACGCTCTTCCTTCATGGCGGAAATAAAACGGGCAAATACCGATTCAGTAATGATCGGAAGAGGGATTCCTAAATCAAGCGCGTCTTGGCTTGTCCATTTTCCTGTTCCTTTTTGCCCGGCGGTGTCAAGAATGACATCGACAAGCGGTTTTCCTGTTTCTTCATCGATTTTTGTGAAAATATCTGCTGTAATTTCAATTAAATAACTGTCGAGCTCTCCTTTATTCCATTCAGCAAACACTTCATGAAGCTCTTGAGCATTTAACCCAAGAACATGTTTTAAAATGAAGTAAGCTTCGGAAATTAATTGCATATCTCCGTATTCAATGCCGTTATGCACCATTTTTACGTAATGTCCTGCTCCGTCTGGACCAATGTAGGTGGTGCACGGCTCACCATTCACCTTAGCGGCGATCGCTTCAAAAATTGGACGCACCAGCTCATGAGCCTCTTTTTGTCCTCCCGGCATGATGGAAGGGCCTTTTAAAGCTCCTTCTTCTCCGCCGGAAACCCCTGTGCCAATGAAATGGATGCCGCGTTCAGCGAGCTGTTTGCTGCGGCGTTGAGTATCTTTATAATATGTATTTCCGCCGTCAATTAAAATATCTCCTTCATCGAGATATGGAAGAAGCTGTTCAATAGTTGCATCAGTCGCAGCACCCGCTTTAACCATCAGTAAAATTTTTCGAGGCTTTTCAAGAGAATTGACAAATTCCTCTATACTATACGTTCCGACGATTTTTTTTCCTGCTGCTTCTTTTAGCATTTCGTCTGTTTTTTCTGAAGAACGGTTGTAGACAGAAACACTGTAGCCTCTGCTTTCAATATTCAATGCTAAATTTTTTCCCATTACTGCTAATCCGATAACACCTATTTGCTGTTTTGACATATGAATACGTCCCTTTCTATTTCGAATAACTATTCTACAGAACTGAAAATACCATAATTAATAGATTGTTTTCAAGTCAAAGCCATATACAAAGTACAGGCTTAAAAAACTTATTTAAAGAAAAAATCTTTCCCGAAGCTCGAGCCGAAAGAATCAATCTCTTTATGCATGCTCAGTCCTTTTTTGATAATTCCTTCTCCATATTTTTCAGACAATTTTTCTATCGCCTGATGGAGCGGTTCATTTTTCGCTTCTTCTTCAAAAGTAAATAGATCAAGCTGTTTAAAAGCATTTTTTTTGTGCATCACATCCTGCCCTGTTATGCCGAGCAGGCGCACAGGCTCGTTTTTCCACAGCTTTTGAAAAACAATCAAAGCATGCTGGAAAATCGTTCTTTCATCATCGGTTGGGTTTTCTAATTTCATACTTTTTGTTACAGTCGTCCGGTCTTTATAGCGAAGCATCACTGCAACTTTTGTCGCTACCGCCTCTTTTTTCTTCAATCGGAGACTTACCGATTTCGCCAAACTTTTCAGGGCATTCTTTAACTCTTCTTCATTTGTTGCATCTTCGGGCAGCGTCATCTGATTTCCGACGCTTTTAAAATCATAAACGGACGATGGATCAACCGGGCGATGGTCAATGCCGTTTGCTTTTTCTTTTAACCTTAATCCATTAATGCCAATTATTTTTTCTAGTTGAACGTCGTTTCCTCTTGCAAGGTCACCGATTGTCCGAATTCCGATCTTCTTTAATTTTTCAGCTGTTTTCGCCCCTACGCCATGCATCTCTTCTACATCAAGAGGCCACAATTTCTCTTTAATATCCCTCTTCCTTAAAACCGTTATGCCTAAAGGCTTTTTCATATCAGAAGCTGTTTTAGCCAAAAATTTATTCGGGGCAATTCCGATGCTGGACGGCAGCTCCAGCTCATCAAGAAGCCGCTGTTGAATTTCTTTTGCCAGATCGAGCGGATGTCTTGCGACGTCTGTGACATCCATATATCCTTCGTCTATAGAAACCGGCTCTACAATCGGTGTGTATGAAGATAAAATCGCAAACATTGCTTTCGATGCTTTTCGATAACGATCAAAACGGGGCTTTTTGACAATTAAATTCGGGCAAAGCTTCTTTGCCTCCCATACTGGCATGGTCGTCTTTACCCCAAACGCTCTAGCTTCATAGCTGCAAGTCACAACAATTCCTTTCCTCTCCTCCGGGTTGCCAGCTATCGCAAGCGGCAGCCCTTTTAACGACGGATCAAAGGCAGCCTCAACAGATGCGTAAAAACTATTCATATCAATATGCAAAATAACGCGGCTCATACACATCACCCAATATCATTGTACCATACATAAATAAAAGAGGCTCCCTTGTTCTTTTGAATGGGCGGACAGAGCTGAATGAAGCTGGCATTTCTTGCAGCCTGCTATGCAAATGCTTTAAAAATAAAGGAAAGGGGGTGTCTAATAAGTCGTTTTTACGGCTTATTGACGCCCCCATTAATGTGTTAGAAACGTTGATATATCGGTGTTTATGATTTTTATTTTCAATGGCGATTGGACTTTCTAGACAGCCCCGGGATTTCAAAATATAATTTTAAGGTAAATTCGTCGCTCCCATTAAGAAACGATCCACTTCCCTTGCGGCACCTCTTCCTTCATGAATCGCCCAGACAATCAAGCTCTGTCCTCTTCTTGCGTCACCTGCGGCAAATACGCCTTCTACATTTGTTGTAAATTTGCCGTACGGAGCGTTCACTTTCCGGTTTACCGTTTCAACGCCAAATTGCTTCAGAACAGGCTGTTCCGGCCCTTCAAAGCCGATTGCGATAAAGACTAAATCGCACGGCCATACTTTTTCTGTGCCGGGTATTTCTTTAAACACCGCATTGCCGTTTTCATCAAATGATTTTTCCATTTGAATCGTATGCAATTCTTTTACATTGCCATTTTCATCGCCGACAATTTTCTTTGTTTGAATGCAAAATTGACGAGGATCCTGTCCGAATTTGCTTTTGGCTTCCTCATATGCATAATCTAACGTAAAAACCAGCGGAGCTTGAGGCCATGGATTGCCTTCTGCCCGCTCCTTCGGCAAGGCTGGATGTTTACCAAATTGCACAACGCTTTTACACTTTTGCCGCAATGCTGTCGCTACACAGTCAGCACCTGTATCACCGCCGCCAATGACGATGACATGCTTATCTTTTGCATCAATAAACTTTTTGTCTGCAAAATTAGAATTGAGCAGGCTTTTCGTCGTTTCTGTTAAATAATCCATCGCAAAGTGCACGCCGTTTAATTCTCTTCCTTCAATCACAAGATCACGCTGCTTTTGCGCTCCTGTGCATAAAACAACAGCATCATATTGGGAGCGAAGCTCATCAGCGGTGATGTCTTTGCCTACTTCCGTATTAGTTATAAACGTAATTCCTTCTTCTTCTAAAAGACGCACTCTTCTTTCAACAATTTCCTTCTCAAGCTTCATATTCGGAATACCGTACATTAATAACCCGCCGATTCGATCAGCCCGCTCATAAACCGTAACGGAATGTCCCGCTTGGTTCAATTGATCCGCACATGCCAGACCGGCAGGACCTGACCCAACAATAGCGACTTTTTTACCTGTGCGCTTTTCAGGAATTCTCGGCTGAACCCATCCTTCGTCAAAGCCCTTATCGATTATTGCGCGCTCGATGCCTTTAATGGCAACAGCAGGATCTGAAATCGCAACCGTACAAGATCCTTCACACGGTGCAGGGCAAACCCTTCCGGTAAATTCAGGAAAATTATTTGTTTTTAAAAGACGGTCCAGCGCTTCCTTCCATCTACCTCTATAAACAAGATCATTCCATTCAGGGATTAAATTATGAATCGGACAACCTGATGTTAAGCCGTTGATCTCCATTCCCATATGACAGAAAGGAGTCCCGCAGTCCATGCAGCGGGCACCTTGTCTGGCAAGTGTTTCATTTGAAAACGGGAATGAATATTCCTTCCAATCATCAAGGCGGGAAAGCGGATCACGTTTTTTCTCTTCTTCGCGTACATACTCCATAAAACCTGTTGCTTTTCCCACGAGTCTCCCCCTCCTTTTCATCCATTCACTAGGTGTGCAATGAGGTTAATTTGCAACAGCCTGTAAAGCGAATGGTTCACCGGCGGTTGTTTTCTCATTCGCAACCGCTTCAAATGCTGCAAGTACAGCTTCTTCTTTCGTAAGACCTGAATTTTCCATTTTTTCAATCGTGCTGATCATTAATTTGTAGTTTCTAGGTATCACTTTAATAAATCTTCCGACATACTCTTCCCAGTGATCTAATATATGCCGGGCCTTTGGACTTTCTGTATATTGGAAATGCTTCGAAATCATGTCATATACAGTGCGGATTTCTTCTTCATCTTCAAGAGATTCAAATAACACTAATTCCTTATTGGCTGTTCGTTTGAATTTCTCCTGATCATCCGCCAATACGTAAGCAATGCCTCCGGACATACCAGCTGCAAAGTTTTTGCCGACAGATCCGAGAATGACAACACGTCCTCCGGTCATATATTCACAACCGTGATCGCCGACACCTTCAACAACAGCATTCACACCGCTGTTTCTTACACAAAATCTTTCGCCGGCTCGCCCTTGAATATATGCTTCACCGCTCGTTGCACCGTAGAACGCCACATTTCCAATAATGACATTGTCACTTGATGCAAAAGATGCTTCTTTCGGGTGACGGACAATTACTTTTCCGCCGGATAAGCCTTTTCCAATGTAATCATTGGCGTCGCCAGTAAGCGTCATCGTCATTCCTTTCGGTACAAACGCAGCAAAGCTTTGACCTGCTGAGCCGTAGAAATGAAGATTGATCGTATCTTCCGGCAGCCCCTCTTCGCCATATTGTTTTGCAATTTCGCTGCCTGTAATGGTTCCAACGACGCGGTTCACATTTTTAATGTTCAAATGGAGTTCAACTTTTTCTTTCCGTTTAATTGCCTCTTCAACTTTCGGCAATACTTCGTTCACGTCTAATGACTGGTCGATTTTATGGTTTTGCGGACGTGCAAATGTTCGCGGACCCTCCACTTGATAAAGCAAGCGGGATAGGTCAAGATGCTTTGCTTTCCAATGTTTTTTTGCACGGTCGCTAACCTTCAATACATCTACTCTTCCAACCATTTCATCAATAGTTCGGAATCCGAGGCTTGCCATGATTTCGCGAACTTCCTGCGCGATGAAATACATGAAATTAACAACATGCTCTGGCTTGCCCATAAATTTTTCACGAAGTTCAGGATTTTGCGTTGCCACTCCGACTGGACATGTATCAAGATGACATACACGCATCATGACACATCCTAGAACGACTAGAGGAGCGGTTGCAAAACCAAATTCTTCTGCCCCGAACAATGCCGCCATCACAACATCACGGCCTGTCATCAGCTTGCCGTCTGTTTCAAGAACGACTCGGTCACGCAATCCGTTGAGCATAAGCGTTTGATGTGTTTCACTAAGGCCGAGCTCCCACGGAAGTCCGGCATGCTTAATGCTCGTCTTTGGAGATGCCCCGGTACCGCCGTCATAGCCGCTGATTGTAATAACGTCCGCTGCACCTTTCGCAACTCCAGCAGCAATCGTTCCTACTCCAGCTTTTGAAACAAGCTTGACGCTGATTCGGGCATCTCTATTCGCGTTTTTCAAATCATGAATAAGCTGCGCCAAGTCTTCAATTGAATAAATGTCATGGTGCGGAGGCGGTGAAATCAATTCCACACCCGGTGTAGAGCCGCGAACTTTTCCGATCCAAGGATACACCTTTTTGCTTGGCAGCTGTCCGCCCTCACCTGGCTTTGCTCCTTGAGCCATTTTAATTTGCAGCTCGTCAGCATTGACTAAATAATGGATTTTCACGCCGAAGCGGCCGGAAGCTACTTGTTTTATGGCGCTTCGCTTCAAATCACCATTTTCATCTGGAACATAGCGGTTCGGATCTTCTCCACCTTCACCGCTGTTGCTTTTTCCACCGATGCGGTTCATCGCAATCGCCAATGCTTCATGCGCTTCCTTGCTTAAGGAACCGAAGGACATTGCTCCTGTTTTAAAGCGGCGTACGATCGATTCCACCGGCTCAACTTCTTCAATAGGAATCGGTTTTCTAGATTCATTGAATTCAAACAAGTTGCGCAAAAACGTCACTTGCTCTTCATTGGCCATCTTCGAGTATTCTTTAAATAACTTATAATCGTTTTTCCGGCATGCCCATTGCAGCGTATGGATCGTTTTCGGATTGAATGCATGGTGTTCTCCGTTTCTTCTCCATTGAAATTCGCTGCCTGGATCGAGCGTTTCATCTCGATAAGTTGTTTTAAATCCTTGAGCATGACGCATTTTCGCTTCTTTTTCAATTTCTTTTAATCCGATTCCTCCAATTTGCGAGGCTGTTCCAGTGAAGTATTCCTCGATAACTTCTTCTCCAATGCCGACCGCTTCAAAAATTTGGGCTCCGCGGTAGCTTTGAATCGTAGAAATTCCCATTTTTGACATGACTTTGACGACCCCGTCTGTCACCGCTTTTTTAAATCTTTTTACTGCTTCTTTATATGAATATGGAATCGTTCCCTTTTGAACAGCATTTCGCACTGTTTCTAAAGCTAAATAAGGATTGACCGCATCTACACCATATCCTATTAGAGCCGCAAAATGGTGCACTTCTCTCGCTTCTCCGCATTCAACAATAATGCTTGCTTTCGTACGGGTTCCTTTTTTCACCATATATTGATGCAGAGCGCTTCCGGCAAGCAGTGCTGGAATTGCTGCATATTCTTCATTTACTCCGCGATCTGATAAAACTAGAAGTGTAGCGCCGTTTTCCACCGCTTCATCAGCAGCTTGAAAGAGCTGATCTAATGCATTTTTCAAATCATCTTTAAACAAAGCCGGCAAAGTGACGCATTTAAATTCAGGATACGGATTATTTTTCAAAGCAGCGAGTTCTTCATTCGAAAGAATTGGAGATTCTAAGCGAATGCGTCGTGCTGCTGATGGATCAGGATCGAGAATATTTCCTTCTTTTCCTAACAGTGTCATCGTAGAAGTGACGATCGATTCACGAATCGCATCAATCGGAGGATTCGTTACTTGGGCAAACAATTGTTTAAAATAATTAAACAAGCTTTGCGGGCGATCTGACAGCACTGCAAGAGGAGTATCATTTCCCATTGCGCCGATCGGATCTTTTCCATCGATCACCATTGCTGCAATTGTTTTTTCAACATCTTCATACGTATAACCAAACGCTTTTTGGAGTTTGGTTAGATCGTCAACCTTTTCAACATCTTCAGGAACATTGATGTCGAAAATAGAAATTATCTGATCATTGATCCACTGGCGATACGGTTTTTCTTTGGCGATTTCTTCTTTGATTTCCTGATCAGAAATGATTCTTCCTTCTTCCAAGTCAATCAACAGCATTTTTCCTGGACTCAGCCGGTCTTTATAAAGCACATTTTCCGGTTCAACATCAATCACACCGACTTCTGATGAGAAAATAATGTAATCATCTTTCGTCACATAGTAGCGGGCTGGTCTAAGTCCATTGCGGTCCAAAATAGCTCCGATCTGCTTTCCGTCTGTAAACGAGATGGCCGTTGGACCGTCCCACGGCTCCATAAAACAGCTGTGAAACTCATAAAATGCTTTCTTATCATCATCCATTTCATCATCCCAAAACCATGGTTCAGGAATAAGCATCATCGCCGCATGCGCCAGCTTTTTCCCTGCCAACACAAAAAATTCAAAAGCGTTGTCTAAAATGGATGAATCGCTTCCGTTCATATCTAAAATAGGTGTGATTTTTGTCAAATCATCCCCGAAAACGTCTGAAACAAACAGCTTTTCCCTTGCAGCCATCCAATTCACATTGCCGCGCAATGTGTTGATCTCGCCATTATGGATTAAATATCTGTTTGGATGCGCTCTTTCCCAGCTTGGGAACGTATTGGTGCTGAATCGGGAGTGGACTAGAGCAAAAGCTGATTGAAATCTCTCGTCCTGCAAGTCTACATAAAATTCATCTAATTGTTCAGGCGTCAAGAGACCTTTATAAACAATTGTCCGGCTTGATAAACTTGCAAAATAAAATTCATTATTTTGAACAAGACGTTCTGCTTGTTTCCGAATAACATACAGCTTTCTCTCAAAAGTAAGCTCGTCTTGAATATCATCGCTCGCCCCAATAAATACTTGTCTGATGAAAGGTTTGCTCTCTTTTGCAAGCGAACCGATCTTTTCAGAATTTACCGGCACAGTTCTCCAACCTAATAATATTTGTCCTTCTTTTTCAATGATTTTGTTGATTTCTGTTTCATAATGTATCCGATCATGTTCACGACTCGGCAAAAAGACCATTCCGACTCCATATCGTCCTTTTTCTGGAAGGTTCATTCGTTCGCAAGCAACTTTAAAATAATTGTGCGGAATTTGAACCATAATGCCTGCACCGTCTCCAGTTTTTGGATCGCTTCCTTGTCCACCGCGGTGCTCCAATTGACAAAGCATGTGAAGGCCTTTTTTGACAATATCATGAGAAGGTTTCCCCTTCAGATGAGCATATAAACCGATCCCACATGCATCATGTTCAAATTCAGGACGATAGAGACCTTGTGCCTTTGGTAATCCTATCTGTTTCATCTCTTCTCCCCCATTCTCATGCCGATAAGTCTGTATGTTTAATTGTAGTTTTCAAAAATAATATTAACAATATATAATTTAGATAATAATAATCTCATTTTGATATAAATTACTTGGGGGTGAGTCAAATGGAACTGAGACAGCTTATATATTTTTGGGAGGTTGCAAAGCGGGAGCATGTTTCAGAAGCTGCTGAAGCCCTTCATGTCGCACAGTCGGCTATCAGCAGGCAAATAGCAAATTTAGAGGCGGAGCTCGGAGTGGAGCTTTTTGAAAGGGAAGGAAGGAATGTTAAGCTTACTCCAATTGGACGTCATTTTTTGCCCCATGTCGAGACGGCTTTAAAAGCGATCGAACACGCCAAACAGCAAATTGAAGAATTTTTGGATCCGGAAAGAGGAACAGTTAAAATCGGCTTTCCGACCAGCTTGGCAAGCCATACAATGCCGACTGTTATTTCCGCTTTTAAAGTAAAACACCCGAACGTTTCCTTTCATTTGCGACAAGGTTCTTATAAATATTTAATTGAAGCCGTCAAAAAAAGAGAAATCGATTTAGCTTTTCTCGGTCCTATTCCGACGGATGACAACGATGTGAAAGGGGATATTTTATTTACGGAATCCTTTGCAGCCCTTTTGCCGCACAATCATCCGCTTGCGCACAAAAAAAGCTTAGTGCTGACTGAATTACGTAATGAACCGTTTGTGACGTTTCCAGAAGGTTATATTTTGCATAAAATCGTGCATGAAGCGTGTCAACAGGCTGGATTTTCCCCAATTATTTCATCGGAAGGGGAAGATTTAGATGCCATCAAAGGGCTCGTATCGGCAGAAATTGGCGTAACATTGCTGCCTGAAAGCACTTTTTATGAAACAATGCCTCGTTTTACGGTAAAAATTCCGATTGAAATGCCTCGTGTAAGCAGAAATGTCGGCATTATTATATCGAAAAATTACGAGCTGGCCCCGTCCGTTAAAGTGTTTTATCAATTTGCAAAAGAGTTTTTCTCTGTATTAGAAAAATATCAATAAAAAAGATGCTCTTCCAGCATGATGCCGGAAGAGCGGAACGGCTGTCAATATTATAGAAGCCGGAGGTTGTAAAAACTATCAGAGGTCTTGCAGATGTTTTGGAGCTGTCAATTCTTATTATGAAGCCTAAGGCCTGGCACATCGGATCGTTTGCTGAGTGACAAGCTTCCGGCTTCAAATTTTCAAAGCTCTATTGGTTTGCTACCTCTTTTATAATGGCGACAACTAATTCTGCTGTTTTGACAAGCTCCTCAATCGGCATTTTTTCATTTATTGTATGAATTTCCTCATAACCAACAGCAAGATTAACAGTCGGAATACCGAAGCCAGCGATAATATTCGCATCGCTTCCGCCCCCGCTTTTTAACAATCTGCTCTCTCTGCCGATTGTTTTGATAGCTTTTTTAGCAATTTGAACGACCTTATCTTCATCGGTAAACGTAAATCCGGGATACATTACGTTAATATCCACTTCTGCTTTTGCTCCCATTTCGGCAGCAGCTGTTTCAAAAGCTTCCTTCATTTTTTGTACTTGCTGCTCCAATTTTTCAGGTACAAGTGAACGCGCTTCAGCTAAAATATCAACGCGGTCGCATACGATATTTGTTTGCGTTCCCCCTTCAAAACGGCCGATATTTGCCGTTGTTTCTTCATCGATTCGGCCTAAAGGCATATTGGCAACTGCTTTTGCTGCAACCGTAATAGCGGAAATTCCTTTTTCTGGCGCAACCCCGGCATGAGCGGTTTTTCCGTGAATCGTCGCTTTAATTTTTGCATGTGTCGGCGCCGAAACAATAATGTCTCCAACTTTTCCGTCACTGTCCAATGCATACCCGTATTGCGCGGTAATCAGTTTTGAATCAAGCGCTTTTGCCCCAATTAAACCTGATTCTTCTCCAACCGTAATGACAAACTCGATTTTCCCGTGAGGAATGTTATTTTCTTTTAATACACGCACCGCTTCCAGCATTGCGGCAAGGCCCGCTTTATCATCAGCGCCTAAAATCGTTGTTCCGTCCGTCGCAATATATCCGTTTTGTATAGAAGGTTTTACCCCTTTTCCAGGTACGACCGTATCCATATGAGAGGTAAAATAAATCGTATCAACGCCTTCTTTCGTCGCCTCTAGCGTACAAATTAAATTTCCTGCTCCATGTCCTGTTTTTTCAATTGATTCGTCTTCTATTACTTGTAGTCCAAGCTCGGTAAATTTTTGCTTTAATACATTTGCTATTTCCCGTTCAAATTTTGTTTCTGAATCAATTTTCACGAGTTCTAAAAATTCATTCACTAGCCGGTTTTCCTGAACCATTTTGTCTTTCCTCCTAATTATGTATTCATGTTTAGTGTAACCGATTTTGATTCCGCTTGTGAAATCAAAAAGAAGCTGTCGATGAAGGTTGTCCCCTCTAAAAAATCGTTGTACAATGTTTTATAAATCATGTATGTGGAGGGAATCATGATGACAAGCAAAAAAATGCAAAAGTGGGTTGTTTATATTATGTTAGGTTCATTGCTGATCACCTCAATTTTAACAGGCATCACTATGTGGCTTTAAAAATTCAACATGCACTTTTTACACCACATAGGCTGTTTGGTGAAAAACAATTTCTTTCAAATCGGTGCTTCCTCCTCTCGATTGCTCGTCCTCATACTACCTTTTGTTACATATTTTCCGATAAAGTCCATGAATTCCGCACATTCATTTTCGAAAATCAATCTCGTCCGCTGCGGAATTTTGGCATCGTTGCCGAGAATTTTTTTACAGATCACGCTGATTTATTCCATAGCTGTTCACGAATATTTTCAGATCATGCGAACCGATATGGTGAACATTCTTAGCCGATTTTTTTCAGCAGACACGGTCCATTCTTCTGTTTGTATTTTGAAAAGTGCAGCTCGTAAAGGCGTTTCTTCTAAACATATGTATGAAAAAAGCATTGACACGATCTCTCGTTTTATTGTGCTCAATGACAAGCGCTTCATCCTTTTCCTTTTTTGCCGTCGGCAAGACCTTTAAACTGGCTTTTAATAATTAAATATTGCTCCATTTCATATAAAAAATGATAAAGCCTCGCTCTCGTTTCAAATTCCTTTCTTGTTTTCGGAAGCGGTGCCCTTTCCATCTCTTTTTTGATGTCATCTAGCTTTTTTAAAAATTTCTTTGCTGTATTTCCGGAATGAATGTTGTCTTTTAACTCTTCAATAAACTGTGCAATAAGGTGCGCTTGTTCTACGTTTGCGGTGATCATCGTGAACGTCGGCAGCACTCGTTCAATGATTTCTAATTGTTTTTCTCTCATTTTAAAATATGCATAATATTGGTCTTCATGTCTTAGCAAACGATTTTCTACATTTCGGAGCGCCAATCCTTTCCCTTTTTCAATGAGATCGGCTGTCTCAGGAATTTCTTTTCCATCCCACGTATAGTCGCCTTCTCTTAAAAAAGCTACAATTTTTTCAAAAATAACCGCAAAGTTTTTTTCTACTTCTTTTCGATAAACATTAAGGTCATTTTCCAGGCTCGGCATATACAGATTCATTAAGAGCGCTACTCCGATCCCTGTCACAATAATCAAAAGTTCGTTTTGAACAATATCCAGCGTTATTTGACCTGCTTCATATAAGTGCAAAATAATAACAGCGCTCGTTACAATGCCTTCTGTCGTTTTAAAAAGCACCATTGTCGGTATGAAAAAAAGCAACAGAAATCCAATGACAATTGGATGATAACCAAAAATTTCAAAAAAAAGAAAAGAAAACATCATTCCCGTTATACAAGCAAAAAACCTGGACCAAGCGCTTTTCAATGATTTCTTTTTTGTTACTTGAATACAAAGAATCGCGATGATGCCGGTGGAAACAAAATGGTTTAAATCCATCAGCTGTGCTAAAAATATCGCTAGAGGAGCACCTATCGCTGTTTTTAACGTACGATAACCGATTTTAAATTTTCTCATTACTCATCACCATCATTTGCCTATTCTCTTTTCGAAATAAAAAAGGCGCCACATCTAAAAATGGCAGCCTTTTCTTTTTATACTTCGTCACAATATTGCTCGAATGCCTCTTGTAATTTTTGGACAACAGACATCGGCTCATGTCCTTCGATTTCATGGCGTTCAATCATGGTAACGAGCTTTCCATCCTTGAGCAGCGCAAAAGATGGAGAAGACGGCGGATAACCGGTAAAATAAGATCTAGCTCGTTCCGTAGCTTCTTTATCTTGACCTGCAAATACAGTCACTAATTGATCAGGACGTTTATCATAATGAAGCGCATGATATGCAGCCGGTCTTGCGATTCCGCCTGCACAGCCGCAAACAGAATTAACCATTACTAAAGTGGTTCCTTTTTTCGTTAAAGCTTCATCCACTTCTTCCGGTGTTTTCAATTCCGTATAGCCAGCGGCGACGATTTCCTCACGCGCTTGGCGAACTATGTCGTTCATGAAGAAATTAAAATCGATGCTCATTCATTCGCACCCCTTTCCCTTTTTTCACCATTATATTGTTATCTTACAATAACAGCAATCTTTGAAGCAAATGTTAACCAATTCAATTCTGCTTAAGCATTATTTCTAATAACTCAAAGGACTAATATACGGATGTCGTTTCTTTCGAAATACCTTCTAATATTTGTTTTACTCTTTGCAAAAATCTTCCGCATACTACCCCATCTAATACTCTATGATCGAGAGAAAGGCAGAGATTCACCATATCGCGCACGGCGATCATTCCGTTTTTCATGACAACTAATCTTTTCACAATCGTTTCTACTTGCAGCAAAGCCGCTTGTGGATAGTTAATAATTCCCATTGATTGAATAGAGCCGAATGAACCTGTGTTGTTAACGGTAAATGTGCCGCCTTCCATTTCCTTCGCTTCTATCGTTCCCGTTCTAACCTTTAAAGCAAGCTCGTTAATTTCTCGAGCAATTCCTTTAATGGATTTTTCATCAGCATGTTTAATAACTGGTACATAAAGCGCATCATCTGTTGCAACAGCGATCGAAATATTAATGTCTTTCTTTTGAAGAATTTTATCCCCCGCCCAAGTCGAATTCATTTGCGGATATTCTTTCAACGCTTCTGCAACGCTTTTCACAAAAAACGGGAAAAATGTTAAAGGAAAACCTTCTTTTGCTTTAAATTCTTCCTTGATCGAATTTCTTAATTCAACTAACCCAGTTACATCGACCTCAATCATCATCCAAGCATGGGGAATTTCTGTTTTGCTTCGCGCCATATTTTGAGCAATGGCTTTGCGCACCCCAGAAACAGGAATTTCAGTATCACCGGCTGTTTTAGGTGATTTATAGGATTTCGTTTCTTGGATCAAGGAGCCCTTTTTCGGTATATTACCTGCTTCAATCAGTTTCAACACATCTTTTCGGGTAATTCTTCCGAAAGCTCCCGTTCCGTTGACTTTTTCTAAATCAATATCATGTTCTTGAGCTAGCCGGAGCACTGCCGGAGAATACCTGTTTTTCATAGTCTTCTTTTCCGTTTCTTCTTTTTCAGCCGGCTGATGGTCATTAGCATAAAGACTGTCTTTTGGCTGAATTTTTTTTTCTTGTTCAACCGCCACAGCCTCCACTTCAATTCTGCAAATAACTTCGCCAACTTGGAGAGTATCTCCCTCCTCAGCTACAAGCTCTTTAATTACACCTGTATATGATGAAGGAACTTCTGCATTTACTTTATCCGTCATAACTTCTGCAATGGGATCATATTTGTTGACCTTATCGCCGATGGAGACGAGCCACTTGCTGATTGTTCCTTCTGTCACGCTTTCTCCTAATTGAGGCATTTTCATTTCTTCGATTAGCACGTTGATTCCTCCTTGAGATTAGGGTCAACTTTAAAACTCTGCCAATTCTCTCATCGCTTTTTCAATTTTTTCTGCATTCATCATAAAAAATTTTTCCATTGTCGGTGCAAATGGCATTGCAGGTACATCCGGGCCTGCAAGCCGTTTAATTGGTGCATCAAGATCAAACAAACAATGCTCTGCAATAATGGCGGATACCTCGCTCATTACACTGCCTTCTTTATTATCCTCAGTCACGAGAAGCACCTTGCCGGTTTTTGAAGCGGCCTCAATAATAGCCTCCTGATCAAGCGGATATACCGTTCTTAAATCTAAAAGGTGGACAGAAATTCCATCTTTTTCTAATCGTTCAGCTGCCTGCAGAGCAAAATGAACGCACAATCCATATGTAATAACGGTAATGTCATCCCCTTCCAGCTTGACATCCGCCTTTCCAATCGGCAAAACATAATCATCTGCCGGAACTTCCCCTTTAATGAGCCTGTATGCCCGCTTATGTTCAAAAAATAAGACAGGATCATCATCGCGTATCGCTGCTTTTAATAATCCTTTTACGTCATACGGCGTAGAAGGTATGACAATTTTCAAACCAGGCTGGTTGGCAAATACCGCCTCAACAGACTGAGAATGGTATAAAGCACCGTGCACTCCTCCGCCAAACGGCGCCCGAATCGTAATCGGACAGTTCCAGTCATTGTTGGAGCGATACCGTATTTTCGCTGCTTCTGAAATAATTTGATTGACAGCCGGCATAATAAAATCAGCAAATTGTATTTCACAAACAGGGCGCATTCCGTACATGGCCGCTCCTATTCCAACGCCAGCGATAGCAGATTCAGCAAGGGGAGCATCGATTACCCTCTCTTCTCCAAACTGTTCATATAACCCTTGAGTCGCTTTAAAAACTCCTCCTTTTTTCCCGACATCTTCTCCTAGTAGAAATACTTTTTCATCTCGCTCCATTTCCTCACGAAGTGCAGCTGTAACTGCTTCGATATATGACATAATTGGCATCTTTTTTCCTCCTTCAGTTTCCATACACATGTTTCAGTGCATGTTCCGGAGCCGCATAAGGCGCATTTTCTGCATAATCAGTTGCTTCATCGATTACGCTTGCAATTTTCGTCTGCATATTTTGTTCCAATTCCTCTGTTAACAATCCAATTTCTTTTAAATAGGATGCAAACGTATAAATCGGATCTTTTTTCTTAGCTTCTTCGATTTCTTCTTTTGTCCGGTAGCTCCGATCATCATCATCGCTCGAATGGGGTGTAAGGCGGTGCACAAGCGTTTCAACCAATGTCGGTCCCTCTCCTCGGACAGCTCTTTCTCTCGCTTCCTTCACAACTTTATACACTTCAAGAGGATCGTTTCCATCTACAGTCACCCCGTGCATGCCGTACCCTGCTGCTCTGTCTGACACTTTTTCGCAAGCTAATTGCTTTTGAATCGGAACGCTGATGGCGTATTGGTTATTTTCACACATCAAAATGACAGGTAATTTATGTACTCCAGCAAAATTCGCCCCTTCATGAAAATCTCCTTGGTTCGAAGATCCTTCCCCAAAGGAAACAAATGTGACAAAATCCTTTTTATCGATTTTTCCTGCTAAGGCGATTCCAGCTGCATGAGGAACTTGAGTTGTAACAGGGGATGAACCAGTTACAATCCGATTTTTCTTTTGGCCGAAATGTCCCGGCATTTGCCTGCCCCCGGAATTCGGGTCTTCCGCTTTTGCAAATGCTGACAGCATTAATTCTTTCACGGTCATTCCAAAGTGCAGGACAATGCCTAGATCACGGTAGTAAGGCAAAATATAATCCTTTGTTTTGTCCAAGGCAAAGGCTGCACCAACTTGAGCGCCTTCATGCCCTTGACATGAGATGACAAATGGGATTTTTCCTGCTCGGTTTAAAAGCCACATCCGTTCGTCCACTTTTCTTGCAAGAAGCATCGTTTCATACATGTTTAATACGTCCTGATCCGTTAAACCTAAAGACTGATGACGATTTTTGGGCATGACAAGACCTCCCTAGCTTATATATGTATTGCTTTGCCATTTACCGCAAGAGCCGCTTCCATTATCCCTTCTGACAATGTTGGATGGGCATGAATCGTACGGGAGAGTTCCCAAGAGCTTGCATCGAGAAAGCTTGCTAAACTTCCTTCAGAAATCAGCTCTGTTGCATTTGGTCCGATAATATGAATTCCTAAAAGATCATCGGTCTTTTCATCTGCGACAATTTTGACAAACCCTTGCGGTTCTCCATAAATGAGCGCTTTTCCAACTCCTTGAAAAGGAAATTTTCCGATTTTGACGGTATAGCCTTTTTCCCTCGCTTCTTGTTCTGTTAAACCGATACTTGCAGCTGCAGGATTCGAATAAATACATTTAGGGACTTTTTTGTAGTCAATTGGCAAAACATTCTCTCCTGCAATATGTTCTACGGCGCGTATTCCTTCTTGCGATGCGACATGGGCAAGCTGAAGACCGCCGATGACATCACCGACTGCATAGATGTTTGATTCCTTTGTTTGATAAAACTCGTTTGTCACAATATAGCCATTATGGATTTCAATTTCGGTATTTTCCAATCCAATTCCTTCTGTGTTCCCTTTTCTCCCTATTGACAACAGCAGTTTTTCACTGTGCAAACTGATTTCTTGTCCATCCTGTTCGATGAACACTGTGATTCCGTTTTGTATTTCTGTTTTTTCAGGCAAAATCGATATATTCGTAAAAATGCGGACTCCTTTTTTCCTCATTAGCCGTTCCATTTCTTTACTTATTTCAATATCTTCTGACGGCAAAATTCGATCCGCCATTTCAAGGATCGTGACTTCAACTCCGAAATCAGAGAGCATAGATGCCCATTCCATTCCAATCACTCCGCCGCCCACAATGATCATAGATGAAGGAAGGCGTTGTAATTGCAATGCTTCATCTGACGTCAAAACAGTCTCGCCGTCAATCGTTAATCCAGGCAATTCACGAGGGCGCGATCCAGTTGCAATAATAACGTATTTCGGAAGTAAAATTTGGTTTTCCTCCCCGTTTTCCATCTCTACAGAAACTGTTCCAGGCTGCGGAGAAAAGATGGACGCACCTAAAATTCGTCCGATGCCATGAAACACATCGATCTTTCCCTTTTTGACTAATTGCCTGACCCCTTGATAAAGTTGAGAAACTATCTTTTCCTTCCGCTCCTGCACTTTATCAAAATTGACTTGAACATTGGACAGCTCGATTCCAAAGTCGCTGCTTTTTTTTGATTGAGCAAATATTTCAGCGCTTCGCAATAAAACTTTGCTCGGGATGCAGCCCGAATGCAAACAGGTCCCCCCAAGCTTTGATTTTTCTACAATAGCTGTTTTCATACCGAGCTGGGATGCCCGGATCGCTGCGACATATCCTGCTGTTCCTCCTCCTAAAATCACTACATCATATTCCTTGGCCATGAAACTCTCCTTCCTTTAATCTCTTCTATGTATGCTAAAAAACCGATTTTTATAAATATTTAAATAGAAAAGACGTCTGCTATTTGTCCATTCACCATTAATAAAATGGCATACCTTCATCATAACATGTTTATTTGTATTGACAAATTGTTAGATGACCGTAAAAATGAAATTGATCCGTACTATTTTAACAGAAAGGGATATAAAGTCAAATGATAAGGCTTATTGCATTGATGATTATGGTGATTCCAGGGATTCTGGCGGTTTACGGAATTAAATTAATGAGAGACATGCTTTTTGGCATTTTACAGCCCCCGTTTCCTTACTTATGGCTGCAATTTTTAATGGGTTTATTATTTTTCCTAGCAGGATTGTTCTTTATAGGAGGATTTATTTTGCATAGAGATAGAAAACGCAATCGAGTTCAGCCGCGTTTTCAGAAAAAAAGTAACCGCCGTTAGGCTCAGCGGTTACTTTTTTTTCAGGAGGCCTTATGCTCCAATCTCAATTTATCTGCCACCATTGCGATGAATTCTGAGTTCGTCGGTTTGGCTTTTGACATGCTGACTGTGTAGCCAAACAGCGATGAGATAGATTCAATGTTGCCGCGGCTCCATGCTACTTCAATAGCATGGCGGATAGCACGTTCCACACGGCTTGCCGTTGTGTTAAATTTTTTCGCAATATCTGGATAAAGCACTTTTGTAATCGATCCTAACAGCTCGATATCATTATAAACCATGGAAATCGCTTCTCTTAAATATAAATATCCTTTGATGTGCGCAGGAACCCCGATTTCATGAATAATGCTTGTAATACTAGCGTCTAGATTGTCATTTTTATTTTCAGAAACAGCAGAGCCAGATTTATGTAAAGATATATTTTTCATTAAAGGTGAAGGTTTTCCACTCACTTGACGAATATTTCCAGCCAGCTGTTCCATGTCGAACGGTTTTAAAATAAAATAAGCAGCCCCTAGGTCGACCGCTTTTTTCGTTACATCCTCCTGGCCAAAAGCAGTTAACATGATTACGTTCGGTTTTTTCGCTTTGTTTAGCTCCTTGAGCTTTTGCAGCACTGCTAAACCATCTAAATGGGGCATTATAATATCCAATACAAGAACGTCCGGGCTTTTTTCATTTAAAATATTTAAACATTCCTGACCATTGTAAGCAACACCGATCACTTCCATATCTTCTTGGCTGGATAAATATTCATCCAAAAGGGCAACAAGCTCTCGGTTATCATCAACAATACATACTTTAATTTTTTCCACACGCACTCCTCCCAATCCTCTTTACAAAATTATACATTGTTTGATCTACAAGATATTTTCGACAACTTTACAGAGAATCCTTTTCCTTTTTTAAAAAAAAATGAAAAATTATGTGTTTTTTCAAAGTTCTTCTTTTTTCTTCTATTTATTATGAATAAAGTCTTAGATTTCAACCAAATTTCTCCTCTAACAAACATAAACAGCGTTTTTGTAATAAATATGTATGTCGAATTAAATAAGTTTATACATAAATTTTCGCTTGATTCAGCCAGTACACTTCCCTTGCTTTTAAAGCAAACAGCCCACTTCACAAAATTCCTTTATGTGAACGTGACGTTTTTCGCAAAAGGATTTATGTCAGAACGCTGCATCATGTAATAAGAGTAGGAGGGAGCGATTAACTCCCGTCCTCTCACACCACCGTACGTACGGTTCCGTATACGGCGGTTCCATTAAGATAATTGACGCAAGTCTTTATAACTTCCGTGAATAGCTGTTCTCTTTATGCCAGTGGTCACTCCACCCTCCAAGAGGTCTCCCACGGGATTCACCGCTTCCTCCCTCAAGTGAGGTACTACGTTTTCTGTGTTCATCATGACTCACTGAATGCCAAGGGCTATTCTCTCTTAATTGTTCGGTCCTTCTTAGTTGTTCTAGACCAACTAATACTATGACCTCTGCTGACTTCTGACGGTTCAGCTACTTATCACTAAGTAGGTTATGAAGAGTACTTCACATATCCGCCAGACCTCCCCGGGTAAGTACATGCACTTTCACACCATCTATCCGCCTCATTTACTCGATATGACCTTCGACAGAAAGAGCTTTGTTTTGTTATGCAAACTCACTCAATCATACCTAGCCTTATATGAGGTTCGTGTTCCTCGGACCGGTGTTTTGCCTCCAGCTTCCTTCAGATTCCGCGTCACCACGGACACCCTTTCGTTGAGCTAACCTCTACTTCTGTCTTCGGGGTTCGGGACTTACATCCTA
Source organism: Aeribacillus sp. FSL K6-8394 (assembly GCF_038008865.1). Lineage (NCBI taxonomy): Bacteria > Bacillati > Bacillota > Bacilli > Caryophanales > Bacillaceae > Aeribacillus > Aeribacillus sp. FSL K6-8394. The sequence continues at coordinate 1,496,974 of NZ_JBBPAA010000001.1, forward strand.
TAGTTCATGTACATGCCGGGCGCACATAAGAAAAAGCGAGTGCGTTAACTCGCTTTTTGCTGCTTTTCGTCCATACTAATCCCTGCGTCTTGCAGCATCCATTCAATGTGAACACCGTAACCAGATGTCGGATCATTGACAAATACATGAGTCACAGCGCCAACCAGTTTTCCATCTTGAATGATTGGACTGCCGCTCATTCCTTGAACAATGCCTCCTGTTTTCTTAAGCAATTCCTTATCTGTCACTTTTATGACCATACCTTTTGTTGCAGGAAACTTTTGATTCACTGTACTGACAATTTCCACATCAAATGCTTCCACTTTATTTTGATCTACCACTGTTAAAATTTGTGCAGGACCTTCTTTTACTTGATGTGAGAAAGCAACTGGTATCGGTTTGTCCATAATTCCGTTTTTCACTTCTAGATTCAGCCTGCCAAATATGCCGAATGGACTGTTTTTTGAAATAGAGCCGATCACTTCATGTTTTTCTGAAAATCTTGCTAATTTTTCACCTGGACTTCCGCCTCTTCCTTTTTCAATCGACGTTACCGTAGACCGGACAATTTTTCCGTTTTCAACCACAATCGGTTTTTTTGTATCCATATCTGATATAACGTGCCCAAGAGCACCGTATTTTTTTGATTTCGGATCATAAAACGTCATCGTTCCAATGCCTGCTGCAGAATCCCGTATATAGAGACCGATACGATACGTTTTGTCGCTTTTGTCTTTGACTGGTGTCAATTTCGTGTTGAGAACTTTGTTGTTGCGTTTTACTTCGATCGCTAAAGGGCGGCCTGTTCTTCCTGCTTCTTGTATAAATGGAATAATATCACTCATTTTTTCTATTTTTGTCCCATTAATTTTTGTTATCATATCGCCGACTTCTACACCTGCCGATTCACCCGGTGATTTTTTTCCGGCTTCAGTTTCAATTTGGTGAAAGCCGACTACTAAAACACCAAGTGTATTTAACTTAACACCGATCGATTGGCCTCCAGGAATTACCTTTAATTCCGGGAGAACTTTGACATTCACGTTTTTAACCGGCATGCCTTTTATTTCATAGAGAATTTGTCCATCTCCAGATTTCGTGCCTTTTAGCAGCAATTCGTCCCCGCTTTCCGACACTTTTAAAGCGTTCTGAACATCCTGAACTTGAGCTTGAGCTGGAATAACATTTTTTTCTATTGTATAAACGTCATGTTCAAAAATGGTGATTGTTTTCGGAATGTGTAAATATTGTCGCACCTCTTTTGAAAAGCCTAAACTGATTAAAGAAACAAGGAGAATCGTACCAATTATTTTTCTGATGTATTCTAAAGTCATTTCTTCACTCTCCTCGCTCCTAACCCACACCATATGACTATTTCACATGGCTACATCTAATAATTTTTCCTTGAGCGAGGCCATTTATAACTTTTTCTTAAAGAAATTATTTCCGCTAGGAGGATTTCACCGATATAGCCAGATCCAACAGCTCTTTTGCATGCTGCTTCGACAATTCCGTCACTTCCGCTCCAGCAATCATCCGGCCGATTTCTGCAATTTTTTCTTTTTCAGAAAGCGGAATAACCTTTGTTTTCGTTCTTCCCTCTTTGCTTACTTCCTTAGCAATTAATAGATGGTTGTCAGCCATCGCTGCAACTTGAGGAAGATGCGTGATGCATAGCACTTGAGAGTTAATCGACACCTGATAAATTTTTTCTCCGATCGCTTGGGCGACACGGCCGCTTACACCAGTATCCACCTCGTCAAATATGATGGAAGTAATTCCTTGATGCTTGGAAAAAATCGTTTTTAAGGCAAGCATGATTCTTGATAATTCCCCGCCGGAAGCAATTTTCGCAAGAGGCTTAAGAGGTTCGCCTGGATTGGTGGAAATGTAAAATTCCACAAAATCCATACCGTCACTTCCAAATTTCGCTGGAATTCCATCGATCAAAGCGGAATCTTGGGCCTCTTTCTGCGAAAATTGAACCTTAAATGTAGTTTTATCCATGTACAGCTGTTTTAATTCAGATGTGATTTGAGCGGTTAGCTTGTTTGCGTATTTTTTTCTTATTGCTGTTAAATGTTGGGATTTTGTCAGCAGTTCTTCGACGACAGATTTAAGCTCATTTCTAAGCATTTGAATATGGCTTTCACGGTTTTCAATCGTATCGATCTCTTTTTCAATTTCATCTCTATATTGCAAAATGTCTTTGATTGATTGCCCGTACTTTCGTTTTAACCGATGAATGACATGGAGGCGGTCCTCTATCATATTTAACCGATCAGGATTAAATTCCATGCGTTCTAATTCATTTCTAAGCTGAAATGTTAAATCCTCTACAACGTAAAAACTGTTCGACAGTGTTTCGGACATTTCTTTTAACTGTTTATTAAATTCTGCTGCTTCTTCTAAATGATTCATGGCAAGTCGTAAAAAATCAAGCCCGCGCTGCTCTCCCTGCAGCGATTCATAGCTATTTTTCAAGGCTTCATAAATTTTTTCAAAATTTAACATTTCCTGCCGTTCTTCCTGAAGCTTTATATCTTCATCCATTTTTAAATCGGCATCGTCAATTTCCTTTAATTGAAACTTCAATAAATCCAATCGATGCGCCATCTGCTGCTCATTTTCTGAAAGGGCTTTTAACCGATTTGTTAAGTCCGTGTATTTTTTATAAAGCTTTACGTATGCATCCTTTGCTTTTTTCACTTCTTCACCGCCATATTCGTCGAGAAGATGAAGATGCTTTTGCTCGTCCATCAGCTCTTGATGATCGTGCTGTCCATGTATATCGACTAATGTGCTCCCAATATCCCGGAGAATTCCGATTGTGACAAGCTTTCCATTAATTCTGCAAATGCTTTTTCCGTTAGCGGAGATATTCCGGTTTAAAACAATCATGCCTTCACTAGCATCTATTCCTAATTCATGGCACTTTTTCAAGCACGGATGGTTCTCTTCTTCCAATATAAACAACCCTTCCAATTCAGCGCGCTTTTCACCGGCTCGGACAAATTCAGAAGAACCACGTCCTCCTACAAGAAGAGATATTGCATCAATAATGATCGATTTCCCAGCACCTGTTTCTCCCGTCAGCACTGTCAGCCCTTTTTCAAAAGAAAGAGATAGGGATTCAATAATGGCAAAATTTTTAATCGACAATTCCGCTAACATCGCATTTTCACCCCAAACTTGTTAAAGCATGTCCAAAAATTTTTCCGTCAACGTTTTGGTGTCTTCATTCTTCCTGCATATAATTAAAATCGTGTCATCGCCGCAAATTGTCCCTAATATTTCTTCCCAGTCCAAATTATCAATTAATGCACCGATTGCATGAGCATTTCCCGGCATTGTTTTCATCACAAGCAAATGTCCGGCAGAATCGATTTTAACAAATGCATCCATCAATGCTCTTTTCAGCTTTTGATGGGGATTGAAGCGCTGATCTGCGGGCAAGCTGTATTTATAACGTCCATCAGATGTCGGAACCTTCACTAAATGGAGCTCTTTGATGTCGCGGGATACGGTTGCTTGGGTGACATTAAAACCTAAATTTTTCAGCATTTCAACTAGTTCATCCTGCGTTTCGATTTCGTAATTTGTGACAAGCTCTCTAATTTTAATAAGACGCTGTCCTTTTGTCATTAGCGACCACCCCTATTCTCTTTCCTGTTATGATATCTCATAGAAAAACAGGAATAACTTGTATTCGTTATCCCTGTCTCTTTATTTTTAACGTCGAATGAGCGTTTTTCACAATTTCTTCAATTGTTTCCGTAAATTTTATGTTACCTTTTTCTTTTGCCCCTCCCCAATACAAATGGAGCAAAAACTCTATATTCCCGTTGCTGCCAGTAATCGGAGAGTACGATAAATGTAAGCAATCAAATCCTTCACTGATTGCAAAGGCCGTTATGTCATGCAAAACTTCCTCATGAACCCGAGCATCCTTCACAATTCCTTTTTTCCCGACTTTTTCTTTTCCTGCTTCAAATTGCGGCTTAATTAGCGCTACGCATTCACCAGTGGGCACCAAAATGGTTTTTAAAACAGGGAGGATCAATTTTAAAGAGATAAACGATACATCAATGGTAGCAAATTCCGGAAGCCCCTTTTGAAAATCCTCCGGCTTTACATAACGGAAGTTTGTCCGTTCCATCACGATGACACGTTCATCTTGACGCAGCTTCCAATCCAATTGATTATACCCGACATCCACCGCATAACATAATTTTGCGCCGTTCTGCAAGGCGCAGTCGGTAAATCCTCCCGTAGAAGAGCCGACATCTACCATAATTTTTCCTGCCACACTGATTTCAAATTGTTTCAACGCCTTTTCCAGCTTTAAACCGCCTCTTGAAACATAAGGGATCGCATCTCCCTTTACAGTTAACGGGATGTCGCGATCAATTTTTTCGCCAGGCTTATCCAATCGTTTTTCATTTGAATAAACAAGCCCGGCCATAACGGCCCTTTTTGCTTTTTCTCTCGTTTCTGCAAGTCCTCTTTCTACAAGCAATACATCTAAACGTTCCTTTTTACCCATATTTGATTCCTTTTTCTTTTTTTGGTATTACTTCGAGCACATTTTTGATTATTCCTTCTTTTGTTAATCCAATCTCTTCTAACAGTTTTTCCACGCTTCCATGCTCGATAAAGCGATCTGGAATTCCCATTCTTTTCATTGTAAGATTTGTAAAGCCATGCTTTTCAGCAAATTCTAATACCGAGCTGCCAAAACCGCCTTCAAGAACTGCTTCCTCTACTGTTAAAATCGGTATTCCTTCGTTGAAAATCTCAAGAAGCATTTTCTCATCAAGCGGCTTTAAAAAGCGGGCATTGACGACTCGAACGGAAACATTATTTTTGGCAAGTGCTTTCGCTGCATCCAATGCCATTTTAATCGTCGTTCCAAATGTTAAAATGACAGCATCTTTACCTTGTAAAAGAACTTCCCACGTACCGATCGGAATTTCTTTCAGCTCAGGATCAAGAGGCACACCCAATCCTGTTCCTCTCGGATAGCGAAGAGCGATCGGCCCTTCATCGTACTTCAGAGCCGTATAAACCATATGCTGTCCTTCATTTTCGTCTTTCGCCATCATTAATACAATGTTTGGTATATGGCGCAAAAAAGCGATGTCAAATACTCCCTGATGGGTTTCTCCGTCAGCTCCGACGAGTCCTGCGCGGTCAATTCCGAAAAACACATTTAAGTTTTGTCGGCAAATGTCATGAACCATTTGGTCATAACCGCGCTGTAAAAAGGTTGAATAGATTGCCAAAAACGGCTTCATATTGGCAGCAGCAAGTCCTCCTGCAAGCGTCACCGCATGCTGCTCGGCAATACCGACATCAAACATTCTGTCCGGAAATTCTTCTCGGAATTTTTCAAGTTTCGAACCAACCGGCATGGCTGGTGTAATTGCAACAATTCTTTCATCGTTTCTCGCTAATTTTCGAACTGTTTCACTTACTAATTCACTCCAAGACGGAGCCGATATTTTCGGTTTAACAAAATCGCCTGTTTCAATTTTATATGGGCCTGTTCCATGCCATGTTCCAACCTTGTCTTTTTCGGCAGGCAAATAGCCCTTTCCTTTTTTCGTGATAACATGCAGCAAAACAGGGCCTTTTGTTTTTTTGGCATAACTAATGTTTTCCATCAATGCCTGAAAATCATGTCCGTCAATCGGGCCAAAATAGGTAAAGCCAAGCTCCTCAAAAAACATGCCCGAAACGAATAAATATTTCAGACTGTCTTTAAGCCGTTCTGCTGTTGAGGCAAGCTTTCCTCCGACAGCTGGAATTTTTTTTAACAAGTATTCCAACTCTTCTTTTACCCAGTGATATTTGCCCGTTGTTCTTAATCTTCCAAGTATATGATGAAGAGCACCGACGTTTGGAGCAATAGACATTTCATTATCGTTTAACACAACAATAATATCCTTTTGTTCATGGCCGATGTGATTCAATGCTTCAAGCGCCATGCCTCCGGTTAAAGCACCATCGCCGATAATCGGCACAATATATTCATCCGTTCCTTTTAAATCGCGGGCAATAACCATTCCCATTGCCGCAGAAAGTGAAGTTGAACTGTGCCCCGTTTCCCAAACATCGTGCTCGCTTTCTGAACGCTTCGGAAAACCGGACAATCCTTTATACTGCCTCAACGTATCAAACTCTTTCGCCCTGCCTGTCAAAATTTTATGAACGTACGCCTGGTGACCTACATCCCAAATAAATTTATCTTTCGGGCTGTCAAACATTTTATGTAAAGATATTGTCAGCTCAACTACTCCTAAATTTGGTCCAATATGTCCGCCGGTCACTGACAGCTTTTCAATTAAAAATTGGCGAATTTCCGCGCTCAATTGCTCCAGTTCTTTTATTGAAAACTTTTTCAGAAATTTTGGATTTTCGATGGACAATAGATCCAAAACGGATCACTCACTTTCGCTTTTTAGATATGCTTGCTTTTTTATGATTCTTTCCTTTTTTCTCTTTCATCAAAACAATATTAAATCTTTTTTCAAAAAAATAAAATATCTTTCCGACATAAAAAATAATCGGAGTTGAAAAACGGATTGCAAACGCCTTTCCAAACGCTTTTCCTCCGACAGTAAGAGCGGCTACAATGCTTGTGAATACGATTGAAATCGTAAACTCAAGCACCGAAGTTTGACGGTCGGCAAACGTCACCGCCAGCTGCACTACGACAACAGCTGAAGCTGTTCCGCTGATTATGCCGGAAATATCGCCAATAACATCGTTGCAAAAGTTCGAAAAGCGATCGGCATTTCGGATAATTTGAATGGCCTGCTTGGCACCGCTCACACGCTTTGACGCCATCGCATGAAACGGTACCTCATCTGCTGATGTCGCAGCAATGCCGAGCATATCAAAAAAAATGCCGATTAAAACGATCACAAAAACGATCATCATACCGGCAGCCCATCCGACGCCTTCCAGGAGAACAGTTGATACAATTGAAAAAAGAGCCGCTAACACGAATGTGATAACGGCAATTCCTAAACTCCATCGTATTGAATATCGAATTAGCTCTTTCATCATGAAATGCATAACACCTGATTTCTATGTAAAAACTATATATAACGAAATGGAGTGGTCATATATAGAGTAAACATTACGGCTTAGGTCCAGTAGGTTTTCCCAGTCAAGTACCAGGCGTTGCCGCCCCGGCGGTTTCCCTTTAAACCTGACTTAGCGCTGTCGCCAAACGCTAGACTGGATTGCCACTTAGTCCGTACTACAATCCTCTATATATGTCATGTGAACAGTCTAGGAGTTTTCCTCAAACAGCCTTTAGCCGGTTCCTAGCCTCTTTTGCAGAGCCGATTTCATATGTCACATAAGAAACTCTTTCATTGGCCATATGAAAAAGTTCCTTGTTTCCATAATCCCCTCGGCCTCCACTCAAGGCAGGCTACGCTGTCCGCGCCTCATTGCACTATAAAGCGCGTAGACAGGTTCATACCCATTTTGCACATAAAATGGGCCTCCGCGGAAAGAGGGTCAACGCCCACATGCCATTGTGGATCGCCCTCTAACCTTAACCCCCAGCATCAACCCAAGGCTGGGCGCCTCAAGCCAACACCAGGAACTTCATCGATGTGCCCTTTAGCGGATTTTTAGGCCCGCCTTCAGAACCGGAGGGCTGACTAGAATACTGCACCACTCCATCATGTTTTCTGACAGAATTATATCATATAAGAGTGTTTTCCTCAACTTGTTGGAGAATGCACACATTCAAATGCGAATCCCGTTCCTCATTTTGTCGACCCGTTGGAGGTGCACCGAATTTTCATCGTTTAATGTTCGCGCTCCCCAATTAAATCACAAAACGATAATAGAAGCTCATTGTTTATGGAGCATGTTTGCAAAATAGCCTTTGATGTTTCAATATGCTCCGACAATTTTTTCTTTGCGCCTTCCAAAGACAGTACGGACAAATACGTTGTTTTTTTATTCTCTTCATCGGAACCAACAGGCTTTCCGATCTTTTCTTCGTCTCCTTCAACATCTAATATGTCATCTTTAATTTGGAAGGCAATGCCTATATGGTATGCGAATTCCTTTAATTTATTTATTTCTTCAATCGACGCCTCAGCAATGATGGCACCTGCAATAATACTGAAAGCCAGAAGCTTTGCTGTTTTATGCTCATGAATATATTCAAGCTGTTTTAAAGTTAATTGTTTGTTTTCTCCTTCCATGTCGGCAACTTGTCCGCCAACCATTCCTTCTGCACCAGCCGCCTTTGAAAGCTCTGAAATGAGCGTCAATTTTACGCGATCTGAAAGCTCTTCAGCATCAGCAATCAGCCGAAAGCTTTCAGTCAGTAATCCGTCACCTGCCAGCACGGCTATGGCTTCTCCATATACTTTATGATTGGTCGGCTTTCCTCTTCTAAAATCATCATTGTCCATGCATGGAAGGTCATCATGAATGAGCGAATACGTATGAATCAATTCCACCGCACATGCGACCGGGTAACCAATTTTCTCTTCTTTTCCATACGAATGGAGAACGGCAAGCAAGAGCATAGGGCGCAGACGTTTCCCGCCGGCATTTAAGGAATAAAGCATCGATTCTTTAATAATTTTCGGGGCATTTAATCTTTCAATATATGTGGGAAGAACGGAATCAATGGCAGCTTTGCGCGTTTTTAAGTATTCCGGAAAAGACATCACTTTTGTTCTTCCTCCTGTGCTTGGAAAGGTTTGATCGTTCCATCTTCATCAAGAATAAAATCCAATTGCTTTTCAGCTTGCGTTAATTTTTCATGGCAAAGCTTTGAAAGCTTCATTCCTTCTTGAAAATATTGGATAGCCTGTTCTAATGGAACATCCCCGTCTTCTAATTTTAAAACAATTGCTTCCAGCTCTTTCATCGCTTCTTCAAACGTTAATTCTTTTTGATCATTCATGATCTTCTCTCCTCAATTTCAGATACTTCACAATGGATGGTCCCGTCCTGCAATTTAATTTGAATAAAATCCCCTTCAGCCGTTTGTTTTACGCTCTTTACCAGCTTATCTTGTTTATACACAAGGCTGTATCCACGTTCCATAATCTTTAATGGGCTGAGCGCATCAAGTTTAGAAGCCAATGCTTGAAAGCGATTCAGCTTCTGTTGATATAAAGCTGTCATCTCGCGCAGCATTTTTTTGTCCAGATCCTTCATTCTTGTCTTCGCCCGCTCAATTTGGTCATATGGAAGTTCGTTTTTAAGACGATTCGTCAATAACAAGTATCGGTTCGTTTGATCGCTTAAGTAACGTTTTCCTGCTTTTTTAAACCTTTCGAATAAAATGTCCAGCTCCTGTTCCTTTTGCATATAAAGCTTTTTCGGATATTTGAATGCATATGAGTTGGTTAAGCGGAAAAGCTTGAGCTTTTCCTTTTTGATCCGTTCCTTTAAAGCGTTCGTCATTCTAATGTTCCGTTCCCGAATCTTTTCGATTAAATCCGTTATATTAGGAACAGCCAGCTCTGCTGCTCCGGTTGGAGTCGGCGCCCGAAGATCGGCGACAAAATCTGCGATTGTATAATCTGTTTCATGGCCTACAGCAGATATAACGGGTATTTTTGATTTAAAAATTTCCCTTGCCACCATCTCTTCATTGAAAGCCCACAACTCTTCAATCGATCCGCCTCCTCTTCCAACAATGAGGACATCGAAATAACCGAGGGAGTTGGCAAGCTGTATTTTATTCACAATCGATTTTCCCGCTTGTACACCTTGAACAATTGCGGGAATAACCACCACTTTTGCCACAGGGTATCTTCGTTTGATCGTTGTGATGATATCCCTGACGGCTGCACCTGTCGGCGATGTGATCACACCGATCGTCTTTGGAAAGGCAGGAATCGTTTTTTTATGCTTGACATCGAACAGCCCTTCTTGCTCCAATTTTTTTTTCAGCTGCTCGAATGCAAGATAAAGCCCTCCTACTCCATCAGGCTCCATTTCCTTTGCATAAATTTGGTATATTCCTCCGGGCTGGTAAATGGTAATTTCACCGCGTACCAATACGTTCATCCCGTCCTCTGGGCGAAATGGAAGAGAACGGTTAAAACTTGAAAACATAACCGCCTGTATTCTGGCATGCTCGTCCTTTAACGTAAAATAAATATGTCCGCTGTCATGAATTTTTACGTTTGATAATTCGCCTTTTACCCAAATATCGCGCAAATGTGGATCAACATCAAATTTTCGCTTAAGGTATTTTGTTAACGCCGAAACGGTTACAAATTTTTTGTTACTCATGAACAACTCCTTTAAAGCAAGTTTATGGACGTACCCGCTTCTTTGCGGATTTAACCGTATTATAAACCAGCATCGTAATCGTCATTGGACCTACTCCGCCGGGAACAGGAGTAATGGCGCTTGCTTTTTCTTTTGCCTCATCAAATTTTACATCGCCTACAAGTTTTCCGTTCTCAAGTCTATTGACGCCAACATCTATTACAACTGCACCTTCTTTAATATGATCAGCACCTATGAAATGAGGACGCCCGACAGCAACGATTAAAATATCTCCTTGGATCGTATGCTCCCGTAAATTTTTCGTTTTCGAATGGCAATATGTAACCGTCGCATTTTCGTTTAGAAGCAATTGTCCGACCGGTTTTCCGACAATATTGCTTCTGCCAACAACGACAACATGCTTTCCGGCAATTTCGATATTTGCAGATTTGATCATTTCAACAATTCCGGCCGGTGTGCACGGCAAAAACGCATCCTGTCCCGTCATCATGCGTCCAACATTAATCGGATGAAAGCCATCCACATCTTTTTCTGGAGAAATTTTTTCAATGACTGCTGTTTCATCAATATGGTCAGGTAACGGAAGCTGAACAAGAATTCCGTCATAACGATCGTCCTGATTATATTTTTCTATCACTTCAAGCAGTTCTTCTTGTGAAATCGACTCCTGCAAATGTTCCAGCTTAAAAGAAACGCCGATTTCCTCCGAAGCTTTTTGCTTCCCCTTAATGTAAGAAAGGGAAGCAGGATTGTTCCCAACTAAAATAATGGCAAGGCCAGGTGTTACCCCTTTTTCCTTTAATTGTTCCACTTCTTTCTTTAACTCGCTTCGCATTTCTTTTGCCAATTCTTTTCCGTCAATAATCGTCGCCACCATCTTTTTCCTCCTAAGCTTTTTTTTCTAACTCTTCTTTTATACTTGAGAGGACACCATTTACAAATTTGCTCGACTGAACATCTCCGAACATTTTAGCAAGTTCAATCGCTTCATCAATTGTTACATTGAACGGAATATCCGGTTCATATTTCATCTCATATACAGCTAAACGCAAAATGGCACGGTCAATGTTAGCCAATCTTTCCAATTTCCAATTGGTTAAATTCCTTTTTATCAATTCGTCAATTTCGTTTTGATGTTCAACCGTTCCGAGTACAAGCTTATTTAAAAATGGATCATGTTCATTACCGTCCAAAACATGATTGATGGCTTCCTCAGGAAGCGCTTCAGCCAAGTCAATTTGAAACAGTGCCTGCAATGCCTTTTTCCTAGCTGTTCTCCGTTTCATCTTTTTGCTCCTTTTTTCAAACTATGTCGAAATGTCATATATGAATCATATCATAACTGTCTCTTGTATCACATATGAAAGTTCATCCGAAAAGAAATTTCAGAATCTTTCTTATTATTCTTTATTTTAAACAAAAAAGGGGAGGATATCCTCCGCCTTTACATTTCCTCTTGAATTTCAGGCTCTTCCGTCTTCGTTTCAAACTGAATGCCCACTACATGAATGTTGATTTCGTTGATTTCAAGCGCCGTCATCGTTAAAAGCGTTTGACGAATGTTTTCTTGTACTTTCTGTGCAACAGCCGGAATGGAAACCCCGAAATTCATGACACAATATACATCAATGACAATGCCTTCTTCACCTAAGTCTACTTTTACGCCTTTACCATGATTTTTTTTGCCAAAGCGTTCTGCGACTCCTGAAGCGAAATTGCCGCGCATTTGGGCTACCCCTTCTATTTCAGATGCGGCAATTCCGGCGATGACTTCAATGACTTCCGGAGCGATTTCCACTTTTCCAAAACTTGCTTCATGATTCATTTCCAATCCTGTATCTTTCAAATAGTACACCTCCAAAATTATGACATGATTTTATAATTTTCAAGAAATCTAGTGTTGAACTCCCCGCTGATAAATTTTTCATGATCCATTAATTTCAGGTGGAAAGGTATGGTTGTATGCACTCCTTCTATAACAAATTCACTTAAAGCTCTTTTCATTTTGGCTATCGCTTCTTCCCTTGTCGCTCCGTGTGTAATCAGCTTTGCGACCATTGAATCATAATATGGCGGAATGGAATAGCCAGGGTAGCAGGCAGAATCAATGCGGACACCCGGTCCGCCCGGAGGCAGGTACATTTCGATTTTACCAGCTGAAGGCATAAAATTCTTTTCTGGGTTTTCTGCGTTAATTCTACATTCGATCGCCCAGCCGTTAAATGTAATGTCTTTCTGTTCAAAGCTTAGTGGTTCGTTTGCTGCAATCTTGATCTGCTCTTTGATCAGATCAATGCCTGTGACCATTTCAGTAACAGGATGCTCAACTTGAATGCGGGTATTCATTTCCATGAAATAAAATTGTTCATTTTTATAATCAAAAATGAATTCCACTGTACCTGCACCGGAATAACGCACCGCTTTGGCTGCTTTTACAGCCGCTTCCCCCATTTTATGTCGCATTTTATCAGATAGTGCAGGAGAAGGAGTTTCTTCCACCAGCTTTTGTAAGCGCCTTTGAATGCTGCAGTCCCTTTCACCTAAATGAACGACGTTTCCATGGTGATCGGCAAGAATTTGGATTTCAACATGGCGGAAATCTTCAATACATTTTTCAATGTAAACGCCTGGGTTTCCAAATGCTGTTTGCGCTTCCTTCTGAGTAATTTGGATCCCTTTCCGCAAGCTTTCTTCGTCATTCGCAACGCGTATTCCTTTTCCTCCGCCTCCGGCGGCTGCTTTAATAATGACTGGATAACCGATTTGATTTGCGATCTCAACTGCTTCCTCTTCGCTTTTAATGATCCCTTTTGACCCAGGCACAATCGGAACACCCGCCTGCCGCATTGTTTCCCTAGCAACATCTTTTTTTCCCATTTTTGTGATTGCTTCTGGACTAGGGCCTATAAAAACAATGTTGCAATCATTGCAAAGCTCGGCGAAATCAGCGTTTTCTGCCAAAAATCCGTAGCCTGGATGAATGGCTTCTGATCCAGTCAGCGTCGCTACACTCACGATGTTCGTAAAGTTTAAATAGCTGTCTTTAGATGCAGTCGGTCCTATGCAATACGCTTCATCTGCAAGCTGAACATGCAAGGAGTCTTTATCCGCCTCAGAATATACGGCGACTGTTTCGATCCCTAATTCCTTGCAGGCGCGTATGATTCTTACTGCAATTTCTCCTCTGTTTGCTATCAGCAATTTTTTAAACATTTTCTTTCCCTCACTCTGGTTTTACAAGGAATAATGGTTGTCCGTATTCAACAAGCTGACCGTTCTCAACTAAAATGTCGACAATTTCGCCTTTTACTTCCGCTTCAATCTCATTAAATAATTTCATTGCCTCTACAATGCAAACAACGGTATTCTCTTTTACTTTTGATCCTATTGTAACATAAGGATCTGCATCTGGGTTTGGAGCAGCATAAAATGTGCCGACCATCGGCGAAGTAATTTTATGTAAATTTTCTGTTTTCTGCTCGCTTTCTTCTTTCGGCAAATGCACCTCTTTTTTCGGCTGTTCTAAAGATTCAGCAGCTGGCTGCTTTGGCAAAGCTTGAATTTCAGAAGCATTGTTATAGACAACATGCTGATTAGCGCGAGCCGCAGTTTTTTTTAATTGGACCTTTGCCCCTTCGCTTTCATATGTAAATTCATCAATGGATGAATCATCGATCAATTTGATGATTTCCTTTATTTCCTTAAAATTTAACATGAAAAAACACTCCTTAAAATGAATTCCAATTTGCTAGATATTATCATCAAGTATTAAAAGTAACTATCATTTATGATACGATAACTTTTTGCTAAAATTCAATAACTATTAAAAATATGAGCAAACAATTCAAAGCAGCTTTTTCTTTACATGAAAAAAATCCCCGATTTTTCTCGGGGAGTCATGTTACTTTGCTATTTCAAATGTTACGGCAACATCTTCCATGGACTGGATTTCATCCTTCACCAATTGAATCAGTTCGTTTGCTTGCTGCGGGGAGTGTTCTTTCGCTTTTACGGTAATTCTCACCTTGTCTCCATCAGCGCGAACTAATGCATCCTCGTAGCCTTTTGTTTTGATAAGTGTTTCTAATACCTTCTCTTTCTCTGACAGCTTGGATAATTCGCGCATCTCCTCATATGCATTGTTTTTTTCCTCAGATGAGACATCATTGGACCCAATAATTGTCTCCAGCTCCTGCTTGCGTTCACTTCTTTCATCTTCCACTTCCATTCTCAGCGCAGTAAATAAATCATCGTCCGTTATTGTGGAGACTACCGATCCATCTTCTGCGCTGGACTGCTTGCTCGATTGTTCTTTTTCTTGCTGCTTCGCATCAGTTTTTTGTTGCTCTGTTTGTTCTTTATTATTGTCATTTCCGCTTTCTTTTTCATTCGAATTCGTCTCTGTATCCGTCAACACCACATCAGGGGAAGATCCTCCTTCAGGAGATGTAATGTAATAAACGGACAGCACAACAACTAAACTTAACATGGTTAATAACCAAACAGTTTGTTTTTTTAACATGTCAAGCATCCTCCTTTACTTTTTTGGCAATACGGCTACTCTATGACTATCAACATCAAGCACCCTTGTAACTGCATCGGTGATCATTTTTTTAATTTGAACGTTTTCAGCACCTTTTGCTACTACTAACACTCCGCGTATTTTCGGCTTTTCGGTTTTTACAACGATGGGCGATTCTTGATCCCCTTTTCGAATGATTACCACTTGTTCGTCAACAGATTTATCTTCCACCTGCCGCTTTCCGCCTTCACGGTCCGTCTCATCTGTCGTTTGGTTTTGAATCGAGCGATTTTTTTCCAACACACTTTCAGATGAAGAGTCAACATTGACAATAACTTCTACCTCACCTACGCCTGAAATGGACTGAAGCGCTCCTTTTAGCTCATTTGCATACTGCTGTTCATAACGTTCAATTGTTCCTTTTTCACTTGTTGTTTGTTTAAATGCGGGCTCAACATCCTCTTCTTCTGCGGTGTTTATCGTTTCTACTGTTTTGCTTTCGCCGGATAAAAAACTGCCGATCAGCATAAAAGCGATTCCAAGCGTCAAAAGTATAAGCATGAATGGATAGGTGGCTGATTTTTTGAGCATATCTCGTCCGGGAAGAAGAGAGGCTAGTCGCTGCAAAAAATTTTTCCTATCATTCACTTAGGCCGCCTCCTTCCATTTCAATCGAAATTTTTTCTTTCGATACTCCCCATGTTTCTGCAAGCTGGGCAATTATTTCGTTTTCATTTGCGAGCATTTTTTTGTCTTCTTCGTTCATGTTGATTTCAACCGGTTTAACCGTTTCAACCGTGTGGGGAAGATCTTTTTCTTCCACGAAAACTGTAACTTGCTTTAAATCGTTTTCTGATTCAATCTTCTCTTTTGTTTCATCAACCGAAAGATGAATTTTTTGAACCTTTAAACCATAGTTTTCTACCAGCTCCTCTTCCGCTAAATTTTTCATTTGGACAGCCATTTGTTCTAAAATATATGCACGGTTGTTAGCTTGTATTTCATTTTTCTTAAATTCTATTGATTTTTTTATTGAATCTTCTTTTGCTTCCGAGTTCAGCAGCTCCTCGGATAACAAGTTCGGGAAATCATAGGAAAATATTTTTAAAATTGGCGTAAGAATGACAGACACTAATAATAAACTAACAACGACTTTTACATATTTTTGCATTGCGGATCTCGGCAGCAGCATATCTAAAATAATGGCAATAAAAATAAATAATATGATATTAGTGACCCATTCGGTGATGAATGACATATACCACCACTCCTATCGAACCATCATGGTGACATTGCTCGCTGCGATAATAACTGTAATGCTTAAAAAAAACATGAACGATACAAGGATCAGTGCCGCTAGTATATAGATGATGCTCTTGGAGATGATGTCTAAACAGGAGATAATCTCTCCCGGCCCTAAAGGCTGCAAAACGGCAGCGGCAAATTTATAGATGAAGGCAATCGCCAGTACTTTCATTGCCGGAAAAATGGTGATCAAAAAGAGAATGGCAACACCAATGACGCCAATTGTGTTTTTTAACAGCATCGATGCGCTGAAGAGCGTATCAGCCGCTTCCGTAAACATTTTTCCAAGCACAGGTATAAAGTTTCCCGTTATAAACTTTGTCGTCCGCAAGGCGATCCCGTCTGTCACAGCTGCCGTCGCCCCCTGGACAGAGATCACTCCTAAAAAAATGGTTAAGAAAATGCCTAAAAGCCAGATGCTAATGCTTCTGAACAGCTGAGCAAGCTGAGTAACTTTATATTGATCCGTCATCGTGCTGATTAAAAATAACAAAGAAGACAAAAACAGCAGAGGGAGAACAATTTTTTCAATCAACAAACCGCTTCCGTTCATCAAGAAAATGGTAATGGGGTGAAAAAATGCAGCCGAAGCAACTCCTCCAGATGACGCCATTAAAGCTATTAACATCGGAATTAAGGCTAGAAGAAAGCTTGTCATCCCGTTAATCGCATTCGTTGCATAGGAAATGGCTACGTGAAAACTGTTTAAAGCTAAAATGACAAGCACCATATAAACAATGGAGTAAGCAACTTTGCTTACATTTTTTTCTTCAAAAGCGTTTTGTAAATGCTGGAGAAGAACGCTAAATATCGTTAAAATGATAATGGTTCCAAGAAGCTTTCCGTTTGCCAAGATTTCATGTAAAAGAAATTTCAAAATGCCAACGGCCCACTCTTTTATAGAAAATTGTTTTTCACCTTTAATAAAATCCATCAAACTTCCCTTCTGGCTTTCCGGAAGAAGTCCTCCGTATGTCGTCATAATGTCATTCCAAAAATTTTTAATTTCCTCAATCCCAAGCTCGTCCATTTGTTCTGCCATATATTCTTGTTGAATCGCTTCTTCTTTTGGAGGATCTGCCGAGGAATTTTGCTCTTGAGAGGCTTGTACCATGTTTGGCACAGCGAAAGCAAAAAACGCCAAAAAAAGGATGCCGCGAAAAAATGATGACTGAATCCCCATCACCCCCTTAAACTTATATATTTGGGAGAAGCTTAATCATCGTTTGTATAATCACCGTCATGATCGGAATTGCCATAGATAAGATTAAAATTTTCCCTGCCAATTCAATTTTGGATGCAATAGAGCCTTGTCCGGCATCTTTCGTAATTTGCGCACCAAATTCAGCAATATAGGCAATTCCGATGATTTTTAAAATGGTTTCGACATAAATCAAATCAATGCTTGCTTCATTCGCAATTCTTTCGACCATTCGAATCAATTCATAAATTTGATCCACTAAAAAAAGAAAAATGGAGACACCGGTAAAGACCATTAATAGAAAGGCAAAGGTCGGCTTTTGTTCTTTTATGACAAGAGCGAGCAAAGTTGCAATCAATCCTAGCCCGACAATTTGAAAAATTTCAATCTCCAAAACCTCCTATCCTTGAAAAAGAAAAACCGCTTTAATTTTTTGGAACAAATCGTTGACAATGGAAGCAACCATAAAAAGTATGTAAATAAATCCCAACAATGTAACCCATTGGGCGTACTCTTTCTTCCCCATTTGATCTAAAATGGTATGAAGAAACGCAACGATAATTCCGATTCCAGCGATTTGGAAAATTGTGTTGACGTCAACACCCATGTCCCTTTCTCCTCCCAGCTTATATCGCTACATCAAAAGAATGATAATGAGCAATCCCGCTAAAAATCCTAAGCTTTTCGTCATTTTTCCGTAATGCTCTTGATTAAACAGCGCTTCTTTTTCTTCTTTTTCCAAATGAGCCATTGTCAATTTAATATGCTTTTGCTGGCTGATTAAATCATGCTGCCCCAATGTTTCTCCAAATTGCTTTAAAACTTCCAATTCCCCTTCCTTCAGCGATGTATAAGGCCATATTTCAAGCAGACTGCTTTCCCATGCGCTTTTCACATCCATGTCGCCTTGCGATAATTTCTCAGAAAATAATGTAAATAGATTAGAAAGCGGAGGGGCTGCCTGTTTGGCAATATGAAGCGATGCATCCTGCAATGGTGTGTGGCCGTACATGATCTCAGCTTCCAAGCTTTGCAAAGAAACCTTTAATTGCCGCAATTGTCTTGTCCGCTCTGTCAATCTTTTAGCCGAATCAAACCCAATCCATGTTGTTGCTAATAAGATGAATAAAGACCCTAGCAATTTCATCGCTATTTCACACCTGCTTTATACACAATCTCTTTTTCTTTTTTTCCAAATATACGGGAAACCGTCCCTGGAGTACCTTTTTTCTCCAATTCCATGTATCGGTCAAAAATGCCTAATTGAATAAGTTCTCTTAAGGTCGGACGGTGCAGCAAATCTTCAAAGCATTCGCCATGAGCGCTCACAAACAGCTGAACACCGCTGTTCACAGCTTCCATTAATGCATCGGTATCTTCCTTACGCCCTATTTCATCAGCAATAATGATGTCAGGGCTCATCGAACGGATCAACATCATCATCCCTTCTGCTTTCGGGCATCCGTCCAATACATCAATGCGAAGACCAAAAGTAAATTGCGGAATTCCTTTTACACTGCCGGCTATTTCTGATCTTTCATCCACAATGCCGACCTTTTGAGGCGGGATCGTTTTAACCCCAGTACTTATGATCCGGGCAAAATCGCGCAGCAGCGTCGTTTTTCCTGATTGGGGAGGTCCAAAAATAAGCGTATTTAACCATTTTTTTTCATATACATAAGGAATATATTGCTCAGCCAGGCCTATTTTCTCCCTTGCTATCCGAATATTAAAAGATGTAACGTGCCGTATGGCTTTGACATTGCCGTTTTCTGTAATCACTTTTCCAGCAAGGCCGATCCGGTGCCCTCCTCCAATCGTAATAAAACCTCTCTTTAATTCTTCCTCCAGTGTGTAAATCGAATATTGGCTGATCTTGTTTAAAATCATCATCCCGTCTTCTTTTGTCGCCTCGTAGTGAAGAAAGTGCGGTTTGCCGAATGCGATGATTTCAATCGGCTTGTACAAACGTATGCGAATTTCTTCCATCTGTTCAAAAAAAGAAGAAGGAAGCTGCTTTAATTCATTTGCAATTGTTTCGGGAAAAATTGAGATGATTTCTTTCAATCTTCCTTCCCCCTTTAATACCTTATTTATTTTCAATGTATGCAAGCTTGGCCACTTTATGACTACCGTTTCTCTTAAACATGTATTATACAAAATACGTTTTGTCAGGTAATAACATCTTTATTTCTGGTGATATTAGAATCCTTTAAGAAAAAACTAAAAAAAGATGAAACCGGGTTCTTTATCTCGTTTTGCTAAATATTCATTTGATGTGATAACATGAACCCCTTTTCCCTCTAAAGCACGAATATAGCTTGGGATAGAGGCGACTAATGTTTTTCCTTCTCCCGTTGCCATTTCGGCAATATCGCCTTCTAATAAAGCTAAACCGCCCACAATTTGGACAAAATAATGCCGCATTCCGAGAACACGGTATGCGGCTTCGCGTACGGTAGCAGATGCTTCAATTTTTATATCATCAATCGTTTTACCGTTTCTTAATTCATTTTTAAAATACTCTGTTTTCTCTTTCAGTTCCTCATCCGATAATTGTTTGAACTTTTCTTCCAACGCCATTACCTTTTGTGCAATTTTTTCTAGTTTTTTTCGATATCGTCTATCAAAATATGCAGATAATCCCATAGATAATCCCATAAATTTCACTCCTATTTCATCATTTACTTATAAATTTTCGTATGGTTTGATTCAGTCTTAAATATGGTACTTTGAAAATCTTAATATTCTAAGAGGTTCTTATCGAGTAGGAGGGAGCGATTAACTCCCGTCCTCTCACACCACCGTACGTACGGTTCCGTATACGGCGGTTCAATTAAGATAATTGACGCAAGTTTTCATAACTTCCGTGAATAGCTGTTCTCTTTATGCCAGTGGTCACTCCACCCTCCAAGAGATCTCCCACGGGATTCACCGCTTCCTCCCTCAAGTGAGGTACTACGTTTTCTGTGTTCATCATGACACACTGAATGCCAAGGGCTATTCTCTCTTAATTGTTCGGTCCTTCTTAGTTGTTCTAGACCAACTAATACTATGACCTCTGCTGACTTCTGACGGTTCAGCTACTTATCACTAAGTAGGTTATGAAGAGTACTTCACATATCCGCCAGACCTCCCCGGGTAAGTACATGCACTTTCACACCATCTATCCGCCTCATTTACTCGATATGACCTTCGACAGAAAGAGCTTTGTTTTGTTATGCAAACTCACTCAATCATACCTAGCCTTATATGAGGTTCGTGTTCCTCGGACCGGTGTTTTGCCTCCAGCTTCCTTCAGATTCCGCGTCACCACGGACACCCTTGCTCTTGGCTAACCTCTACTTCTGTCTTCGGGGTTCGGGACTTACACCCTATAGTTCATGTACATGCCGGGCGCACATAAAAAAAGAGATAGCCGATTGGCTATCTCTGAAAAGCACTATGTAACTCTTGTTTTCCTTGCCATATCATTTTCCAGTAATTCTCGATTCGTTTAAATGTGTCATCGGAACGCTGTGTAACAAAATCTCTTGCCAATTGGTAATCCGCATCCTTTGGTGAGATACCTTTCGTTACAAATTCGAGCAGCTGTTCTTTAACTTTTAATAGAACAGAGGATAAATCCTCTTCATTTTTAATTTCCTTAAACATTTCTTGATAATTTTTGATTACCAATTCAATTTCTTTGTGTGTATAAATGGTTTTTCCTAGTTTGTTTGTCATAGATAAATGACGTGATTGTTCGTATGTCAGAGGAACATTCAGCGGTTTGATTTTGGCTCGTGCTGCATAGAATCTTTCCTCTACGGATTGATAATCCATCACTTTTTTCGTATTGTGACGAACATAATCTTGAATCAGTTGATCAAATCCAGCTTTTACGTCGCCACTTAAAAACGTATCACTGAAGTGTTGAAGCGCAGCTGTCGAAGAAGCAAGTTCAAGATGTGCTTCATAAGAGTTAAGCTGTTGCTTCTTTATTCCAAAAAGGTTAATCCCCGCATATTTCGCTAAACTATCCATGCCATCCGTAATGTGTTGTAAGATGGATTCCACTTTCTTCAATTCTTCATCGCTTAGCGAATCAAAGTATTTGGACTCATGTAAATATTGACTGAAAACGAGCCATTGATCCTGTGGCCGATAAGAAAAAATATCGGTAGGGTCTGCGTTTTGTACGTTAATATCTTTTGAAAAAAACTCTTCTACCGTCATGCTCATCAGGCCTTGAACCTGTTTGATTTCATCCGAAAGGGTGATTTTATAAGCCTCTCCATTTCTGATGACTTCTACTTGCTTTCCAGCTAATGGATTTTTGATTTCATGTATGGATGGCATTCTGGCATCATTTCGGGCGATCATCGCTCCGATATATCCAAGATCAATTTTCATGGGGTCATACCCTCCTATTCTAAATAATCAATAGAAGGTAATGGTTCTACACCACTTGCATAGTAAAAATTCAACACACTGAAGAAGTCGATTGATTTCCCCGTTGTTAAATCGACGATTAAGATGTGATCACCATAGTTAAAATCGTCAGCTTCCAGTCTACGTGGTGTCTCTTTACCTAAAGTATCGACAAATGAACTGTAGTAGTAAGGGTTTGGACCAGATTGATATTGCGACTCATGGTATGTGAAAAGCGTCCCCACATCTAGATATACCATAATTGCAAAATCAGAACTTGCATAATTGGAAGAGTAGGAAATCGGACTTGAAATGGAAGATATTTTTATATCCGATAGGGAATGTGTTCTTTGTGAATATCCCCCATTGTATGAAAAATAATATTTTCTTTCCCAATTAAGATGTTCGTTGTTAATTCCGTTTACATTCAACACAAATTGGCCGTTTGAATACAAAGAACCATCACTATATTTTGCAACGAATTTTGTGAGATCTTGTGAAATATATAATGCTTCATTAAAATTAGCAGGATTGGAAGCATTCATTTGAATGGTGTATGAATCTCCCAAAGTTCCTTTTGATAACACACCTAATGCATAATCACCTGCCGGTATATTGATTAGCATTAGTTTTCCCGGTGAAGTGGTAAATTCCGTTGGATACGCTAGTCCATTTTCATAATCTACAACATAAAGTTGCAATATATAATCTTCGTTCCCAGATAATATTCTAGAAACTAAAATTTTATCGGAAGTCGGACTAAAGAAAAATAAATCCATCGGATCCTCTTCTGTTAAGGAATCCTGCGTATTTAAGATTAATCCGTCTACACCATATTGGGATTGAGGTTTGAATTTATTATCGCTTTGGATTTTTATAGCTTCATCTTTGTTGATTTTTATTTCTGTTTCTATTTTCGCTTTATCAATGTCTACCGCTAATGATTCTTCGGTAAACTCCAGACTTTTTTGGAGTTCAATGATAGAATTCATGTTTGGCTTGGTTCCAAGTAATTCATTCGCATAGCTTTTCTGCACTCCAATCATCACCAAAGTGAAAATTAGAGTGAAAACCAGCAACAATACCTTACCTGATTTTCCAAAAAATGAATTCATTTCATACTTCCCTCCTAAAATGGTATTCATTATTATTATCGGTTTTTTTAAATAAATAGTTTAACAATATAAGGAAAAATTTGAATATATTTTTTATTAAGAGGGTAAGTTGTTGAGGCGGTATTCCTTTGTATTGCAATAAAATCAAAAAATGGTTGCAAAAATAAACGCTTCCTCGAAAATGCGAGGGAGTTTTTTATTTTGTCAAAGAGGTGGTACTTAGTAGAAACAAAAAATATGCACATAAAAAAGCTGTCCTTAGAGAAAAATCCTCTTATGGACAGCTTTTCTTAATATAGAGCTTTATTTCCACTTACACGGATATCAAATTGGTTTAGTGGTAAGAATCGAATGACAACTTCACCCACAATACTATCAATAGGTATGAAGCCTAATGGAGCATACCGGGAATCCACGCTGTTCGGTCTATTATCTCCCATCACGAAGACATACCCTTCAGGAACCTTTTTGTGATGTAAAATTTCTTCAAGGGTAAAATCTTCTGTATAATTTCCATCTGTTTGTTCTTTCATATCATCTATGAAATTCTCTTCTATTGGTTGATTATTCACATATAAAACGTCATTTTCATATCGAATTTCATCCCCCGGTAAACCAATGATCCGTTTAATAAAGTCACTACCTTTGGTTGCATGAAAAACGACAACATCAAATCGTTCTGGTTCTCCAATTTGATAGGACAATTTAGAAACAATTAAACGTTCTCCATCATGGAAATTAGGTTCCATAGATTTCCCGCTCACATCGTATGTAGCAAAAACAAACACCCGTAACAACACAACAATAACCATAAAAAAGAGAACTGTTTTTCCGAAATCGAATAATTCCAACATAAATGTTTTTGCTATCCCTTTCAAACATATCACTCCTGTTGTACAAAACATTTCTGATATTTTACATTCAAATGATGGAGATTTTAATAGATCATAAACTCTCATTTGCCAATCCATAACGAATGGGTAATATTAATTATATAAGCAGAGGCATTTTATGAGAAATAAGACTTTGAAAGCAGGTGGATGAGTTGATTATTTACGATGAACAAGTATTGAAAGGTATGAAAGATGAAGCCAAAAGAGTATCGTTACCGGTCAAAATTAAAGAACCTTTATTGAAAACTCATACTTTATTCAGCAAGTTAAACGCGGCGATGGAGGATGATTCGCTTCTTTCTGTCGCAACTGAAGTAGAAGGGAAAATGAATCGAATTCTTTTAGAATCCTTACAGGTTCATTCTTTATTCGATCCTAGCAAGTTTGGATATGACCATGTTATAGAAGATAGTATCCGCTATCTATTTGTTCCTAAAGGGCAACAAGTTGGAGACTATGTAGTAGATATCATCACAGTCTTTTTCAAATGTACAAGAGAAAATAGCGAAATAAACGTAAATCTACCATTCTATTTAGTCACTGTAAATGAGAAAGAATTCATTGTTTTAATGGAAACCGATACAGATCAAGTCGTTTCAATTGAAAATTTGTCTTTTTTTTAATAAAATCTTAACAAAAGAGGCATATTTATGTTATAATAGAGTAGTTAATAATAAACCTTTTAAACTGAAAAACTGAAAATCTTGTTTTCAAAGGGAAAACCCCAAATCATATTCTTACTTGTTTGGAGTAAGAGTATTGGTTTGGGGTTTTTTGATTACATAGGACACTGCTCTATAAGGTTTGGAGGGAAAGCGGATGTCATTAAGAGTGGTAGAAGATTCTCTGTATCATGAACCAATCAGTTACGAACAATTATCTTTTTATGATTTAGACCTGGAAGCAAGAAATTTGGCAGAACCAGACTGTACCTCTTTGATAAAAATTGATTTAGAAGATGATTATGAAGAGGACGCGGATATAGCAGAATTTGAAACAGACAATGAATTTTCAGAGGAAGATTTCGAAGATGTAGATATCGTAGATGATTTCAATATTCCTGACGAGTTACTAACCGATAGTATTAAAATGTATCTTCAAACTATAGGACAATTCGATTTATTAACAAAAGAAGAAGAAAAAGAATTAGCGCTTAGAGCTGCTGAAGGCGATGAATGATTCTTGCTCTTCTGTTTTAGCTGTACCCGTCATTCCTGATAATAAAGAACATTACATGACTCATTTGTTGCATAAAGCCAAGGAAGAAGCAGAACTTGATGAAAATCGAACCATTGGATTTACCTGAATCCGTGATGAATTGAAATCGACTTTGATTTTGTTGTAATTTTGATGGATTGATAATCCATAAAACCCTTTTTATGCTTATGACCTATGTCATCTCTATTTCCGAAAATGGAACAAATCTCTTTTTTAGGTATACGAACCAAAAAAATAGACAAAAAAGCACAGGGAGTGACGTTGGACATCAGTGCCCGAACATTCGTTCGTTATCTTGCCTCTCTCCATTTCTGATAGACGTTCAGTAGGGGCTCGCTATAGCCACTCCTTCGCGTCAGTTTCATCCAGATCTGTCGTGATCGACGGACGAGTCGCCCTGCCATCGTGATCACCGTCTGAATAATCGTCTTGATGCGGCGGCGTTTCACTTTGTGGTGCAACGGATGTCTCGGATCGCTTAATAGATCTTGTCCAATCAGACGAAGAAGATTGTAAACGAAGGCTCCCATGACCAACACGAGCGCATTCGTTTTCATCTTCCCAGATGGAAGCCGCTCTAAATCTAAGTCGCTCTTCAGTTCGCTATGAAACTGTTCGCATGTCGCATGGTCATGATACAACGCGAGCACATCGCTCATTCGAACATGCTCGTATCCTTTGAGCCGCACCCAATAGCTTTCCACTTCATAATCAGGAACGAGCATCAGCTGTCCATTGCGTTCCATCGTCCGTTCCGTCACTTGGGTGACTTGAACGTACGTATACGTGTTTCCATCGATCGCTGCCTTCTGTGGAAGGCATAGCTCATAGGTTTGTACTCCTTCGCTTTGTCCATCATCGACACGTTTGCCCTTTTGCGAAGCGATCTGGAACCAAAGCGCTTTCGATTCTCGGCGTAAGTTTCGCTTGATGACAAAGTCCACGTCTTCCTTTAGGCATACGTGCACATTCGCTTCTGCATCGTTTCCTGCATCCATGCGAACAAGCAGACGAGATGAAGTCAGTTGACGAGCTCGACGGATAGCGGTGACTAAAAACGAGGGCATGTTGTCTTGCACATGTTGTTTCCCTGGACGCAACTCGGCATGAACGAGATACCCTTCCTTCCCTGCATACGCAAACAACGGTGTAAAACCGTCAAATCCTTTATACGTTCGACTGACTCCTTCTTTTTTCGTATCGGAGTTGTCAAATGGGGAACCATCTATATCAAGGGGAAGCCATGTCGTCTTTCCTTTGGTCCAACAAGGGGACAAAGTGGCATGTCGTTGAATCAACAGACGTATGGACTCCTCCCAAAGAATCGTTTCGGTCATCGGAAGACAAGCGAGCTGATCGAGTCGTTGTCGCAAGGTTGGAGAGGAAGGCACGTGCTGAATCCCCATCGATGCCGAAAAGATATCGTCCTGACGATACGCTTCGATATGATCGAAATCCGTTTTTCCTGTGGCAAGCAAGCCAATCATCGAGCGAATGACATCGCTATGGGAAATGTGCACTTCTCGACGAACCGTTGGAAGCCGAAGTGCGTTTACCCGTTTATCCAGTTTCGTTCGATGGAGTAAGTAGCCAACGAGAGCAAGCCCAGCACTTGGGGTAATCGCTTCATCTGTCAATACAAACCGAATCGGGAAATCTTTCATCACATCACCTACTTGATGAAGAATCGTCAACGTCGTTTTCCCTTATCGTATCAACGGTTTGCGACCATTGTAAAGATGTTTTGTCACGGATTCAGGATTTATTATATTTTCCTTTTTTTTGCATTTATCATTTCAATAGAATTTGATAGAATTTTCTGATTTTAACAGTTATAATGGAGTTAGGGGGTGGTGAGTGAATGTTGGTTCAAATTTATGATGGACTTGTATGGCTTCTTGCGGCTTTTATTTATATTGTTATACCTTTTGCCGTTTTCAATGAATTGAGGAAAAAGAAAAAAGCGTGGATGGATCATTAAAGGTGGACAAGCTGTAATTGAATCCTGTTCAAAAAAAGGCCAGGTTGGAAAGCTTGTGTATTCTCATCTTTTATAAACGATTACGAAAATAGCTATAAAATCTTTCTTTTCAAAAAAATAACCCACAGAAATCAGTTATGAATTCTGCGGGTCTTTTCGTTTTCTTTGTCTTTTTTCATTATTTTTTTTAAGAATAATTACGCACGGGAAACATAAGAACCGTCAGAAGTATTGACGATAATAACGTCCCCTTCATTAACGAAAAACGGCACTTGCACGACAAGCCCTGTTTCAAGCGTAGCCGGTTTAGAGCCGCCTGATGCAGTGTCCCCTTTAATGCCAGGTTCTGTTTCCGTAACAGTTAATTCAACCGTGTTCGGAAGCTCAATTCCGATTGTTTCGCCTTGATACATCATGATGTATACTTCCATATTTTCTTTCAAAAACTTCAACTCATATTCAATTTGTTTTGAAGTAAGCTCAATTTGTTCATACGATTCTGTGTCCATGAAAACGTGCTGATCGCCATTTGCATACAAATATTGCATTTTCCGGGTGTCAATTTGAGCACGTGCTACTTTTTCGCCAGCCCGAAACGTTTTTTCTTGGATGGCACCTGTCCGAAGGTTGCGCAATTTTGAACGAACGAACGCCGCCCCTTTACCAGGCTTTACATGCTGGAATTCAAGAACGCGCCAAATCCCCCCATCGACTTCAATCGTTAAACCTGTACGAAAATCATTTACAGAAATCATATTTGGTCCTCCTATTACATTTTCTTTAACAACATTGTTTGGAGCACTCGCTAGAGAATGATGAGCTCTTTCTTCGAATGAGTCAACACTTCATTTCCGTGCTCAGTGATCAAAATATCATCCTCAATTCTTACCCCGCCTTTTCCTGGAAGGTATATACCAGGTTCAACCGTGACCACCATGCCTGGCTGAAGAACGGTATCAGAGCGAGCTGATAGTGTCGGTCCTTCATGGATTTCAAGTCCGATTCCATGTCCAGTTGAATGACCGAAATATTCCCCGTACCCTTTATCCTCAATGTAGGTACGTGTAACAGCATCCGCTTCCCTTCCAGTCATTCCAGACTTGATTTCGCGCACGCCTTTCTTTTGTGCTTCAAGCACGATGTTATAAATTTCTTTCATTTCATCTCCAGGATCTCCAACAGCAATTGTCCGCGTCATATCTGAACAGTATCCTTTATAATAGGCGCCAAAGTCAAACGTTACAAGCTCTCCCTTTTCAATTGGTTTTTCACTTGCTACACCATGGGGAAGGGCTGACCGATAGCCTGACGCGATAATCGTATCGAAAGATGAGGAAGCTGCTCCTTTTTTTCGCATAAAAAATTCGAGCTCATTCGCTAGTTCAATCTCTCTCACACCTGGACGGATCATATGTAAAATGTGTGTAAAGGCAGCATCAACGATTTCAGCGGCTTCCTTTAATATCTTAATCTCTTCATCAGTCTTTATCAAGCGCAACTTTTCCACAATATTTGAGACAGGAACGAATTCAATCCCTTTTAAAACATCCTTGTACGATGTGTATGTTGAATAAGAAAGATGATCCTGCTCAAACCCGAGCGTTTTGATCCCCATTTTCTTCGCCTGCGCAGCGACTTCTTCAAAAATCGATCCTGAATGCTGCACAATTCTAAAATGCTTTACTTGTTTTTTTGACTGTTCTACATACCGGAAATCGGTAATAAAGCATGCATCCTCTTTTGCCACTAGTGCGACCCCGGCCGTACCTGTAAATCCCGTCAAATAGCGGCGGTTATATTCGTTTGTAATGAGCATGCCGTCAATATTTAACTGTTCCATTTGTGAACGAACTTTTTCAAGCTTCATGTGTTTCCTCCCTGATCAAATGTAGTAAATATAAAGCTGCCAATTGATAGCCGTAAAACCCTAAGCCAATTATTTGCCCTTGTGTCACCGGTGCTGTGACAGAATGATGCCGGAACGGTTCCCGTTGATTTGTATTGGAGATATGGACTTCAATTACCGGTTTTGAAATGCTGGCAATTGCATCCCGTATCGCATAGCTGTAATGAGTAAAAGCTCCTGGATTTAAAATCACTCCATCAAATTGTTGATCGGCTTCATAAAGCTTATCGATAATCTCTCCTTCATGATTCGATTGAAAAAAAGAAAATTGAACTTGTTTTTTTTCACCGAGAGATTTCAATTCATTTTCCAAATCTGCCAATGTTTTTTTTCCGTAAATATGCGGCTCCCTCACGCCTAAATAATTTAAATTCGGGCCATTGATCACAAGTATTCTCTCCATCGATTACACCTTTCTATCATGTATTAAAAAAGAATGTCCAGTATTATGAACATTCTACCATAAGATTCTTGATCTCTCATCATTTAGTTTATGATTGGATCTTGTGACCCTGACACAGTTCTATAATCTCATCATTTAGTTTATGATTGACGCTCCCCATATTCGTAGGAAATGGAATACCCGACAAAAACACCAAACAGCACATACAAGCAGATGGAGGTGACAATGGTATTTGTACCAAGCCGACCGAGCGGATCGATTTTTAGAAAAGCCGGTCCCAGCCAGCAAAAAACAACGGCCCACAGCGCGACTCCGAAAACAATGCCTCCCCATATTGACCGAACTTTTTTGAACAGAACATAATATAAAAATGCAGTAAGTATAGAAATGATGCCTATGAATGCAGCTCCCGCAAAATGCCCAGCGACTCCGTTCTTCCAATTATCAAAGGCAAATAACATGAGAGCTCGATTTGGCCCGATTTTCGTAAAGTTCAACACATACGCTAAATATCCTATCAAACTCCATAATACTCCGCCAGTAAAACCAATGACAACAATTTTCAGAAAAAAGGATCGGAATGGTTCTTTTTTCTTTTCCTTACCAGTAGAATTCTTTTTTTCGCTGTTAAGCATCCGTCCACCTCCCTTTTTTAATATGTCCACTTTTCTTTTCTTGATGAATTTTTCATGAAAAGTTTATTTTTTGTATAAAAAAATTTATTTCATTCATACTAAATAATGATAAAGTTTTTCACGCCGCTCTATTGGAAAAAAGACACATCCAACCTAGAGGTTTCATCTAATTTTTTGTAGAATAGTAATAAATAAAACTTTTCAATAGCTTTTTTATTATATAGATAGGCAGGTTGGTGC
This sequence comes from Aeribacillus sp. FSL K6-8394, assembly GCF_038008865.1. NCBI lineage: Bacteria > Bacillati > Bacillota > Bacilli > Caryophanales > Bacillaceae > Aeribacillus > Aeribacillus sp. FSL K6-8394. Next base: position 1,527,099 of record NZ_JBBPAA010000001.1, read on the forward strand.
GTCATGAAAAACGAAAAGACTATGTATGGCGGGCAAGCGGTAATTGAAGGAGTTATGTTTGGAGGGAAGCATCATTTCGTCACAGCGATCAGGAGAAAAGACAATTCAATTGATTTTTTTCAATTGCCGCGAAAAAAACATCCTATATTATCCCGCTTTAAAAAAATTCCTTTTATTCGCGGAATTGCCGCCATTATTGAAGCAAGCGCAAACGGCTCCAAGCATTTAAGCTATTCTTCAGATCGATACGATGTTGATCCAGCCGATGATGAAAAATTATTGTCAGAAGAAAAAAAAGAGTCTAAGCTTTCACTCATTTTAGGAGCTGCTGCTGTCGGAGTGCTGTCATTTTTGCTTGGCAAATTTATCTTTACTTTAATTCCAGTGTTTATCGCAGAATGGTTCAGGCCGATCATCTCATCGGATGTGGGGCAAATTTTGCTCGAAGGCTTTTTTAAGCTTTTGCTGTTGCTTGCTTATATTTATTTCATCTCGATGACTCCTTTAGTAAAGCGTGTTTTTCAATACCATGGGGCTGAGCATAAAGTGATTAACGCCTATGAAAACGGGCTCGCTTTAACTGTTGAAAATGTACAAAAACAATCAAGACTTCATTATCGATGCGGTTCCAGTTTCATTTTGTTTACGGTTATTGTTGGAGTATTTGTGTATCTGCTCGTTCCGACAGACCCGCTTTGGCTTCGCGTTGTTGACCGAATCGCTCTTATACCGGTTGTTCTCGGCATTTCATTTGAAGTATTGCAGTTTACAAATAAGCTGCGGCATAAGCCTGTTTTAAAATATCTTGGTTATCCAGGACTATGGCTTCAGCTGCTGACGACAAAAGAACCTACAGACGATCAAGTGGAAGTAGCGATTGCAAGCTTTCAAAAGCTGCTTTTATTGGAAGAAGAGACGGAAAAAATGGAGCGTATTGGTTGATTTGATAAACGAGAGCTTTTCTTTTTCTTGAAAATGACTGATGGAGGTGGCCTTTAGATGAATCGTTTTCCCGTCCATCCCGTATTCGCCGTTATCGCTACTTTAGGAGGTTTAGGGCTTATTTATATGCTCTTTTTCAATCCAAAGACTTTTTTCAAATTGTTTATTTGGGCGGTTGTCATCGGGATCATCATCCTCATTTATCGCTTAGTGATGAAAAAACGTACAAATAATGAGTATTCACAGTTTTTAAAAGCTGCGAAAAGATCGAAAAAAAGATTTAAAGACAAAAAGATACATTATGCTCAAAAGCACGTACTCCACAAAAAAAACAAAACGGCTATCTCTGCTAAAAGGCGGAGAGAAAACAATCATTTGACAGTCATCGAAGGTAAAAAAGGAAAAAAGAAAAATAGAGCTCTTTTCTAATAGGACCACTTTTTTAAAAAGGTTTCCGTTTTTTCTTTGCCGAGCTGAATTAATTCCTGTTTCTTCTCATTCGTAATTTTAAATTCCGTCGTTAAAATATTTTCAACCGGAATAAAAACGATGCTGCGTTCATGCCTTGTAGCAATATGCCTTGCATCGTGCGCTTCTTTCATCGTTTCAAATAACGCATGAAACATTGATAAAGCGTTTTTTATTTCATTTTTTGGCCTTTCCTCTATATGCGCGCTAAGCTGAAAACCGAGGATCGGTCTTTTTTTTATTTTTCCATCAAAAAGCCAAATCGGGAAATTGCTGAGCACTCCTCCATCGACAACAATACTGACGCCATCCTTCGTCCATAGTTTGACAGGTTCAAAAAAATACGGGAGGCATGAGCTCATTCTGACTGCCTTTGCAACAGAAAATCTATTAGGATTGATTCCATATTTGCTTAAATCGTCCGGCAATACAACAATTTTTCCGTTCGTAAGGTCGGAGGCAATCACACGAAGCTTTCCTTTCGGCAAATCTGCAAATGTTGAAACTCCTTTTGCTTTTAATTTTTCTTCCATCCATTCTTCTAAAAATTGTCCTTTATATAGTCCCATCCGCCAATAAACACTGATCCATTTCATGAGCATAAATGACATAATTCCTTTTCTTTTATCTAAAAACTTTCGCAGCTCTAAGCTGTCCATCAAAGAAAGGATTTCATCACTTTTGTAGCCGGCTGCAATGAGAGCGGCAATGATCGAACCGGCGCTCGTGCCAGCAACCCTGGCGAATTCAAATCCTTTTTCCTCCAAGGCCTTGTATGCTCCAATAAAAGCGAAGCCTTTGATCCCTCCACCAGAAAAAACACCGTCAATTTTCAAAGCATTCCCTCCTTACTATTCCGTTACTACATTTTAAGAAGGGAAAACGATGTTTAGAAGTTTGTTTTCAATCGAGTAGGAGGGAGCGATTAACTCCCGTCCTCTCACACCACCGTACGTACGGTTCCGTATACGGCGGTTCAATTAAGATAATTGACGCAAGTCTTTATAACTTCCGTGAATAGCTGTTCTCTTTATGCCAGTGGTCACTCCACCCTCCAAGAGGTCTCCCACGGGATTCACCGCTTCCTCCCTCAAGTGAGGTACTACGTTTTCTGTGTTCATCATGACTCACTGAATGCCAAGGGCTATTCTCTCTTAATTGTTCGGTCCTTCTTAGTTGTTCTAGACCAACTAATACTATGACCTCTGCTGACTTCTGACTGTTCAGCTATCTATCACTAGATAGGTTACCAAGGTTACTTGGCGTGCCAGCCAGACCTCCCCGGGTAAGAGTGTAATCTTTCCTTCCATCCATCTGCTTCATTTACTCTGTATCACCTTCGGCAGAAAGGGCTTTGTTTTGTCATGCAAACTCACCCAGTGATACCTAGCCTCATATGAAGTTCGTGTTCCGAGAGACCTTAAAGTTTGCCGCTCGCTTCCTTCAGATTCCGCGTCACCACGGACACCCTTGCGTTAAGCTAACTGCTACTTCTGCCTTCGCAGCTCGGGACTTTCACCCTATAGATTACACCCATGCCGGGCGCACAAGAATAAAGCAGCAGAACAAGTCTGCCGCTTTATTATAATCCACATTTCAATTGGGCACCGCATTTTGTACAAGTATTGCAGCCGCCGATTTCTTGAACCTTTCCTTCCCGGCAAACAGGACATGTATTGCCGACTTCGTTGCCATATGTGACATCAGTTGAGCGCAAATCTTGAACAGTGTTCATTAACACAACTTTACCTTCATTTTCTTTCGTCGATTCCGGAATGTCGTCATTCAATACATTTTCTTCCGCTTTTAATGTCAGGACTTGGGTATCACGGCTTCCGTCTACATAAACAGTTCCGCCTTTTGCTCCGCCCTTCCATAGGCGCTCATATACTTTTTGCACTTGATCAACTGTATAGCCTTTCGGCGCATTTACTGTTTTGGAAAGGCTTGAATCGACCCATCGTTGAATGATACATTGCACATCGGCATGAGCTTCAGGCGACAAGTCCATCGCTGACACAAACCAATGCGGTAAATGATTCGGATCAGCTTCCGGATGTTCGTTTAAATATTCTTGAACGATATCCGCTTTTACTTCAATAAATTTGCCAAGACGCCCGCTTCGGTAGTACGAGAAGGAGAAATATGGCTCAAGACCTGTAGAAACGCCAACCATAGTGCCAGTTGATCCTGTCGGTGCTACCGTCAGCAAATGCGAGTTGCGAATACCATATTTTAAAATGTTTTCGCGAATATCTTCCGGCATTTTTTTCATATATCCTGTATTAATGAAGGCTTGTCTTAATTTTTGCGTCTCTTCCTCCGTTTCGCCGACTAGGAACGGGAAGCTGCCTTTTTCTTTTGCCAGTTCTATTGATGCCCGGTATGCGGTCGTTGCAATTACCTTAAACACTTCATCAACAAGCTTGTTGCCGTCCTCTGCTCCATATTCTTTTTCGCAGTAGATAAGCAAGTCCGCCAAACCCATAACGCCTAAGCCGATGCGCCGTTCACCCAGCGCTTGCTTTTTGTTTTCTTCGAGAAAATAAGGCGTAGCATCAATGACATTATCTTGCATTCTGACGCCGATTTCCACAGTTCGTTTGAGCTTTTCATAGTCAACAGCTTTCTTTTCCTTGTCGACCATCTTCGCCAAGTTTACTGCTGCTAAGTTGCAGACGGAATATGGTGCAAGAGGCTGTTCACCGCACGGATTTGTTGCAACAACCTTTTGACCGTATGCTCTTGCGTTCGTCATATCATTGGCATTGTCAATGAAGAAAATACCTGGCTCCGCTGAATAGGTTGCACAAATGTTAATCAGCTTCCAAAGCTCTCTTGCGCGAATTTTGCGGTACACGCGCACGCGATGCCCCATTTTCTCCCACTCGCGCACATCGCCAACTTTATGCCATTCTTCATTGTAAATCTTCATTTCTTCATCATTGTAGCTTTCCACATCTGGGAAGCGAAGCTCATACTCCCGATCTTCTTCCACTGCTTCCATAAACTCTTTCGTCAAACAGACAGAAATGTTAGCGCCAGTTAAAAATTCCGGATTATGAACAGTATATGTTCCTCCGACTCGAAGCTTTAATTCCGCCTCTCTAATAACAGCGTCTGAAAAGCCTCCTTTGCCCGGAACATTTTTAAAGTTGACAATTCCTTGATACATGTCGCGCTCTTGCTGTGTAAGAGGAACAAATTTGAGCTTGTCTTCAGCCGCCTTCTTAATTCCTTCATCATTTGTATTTTCAATTAAGTAGCGCAAAATGCGCGGGTTTTGCATTTTGGAAACGATAAATTCAATGATGTCAGGATGCCAGTCGGCCAGCATAATCATTTGGGCTCCTCGCCGTGAGCCACCTTGTTCAACAAGATGGGTTAATTTTGCAATGTCATCCAGCCACGACACAGATCCTGATGATTTGCCGTTTACACCACGAGCTAATGTGTTTCTTGGTCTCAATGTTGAACCGTTCGTGCCGACACCGCCTCCGCGGCTCATAATTTCCATTACTTGTTTGCGGTGTTCAGAGATCCCTTCACGGGAATCTTTTACAAAGGGCATGACATAGCAGTTAAAATACGTCACTTCGGTTCCTGCTCCTGCGCCGTAAAGAACCCGGCCAGCCGGAATAAAATGCAGATTGACGAGCTCTTGATAAAATTTTTCAAACCATTCTTTTCTTTTTTCTTCTGTTTTTTCAACAGCAGCAAGACCTGTTGCATTTCTTTTGGCAATTTGTTCATAAAAAATTTCAAGCGGTTTTTCGATGACATCTAAAGAGCGAACGATGATTCCCGTCTCCCGTTCTTCAGGCTTTTCAAGAGTATGACGAAACTCTTCTTCGACCTGAACCTTTGCCTTTTTATTTTCCCAATCAATTTCTTTAATGTAGCCTAGCCCTCTTGCAGGAAATTTTGGATCTTCCTTGATCGTCAGCACTACAAAATCGCCTTCAGATAGCGTAATTTTTTCAGTGTCTTTAAATGAATACCTGTCCAGCATTACAAGGCGCGAAACACCTTTGTGCGTGATTTTCATATCTTCCGTAATCGGATGCACCTGCGGGAAAAGGCTGATATCTTTATTCAGCTTCTCCACATCAATTTTCATTTTCTCATTCAGCGCCACTGTCATATTCACAACTCCCTTAAAAATATCGTACTTGATATACGTTACCACATTTAGATGATATTATCAACGAAAAAATAACAATATATTGTGCTAAAGAACATTTGTTTGCTCTATATATTGTATGATATACACTACATTATGAAAATGTCAAATGTAAAACTAACCAAAAAAAGAAGCAAGGAAAAGAAATTTAATGATCTTAGAATCATTCCGGCGGTATTTGAAGAAATTTGTCAGTTGCAGTTTTTGAAAACACATCGGCACCTTGATTTACAAGCAACGATCCATTTCATTTTGATCATACAAAAAACGGCATGTTCGCCGCTTCATCTTCTAAAATTCCATTCTTCAGTTTCATATTTCTCTTTAGCCAGTTTTTTCACATACTCTTCTTGTTCGCTAGACAATTGGTACGGTCTCAACTCAATATCAAGCCCGTATTCAAACCCTTTTTTAAAGGCGCTCCATGCCTCTTCCATTGTGACTGGAGTTTCTCTAAGGTCGTTGATCGCCACCGCTTTATTTTTAAAGTTTTTCTCTAATCTTTCCCTGACTCGCTCATTAGGATATTTAAACAAGTCGAACAGCAGCTTTTCATCTAAATCTAGCAATATCGAGCCGTGCTGCAGGATAACGCCTTTCTGGCGAGTTTGGGCACTCCCGGCAACTTTTCTTCCTTCAACTACCAGCTCATACCAAGACGGTGCATCAAAGCATACAGATGACCGCGGATTTTTCAAATGCTGTTTTTCTTCATCCGTTCTTGGAATTGCAAAATGAGCGTCTAAGCCTAACAAGCGAAATCCATGCAAAATTCCTTCCGAAATTACACGATAAGCCTCTGTCACGGTTTTGGGCATTCGCGGATGATCTTCGGATACGATGACACTATATGTAAGCTCCTTGTCATGCAGCACGCCCCTTCCGCCTGTTGGTCTTCGTACAAAGCCAAGGCCGTGCCGTCTTACAGCATCCATATCAATTTCTTTTTCAACCTTTTGAAAATAGCCGATGGATAATGTCGGCGGATTCCATCCGTAAAAACGAATCGTCGGAGCGATTTTTCCTTCACTGTGCCAGTCCAATAAAGCTTCATCAAGAGCCATATTGTAAAAAGGGGATGAAAAGCCAGAATCAATATAATTCCATATTTCTTTTCCCATATCGCAACCCTCTTTATTTTATATTTGCTTTTTTAGTCTATCAAATGAAGAGGATATTGTTAAATAAAACGCCCGAAAAGAAATGACATTTCCATTCTTGTTTTATATAATAAATGTTGTCCAACATTCGTATGTATGTTCACATGAACTTCAAACAAATAAATTCAAACAAATAAAAAGGAGTCGAACAAGCGTGGAATGGTCATTGCTCATTCTTGCAGCTATTATCATTTATTTTTTGGCCACATTTTTATATCAAAAAAAGATTATGAAAGGATTAACGGAGGAAGAATTTAAAGCCGGCTATCGGAAAGCGCAGCTCATCGATGTGCGGGAGCCGAATGAATTTGAAGGTGGCCACATTTTAGGAGCAAGAAATATTCCCCTTTCCCAATTGAGACAGCGCTATAAAGAAATCCGCCCAGACAAACCGGTTTATTTATATTGCCAGTCAAGTGCAAGAAGCGGGCGAGCCGCACAAATGCTGAAGAAAAAAGGCTATCAGGAGCTCTATTATTTAAAGGGCGGCTTTAAAAAGTGGACTGGAAAAATTAAAAAAGGGAAATAAAATGAAGTATAAAAGATAAGGATTCGCAAAACGCGAATCCTTACTTTTTTTCATATTTTAATATCGGATTTCTTGCTGCGAGTGTTTCATCGAGCCTTTTGACGACTGTTGTATGAGGAGCTTCTTGAACGATTTCCGGTTCTTCCTCCGCTTCTTTAGCAATTTGAATCATCGCTTCGATAAAAGCATCCAATGTTTCCTTTGATTCCGTTTCAGTCGGTTCAATCATCATGCATTCTTCAACATTGAGCGGAAAATAAATTGTCGGCGGATGATACCCGAAATCGAGAAGCCTTTTTGCAATATCAAGCGCACGGACACCGAGCTTCTTTTGCCGTTTCGCAGACAAGACAAATTCGTGTTTACAAATGCGGTCATACGGCATTTCGTAATAAGGCGCTAATTTTTTCAGCATATAATTCGCATTTAATACCGCATTTTCAGAAACCGCCTTTAAACCGTCCGGACCCATGGAGCGGATGTATGTGTATGCCCGCACATTGATTCCAAAATTTCCATAAAATGATTTTACTCGTCCGATCGATTGCGGCCTGTCTTCGTCGAAACGAAATCCATTTTCATCCTTGACGAGCACAGGCTTCGGCAAAAAAGGAATTAACTCTTTTTTGACACCGACAGGTCCTGAACCGGGACCCCCTCCCCCGTGGGGGCCTGTAAACGTTTTATGAAGATTTAAATGAACGACATCAAAGCCCATATCCCCTGGTCTCGCTTTGCCTAAAATTGCATTTAAATTCGCTCCGTCATAATACAATTTTCCTCCAACTGAATGAACAATCTCCGCCATCTCTACAATATGCTCTTCAAACAAACCGAGCGTATTTGGGTTTGTTAACATAAGAGCAGCTGTATTTTCTCCTACCACTCTCTTTAAGTCGTCTAAGTCGACAAGTCCGTTTTGATCAGATCGCACCGTGACAGTTTCAAAACCGGCAACGGTCGCTGAAGCAGGATTTGTTCCATGGGCTGAATCAGGTACAATCACTTGTGTTCGATGTTTTTCTCCATTTGCCTCATGGTAGGCGCGAATCATCATGAGCCCCGTCCACTCTCCGTGCGCCCCTGCAGACGGCTGCAATGTAACAGCATCCATACCTGTAATTTCTTTTAAATGTTCTGATAAATCATACATTAATTCCATTGCTCCTTGAACCGTCGCTTCATCCTGTAATGGATGAATATAAGAAAAGCCAGTTAATCTTGCCACATTTTCATTTATTTTCGGATTATATTTCATTGTACAGGAACCAAGCGGATAAAAACCGGAATCCACACCGTGGTTCCGCTTCGACAAAGCAGTATAATGGCGCATAATGTCAAGTTCTGATACTTCCGGCAGCTCGGCATCTTCTGTCCGCAAATAGTCACTAGGAATCAGCTGATCAATATTTTCCTCCGGTACGTCTAAATCAGGCAGGCTGTATCCGATCCGTCCTGGTTTTGATATTTCAAAAATTAACGGTTGATCCTTCATTGCCATCCCTCCAACTCGTTCACAAATAAATCGATTTCTTCTTTCGAACGAAGCTCTGTTACCGCTACAAGCATATGTTTTTCAAGTTCCGGATACGTTCTGCCAAGGTCGTAGCCGCCGATGATTCCCTTTTCGAGCAGCTTTTTATTGGCCAAAGAAACTGGTTTGGACAGCTTCACGACAAACTCATTAAACATTGGACCTTGAAACGGAATGGAAAAACCTTTCTTCTCAAACATCTTTTTCGCATAGTTTGCTTTTTGGATATTTTGATAAGCCATTTCTTTTACACCTGTTTTTCCAAGAGCAGTCATGGCAACAGAAGAGGCAAGAGCATTTAACGCTTGGTTGGAGCAAATGTTTGATGTAGCTTTATCCCTTCTGATATGCTGCTCCCTTGCCTGCAGAGTGAGAACAAAGCCTCGTTTCCCCTCTTCATCTACTGTTTGACCGACGAGTCGCCCAGGAATTTTTCTCATCAGCTCTTTTTTTACGGCGAAATATCCACAAGTTGGACCGCCAAAAGACATTGGAATTCCAAACGGTTGAACATCGCCTACTACGATATCCGCACCAAATGAACCAGGCGGTGAAAGCACACCTAAAGCAAGAGGATTGCTTGAAACAATCAATAAGCTTTTCTCGGAATGGGAGATCTCTTCGATTTGGTGAAGCGGTTCAAGTTGGCCGAAAAAATTTGGATGCTGTACAATGACTGATGCTACTTCGGCGTTCATCATTTCTTTTAATGCCTCTACATCGGTCACTCCGTTTCGGTAAGGGATTTCCACTACCTCAACGTTTTGTCCTTTTGCATAAGTTTTTAGCACATCTCTCGTTTCAGGATGCACCGTTTGCGAAACGAGCACCTTTTTCTTTTTTGTTTGACCTGCAGCTAATAATGCAGCTTCTGCTAAAGCTGTCCCTCCGTCGTACATCGACGAGTTGGCGACATCCATTCCTGTCAATTCACAAATCATTGTTTGAAATTCGAATATTGCTTGGAGCTCGCCTTGAGAAATTTCTGGCTGGTATGGCGTATAAGCCGTATAAAACTCTGATCGGGAAATGACATGATCGACAATTGCCGGAATATAATGGTCATACACTCCAGCTCCCAAAAAGGAAACGTTTGTTTTTACATCTTTATTTTTAGCAGCAAGTTGAGATAGCTCGCGAAACAGCTCGGTTTCCGGTTTCTGAGCCTTTATGTTGTATTTTCCTTTATACCGTACACTTTCTGGAATGTCGGCAAACAGGTCATCGATCGATTCGACTCCGATCGCCTCCAACATCTCTTTTCGATCAGTTTCTGTCATCGGTAAATAGCGATGCTTCATCGAAAGCTTCTCCTTTCTTTATTTTCCATTTTTTGTTGGTCGTTTATAAAATGGAGTTGGTACTACTCTTGCTTTTAATCGTTTTGTCCGAACTTCCACCTCGATTTCATTCCCGATCTCCGAAAATTCTTTCTTGACGAGAGCGATCCCGATGCTTTTATTCAAAGTAGGAGAGTGCGTCCCTGATGTAACAACTCCAATTTGTTGATTTCCAGAAAACAATTTATAGCCTGAACGGGGAATGCCTTTTTCGATCATTTCCAAGCCGACCGCCAGCCTCGATACCCCTTGTTCTTTTTGTATTTGCAATACATCTTTTCCGATAAAATTCTCTTTTTTCGTAAGCTTCACTGCAAATCCGACTCCTGCTTCTATCGGAGTAATGTCTTCCGAAAGATCTTGACCGTACAACGGCAAAGCTGCTTCCAGCCGCAAAGTATCACGAGCGCCCAATCCGCATGGAACAACTTTTTCTTTATCTCCTGCTTGCAAAATCTTCTCCCATAAATAAACGGCGTCCTCACTTTGGCAATAGATTTCAAAGCCGTCTTCCCCGGTATAACCAGTTCGGGCAATGAGCGCTTTTTTACCTGCGATCTCAGCACTTTCAATAAATTCAAAAAATTTCAACTCAGATAAGTGTACGTCTGTTAAAGTTTGCAGCACCTTTTCCGCTTTCTGGCCTTGCAATGCAAGGAGAGCACAGCTTTCAGAAATATTTTGCAATTCAACATCTCCGTGTTTTTGAGACATGAGCCATTGAAAATCTTTTTGAATATTCGCTGCATTGACTACTAAAAGATATTTTTCCTCGTTTAGCCGATAAACGATTAAATCGTCTACACAGCCTCCATCTTCATAACACATAATTGTGTATTGAGCCTTTCCATCCCGAAGCTTTGAAACATCATTAGTTAATACCTTTTGCAAAAACTGAAGACTATCTTTCCCTTTTACAATGATTTCTCCCATATGAGAAACATCAAATAGACCTGCATTGGTGCGGACAGCGTAATGCTCCTCTTTAATGGAAGTAAATTGCACAGGTAATTCCCATCCTCCAAAATTGATCGTCTTTGCTCGATATTGTTTATACACTTCAAAAAGAGGAGTGCGTTTTAATTCATTCATCATTTCCCCTCCTGATCTATTTTTTGCATCTAGTTTCTCTCAAAATTTTTCAGCTTAAAAAGCAGAAAAAAGGACAGAAAACGGCCTAGTATCGTCTTGTCTATTCCAATCGACAAGATTTTGCTACACCGTCTCTGTCCTTGCACCTGAAAGTTTACCTTATAAAGGCTTTCCCCTTTGGTGGTTTGCACAATATGCAAACACTCTCCAGAGCTGCGTCAAACAAGAGTCTTTTTGCCTGAGAGATTCACATATGCTTGCTCCTTCGGCGCCTCACAAAGGAGGTCTCTCCCCTTGCTCTCATCCGCACATATTTTCTTGTAAATTGTGAAAAAATAACAAATGACATATTCGACAAAAAGGAAAAAGATGAGTAGAAAACAAAAGAAAAAGACTTCAAACGTATTTTAATGGTATCATCTTTAAACGGTTTCAGCAATACCTTTCCCAAATAATTTTAAAAAAATCATTGTTAATTGTTCGTGTTTATAAAAATTTATAATCAAAAAACGGGACGGTTTTTGAATTAGCGATAAAAAAAATGAACATTTCACTTTGAATATAAAAATAAAGGATAGGGTGTGGGCAATGAATATAAACATCCGCTATAAAACAACATGGGAAGAAGAATTTTTGCAAAGATTAAAGGAAGACGGTCCGTGGGCAAACTGGGAATTATACAAATTAGCTTATGAAGTTACGAATTATTTGACCATTCCATCATTTGAAGGTTTAGTAGCTCCTTTGCATCTTGATCATGTAACCCCTCTTCCCCACCAATTGGAGGTCGCACAAACAGTAGTAGAAAAATTAAACGGAAAAGCAATATTAGCTGATGAAGTCGGTCTCGGCAAAACAATTGAAGCCGGATTAATATTAAAAGAATATATGATTCGCGGACTTGTCAAAAAAGTGCTCATCTTAGTTCCAGCTTCACTCGTCTCCCAATGGGTGAGGGAATTAAATGAAAAATTTTACATTCCTGCCGTTGAGCAAAAGAAAAGCTATGTTTGGGAGCAATGCGATGTTGTCGTATCTTCCCTTGATACAGCAAAAAGAAGCCCCCATAAAGAAATTATTCACGGATTGGATTATGACATGGTCATCATTGATGAAGCGCATAAATTAAAAAATAACAAAACAAAAAACTATGAGTTTGTTCAAAATTTAAAGAAAAAATTTTGTTTATTATTGACGGCAACGCCTATTCAAAATCGCATTGAAGAAATTTTCAACCTTGTTTCTCTTTTAAAACCTGGACATCTCGGCAATGAACAGCTCTTTCACGATATGTTTAAGAAAAAAGGACGGAATATTCGTGACGATGAGCATTTACGAGAACTTGTCAATAAAGTTATGATACGAAACCGCCGCATTGATACAGGAATTGAATGGTCAAAAAGACATGTGGAAACGATTTGGATTCAATTTTCGGAAGCTGAACAGGCTTTATATGATGCCATCAGCCAAATTCGGTCGTCATTCTCTATTCCGACAAGCAGTTTCTCCATTTTAACGCTTCAGCGTGAAGCATGTTCGAGCAGAGAAGCAGTGTACATAACATTAAAAAAAATGCTTGATAAAAAGGATGAAGCTCCACAATTGCCTGAAAAGATCATTCGCAATCTAATGGGCTATATCGATCAAGTAACAAAAAATTCGAAAGCAGAAAAAACGGTCGAACTCATTCAAAACATTAACGATAAAGTGATTATTTTTACCGAATACCGGGCAACACAATTATATTTACAATGGTTTTTAAAACAGCACGGCATAACATCTGTTCCGTTCCGCGGCGGATTTAAACGCGGCAAAAAGGATTGGATGAAGGATTTATTTAAAAATAGGGCGCAAGTACTGATCGCGACAGAGGCAGGAGGGGAAGGGATAAATTTGCAGTTTTGCAATCATATCATTAATTATGATCTGCCTTGGAACCCGATGCGTTTGGAGCAGCGAATCGGGCGCATCCACCGTCTCGGACAAGAACGAGACGTGTTCATTTATAACATGGCGACAAAAAATACAGTAGAGGAGCATATCTTAAAGCTATTATATGAAAAAATAAATCTGTTTGAACGTGTTATTGGGGAATTGGACAGTATTTTAGCAAAACTTGACCTCCGCAATATTCATGAACATATAGAAGATATTATGATTCAGTCGAGTTCGGAAGGAGAAATGAAAATTAAAATGGAAAATTTAGCGGCTATTCTTAACTTTGGTGAACAATTACAACAGGCCGAGAATAACTAATTTCTTTATTTTCATAGCTGCTTGCAAAATTTTTAAATAGGAGGCGGAATGATGCAGCAGGCTCAAATTTCCACATTTTTAAAACGCTTTTTTCAGGCGACCAATTGTCCAATTATTGAAGAAAAAAACGGATATTTTACCGTTCAATTAACTGTTGAAATGGATAAAGAATTAATGAACCGGCCTTTTTACTGGCATTATTTAGAAAAAACCGGTGGAACTCCAAATCCGATGAAACTTACTTTCATCACGGATTCAAAGGAGGCTCCGGAAGATGTAAAAGGTGAATGGATTCATTTCGGATCGCCGAGACTGCACCAAATTTTTGCGGCAACGAAGAAAATGTCTTCTTATATTCGGTTATATGAACAGACAGCAGCTTCCAAAACAAACGTGCCGCTTCACCCTTGGATTGGAATGAATGTAACGATTTCGTATATTTGTGACAAAAAGAAGGATCAAACTTATTCATTAGGACTGCATTTAATCAACGGAAGGATTGTTGAAAATTTTCAGGAGCTGCTAGAAAAAATTCAATTGACACCGAAAATTCCTGATTTTTGTTTTACCATTACACCATTAATTACACCAAAAAGCGGATTAACTCGATTGAAGCATTACGTGATAAAAAAAATTGAAGAAGATGACCATCGGTGGGCGGAAGAAGCGAGAGAACGAATGAATGCCGATTTAGCATTGTTGGAGCATTTTTATGAAGATCTAGATGAAAAACCTTCTGTTTATTGGACAGAAAAGAAGGCGATTCAAGAGCTGTATGAACCGCGCATTGAAATAGAAGTCCACAATGGAGGAATTTTTTATTTATCATCGGATTCTTTGATTCATTAAAATAAAATCAAGACGCAGAAAATACACAAGAAATTGGATGATCTCATCACTTTTCATTAAAAAAGGAGCTGGTGAACGGCTCCTTTTCCTTTATTTCTTTTTCTTGATCAAAATTAAAAACGCCATCGGCAAAAATCCAAACCATCTCATTGATAATGGAAGACGATCTTTTTTCCGTTCCTCACGCCTTTGTTTCCTTGCTTCTTTTGGGGTGTCAATAAACTTTACAAACTGTTCGGTTACATATTTCACATAATCATTACCAGACATAAGCGGGCACCTCGAAATAAAATTTTTTTATATTATTTCCTCATTAGCATTGCATAAATATAGTTAGAATTTTCTGTTAATTATTTTTTGTGAATTTGTGCCAAAAAGACAAAACCTAAAGAAAGGTGGCACTGCCCATTTGGTAAATATATACAGTTAAACCAGAGCGACAACGACAAAAGGGAGATTATGGACTGGCTCGCCCATCAAATTTTCGCAACCAAACATAAGCTGGTTTCCACAGAGCTCTCTTTAACCAACGAGTAATTCGAAGTAGGGATTTCTTACTTTTCATCTCCAATTGAATGAGAACATGTAAGCAATACGTGATAAGGGCTAAGAAAATTTGATTTTGAATAGCTGTTTCACTCATTCCATAAAAGTGCTTAATTTCCACGTGTTGCTTGAGCCATTTGAAAAAGAGCTCAATAGCCCAGCGAGATCGGTAAATATCACTTATCTCTTCTGGTTTTAAATCAAATCGGTTGGTGATGAAACGAAGTAAGTTCCCTTTTGTGTCCATAACTTCTAGTAGACGAAAGACATTTTCAGTACGATTTTGTGTGGTACCAATGTAGACCATTTTATCGGATAGAACGTGACAATCATCAGGAAGTGAAAATGTATAGACTTCACGAATGACTGCGTTTTTCTTCAGTCTTGAAACGAAGAAATAGCCATCATCTGTCATCCGATCAAAACGTTCATAGTCCACATAACCGCGGTCAAACACATACATGGCTTCTTGATCATCCACTAGGACTTCGAGTTGATTTCGGTCATGTTCTTTTGCTGTCGTAATCACTGCTTTTTCAGGATAGACGGTGTCTTTATCCATGAAAACGAGCCGTAAGTGTAGCTTTACACCAGCTTTTGTTTGACGGAATTTTGCCCATTTATAATGGGTCAAATTCAACGGGAGTGTACTGGAATCAATGATTTTCAGTGGCATATTCTTTCCGTTTTGATAATGGTACCGTTGAATTTTCCAAACAAGATCCAAGAACAAATTTGCAAGAATTAGTGGGTTGATCTGATGGTTTTTTCGGGATAGCTGAGAGGCACTTATCGATTCAAATCCGAGTGCTTTTTGAAGATCTTCGTCTACAAGTGCATCACTCATTTCCTCTAAGCTCTTAAATTCGAGCAGTTGGGCTACCAATAAAAGTTTAATATAGGCTTCTGTTGTCAGCTTTTTTGTGTAATAGTCCTGTTTCAATTCTTTGACTTGTTCGCTAAGTTTTTGAATATTTATGGGTGAAACCCATTTACCAAATGATGAAATTAGTGTATTCTTGTCCATAATAGTTATCCTTTACGATTGGATTTGGACAGGAACCACCTGTACTTCCATTGTAAAGGATTTTTTTGTTTCGAAATCAATAAAAAATTGAACATTCTTAGTATTTTGAATCATCAGATTTAATTACTGCAATGCTAGTGTTATTTCCTAAACTCTGTTCATTTAAACAGACATTCTGGCAAATAAACGATTGGTTGAAGCTTTGATAAGGCGCTGAACGATGAAAGCTATGAATATTCATTCCAGCTCATAATCTGTTGATTGTTCAAATCATAATGAAAGTTTGCCGTATACTCCGTTCCTTTTATCGTCTTGCATGTAATGGAAATATTGACGATTCCGTTTTCTTTTTTCGTTCGTTTATACGAAATGGTTCCATTTGGGAGTTCAAGTATTTCCTGGGTATCAGAATAGTCAGCTTTTTTCAGCGAATATTGAACACCGGCAAGCATTAACGTTTCCTGCAAATAAAACTCTTTCGCATCATGCCGAAATCTTTGCTCTTGAATATATGAGGAAGCATATGCGGTAAGAATCATTATGCAAAGCAGAAATATGCCGATCGTCATTGGAAAAATATGACCATCTTCATTTTTCAATCAGGAATCACTCCTTTCACATCGCGAATGGTTCCTTCAAACCGCTTACCTTCTAAGCTTGTGATTTCAATTTTCACACCATGTGTTATTGGAATAAAATGAGAGGCTTGAACACCGCGCAGCACAATAACATGTCCTTTTCCGTCAACTTGATAGCGCAGCAAATCATTATATTGGCTGAGTGTGACTACTTCTCCTTTTTGATTTTTATATTGTAAAACATTTTGCTTCACCATTATTTGTTGAGATGTTTTGATTTCACGATGAAGCTCAATTAGAAATAAATTCCACTCGCTTGGATGTAAATCTTGCTGTCTCGCATTCAATTTGAGAAAAAATGAGAGCATGGGTGCAAAGGAAGAGATGATAATGGTTGTCGCTAGAAAGGCTATCAGCATGTTTGCTGCCGTATATCCTTTATTGTTCATAAATGTAGCCGCAAACCTTTTGTTCTGCATTTTCATCCGAAAGAACACATAATTCAGCAAATTGCCCCTCCTTTCCCCACACCAGTTCGAACATCATCCCTTGCCGCTCAACTTGGCCATTTGTTTTTTTCTTTTCAAATACAAAACGTTCAAGTTCTTCTTTGAGCAGTTGATAAGCCAGCACAGATGCTGCTGCTTCTTTTTGCTGTTTCAATAAGGCTGTTGACACAGGGACCAGCGTCAGCGAAAGCAAACACCATATGGAAAATGCTATTAATATTTCTGTGATCGTATATCCGCTATAATTTTTCCACACGGAACCTTCCTCTCCCTAAATTAAAAATGATTTTGTACGTTTTTTTATCATACGAAATGAAGATTGTTCCAGCTTGATAAAAATAGCCGGAAGGAGAGTACTCGATTGGAAATTTTATGTTTCCTGATTCGACTTTTATGTTTTGATCGTATGCTCTTTCAAACAGTTCCCCTTTAAAGCCGGATCGTTCAGCTTCGTAGTAATGTTTGTCAGGATACCAAAACAAATAAATTTTTTCTTTATTAACGAATGCGTGCTGTTGTACATATAGCAAATCTTTTTCCAGTTGAACGAAAAATTGATCGATGACTTTTTCTCTGTAAATATTTGCTGCTCCAATCCATATAAAAGAGCTGATCAACAAAAAGATCGAAAGAACAAGAAGCATCTCCAGAACAGTAAAACCACTTTGCCTAGTTGCTCTTAATGACGTTTCCATTTGCATCAATTTCAATCTCATCACCATTTGGACATTTTCCAGAATTATTCGGCAAGTACCCTTTCGTGATTAAATCATTAATTGTTGGTGTTTGATGAAACTCCATTTCATATGCGACGACTTGACCCTGCACCATATCAATTAAACCTTCGCACCCTTTATTTTGAATATTTTTATTATGAGCCATAACATTCGGAATCGTTATAATAAGCAAAATCGAGATCACTAACAGTACAACCAGCATTTCCACCAATGTAAATCCATGCTCATTTTTCACTATTTTCATCCTCCTATACTTGACCCATCATTTGGTACATTGGAAGCAAAATCGATAAATAAATGATCAATACGAAGACCCCGATCATCAGAAAAACGACCGGCTGAATATAACTAATGATTCTCATTATTTTTTGTTCCATCCGCTCCAATACGAACCGGCTGTACATATACAACTCTTTAGACAATTGACCGACGGCTTGTCCATGTTGAACAACAGAGGAAAGTTCCTGTTCAAAAAATGGACTTTCAGCAAATATGATCTCTAGCGATTCTCCTTTCTTTAATTTCTCGATAAACAGATTGGCCTCTTCCCTATAAAAATGGAGAAAATGTTGTTCTTGAAACAGAGTAAAGCATTCAAAAACGGACAATCCTCCCTTCAACAAATTGCTCATTTGCAAAGAAAAATAGTAGCTGTGAAATAACCGCAAACCTTTTGACACGATCGGAATTTTCATAAGCAGCTTCTGTTTTTCAAGCGGAGGCTTTTTTTTGAAAGAGACCCAATAGTAGAAAAAAAGGAGCAATAAGAAACTAAACAAAATGAAAAAAAACGTTTTGATCCCTTGAATGGTAAACATGACAAATGTCAGAAAGAAGGAGGCGTTCAAATCAACTGCTTCATACATATACGAAAATTGCGGGGTAACAACTGCTTGGATGACAAATAAAATAATTAAAAGAAGAGCAATTAAAAAGAGCGGATAACGGAGAACTTGAATAAATTTTTCCAAATGGAGGAGTTGTTTTTCCAGCATTACTGAGCTTTCTTTTAAAGCAAAATGTATATCACCATGCTTTTCAGCAAAGAAAAGATAGCTTAGTACATCTCGATGAAATCCAAGCTTCTCAAAAGCCGTGTATAGTGAATCTCCTTTTGTCAACATCTGTATACAAGCCTCAATATCTTGTCGGTATTTTTCTTTTACATGAAAACTCATAAAGCGAATAGCTTCATTTAATGCATACCCTTCTGAAAGCAGCTCACTCACTTTCTTCAAAAATTGTGCCTGCATCTTTTTGTTCCATCGATGCCTATTCATATTCAAACACCCAACGATCATATATGTCCGGATATAAATATCCAAGAGCGATTCCTTTTTTAATTACATCTTTTAACTTCATATAATCTAACTCACTCTGCTCCTCTCCTTTTGCTTCCCGAATAGCGGCGGTTAAATTTTTGCCGTAAAGAAGTTCATAGACCCCAATTCTCCTAATTTCCTTTAATTTTTTGCAATAAGGCGGGCAATTCCCTTTGCAAAACGGGCATATTAAATGAACGAGACGCTGCGCAGCAACAGCGATCAAAGTTTGCTCAATTTCGGAAAAGGTTACACCAAATTCTAATAATCGGTAAATAGCTCCCTTTGCATCCCGCGTATGCATGGTGGTCAGTACTAAATGTCCGCTAAGCCCAGCCCGGACCGCAATCCTTGCTGTCTCATGATCTCGAATTTCACCGACCATAATCACATCGGGATCGTGTCTTAATATTGCTTTTAACCCATTTGCATACGTAATTCCAGCTTTTTCATTGATCTGCACTTGAAGCATTTCATCGCTTTTCGTTTCCACAGGATCTTCAAGTGTGATGATGTTTCTTTTAAAATGTTTTTTTGCATAATGGAGAAGCGAATAAAGAGTGGTCGTTTTTCCCGAACCGGTCGGACCGGTAAGGATCAGGAGACCGTGAGAATGCTTTAAAAATGAAAGCATTTTTTTGGATTCTGACGGGAACAATGAAAGTTTTTCAGGCGTTTGAATCGATTGCTCTAGCAATATTCGGATGACTAGACTTTCATCGAATACTGTAGGCAATGTCGATAAACGAAGATGCACCTCTCCGTAAATCGTATGGAAGGAGTAAGCACCGTTTTGCGGACGCCTTTTTTCGCCAATATCCATTTGGGCCATAAATTTAAAATGAGAAATTAAGCGTTCACAAATAGCTTTTGGCAGATGAAATATTTCTTTGATGTCATCGTCAATTCGAAATTGAATAACTGCTTTTTTCTTTTTCGGAACAATATGGATGTCTGAGGCACTAAATGAACACGCCAGTTCAATCAGTTTTTCGCTAAGCTTTTCAATTTCAATCATTCCATATCCCCCCTTTCTTTTCTTAGGATTCATCTTAACGAATTGAAGAGAAAAATGCGAACGTAGATAATGGATTTTTCTTTTCCCTTTCCTTTTGCAAAATTTAATTGAGCATAACCGAAAAATAACAATTGTTTGCAAAGACTGTTTAGAAAACAATTTTTTGCTATAAACTCATAATTTTTGAACATTTTTTTACAACATGTTTGAAAACAAAGTGGATACAATAACAATTGGAAACGGTATATTTACAATGTATCAAGCTGTACATTATAATATAAAAAGCGACCGATTGAGGGAAAAGGAGGGAAACACAATGGATCGCATGTTCCGTGTACTCGGTTTTTGGACAGGTATTTTTGCTATTATGTTTTATTTAGGCGATATGAAGACGACGTCTTTACTTTTCTTTGGTCAAACTGGATTTTTTGTTTTACTATCTTATTTAAAATTAACTGAACGTATGTATATTTATATTTTCGGAGCATATTTGACCATTTTCTTCGTCGGGTTTACATATTGGACGACGTTTATGATGGTCCCTGGACAAGGCGGCCATTAATAAAAACAGGCAATTCCGCAATGGAATTGCCTGTTTTTTGGCCTTCTTCAATTTTTACGAAAGCGAAAATCCATTTAAAAAAGGATTTGTTTCCATTTCTTCTATAATGGTTGTTTCTGAACCGTGGCCAGGCAACACAATGGTTTCTTCCGGCAGCACTAGCAGTTTTTCATGAATGCTTTTCAGCAGTTCTTCATGATTCCCTCCAAGCAAATCCGTACGGCCAATGCTTCCTTTAAATAATACGTCGCCTGAAAAAACAGCATTTGCTTCTTCTAAATAGTAGGAGATGCTTCCAGGAGAATGCCCCGGTGTTTCAAATAAAGAGAACTGGAAAGAACCAATTGTCAAGCTTCCTTCTTCCCGAATGATTTCGTCCGCTTCCTCTACCGTTACATTTTTTCCATTCATAAAATGACCAGATCCATTTAAAGAAGGATCGCCAAGCCATTTTTGTTCTTTTTCGTGGACATATACTGGAATATTCCAAACTTTTCGAACATCATCAATCGCTCCGATGTGATCAAAATGTGCATGTGTCAACAAAATGGCAAGGGGAGTCAACTGATGTTTGCGCAATACTTCAATTAGCTTTTCTCCTTCATCGCCTGGATCAAATAAAATACACTCATTTTTGTCATTTGTTAAAATATACGCATTTGTTTGCAGCAATCCGAGCGGGATTCTCATCCATTTCATGCTCTCACCTCAGGTCATTTTCTTTTCATTTCCATCATACAAAACATTCTTTTTTGGCGCAAAAGGAATAGTTAGAAAATTTTTGGCCAAACCTAAAATGTGCAGGACATACCGTTCATAAAATTGACATAGTCATTTTATGCAAACGTACCGTTCCTACCTCGACAAATCTAGTAAAAGAGATTAAAATATGAAGGGGAAGATATTTGCCGCACTTCAACGTATAAAAGATTGGGGGCTATACAATGGGTACTGTCATTATCTTTACTTTAGTAACTTTGCTTGGTATCTATGCTATTTTCCGTTCTTTAAAACAAAAAAACATATTGGGAATTTTGTTTGCGCTTGGAACAGTCGCTGTTTTTGGATGGTTTACCTATAAAACGATTGTTCAC
This sequence comes from Aeribacillus sp. FSL K6-8394, assembly GCF_038008865.1. Classification (NCBI taxonomy): domain Bacteria; kingdom Bacillati; phylum Bacillota; class Bacilli; order Caryophanales; family Bacillaceae; genus Aeribacillus; species Aeribacillus sp. FSL K6-8394. The sequence continues at coordinate 1,548,845 of NZ_JBBPAA010000001.1, forward strand.
CACGGTATACCAGTGCCACACTAATCGAGTAGGAGGGGGTGACTAACCCCCGACCTCTCACACCACCGTACGTACCGTTCGGTATACGGCGGTTCAATTAAGTATGACGTAGTGCTTGATATCTTTCGAATAGACTTCTTAACCCTCGACGCTTCCAATAGGAGTTGTCGAGGGTTTTGTGTAGAATGGGACTGCAGGCAATCCGCCAATATTTCTTGCGTGTATTGCCCCATTCGAATGCTTTATGGCTTGGAACTCCTAATCCTCTGAGTTTCCGAATTCTTGTTTTCGGGGTTTTCCATTCTTTCCACAAACACATCCGAAGCCTTCGTCTAATCCATTCATCAAATTCTTTGAACTTACTTGGTGTTTCTGCCAAGGCAAAATATCCGCACCATCCCATTAAATACTTATTCAGTTTCTCAATCCTTTTCTCCATTGGATACGGTTTCGACCTTGATGTAATTTCACGGATCTTGTTCTTCAAACGTTTCACACTTTCGTTCGCAATCCGTACCTTTGGAGTCTTATTGAGTGTGAAGCTGAAACCGAGAAACTTCCGTTTCCAAGGACGGTCTACCGCCGATTTCTCTTTATTTACCTTGAGCTTTAACTCCTTCTCTATAAAGTTCGTAATGGAGTTCATGACACGAATTCCTGCTTTCTTTGTTTTCACATAGATGTTACAGTCATCCGCATACCGAACAAACTTATGTCCACGTTTCTCAAGCTCCTTATCCAATTCATGAAGCATGATGTTTGATAAAAGTGGACTAAGCGGGCCGCCTTGAGGCGTTCCCATGTTCGTTTCCATTACCACTCCATTGATCATCACGCCTGATTGAAGATACCGGCGGATTACCTTCAGTAGAATTCGATCTTTGATCGTTTTCGCCAAGATCCCCATCAGTTTGTCGTGATTCACCTTGTCAAAGAATTTCTCTAGGTCTATATCGACTACCCAACGATATCCTTCTTTGATATAACCCTTTGCTTCCCTAACCGCATCATGTCCCCTTCTACCTGGGCGGAAACCATAGCTATGGTTCGAGAAGGTCGGATCAAAGATTTTCGTCAACACTTGGGCAATCGCTTGTTGGATGAAACGATCCGTCACGGTAGGGATCCCTAGAAGCCTTACTCCACCGTTCGGTTTCGGGATTTCGACTCGACGGACGGGTAAGGGCTTGTAGGTTCCTTCTCTCAACGACTGTCGAATGGAGTCCCAATTTTCGTAGAGGTGTCTTCGTAGGTCTTTTACGGACATGCCATCTACTCCGTGACCTCCTTTATTCTGTTCGACTCGTTTCAGTGCCGCCAGGAGATTTTCCCGTGACAAAATCATTTCCATCAACATTGATATCCTCTCCACGTGAACGAATTCTTCTATTTGTGCCATCTTCTGCTCCACCCTCTTGAAGTCCCCCGTGGGATTCACCACTTCCTCCTTCAAGTAAGTCCTATCGGATTGTCTGCTTCCACACAGAAGGTGAACGCCTAGCGATTCGTTCTCCTTAATTGTTCAGTCCTTCCTCTTTCGTCTCGAGCTCGAAAAGAGTACTATGACTTCTGCTGACTTCTGACTGTTCAGTTATCTATCACTAGATAGGTTACCAAGGTTACTTGGCGTGCCAGCCAGATCTCCCCGGGTAAGTACATGCACTTTCACACCATCTATCCGCCTCATTTACTCGATATGACCTTCGACAGAAAGAGCTTTGTTTTGTTTCGCAAACTCACTCAATCATACCTAGCCTTATATGAGGTTCGTGTTCCTCGGACCGGTGTTTTGCCTCCAGCTTCCTTCAGATTCCGCGTCACCACGGACACCCTTGCTCTTGGCTAACCTCTACTTCTGTCTTCGGGGTTCGGGACTTACACCCTATAGTTCATGTACATGCCGGGCGCACAAAAAAAGAATGGCGGGGCCATTCTTTTTTTTATGAATAAATAAACATTCAGTTGTCACACACCCGTCTTTTAACCTCCGCTTCATATTGCCAAAAAAGATGCTTTCACTCCTGTTTATTTTACAATCTCCTGAATCTTTTCCTTACTTAAATCCATGATTTTTTCCAATCTCGGCCCATACAAAGCATAATGACCGGATGGCGAAATGAGGATAGGATCGTTTGTCACGTTTTTGAAGATGGTTTCTTTTTTCTTAGTGATAAGGTTAAATCTCTGCAGTTCAAAGGAACCGTCCTGGGATTTGGCAACGGGCACAAATGTATAAAACTGCTGATTTTGAGCATTGAAGTCATAGTAGGGAAAAATCCATTGAGAGTAATCGGAAGCCAAAGGGACACGAAATGTAGACAACACTTTTTTTGATGAAGAATTTATAAAAACATATTGACCGAATCCTTTTTCCTGTTGATTTTCCTGCAAATACATGACAATCGATGAAAAATTTCCATTTCCGATGACATGATCAGCGATTTTTTTTTCGTGATGTTTCATTAAGTTTGCTTCATAAAGCGGAGCGCTTAACTCAGGCTCATCGTTATTCCATTTTACATATGTAATGCGATCTTCATCTGTCCATTGAAAAAAAGGTATTTGATAGGGACTATCCACAACTTTTTTCTCTTTCAAATCAAGCAAATAAGTCTTATATGACCAATCTTCAGCAAATGCTGTAACCATCAGCTCGTTTTCATTATAGGGATTCCATGTGTATTGAAGTTCAAACGCATTGATTTCCCAATGAAATAATTCCTCTCCTTCGGTGTTTACAAATGTTAGGATGGCTTGATTGGTTTCAGGGCTTGAATGAATGAGAAAAATTGTTCGGCGATCATTGGGCACTGTTTGAATAATCGGATGCTTTGTCTGAAAAAATAGTTCATCTTTTCCGCTTTGAAGATCGTGACAAATAACTTCCGAACGGTCTTCAAGATTTTTAATGTAAAGCACAGCCGTTTCATGAAACCATCCAGTAATATTTTGAAAGGTATTTTCCTCTGCTTCAATCGGTTGAATGTTCTCTAAAAGATTCTGTTCTGCTTTAAAGTTTTCAAACTCATTTTCCATTTTTTTCTCTTTTGTCACTTGTTTCTTTTCATTCGTAAGCTGATGAAATTCACAAGACGACAAAAGGAGAATCGGAAAGCACATGACGAAAAAAAAGGCTGCCCTCATCACCCTCATCCTTCTCATCCGATTTTCACTTATAATTTACGAATTTTTCAAAAAAATGTTTCAAAAAATTTATTTGCACAGCAAATATAGCGACGCCCAAAATATTCCCTTTGCTTTCCGATAAATTTCATCAAATTGGTCAAGCGGCAAAGGGTTCCTTCCTCTGCCTAATTCAACGGTAAATCCCGGCTTTCTGTATTCTTTAATAAACCAATCGCGAAAGCCGGCATGACTATCAATCATTCGGATTCCTTTATATCCGCTTAACAACTCATACTCTTTTACGATTTCTTCCGACTCCTCTGGTTCATAGTTTAAATACCCCCAATATATTTCTTCTCCTTGTGTGTGGAAGGCTACGATGAGATCAAATTGAGACTGCTTGACTAGTTCACTCATAGCAATTGCTTCCGGCTCTGAGAGAGGATAATCACCTGGATAATCACGAGGAGCCGGGGATTTTGGGCTTTTTCTTTCTTTTTCAATTTCCCAAAAGGCAGGAAATTGATTGTTCAGATCAACGCCGCGAATATTTGCTTTCCAATCGGAAAAATCTTCACAGTTATTATTTAACTTGACGGCCTGTTCTTTCACTTGAGGATCAAACGATTCGGCTGCTAAAACAAGATTCACTCCATCCGGATTCACCATCGGAACAAACGATAAAGTTATCTGCTCATAAAGCTGTCTTACAGAAATTCCATTAATCGATTCGTTTAAAATAAGCTTCCGAACATACTCATTGAGCCATTTCATCATAATGGCTGTCGTAATCCACTCATTTGCATGAAACGAACCGTTCATATGAACTTTTTTCGTTCCGGAACCGATAAGAAGTTCAACTAAAGGATTCCCTAGAACACTGCGGCCGATAATCCTCTCTTTAATAAACGGGTAATTTTTTTTTAACACCGCAATATCGCTTGTCAAAGCAAAAAAATGATAGGGCCGTTTTGGATCAATTACAGGCCATGAAATTGGGACAGCATTGTATGTATTTTTAGTCAAGCTTGATGAAGGATGAAACGGATTATTTTGTACGAAACCCCATCCGGGAATGACGATTTTTTCCCCTTTAAAGATTTTTTCGTTTTCGAAGAAGGGATTTGAATCCAACAACAATCGTTTTGAAAGTTGATATTTTTTTCCCAAGTGCTCCAAATCCGCTGTTTCATTCATACAGATTTCCATAAAAAACCCCTCTCCCCTTTTTATTCAGTACATAACATATTATATGAACGACATCATGTTTCATTAATAAAACGTATAAAAAAGCTCTGACCTAATGGCCAGAGCCTTTTACTGTTTTTTTGCAGCTTGCTGCTCGGTTGAATTCGGAGATGATTCATCCTCTTTGTCAAAAAACCGCAGCAGGTCACCATAAATAATTTCATCCGAATAATCAAGCTCATTTTTCGCTTTTTCCATATATGGTTCACATGCATTTTTATCCTCAACAGCTTCGCCTGTTGATTTGTCATAGCATATTCCTCTTGTATACACATATTGATCCGTAATAAAGCTGCCGTCCCTTAACACAGCAAACGGAATACGGTCTTTTGAAAAAATATCTGTACCAAATTCGATATCGTTTTTCGTATCAATGCCTAGCAGGTTTAAAATAGTTGGCTTCAAGTCAATTTGCCCGGCGACTTGATGGAACACTTTCGGATTTTTATCGGTAACCCCCGGAATATGGATAATTAACGGAACTCTTTGCAGCTGAATCGTATCAAACGGCGTAATTTCCTCTTTTCCTAAAAATTGTGCCATCGCTTTGTTATGGTTTTCGGAAATACCGTAATGGTCGCCGTACAATATAATAATTGAATTTTCATATAGTCCAGCTTTTTTTAGATCTTCGATGAACACTTTCAAGGCTTCATCTGTATAACGAACCGTCGTAAAATAGCGATTCACGACTCCATCTTCGGAATCAAATTCATCAATCAATTTATCTTCTTCACCCAACTCAAACGGAAAATGGTTCGTTAATGTAATATATTTCGTATAAAAAGGCTGAGGAACATTTTTCAATAATTGTACCGACTGCTTAAAGAAGTCAATATCCTTCAATCCCCATCCTACCGAATTTTCTTCCGTCACATTATAATATCTGACATCAAAGAAACGGTCGTATCCAAGAGAATTATACATCACATCGCGATTCCAGAATGTGCGGTTATTTGCATGAAATACAGCTGAGTAATAACCGTAATCCTTTAAAATTTCCGGAGTTGCATTGTACTCATTGTTCGCATTTGTAAAGAAGACTGAGCCTCTTCCCAACGGATACAAAGAATTTTCCAATAAAAATTCTGAATCTGACGTTTTGCCTTGTCCTGTTTGATGGTAAAAATTATCAAAATAGTAGCTTTGTTTAATAAAATCATTTAAAAACGGAGTAATTTCTTGTCCGTTCAATTTCTGATTGATAACAAAGTTTTGGAACGACTCCATAGAGACGATAATGACATTTCTACCTTTTGCAATTCCATTCATTTCTTTACTAGGTTCTTTTTTGTTCGCATTTAAATAATTTTGAATTTCGACCAAGTTATTGCTGTCAGCTAACGCACGTTGTGCAGACGTTTTGGACTGCAGCAAAGAATCGTAAATATGAAAATTGTATACACCGATATTTTTGACGAGCATCTCCCTGTCAAACGTTCTTGTTAAAAGCTGCGGACGCTCTGTTTCAGCCAATCCAAGATTAAAGAAAAACACAGCTGCAACCATTAAATAATATGCTGTTTTTTCTTTGCGCATTAATTTTTCCTGTTTGCGGAAAACAGGTCTCCGTGAAAGCCAAATTAAAATGGCTATATCAACAAACATTAATATATCGACAGGCTGAATCAGCTCGGTTATGCTGCTTCCCAAATCTCCCATATTGCTAGCTTGGAAGAGCACGGGAATAGTCAAAAAGTCGTTATAAAACCGATAAAAAACAACATTAGCTAATAAGAGAAAGGTCATCACAATGCTGGCACCGATCACCCAGCGATTCCGGTTTTTGTCTTTCATAAATAATCCAATACCAAAAACAAACAGCAAAAAGCTCAGCGGATTGATGAATAAAATAATCTCTTGCTTAAAATTTTCTATTTTTATATCAAAGCTAGTTTTGTAGACAATGTACGTTTTAATCCACATAAAAAATGTCGCTAATAACAAAAAAGAAATTTTTGAAAATGTGCTTTTACGCATTTTTTTTACCTCCTCAAACGGTGGACCTGCGCATTTCTACACTTAAGTGTTTTTTTCCATTTTTTAGGCATCTTAGTGAATAACTAAAGATTATCTTAATACTTCTTCCAAAAAAAATCAATGTTTTTTTACAATATATTTACAATAAGATGCTAGCTTTTTATATATTATTTTATCTCAGTACCTATTATGTTTAGACGGACAAAAATTAAAAAAGTTTCATATAAACAGAATTTGTTATAATCCAAATTGGGCTGCCAAAAAAATAGCACCTTTTTTAAAAGAGCTATCAGATTTTCTTTGCTGGACTACGACAAGGTACATGTCGAGTTTGGGATTGTGGCTTTAGCGCACACATACTGAAAGTAGCCGGCATCCGCCAGCTACTTTCAGATGAAAATCGAACAAATATAAATCGAGTAGGAGGGAGCGATTAACTCCCGTCCTCTCACACCACCGTACGTACGGTTCCGTATACGGCGGTTCAATTAAGATAATTGACGCAAGTCTTTATAACTTCCGTGAATAGCTGTTCTCTTTATGCCAGTGGTCACTCCACCCTCCAAGAGGTCTCCCACGGGATTCACCGCTTCCTCCCTCAAGTGAGGTACTACGTTTTCTGTGTTCATCATGACTCACTGAATGCCAAGGGCTATTCTCTCTTAATTGTTCGGTCCTTCTTAGTTGTTCTAGACCAACTAATACTATGACCTCTGCTGACTTCTGACGGTTCAGCTACTTATCACTAAGTAGGTTATGAAGAGTACTTCACATATCCGCCAGACCTCCCCGGGTAAGAGTGTAATCTTTCCTTCCATCCATCTGCTTCATTTACTCTGTATCACCTTCGGCAGAAAGGGCTTTGTTTTGTCTTGCAAACTCACCCAGTGATACCTAGCCTCATATGAAGTTCGTGTTCCGAGAGACCTTAAAGTTTGCCGCTCGCTTCCTTCAGATTCCGCGTCACCACGGACACCCTTGCGTTAAGCTAACTGCTACTTCTGCCTTCGCAGCTCGGGACTTTCACCCTATAGATTACACCCATGCCGGGCGCACATCGAGTAGGAGGGAGCGATTAACTCCCGTCCTCTCACACCACCGTACGTACGGTTCCGTATACGGCGGTTCAATTAAGATAATTGACGCAAGTCTTTATAACTTCCGTGAATAGCTGTTCTCTTTATGCCAGTGGTCACTCCACCCTCCAAGAGATCTCCCACGGGATTCACCGCTTCCTCCCTCAAGTGAGGTACTACGTTTTCTGTGTTCATCATGACTCACTGAATGCCAAGGGCTATTCTCTCTTAATTGTTCGGTCCTTCTTAGTTGTTCTAGACCAACTAATACTATGACCTCTGCTGACTTCTGACTGTTCAGCTATCTATCACTAGATAGGTTACCAAGGTTACTTGGCGTGCCAGCCAGACCTCCCCGGGTAAGAGTGTAATCTTTCCTTCCATCCATCTGCTTCATTTACTCTGTATCACCTTCGGCAGAAAGGGCTTTGTTTTGTCTTGCAAACTCACCCAGTGATACCTAGCCTCATATGAAGTTCGTGTTCCTCAGACCGGAAGTTTGCCGCTCGCTTCCTTCAGATTCCGCGTCACCACGGACACCCTTGCGTTAAGCTAACTGCTACTTCTGCCTTCGCAGCTCGGGACTTTCACCCTATAGATTACACCCATGCCGGGCGCACAAGCAAGTGGAGAGAAACACATTGTTTTTCTCCACTTACTTCATTTTAGGGACCTTATCGGACAATTCCTTTTTAGTCTTTCTCAATTTTCAAGTATGTACGTTTTAACCAGCCATGCGCCGCCAATTACACCTGCATCATTGCCAAGCGTTGCAAGAGCAATATCTGCTGCGGAAGCTTCATGAAAAACGAACTGTTGAAAAACATTTTTAACTCTTTTTATTAAAAATTCCCCAGCCTTTGATACTCCACCGCCAATGATAATTTTGGAAGGATTTAAAGCAGTAGCCAAGTTGGCAAGAGCAAGACCAAGATGCATCGTCATGTCGTCGACAACCTGCAATGCCATCTCATCGCCGTTTTTCGCAGCATCAAACACATCTTTTGCAGTGATCGATCCTTTTCTTTCCAATTCTCGATTCAGCGTTGATCTCCCATTAAACTCTTCCATTTTGGCTATAGCCATTCGAACTATTCCAGTTGCAGAGGCGACCGTTTCCAGGCAGCCCGTTTTTCCGCAGTTGCACGGAAAACCTCCATGCAAAACGGAAGTTATATGGCCGATTTCTCCGCCTGCGCTATTTTTCCCATGGATTATTTCTCCATTTGCAATGATTCCTCCGCCGACTCCCGTTCCGAGTGTGACGCATATTAAATCCCTTTCTCCATTCCCCGCTCCTTTCCACATTTCACCAAGAGCTGCAAGGTTGGCATCATTATCAACGATTACTTGCAAACCAGTTTCTTTTTCAAGATTTTTCTTAAGCGGATAATTATTTTCCCATCCAATATTGACAGTTCTAGAAATGATTCCCTCTGTTAAATCGACAGGGCCAGGCGCCCCCATGCCGATTCCAATCAGCTTTTGCTTCGATTCACCAAGTTCTTTCAACTTTTCGTATATAGATTGAGAAATATCACTAACAATATTTTTTCCTGATTTATCGGTAGGGATTTCCCATTTTTCAATAATATCTCCATTTATATTGATAAATGCAATTTTTATCGTAGTTCCCCCTAAGTCCACACCAACTAGCCAATTATCGATCATATTTTTCATCCTTTACTCTTTTTCTCTTATCTTTTTCTATCATTATTTCTCGTCTTAACAATAGCATGGCCATTTCAAATTCTTTTGCGTCAATCAGCTGCGACTCAAACAGCTGCTTGACCTCCTCCTCCATTAATTCAAGATCAGCCACACGATCTCCGATGTATATGATAGTACCGAAACGTTTTAAAAGCTGTTGTATGTCGTAAATCGTTTTCAAAAACATCACCTTCTAAATAAAAATGCGGATAAGCTGCACATATTGCTAAAGTTCTTTTTTTGAAAACTTCCGAACAAGTCATCGAGCTATAGATTGTCAAGCTGTTGTTTTAGCTGCTGATATTCCGCTTTTCCCGGATCAAGCTTCAATGCCTTATCAATCGCTTCTTGTGCTTTCACAACATCATTCTGTTCCGCATATATTAGGCTAAGTACATAATAAGCTTGATGAAATGTCGGATCTTTTTCCAATACATTGTTTAAATATTCAATTGAGCTTGCCACATTGTTCAAACGATATTCCGTATAAGCAAGTAAATAGATGATTTCAACTTTTGCATCATCAAGCTCCTTCGCTTCCGAAAGCACTTCGGAAGCCTTTTGGAACTCCTTGTTCTCAATTAGTGCCTGCGCCCTTGCTAAAGCCATTTCCGAATTGCGCTTAGGGGCTATTTCATATCCATAATACCCAAGACCGAAAACGAAGATGATCGATAAAATAAGCCCCACTGCTCTCGTGAAAAATTTTGACATCCTTGGAATCTGAAGAACAAAAGCTGCCAGAAATCCGCCAATTAAACCGCCTATATGACCAGCGTTGTCCACATTCGGAATCGCCCAGCCAAGCATTAAGTTAATTAAAACTACAATCAAGATGTTGGGTCCTATTGTACGGAAAAACAATTTAGGGTTTAACACTCCTAAAAACAAGAGCGCACCGAACAAGCCGAATATCGCACCTGATGCACCTGCGGACAAAAAGGGGCTGAAAGCAAAGCTTGCAAGCGAACCAGTAAATCCGGCAAACAAGTATATAAGCAAAAATCGAATCGAACCATACATTTTTTCAACAGTCATTCCAATATAATAAAGGGCTAAAGAGTTCATAATCAAATGCAAAAAACCGATATGCAATAAAATTGGTGAAAAAAATCTCCACCATTCGCCATCGTAAATGGCAGGATTGTATTTCGCTCCAAATTTTATAAGAGTATCAGAATTTGTGCTTCCCCCGTACCATTCAAGAAGAAAAAACATCACAATTTGTGCTGTTAAAAAAACATATGTAAAGAAAGGCCTGCCATTTTCAAAAAAGGAGCGTTCCAGCCTTTCCTGCCTTTTTATATAAGAAAATATTTCTTCTTTTATTCGTTCAACTGATTCAAAATTTGATTCTTCTGCTGCATAATCAAGTTTTTTCAACGAAGCCGAAAGAGCATCTTCCAAATCACCTGTTTTTTCCATTATATGCTCTTGATCCAGCAGCATTGTTTTGACGACTGTTTTCCCATGCGCAAAAGGTTCTTTAATCCGAAATTCCCAATCATCAACAGGAGGAAATGTGGTCACATAAATGTTAAGAATATTTAAGTCCCTTCTCATAGATTGTTTTCGGATCGTTTCAAAAATATGCGCCGTATGTTCAATGTCTTGAGAGATCCAATTTCCCCAGTCAATATCTTTTCTGACAAATCGTACAAGCTGAAAATATTTGTTGCGAAACGGCTCAAGCCAAACCTCCGAATGATCGCCGGATATATTGATTAGCCTGTAATTATGCTCCACCACAAGACTTCGCAAAATTTTCCAAAAAATAAAATCTAGCTGAGTCCCCATTTAAAATCTCTCCGCATGTTTTTCCTTTATTATACCAATGTGGAAGGGCAGTTTGAAGAAAAAAGCTGAATCAAAAACGATTCAGCTTTCCATTTCCACCTATTTAAAAGCACCTTGGAGAAATTTCCTGCCAATTAGCGGTATCTGCATTGTCAGTTGAATAAATTTCTCACGCATCCATTTGCTTTTTAGGCATACGTTCATAATTTTGTATCGATTTGAATATATGAAGAAAATGCCGAATACTAGAAGAATTCTTTTTAATCGCTTCATAATTTAATCCCTCCATTAATTAAAATAAACTTTTTGCTCAATTTTTATCCAAAATAAAATACGCAATTACTGTTGCAATGAAAATTGATAAAAAATTGACTGCGTCATTATTCATCCAGACAAAACCTTTCGTCTTTACCGTATATTCCCCGCAATGTATTCTTTTTTCCGTTTCAGCATGGCAGACGAGACATTTATTTTTTCGTTGAAAAAAGCATCCGAACAGCGTGTCAATCAAAGCTCCAATAAATCCAAATAATATAATGAAAGGTAAAATTTGAGCATCATTTTTTATAAAAAAAGAACTCCCCAGCGCAACAAACGAAGAACCGAGGATGGAAGCAAAAGTTCCGAGAACGGTAACAGCACCTGATGTTCCTTTTTCGACAAATTTTGGAGGAAATAAAAGAATCGGTTTTATTCGGCTTAAGCTGCCAATTTCGGAAGCCCATGTGTCCGCGTTGGCGCAAGCGAATGAAATGGTTAAAAGAATGAACCAAAAATTGCGGTCATCATGATCCACTATATTGAAAATGCTGATCAATACTGGAATCCCGCCATTTGCCAGCACTTGAACATAGTCGCGTCTTTCCCCTTTTTCAAGAATTGATGCCATTTGCGCTTTTCGTTCCTTCTTCCATTTACTGATCATGCTTGATGACGCAAAAAATAATCCAAGGGGGACCAGCCCTGGAAAACCAAAACTAAAATAGATGCTGGCGCCAACAAATACGGAGCTTATTGCTCCAGAAATCGACAAAGCTTTTGACTTATAGGAAATATAAGCGATAGTCGCAATAAAAATAATGAACAATAAAGGAATGATCATTTCCTGCACTCCACCAATTCTTTTTCAGTAATGATGATATCAACCGGAATATCATGGGATTCAATCGGCACTTCCTCAACTATTTGAAAGGAAAAAGCAAGCGCAATAGTTACATTTGCGTATTTATGTAAATAACGATCAAAATAACCCCCGCCATATCCGATCCTGTGCCCACGCCGGTCGAAGCAGATGCCAGGGACGATGAGCAAGTCAATTTCTTTTGGCGTTATGAGTGTTGTTTGCTCAAAGATCGGCTCCTGTAAATCTAAATAAACATTCTCTAATTGATCAAACGATTTTATTTCCCTGAACTCCATTTCTTTTATATTTGGGTCGCATTTAGGCACAGCTGTTTTTTTCTTTTCCTGCCAGCAGCGAAAAAATAAACTTTTTGTATCGACCTCGAAGCCTTTGGATACTGTAAGGCCAATGGTATTCGCCTCCTGCCAATAGTCTGTTTCAAAAAGAGTTTCAGCAATTTTGTTTGACCAGTCCGCATGCAATTCATGCCCCATGTTTTTTAACATCCGTTTCACTTCATTTCTGATTTCAAATTTTTTTTCCAACTTAAAAATTCCTCCCATTTACCTTTTTTATAATAAAAAAACAGCAGGAAATATCTTCCCACTGCTTTTACTTCGTTTCACGATGCAAAGCATGACTTTTGCATCTTGGACAATATTTTTTCAATTCGATGCGTTCTGTGTTTGTACGTTTATTTTTTGTAGAGATATAATTTCTATCGCCGCATTCTGTGCAAGCAAGAGTAATATTTACACGCATATCTTTCCCTCCAAACTATTTCATGTTCAAATTCAGACTTTTATATAATATCATTTTTGCATTGTAAAATCTACATTATGTTTATTTTTGAACACAAAGTTTCAAGTCGTTTCAAATTACATTTTTTTTAAGTTAACATGAAATTTCGTTAAAAGCCGTTTTGTTCTATTAAAATATATGATATAACAATAAAGGGACAACTAATGGAAGGTGAGATGCATGGAAGTTGTGATTATTATTCTTTTCCTTGTCAGCATTGCTTTATTAGGAATTGCTTATACTCAGCGTGACGATATAAAAGAGTTGGAACAAGAAGTTGAGCATTTATCCGTTTCTGCGATGCAAGAAATATACAAAATGAAAAAGAAAATGAGGGTATTGGAAGAAGAATTGCTGCAAGGAACAAACACAAAACCTGTTTCGCAAGACACACAGTCCGTTATACACTTTGATTATTACACGAAAAACAAAATTCTATCAAAATATCAGCAAGGCATGTCAATTGCTGAAATTGCAAAATCGGAAAATGCCACAACCGATGAAGTAAAGCTAATAATCGAACAAAATAAGAGGGAACTATCATGAATAAACGAATTTTACAAGCATTCTCAGCAGGGATGATCGTTTCCACCTCAATTTTGACCCTCACTTTTTATTTAGGGAACTATGATCAAAAGGTTGTGGCTGAAAAAGAGTTGACGGACAAATCAGTTAACGAGTATTTAGCTCAAAATAATAAAATTGCTGTATCCAATAAAGAATATGAAGAATTTCTTTCTTACAAAGATACAAAAGTAAAAAATCTGAATAAAACCCCTCAACAAAATGAACAGCAGCAGAAGCAGCAAAATCAAAATGCACAAAACCAAAATTCACAAAATCAAAACCAAGAACAAAAGAACAATAACCAACAAGCTGAGGTAAAACCTGTAAAAGTAAATATTAAAGAAGGAATGACGACAAGCGACGTATCAAAAATACTTGAACAATCGGGCATTATTGATTCCGCCTCCAAATTTAATCAATACTTAATTAAACACGATTATCATAAGCGTGTACAAATTGGAACTTTTGAAGTAAAAAAAGGGATGAGCTACTACGAGATCGCAGAAGCCCTTACAAGATAAAAGGGGCTGCGATCCGTTTTTTTATAAATAAGGTTTGAAACCAGCCGTTTGTAAAAAAAGGAAGTTTTTCAAAACTCAAAATGGTGAAGTTCAGAACCACAAAAAGATTGCCCTTATCATTTTTCTCCCATTCCCGACCGTGTTGATTATTGTCATTCCAAGATCATTGTCCCAGCCTCAATTTTGTGCTTTTCTCGGCTTTTAAATTGTCTTTTTTTAATCAATAGTACTTATAAAAGCCCACCAAAATTCCATGCCTTTTCTTTCACAAAATTGCCTTATGGTCTGCCCGAAATTTTTCCATAACACTTGTCTCTTATATTTCAGACATAGACACGATATAAAACTTACAATTCCATTTTATATGCGATAAACTATTTAAATCGAAAGACATAAAAAGTTCCCTTCCTATTTAGATAAATTTGGGCGGCGAACCAAAATTTATTTTAGCACTAGGAGGGGCTTTTTAGTATCGCGGAACCATTTACGAATAACATAGCGATTTTATTTATATAAAAAAGGTTTGCCTGAAAACACGGCAAACCTTTAATCATTTAAAGCATAATGGCGGCCTTTAACTAAATATAAAACATTTTCCGCGATATTCGTCGCATGGTCAGCAGTACGTTCAATAAATCTTGCTACAAGAGAGAGCTGGGTAATTTGATTCATATACTCTAAGTTCTCAGGAATAATTTGCAAAAGCTCCTTAATTGCTTCACCATATAAATCATCTACTTCATCGTCTATTTCGGCTATTTTTCTTGCTAATGCAACATCTTCCTCATGGTAAGCTTTCAGCGATAAAGACAGCATTTCTGATGCCAGCTTGTGCATTTTTGTGATTTGTTCAAGCGGTTTTATAAGCGGTTCATTTCCAATTCGAATTGCTGATTTTGCGATGTTGACTGCGTTATCTGCCATTCGTTCGATATCAGCAGCTATTTTAATGGAAACAATGATTCTTCTTAGATCAATCGCAACGGGCTGCTGCTTTGCAATTAAAAGAATTGCAAAGTCATTAATTTCCTCTTCGAGCTGATCGACATTCACATCTTGCTCTAATACTTCAATAGCCAAATCGATATCCTGCTTTTCTAATGCGCGGATTGATTTGCCTAATGCAACTTCCGTCAAACTGCCGATTTCAATTAACTTGGTGTGTAACGTGTTCAAGTCAAGTTCGAATTTTTCTCTCATTTTTTTTCCTCCAACATGAACCGTGTTATTCAAAACAATTATTATCCGAAGCGTCCTGTAATATAATCTTCCGTCCGCTTATCTGACGGATTAGAAAAAATTTGGTCGGTTTCGCCAAATTCGATAACTTCTCCGTTTAAGAAAAAGGCAGTTTTATCAGATATACGTGCAGCTTGCTGCATGTTATGCGTTACAATAATAATGCTGTAATCTTTCTTTAATTCTTGAACCAATTCCTCAATTTTCAACGTAGAAATCGGATCAAGCGCTGACGTTGGTTCGTCCATTAAAATCACATCAGGTTCAATTGCTAAACAACGCGCAATACATAAACGCTGCTGTTGTCCTCCTGACAGGCCATACGCGTTTTCCTTCAACCGATCTTTTACTTCATCCCATATAGCCGCGCCTCTTAAACTTTTTTCGACGATTTCATCCAATATTTTTTTATCACGGATGCCGTGTATTCTCGGTCCATACGCAATATTATCATAAATAGATTTCGGAAACGGGTTCGGCTTTTGGAAAACCATGCCGACTTGAGTGCGCAGTTCTTCAACACGATAAGATTTATCAAATATATTTTTTCCACGATATAATATTTCACCGTTGATTCGAACGGATGGAATCAGCTCGACCATTCGATTCAATGTTTTGATATAAGTCGACTTTCCGCACCCAGAAGGACCGATGATTGCAGTTACTTCATTTTCATAAATGTCTAAATCAATGTTTTTTAGAGCTTGATCATCACCGTACCATAAATTTAAGCCGTTCGTTTTATAGACGATTTTCTTTTCATTCTTGTCTTCGCTATTTTGTTCATAAACAATTTCTTGTTCTTTTTTCAGTTCAGTTTTTTTCAATTCAGTAATTGCCAAAATAAAAACCTCCTTCATCCTTTTAGGAAAACCCATTTAATAACGCTTTTGAAATTTGTTTCGAATCAACACCGCAACCGAATTCATTACTATTAAGAAAATAAACAACACAATGATTCCGGCAGCTGCTACATTTTGAAATTCTGCTTGAGGTCGCGACGCCCAATTGTAAATTTGAATCGGCATAACCGTATAGGAGCTTAATAAATTCTCTGGTAAATAGTTAACAAATACAAATGCACCCGCCACAAGAAGAGGGGCTGTTTCTCCAATAGCTCGTGAAAAAGCTAAAATGCTTCCGGTAAGAATTCCAGGAATTGCAGCTGGAAGAACAATTCGATAAATTGTTTGCCATTTCGTTGCTCCCATTCCATAAGAAGCTTCACGCAGTTCTTTCGGAACCGAACGGATCGCTTCTTGTGCCGCCACGACAATAACAGGCAATATTAATAAACTCATCGTTAAACCGCCTGCCAAAATGCTTCTGCCTAAATCCATCGCCCGAACAAATACTGTAAGTCCCAACAAACCAAAGACGATAGATGGGACACCAGCCAAATTCGAAATATTTGCTTGAATAAAATTTGTGAATTTATTTTTTTTCGCGTATTCCTCCAAATAAATAGCTGTTCCTACACCAAGCAGGAGGGAAATTGGAATGACCACTCCCATAACCCAGATCGAGCCGATCAAAGCAGCTTTTATTCCTGAAGCAGAAGCTCTCCTTGAGGCAAAATTTTGGAAAAACTCCGGTGTTACATAACTAATTCCTTGAGTGAATATCCGATATAACAGGATGGCAAGGACTACTAAAGCGAAGATGGTCGATATAAAAAACAGCGTTTGAAAAAAACGATTTTTTAAAGTCCTTTTGCCCATCATTTTTCGAACAACCGTTTGATCAATGTACTTCATGTTAATATTCCTCCCTGAATCGGCGCGAGATAAATTGAGCTAATAAATTCATCAGCATTGTAAAGACAAAAAGCGTGGCACCAACAGCATAAATGCTGTAGTAGATTGTTGTTCCGTATCCCGCATCGCCCGTGCTGACTTGAACGATATAAGCCGTCATCGTTTGAATAGATTCAGTTGGATCAAACGTTAATTTTGGAGTGGCTCCTCCAGCCAATGTGACAATCATTGTTTCGCCAATCGCACGGGAAATTCCTAGTACGAACGAGGCAACGACTCCCGATGTGGCAGCAGGAAGTACTACTTTTAAAGCCACCTCAAATTTTGTCGCACCTAAAGCAAGTGCGCCTTCGCGAATGGAATTCGGAACAGAGCTCATCGCATCTTCTGAAAGGGAAGCAATCATCGGAATAATCATAATTCCAACAACAATGCCCGGGCTTAATGCATTGAAAAAGCCAATATCAGGGATCAATTTTTGCAAGAGAGGAGTAACAAACGTCAGAGCAAAAAAACCATATACAATAGTTGGAATTCCTGCCAAAACCTCTAAAATCGGTTTGATAATCCTTCTTGTCCGATCTGACGCATACTCACTCAAAAAAATAGCAGATGCAAGACCGACTGGAAGTGCAACAATCATGGCAATAACCGTTACTAAAAGCGTGCCAGAAACAAGAGCCATGATTCCATATGAGGCATCATCTTTTAAAAACGGATACCATTCTTTTTCAGTGATAAATTCAAAAAAAGAAACTCGTGAAAAAAACATGATTGTTTCTGTAGCAAGAGTAGCAATGATTCCGATAGTTGTTAAGATGGAAATAGCTGCTGCAACAAATAAAACGGCTGGGACCATTTTTTCCATAAAATCGCGCGTGGATTTTTTTGTTTTTTTCTCTTTGATCATTTCCCGAACCGATTTTCCTGCAGATAAAGCCATCATGAAAACCCCTTTCATGCCAATAGGAAGATGAGAAGCAAGGATGCTTCTCATCCAACCAGTCTATTTATTTTTATTTTAAACCTTCAAGCGTTTTTAACTGTTCATCATATTGCTCTTGCGGAAGTTTTACATAGCCAACTTCCTCTGCCAATTGCCCAGCGTTTTCCAAGGCAAACTTCACGTATTCATACACTTGCGGCTTTTCTTTTAATGATTTGTTGTTCACATAAAAGAATAGCGGACGGGAAAGCGGTTCATAAGTTCCTTTTTCAATCGTTTCATTTGTCGGCTCGACTGCTTCCCCTTTAGAGTTTACAATCGGTACAACTTTCAACTGGTCTTTATTTTCTAAATAGTATGCATAGCCTAAATAACCTATTGCATTTTTATCGTTAGCGACTCCTTTTACAAGTACGTTATCGTCTTCGGACAATGTCGCATCTTTTACAATCGGCTCACCGCCTAAAACAACTTCATCAAAATAATCATACGTACCGGAATCTGTACCAGGCGAGAAGTATTTAATTTGTTCATCCGGCCACTCAGGGTTGATGTCAGACCATTTTTTCGGCTCGCCTTTCCAAATTTTTGCTAAATCTTCGATCGTAAGTTTATCGACCCAGTCATTTTCTTTGTTTACAATAACGGATAAACCGTCAAAAGCAATTTTGAATTCTGTATATTCAATACCATTTTCTTCAGCAACTTTTTTCTCTTCGTCTTTAATTGGGCGAGATGCGTTAGAAATATCAGTTTCACCAGCTGTAAATTTTTCAAAGCCCCCGCCTGTTCCTGAAATTCCAATTGGAGCTTTTACATCAGGATGTTCTGCAGCAAATTCTTCAGAAACAGCTTCCATTATCGGACCAACAGTTGATGATCCATCAATAGCGATTTCACCTTCTAATTTTTGCTCGCTTGATCCGCTTTCTGAAGATGATTGCTGTCCGGAGTTTGAACCATTTGTGTTTGCATCATCCGAATTACCACAGGCTGCTGTAAAAGCTAATACAGAACTGATCATAATAGATGACGCCAAAAATTTAAAATTTTTCATTCGGTTACTTCCCCCTATTATTTCGTGATCTCATCTTACGTATATAAGATTAACTTTCAAGTATTAAACAAGTTTTAATAGAATGTAAAGCTTTTGTAAAGCTTGTTTTTGTGTGTATAAAAAACAGATGATGCTGCGTAAACGGCATTCCGCATTTATTTTATCCCTTCTCTCCATCCGCTAGATTTGGCCTGTGTATGCGCTTTTCTTGTTTTAACAGGCGGTTGCTTTCTTTCAGCCTAATTTGTTTAACAAACAGATATATGAACGCATGGCCTGAACCTATTAAGAGCAATAAAAAAGGAATGGTTTTTGTTTCATTTGTCAAAGCAACTGTAAAAATAAAAAAGAGGATCGATAGGATTCTTCCTGCATTTAAAAAAATTTCTCGAACAACAATATATTCGATCCTTGCTTGCGCAATATTCCACCCTTTTCCAATCACATCATACGTGATCGAAGAGTACGGAACAAGCAAAATTGGATAGGCAATTCCGATTGCAATAGCATATATTAACAATCTTTCATAGGAAATTTGAAATAAAATGAGAAACAAGGAAAAGTATAGCATAAGCCCGCCGGCTAGAATAGCTTTTTTCCTCATTTTTTTCGTGATCCACCGAGAAGCCACAATATAAGTGAAAAAGGCTACGAAAGAATTTAGAAAACTAAATGTACCTAAAGCCATCTCACTTTTGGTCACGATGTATACAAACACATTAATGAAAAATGTAAATGTTCCTTCACGCAATCCTTGAAACACATGAGCGTTTGTAATTAATCGCCAATTTTTATTTCTTTTTCTTTCTTGAATGATTTTCAATAAAATGTAATCTCCGTGAGCTTTTCTAGACGTAAAAAAGAAGCTCAACATGACAGCAACAGTAAATAACATTAACGAAACTGCAAAAATCACTTTATACCCAATAGTATTTGTAAGTCTTGAAATAATCAGACCAGCTAACATCGGTCCAATCATCCCTGAAAGGGAAGTTAATATCC
Source organism: Aeribacillus sp. FSL K6-8394 (assembly GCF_038008865.1). Classification (NCBI taxonomy): domain Bacteria; kingdom Bacillati; phylum Bacillota; class Bacilli; order Caryophanales; family Bacillaceae; genus Aeribacillus; species Aeribacillus sp. FSL K6-8394. The sequence goes on from NZ_JBBPAA010000001.1 coordinate 1,568,795, forward strand.
CAAGAAAGCCATTAAAAAAGTCCCGTGTTTCCGGTTCAGTAATTTCAAATGTCAACACATTAAAGGCCAGCCAATAAAAACCGTAGCCGATGCCAATGATTGCACCTAACAAATACATGTAGTTGACAGCTTGATCTTTTAAAACTAAAACGGTTAGAAAAAATGCGGCTAAAAAGGACACTCCTAGGCGAAGTACAACGACTCGATCAATTTTTTTGGATACTTTCCCAGCAATAATGAAAGCAAGCGGCTGAAAAATGACAATAAATAAATTGTATAATCCTAAATCAATCAATTCCCCTGACTGTTTCCATAAATAAACATTTACGAACGTATTCGAAAGTGCAATGCTTAATGAATAAAAACCGCCGATCATCAACAGCAGCATGAAATCATGGTCTGTTTTTCTTGATCCAATCCATTTTTTGACGTTTATCATATAAAACTCCCCTTTACTTGCTACTACTATTTTTCCTAGCTAAAGGGGAGTTATGTATAAAGAAAGGTGTTTTCGTTACCTTTCAGTGATCAACCTCAAAAAAATGCACAGAAACCGCTGAAACGCGAATTAGGTCAGTCATTTCCAAAAAATAGTAGAGTAGAAAACTGATTTCAAGGGGCTGTCCAGAAAGTCAAATCCGTTTGTGTCGTCCCATAGGCTGACCAGTTTGGATTTTTCTTTGTTGATTTCAAGGTCTAGTTTCTCCACCAGTTGCCTGTCAGCTACCGAGCTTCCTGCCATTTACTTGGGTTGGACTTGCACCAACTAGCAGATAACAGCTTAGCTGGGCGCGGCAAATCGAGTAGGAGGGAGCGATTAACTCCCGTCCTCTCACACCACCGTACGTACCGTTCGGTATACGGCGGTTCCATTAAGATAATTGACGCAAGTTTTCATAACTTCCGTGAATAGCTGTTCTCTTTATGCCAGTGGTCACTCCACCCTCCAAGAGGTCTCCCACGGGATTCACCGCTTCCTCCCTCAAGTGAGGTACTACGTTTTCTGTGTTCATCATGACTCACTGAATGCCAAGGGCTATTCTCTCTTAATTGTTCGGTCCTTCTTAGTTGTTCTAGACCAACTAATACTATGACCTCTGCTGACTTCTGACGGTTCAGCTACTTATCACTAAGTAGGTTATGAAGAGTACTTCACATATCCGCCAGACCTCCCCGGGTAAGTACATGCACTTTCACACCATCTATCCGCCTCATTTACTCGATATGACCTTCGACAGAAAGAGCTTTGTTTTGTTATGCAAACTCACTCAATCATACCTAGCCTTATATGAGGTTCGTGTTCCTCGGACCGGTGTTTTGCCTCCAGCTTCCTTCAGATTCCGCGTCACCACGGACACCCTTTCGTTGAGCTAACCTCTACTTCTGTCTTCGGGGTTCGGGACTTACACCCTATAGTTCATGTACATGCCGGGCGCACATAAAAAAAGGCTGAGATTCGAATATCTCAGCCTCTTGTTACAGTTTATTTTGCAGCGCTGTAGCGTTTTGCCACTTCGTCCCAATTCACAACATTCCAAAACGCTGCAATATATTCAGGACGACGGTTTTGGTATTTTAAGTAATAAGCATGCTCCCAAACATCAAGACCTAAAATGGGAGTTTTCCCTTCCATAAGAGGATTGTCTTGGTTTGGAGTGCTTGTAATTTCAAGCTCGCCGTTGTTTACAACCAACCATGCCCAGCCGGAGCCAAAACGACCAGCAGCAGCTTTAGCAAATTCTTCTTTAAAAGCTTCAAAACTTCCAAATTTTTTGTTAATTGCTTCTGCTAATTCTCCAGTTGGCTCGCCGCCTCCATTCGGTGAGAGGATGGTCCAGAACAAGCTGTGATTTGCATGTCCTCCACCATTATTTCGAACAGCTGTACGAACAGATTCAGGAACAGCGTCTAAATTAGAGATTAAGTCTTCTACACTTTTAGATAAAAGTTCAGTTTGACCTTCCAAAGCAGCGTTCAAGTTCGTCACATATGTGTTATGATGTTTTGTGTGGTGAATCGTCATTGTTTCTTTGTCAATATGAGGTTCCAATGCATCATAGTCGTATGGCAATTTAGGTAATTCATAAGCCATAATGAATCTCCTCCTTAATGATTAATATGTACTAAATGCTTTCTGCCTTGAAGCTTTCATATTCAGATTACCAAACTTATTAAAATGATGCAATTAATGTGCAATAAAAAAAGCGGTTACATTATTCGACTAATTTTATGGACCCTGCAGGATTCGAACCTGCGACCGGACGGTTATGAGCCGTCTGCTCTAACCAGCTGAGCTAAGGGTCCTTTTCCAAACACATAAGTAAATTATCACTAAATAGCGGTTGAAGTCAATGGCTAATTTAGAATATTGTATAAAGAAAATGAATGATCATCAACAGCTGAATCAGCCCTTTTGCTACTGTGCTCGCCAACAACCCCAATAAAGAACCGACTCCAACCTTTACAGCCTCGCTAAATGTTTTGCGGTGTACGAGAAGCTCTGCCGCAACAGCCCCTAAAAAAGGGCCTAAAATAATGCCAACAAACGGGATGATAAATGGCCCGGCAATTAAACCAATCGTACTTCCCCATCCGGCTGCTTTACTTCCACCAAACCGTTTAACTCCTACCATATTTGCCAAATAATCCGATAGGAATAAAAGAATGATGAACATACTTTCAACAACCCAAAATGAAATGGTTAACTGGCTGAAGCTAAAACAAATCCCATAGATAAAAAAGGCTGCTACAATCAATAACGCTGACGGTAAAATGGGGAAAAGCAGCCCGACAAAAGATAAGATAAAAAGAGCAATGATCAAAATCCAAATGATTACATCCATTTGCTTATCCTCCTAGAAATTAGAAATCAATGAACAATTTAATCCACTTGAAGCGATTATTGACGGTATCCTAAAACAGCTTCCGCAATATTCACCGAGTGGTCGCCAATTCGTTCTAAGTTGCTGATAATATCTACATATACTATTCCGCCTTGTCCGGTACAAATCCCTTCATTAATGCGGATAATATGTTTTTTGCGTAAAGTGCGTTCCATTCTATCGATTTTTTCTTCAGATTTCAATACTTTTTTTGCTAATACAACATCGTTATCATCTAAAGCGTCGATCGCATCCTTCACATTTTGCAAGGTAATTTCAAACATTTCCAATAAATCTTCCAATGCCTGCTCAGTAATGGTGACTTTATTATTATTTTTATAATCAATCAGCTCCACTATATTTTCAAAATGGTCGCCGATTCGTTCAATATCTCGAACAGTATCCATTAAAATGGAATGTCGGCGTGAATCATTTTGCGACATATCTTTTCCAGAAATCAATACGAGATAATCTGTTATTTTCCTATCTAAATTATTGATCGCCTCTTCAAGCTGCATCGCCATTTGTGCGTGCTTCTGCTGATTTGTCATCAAAAATTGTCTCGTTTCCTCTAGCCCTAATGATGCATATTGACCCATCCGAATCACTTCTTCCTTCGCTTGCCCTAAAGCAATGGTTGGTGACTGTTCAATAAAAATTGGATCCAAATGCTTCGCTTTATACTCTATCGCTAAATCTTCACCAGGTATAACTTTTGTGACAAGCAGTGCAAATGCACCGATGAACGGCGCTTGAACGATCGTATTGACAACATTAAATATTCCATGAGCAAAGGCAATGGTCATTTCAGGATTTAAATACAAATGAGCTTGCAATGATTCGATAAAATATTTGAAAATTGGTAAAATAATTAGAAAAATTGCCGTTCCGATTAAATTAAACATTACATGCGTCAAAGCAGCCCGTTTGGCAGCAATCGATGCTCCAATTGATGCCAAAACTGCTGTGATGGTTGTTCCGATATTATCACCGAATAATAAAGGCAGCGCAGCGTTGAGATCAATTAACCCTTGTGAAAACATCATTTGTAAAATCCCAATCGTCGCACTTGAACTTTGAACGATGATTGTAAAAACGGTTCCAATTACAACGCCAAGCAGCGGATTTGCACTTATGCTGACAGTCAAGTCATGAAAAATTTCTAATGATCTTAACGGCTTCATGCCGTCTCCCATCAATTCAAGCCCAAAAAACAAAGCGCCAAATCCAAAGATCACCTGCCCGATGCTGTTTATTTTTTTGTTTTTAGAAAAAAATAAAAGAACAGAACCTATAAATAAAATTGGCAAGGCATAAGCTTCGATATCGAATCCGATAATAAATGCCGTAACAGTCGTTCCGATATTTGCTCCCATGATCACGCCTATTGCTTGCTTTAAGCTCATGAAGCCGGCAGAAACGAGACCAACCGTTAAAACAGTTGTACCGCTGCTCGATTGAATTAACATTGTCACAAACATTCCAGCAAAAATACCCATAATAGGGTTTGTCGTAAACTTATCCAAAATATCTCGTAATTTATCTCCGGAGAATTTTTGCATACCTTCTCCCATACTTTTAATCGCAAATAAAAAAATTCCAATCCCGCCAAGAAATTCAAATAATATTTTTTGAACATCTACATCCACTCGTTTCACCTCCTTATTTTTCCAAATATATTAACGGTTCAATCATTTTTGAAAAAGAAACGTTTACATTTCCCATTACCAAATTCCTTCAAATCAAATTTTTTATTTTGCAATCGGTGCAGGCTCCTGCAGCTTCTATCTATAATAATGGATGAAGCCGATATGCCCCGCAAACAAAATTAATTTTTAACATGTTCCTCCCACACATGTTACTTTTATATTTTAAATTTAACAAAAAAATTTTACATTTTGTTCACAATTGTTATTCTTATTGCCGAATCGCCTATATAACTTATTTTCATTATTTTTGTTTCATTGGTACAATCAAATAGAAATGTTATAAAAGGAAGTGTTTCGATCAATGAATTTATTTGTCCTCCTTTTTAAAAGCATATACTCTCCAAAAACGATCGCTCTTACTAGATTTCAAAAAATCGGCAAACCCATTCTTTATGGATTTTTATTGGCCTTTCTTGCCGCCCTGCCCAATTGCATATATTTAAACTTAGCTATTGTAAATGCTATAAACGGGCTTGACCAAACGATAAATGAAAAAATCCCTGAATTCACCATTCATAACGGAACTTTAAAATCCGAGGAAAATGCGGTTGTGAAAGCAAAGCATGATCAATATACAATTATTTTTGACCCAAAAGGAACTTTCACAAGGGATGACTTGAAATGGCAGGAAAACGTCATCGGCATCTTATCGAATGAATTTGTTTTCGTTTCCAATGGCACAATGCAGCAGCTCGAGTATAACTTTTTTCAGGAAACAGAGATAACAAAAGAGGATTTGACAGCTGCCATCAAACAGCTGTCTGAAGTTGCTCCGATTATCATTCCCGTGATATCTATCACACTATTTGTGATGTCAGCCACTTCTAAATTTGTGGAAATTACGTTTTTAGCTATTGTCGGGCTGTTGTTTAAAAAAAGGATGGGAAAAAGATTAAATTTTAAACAGCTTTGGACTATTTCAGCCTACAGCGTCACGCTTGCAACCGTGTTTTTTGCCATTATGAACTTTTTTCTCATCGATATATCCTTTGCTCTTTATATAAACTGGTTTGTACATATAACTGTTTTATATCTTGTATTAAAAGAAATCCCGAGCCCGAAACAGCCAATAAAAGCTGCATAGAAAACCCCCTTAAGGCAGAATTTCCAACTCTGCCTTAAGGGGGTTATTAACACTATGATTTAAACTGAAATTTGTTTGTAGTGGACTTTAGAGATTCGGACAGTTCCATTAAAGTTAGTCCAATAGCATGGGTTTCGCGAATTTGTTCCATCTGTACTTTTGCCACAGACTGCATTTGCTCTGCACTGGCAAACGTTTCTTGAGAGACTGATAAAAAATTTTCAGCAGATTGCTCCATTTTAGGCAGCCAATCATCTAAAGTATGTAAGCTGTGTCTTGTTTCAGACAATATTTCATTCACTTTTCCAATCTCATCTACCAGTTGATCAAATGAAAGCCGCGATTTACCTGCAACTTCTAAATGGTTTTGTACAAGCTCCAAAATTAGCTTAAACTGCTGATAAGCGCTCTGAGAAATATCATCCATCATTTTTACAGACTGTGCTATGTCTTCCGTCGCTTTGGATGACTGTTCAGCTAATTTTCGGACTTCCTCAGCAACGATAGCAAATCCTTTGCCTTCTTCTCCAGCTCTTGCTGCTTCAATTGTTGCATTTAATGACAATAGCTTTGTTTTCTCAGATATTGCATATATCATTTCCACAACCTTTTCAATCGCCGTCGAATGATCCCGAACACTTTGGATCGTTTTAGACATAGTTTTGCATTCTTTTTCAAAGCGATTTAACGATTCGATCATCTGTCTCATATTTTGTTCTCCCGTGTTGGCTGATCGGTTCATGCCTTGTGCGCTTGAGAAAAGGCGCTCTATTCTCTCCAGCACAGTTTGAACTGTATTTTTCATGGAATGAAATACTTTTGCGCTTTCTTCAGAGCTTGAAGCTGTTTGCTGCGCACCGTTTTTCACCATTTCAATCGCTTCAACAAGATTCGTATGTAATGTTAATACGTCATCAGAAGAGTGTTTAAGCTTCCGGCCTGTCGAAAACAAATTTTCTGTTGTGGTATTAATCCTTTGAATCATCATCCCCAAATAGCCTGCCAATTGCTTAAAGCTTTTGATGAGCGAAAGGATTTCTGGAAGATTTGTATTTATGTTTAAATCAAGCTGAATATCTCCTTCACGCATTTTTCTCATTTTTTCCCTCAAAATCGTCAACGGTTTTGTCATACTTCTGACAGCTAAAAACAAAATTCCCATCATAAAAAGGACGCTGATTATTCCAATCCAGATTGTATTGTAAGCTAGTTCATGCACAGGCTTTATAAAGCTTTCTGTCGGAACGACGAGCAAAAAAATCCCTTTCAGTTCCTGCATCTCTTTAAAAGCCAACGTATAATCTTGTCCATTGATGGATTTATGAATAATTCCTTCATTTTTTTTCGTTATTTCCTTTACAATTGCAGCTGATATTTGAATTTTTGTTTTATTACTAACCGAAAATGGTGTGGCCTTTTCATTTTGTACGAAAAAAAAGTCAGCGTTCAAACCGTCCTGAATCAGCTGCGAGGATTGCCTTTGAACAACTTCTTTATCAAATCTTTCGAAAAAGTCATCAGAGCTATTTACATAAGCATACATTAGATTACTGGCAGCAATCTCTGTCATGTATACTTCCCTTTTTAATCGATCCTCTATCAAATTAAAAGTTGTTTCACTCGCTTTTTTGTAGGCAGTATAACCGACAACAGTTATCGAACTAATAAGAAGTATGAGCGCAAACAAAATCAATCTCACAGATAGAGGTATTCGCTCTCCCATCGACATGTTCTTTCTCTTCTTCTTCACTATTGTTATTTCCCCCTTTATAAGCTTAACAGCATTATGCCAAAAGAATATTAAGGGAATTTAATGATTTTTTATTTTTATTGTAAATTCCTCCACATTTTAATATATAATATTTTCCACTCTCTCTTAAATACAAATAAGATTATACATTGAACGAGTGCCAACATAAAAAATAAAAGCTTAAACAACAACTGTTCATTGCCAATCCACAAGCTAAAAACAACCGGTCCGAGCGCAACCCCTAAAAAACGCGCCATCCCGTATAAGCTAACTACAATCCCTCTTTCTGCATCATCAACACTTGATATAATCAACGAATTAATAACCGGCAGCACAAAACCTAAGCCGCCAAATGAAATAGTGATAAAAAACAAAAATAGCGAAAATTGTTGAAAAATCAAAAAGCTGAAAAATGATAAAAACGTCATGAACATCCCTACCAATAAAAAAAGAAAACGGTTTTTTACATAGTCCAATCGCTTTCCTGTCCAATAAGACGATATAGATAATGCGCCTAACGGAAAAGAGTATACAAATCCTTTAAAGAATCCATCGATATGATATAACTCTTCAATTAAATAGGCTAAATAATACAGCAGCCCAAAAAGCAAAAACATACTTGTACCGCCATACAGGTAAAGAGATAACAATCGCACTTTTTGCACCTTTAACACATCAGCTATTCTTTGCACATATTCGTGAAGCGATATTTTTTCCTCGCCTGATGGAGAAGTCTTTATAAAAAAAAGAATGAAAAAAAGCAAGAGAGTTCCAATAATAGGGAAAAGAATGAATGGAAAATACCATGCTACAAGGGCTAACAAAGCCCCTAAAATGGGAGCGGCTACTTTTGCAGTTCCGTTGAACACTTCTAAAACGGCAAGAGCTCGATCCCGTTTTTCGCCCGTAAACATGTCTCCTGCTAATGACATGGCTAGAGACGATATTCCTCCTGTGCCAAGCCCTTGCACCAAACGTCCAGCTAACAATGTCCAAAAAGCAATAGATTTGTTGACAAAACCGCTGAAAAAACAGATAGCCCCCCCTATGATCAACAATAAAAGCGACCATAAAATAAATGTTTTTCGGCCGTAACGGTCGGAAAGGAAACCTACGATTGGGATGATGATCGCTGCAGGTATATTAAATATGCTTAAAATAAAGCTCGTCTGTGCAGCTGTAATTTCAAGCGCTTGTCCAAATTCCGGCAATATCGGGATCAGCATCGAATTCCCTAGCACCATCATAAACGGAAGCATCCCTAATAACATAATGATGATATGCTCTCTCATATTTATCTCCCTTCGTTTACTCGAATTTCGAATTGATGCATGAATTCATTGTTGACAGCAGGGAATGCGTTAAACCGAAGAATATCTTGGACGTTTTCAAAATGCTCTTCGATCGTAAAGCAGCCTCTTCTACCCTTTAGGTTTAACTGAGCTTCCCTCTCGCATTAATTCAGGCACTGGCTTCAGCTTGAACATATTTTCGGAAAGAATAGCTGGAAAGGATCTGAATTCATAAATTTGAGCCCGCATTGCCTGAAAGCTTTAATCTGTATAAATTTTCCATTCGAGAAGGAAGAAAGATCGAAAAAAGCAGCGAACTCGCTTTGCAACAGCTTCAGCAGCTTGTCTCAAGCGAGAAAAGAGATGTTGATTTCTCCCCAGGTCCTCCGAACTTGCTAACTTTTCACTTGTGTATGCCAGCAAAGACATAATTGGTATGTTTGTACATAAAAAAACATATATGTTAATAAAGAACAAAACGGGGGAACATAGAGATGAAACGTTTATTTTCCGCTTTACTAGTTATCTTTTTCAGTTTTGTTATTTATTATGATTTAAAAAACGGTACATTACCTGTATCTTCCATACAAAATGAACAGCATGCTGAAGAACAATTTATGGAGGTAAAAGTGAAGGAAGGAGATACGGTTCTTTCCATTGTTGAAAAAATACACAATAAGCCTGTTCCAGCAAGCATTGAAGAGATTATTAAAGATTTTGGGGAATTAAATTCAAATGAAGATGTGTACAGTATACAAGCAGGAAAAACATACAAATTCCCCTTATATAACAATTAGTTAAAGTTTTTAATTCTTGTCATTGCTTGGCTATGATTGGTACAATATCATAGGATGGCAAATGTTCCATCAAACGTATTTATATTTAAGGAGCGATAAACGTGGGCGAAATCACACATCGTACGAAAACACGTCCAGTCAAAGTAGGCAACATTCAAATTGGCGGAAATAATGAAGTAGTCATTCAAAGCATGACCACAACGAAAACGCATGATGTTGAAGCCACAGTAAAAGAAATTCACAGACTGGAAGAAGCAGGTTGTCAAATCGTTCGTGTTGCTTGTCCTGATGAACGGGCTGCAAATGCAATTCCAGAAATCAAAAAACGCATTAACATTCCTCTAGTTGTCGATATACATTTCGATTACCGGCTCGCTTTAAAAGCGATTGAAGGCGGAGCAGATAAAATACGGATTAACCCGGGGAACATCGGGCGAAGGGAAAAAGTAGAAGCCGTTGTGAAGGCTGCGAAAGAAAGAAACATTCCAATCAGAATTGGAGTAAACGCCGGTTCACTTGAAAAAAGGATTTTAGAAAAGTACGGCTATCCTACTGCTGACGGAATGGTTGAAAGTGCATTGCATCACATAAAAATTTTAGAAGACCTTGATTTTCACGATATTATCGTTTCTTTAAAAGCGTCTGATGTACGGCTTTCAATCGAAGCATATGAAAAAGCTGCAAAAGCGTTTGATTATCCGCTCCATTTAGGGATTACCGAATCTGGCACTTTGTTTGCGGGAACAATCAAAAGCGCTGCCGGCCTTGGAGCCATTTTAAGCAAAGGCATCGGCAATACTTTGCGTATATCATTAAGCGCTGATCCCGTCGAAGAGGTGAAGGTTGCCCGGGAATTGCTGAAATCATTCGGCCTGGCTGCCAATGCAGCAACACTTATTTCATGCCCTACATGCGGAAGAATTGAAATAGATCTCATTAAAATCGCGAATGAAGTCGAAGAATATATTTCAAAAATTCGTGCGCCAATCAAAGTAGCTGTTTTAGGATGCGCAGTAAACGGTCCAGGCGAAGCGAGAGAAGCCGATATTGGAATTGCTGGTGCACGAGGCGAAGGATTGCTTTTTAGAAAAGGAAAAATTGTTCGGAAAGTTCCGGAAGAAACAATGGTCGAAGAATTAAAAAAAGAAGTGGATTTAATCGCTGAAGAATATTTCAAAAAACAAGAAAAGGAAAAAGTTTAAAGCTTGGAGCGGATGCCCCAAGCTTTTTGTTTTTGTTAAAAAAACGGCAATACGAAAATTCCAAGCAGCAAGGAAACGATACCTATTCCGATCGCCCATGCTCCCAGATTTTCCGCACCGCGACGACGGGCGATAAACCCAATAATGATACCCGCTGCTCCTAATAAAACGGGCAAAACAAATAAAGAAATTATCGATAGTGCCAGCGCCAGCCATCCTAAATTGCGGCCGCCAGCTTCATCGGCGTCATTATTATAATTATATGTTTCATTTGTATTTCTAGATTCAACTGCTCCAGCTTCTGCTGCAGTTTCTTCTAGATAATCTCGGTTTTCATTATTCCGGTTTTCAAAATTTCGGTTTTCCTGAATGGCATTTATTTCAGTTGATTTGCCGGCATGTGGGAAATTTTTGTTTGCCATTGCCATATCCCTCGCTTTCAAAAGATAGGAGCATTTATAGTATAAGCAAATCAATTCCCATTATTATGGAAATGTTTTCAAATAGGATCTAATGTTGGATCAGAGGACGGGAAGCAATATGTTGATCCTTTATTTTTTTACTATTTGTGAAATTTTATTCTTTTTTTAAGAAATGACAAAACTCGAGTTCATCCCTTCTTATCACGAATTCCCATAAAAAAACAAACCTTGTGATCAAATTTCACAAGGTTTGTTCATGGCAATTCGGGCATAACCCATAAATTTCAAATTTATGTCCATTAATTTTATATCCGTCCAAATACTCCTCTATCGTATTCATTGGGCATGATTCGATCTCTTTCGTTTTTCCGCATTCCATACAAATAAAATGGTGGTGATGATGTCCTAAGTCACAATGAAAGCGAAAGTGCTTTTCACCTGAAAGCTCTGTCGTTTCCAATATACCCAACTCTGCAAACAATGATAAATTCCGGTAAATCGTATCAAAACTTAAACCGGGATAGCGCTTATTCATTTTTTCCAAAACATCTTTAGCTGTCAAATATTTATCAGAATCGGCAATTAGTTGAAGCATTTCTTTCCTTTTGGATGTATATTTATATCCCTTTTCTTTTAAATATTGTAAAGCTTGTTCGACATTCATATTTTGCCCCTCCTAGCTTTTGACAAAATAATGGAAAAAATCAAAGCCAATACCTCTAAAATGACAATTGTTCCTCCCGGAGCAATATCTAAATAATAAGATAATACTAAACCGATTAAAACGGAAGCTTCTCCTATTATAACGGAAAGAAAAATTGTCTTTTTAAAACCGGTTGCTATTCTAATACTTGCAGCAACAGGAAGGGTCATAAGCGAGGAAACTAACAAAATTCCAACAACTCTCATGGAAACGCTTATCACTAAAGCAACTGTTAAAATAAACAAAAGATGCAAACCTTTTGCCGGCAGACCTAATGCAGATGCATATTCTTCATCAAACGACAGTAAAAACAATTCCTTATAAAACAATACGATCAATAAAATAACCAATGCTGCAACACCAGTAATAATATATAAATCCGTCCTAGAAACCGCACTAACACTTCCAAATAAGTAATTAAAAAGATCTGTATTAAACCCGTCTGCCAAAGAGATAAATACAACGCTAAAACCGATTCCAGCCGACATAATTATCGGAATGGCCAATTCCGCATAAAATTTATAAAAAGCTCGCAGCTTTTCAATCACAAGTGAGCCTAAAACAGAAAAACCCATTCCGACATAAATTGGATTCAATGAAGAAAAGAAGGATATTTTTGAAGATAAAAAAAGACCGCCCGCAATTCCAGCCAAGGTCACATGACTCAGTGCATCTGCAATTAGTGATAATCGTCTGACCACCACAAAAACACCTAAAAGAGGTGCGATAAAACCGATTAAAATACCTGAAAGAAATGCATTTTGCAAAAACTCAAATTGTAAAATACTGCTAAACATCTTCATTTCCTCCATCTACTCATGATCATGTGTTATTAACTGAACTGGATGCCCGTACAATGAGGTCAATTCCGTTTCTTTCAGGCGTTCAAATTCGTCTTTATTTCCATGGAAATAAAGTTGTTTGTTCAAGCAAGCAACATGCGTAACTTTATCTGTAATAGCTCCAATATCATGGGTAACAAGTATTAGTGTGATTTCCAATTCTTTATTCAAATGATGCAAAAGCTGATAAAAATGATTGACTGTCTGACTATCTACACCTACAGTTGGTTCATCTAAAATCAATAATTTAGGTTCACTGACAAGTGCGCGAGCAATAAATACCCGTTGCTGCTGTCCTCCTGAAAGCTCACCAATATTTTGGTGAACTGCCTTTTCCATTCCAACTGCCCGGATCGCTTCCATTACCTTTTCCCGATCAGCTTTTTTCATTTTTTTAAACAAACCGAGTTTGGGAGTCAAGCCGCTCGCTACTACTTCAAAAACAGTAGCTGGGAACGAAGAGTTAAAGCTGTTTGCCTTTTGAGAAACGTAGCCAATTTTATGCCAATCGTTAAATTGATGAATATCTTCACCAAATAAATGAATCGTCCCTTTCTGAGGCTTTAAAAGCCCGAGCAGACATTTCAATAATGTCGATTTTCCGGAGCCGTTCGGCCCAACTAAACCTAAAAATGCTCCTTTTTCAATGGAAATATTGATATTTTCGAGCACATATTTTCTCTCATATTGAAAAAAAAGGTTCTTTACTTCTACTATTTTTTCCCCCATGCTTCTCACCTATTTTATTAGGAATCATTACGATTTATTTTTGTCATTAAAGTATACAGGAGAAGAGCACATTTGTAAAGAAAAATGTGTTCTCCCTCTACTTCAATGTGTTGATTAATGGATGGCAGATTTAAATTTTCCGCCCTTCGTTTCTTGTGTATTCATAATGGTAATAAACGCGTTAGGGTCAATCTCATGTACAATCGATTTTAATTTTGCCACTTCAAGCCTTGTAACAACTGCATAAATGACGTCTTTTTCCGTATCCGTGTATCCGCCTTTTCCCTTTAATTTTGTCGTTCCGCGTCCTAAGCGTGACAATATGGCATCAGACACTTCATCGTAATGATCAGATATAATGATGGCGGCCTTTGTTTCATCAAGACCTTGAACAACCGCATCAATTGTTTTAAAGGCAATATAATATGTAAAGATGGAATACATGGCTTGCTCAATCCCGAAGACAAACGCTGCGCTTCCAAAAATGAAAATATTCAAAAACATCACGATTTCACCAACGGAAAAGGGAATTTTTTTCGTTAAAAGAATTCCTAAAATTTCTGTCCCGTCCAGAGATCCTCCGTGTCGGATGACAAGTCCCACTCCTGCACCGAGCAAAAAACCACCAAATACAGTGGCTAGCAAAGGCTCTGTAGTAAAGGCCTCAAAATCATGGGCCAGCCTTTCCGCAATGGCCAAACAAATGATGCCAAATATGGACGAAAACATAAATGTCTTCCCAATCTGCTTATAACCGGAATACATAAAAGGAAGGTTTAACACAATAACTAATGTAGCGAAATTGATGATTTTAATATGATTCGAAAATATGTGGTCTAAAATAAGCGAAATACCGATGATACCGCCATCAATCATATGATTTGGGACTAAAAACAGCTTGATGCTTACGGCTGCCAGAACAGCTCCGATCACAATCATTAACAATCGATAAATGATGTGTCTTAAGCTTTCTTTTTTATGATGTTTTTTACTCATCTTCTCCTCCTAGTTTTTTTTAATCATATTGTATTATAAAAATTTTGCTGAGACGATATTTATGTGATTTTCTCCACCCATTTTTTTTAAAAAAAGGCAACTATCTCCCCCTCTGTTCATACGAATAAGAGGGGAGGCGAGATCTTTGATTTTATTTGAAAAAATTATTCAACAAAAAATTAACAGTTTAAAACCTGAAGAACTTGTGTCATATGCAAAGCAATATGATATATCCATTTCGATTAACGAAGCAAAACAGCTGCTTCAACTCGTACAGGGAAAAAAAATCAACGTGTTTCATGAAGAAGAAAGAATTGCTTTGTTAAAACAAATTGCCAAAATCACTTCGCCGGAAACAGCCAAAAAAGCAAATCAATTATTTTTGCAATTCTTCAATGGCAATTGGAAATAAAAAAGGCAAGTTCCCTAAAAAAGGGAGCTTGTCCTTTTTTTATTGATTTGCAATTTTTTCCAAAACATTTTCATCAAACGTCTTGTTCTTCAGCATGTCAATTTCAAATTTATAAGGCGGCTTTTTATTTTTTTTGTCGTCACCGACATACGGAGTTTCTAAAATTTTTGGCAAGTCTTTTAATTGCGGATGGTGGACGATATAATTGATTGCTTTAAATCCTATATGGCCGAATCCGATATTTTCATGACGGTCTTTTTGGGCCCCGCGCGGATTTTTGCTGTCGTTTATATGAACAACTTTTAAACGGTCGATGCCGATGATTTTATCAAATTGATTTAAAACCCCATCAAAATCATTGACAATATCATAACCGGCATCATGAGTATGGCAAGTGTCGAAACAAACGGACAAATGTTCATTGTAGGTAACACCATCAATGATCATCGCAAGCTCCTCAAACGTTCTTCCGCATTCTGAACCTTTGCCGGCCATCGTTTCAAGGGCGATTTGCACTTTTTGCCCCCTCTCCAGCACTTCATTTAAACCTTCAATAATTTTTTTGATTCCGGCTTCTGCACCGGCTCCAACGTGAGCTCCCGGATGGAGCACGATTTGTTTTGCACCGATTGCTTCCGTGCGTTCAATTTCCGATTTTAAAAAATCAACGCCAAGCTGGAAGGTCGCTAAATTTGTTGTATTGCCAATGTTAATAATATATGGTGCGTGGACGACAATTTCTTCGATGCCATGCTCTTTCATATGCGCCAAACCTGCTTCGATATTTAAATCTTCAATTTTTTTTCTTCTCGTGTTTTGCGGGGCTCCTGTATAAATCATAAACGTATTAGCGCCGTATGAAACTGCCTCTTCACTTGCCGCAAGCAACATTTTCTTGCCGCTCATCGATACATGCGAGCCAATTTTTAACATGTTTTTCCTCTCCTTACAACCTTTTATTTATTTTTTCTTGCTTGCTTTTTCTTTAGCTTTTCGATTTGTTTTTTCATCTTTTTTTTGTATCCTGGTTTTACCGATTTTGGCTTTTTGATGATTCCGATAAACGCGTTTGTTTCCATTGGTTGTTTTTTTCTTTTTTGTCTGCGATTTCGGTCATCGAGCGTTTTCCATATTCCGTTTTCAATATCTCGATTTTCAAAGATTATCCCCATTTTTTCAAGCTTTTGCAGCATTTGTTCATCATCGTCTTCATAGATTGTATAGGCAAATCCTGAAAAGCCAGCCCGAGCCGTTCTTCCGGTTCGGTGAATATAAAAATCTAAATCAGTCGGCAGCTCGGCATTGATTACATGGGAAACACCTTCAATATCAATTCCTCTTGCAGCTAAATCAGTAGCTACTACAACTTGATAGGCAAGATCCTTTATTTGACGCATTTCTTTTTTTCGTTCACGCGGGGTAAGACCGCCGTGGATTTGCCCAACCTTTAATCCCTTTTCGGCAAGACCGTATGCCACATCTTGGGCATTCGCTTTTGTATTCACAAAAATTAACGCTAAATAAGGGTTTAAGGAAACTACCATATTGTATAAAAGATCTATTTTGTTTCGATGCCTCAGCGGAACAAGAACATGCGTGATGTTTTTGGCATGTACTTGTTTTGGAGATACATGAACATACTCAGGATTTTCCATATATTTTTTTAAAAAAGGCTTTAATTTTTCAGGAATGGTGGCAGAAAACACAAGCATTTGCAGTTCTTTTTTCATGCGGCTAGCTATTTGGTCGACCTCATAAATAAAGCCTAAATCTAGCATTAAATCGGCTTCATCCACAACTATGCTTTTGGTCGAATATAAATCTAGCGCCCCTTCCTTGACAAGATCAAGAATTCTGCCAGGTGTTCCGATCACAAGATGGGGCTGAGTTTTTAGCTTTTCGATCGCCCGCATTTTATCTGTACCGCCAATAAAAAGTTTTGCATGTAATTCTTTTTCTGGCGGGGCAAATTTTATGATTTTTAACGTTTCTTCGTAAATTTGAGTCGCAAGCTCTCTCGTAGGTGCTAAAACAACAACTTGAACACGCTTTTCCTCTCCGCAAATGCTGTTGATTAACGGTAGCAAATAAGCATGTGTTTTGCCTGTACCTGTTTGTGATTGGCCGATGGCACTTGCTCCTCTTAATATGATTGGGATCATTTGTGCTTGAATTTCAGTCGGTTCTTTAAAACCTAACGACTGAACGGCATCTATAATAAAATCTTGAAATGGAAAATCTTTAAAGTCAGCTGCCATTGCAAAACAACTCCTTCATAATCAATCAACCCATTTTTTGATTATAAACAATATAATGGAAAAACTCCAATTTTAATAAAACATTTTCCTAAAACGCCGCATAGTTTAATGTAGGTAAAACAGGAAAAGAAAGGGGAAAAGTTTATGCATCCTTATCGAGCTTTTCCTCCCTTCCGGCAGCAGCCATTGATCCGCCCTTTTTTTGGCGGAGGCTACCATCCTTTTTGGGGGCAGCCACCTGTTCAGCAATGGCCGATTCCGCCTAGGGGAGGATTACAATCGCTTTTTTCGCGTTTTCTTCCATCGAGCACAATGCATGCAGGAAGTATACCGTCAAGCGGTGCTGTTCAAAGTTTAACAAACCCTGCCAATCTTTCAAACATGTTGACGAATGTCCAAAAAGTTCTCGGTGTCGCTCAGCAAGTCACACCGATGGTTCAGCAATACGGTCCTCTAATCCGTAATCTCCCGGCAATGTTCAAAATTTATAGAGAATTAAAAAATGCTGATACAGACAGTAGCGAAGAAGATGATATAAAAGAAAATTCGTCTTCTAAAAGATTGAAGGAACAGACAGCCGATGACAGCCCTTCAGATGAAAATACGTCGGGCGAATCAAAACCTAAGCTTTATATTTAATTGTGTTTTGTTTTCTTCCTCCATGTTAGGTATAATGATGTTAGATAGTCAAGCCGCTTGACGGCTTTTTTATTTTCCTTTACTAAATATCAGGAGGAAAAAACATGGAGGTTATTAAAATTTCCCCTCGAGGATACTGCTATGGTGTTGTTGATGCAATGGTGATAGCCAAAAATGCAGCAATGGATAAATCACTGCCTAGACCGATCTATATTTTAGGAATGATCGTTCATAATAAACATGTAACAGATGCTTTTGAAAAAGAAGGGATTATTACGTTAGACGGAAAAAATCGACTTGAGATTTTGAAAAAAGTTGATAAAGGAACCGTTATTTTCACTGCTCACGGCGTTTCGCCAGAAGTGCGCAAAATAGCGAAGGAAAAAGGGCTTGTCACGATCGATGCTACATGCCCTGACGTCACAAAAACCCATGAACTTATTAAACAAAAAAAAGAAGAAGGGTATGACGTCATTTATATTGGAAAAAAAGGGCATCCAGAACCGGAAGGAGCAGTTGGTGTAGCGCCGGATATCGTTCATTTAGTCGAGACTGTCAACGATGTTGAAGAGCTCGATATTTCCAACGACAAAATCATTGTTACGAACCAAACGACAATGAGCCAATGGGACGTAGCTGATATAATGGAAAAAGTGAAGGAAAAATATCCGCATGTCGAGTTTCATAAAGAAATTTGCCTCGCAACACAAGTTCGCCAGGAAGCTGTGGCCGAACAGGCAAAAGAAGCTGATTTAACCATTGTCGTCGGCGATCCGCGCAGCAACAATTCAAACCGGCTTGCGCAAGTATCTGAAGAGATTGCGGGCACGAAAGCTTATCGTGTGGCGAATGTAAGTGAAATCAAACTGGAATGGCTTAAAGGCGTTAAAAAAGTTGCCGTTACAGCCGGTGCATCAACCCCAACGCCGATTGTCAAAGAGGTCATTCGATTTTTGGAGAATTATGATCCAGAAAATCCAGAAACATGGGATTTAACTTCAAATGTCCCTCTTGAAAAAATATTGCCAAAGGTAAAAGTCAAAAAATCATAGACAAAACCTTTTTAATGCTTAAAGGGGATCGGTCCGCTAAAAAGGACTGATCCCCCATTTAATTATAGAAACTTGAACGGATCTGTAGGAACAAGGGAAGGAATAATTTCTACTTCCAGATTTTCTTCAGCACACAGCTTTGTTAGTTTTTCCGCCACTCCCGCTTTCATCACCTTTTCAATGTTGTGGCCTGGATCAACTACATGTAAGCCGATCATCATAGCATCGTGAGCTGTGTGGTAATATACATCACCAGTTACATAAACATCTGCGCCTCTCATTTTTGCCTGATAAATGTATTTATTTCCGTCTCCGCCTAAAACGGCTACTTTTTTTATAGTTGCCTGTAAATCCCCGACTACTCTTACTTTTTCCACTTCTAAAGCTTTCTTAACATGCTCTGCAAATTCCTTCAATGTCATTTCTTTTTCAAGCTCTCCTATTTTCCCTAATCCAAGCTGTTTCCCTTCGTTTTCTAATGGATAGATGTCATAAGCAACTTCTTCATAAGGATGAGCCTTCAACATCGCTTGAATGACTTTCTTTTGGATTGACTGCGGGAAGATCGTTTCAATTTTGACTTCTTCAACCATTTCAAGCTTTCCAGTATCTCCGATAAAGGGATTTGCATTTTCCAAAGGTAAAAATGTTCCTGTTCCTGCCGAGGAAAAAGTGCAATAACTGTAGTTGCCGATAAATCCAGCACCCGCTTTGCCAAGCGCCTCCCGAACGTCCCCCTCATAGTCTTTTGGTACAAATACAGCAAGCTTTTTTAATGGGTCTTGATAAGTTGGGACAAGTATTTTTTGATTCACCAGTTGTAAGCGGTCGGCCAAAAGATCATTCACTCCGCCTGGAGCCACATCCAAATTTGTATGGGCCGCATAAACGGCAATTTCATGCTTGATGCATTTTTCTATAATACGTCCTGCCGGATCATCTGTTCTAATATGCTTTAAAGGATGAAAAATGGGAGGATGATGAGCGATAATTAAATCAGCCTTTTGATTGATTGCTTCATCAACGACTTCCTCCAAAACATCCAGAGCGACCATAATTTTTCGGACAGGCTTGTTTAATGTGCCGATTTGCAGCCCGATCTTGTCTCCTTCCAATGCATAATGCTTTGGAGAAAACCGTTCAAATAATTGAATAATATGTTGGCCGTTAGCGATTTTCTTCATTTATTTTATGACCTCCTCAATGATCTCGATCACCTTTTTTATTTCTTCTTTTTTTTGCATAAGCTGTTCATTTCCATTGGATTGCTCCAGCTGCCGTAGAATGTCCTTCCGATGAGAAAGCTCGTGTCTCCATTTTTTTAAAAAAACGTTGTTCTTTTCTTTTAACAAAAATGGACCCATTAACAAAGCTGCTTCAAATGGCAAAGCTTCGTACGGTTTCATTGCATTTCCACGCTTAGCGGACAGCACCTCATATATTTTTCCGCTCTCTTCTAGAATTGTTTCTCCTTCGAGCTCCCAACCATTGTCAATCAGCCATTTTCGAACTTCAATTGCATGAATATTCGGCTGAAGTACAAGCCGTTCAACCTTCCCGAGCTTCTCTTTTCCTTCCTCCAAAATCGTTTTAATAAGCGAGCCGCCCATGCCAGCGATCGTGATGCATGTTGCCTCATCCTTTTGTAATACGGACAATCCGTCCCCTTTCCGAACGGAAATTACATGCTGGAGCCCGTTTTTTTCCACTTGCTTTTTTGCCGCTTGAAAAGGGCCTTCATTGATTTCACCGGCAATCGCTTTCACTGTTTTTTTGGCAAGCACTAAATAACATGGCAAATATGCATGATCTGATCCAATATCTGCTGTCACCTGATTATTCGGAACAAATTCTGCCACAGCCGACAGTCTTTTTGAAAGTTGGACACTGTTCAATTTATTTCACCCTTTATTCCAATTTGGTAAACATGAAAATACGAAAAAAGTCCCCCAAAAGGAAGACTTTTCAACCAATATGTTTTTTATTATTTAATTTTAGAAACCCATTCGGCCATTTCATCAAGCTTTTCTTCAGGTACTAGCCCGCCAGGCATCGCACCGCGGCCGTTTTTAATTATTTCTTTAATTTCATCAACAGACAATTTGTCGCCAACACCTTTTAATGAAGGACCTGCTCCGCCTTCAAAGTTTTGACCGTGGCAGCTTGCACAGCTTTGCTTGAATATATCCTCCGGCTTTGCATTAGCGACGTCTTCCGTTTTTTGTCCGCCCCCCTCTTTTTCTTCAGCCATCTCTTTCATATTATCCAGTCCGATGAAAGAAAATGCAACCATTAGTCCAATTCCAAACACAATGATTAATGCAAATGGAATAAGCGGATTACGATTCATTTTGTAACCTCCCTTATGTATAACCGTACATTTGCTTTTTTCGCTCAACATGGACGAGCTGAAACTAACCTAAACAATCTCTATTGTACTTGAATTTTCTTTGAAGGAAAAGTCTTTCTATATAAGTTCCTTGTGATGTTCACGAATTAGACAAAAAAACAATTTAAAAAGATCTTATGTTTTTTCAACAAATGTCATTTGCAAAATGAAAGAAGATTCAGTAAAATATAGTACAAATAGTTATTGTTGTTAGCGTTTACATATATTGAAGGGAAGGCAGACGAATAAGTCTGCCCAAGGAAAGAAAAAGACATTTTTATTTTTATTCCAAAAAGTCTTTCAGCCGCTTGCTTCGGCTTGGATGGCGCAATTTTCGCAGAGCCTTCGCTTCAATTTGTCGAATGCGTTCTCGAGTGACACCGAAAACTTTTCCTACTTCTTCCAGAGTCCGAGTTCTTCCATCGTCCAGTCCAAAACGAAGGCGCAGAACGTTTTCTTCCCTGTCTGTAAGGGTATCGAGAACATCTTCAAGCTGCTCCTTTAATAATTCATATGCAGCATGCTCTGATGGAGAAGTAGCCTCTTGGTCTTCAATAAAATCACCTAAGTGCGAATCGTCTTCTTCGCCAATCGGCGTTTCTAATGATACAGGTTCTTGGGCAATTTTTAAGATTTCTCTAACTTTTTCAGGAGTCAAATCCATATCTTCAGCGATCTCTTCTGGTGTCGGTTCACGACCCAAATCTTGAAGCAATTGGCGTTGGACTCGAATTAACTTATTGATTGTCTCAACCATATGGACAGGGATGCGGATCGTTCTCGCCTGATCTGCAATTGCCCGTGTAATTGCCTGGCGAATCCACCATGTTGCATATGTGCTGAATTTGTATCCTTTTCGATAATCAAATTTTTCAACAGCTTTCATCAGCCCCATGTTGCCTTCCTGTATGAGATCGAGGAAGAGCATTCCGCGGCCGACGTAGCGTTTTGCAATGCTGACGACTAGGCGCAGGTTGGCTTCTGCAAGCCTTCTTTTCGCTTCTTCGTCCCCTTGTTCAATACGCTTGGCAAGTTCGATTTCTTCATCAGCCGATAAGAGATCAACCCGGCCGATTTCTTTTAAATACATTCGAACCGGATCATTTATTTTCACACCCGGCGGTACACTAAGATCATTTAGATCAAATTCTTCTTCATCTTCTTTGTCTAAATCCGGCAAATTGGAATCAACATCTTCGTTTTCGCTCATTAATTCGATTCCTTGCTCATTAGCGTATTCATAAAACTCATCCATTTGATCTGAATCAATATCGAAATTTGCCATTTTCTCAGCAATCTCTTCATATGTTAATACTCCACGTTTCTTTCCTAATTGAATAAGCTGATTTTTCACTTCCTCAACAGTTCCATCAGCTTCTAAATCTTTTGAATGGGCTTGTTTTTCAGCCATTGGATCCCCTCCTTCCAGAGTTATACAAGCTTTCACATTAATCCTTTTTTCAGCTGAATTACTTCCATTGCAATTTGGGCAGCTTTTACATAATCTTTTCGTTTTTCAGCCTCTTTCTTCTCAGCTTCCTTTTCCTTTAGGATGAGCATTTTTTGATGGTTCAAGATATGTTTTACATAGTCTTGAAGCTCTTGTTCAGTGATCTCTTCGCCAATTGTCATCATGGCAATTTCGGATACGATTCGGCTTAATGAAGGATCTTTGAGCTTTGTTAAAAAGTGGCTTATGTCCGGATCATTCCCTTCCTCATAATAGGCGTATAAATAGGAGGTAATAGCCCGATGCTCCTCCACGTTAAAGTTTCCACCAATCGCATGAAGAACCTTTTCTGTCACTTCCCTGCTTTTCAACATGTAAGCAATTAGAAGGCGTTCTGCCTTTTGATAGGCAGGCATCAGTGCATTTCGTTGCAATACATCCGTTTTGAGGCTGTTTTTTTCAGGTCTTCTTCTTTTCCGTTTTTTTATGCTTCGAAGCTCTGCCATTAACGTTTCTTTTAATACGGAAAATTCTTCAGAAAGCTGCGTAATATACAGTTCTTGTTCGATCCCGCTCGGAAGGCCGCTTAATTCGTTAAGCACTTCTTGAATGTATCTCGCTCGGTCCCCTTCATCCTGGAGATTTTTCCCCTTTCGAAAATATTCCATCTTAAATGCCATTAATGAGAGACTTGCCCCTATTACATCGTTTTTGAATTTTTCCTTTCCGTATGTCCGAATGTAGTCATCAGGGTCTAACCCTTCAGGCATTTTAGCAATCCTTACATTACATCCTGCTTCAACAAGCAATTTAGAAGCTCTGAAGGCAGCTTCAATTCCAGCGGAATCGGAATCGTAGCAAATGACAACTGTTCCTCCGCTTCTGGCTAAGAGCTTGACCTGTTCTTCCGTCAGCGCTGTTCCCATTGTTGCTACACTATGCTCGATTCCTGCGTGAACGGACGATATAACATCCGCAAACCCTTCAAACAACACCGCTTCCTGTTTTCGTCTAATGAAAGGTCTTGCTTGGTGGAAATTATAAAGAATCCGTCCTTTGTTAAATATTTTTGTCTCAGGGCTGTTTAAATATTTTGGCTGTTTGTTTCCTAGCGACCTTCCGGAAAAAGCGACTGTACGGCCTTGTGCATCTTTAACCGGAAACATGATCCGATTGCGAAACCGATCAAAAAAAGAACCGTTAGATTCGCTTCGGATAATTAACCCTGTTTTTTCCAACAACGGAAGTTCAAAACCTTTTTTCAGCAAATACTTTAAAGAAAAGTCCCAAGAATCTAAAGCGTAGCCAATCTCAAATTGATCGATTAATTCTTTCGTAAAACCCCGATGAAGCAAATAATTTAACGCGTTTTGCCCTTCTTTTGTATTTAGTAATAAATGATGATACATTTTTTTCAGCAGTTCATGCACTTTAATCATTTTCTCTGCTTCGCTGTTGTTTGGGTATGTCGATTCTTGAGAAAGTGCCGAGCCCCCTGGAATGTCCAAACCAGCTTTTTTTGCTGTCATTTGTACAGCTTCTGTAAAGCTGCATCCTTCAATTTGCATGAGAAAGGTAAAAACATTTCCGCCAGAACCGCAGCCAAAGCAGTGGAAAATTTGTTTTTCAGGTGAAACAGAAAATGAAGGTGTATTTTCGCCGTGAAAAGGACATAGTCCAAAAAAGTTTCGACCCTGCTTCTTTAATTGAACATATTCACTCACAACATCTACTATATCAACAGCATGTTGCACTTTTTCTATCAATTCCTCGGGAAGCATTTTCCCCATATGAACAACTCCGTGCCTTAAAATTTATTCAATATGAATTTTAAAATTTCCTGCATAATTCGACAATATTTTTTCAAGTGCTGTGATAAAATGATGACGATCTTTATCTTGGAATTTTTTTGGCCCTTTGATATAATTGCCGTTTCTTCTTTCCCTTGCCGAAATATACCGGAGATGGAGAACAGAGTCGATTGTATCTTCTGTAAACAGCATTCCTCCTGGAGAGAGAACATGTGTGCATTTCTTAAGCAGCATACCGGCTAGTCCGATATCTTGTGTAATGATGATGTCATGTTTTTTTGAGTTGTTAAAAATGTATAAGTCGACAGATTCCTTTTCTTGATCGACAAATACCCAGCTATTCCCGTCATCCTTTTTACCTACATGAGCATATGATGCAATGAAACAAACCGGGACTTTATATTTTTTTGCGACTGATGCAATTTCTTCTTTGACGGGGCATGCATCAGCATCGACAAAAATAGTGATATTTTTCCCATCATATTTCTCTATTCTTCATCACCTCAAAGAATCCTGCCAGCAATTTAAACTTTTTACAAAAAGTGATTTGTCGAATTTTCTTTCTCCAACCCCCTTGACATCTTCCTGTAAATAGTTTATTCGTATTTTTTTTAGTCTAAACCTAAAAAGCATAATTTTATCACAATTTTTTATTATAATACAATACACTGCATTATTCCATCATTTTATCTTTCACCATGAAAAAAACCTACTATATTCTTAAGATCGGAATAAGCAGGTTTTATCACATGTTATTTTTTTAAGAATAAATTTTGGATATGATTGGCTGTTTCTTCAACTGCCTTGTTCGATACATCTATAACTGGACAGCCGATTTTTTGAACAATTTTTTCAAAATAAGCTAATTCTTCTTTAATTCTGTCTATATTGGCATATATAGCCTGATCATTAAGCCCGAGCTGCTTTAATCTTTCCTTTCGGATATAATTCAGCTTTTCCGGACTGATTTTTAGACCGACGCATTTCTCTTTGGAAACTTTAAAAAGTTCTTCAGGGGGTTCTACTTCTGGAACAATAGGAACATTAGCTACTTTTAATCGTTTTAGCGCCAAATATTGCGACAAAGGCGTTTTGGAAGTCCGCGATACACCGATCAAAACAATATCGGCTTTCAAAATTCCTCTCGGATCGCGGCCGTCATCATATTTAACAGCAAACTCAATTGCTTCTACTTTTTTGAAATAGTCTTCATCAAGCTTCCGAACTCTTCCGGGCTCATACTTCGCTTTTATTCCATATGACGTTTCCATTTTATCAATTAAAGGACCAATGATATCGTGGTAGATCACACCTTCTTTTTCCGCTTCTTGAATAAGAAGATTCCTAAGTTCGGGGACAACGATTGTGAAGCAAATGATCGCATTATCCATTTTCGCCAATGCGACAACTTCTTTGATTGTATTTGCATCCTCCACATAAGGCACCCTTTTCACATTCGTTTCATATTGAGAGCCGTTAAATTGACTGATAGCTGCTTTTACAACGAGATCTGCCGTTTCCCCGACTGAGTCTGAAACAATATAGATCGTACGATTATTCATTCGGATCCCCCATTCTTACATAATATCGTCATCAACTAATCTTACCAATATTTTTGTAATGTTTGTTTTCGTAATTCTTCCTATCACTTCAAAACCGCCGTCCACTTCTTTTACAACGGGCAGTGCATCGATTTGCTTTTCAATTAAAATCCTTGCTACATCAATAATAAGATCTTCCTTTTTGCATACGGTTATATTTGGCATTCTAGTCATAATAATATTGACGGGGATTTGGGTTAATTCCTGTTTGCCGATGCTTGCCCGGAGGAGATCTTTTCTCGACAGCACTCCCACTAGCAACGATTGATTATCTACCACAAATAATGTCCCGACATCTTCCAAAAACATTGTACAAATTGCATCATAAACAGAAACATTATCGTTGACAACGACTGGGATCGACTGAAAATCTTTTACTTGGAGCTTTTTTAATTTCTCTGCAAGCAAATTGGCGCCTGATTTCCCTGTATAAAAATAGCCGACTCGCGGCCTTGCGTCAAGGTATCCAGCCATTGTTAAAATTGCTAAATCAGGTCTTAGCGTAGCTCTTGTCAAGTTTAAACGATCTGCAATATGCTCACCTGTAATTGGCCCATGCTCCTTAACGATTTGCAATATTTGTTCTTGCCGTTTATTAAGCTCTATTGTCCTCACCACCTTGAAAAAGAGGCTGCATTATAAAAATATTATATATGATTTCAATATTTTGAAAAGGTTTTCTATTGCTCATTACGGCGAATCGAGTAGGAGGGAGCGATTAACTCCCGTCCTCTCACACCACCGTACGTACGGTTCCGTATACGGCGGTTCAATTAAGATAATTGACGCAAGTCTTTATAACTTCCGTGAATAGCTGTTCTCTTTATGCCAGTGGTCACTCCACCCTCCAAGAGATCTCCCACGGGATTCACCGCTTCCTCCCTCAAGTGAGGTACTACGTTTTCTGTGTTCATCATGACTCACTGAATGCCAAGGGCTATTCTCTCTTAATTGTTCGGTCCTTCTTAGTTGTTCTAGACCAACTAATACTATGACCTCTGCTGACTTCTGACTGTTCAGCTATCTATCACTAGATAGGTTACCAAGGTTACTTGGCGTGCCAGCCAGACCTCCCCGGGTAAGAGTGTAATCTTTCCTTCCATCCATCTGCTTCATTTACTCTGTATCACCTTCGGCAGAAAGGGCTTTGTTTTGTCTTGCAAACTCACCCAGTGATACCTAGCCTCATATGAAGTTCGTGTTCCTCAGACCGGAAGTTTGCCGCTCGCTTCCTTCAGATTCCGCGTCACCACGGACACCCTTGCGTTAAGCTAACTGCTACTTCTGCCTTCGCAGCTCGGGACTTTCACCCTATAGATTACACCCATGCCGGGCGCACAAGGAAAGACGATTATCCTCGGGATAATCGTCCATTTGCATTTATTTTACGATAATTTCATTCACTTTGGCAAAAGATGTGATTATCTTTGTTAATTGTACCATTTGGGACAGCCTGTTTTGTTTAACCGACTCATCCTCTGCCATTACCATAATATTATCAAAATAACGATCAATCACCGGCTTTAAAGCTTTCATTTCCAAAAATGCTTCTTTAAAATTACCCTCTTTTTGCAATTTTACAAAATTTTCTTCAAGCCGTAAATACGCTTGATACAATGTTTTTTCTTCTTCCTTCTCGAACAGCTCTTCTTTAATATTGCCCTCTTGGCCCTTAGACGAGATGTTGACAACACGAGACAGCGATTCAATTACTTCTTTAAAGTCACCCTTTTGGCTTTCTTCTGACAGAACGGCAGCCCGCTCAAAATATGCATTAACTTCATGGTAATTGGATTGTAATACCGATTCAATTATATCATGGCGGACATTTTCTTCATGAAGCGCAAATTTGACTCTCATTTGGAAGAACGACAGCAATTCTTTTCTCAAATTGTCTTTATTTTCTAAACCATATACATTTATAGCAAGGTCGAACAATTCCTCCAATTCAAGCCGCCATTGTTTAGCTCGAAGAATTTGAACAATGCCGCTTGCTTGTCTTCTTAATGCATACGGATCTTGTGAGCCAGTTGGAATCAAACCGATCGAAAAAAATCCTGCAATTGTATCCAGCTTGTCCGCAAGCCCTACAATGGCTCCGCTCAACGTTTCAGGCGTCTTGTCGGAAGCATGCCGCGGCATATAATGCTCATTTATTCCTTTTGCAACCTCTTCCTGTTCACCCTTTAAAAGAGCGTATTTTTCTCCCATAATTCCTTGAAGCTCAGGAAATTCATAAACCATTTGCGTAACAATGTCAAATTTGCAAATGGAAGCAGTCCGTTTAATATAAGCTTTCTCCTCATTGGAGCATTCAAGCTTTTCGCTAAGCTTTTCTGATAATTTTACAATTCGGCGAACCTTGTCACCGATGGAGCCCAGTTCTTCATGAAAAACAATTTTTTCAAGCTTCTCCAGTGCGGTATCGATGGCAAGCTTTTTGTCTTCTTCGTAGAAGAAATTTGCATCGGAAAGTCTTGCCCGAAGGACCTTTTCATTCCCCTTGGCAATCGTTTCAATGTTTTGATCATTCCCGTTTTTTACGGTAACAAAAAACGGAAGCAGCTTTCCATCTTTATTTTTGACAGGAAAATATCGCTGATGCTCCTTCATCGTCGTCACTAACACTTCTTCAGGCAATGTTAAAAACTGGTCTTCGAATGAACCGTACAGGGCGGTCGGATATTCCACCAAGTTTGTAACTTCCTCGAGCAAATCTTCATCAACAGGGATGATCCAGTTTTCCTTTCTTTCCAGTTCCTCCAGCTGTTGAATGATCATTTGTTTTCGTTTTTCATAATCGGCGACAACAAACTGGTTCAACAAAGTATTTTCATAATCGCGTGGAGTGGAAATTTCCGCTTTCGTTCCTAAAAAGCGATGGCCATACGTAACATTTCCTGTCGGAACATCGGTAATGGAAAACGGAATGATGTCTTGTCCAAATAAGACAACTAACCATTGGATCGGACGGATATAGCGAAGATTCCAATTTCCCCAACGCATATTTTTCGGAAAATGGATGGTTTGAATAATCTCTTCTAACCCTGGGAGCAGTTCTTTCGTTTCTTTCCCTTTTTGAAATGTTTGAACAAAAGCGTACTCAACACCGTTTACTTCTTTAAAGGATATGTCGTTTGTGGAAGCTCCTTGGCTCCGTGCAAAGCCTAACGCTGCTTTTGTCCAATTTCCATTCTCATCAACCGCAATCTTTTTTGCCGGTCCTTTTGCTTCGCCAAGCAAATCTTCCTGTTTTTCATTTACATCCTCTACAAGGACGGCAAGACGTCTAGGAGTTGAATATTTTTTTATTTTGGCGTAAGAAATGCGATGTTCATCCAGCCAAGCTCCTACTTTGTCAGCCAGCTGATCAATCGAAGACAGGATGACGCCGGCAGGCATTTCTTCAAGCCCGATTTCGATAAGTAAATCCCGTTTATTCATGATTTTCGGCCCCCTTGTTTTTCAGCATTGGAAAACCGAGTTTTTCCCGTTCTTCATAAAACGTTTTGGCAACTTTTCTTGCCAGCTTTCTCACTCTGCCAATATATCCGGTTCGTTCTGTAACAGAAATAGCTCCTTTTGCGTCAAGCAAATTAAATGTGTGCGAGCATTTTAAAACGTAGTCGTACGCTGGATGAACGAGACCTAATTCCATCTGTCTGTGCGCTTCTTTTTCATACGTATTAAACAGTTCAAATAGCATGTTTGTATCGGATGTTTCGAACGTATACTTGGAATGCTCATATTCAGGCTGATAAAAAATGTCCCGATATGTAAATCCGTTTGTCCATTCAAGGTCAAATACATTTTCTTTTTCTTGAATATAAGACGCCAAACGCTCAATTCCATAAGTTATTTCAACAGAAATCGGTTTGCATTCCAGTCCTCCGACCTGCTGAAAATACGTGAATTGAGTAATTTCCATTCCGTCAAGCCAAACTTCCCAGCCAAGCCCTGCGCAGCCGAGAGAAGGATTTTCCCAGTTATCTTCCACAAAGCGGATGTCATGTTCAAGCGGATCAATTCCAAGAGCCTTTAATGAATCTAAATAAATTTCTTGTATGTTTTTCGGAGACGGCTTCATAATGACTTGGAATTGATGGTGTTGATAAAGGCGGTTCGGATTTTCCCCATACCTTCCGTCAGCAGGTCTTCTTGACGGCTCCACGTAAGCAACATTCCACGGTTCTGGCCCGATGGAGCGAAGAAATGTGTATGGGCTCATGGTTCCGGCACCTTTTTCTACATCATATGCCTGCATCAAAATACATCCATGATCGGCCCAATGCTTTTGCAGCGTCAAAATCATTTCTTGAATGTTCATTCATCATGCACCTCCACAATTAAGTTATGTTCGAACAAAATAAAAACCGTCCCTAATGCAACAAAGTTGCATAGGGACGGGATGACCCGCGGTTCCACCCTATTTGCTGAAAAACGTTTCAGCCTCTCGTAAACCGTTATTGCTCTGGAACGCCGTTCCCTGCATCCTCATACCTTAGCTCGCACCATCCTAAGGTCGCTTTCTATGAAGATTGCAGGTACTCTTTTCCTTCATCGCATTTTATTATTCAATTTGACACGTACATTTCCGCTCATTACATGACATTAAATCGCTTTTTCTAACAGCATGAGGGGGGATAAATCCTTCATTTGAAAGGTTTCACATCCATGTATATGGTTTACAACATTTCTTTTAAACTGTCAAGCTGATTTAAAAATTTTTTCGATTTCAGCGATAAACCTGCATATTCCTGATAATATTGATCAAGAACAAATCTCAGTTCTTTTTTTGTCTCAGCGGAGACGGATATTTGACCAATGCGGTTTAAGTCAATAGAATAAAACAGCCGCAACAGCTTCACTGTCTTCTGAGAAATATTGAGCCTGTAAGGATCTTTTTCAAAACAGCGGCTGCAAATCAATCCGTTTTCTTTTAATGAAAAATGAAACGGTCCGTTTGTTTCGCCGCTTACTGCACATTTGTTTAATTCGGGATATAAACCGAGAACGTTGAGCATCTTTATTTCAAATATATTGGTCAAAATTTCCGCATCCTTTTCTTCATTCAGCAGATGAAGTGTTTGAAATAAGAGCTCAAACAAAAAAGGGTTTCTGTCTTTTTCATCTGTTCCTTTATCAAGGAGCTCTACAATATATGAAGCATATGCAGTCAAAAAAATATTTTCCTTAATCTCTCTAAAAGCGGAAATGATTTCTCCTTGGCTTAAATTGCCCAATCCAGAAGATTGATGATACAAAAAATTTCCATACGTAAAAAGTTGGGTAACAGCTGCGAGGCGGCTGTTCGGTTTATTTGCGCCCCGTGCCATTACACCAACTTTCCCAAACTCCCTTGTATATATTGTAACAACTTTATTGGTCTCACCATATTCCGTTGTACGAATGACAATTCCTTCCGTCTTTACAAGCATTTCTCCACCATCCTATTGGATACAGCACTACTAAACAGGGAGATCAACCTCAGTCCGCTCTTCTTCCTTCATTTGACAATCTTTCGTCCGCTCCTTTTCAAGCTCTTTAAAAAGGAGATATGTGTCAATATTACCTGTAAACGTGAATACTTTCCAGGTAAAATCTAACATATTGTCCCCACCTTTCTGTCGTTGTTCCTAAGCTATATCCAATTCATTGTTATCATAGCCTTTTTGACTCATTTTCATGTTTTGAAAATATTTCTAACTTCCTTCAAGTCAATTAATATTCGTCTTCCCTAAATCCAAAATCTCGCAATTGCGACAGGCGATTTCTCCAATCTTTTTGCACTTTGACCCACAGCTCTAAAAAGACTTTTGATCCGAGCAAGTTTTCAATGTCAACCCTTGCCCTTTTCCCAATTTCTTTCAACATTCTTCCTTGCTTCCCAATGATAATACCTTTTTGAGAGTTGCGTTCCACAACAATTGTTGCAGCTATATATACTGCATGGTTTTCTCTTTTTTCAATAGAATCAACAACAACTGCGACAGAATGCGGGATCTCTTCTCTTGTCAAATGCAATACTTTTTCGCGAACTAGTTCAGAAATGATAAAACGTTCCGGGTGATCTGTCACCTGATCACTAGGATAATATTGCGGACCTTCCGGCAAATACGCTTCAATTTGCCCTAGCAACGTTTCAATGTTGTTTCCTTGCAGGGCAGAAATTGGAACAATTTCCTGAAACTCGAACTTTTCCCTGTATTGGTCAATAAGCGGCAATAAATCATCAGGATGAACCCGATCGATTTTATTGACAACTAAAAATACAGGAGTATCGGTTTCCTTCAATCGTTCCATGATATATTCATCACCGCGGCCTAATCCTTCTTCAGCATTAATCATAAACAGAATTAGATCCACTTCTTTGAGCGTATTTTGAGCGACTTTCATCATAAAATCGCCCAATTTATGCTTTGGTTTATGAATACCGGGAGTGTCGATAAAAATAATTTGTGAGTTTTCCGTCGTATAAACCCCTTGTATTTTGTTTCTCGTTGTTTGAGGTTTATCGCTCATAATCGCAATTTTTTGACCGATTACACGGTTAATAAAAGTCGATTTGCCGACATTCGGACGGCCGATGATTGATACAAATCCTGATTTAAATTTTGTCTTATTCATGTAAATCCTCCGATGTAAATGCTTCTGGTAATAGTTGTTCAACTGTTAGCTCGTTATAGTCTCCGTTAAGATTCGCCAAAATCACCTTCATATTTTTAGGACAGAGCTCTGCTATGACTTGCCTGCAAGCGCCGCATGGCGATACAGGGCGCTTTGTATCCGCAACTATGGCAATAGCTGCGAATTCATTTTCACCTTCTGAAACCGCTTTATATATAGCAGTGCGCTCGGCACAATTGCACATGGAATAAGCTGCGTTTTCAATATTGCATCCTTTGTATACTTTTCCATCCTTTGTCAGAAGTGCTGCACCTACTTTAAATCGAGAGTAAGGTGCATAAGCAAATTCTCTTGCTCTTTTTGCTTCTTCAATTAGTTGATGGGAGTCCATAGCTTCCTTCCTTTCGTTTACGTTGCAGCTTATACTCATTATTTTACATCATTTTTCATTTAATTTCACGTTTATTTTTTCAGAAAATTCTACATTTTTCACGAAAAAACTTCAATTATTTTGGGGGCAAAAATGATGAATCCGATAACAACCGAAACGGCTGCATAAACCAATACTGCTCCTGCAGCTGCATCTTTTGCAGTTTTAAGCAGAGGATGAAATTCTTTCGACACAGCATCAGCGATTCGCTCAATGGCAGTATTGACCAGCTCTAAAGCTAACATTCCGCCAATTAATAGGAGAATGACAATCCATTCAATTAAGCTAATGTTGAAAAATAATCCGGCTGCGATCACGATGATCGCAGCTGTCACATGAATTCTAAAGTTCCGCTCGGATTGGAAGGCTGCAGCTATTCCTTGTACGGCAAAATAAAAGCTTTTCAACAAAGTCTTCATGTTTATCCTGTTCTTTTCAATCCAAATTTCTCTAAAATTTCCTTTTGCCTTGAAAACATTTTTTCTTCTTCTTCTTTTGTCATATGATCATAACCTAATAAATGCAAAAAGCCGTGAACAGATAAAAATCCGAGCTCTCTCATAAATGAGTGGCCGTATTCTTCTGCTTGCTCTTTCGCTTTTTCTATTGAGATAATGATATCCCCTAAATGAGGGGGGAGATCAGCACCTTGGATCTCCACTTCATCTTCTCCTGTTTCTTCAAGCGCAAATGAAATCACATCTGTCGGCTGATCTTTTCCCCGGTAATCCCGATTGATCTCTTGAATGTCTTTATTAGTAACAAAGGTTATAGATACTTCCGAATCTTTGGGAACACGTTCTTCTAAAGCAGCAAATTGCAGCAAATTTTCGATCGTTTCTATTTCCTCAGAAGAGAGTGTTTCCGTCTGGTCGAAAATGTCAATGGATAATGTCATGTTTTCTTCACCTTCTTTTCATGAAATTCCGGATATTCAATTCTTGAATGAAAAATCCCCTTCAATGTTTCACACAATATTTTTGCCACCGTTTCAAGCTCTTTAAACGTTATATCACATTCGTCGAATTGCCCGTCTTGAAGTTTATCTTTTATGATGGAACGAACAAGCTTTTCAATTTTTTCGGGCATCGGATTTTTCATTGAACGAACAGCTGCTTCTACACTGTCAGCGATACAAATAACGGCAATCTCCCGCGTTTGCGGCTTCGGACCCGGATATCTAAACTCACTTTCCAAAATAGGCTGATCACTATTTTCTTGGGCTTTATGGTAGAAAAATTTTAAAAGCGATGTTCCATGATGCTGCAGAGCAATATCGATAAATTCTTTCGGCATTTTATGCTTCCTTAACATTTCTGCTCCCTCTTCAGCATGAGCAATAATAATGTTTTTGCTTAGCTGAGGGGACAATTTATCATGCGGATTTTCCATGTTCATTTGGTTTTCAATAAAATAGCGCGGCCGTTTCGTCTTGCCGATATCGTGATAGTAGCTTCCAACTCTTGCCAACAATCCATTCGCACCGATCGCTTCGCAAGCAGCCTCGGCTAGATTGGCCACCATTACACTGTGATGATAAGTACCAGGCGCCTCCGTTAATATTTTCCTTAATAAAGGATGATTCGGATTCGACAGTTCAATCAGCTTCATCGTCGATAAAATGCCAAAACCTGATTCAAAAAAAGGCATTAAACCGATTGTCAAGACGGAAGAGATAACACCTGATACAATCGCCATAAGAAAATAAGAACCGATCTCTAGATTCGAATAAATTCCATTTTGAATGAATAAAATAGCGGTGATCACAACAATATTAACAGCCGAAACGAAAAGACCAGCTTGTAAAATTTTCGAACGGACGTTATGTTCCCCTAGAAACAGAATGGCTGCGATGCACCCGCATAAGTAGTAAAGACCAATTGTAAAATTAAATGTGCCAGTGACTCCATCATTAAAAATCAAGCTTCCGCAAAAAGCATATATAATGCTTGTCACGAACGCAAGGCGGTCATTAATCAAAAGCTTTGTCAACATGACTCCCATCAGCACCGGGACAATAAAGCCGATATGAGAATAGTCCATTTTTTGAAATAAGCTGATAATCTTCATGACCGTTAACGTTATCGCCAGGATGATGGTAAAGAGAAGCAATGACTGGTTTTTACTCGTAAAGAACGAGTTCTTTTCTTTTTCAAAAAAATATGCAAGATAGATCATCACTAATAAGACTAAAATGAAAAGACCAATGATCGGCTGAAATGTGTACTTATTATCTAAAAGGCCCAACAATTCCAGCTTTCTATATACTTCCCTGTCAATTAATTGGCCCTCTTCGACTATAATTTGACCTTGCTTAATTTGAACCTCCTGCACTTTTTCTTTTGCTTCTTCCCGCTTTTCATCTGTTGATTTAGGGTCAAATACATAATTGGAAATAATTGCGCTGCGTCCAATCTCTTCAGCTGCTGAGCGTATCTTATCCGGCAAATTCACGTTTTGAAGCCGTTCTTTCACTTTGTTTCTCGCTTCTTCTAATTTTTCAGCCGGAATCGGCTCGCTCATCGTTTCATTGACAGCCGTAACAACCGCATCTTTCGCCAGCGTAAGCTGTCCTTCATTTGCACTTAACAACGATGTATATACGCTTTCAGGATATTTATCATACATATCTCCTAAACTGCTTTTAAGCCTGTCAAGCTTCTCTTTGCTGCTCATTTCGGCATTAGAAGAAGCCTCCATGATGGCATCAAATAAAGATTCGACCAAATCCACACTGTTGTCCGCATATTCTTTTTTTAGCACATATTGATCTTCCACGCTTTCAGCAGCTTCTTCTCTTCTCTTTTCCGTCATTTCCTTATCGACAACGGTAACAGGTGCGTAAATCGTTTGGTCGGATACTGAAAATAATTTGGCATCAAACGTGTCCGGTTCTACATTGCTGTATAAAACGGTAAACAAAATTACTCCAATAACGGGATATAAGAAAAGATGAAGGGATTGCATTTTTTTCAAAAAATGGAATATCGGCTGTTTCCTGTCTTTGCGATCCATTTTTCTTTTCATTTGTCACAGCACCTCCGATCAATTCTATGCAAAAATGACCCGGTCATGATGAGCGGGTCTTACTGATCATCTTTTTCATAAGCCTCAATAATTTTTGAAACGAGCGGGTGCCGCACGACATCAGTTTCCTTTAAATATACGAATGAAATGCCTCGAATGCCTGATAATTTTTCATTCGCTTCAAGCAGTCCTGATTTTACTCCTTTGGGCAAATCCACTTGTGTCAGGTCGCCTGTAATGACCATTTTGGATCCAAAGCCTAAACGGGTTAGAAACATTTTCATTTGCTGAGTTGTTGTATTTTGCGCTTCATCTAAAATAACGAACGCATCCTCAAGTGTTCTTCCGCGCATATACGCCAATGGAGCAATTTCAATAACTCCTCTTTCTAATAAGCGCTCTGTATGGTCCACGCCTAAAATATCGTGTAGAGCATCATATAAAGGTCTTAAATAAGGATCTACCTTTTCTTTTAAATCGCCGGGCAAAAAACCTAAATTTTCACCAGCTTCAACGGCCGGCCGCGTTAATATGATTTTATTTACAAGCCCATTTTTCAAGCAATGGACGG
Source organism: Aeribacillus sp. FSL K6-8394 (assembly GCF_038008865.1). Classification (NCBI taxonomy): domain Bacteria; kingdom Bacillati; phylum Bacillota; class Bacilli; order Caryophanales; family Bacillaceae; genus Aeribacillus; species Aeribacillus sp. FSL K6-8394. The sequence goes on from NZ_JBBPAA010000001.1 coordinate 1,605,470, forward strand.
CCATGACAACAGCGAGAAACGTTTTTCCTGTTCCTGCTGGACCGATTCCAAATACTAAATCATGCGTTTTAATTGCTTGAAAATACTTTCGTTGACCTAGCGTTTTTACACGAATGATTTTTCCTTTTGCATTTTTCGCAACTTCTTCATCGTATAGGGATTCAAATTCATCGATCTTCCCACTTTTCGCCATTTTTGTTGCATAAAGCACGTCTTGTTCGTTAATCGAAATTCCTTTTCGAATAACCGAAAGAAGGGATTTCAAGATGTCTTCAACCAGTTCAGCTTTTTCTTTATCTCCTGAAACATATACCGCTTCACCGCGCGAAATAATCGATACGTTTAACTCTTCTTCAATTCTTTTTAAATGAACATCATGAATCCCAAATAAATTAATGGCTTCATTCGGATTTTCTAAACTCTGGCTGATTGTGACTAAATCTTCTGTCATTCTCTAATCTCCCTGAACCCGTTTTATTTTTACAATGTTTTCAATAACTTGGAAGTGTATTTTCAATCTTACTTTACCATTCTCGACGTCTTCGTGCAAAACTTTTTCGCCAACAATTTTGACATCTTTTCCAAGTTTTCGAAATAAGTCATTTTTCCCGGCAGCAATCGCTTGCCGTTTCGCTTCATCCACAGAATATTTTCTGTGAAAGGTTTCCGTCTCACGAATCGTTTCTTTCTTATAGTTAACTGGAAGATCCCATTTTAAAAATTTTAATGGACGCTCGTCTCGCTCCACCGCATATTGCGGATATTCCGATTCATCATTGCGAAACATCCCCCAAATAGGAAGGGAAAAAGAACGAAAGGAGAGAAAATGCTTCGTGACTGACCTTCCTGAAAATAACTGGAAAGTTGTTTGAAGCGGCACCTCCACTGTTGAAATATACCAAGTTTCGCCTAATATTTCTCCGTCTGCTGCCACTTTTCGTATTTTATCACCTTCTCCAACTACACCGGAAACTAATATTTGTCCTTTTTTCACAAAATCATGAACGTCTACTAAAGGTTGTCCTTTTTCAACATACATTTTTGCTATAACAGCTTCCTTCGCGGCCACTAAATGCCTCGGCCCCTCCACTTTGCTTTTTTGCTCTTTTTTCTTTTCGGCTACTTCCAGAGAATATGTCGTTCCTTTTAATTTGACACCGATCCATGTTATATCATCTATTTGGCTCATCAAACGATTTTGAACTGTTTGATTGCTCGATGTCAAAAACTGAAACGTCCCTCTTTTAATTCCTATTTTGTCCAATTCTTTTTGTATTAAATGCTCTGTTTTCGGACTAGCCCCTTTTATTTCAATATGCCAAATCATGTTGGATAAAAGAAATGTAATGGCAATGAACAGAACAATTCCAATAACAAATCCAAAATTTCTCCATGATTTTTTTAATAAAAATGGAAATCCTATCCTTTGGTGAAAGGTGCACTTACATTCATGTTTACGAACTACTTTTCGTAAAGCCTGTACATCTTTAAGGCGTATAAAAAAAGAAATTGCACCGTTTTCCAGCCGCTTTACATTTATTGTGACAATGCCAAGCCGCGTGCAATCGTTCAACATTCTTTCTGAGCCGGTTCCTTCCGCTATTACCTGAACGAAGCCTGTAAAATATAACAACCAATTGTTCCGCATCCCGATCCCCCTACTGATCAATATATAATACTTGTTCAATTTTCCCTTCTACAAGGAGCTCTTCTGGCAATATCGCTTTCATCACAAAATCGCTTCCTTTAATGAGCATCTGGCCTTGCTGCAGCAAAACTCGAATCTCTTTATCTGTAAAGGAAAGCAGTCCTTTATGATTTTCTATATATATATGCAATGTACCGATCATCGTAACACGGGGAAGATCCATCATGACGTCAGCTGGTATTTGCAATCCTTCTGTCAATATGCTTTTTATTCGCTGATGCCATTTTTTGCCCATAAAAGAACCCCCTCCATCCTCATATTTATGAGAGACAAAAGGGGATTAACACCATTAATTCATTTATTTTATGAAATTCGACCGATGGGGCTTTTTGGATCGGGGTTCATCTAAAATGACGCTCCAAATGACTCCTTTTGCAGCTGAATGCATGTGTAAAGCTGATGGTTTCTGTTTTTTATTTTTATTATGAAAAGATTTCATATTCGATTTGTCTTTTTCAGCTTTTTTTATTTGGCTGGATAGGCCTGTGTGTACATTTTGAATTTGATTCCATTCATTTGGAGGGCTTGTCGAAACATTTTTAACCCTTTGTTTTATTTGTTTTGCAGCTTGTTTCCTTTTTTTCTGCTGCTCTTGATCTTTTTTATTTCTGCCAAACAAAGAAGAAATAATCCCGATTAAAATAACAATGAACAGCGGATTTTCAAATATTTCCATATGACACCTCCTTTGATGGACAGAAAGATCATTCTTCTTCATCACCAGCAGAGTTTTTTGTCATTTTTCCGATAGAATCACGCATATTTGTATCAGCGGTAATGTTTTTGATGTTCATATAATCCATAACTCCAATATTTCCTGATTTTAAAGCTTCCGCCATTGCCAGCGGAACTTGCGCTTCCGCCTCAACAACTTTTGCCCGCATTTCTTCAACTTTAGCGCGCATTTCCTGCTCTCTTGCCACCGCCATCGCCCTGCGTTCCTCCGCTTTAGCTTGCGCGATGTTTTTGTCTGCTTCCGCTTGATCTGTCTGCAGGATCGCACCGATGTTTTTGCCGATGTCAACGTCCGCGATGTCGATGGATAAAATTTCAAAGGCTGTTCCTGAATCGAGTCCTTTGTTTAAAACTGTTTGCGAAATCATATCAGGGTTTTCCAGCACTTTTTTATGATCATTAGAAGAACCAATGGTGCTGACAATTCCTTCACCTACACGTGCGATAATCGTTTCTTCCCCGGCACCGCCAACAAGCCGGTCGATATTGGCTCGCACCGTGATGCGGGCTTTTGCTTTCACTTCAATTCCGTCCATGGCAACCCCTGCAATAAACGGGGTTTCGATTACTTTCGGATTTACGCTCATTTGAACGGCTTCAAGCACGTCTCTTCCCGCTAAATCAATCGCAGCACAACGTTCAAAGCTCAATTCAATATTAGCTCTTTCAGCTGCAATTAATGCGTTGACAACTCGATCGACATTTCCCCCTGCCAAATAATGGCTTTCCAATTGATTTGTTGTGACATCAAGGCCGGCTTTATGCGCTTTAATTAACGGATTGATCACTCGACTTGGAATGACTCTGCGCAGCCTCATTCCAATAAGAGTCAAAATACTGATGCGAACGCCAGCTGCCAGAGCGGAAATCCAGAGCATAATCGGCACAAAAGAGAACAAGATGCCAAGCAAAATAAGACCTAATACAATAAGACCTAGTAAAAGAAAAAATGATACATCCATGTGATATACCTACCTCCTATTCATTTTCATTAATAGCTCTTACAACAATTCGTGAGCCTTCTACTTTAACAATTTTCACTTTTTTTCCTTTCTCAATATACGTTCCTTCTGTCACAACATCCAATCTTTCCTCTCCATCGGTCATTACTGTTCCTGCCGGTCGTAAAGCAGTCACAGTTACACCCGTTTTCCCAATTAAATCTGTACGATTTTGATTGGATACATAACCTTTCTCCGTGCTGATTGAATCATTTAAAATAATTTTTTTAAACCATTTCATACGCTTACCAATCACCTTTGACATGATGAATATTGTGAATATCGAAATGGAACCGGCAATAAAAAGAGAAACCGCCATATGTCCTATATGATCAGCTGCTAAAAATAAACTTAAAAGGACTGAAAGAAAACCGATTGCTCCAATAATTCCTCCTGGAACAAACAACTCTGCAATTATAAGCAGAACCCCAAGCACGAACAAAACAACCGTTTCCAATCCCGCAAGCCCTGCAATAAAATGACCGAAGAAAAACAAAAACAGTGCCAATAGTCCAATAAAACCAGGAATGCCAAACCCAGGAGTGTACAATTCTAACACAAACCCTAAACCGCTAATCGTTAATAATATCGGAATGGTATACATGTTTGTTACAAAACGGGCTATTTTTTCAGCAAACGTCTCCTCAGTCTCCTGGACTTTTGCACCTTCCATTCCGATCGATTTCAAAAGCTCTGCCCGGCTTTTGGCGATGCCTTCACCATACCCGACTTCCATCGCTTGTTTTGCTGTTAATGTTAGTAATTCTCCTTTTTCTGCACCATATTCGGGCATATCCAAGCTGCTGTCTACCATCGCCTCAGCGAACATAGGGTCTCTGCCATGAACCTCAGCAGCATTTCTCATCTCTGCTTTCCAAAACGATTGCACTTTTACTTCTGCAGCATTGCCATTGGAGTCAATGACAGCCGCTGACCCAATGGTACCGCCAGGATGGTAATATATTTGATCAGCCCTTAATGCCATATAAGCCCCTGCAGAAATCGCATGTTTATTTACATAAGCGATTGTTTTGATATCTGTATCCATAATCATTTTGCCTATTTCTATCGCTGCCTCTAAAGCACCGCCAGGAGTGTTCAATTCAAAAACAATGACATCCGCCTTCTCTTTTTCCGCCTCCTGAATGGATCGTTTAATAAAATGCACCAATCCTTTTTCAATTGTATTTTCAATCGGAATAAAATAAACGGTTTTCCCTTCAGCTGATTTGGCATCAAAAGACGCACAAATAATCGACAAGATGAGCAGCAGAGCGCAAATAGCGAAAAACTTATTGTTTGATTTCAGGCCTCTCCCCCCTTATTTTTTGCCTAATATTATTACGGACAATTGCGCAGAAAGTTTCAAAAATCAACAATTCTACAAACATCATGAAACACTAGCGTCGCATTAAAGTAATTTAACACCTTAAAATAAACAGAATTTTCTGAAATATAATCCAAACACAAAAAAATCCTTTATAATGGTTGGGTGGTAGTAAACCATCCAAATCCAATACAAAGGACAAAACCATGGATAAGTTTACACGAAAAACATCATTTGAACAATGGTTTTCACCGATTAATCGTCCATTATTTGACGACCTAGTGAAAACACATCAATTAAATCACTATACCAAGAAACTTTATATGGCTTCATTTATGAAACTGCTTTTGTATGCCCAACTCCATGAAACCGAGAGTTTACGGGCGTTGAGTGACGCTGTCTTTTTAGAAGAATTACAACAAGCAACGGGATTGGAATCGATTAGTTTTTCACAGTTAGGGAGACGAATCAATACCATCCCAACTGAGTTCTTTCAAACGATTTTTCTCGATTTAGTGGCACAAATTCATCGGAAAACCAATTTCCAAACAAGAAGAAAAGTGACAACGCCTTTGAAAATCATTGATTCGAGTACATTACCGCTTAATTTGACCAATCATTAAGTGGGCAGAGTTTCGAAAAACAAAATCAGGAGTAAAGCTTCACTTACGACTTGTTTTTATGGAAAAAGGACTCTCCTATCCAGATCAAGCCGTACTCACGAATGCCAACGAACATGATCGTGGTCAACTAGAAGTATTCGTGGATGACAAAGAATGCATGTACGTGTTTGATCGTGGTTACTTGGATTATGGGCGCTTTGATCAAATGACGGAAGATGGCTATTTCTTTGTGACCCGTTTGCGTAAAAACGCTGTTGTCCGAGTGTTAGAATCCTTTTCGTTACCAGAAGATTCACCCGTATTCTCTGATGAAATGGTTGTCATTGGAACACCACAAAATCGTTCTGAAAACGTGTTTCGCTTACTCAAATTGCATGATACAAAAGGAAATGAGCTTCATTTACTGACAAATCGGTTTGACATGGACGCAGATGAAATTGCAGAAACCTACCAATCACGTTGGGCAATCGAACTTTTTTTCAAATGGATGAAACAACATCTGAACATTAAAAAGTTTTTTGGTCACAGTGAACAAGCTGTACACAATCAAGTGTACGTAGCCATGATAGTGTACTGTCTGAATGTTTTAGCTCAGTTGAACACAAATAGCGAACGCAGTTACTTACAAATTAGTCGCTATTTGAAGGCTTCTTTGTGGAAATCCGCTCACATTTGGTTACGAAAAATCGAAGGAAACGGCGTCCCATAAAGGTTTGCCAGTCGTTGTTGCACAAGTCATAGGTTATAGTAAAAAAATGGATGTTTACTACCCTCGCTTAGGTGTTTTCGTTTTTTCTCTAAAGTCCAGAAAAAATAAAACTGAAAATTCAGACATCATTTATGCGACGGTAGTGATCATGAAACGAAAAAATATTTTCATTATTTTTCATATTATGTTACTATTCACTAGCGTTGCATTAATTTAATTCGAAAATTCCGAATTGAAAAAAGTCCATAAAAAAATCCTTTATAATGGATGGTACAGGTGGTCCCTGTCCAAATCCAATATAAAGGATGAAGCCTATGGACAAGGATACACTATTTTCTTCATTTGGTAAATGGGTCACTCCTCTCAATTCTGTTAAATTTACACAAAGAATTGAAGAGATGAAACAAGATAAATATACGAAAAAATTAACCACAAAAGCGTATTTACTTTTGTTTTTGCATGCTCAACTTCAACAACGAGAAGGACTGCGCGCCATCGCCGATGATGCGTTACTGGATGATTTTCAGCGAGAATTAGGATTGACATCTATTAGTGCTTCACAACTTTCTCGAAAACATCGCCAAGTAAAACCCGAATGACCCGCAGAAATCTTTCTGGATTTAGTGAATCAAATCCGCCAGATGTCCACGAATTCCTCCAGTCAGGTGAGTGGCTTAAAAATCGTGGATTCTACGACCATTTCACTGAATCTGAAAAAATATCAATGGGCTACGTTTCGCAAAACGAAGTCGGGAATTAAGGTTCATTTACGACTGGTGTTTGTCAATGAAGATACGGTTTATCCGGAAAAAATGGTCATGACCCCAGCAGGGAACAATGATCGAACACAAATGGAACAACTGATCGACGAAACAGATGCCATGTACGTGTTTGATCGTGGTTATGTAGACTACGAAAAGTTCGATTATTACTGTGATAAAGGCCTCTTTTTCGCCTCCCGTCTGAAAAAGAATGCCTATGTTCGATTTCTTGAATCGTTCTCTGTCCCATCCAATTCCTCTATTTTATCTGATTCGATGGTGGTCATTGGGACACCACAAAAACGAACGGAAAATGTCTTTCGATTAATCGAAACATTCGATTCGGACGGGAATCGAATTCGAATCATTACGAACCGATTCGACCTAGATCCAGAAGAACTTGGTGATATCTATCGTTCTCGATGGGCCATTGAACTATTTTTTAAGTGGATTAAGCAACGTTTAACACTCAAACATCTTTATGGAACGAGTCCAGAAGCTGTAGAAAATCAGGTTTACTTAGCTCTGATTTCTTACTGTTTACTCATTCTTATTCAACTTGAAATGAAATCGAAACATTCTCTCACCCAGATTTATCGTTGGCTTCGCGTTTTTCTTTGGAAACCAAGTACCGTGTGGGTGGAACGAATTCAACGGGAATGAGTTGAAAAAAGTCGGCGAAGCGCAGTAGCCATGTAACAATAAAACAAATACATTTATTACCAAATGGATAGTGATCACCTTTAGTTGGTTACTGCCTTGTTTTTCGTTTATCATAAAATATTTTATTCAGAAAATTCTGCATAAAATGTTTTTATTTTTTATGCAACGCTACTGGTTACTATTAAAAAAAATATATAACCATCTACTAGGGGTGTCCAATTAGCTGGACTGAGAGAAGAACGCGCCTGAAGTTCTTCAACCCTTTGAACCTGATCTGGATGATGCCAGCGTAGGGAAGTAGGTAGCGGGAGTATTTGTATTGCCTTCTTTTTCTATATTGAATTGATCGGGTTCGTGCTAAAGCGAACCCGTTTTTATTTTTCACATCCCATCTCCCCTCCTATTTTTCTATGCACATCTTCAGATAAAAAAATGGAGGAGGAGAAAAATGAAACATTATTTCGAAAACATGCAGTTTCCAGCAAGCAAAAAAATTTATGTGACTGGGTCAAGACCCGATATTCGGGTTCCGATGAGGGAAATTCAATTAACTCCCACGAAAACGGAAGCGGGAACGTTTGAAAATGAACCTGTAAAGGTTTATGACACGAGCGGTCCCTATACAGATCCTGATTTTCAGGCAGATATTCATAAAGGTTTGCCGGCTGTGCGCAAACAGTGGATTTTAGACCGTCATGATGTTGTAGAATATGATGGGCGCCAGGTAAAGCCTGAAGATAATGGATTTCGCAATTGGGAAGATCACAATATTGCCACACCTTTTCATCGAAAGCCTTTCAAAGCAAAAAAAGGTGCTGTCGTTACACAAATGCACTATGCAAAAAAGGGGATCATCACCCCAGAGATGGAGTTTGTGGCGATTCGTGAAAACATGGATCCTGAATTCGTTCGTCAAGAAGTCGCTGCCGGCAGGGCCATTATTCCGTCCAACATTAATCACCCGGAAAGTGAACCGATGATCATCGGCCGGAACTTTCATGTAAAAATTAATGCCAACATTGGCAATTCAGCTGTAACATCGTCAATCGAAGAAGAAGTTGAGAAGATGCTTTGGGCCATCCGCTGGGGCGCTGACACAATTATGGACCTGTCAACAGGAAAAAATATTCATGCAACAAGAGAATTTATCATCCGCAACTCGCCCGTGCCGGTTGGAACCGTCCCGATTTACCAAGCGCTCGAAAAAGTAAATGGCGTTGCTGAAGAGTTAACATGGGAAATTTACCGTGATACATTAATTGAGCAAGCAGAACAAGGGGTCGATTATTTTACTATACATGCCGGCGTGCTGCTTCGCTATATCCCTTTGACCGTCAAACGGCCGACCTGAATCGTATCCCGCGGCGGTTCGATCATGGCGCAGTGGTGTATGGCGCATCATCAAGAAAACTTTTTATACACTCATTTTGAAGAGATTTGCGAAATTTTAAAAACATATGATATTGCCGTTTCATTAGGTGACGGCTTGCGTCCCGGATCTATTCGAGATGCCAATGATGAAGCGCAATTTGCCGAATTGAAAACGCTCGGTGAATTGACGAAAATCGCCTGGAAACATGATGTCCAAGTCATGATCGAAGGCCCTGGGCACATTCCGATGCATAAAATTAAAGAAAATGTTGATTTAGAAAATGAAATTTGCAAGGAGGCTCCTTTTTATACCCTCGGTCCATTAACGACCGATATTGCTCCCGGCTATGATCATATTACGTCAGCCATTGGAGCAGCCATGATCGGCTGGTACGGAACGGCCATGCTATGTTATGTAACTCCGAAAGAGCATTTAGGCCTTCCCAATAAAGAGGATGTGCGCCAAGGTGTTGTTGCTTATAAAATTGCAGCCCATGCCGCAGATTTGGCAAAAGGGCATCCAGGCGCCCAAATAAGGGATGATGCTTTATCAAAAGCCCGTTTTGAATTCCGCTGGAACGACCAATTTAATCTTTCTCTCGATCCTGAACGGGCACGCGAATATCATGACGAAACTTTGCCGGCAGAAGGAGCGAAAATTGCCCATTTTTGTTCTATGTGCGGTCCAAAATTTTGCTCGATGAAAATTTCCCACAATTTAAGAAAAATGGCCGGTTCAAGTGATTCTGATTTCGTTCAGGAAGGTTTGAGGCAAAAAGCAAAAGAATTTATAGAGGGCGGGTCATCCCTTTATCGATAAATAATTTTCAAACTAATGCTCCTAGAAGCTTTAATGGCTTCCAGGAGCTATTCATTCATTAAACGTTTGATCAATCCCGCTGGTTCAATCGGAGCTAAACTTTTATGATATTCATCCACTTTCGATAAAAATTTTGATAGCTGCTTAGATTGCAGCGCTCGAATAATGGAGGCCGAAATATTTGTTTCCTCTTGCCAATTTCGAAAATCAAACACCATCCCGAATTTTGTTAATTTCTCCAAATTTATTTCTTCCTGTCCTGGAAGAGTGTGGTACACAAATATAGGGATATTTTTGTATAAACATTCACTGATTGTCACACCACCGGGCTTTGTCACGATAAAATCGACGCGATTGTACAGATCGTTCATTTGTTCTCTTGAAGAGATGTAAGGTAAAGGAGTAATTCGTGGATGGTTTTGTTTTATTAATCGATCATAAAGCTTTCTGTTTTTTCCGCATAACACCATATAATGGATATCATCATCGCGGCTGATTTTTTCCGTTATCTTCTCTATTGAACCGACGCCTGAACTTCCTCCCGAAATTAATCCTCGATAAAAACGCATGCTATGTACATGTTCATCTTTCCTTTTTGTAATAGTTGGGTGAATAGGAATCCCTGTAACAAAAATCTGTTCTTTTTTTATACCTTTTTCGAGCAAATAATCTTTCATATATGAGTGACCGACAAAATGATAGTCAATTTCTCTTTTTCCCCAAAGATGATGAATAAAAAAATCTGTGTATACATTGATAACAGGGATGTTGATTTGAGAAAAGGCTTTCAGCCTGGCAAGCAAGTAGGAAGGAAGAGCATGAGTACAAACAATCATTTTCGGATTCAATTCATCAATGATCTTTTTTAAATGCCGGAGAAAAAGTGCCTCATAATGGACAAACCTTTTGCCGCTATTTTGTTCCGCGAGCACTGACCTGTGGTACATATGGCTGTATGATTTAGGAAAACGGCCAATCCATTGCAAATAAAAGGAAGATATCAGCCTTTCTATTTTTCCAAATTTCGATGACAAAAGGTCCATTTTTTCGCAATGAATGTCAGGATCAAGCCGTAACAACCCTTCCATCAGGGCATCAGCTGTTTGATGATGGCCTGAAGGTATGGTCAAAAAAGGAAGATATAAAATTTTTTTCATATCGCTCACCATTGTTATTGATGGAGTTCTTTAAAAGTTTTTTCTTAATTTCGCATGGCTATTCGAAAAAATTTTTATAAATAAAAACAATTCGTATGCTAAAAATAAACTGTAAGAAAAAAAGTGAAAGGTGTTGCAAATGGGAAGGTTGAGATATTGTTTTTTTAAGTTTTGGTGCCTATTGGATCCCATTTATTACCTTTGTTCGCGGCTTGAGTATGTGAGGGACAAGGAGAATAATCGTGACATTTTCCGGGTTCGATTGACAAAATATAAAGGAAGGGAAATAATTCTTTCAGACGGTACAAAAATTAAAAAAAATGATCTTCTGTTAAAAATACATCTTCATAACGTCTATTTAATGAAGGAACTGAATCGTTTTAAGAGCGAAATTCAAAAAGGAAGATACATTTACTCTAAAACAGAAAAAGGGCTGCCAAATATCGTTCAATACTTGCGGAATCATTCACAATTTCATAATGTGAAAGGGATTATTGGAATAACTATTTTAAATAAAGGCTCTGAACGGCTGGGCTTTGAAACGTTTTCCATTCAAAATCCATTTTATAAATGGTATAAGCTTTTGACATTTACCCCTATGTATTTCATCATTCAATATCGTTTCGATAGCTTGAAGCGGCCGCCGAAATATTTAATGATGTCAAAAGAAAAACTGCTCAAACTATATGGATAGAACGGTTTTCCCTTCATCAAAAAAGAGCGTATGAACAGCTCAGGCGCCGCTTATACGCTCCGTCATGTTGATCCCGTTGATGTTTCAATGAAAATATTTGGGTTAACTCCGAAATAAATCCTTTCCCTTTCAGAGCAAATAGTGCTGTCGTTTTTCCCTGTTCTCACAGCCAGATAGACGTGTGCTCCCTTTTCGAGAGGTTTTCCTTTATTGCCGCCGTATTTTCCCGATAATCTTCATTGAGACCAGCGATCTTTCCGAATGTTTTCCTTCATTGTTGCCCTCTGCTCAATTTTTTGCGGACATTTGCATAGCAGTTATATTCTTTCGCCGACAAGCTTGCTATCAACAACTGAACCACTATTGATGAATTGCAAGGCAGCTACATTCATTAATCGACTGCCGCAGTCCATAGGATGAATCCGCTGCAAAAACTTAAAAGCTTGCCGCACATAGAAAGCGGCAAGCTTTTTACTCGAATTATGAAAGCAAATCCTGAACCAATTTATTGACAAGCGAGCCATCTGCTTTTCCTTTTACTTTTGGCATAACGGCTCCCATTACTTTCCCCATATCGGATTTGGACGTTGCGTTCACTTCCGAAATTGTTGTTTTAATAATTTGTATTAATTCCTCTTCAGATAATTGCTCAGGCATATATTCAGTTATTACTGCAATTTCAGCTTTCACTTTTTCAACTAAATCTGAACGACCTGCATTTTCAAATTCTTGGAGGGAGTCTTTACGTTGCTTTAATTCTCGAGAAAGTACCGTTAATTCCTCTTCTTCAGTCAACTCACTTTTTCCGAGTTTAATCGCTTCATTTTGCAAGGATGCTTTTACCATGCGAATGACTGAAAGGCGATCTTTCTCTTTATTTTTCATCGCTTGCTTCATATCTTGATTTAAACGCTCAAGAAGACCCATAATTAATATACACCCTCTTTTAATATTTACGCTTTCTTGCAGCTTCAGATTTTTTCTTGCGTCTTACGCTAGGCTTCTCATAAAATTCGCGCTTTCTATATTCCTGCAAAGTACCAGTTTTTGATACTTGGCGTCTGAAGCGGCGAAGAGCATCCTCAAGCGATTCGTTTTTACGTACGATCGTTTTAGACATCCTTTTTCCCTCCCTCCGAACAAAGCCAGTTCATGTTCCTTATCAAAAAGAACATTTACTAAGTTAGTATAATATAATCGATTTATTTGGTCAATGTTCAAAACATCTTTCCTATTCCTTATGACTTTTTTTATCGGACAGGTTTACAAGACTGTTTCATATCAGCTTTTGTATGGAAGAATTTCCAAATTCATCATGTATATAAGGAAATGATTCAAGATCGTTTGAAAGCCGCTAAACAGCTGTCTGAAAAAATATAACTAGTTCGATTGAAAAAAATTACTCGTTCATAAGGTCTTATTGTGACACCTTGTCCATAGACTGTTGATGAGGTGGTTTTCATGGGAATGCAATTGCTGTTATTATTTTTTTCTTGTTTCCTTTTATTTTTTTGCGGAATGGCAATGATGAAATACGGATTTCAGCAAATGTCCCATAGGCAGCTGGAGAAATGGCTGTACAACTGCACGAATGCCCCAATCAAATCCTTTCTAACCGGCATGATTGCAACAGCTCTTGTTCATAGCAGTTCTCTAGTGATGGTGATTACAGTTAGTTTTGTTTCCGCTGGTTTGTTAAAGTTTAAAGATGCAATTGGAATTATTTTAGGTTCCAATGTCGGGACGACCTTTACGACCGAATTTCTAGCCGTTGAAATAGATGACTATTTAGGGATGATGTTTGCAATTTCTCTTCTTCTCATGATTTTTAAAAACAGAATTTTATTTTCATTAGGCTGTTCATGCTTCGGCATATCGTGTATTTTTTTAGCTTTGAACGGGTTTGAAAAAGCTGCTTTTCTTTTGTCTGACCTGCAGGTTATGTCTGATCTGCTTGCCAAATCGAGTGACCATTTGCTTTTTTCTGTCGGAATAAGCGCGGTCTTCACCGGAATTATTCAATCATCAACTGCATTAATCGGAATTGTCATGAGCTTTATGAACGAACAGCTGCTGCCATTAGAAACAGGATTAGCTTTTGTTCTCGGCGCAAATATCGGCACCTGCATTACAGCTTTATTGGCCTCGATCGGCTCTAAACAAGAAGCGAAATATACTGCTTTTGCCCATCTTTGGCTGAATGTGTTTGGAGTGATCCTGTTCGTTCCGCTTATTCCTTTTTTCGCAAATAATTTAAAATTGTTAACAAATGAACCAGATTTCCAAATCGCTCACTTTAGTCTGATTTTTAACTTGATAACTTCTTTAATCATTCTCCCGTTTGCGAATCAATATGCAAATTTTGTATTATGGTGGACAAAAACTATTTCAGCATGGATAAAAAAATAATCCCGCAACAAACTGCGGGAAAACTTTTTTAAACTAAATGTAAAAAATCCAGCAATTCTGTGATTATAATAGATTAACGTTCACTTCCTTTTATAATCGCCACTCCAGAACTAGTACCAATTCTTGTCGCACCGGCTTCTATCATCATGATCGCAGTTTTATAATCGCGGATTCCGCCAGATGCTTTCACGCCGAATTTCGGACCTACTACTGCACGCATAAGCTTCACATCGTCAACTGTTGCACCACCGGTAGAAAATCCTGTCGATGTTTTGACAAAATCTGCTCCGGCTTTTACAGCTAGCTCACACGCTTTTCTTTTCTCATCAACATTTAATAGACATGTTTCAATAATCACCTTTATCAAAGCTTTTCCGTTTGCCGCTTCAACGACAGCACGAATATCTTCTTCAACTGCATGATAACGCTGATCCTTTAATGCGCTGATGTTTATCACCATATCTAATTCCGCTGCACCTTTTTGAACCAACTCTGTCGTTTCATATGCCTTTACTTCAGTAGTTGTTGCTCCAAGCGGAAAACCAATCACTGAGCAAACTTTCACATCTGATTTTTGCAGCAAATTAGCTGCTGTTTCCACCCATACGGGGTTAACACAGACAGATGCAAATCCGTACTCCTTCGCCTCAAAACAAAGCTTTTCAATATCTGCCTGCGTGACATCCGGCTTTAAAACAGTATGGTCAATATACTTCGCAATATCCCTTTTCATGAGAAGGCTCCCTTCATAAAAAGTGGTACAGCTTACATCAAAGTCTGTTTTACACAAGAAAAAGCTAGATTAAGAAGACTTCTGTAAATAGTCTTCATCGACTATACGGACTACTTGTCCTTCATTATATGGATAACCAGCCTTAGTTAATTTCACCTTCACAATTTTCCCAACCATCTCTTTCGACGCCGGAAAAACAACTTTTAAATAATTGTCCGTATATCCTTCATATTTGCCGCTGTCTGGAGCTTCTTTATAAGGTTCTTCTGGAATAACCTCCAGTACTTGTCCCTCAAATTTTGAGGCATATTCTTTTGCTAGTTGATCGCTTAATTCGATCAGCCGGTGTACGCGTTCGTTTTTTATGTCTTCGTCAACTTGATTTTCCATTCGGGCAGCTGGTGTTCCTGTCCGCTTCGAATAAGGGAAAACATGAAGCTCAGAATAACGGTGTTCTTTAACAAAGTTGTATGTTTCCATAAATTCTTCTTCCGTTTCACCCGGGAAACCTACAATCACATCAGAAGTTACCGCAAGCCCAGGCAAAGCTTCTCGCAGCCGTTTCAGACGCTCAGCATAAAATTCCGTCGTATATTTACGTCGCATCCGCTTTAAGACGCTGTTTGATCCTGATTGAAGCGGTATATGCAAATGGCGGACAATTTTATCGGACGTTTTCAGCACTTCAATTACTTCATCAGTTATTTGGCTCGCTTCAATTGAAGAAATTCTAAGCCGCTTTAATCCTTTCACTTCAGAATCAATATCGCGAAGAAGCTGCGCAAAATTATAATCTTTTAAATCTTCCCCATATCCTCCTGTATGGATGCCGGTTAAAACAATTTCTTTATATCCAGCATCCACCAGCTTTTGAGCCTGTTTAATCACTTCTTTTGGATCCCGGCTCCGCATGAGACCGCGTGCCCAAGGAATAATACAAAACGTGCAAAAATTATTGCAGCCTTCTTGTATTTTTAAAGACGCCCGCGTCCGGTCTGTAAAGGAAGGTACGTCCATCTCCTCGAATACCCGAGCTTTCATAATGTTTGTCACACCGTTGATCGGCTGGCGCTCCTTCTTAAACTGCTCAATATAATCGAGCATTTTTTTTCGATCTTGTGTACCGACAACGATATCAACCCCAGGAATGGCCATGACTTCTGCGGGTGCCGTTTGCGCATAACAACCTGTAACGCAAATAACACTGTCAGGGTTTTTGCGGATCGCTCTCCGTATTACTTGGCGGCTTTTTTTATCACCTGTATTCGTCACCGTACAAGTGTTAATGACATATACATCCGCAATCGCTTCAAAATCCCGGCGCTCATATCCCGCTTCTTTAAATAGCTGCCAAATAGCTTCTGTTTCATAATGATTTACCTTACATCCTAATGTATGAAAAGCAACAGTCGGCATGTTTTTCACCTCGACAGTTCAAAATGATAGGATACTGCAGATAATAAATAAAGAGGAGCCGTTTCCGCCCGCAATATTCTCGGACCTAGCCCGCATAAAAGAAAGCCGTTATCGGATAACTGCTTAATCTCCTCGGCTGTAAAACCTCCTTCTGGTCCAAAAACAGCGAATAATGATCCTCCCCGCTGCAAAGAATTTAAAGCACGAAATAAATTGCTCGTTTCACCTTTTTTTGCATGCTCTTCATAAGCGACAATTTTTACATCGGCTGATGCAGCATAAGAAATGACATCCTTTAATGAAGCTGGCTTCGTCACCTCAGGAATTATGGTCCGATGTGACTGTTCCGCAGCTTCTTTCGCAATTTTATTCCACCGCTCTAATTTTTTATTTATTTTACCTTCATTTAATTTTACAATTGAACGAGCAGCATTAAAAGGGATAAACTTGGAAGCACCAAGCTCCGTCCCTTTTTGAATGACGAGCTCCAATTTATCCCCTTTAGGCAGCCCATTCGCTAATATCACTTTTGCCGGAAGCTCTGAATTGTTCTCGATCCACTCTAAAATGGAACAGCATACTTTATCGGCAGATATTTGAACAATTTGGCAAAGGGCTGAATATCCATCCTTTGTTACACATATAATTTGATCATTCTGTTTCATCCGCATCACCCGGGAAATGTGGTGGACATCTTCCCCGGTGATGTCAATAATATCAGTTAATTCTTTTTTTGCATAATGAATAAAATAACGCTGCATCTTCAATCCCTCTATTTTTTTGCGATAAAGGCGACCCAATCTTCCATCGTCATCGTCTCTTCAATCGTAAAACCAGCTTCGATTAAAGCTTGCTCCACTTCGTGTTTTTTGTTTTGAATAATTCCGGAAGTAATAAAATAACCGCCGTTTTCTAAACGCTCATGCGCATCACGAACAAATCGCAATATGACTTCAGCTAATATGTTTGCAACAATTACGTTTGCTTTAACATCGATATCGTCCAACAAATTGTTTTGCTTGACTTGAACAAGATGCTGCACTTTATTCAATTTAACATTTAATCGCGCGCTGTCCACTGCAACTGGATCCAAATCAAGTGCGATGACTTTATCGGCCCCCAGCAAAGCACTCGCGATGCTCAATACGCCTGACCCTGTACCGACATCAATTACAATATTTCCCTTTTGCACCTTTTTTTCAAGTGCTTGTATGCAGAGAACTGTTGTTGGATGGGTTCCAGTTCCAAACGCCATACCAGGATCCAATTCAATGATCAGTTCATCGGTGTGAGCAGGTTCATACAGCTCCCATGTGGGGACAATCGTAAATTTTTTTGAAACCTTCACAGGACGGTAATATTTCTTCCAAGCGGTAGCCCATTCTTCCTCATTGACTTCACTAATTGTAATATGGTTCCGCCCCAAATCAATATCATACAACAGCAGGTTATTTATCCGTTCTTTTATCCCTTCCACCGTCTCGCCTAAAAAGCTATTCACGGGAAGGTACGCTTTAATGATGACACCTTCATCAGGATAGTCTTCAGGATCAAGCTGATATATTTCTCCATATTGATCTTCTCTTTCTTTTATAAGATCATACGGATCTTCAATAACTACTCCACCAGCACCCGCTTCATGTAAAATATTAGAGATAGGTTCAACCGCTTCTTCCGTTGTGTGGATGCTAATCTCTGACCACTTCATTTTAGTAACCCCAATCCTTTAATCTCCTTTAAACGCCCGCTTCACTTTATCAAAAAAACTTTCTTCCTGTACATCAGGTTGATTCCCGCTGATAGCCGCAAATTCCCGCAGCAATTCTTTTTGTTTTTCCGTAAGGTTAGTTGGTGTAACGACGCGAACAGTTACATATTGATCTCCTATGCCATGTCCGTGAACATTTTTGATCCCTTTTCCAGACAGTCTGAATTTTCGGCCTGTCTGCGTGCCTGCAGGTATTTTTAATTTCACTTTACCGTATAAAGTAGGAACTTCAATCTCATCTCCAAGCGCAGCTTGTGCGAATGTCAGCGGCATTTCACAATAGATGTCATCACCATCGCGGACGAAAAATTCGTGTTCCTGTACGTGGAAAACAATATATAAATCACCTGATGGACCGCCGTTAATTCCCGGCTCTCCTTTCCCTTGTATGCGGAGCTGCTGACCGTCATCTACACCAGCTGGAATTTTTACTTGGATTTTTCTGCGTTTCTTCACTTTTCCGCTGCCGCCACAAGTTGTACAGCGATGTCTGATAAATTTACCTGTTCCGTTACATTGATAACAAACGCGCCGATTCACAAAAACACCAAAAGCTGTTCGCTGCTCTGAGCTGATTTGACCCGAACCTCCGCAATGCGGACAAGTTTCCGGAGTAGTACCAGGTTTCGCTCCTGAACCGTGGCAAGTATCACATGTTTCTTCGCTAGGAATTTCAATTGTCGTTTCCTTTCCGAACGCAGCTTCTTCAAATGAAATCGTCATCGTATATTGAATATCTGCACCTGCTCGAGGAGCATTCGGATCTCTTCTTCTTCCTCCGCCAAAGATCGAACTGAATAAGTCATCAAATCCAAATCCCCCGAAATCCGCTTCAAATTCTTCACCGTTAAAGCCGCCGAAGCCTTGAGTAGCACCTGCATGACCGTAGCGGTCATATTGGGCTCTTTTTGTGTCGTCGCTTAACACTTCATACGCTTCTTTTACTTCTTTGAATTTTTCGGGCGCGTCTGGGTCTTTGTTAATATCCGGATGATATTTTTTGGACAGCTTGCGATAGGCTTTTTTAATCTCCTCTTTTGTTGCGTTCTTACTAACTCCAAGCACCTCATAGTAATCACGCTTCGCCATATATTCACACTCCCGATTTCTCACATAGAGTAAATTTTAACATTGACAAACGGAAGAAAGCAACTGTTAACCGCCTTTACTGAAAAAAGTCAAAGTCAAGACATGCCTGACTTTGACTTATCCATTTTCAGATTAAAACATTTTATTTGTCATCTACTTCTTTATATTCAGCGTCAATCACATCATCGTCATTTTTATTTTTGTTTTCAGAATTATTTTGTTGATTATTTGTCTGTGCTTGTTTAGCCGCTTCCTCATAAAGTTTTACAGAAAGGTTCTGAACGATTTCTTGAAGTTCTTCTTTTTTCGCTTTTATTTGATCGAAATCATTTTTATCAATCGCTTCTTTTAATGCGTCTTTTATTTCGTTTGCTTTTTTCACTTCTGCTTCGTCAACTTTTCCTTGCAGCTCTTTTAATGTTTTTTCTGTCGTAAAGACAAGCTGGTCAGCTTCATTTCTTAATTCTGCCTGTTCTTTTCGTTTTTTGTCAGCTTCAGCGTTTTCTTCCGCTTCCTTAATCATGCGCTCAATTTCTTCTTCGGATAATCCCGTGGATGATTTAATTGTAATTTTTTGTTCTTTTCCAGTTCCTAAATCCTTAGCACTTACGTTTACAATTCCGTTTTTGTCGATATCAAACGTTACCTCGATTTGCGGCACTCCTCGCGGCGCAGGCGGGATATCTGTTAATTGGAAGCGTCCTAATGTTTTATTGTCAGCAGCCATCGGACGTTCCCCTTGCAGAACGTGAATATCGACCGCAGTTTGGTTGTCAGCAGCAGTTGAAAAGATTTGCGACTTGCTCGTTGGGATCGTAGTGTTCCGTTCAATCAGTTTTGTAAACACTCCGCCCATCGTTTCAATTCCAAGCGATAATGGAGTAACGTCTAGGAGCACAACGTCCTTCACATCACCTGTGATGACACCGCCTTGAATTGCAGCACCTAACGCAACGACTTCGTCCGGGTTAACGCCTTTATGAGGCTCTTTGCCAATTTCCTTTTTAATCGCTTCTTGAACAGCAGGAATCCGAGTGGAGCCTCCGACTAAAATTACTTTATCGATATCGTTTTTCGTTAAACCAGCGTCGCTCAATGCTTGGCGAACAGGACCCATAGTTTTTTCTACAAGATGCGCAGACAATTCTTCAAATTTTGCCCGCGTTAATGTCACTTCCAGATGAAGCGGTCCTTGTTCACCTGCAGTAATAAACGGCAAAGAAATTTGTGTTGATGTTACGCCTGATAAGTCTTTTTTCGCCTTTTCCGCAGCATCCTTCAATCTTTGCAGAGCCATTTTGTCTTTGGAAAGATCAATGCCATTTTCTTTTTTAAATTGATCTACTAAATAGTCAATAATGACTTGGTCAAAGTCATCACCGCCGAGATGGTTGTCGCCCGCTGTTGCTCTTACTTCAAAAACACCGTCCCCAAGTTCAAGAATGGACACATCAAATGTACCGCCGCCCAAGTCATAAACTAAAATGGTTTGATCTTCATCCATTTTGTCAAGACCGTAAGCTAAAGCAGCTGCAGTCGGCTCATTGATAATCCGTTCAACTTCAAGACCGGCTATTCTTCCTGCATCTTTTGTTGCTTGGCGCTGAGCATCGTTAAAATAGGCAGGAACAGTAATGACAGCTTTTTCTACTTTTTCCCCTAAATAATCTTCTGCATACGATTTTAAATGCTGCAAAATAATAGCAGAAATTTCCTGCGGCGTATATTTTTTTCCGTCAATCTCCACTTTGTAGTCAGTTCCCATGTGGCGTTTAATAGAAATAATTGTATTTGGATTCGTGATCGCTTGGCGTTTTGCAATTTCACCTACTTGACGCTCGCCGTTTTTAAATGCAACAACCGACGGTGTCGTCCGGTTTCCTTCTGGGTTTGGAATCACTTTCGGTTCGCCGCCCTCCAGAACCGCTACACAAGAGTTCGTTGTTCCTAAGTCAATACCGATGATTTTACCCATATATCACAACCTCCTGCTAATTATCATATGTAATTACTCATTAACCTTTACCATAGATGGTCGAATAACCCGGTCTTTCAGTTTGTAGCCTTTTTGCAGCTCTTCCACAACAACATTGGATTCGAAATTTTCGTCTTTCACTTGCATTACCGCTTGATGAAGGTGCGGATCAAACGGTTTCCCAACCGCTTCGATCACTTCAACTCCTTCATTTTCAAGTGCTTGAAGGATCTGACGGTAAACCATTTCCATGCCCTGCAAAACGGATTTTGTTTTTTCATCCTCTGCCTCAATTTTCAAAGCCCGTTCAAAATTATCAATTGCAGGCAAAAGATCTGATATTAAACTTTGCGCACGATATTTTTGCTGTGCTTCCATATCAAGCCTGCTGCGCCGGCGAAAATTTTCAAAATCGGCCTGAGCTCTAAGCATGCGATTTTCCATTTCCTCCAGCTTTGCCTCAAGCTCAGCGATCTTTTCATTCGCTTTCACCAATTCCTCTTCAGCATTTGAAGAAGATTGGTCTTCACCATTTTCCTCTTGGCTGCCCTCTTGGCGCAATTCTTCTTGATCAGGCATTTCTTCTTTCTCGTTTTCGGCTTTCTCGTTATTGTATTCAACTTCTTCTTGGATTGTTTGTTCTTTTTCAGTCTGATCGTTTGCCATCATTTCACCTCCCTTAAAGTGCAAAGGAAAAGGGATGGAGAATTCCCCCATCCTATCCTTGATATAGCTTTGTTAAAACTTGTGATAAATCTTTCGAGAAAAATTTTAAAAGGCTGATGACCCTTGAATAATCCATTCGTTTCGGACCAAGCACCGCGACTGTGCCGATTTGCTTCTCGCCAATTGAATAGGTGGCAGTAATTAAGCTGCAGTTTTCCATAGCAGATATTTTATTTTCCGTACCAATTTTCACCGTAATGCCTGACGGGTTTGTCTTTAGCAAATCATACAGTTCATCTTCTTGTTCTATGAAATCTAAAAATGTTTGAATTTGAGAGACATCGCGGAACTCCGGCTGGCTCAAAATATTCGTTTTTCCTCCGAAATATATTTTTTCGTTACCTACATTCAGCGTGCCAGTAATCAATTTTAATAAAATATCATAATTTCTAATATGCTTCCGTAAAATGTTTGCAATTTCCTTGTATATTTTATCCTTTAATTCGCTTAGAGGCACGCCAGCAAGCTTTTCATTTAAAATATTTACGATTTTTTCCAGTTCGCTCATGTCTATTTTTTCGGGAAAAGTAATCATTTTATTCTCAACATGACCTGTGTTCGTTACAAATATGGCAACCGCCTTATCTTCGTTAATTGGAACGATTTGCAAACGTTTGAGTCGGTTCTCCGAAACTTTCGGACCTAAAACAATCGCTGTATAGCTTGTAAGCTCAGATAAAATTTGAGCTGATTTTTGAACAAGCGTTTCTAATTCATATATTTTCTCGGCGAAAATGGATCTTATCGCCATAATTTCTTTTTTCGTTAATTTTTTTGGTGACAATAAATGGTCGACATAGTATCTATACCCTTTTTCGGACGGCACTCTGCCTGATGACGTATGGGTCTTTTCAATCAATCCTAATTCTTCCAAGTCCGCCATTTCATTTCGGATTGTAGCCGAGCTGAACGTAATCGATTCCTTTTTCGATAAAGAACGGGAGCCAACCGGCTGAGCATATTGAATAAAATCATCAATTATAATTTGCAAAATTAATAATTGACGATCTGTCAGCAAGGAACATCACCTCTGTTAGCACTCATATTACTCGAGTGCTAATTCTATGATAAAGTTATCAAATGAAAGAAGAATTGTCAATTAACTAACTGCGAGAAATGCTTGAAATACTTCATTGCCTAAAAGCATTCCTTTTCTTGTTAAAAAAAGATGTGATGCACTTTCAGATAAAAGACCTTTTCTTAATTGTTCTTCAATTTGCGGGCCAAATACTTCCCCAACATCTAATCCGTATTTATCTCGGAACCGTTTTTTGGAAACCCCTCTAATCGTCCGCAATCCGAGAAACATTTCTTCCTCCATCTTTTCTTCTTTTGTCAGCATATTCTCCGAAACAAAAGCCGTTCCATTATTTTTATAAATCATTTCAATATATTTTTTCAGCGGTCGAGCGTTTTCCCGCCGGATCCCGTCCAAATAGCTGTGTGCTCCAGCTCCAAATCCATAGTAATGGTTATTATGCCAATACGTTAAATTATGTTTGCTTTCAAAGCCTTTACGTGCGAAATTACTTAATTCATACTGATGGTATCCGTGCCGTTCCATTTCATTCATAACGGTCTCATACATAAACGCCTCTTCCTCTTGAGAAGGAAGCAAAAGCTTTCCTTTTCGCATTAAATTATAAAACACCGTTTTCGGTTCTACGATTAGCGAATAAGCAGACATATGCTGGACCTCTAATGAAAATGCAACGGAAAGAGTTTCTTTCCATTCTTCTATCATTTGGCCGGGAAGACCGTACATAAGATCTATGCTAATATTTTCAAAGCCTAGCGATCTTGCCCGTTCAACTGCTTGAAATACTGTTTCTTTATTATGAGTCCTTCCAATTTTTTTCAGTAATGAATCTTGAAAGGCTTGCACTCCGATGGATAGGCGATTGACTCCGGCGTTTTTCAATACAGACAGCTTTTCCATCGTTAATTGATCTGGATTGCATTCAACTGTAAATTCAACTACGGATTGCATCGGCAAAGTTTGATGTATGCTCTCCATTAAATGATCGAGCTGTTTGGCTGACAGGGAAGTAGGCGTACCGCCGCCGATAAATATCGTTTTTAATTCTTCATTTAATACTTGATCCTCCATTGCCTTTATCATTTCCAAACGCAGTGCTTGCAAATAGTCATCAACAGGCTGGTTTTGTAAAAAAAATTTATTGAAATCACAGTAGTGGCATATTTGTTCGCAAAACGGGATATGAATATACGCGGCTTCAGCCATTTTTCATTCTCCTGCCTTTCCAAAGCGCTAATGCCGCAGCAATGGCTGCGGCACTCGTCAACATCATTTTTGGTTTTCATCCATTTTCAGCACAGCCATGAAGGCTTCTTGCGGCACTTCGACAGAGCCGACTTGTTTCATTCGTTTTTTTCCTTCTTTTTGTTTTTCAAGAAGCTTCCGTTTACGCGACACATCTCCACCGTAACATTTTGACAACACATTTTTACGTAAAGCTTTAATCGTTGAACGTGCGATGACCTTGTTTCCAATTGCAGCCTGAACAGGAACTTCAAATTGCTGCCTTGGAATAAGCTCTTTTAATTTTTCAACGATAACTTTGCCACGTTCATAGGCGCTGTCACGATGAACAATGAAGGATAAAGCATCGATTTTCTCCCCGTTTAAAAGAATATCCATTTTCACAAGTTTTGAAGGTTTGTAGCCAATGAGTTCGTAGTCAAACGATGCATACCCTTTTGTGCTTGATTTCAACTGATCAAAAAAATCATAAACGATTTCCGAAAGGGGGATTTCATAAACAATATTGACTCTCGTTTCATCCAAATATTGCATATCTATGAATTGGCCGCGTTTTCCTTGGCAAAGCTCCATCACCGCACCAACATAGTCGTTTGGAGCCATAATCCCGGCTTTCACATAAGGCTCTTCTATTCGGTCAATTTTTTGCGGATCCGGCATGTTCGAAGGGTTATCAACTTGAACCATGCTGCCGTCTGTTAAATAAACATGATAAATAACGCTAGGAGCCGTCGTAATTAAATCAATATGAAATTCCCTTTCAATTCTCTCTTGGATGATTTCCATATGCAGCAGACCTAAAAAGCCGCAGCGAAATCCAAAGCCCAGCGCTTGCGATGTTTCAGGTTCAAATTGCAATGCGGAGTCATTCAGCTGCAATTTTTCAAGAGCATCACGTAAATCGTTGTATTTTGCCGTATCTATTGGATACATCCCGCAAAAGACCATCGGATTTAATTTTCGGTACCCCGGCAGTGGCTCGGCAGCCGAATTGACAGCGCTAGTGATCGTATCACCAACTCGTGTGTCACTGACATTTTTAATGGAAGCCGTTAAATAACCGACGTCGCCAACCGTGAGCTCCTGTACAGGATGCGCTTTTGGCTTGAATACACCGACTTCCGTTACTTCAAATTCTTTCCCCGTCGCCATCATCTTTATACGGTCTCCGACTTTTACCGTACCATCAAAAACGCGTATATAAGCAACAACTCCACGGTATGCATCATACAGAGAATCAAATATAAGCGCTTTGAGAGGTGCGTCTGGGTCACCTTGCGGAGCTGGGACTTTTTGAACAATTTGTTCTAAAATTTCTTCGATGCCGATTCCTGCTTTTGCTGATGCCAACACAGCCTCAGAAGCATCAAGCCCAATCACGTCTTCAATTTCTTGTCGCACTCGTTCAGGCTCAGCGCTCGGCAAGTCAATCTTATTAATAACAGGCAAAATTTCTAAGTCGTTGTCAATCGCTAAATAGACGTTCGCCAGCGTTTGCGCTTCGATCCCTTGCGCCGCATCCACAACTAAAATGGCGCCTTCACAGGCAGCCAAGCTTCTCGAAACCTCATACGTAAAATCAACATGTCCAGGGGTATCAATTAAATGAAAAATATATTCATTCCCGTCTTTCGCTTTATATGATAACTGAACCGCATTCAGTTTAATTGTTATACCTCTTTCGCGTTCAAGATCCATCGAATCGAGCAGCTGCTCTTTCATTTCCCTTTGGGTAACAGCAGCTGTTTTTTCCAGAATCCGGTCAGCTAGTGTTGATTTCCCGTGATCTATATGAGCAATGATGGAAAAATTGCGAATTCTCTTCTGGCGTTCTAATTTTTCTTCCCTTTTCATATTTTTGTCACCACTCCTACTAGCCAACTACACTAGCTTTGATTATATCAGTAGAAAATTGGAGATTCAATGAAAATTTATTCTGTGATTGAATACGCAAAACAGGGATCAGAATGACTGTCTGAACCCTGTTTTGAAATAGACTAGACCTGCGGATTGCTTCAAGTCTTTCTTTTAAATTTGTTTAGGTGTATGCTTCAATCAGCTCCAATATTCCTTCAATGATCGCTGACGTTCCTTTTTGCACTAGATTCGCAAGCGATTTTCCAATTTGAGAGAAGAAATTGAATGCCTCTATTTTTTCAAGCTGCTCCTGCTTTTTTTGTAAATCGTGGCTTGTCACTTGATTTCCCAAAATCGTGGCTTCCAGTTTTCCGTCGTCCTTTTGCTTTAGTTGAACGGCTTCGACTGTCTCTTCCGTCTCATAGCCTCTCATTTGTTGAATGCCATGGCTCGCTTGCTGTATGCCAATTATTACTCCTAAAAACATAATGAAGGTTAGAAGCAGACTTTTGGCCATAAACTTCGCCATCAAACATTCCTCCTTTCAAGCCGTCACTCGTTTTGAACGCTCCCGCTCACCTTTTCTGCCTGCCAATAATATTCGCTAAATATGTTTGCAACAGCTTCGACAGTTCTGCTGAGTTCTTCCATGTTATTATCAACTCCCCCGAATTCAATCAGCAGCGAATTCTCTGATAAGTCTTGATTGTAAACGCCGTTAACTCCTTCGCCTTTTTTGGAAAACACACCACGGCTTAAGCCCGGATATTTCTTTTCAAACAATTTGTGCAAATTTTGTGCAATTTTTTTATTTTTATCAGCATTTGGATTATTCCCGCCAATCACAAATGCAATTTTGGCATAACTCTTTCCATTAATCGTAACGGTTGTTTTATCCCTTTTTTGTGAATCACGGTGGATGTCGAAAATGTATTGAAGATCTCGATTCGATGCCAATGCTTCTTGAACAACAGGTCTTGATGCATCATATGATTTGTAATATTTCCATTTTTTCTCATTTAATACAGTTTGAAAATTCGTTTTGTCCACAACCGCTCCTATTCCTCTTTCTTCAAGCTCCTGTCCAAACTTTTCTCCGACTAATGTGACATTCGCCTTTGAATGAAAAGGAGATTTTGCCCCATTTAATAAAGGATAATAAGATTCGGTCGTGTGAGTATGATAAATAAATACGACTTTTTTTCCATTCGTTGTTAAGTTAGGAGACTGTTTTGGCTTTTCCTCGCCTTCCACATCTTCAAGCTTGTCAATCGAAGCTTCCCTTTCCTCTAAAAGCACTTCTGTCGGGGGAGCGGATTCAATCGGCATGTTCGTATAATTCGTCCCTTCTCCAGCCACAATGATGTCGCCATCGAACAAAGTAAACCCTGGAAGCTCCCGTCCGAGCAAGCTGCGCGGATCATCAGGATTTATGCTTGTCGTTAATTGAAAAAGGACGGAAGAAACTGAAAAATCCGGTTTACTTTCTTCTAATCCTTGAGAAAAATAATGGTTTTCAAAGTTTAATAAATGAAGAAACATTCTGCCGTTTATATTTCCCGTGATTTCATGAATAGAACTAGAGGCGGGACGATATTCAATCTTAATCGACGTCAAAAGCCCTGTAATGAAAAACATAAAAATGATTAAAAAAAATCCCGCTAAGATGATTTTTTTTAAGCTTGTCCTATCAACTGTTACGACCATTCTGCGATGCTTCATGAAAATCCTCCTCCAAGGCTTGTCTACAAAATATGTATGACAGCACTGGGAGGAATAGAACTTTTACTTTGTTTTTAATGTGTGTAAGCCCCGGTATTTTCCTCATTCACCGCGGAATGGAGCGCCATGTTTAAACCGCTCGCAAGCACATTCGCCATATCTTCAATAAACATATCTACTTCTTTTGGTGTTACCATTAAATTATGTCCAAGTGGACTCAGCACTTCATGAATCAGCATTCTCTTTTCATTTTCTTCCAGGGTACCGATTATCCCTAAAAACTGCTTTCTCTCTTTTTCCTCAGGCAAATCTTCATCCGTCAGCTTCTTTTTTTCAGCAAAGCTAAACCAAGACGGAGCCAACGCATTTTTTGGGCGATTTCCTTCCCGCATTTCTCTGCCGAGATGCTTTAATATAAAATCAATCGTATCACTAGTTATCGTTACAGCATCAACTACTGTCGGAATTCCGATTGATATAACCGGAACGCCTATCGTGTCCACACTCAATTCTTTTCTTTTGTTTCCTACGCCGGATCCAGGATGGATGCCGGAATCGGCAATTTGTATTGTGCTGTTTACACGCTCTATTGATCTTGCAGCTAATGCATCAACGGCAATAATGAAGTCAGGTTTTGATTGTTTTACAACTCCCGTTATAATATCAGATGTTTCAATTCCCGTTAGCCCCATCACTCCTGGTGCAAGGGCGCTGACAGGTCGATAGCCTTCTTTGACGTTTTCTGGTTCAAGTTGAAACAAATGTCTTGTGACCAATAAATTTTCACATGTTAAAGGGCCTAAAGCATCTGGAGTGACATTCCAATTGCCAAGACCGACCACTAAGCAGCTTGCATCTTTAGAAATTTGCAGCTGTTCCAAAAAAGAACTGAAATGCTTTGCAAACATTTTGATTACTTTTTCCTGCAGTTCGGTATCTTTATTGCGGATTCCCTGCACCTCTAGCGTTAAATATTTGCCTTTCTTTTTGCCGATTGTCTCAGCACCTTTATCCGTAATGTCCATATGGACAATTTTCATACCGTCTTCCTCTTCTTCTTGAACGATGACCCCTTCCATTTCTTTCTTTTTTTCAAGAGCCAAATCTCTCGCTTCAAGCGCCAAATCCGTTCTGATTGAATATTTGCTTAAATCAAGCGCGTTGTTCATCATTGTCACCCCAAGTTCATTTTTATCTATTTTTTCCAAAGTCATTTCATTTCATCCCATTTCTTAGCTTCAAAGGGGGATTTCATTTACATTAGTATTGCAAAAGAAAAAACCGTTTGATAGAATAACTTTTGTTCTATATCCAAAAAAGAATGCGGCAGCTTTGATTTTATATAGTCAGTAGGAGGTGAAACAATGGCTAACATTAAATCCGCTATTAAACGAATGAAAACAAATGAAACACGCCGTGCCCGCAATACATCAATGAAATCGGCTATGCGTACAGCAATTAAAAAGTTTGAAGCGTACGTTGTAAATAAAGATGTTGAACAAGCAAAAGAAGCGTTTAAAGTAGCTGCGAAAAAAATTGATAAAGCTGCTTCCAAAGGAATCATTCATAAAAATGCAGCCGCTCGTTTCAAATCACGCTTAGCTAAAAAATTAAACAGCTTATCAGCATAAAAATAAAAGCAATCATCAAGCTTTTATCCCGCTTGTTGATTGCTTTTTTTCTTGCTGAAACAGCTTCAGCAGCAAAAACTCTAACGCTAATTGTCTATCTTTTTTTCCTGTTTTTATTTCAAAATCTGTCTCCGCAAGAGCTTTTATGATGCTCTGCAATTCACTGGCAGAAAACTGCTTCTCCTGTTTTAAAGCCAGCTTAATGCGAAACGGATGAACCTTTAAGGATGACGCCATCCGATCCTGTCCGTAACCGGATTTCGAAAGCTGCTTCACTTGATATAATAGACGGAATTGTTGTGTAAGGAGGCTTAAAATTTTAATCGGTTCTTCGTTTATTTTTAACAAATCATAAAAAATTTTAAAGGCTTCTTCTGTTTTCTTTTTGACGACGGCATCAATTAAATCAAAAACATTTTGTTCAAGCGAGCGTGCAACGAGCTGCTTGACCATTTCTGCAGTCAACTTATTTCCGCTTCCAACATATGCACATAATTTTTCCATCTCTTTATCTATGATCATTAAGTTACCAGATGTTTTTTCCATAAGCTCATCGATCGCTTCTTTTTCCATCGCCACATTTTCTGCTTCCGCTTTTTCCTTTATCCATTTGACTGTTTCCTCTTCTGAAAAGGAATTCATTTCAACTACTGTTGCCGCTTTCTTTATTTGTTTTGTCAGCTTTTTTCTTTCATCAATTTTTTCATGTGGAAGCAAAAAGACAAAAACAGTAAACGGGGCAGGATTTTCTACATATTGTTCAAGTTTTTTAAGATTATGCTCCACTTTTTCTTTTTTCTTTTCGCTCGTCAAAAAATAAGGATTTTTCACAACAACCATCCTGCGTTCACCTAAAAACGGCATCGTTTCCCCATCTTCAACAGCCGTTTCTATATTTGTTTCTTCCATATCATAGACGGAATAATTAAATTCCCGTTCGTCTTCACTAATTGCCTCGGTTAACAATTTGCGAATTGTTTCATTTAATAAAAATGATTCTTTTCCATAAAATAAATAAAGAGACTGAAATTGTTTCTTTTTAAATGAATTCCATAAATCGACAATCATCTTAAGATTCCCCTAAAAAATGAAGTGTGCTTCATTCATCATATATGGAAAAAAATTTTTTCGCAACACTTCAACATAATGGAGAATTGGCAGCGAAGCCAATCCTCCGATTTATATGAACGTTTTTTGTAAGCCCCGGGACACTTACAAAAAAACGATTACCCATTCATATATTCTCCCTTTCGAAAAAGAATATAGTTGTTAATCGTTAACATGAATCATTTTTAAGAATGTAGATTTTTTTGCTGAAATCGCTTATACTACTTATGACGATGAGGAGGGGTATAGATGAACGAATTTGAACAAAATGTAAGCAAACGTAATGATGCTGTTGATTCTGCCGTCGGTTTTATTGTTTCTTTTGGCTTTTTTGCCACATTGTTTATCATTGCAACAGCGATTAAATTGATCGGCTCGTAAAGAGAGAGGCTGCAAACGGCAGTCTCTTTCTTTTTGCTCCTTGTACAATCCGGACCCAGCCGTCCAATCATCTCTCCATTTTCAAGCTGTCAAAACTGCCCTATTTTGTTAATGTATCGTATGGCGGGTAGAATAAAAAGGTTCCTTGAGACTTTCGATATTTGTATTGGACAGCACCCATTTGATCTGTACGAAAAATGGATACGTTTTGTTTTTTTAATCGATTCAATACTTCTTGATGAGGATGTCCGAAACGATTGTTTCTTCCTGCTGAAATGACCCCGATCTTCGGATCAATTGTTTGTAAAAATATATCGCTAGTCGAAGTTCTGCTTCCATGATGCCCGATTTTGACCACATCCGCAGTCATTTTTGGATATTGTTTAATCATGTGCCGCTCTCCACTTTCTTCAAGATCACCGGTAAACAGCCAGCGCAACCCGCCTATTTTTGCCATTAGGACGAGAGAATCATTATTTTTAGAATCCGATTTTGTGAAAGGAGAGAGAACGTGGAAAGCTGTTCTGCCTGTGATCCGATCTCCTGCTTCTAATTCAAATATTTCAATTCCTCGATTTTTCGCTTCTTTTACTATTTGCTTTTCAAGCTCTTCTCTGGAAAAATATTTTGGAATAACCAATTTGTTTACTCGAAATTGTTTGATTAAGGTTAATGACTCGCCGATATGGTCATAGTCTCCATGAGTTAAAAACAAAATTTCAATTTCCTCTACCCCTTTCGACTGAAAATAAGGGATCAGGACGTCCAATGCGATGGAAAACGGTTTTTTTCGCATCTGCCAGCTTTCTTTTTCAAATACAGCCATTCCTCCTGTATCAATTAAATAACTGTTACCTAAGCCGGGCTCTCTAATAAAAATGCTGTCTCCTTGTCCGACATCAAGAACTGTTACTTCTCCCGGCATGGTCATTTTCCCTGCTATCAAAAGCAATGCAGTGAGCAAGCTGCTGCACAATATCGGTTTTCCCCATTTTTTCATCGGCTTATGCTCCATTTGAAAGAAAACAGCAATAAAAATGACGCATTGCAGCAAAAATAAATAAACAGTCGGTTTTCCAGTTGTTATCATGAAAAAAGGCAAATTACTGAAAAATAATGCTGTTTTGGACGACAAAGTAAAAGAAGTGTGAAGAAGGGAAACAAATATTGAACCGATGGAAGAAGAAATTACGGTTAAAATGAGGGTGATCATGGTAAGCGGCAGCAAAAAGAACGTGTATAGCGGCACAAACATAATATTCATGATAAAGCTCAATAGAGAAAATTGATAAAAATAGTAGCATATAATCGGCAGTGAAGCCGTTTGGGCAACAAATGAAACTGCTGCCGACAATTGCAATGAATTCCTGCATTTTTGAAAGATTTGTCTTGATAAAATTAGTGAAAATGTGACTGCGTAAGAAAGCTGAAATCCAAGATGAAAAACTTCATACGGGTCAAGAAATGTCATGAGAAGAAAGCTGAATGAGATTGAATCAGAAAGGGGCATATTTTGTTTAAAAAGTGTTCCTCCCATGATCAGTGCTGCCATAAGAGAGGCGCGGACGACAGGCGGAGCTCCTCCTGTTAACAATGCATAAAAGGGGAGGAAGCAAATCAAAATCATAATGGTTTGTTCTTTTGAAATGCCCAGCCGCAAAAGGAAGAAGTAAAGTGAGGCGATTAATATGCTTACGTGAAGACCTGAAATCGAAAGAATATGAACAATCCCTAGCTTTCGATAAGCGGCAAGATCTTCTTCTGGAATATTGTTCTGATAGCCTACCGTCAAAGCAAGGACGAAGCCGGCTGTTTTTTCTGGAAATTTATGATGAATCCATTCAATCATTTTTTGCCGGTAATTTTCCAAATGATCTTTCCATGACGGCTTATATGTACAATGCCCGATTTTGTCGAGCTTATACAGCCAGTGGATTTGCTGAAAATACAAATAGCGCTTATAATTAAACGCATTTTCATTTGTGTTATTTTTCGGTTTTTCAAGCTTTCCTGAAAAATTGCATATATCACCTGGCCGTATATTATTTGTACTTTTCATCTCTTGTTTTGTTTTCAATGTATAACGGACCGTCAGCTTTTCTCCCTGATTCGTCTCGACCGCAAATGTCATCAGATCCCCGTCGATTTCAGGAGAGGAGATTACCTTTCCTTTTGCTGATAACATGCCTTCGTGATAATTTGTTTTATTTTGTTGATCATACCAATGAAAATATGGAAGCATGAACAAAAACGAGCAAGCAGCGATGAAAGCTAATTTCCTTTTATGTTGAAGCCATAAGAAAAAAAGAAGTGCAGCAAAAATGAAAAAAGGAAGAAGGGAAGGAAAAGAGGTAGCGGAAACAATCGCCAACAATGCGGAAATCGCGACATATGCCCACTGGCCTCTCAAAAAAATAACCTCCTTTTCGATTAGATCAGCCGAAAAGTTGACGGGCTTGTTCATTCCATTTTTTCAAGTCCGTTTCTGATACGCCGAGATGTTTTAAAGCATTTAAAAGCTGCTCAACATATTCGCGCTTTTCTTCATTTTTTAAATCCAAAGTCGTTTCATCGAATGCGACTTTTTCTATATGAACACCTGCTTGTTCAAATAATTCCATTGCATATGGATGATTTTTGTAATCTTTTGCATAATATACACTTTGAATACCCGCTTGAATAATCGCTTTTGTGCAAGCTAAGCATGGAAAATGCGTGACGTAAATTTCCGCTCCTGCTGTTGCCACTCCAAATTTGGCGCATTGCAATATCGCATTCATCTCCGCATGGATCGTTCGAACACAATGGTTATCAATCACATAGCAGCCTTCATCAATACAGTGAACTCCTCCTGCGATCGAGCCGTTATATCCCCCCGCAATAATCCGTTTATCGCGGACAATCGTAGCACCGACAGCAAGTCTTGTACATGTGCTTCTCAGCGCAAGCAAATGGCTTTGCGCCATGAAATAATGATTCCAAGAAATTCGATCCACTTTTACCCCTCCGAATTTTGTAAACATTCTTTTTCAGTTTATCGACAAGTCTTTATGTTCGTCAACGCTAATCTCATTTTTGATCTTTTCAAACGTTTTTTCTCCTATACCGGTAACCTCCAGTAAATCCTCTTCTTTTTGAAACGGCCCGTTTTCTTCACGGTGTGCGATAATTGCTTCCGCTTTTGCAGGGCCGATTCCCGTTAATTTTTGCAGCTCTTCCTTTGTCGCCGTATTAATATTGATTTTTTCTTTCTCTTGCGGTCTTTGTAAAGCATCAGCATTTGCGCCGCTTTCATCCATAAGAGCATTTTCGTCAATTTTTTCGCCTAGCTTTGGCACATAAACAACCATACCGTCTGTTAGCTTTCTGGCAAGATTCACACGATTTCCGTCTGCCTGGTCATTCATCCCTCCAGCTTTTTCGATTGCTTCAAACACCCTGCTGGATGACGGCAATTCATAAACACCAGGCTTACGAACAGCCCCCTTTACATCAATAAAAATCATCGTCGTCTGTTCGTTACGGCGCTCATTCTCTTCTTCGTCATCACCTTCTCTGCTTTTTTGCATCGGTGTTCGTTCATCCGTTTCCAGCAATGGTTCATCGGAAACTTCGATCTCGTTTGAATCACGCCAGTTGTTGATGATAAAAAACAAAATGGCAGCGAAAATGATTAACAAAAAAACCCCATACTTTTTTATAAAAAGGAAATGGTTCATACACATGAATTCCCCTTTCTAAATATTCATTCATAAAATAAGGCAGCAGAACATATCGTGTAGGAGAACAATGTTAAAAAAAGGAGGGGTGAAAAGTGAAAATAGGGTTTATAGGAACCGGCAATATGGGGCGTATTCTCATTGAAGCTTTTTGCGAGGCAAAAGTATCAACACCCTCATCGTTGTTTATAACGAATAGAACGATTCAAAAGGCATATGCCATCAAACGGAAATATCCTGAAATACATGTTTGTACATCAAGTATAGAGGTCGTTCATCAAAGCGATTTCATATTTCTATGCGTTAAGCCTTTAGATATACACCCCCTTTTAAAGGAACTGAAAACTGGTTTACAAGGACATCAATGTTTAATTTCCATTACGAGCCCGATTTCAGTCGAGCAAATCGAATCGGCTGTTCCATGCCAAGTAGCCCGAGTCATACCAAGCATAACAAACAGGGCTAAAGCGGGAGCTGCTTTGCTGACATTTGGAAATAGATGCAGCGAACATACAAGAAATACCATTCTTTCCATGTTTGAAAAAATATCAAAGCCAATCTTAATAGAAAATAACATTACCCGTGTTGCATCTGATATCGTCAGCTGCGGACCGGCTTTTTTCAGCTTTTTGCTACAAAAATTTATTGAAGCTGCTGAGGCGGAAACAGACATTTCGAAAGAGGATGCGGTTCAATTAGCAAACGAGATGATGATCGGCATAGGCAAGCTGCTTGAAAGCGGGTATTACACGCTTCCGACATTGCAGGAAAAAGTGCACGTAAAAGGGGGAGTTACCGGAGAGGGGATTAAAGTGCTTGAAAATGAACTAGGCGACATGTTTCATCATTTATTTCAAAGCACCCATGCAAAATTTGATGAAGATTTACAAAAAGTGAGGCATCAATTTGACAATGAATAATATTCTGCAGGGCTCATGAAAATTCCTGCTAAAATGAAAAAAACCATCGAAAAAAAATTACATTCGATGGTTTCAACTTTTTTTCGCAATATAAAATATTCGTTCCGCCTGCTCGATGTCCGGGCTTTGAAAAATTCCATCCGTTATGTCAACGATCGTAAAGCCGCACTTTTCCAACATATGTCGGTACTCAGAAATTGAAAAAGTTCTTTGATAATGGTCTTCATCCAACCGTACATAATCCGTTCCATTGTTCACAAAGAAGGTTAATTCATGAATAACACTGTTTGGATATTCACCGTCAAAGCATTTCCAAATATAGCTGACATCCTCATCATTATCAGCGAATACAGCATGTTTAAATATTTTCTCCATTTTATGAACAGAATGGGCATCAAACAGAAATAAGCCGTTTCGGTTCAAGTGGTCGTATACGGCTTGAAACGTTTTGACCACATCCTCTTCCTTCAACAAGTAGTTGATGGAATCGCAATTTAATAACACCGCATCAAAAGGCTTGTAGCCTTTAAGCTCCCTCATATCTTGTTCAATAAAGAGCGCATCAAACCCTTTTTTCATCATCTTTTCCTGGGCAACGGCGAGCATTTCTCCGGAGAGATCGACACCTGTTAGCTCATACCCAAGCTCTGCCATCCTATACGATATTTCTCCTGTTCCACAAGCTAAATCTAGCACCCGGTTCCCGCCGTTTCCATATCGTTGAATCGCTTGATGCAAAAATTGCGCCCATTCATCATAAGGAACATCTTTCATTAATCGGTCGTACACAGATGCAAAATGCTTATAAATCAAGCTAACCACTCGCTCACTTCTTCGCGCGGAGCATCTCCCCATAATTTTTCTAAATTATAATAGCTTCTTTCATCCCTATGGAAAACATGAGCAACGACATCTCCTAAATCAATGAGAACCCATTTTGCCTCGTCAAACCCTTCGAGACGCTTGACGGGAATTCCGTTTTCCTCTGCTTTCTCTTTCATTTCTCTGGCAATTGCTTGCACATTTTTTTCGTTATTCGCATGGCATATCATAAAATAATCAGCTATTAGAGAGATTCCTTGCATGTTTAATACTACGATATCTTCTGCTTTTTTATCGCTGCCTGCTTTAACAGTTAAAGCTAGAATATCACGCGAATTCATCCACTTCACTCCTTCAATTTTTCATTACGAGCGCATTATAAGTTTTAAACGTTTCAGGGTAAATCGGCTGCTTTTTCTTCATTAAAAATGCAATCGTATTGGATATCGACTGAACGAGCGCTTCATTTAAATCTTTTTGTGCCAATTCCCTGACTTCATCGACTCCGGGGAAGCTTCTACCCGGTTCAATATAATCAGCTAAATAAATCACTTTTTCAAGAAGAGTCATGTTTTCTCTTCCGGATGTATGGTAGCGGATCGCATCTAAAATTTCTTTATCAGAAATGCCGACTTCCTTCTCGACTAAATAGGCGCCAACAGGTGCATGCCAAAGTTCTGTATTATATTCCAGCAAGTCCTTCGGCATATTTTGTTCAATAATAATTTTTCTCATTTCATCTTTTGGCCGAAATTTGGCATAATCATGAAAAATAGCTGCTAATTCTGCCTTTTTCACATCGGCGCCGTACCGCTCTGCCAAACTGATGGCTGTCTCCATTACGCCTAAAGTATGTTGATAACGCTGTTTCGTTATCGCCTTTTCCACAACTGCTAACGCTTTTTCACGTTCCATATAATCGATTCTCCCCTATATATTGAATAACTTTTTTGGGCAGAAGATAGTCCACCGCTTGTCCGTTTTTCAATCGCTCTCTGATCATTGTAGAGGAAACATCAAACTGAGGAACTTCCACCTCTTTTACGAAAAATGTGCTCTCATTCGAGTATCCGTTACGTTTCACGCCGACAAATTGCACCATATCCATCAATTCCTCTATTCGATGCCAATGAGGCAAATTTTCAATCATATCTGATCCAATAATAAAATAAAATTCTTCGTTTGGATATCTTTCTTTCAATATTTTCACTGTGTCATACGTAAAAGACGGACCCTCTCTTTCAAGTTCAATTAATTGGACTTGAAAAAATGGATTTCCTTCAATTGCTCTTTTCAGCATATTTACCCGGTGGTGTGTTTCTGTCACCGGCTCCTTTTGTTTATGGGGTGGAATATTGTTCGGCATAAACCATATTTTGTCCAGATTAAGAGAATGAAGAACCTCATTGGCCATTAATAAATGTCCGTTATGGGGCGGGTCAAATGTCCCCCCAAAAATTCCGATTTTACCCAATTTTTCCGCACCATCCGTTCGTTTATTCAGGCAAAATGATTTGTTTTTTTTCTTTTGATTCTTTATATAAAACAATGACATTTCCGATGATTTGGACGAGATGGGCATTTGTCCCATCAACAAGTGCTTGAGCAACTGCTGCTTTGTCTTCATCACAATTTTTCAGCACGTTCACTTTTATGAGCTCTCTTGCTTCTAAACAATCGTTCACCTGCTGAAGCAAATTTGAATTTACTCCGCCCTTTCCAATTTGGAAAATCGGGTTCAGATGATGTGCAAGAGAGCGTAAAAAACGTTTTTGTTTTCCAGTTAAAGTCATGATTTTCCTCCTAATTTTTCATATACGAGCTTTTTCATTCGACTGACATCAGGTTCCACATTCGTCCATATTTGAAACGCACATGCCCCTTGATAAACAAACATTCCTACTCCGTCAACAGTTTTAAGGCCCAGCTTTTCAGCCTCTTTTAATAACATCGTTTTCAGCGGATTATAAATGATATCAGCAACGACAGTTCCGCCGTGAACGCGTCCGGTTAATTCAATCGGCTTTTCTTCGATATTCGGCTTCATCCCGATGGATGTCGTTTGAATGATGACATCATATTCATTGGACGTTTGATCGAGTTGTTGGAATGAATAAACGTTTCCTTTTGTCTCATAGCTGCAGTTTTCCTTTAACAGATGAGCCCGCTCTGCTGTTCTGTTTACAATATCAATGAACGCAAAGCCTTCTTTCGCCAGCGTTGTATAGATCGCCCGAGCGGCTCCGCCCGCCCCGATCAGCAGCACTTTTAAATCTCGGGGATTGGTATTGTCAATATGCTCTTTCAATGACAGGTAAAATCCGTATCCGTCTGTGTTAAAACCGATTAATCTCCCGTCTTCGTTTTTTACTGTATTTACCGCGTGAAGCAATTGAGCCGATTCATCCAACTCATCAAGAAAAGGAATGATTGACACTTTATGCGGAACCGTTACATTAAACCCCTTTATGCCAAGAGCCTTCATCCCTTTTACCGCTTGTTCAAGCTCTTCCCCTTTTACTTGAAATGCGTGATAGCGGGCATTCATATTTAAGTAATCGAAAGCATCGTTATGAATGAGAGGGGAAAGCGAATGACCGATCGGGTCGCCTATTACTCCGTAAACTTGCTCCATTTGAAATCCTCTCCACCTTTTTGTTTTTATATTAATGAATGACGGACGCCCACATGTACATCTTTAGGTGCATAAGCAACGACTCTTTTCGGTCCATTGTGGATCGTTACCCATCCAAGACCTGAAAACACGATATCTTTCTTTTTTCCATTTATAGTGAATTCGTGCGGGACAAGTTCTGGAAAGGATTCGACTGCTTCTTTACTAGGAGGGGTTAAAAGCTCCCCCAAATGTGTTGCATATAAATGATCCGCCTTCTCCAGTTTTGTTCGATGAATGTCAATGCTGTTCGGAATATAGCACACAATGGAGGAACGTCCTCCCTTTATATAATCCAGTCTTGCCAATCCGCCGAAGTATAAAGTTTGCCTTTCATTTAACTGGAACACTCTAGGCTTAATTTCTTTTTTCGGCGATAGAAGCTTTAGGTCGCGCTTATCAATAAAGTGCGCCATCTGATGATCATTGATAATGCCTGGTGTATCGTATAAAACTGCGCCGTCATCTAACGGAATTTCAATTAGATTGAGCGTTGTGCCGGGATAATGGGAAGTTGTAATGATATCCCCTTCTCCCGTAACCTCCTTCAAGATTCGATTAATAAAAGTTGATTTCCCAACATTTGTACATCCAACAACATACACGTTTTCTCCGTTGCGATAATGATCTATTTGCTCTGCCGCTTCTTTAATGCCATGTCCCTTTTCTGAGCTGATTAAAAGCACATCCAATGGCGTTAATCCATACTCTTTTGCTTCTCTCTTCATCCAACGAATAACCTTTTCTTTTTTCACCGATTTTGGAAGGAGATCTGCTTTATTGCCGATTAAAATGACTGGATTGTAGCCGATAAAACGCTGTATGCCGTTGATCCAGCTTCCGTTAAAGTCAAAAATGTCGACAACCTTCACAACAAGAGCTTTCGTATTGCCAATGCCGTGCAAAATTTTTAAAAAGTCCTCATTTGTTAACGAGACATCTTGAATTTCGTTATAATGTTTCAGCCGAAAACACCTTTGGCAGATCGGCTGTTCTTTCTCAAGAGCAGCTTTTGGAGCATATCCAATTTCAGATGGATCTTCCGTTTGAATTTTTACTCCGCACCCGACGCAAACCTTCTCATCCAAACTCATCACTCCTCCCAATGCAGCATGCCTTTCTGTTTTAACAATTTTAAAATTTTCCTTTCAATTTTCCTGTTGATCCGGGTCCAAAAGCCGTCAGTAGACGATACAGGCACAACTAAAATCGTATGAAAACCGCAGAGATTCCCTCCGAGAACATCTGTCAGCAGCTGGTCGCCGATCACAACAACTTCTTCTTTTTTCAGTCCCATCTGCTCAGCCGCTTTTTTAAACGCTTTTGCACGGGGTTTTCCCGCTTTCGAAATGAACGGAATATTCAGCGGTTCAGAAAACGAACGGACGCGTTTTTCGTTATTATTTGAAACAATTGTCACTTTAATCCCGTTCTGTTCCATCATTTCAAACCAATTTTTCAATTTCGGAGTTGCGTTCGGCCT
The DNA here is from genome assembly GCF_038008865.1 of Aeribacillus sp. FSL K6-8394. Classification (NCBI taxonomy): domain Bacteria; kingdom Bacillati; phylum Bacillota; class Bacilli; order Caryophanales; family Bacillaceae; genus Aeribacillus; species Aeribacillus sp. FSL K6-8394. The sequence continues at coordinate 1,645,755 of NZ_JBBPAA010000001.1, forward strand.
GTCCCATTCTACTAAAGTATTATCTAAATCGGTAATAATACCTTTTATACCTTTTTCCTTTAAAAAATGAGGATAAATATGAAAAACGCTTTTCGCATATTCTCCGGGCAAAAACCTTTTCAGCAAATTGAACACCTCTTAATTCAATAAATAGACTACTGTTAAACTATTTTTCATCATACCGAATTTCGAGTTTACTTTCAAAACAATATTGTTTTCACAAAAAAAATTCGACAATTTTTTAACATATTCAACAGCTGTGGATAATTTTATACACAATATCCACCTATTCATATCAATCTTTAGTAAAGTATATAAACAAACTACCCACAAGTTTTCCACCGAAGGCTGTGGATAACAGAACGGTTGTTCTCTATTAAAAAACATGGTAAATTAATGGTAATAAATAAAGGAGGTGCTTTCTCCATAACATGATCGCTTCTATGAAAAATTTATCGGACGAATTTTTAATTGAATCTTACTATAAAGCAACCGAAATGAGGCTTAGCAAAGAATTCATCGAATTAATAGAATTGGAAATAAAGCGCCGCTCGCTCTCTCACTTATTAAAAGCATCGTCTTAGCGGTGTCTTTTTTTTTTTTTGCTTAAAAACCTACCCCCGGCGCATGGCTGCATGTTCCACAGCCGCTAAACTCCTTTAACAGATAATCGTTGATGTCAATCCACAATGACTTAATACCTTTCAACTGATGATCTCCGATACCAATCCATTTTTCTTCACTGTCTCATTATAACTAAAACTCAGCTGTTTTCCATACTCTTTCCCCTTTTTCATGAAGGACATACAAGGACAAAGCCGCAATCACATACAATTTAATAATACGTAATGCGGGGGTGAAAAACATGTCTGGAATTTTGACTGCACTAAGCTATTTTATAAAAGAATTGGTTTTTCTCGTTTCATATGTAAAAAACAATGCTTTCCCTCAACCGCTTTCCCCAAATGAAGAAAAAAAATATCTCCGCCTGATGGCCGAAGGAAATGACGAAGCAAGAAATATATTAATTGAACATAATTTGCGCCTTGTCGCTCATATTGTCAAAAAATTTGAAAATACAGGTGAAGACTCGGAAGATCTCATATCCATCGGCACAATTGGTTTAATTAAAGCGATTGAAAGCTATTCCGAAAACAAAGGGACAAAGCTTGCTACATATGCCGCAAGATGCATTGAAAATGAAATTTTAATGCATCTCCGTTCCTTAAAAAAAACAAAAAAAGATGTTTCCCTACACGATCCTATTGGCCAAGATAAAGAAGGAAACGAAATCAGTTTAATAGATGTGCTAAAATCAGAAAATGAAGATATTATCGACACGATTCAATTGAATATGGAGCTGGAAAAAATTAAAAAATATTTATCGGTTCTAGACGAAAGAGAAAAAGAAGTCATTATCGGGCGGTTTGGATTGAATACGCAGCAGGAAAAAACGCAGCGTGAAATTGCGAAAGAGCTCGGCATTTCGAGGAGTTATGTTTCCAGAATCGAAAAAAGGGCACTTATGAAAATGTTTCATGAGTTTTACCGAAATGAAAAAGAAAAAAAGATGTCAAAAGAATAAAAGGAAAAGCATTTTCAACGAGATTTTGTGCGAAATTTGCGAGAGTTCCTGAATGATTTACTCGCGTATATCTGCAAAATTCATTTTAAAGTGGCTTTCCGATATGTGACATCCCATAAAACTCAAAATTAATCTTGCTACAGGTTTTCCAGCGCATTGGCGCAAATCGAGATATAAAAACGAATCTCAAAATTGACCGATTAATAAAAATCGCAGAAAGCGAATCCGCTGTTTGACGTAAAATGGTGGTAACATGATTTGACAGGATGCGAACGTTACGGTTGAGAGCCCATTACAACTGCTTTCAATCTGTAAAAAGGCAGCCTTTATTGCAGCGCTAGTTGCTGTTTTCATATGAAACAGAACAATGCCGCCTTCATTCACCTAATGTTTTATCAAAAAAGAGGGGCTCAAAAGAGTCAGCTATGCTGACTTTTTGGAGCCCTTTTTCAAGAAATGATTAAGATTGCAATTTATCAAGCTTTTTTTGATATTTCGATGACAATTTAAAAAATAGAATAGAACTGGCTAACATCATCGTTGAAGTTCCGATTAGCATTATTTCTTGTATATTTGTCCGAGGTGAATGATTAGGAATCCATATTCCGATGTATAAAAAGGTTCCGACAGCTAGCAGAACGAGAGCAAAATGCTTATAGTCTTCTATTAATTCTTTTAATTTTTTCTCCTCCATGATATCACCTAATCGAATTAGTTATTCTATATTATAAAAGAATAACATATCGATTCGGGCTAATAGGCTTGTAATAGTTTCCATTTACATTCAACTTAGTTCTTCAATCATTTTCAGAACCAATTCCGATGAATTGAAAGCCGCTTTGTCTAAAAATTGTTCAAAGGAAATGTTCGACTCTTTTCCGGCGATATCTGAGAGCGCCCGGATGATGACAAAAGGTGTTTGAAATTTGTAGCACACTTGCGCGACAGCAGCAGCTTCCATCTCAACAGCGTACAAATGGCTGAATTTAGACCGGACAAAAGCTACTTTATCGGGGTCGTTCATAAAAGAATCCCCCGTTGCGATCGCTCCTTTTACCGTCTGAATTCCTGAAATATCTTTTGCTTTTCTTTCAGCGATTTCAATCAGTTTTTCATCGGCCTTAAAGGAAGGAGGAAGCCCGGGAACTTGACCATATTCATACCCAAAAGCCGTCACATCTACATCATGATGGCGAACCTCTGTGGAAATGACAACATCCCCTACGTTTAAAGACTCATGAAATCCTCCGGCGGAACCGGTATTGATCACATAATCCGGCTGATATCGCTCCAGCAGCAAAGTGGTGCTTACGGCTGCATTCACTTTTCCAATTCCTGATTTTAATAAAATCGTATCAGTTTGATTGTATTTCCCAATCATAAAACTGCAGCCTGCAATCTCCTCTTCTTTTGTACAATCCAATTTCTCGCGCAGGATGCGCACTTCTTCTTCCATTGCACCAATGATTGCAATTTTCATATTCCAACATTCCTTTCTATCATGAATAGCTATAAAAATCATAAAAAAAGATCCCTCAAGTGTTTGACAGTCAGCTTTTTACACATGAGGGTCTTTTTTGCTTTTCAGTCTATTTTAATACTTCAACTCTAGTCGGTTTCCAGCCCTCTCCGTCTATCCATGTAATGGATACTCTATATTTTTTTCCGTCTGCTTTGTTTTGAATCGTTCCTTTCGCATCATTCGGGCTTCCGTTATTGCCGATCCAAAGGGTCTGCATATTTTCAAGAGAAACACCTGTTGCATAGCTTAATGCTTTCTCCATTTCCTTCCAATCTACAGATGACTTTTTATAAGTCGTAACGTGCTCACCTGTCTGGACTGTTCCGATCGGTTTCCAATTTGGATTTTCAATGATTTGTTCAACATCGGAACCCGCTTCTCCTTCAGTTACTGTTGCACCTTCAAAAGGATCATCGCTCGATTCCTTTTCTTCATTTGCTGATTGTGTATTTTCGTCCTCTTCCTCCTTAATTTCATTACTTTCATTCTGTTCAGCTGCTTTTTCTTCTTCCCGCTGATCGTTAGATTGTTCAGCTGTCTCTTCTTCGATATTTTTAGATGAGCTTGATTGCTCTTTTTGTTGTTCACTGTTGGAATTCGCTTGTTCAGTACCGCCTCCCAAAAAAAGCTGAGAAGCAATAACGAGGATGAGTAAGGCGACAATTCCAATTAAAATATTTAAAATCAAATTCGTTTTTCGTTTTTTATCCCGAATTTCATAACGAGAACCCGCCATTCCCCGTCAACTCCTTTGTTTCTCCAATCTTTGAGTTATTATTTTAACATACTTTATTCTTCATTAACATTATAAATCTGTTCAACCATTTCGTAAAAAACATCATTTGTCTTTGCTCTACCGCTCGTTTTGTTCATATCAACAACAACTAAGGCATATTTCGGATGTTCCGCAGGAAAAAAACCGGCAAACCATTTATGATATAATTTTTTTCCATTGTCGTTCAATGTTCCCGTTTCGGCAGTGCCTGATTTGCCGGCTACTTTAACAGGCAAGCTTTGAAACGCTCTGCCGGTTCCATCAGGATGAGCGACTACTTGAAGCAGGAGATCCGTTAATTTTGATGATGTTGCAGGGGAAATTTTTTCTCCTTTCATCAAATGGTTCTTGAATGTATACATCGTTTCTCCGTTTTTATATAAAATTTTATCCACGACTTTCACTTCTCTTTTTTCTCCTCCGCGAGCAATTGTAGCCATCATATTCGCGACAGCTAGAGGAGTAACCTTTACATTTTTTTGTCCGATGGAGGTTTGTGCGATGGCCTTTGCTGACTTTTTGTCGCTGTCATCTCCCCAAATCGTTCCTCTTTGCTCCCTTGGAAATTGTTTAAATTGATCGTAATGGTATACTTTTCCCGACCAGCCTGAGAAGCTGAGAAGGCCAAGCTTTTCTGCGTATTCTTCAATTATATTGCTCTTTTTTTGTATTAATTCCTGACCGATCGTAGCAAACGCATAATTGCAGCTTTTCGCAAAGCTTTCTTCAAACGTAAGCGTTCCAGCCCGCTTTTCTTCCTCTTTTTCTGTTTGGCCGTAGACATTCCGGTCACAATTAAATGTTCTTTCCGGTTTGATCATGTTTGTGTCGATCGCTGCTGCAGCGATAACGGTTTTAAAAACAGAACCAGGAAACATTGCCGAAAGCATTTTATTTTCATATGTTTTTGGATCATTCCGGTCCAGATCCGGTTTGGAGGCCATTGCAACTACTTCGCTGTTTTCAATGTCTAACAGAACGAGGCCGCCTTCATTTATTTGATGTTTTGTTAAAATTTGTTCAGCTTTTTCTTGCAAATGTTTGTCAATCGTTGTTTGAACGGCAATTGGGTAAAATGGATTGGAATCGGCAATATATTTTACATTGACGCCGAAAAGAGGCCTGCCGAGACCATCAACATGATATAAAAGTCTTGACGCATCTTCCGGCTGCAAAAATTCATCAAACGCCTCCTCCAGTCCAGTCACGCCTACTTCAGGACTTAATGACGTGATCTCTTTGTCAGGGTATCTTTTTTTCCATTCTGTTTCATTTTCGCTTGTCATCCCAATAAGATGGGAAGCAATATTGTCTGATTGCTCTGTTTTCATAAAGATGCCGAATACTCCCGGAATTTTTAACTTATTGATGGCTTTTATATCCTGTTCATCAAGTTGAAATCCTTTTTCTTTATTCAACAAAATAGGTTCATTTTTCGTTCCTTTCAATAATTGTTCGATTTCATCCTTGCGAACAGAAATGGCTGCCGCCAATTGATCGATCGGCCATTGATAATTTTTCAGAAATGGAAATAAAACGAGCGTAGGCAAATATGTTTCGTTCAAAGGTTTATTTTCACGATCAATAAATCGACCCCGCCCATCATCTATAATTACTTCTTGTGTCCTCTGTTTGACGCTTTCTTTCATCAAATTGACATCTTGTTCTGAAAATGACTCGGTTTCAAGCAGTTGAATTTGCGCAAGTCTATATATGAGAACACCCATTAACAAAATGATGAAGACGCCTATATATTTTATTCGCTTATTCATAAAAAAACACCTCGTCTTATATTTTCGACGAGGTGCGCACATCTTAAACTATATTAAAGGCTATCAACATTAATCAACACGTACAATTTTGACTGTCATATCGCCGCCAGGCGTCTGAACTACAACTTCTTCCCCTACTTGACGGCCGAGCAGGCTTTTAGCCATCGGAGAATCATTGGAAATTTTCCCTTCGAAAGGATCTGCTTCTGCACTTCCGACAATTGTATAAGTTTCTTCTTCTCCATCAGGCAATTCAATAAACGTAACAGATTTTCCAAGTGAAACAGTTGTTTTATTTTCTGTGTCTTCTTCAATAATTTTCGCATTGCGAATCATATTTTCGAGCGTTGTAATTCGTCCTTCTACAAAAGCTTGCTCTTCTTTTGCTGAATCATATTCAGAGTTTTCTGATAGGTCGCCAAATGATCTTGCCACTTTTATTCGTTCTACAACTTCTTTTCGCTTTACCGTTTTTAAATACTCAAGTTCTTGTTCAAGTTTTTCTTTCCCAGCTTTCGTCATAGGAAATACCTTTTCTTCCGCCATAATAGTCCTCCTTTTCTTTATATCCCCCTAATGGTTCCTAAAAAATGAAAGAACTTTTCTGCCGTTCTTTCGACAGAAAAGAATCTTTTATAACATAGTTATAGAAGGAAATATTTATCTATGATATGTTATTACAAAATAATCGGCAGTTCAAGAAACGTTTTGCTTTTTTATAAAAAAATCCAGATTCTTCCCCTATCTTGTCTCTTTTCTCATCATATTATACGGATATAGCGGATGCTCGCACTTGAAGCGGATTATTTGCAAAGGATGTCTTGCTGCATCCAATTCATTTCCATCTTCATCCCAAATTTTATCGATGACAATGCGAAAATTGTCAATTTGCGGACCGAAAAATTCTACTTCGTCACCGGGTCTGAAATGGTTTCTTTGCTGCAATGTCACCATTTTCGTTTCTGGATTCCAGTCAAGCACAAGCCCGACAAAGTCGTATGCTGTTTTTTTGCTGTGAGTGCCAAATAATTGCTCTTGATAACCAGGCACTCCTTCAAAAAAGGCAGGAGCCGTTTCTCTGTTCGCGCATTTATCCAATTCTTCCAGCCATTCCTGTTTCATGACAAAATGATCGGGATCGGCGCAGTATGCATCAATGACTTTGCGATATACACTGACAACAGTTGCAACATAGTGAATGGATTTCATGCGGCCTTCAATTTTCAAGCTGTCGATCCCCATTTCAATCATTTTCGGAATCGACTCAACCAATTTTAAGTCTTTAGCGCTCATTGCAAATGGAGAGTCTTGCTCATCAAACATAGGCACTTCTTTGCCTTTATAATATTCATATAAATCATAATCCCACCGGCAGGACTGACAGCATCCTCCTCTGTTTGAATCTCGCGCTGTCATATGATTGCTTAATGTGCAGCGGCCTGAATAGGCAATGCACATCGCACCGTGAATAAACGTTTCGATTTCAATATCTACTTTTTCTTTTATTTCTCTAATTTCTTCAGCGCTCGTTTCCCGTGCTAGAACGACCCGCTCCAAACCTTCCTCCTTCCAAAATTGGACAGCTTTCCAATTCGAAAGGGATTGCTGAGTGCTTAAGTGGACTTCCAATTTTGGAGCTACCTTTCTGCACGTTTCAATAATGAGGGGATCTGCGACAATGACCCCTGACACTCCTGCGTCTTCGAGCGCTTTTAAATATTGATCGAGTCCAGGAATGTTTTCATTATGTGCATAAATGTTTGTCGTCACATATATTTTTGCCCCGTACTGATTAGCAAATTGAACTCCTTCTTTAATTTCCTCAATGGAGAAATTATCGGCATTGGAACGCAAGCCGTACTCTTGTCCGCCAATGAAGACGGCATCAGCACCGTACATGACGGCGATTTTTAATTTCTCCAAATTTCCGGCAGGTGCAAGAAGTTCAGGTTTTTTCGTTATGACCCTTTTGCCGTTGATAATTGTTGAAATTTTATCTTTCACAACCGGCATGCGAACTCCTCCTTTAACGTTTTTTTAATAAACGGTCTCTTTAAAGAAAAATCCTGTATCCAACGGGCGGTTTGGCGGCTGTATTTCCTCAATTTCAGCGTACAGCTTGTCTTTAACATTTTCATATTGCTCTCGATCCTCAGCGCATAAATCGATCGCCTTTCGATACTTTTTCGTCACTTCTACAATATATTCCGGAGTTTTCAGCACGCCATCTATTTTAAAAGAATCAATTCCTGCATCAACCAGTTCCTCCAGCTCGTCAATGATGCAAATATCATTCGGACTCATAATATGGGTTCCATTTTCATCCTCAAAAATTGGATATTTGTTATTTCTCTCTTTATCATGCAAAAACATATTTTTGCCGTATTTATCATTGTGAATTTCCATCGCTTTCCCACGATATTCAAAATAATTGCCGATAAGAGATCTTTTGGACTGAAACATGCACGTCATTCCGTGGACTTGGACTTCTATTTCCACTTCTGCATGCTCTTTCGTTTCAATGACAGCTTCCATGCTTAACTCCCGAGCTAGTACTGCACGCTTGGCGCCTTTCCTTCCCCAATAGTTGCATGCATACCAGTTGGTCGCGGTTGTTTCCGTATTCCAATGGAGCTTCATCTCCGGAGCAACTTCCCTAACAGTCATTAACACTGCTGGATCACCGAATACAATCGCATCTGCCTTCGCATTATGAACAAATTTTACATAATCTGCAAGCTCGTCTACTTTATCATTATGAAAAATTGCATTCATTGCAACGTATACTTTTTTTCCATATTGATGGGCAAGGTCAATCGCATCTAATACATCTTTTCGATGAAATTCCCCTGCAAGCCTTAAGCCATAACGCTGTTCGCCGATGATAAAAGCATCTGCGCCAGCTTTGCAAAGGCTCTCAATATTTTTGACATTTACAGGTGTGACGAGCAGTTCGGGTTTTTTCATTCCCCTTCACCCCTTTTTATACTGAAGGCTAATCCGTCGCCTATCGGAATAATAACGGTATCCCAATCGGACTGATTCATTAGCCATTCATTATATTCTTTAATTTTCTTCGCTAAAGATTTTAACCTTTTTGATTCTATCATTTCTTCAGCGACTAGTCCTTTAAAAAGAACATTATCCGAAAAAACGACCGCTCTTTTTGACAGCAAAGGTTCATATGCTTGAAAAAAACGTTTATATTGCCCTTTGCTCGCATCGATAAAGAGCGCATCAAACGGGCCGTCAAGCTTGACTTCCTGTACGATTTCTAGAGCATCACCGTGATAAATGGTAATTTGATTTTCAAGACCGCAAGCTCGAATATTTTGTTCCGCTAGTTCAAATCGATGAGGATCTATTTCAATCGTTACAATTTTTGTGTTCGGCAGCGCTTTTGCCATCCGAATCGCCGAATAGCCGATCGCCGCCCCAATTTCCAATATTTTGTTCGGCTGATGGAGCTTTAAAATATGAAGCATGACAGACAGCGCCCGCTCTTCCATAATCGGCACCTTCTGCTCTTTTGCATATGCTTCTAATTGAACTAATTTTTCATCTTTGTTAGTAGAAAAATTTGCTAAATATTCCTCGATTTTTTTGTTTGGCAAAATGGACACTCCTAAAAAACTCCCTTAATCAAAGAAGAGTTCTGTTCGAACTCTTCAAGTTTGTTTTTTTAGCTCGATATATTTTAACATAAAAGAAAAAGGAATGCGAATCGCAAACCTTTAATCCTTTTCCGTAATATGCTTAGCTTTTTCTTTGTTATGCTCATCCAGCGTCTTCGTAAATATAACTTCCCCTTCTTTCGTTGCGAGAAAATAAAAATAGTTTGTATCGGCAGGATTTGCTACAGCATCTAGTGACTGCTTGCCAGCATTGGCAATCGGCCCCGGCGGAAGTCCTTTATGTTTATATGTGTTATAGGGAGAATTGACTTCTAAATCTTTATAGTATACGCGCTCCTTATGCTTTCCTAATGAATATAAAACGGTTGGATCTGTCTGGAGAGGCATGTTCTTTTCTAAACGATTGTAAAAAACGCTGGCTATTTTTTCCCTGTCGGCTTTTTCCGTCGCTTCCTCCTCCACTAAAGACGCTAATGTTAAAAATTGATGAGTGGAAAGACTCAGCTCTTTCATTTTGTTTCTATAAGGAACAAGCATTTCATCTGTCTTTTTAATCATTGTTTCAATGATTTCCGACAACGGAGGAGATTCCTCATAAAACGAATAAGTAGCCGGATACAAATATCCTTCCAATGCATATTTTATACGTCTGTTGAAAATGTCATCTGTTATTGTATTAGGATACTTTTTTTGCATTTGTTTGATAAACTGTTGGTTTGTTAATTGGTTCATAATTTCTTTTTTTGAATAGGGAGTATGTTTGGCGATGATGTCAGCAATTTCTGATAGTTGCAATCCTTCCGGGATCGTCAATTTAATAGCTGCTTCTCCCATTAATTCGCCTTTTTTTAAGCGTTCAACGATTTCTTGAATCGTCATCGATTGATGAAATTGATAATTTCCTGCTTGAAACCCTGATTCATTTTTAAATTTCACGTAATATTTAAACACGATCGCACTTTTAATGATGTCATTTTTTTCTAAAATAGAAGCAATTTGCGATACGGAAGATCCAATCGGAATTTGTACCTTTACAGGTTCCTTATTATCCGGATCAACAGGCTTTAATGCAGATCGCACATATAAATACCCGCCGCCAATCACTCCAGCAAATAGAACAACAAAGGCAATCAGGACAGTTAACACAGTTTTTCGAACAATTTTCGCTATATGCAGTTTTTCTTGGAGTTTCTTATCCAAAAATTCCTTATTCGAATCCGAATCCGCCATCAATTCATCCTCCTTCCGTCCCGATTATTATACTACATACACGCATTTATTCGTCAAAAATCTCCATTTTTTTATAGGAAGAAATTGTTTTTTTCATTTGGATGTAAATCACCTCAACAAAAAAAGCACCGCAAAACGGTGCTTATTCCTCTTCTAAAAATGTATTTAAAACGGCCTCGATCATTTCCCATTCTTCATCGGTTTCCACAGGCTCCAGCTTTCCGCCCTCACCGTCTTCATTGGGAATGTAGCTTGCTGCATGAATTTCTATTCCATCTTCGTCTTCCTCATCATCGATGCCGATCGGATAATAAAGAACGTAAGATTTGTCAAATTCGTCCGAATTAAACGTAAACAAAATTTCGTATAGTTGTTCATTACCGTTTTCATCAATAACGGTAATATGTTTTTCACCTTCCACTTATTTCACCTCAATTTATTGTTGACTGTCCAAATAACTTTGCAAAATAATCACCGCAGCCATTTTATCAATGACTTGCCGTCTTTTTCGCCGGCTTACATCCGCCTCAATGAGAAATCTTTCGGCTTCCATCGTCGAAAGGCGCTCATCCCATAAAATGACCGGAAGCTGAAACTGCTCCTTCAAAAGCGTGGCAAAGCGCTCGCTTGCTTCTCCCCTTGGTCCAACGGTGCCGTTCATATTTTTCGGATACCCGACTACTATTTTTTCTACCTCGTATTTCTTTATCAGTTCAGCGAGTCTTTGAATCCCGAACTCGCCTTCATCTTCATTTATGCTGATCGTTTCCACACCTTGAGCAGTCCATCCCAGCTCATCGCTTACCGCAACTCCTAATGTTTTTGAACCTAAGTCTAACCCAATGATTCGCATTTTATTCCTCACGGTTGTTTTTCAAATAAAATTTTACAAGCTCTTCAATTAATTCATCTCGTTCAATTTTTCTAATCAGATTGCGTGCGCCGTTATGTCTAGGAATGTAAGCAGGATCTCCGGACAACAAATAGCCGACGATTTGATTGATCGGATTATAACCCTTCTCTTCCAGTGCATTGTATACGGCACTTAGAACTTCCTTGACATTTGTCTCAACAGGTTCTTCTGAAAAATTAAACTTCATCGTTTTATCGAAGGAACTCAATTTTTGCACCTCTTTCCTAGACTAAAAAGCGAATCTGCTTGTCTACATCCATTTTACACTATGACTGGAATTTATGAAACGAATTTCACCCAGTCTTCGACAAAACGAAGAGCTTCAGCTAACCGTTCAGGATTTTTTCCTCCCGCTTGAGCCATGTCAGGTCTTCCGCCGCCGCCGCCTCCACAGCGGCTTGCAATTTCCTTAATTAATTTTCCAGCATGGAACCCTTTGTCAACTAAGTCTTTTGTGATGCCGGCTGCTAAATTTACTTTTCCGTCTGATACCGTTGCTAGCACAACAATAGCCGAGCCGAGCTTTTGCTTCAGTTCATCGACCATGCCGCGCAATCTGTTCATATCTTTCACTTGAACTTTTTCCGCAAGAACTGTTACACCGTTGATCGTTACCGCTTTTTCAGCGATGTTCCCCGCTTCCAGATTGCTAAGCTTCATCGTAAGAGATTCGTTTTCCCGCTGTAGTTCTTTTATTTCTTGCTGCAGACTGTCAATTCTCTCCGGCAGATTTTTTACATTCGCTTTCAGTTTTGCCCCAATTTCCTTTAACAATAAATATTGTTCATTCATAAACCGGTACGCTTCTTTTCCTGTCACCGCTTCAATTCGGCGGGTTCCTGCACCAATTCCAGTTTCGGAAACAATCTTAAACAGTCCGATTTCCGCTGTATTTGTTACATGGCATCCGCCGCAAAGCTCAAGCGAATAATCGCCTACTTGAACAACGCGAACAATTTTTCCGTATTTTTCTCCAAATAAAGCCATCGCGCCCATCGCTTTCGCTTCGTCAAGAGGCATGTGCTCGATAGAGACTGGAATGCTTTCCCAAATTTTCTCATTTACAATTCGCTCAATTTCTTCCAGCTCTTCTGTTGAAACTTGTCCAAAATGTGAAAAGTCAAAACGGAGACGGTCGGAAGCAACAAGCGATCCAGCTTGGTTGACATGTACGCCCAGCACGTCCTTCAGCGCTTGGTGCAGCAAATGTGTCGCTGTATGATTTTTCACGATGGATTTTCTAGACTCTGCACAAACGGAAGCGTAAACTGCTGCTCCTTTTGTCAAAACGCCTTTTTCGATGACAGCCCGGTGCAAGTGTTGGCCGTTCGGCGCTTTTTGCACATCTTTTACGTTTAAGACCACATCATCATTTTTGATGATTCCTTTGTCAGCAATTTGACCTCCGCTTTCAGCATAAAAAGGCGTCTCGTCCAATATAATTTGGACCTCTTCCCCGCTCTCGGCTTGATCGACTAATTCCCCATCTTTTATGATCACAAGCACCCGTGCATTTGCTTCTAGGGTATTGTAGCCGACAAATTTGCTTTCCTCTTTTAATTCCACAAGAATTCCGCTTTGCACTTGCATCGAGTCGACATCCTGTCTGGCTTTTCTTGCACGTTCTTTTTGATGCTCCATTTCTCGTTCAAAGCCTTCATAATCCAGCTCCATGCCTTCATCTTGTGCGTATTCCTCCGTCAATTCCACTGGAAAACCGTATGTGTCGTAAAGCCGAAACACATCTTCGCCTGGAATTATTCGGCTACCCTGTCCTTTCTGCTTTTTGATTACATCCGCTAAAATGGCAAGCCCTTCATGGAGAGTCTCATGGAAACGCTCTTCCTCATTTTTAATTACCTTTTGAACAAAGGATACTTTTTCTTTTACTTCCGGATAGTAATCGTTCATAATTTCCGCTACAACCGGAACTAATTCATACATAAACGGGCGGTCTATGTTGATCGTTTTTGCATACCGAACCGCTCTGCGGATAAGACGGCGAAGTACATACCCTCTGCCTTCATTAGAAGGTAGCGCACCGTCTGCAACAGCAAATGTAACCGTGCGGATATGGTCGGCAATCACTTTAAAAGCGACATCTTTCTCTTTGTCGGTTCGATAAGCTTCCCCCGAAATCTTTTCGGTAGCTTGAATGATCGGTAAAAAGAGATCTGTGTCAAAGTTGGTCGGCGCATTTTGAATGACAGAAACCATTCGCTCTAAGCCCATGCCTGTATCAATATTCTTTTTTGGAAGCGGAGTGTAAGTTCCATCAGGATTATGATTAAATTGAGAAAAAACAAGATTCCAAACTTCCAAATAGCGTTCGTTTTCACCGCCGGGATAAAGTTCCGGATCATTTGGATCGTTTCCAAATTCTTCTCCACGATCATAAAATATTTCAGTATTTGGTCCGCTTGGCCCTTCACCAATATCCCAGAAATTCCCTTCCAAACGGATAATTCGTTCTTCCGGCAACCCGATTTTATTTTTCCAAATGTCATACGCCTCTTCATCTTCCGGATGAATAGTAACTGATAATCTATTTGGGTCGAAGCCAATCCATTTTTCGCTTGTTAAAAATTCCCATGCCCATTCAATCGCCTCTTCTTTAAAATAGTCGCCGATTGAGAAATTTCCGAGCATTTCGAAAAATGTATGATGGCGCGCTGTTTTTCCGACATTTTCAATATCGTTTGTTCGGATTGATTTTTGTGCGTTAGTAATTCTCGGATTTTCAGGAACAACCCTTCCGTCAAAATATTTTTTCAATGTTGCGACACCGCTGTTGATCCACAATAGTGACGGATCATCAACCGGAATTAAAGAAGCGCTCGGTTCAACCGAATGTCCTTTTTCCTTAAAAAAATCTAAAAACATTTGACGAACTTGTGCTGAAGTGAGCTTTTTCATGGCATTCCTCCTAAAATGTCTTCATTTTTCTCGCAAAATAAAAACTCTCGCCTATGTAAATGCTCTGATTTACACAGGGACGAGAGTTACTCGCGGTACCACCCTGATTATGAACCAATTGCTCATCACCTTCATTTGCCGTAACGTGGCATTTTCGTCAGGTTTTGCCTGCACTCAGAATTAGCGTTCTGTTGCCCTTCATCTAGAGCTTCTTTCAGCCTCGGAAGCCCCTCTCTTTTAAGATGGACTGCAACATACTCGATTCGTCATCGCTTTCATGCACTTATTCCATGTCTATCACGAATTATAGACAAGGAAAAATCGCTTGTCAATGCGCTTTCCTCAGACGGATGATATGCAGCAATATCTCTTTCAGAACAGTGATAAAAGGCACAGCTAAAATTAAACCGATCACTCCGCCGATTTCTCCGCCCGCCAAGAGCGCCATAATAATCACCATCGGATGCATATGCAGGCTTTTCCCAACGATGAAAGGGCCAAGAATATTACTTTCAATAAATTGCAGCCCAAAAATGATGAAAAGCACTACAATTATTTTGTTAATGGAGAGCGTCGCAGCGACCATCAAAGCAGGAACCGCCCCGATAAATGGACCGAAATAAGGAATAATATTGGTCATTCCGATAATCGTCCCTAAAATTAACGGATATTTAATTTTAAACAGCCAAAACAAAATCGAAGCCGCCAGCCCGATCAGAAAACAAACAAATAGTTGCCCCCGCAAATAACTTCCGAGCGACTCATCGACGTTTTCTAAAAAACGTCTCCCTTCACGTCTCCATTTCTTCGGGGTGAAGTACCAAATGGCCTTTTTCATTTTCTCATAATCTTTCAACATATAAAAAACGAGAAAGGGAATGACACCAATAATAACAGCATAATCAATAATTGACTTCATGCTTGAAAGCATCCGTTCAAGAAAGGCAGCGACGGATGTTTCCATTCCAGCAATAAAAGATTCAATTCGATGATGAATTTCTCCAGGTAAATTGGTTGTTCCGTCATGAATTTTATCCATCCAGCTTTGGTAATATTTTGTAAACATAGGGATATTTTCGGAAAGGTCTTTCATTTGTTCAACAAAAATTGGGACACCTTTATAAAAGCTAAAACCGACTCCTCCGAAAAAAATAAAATAGATGATGAGAATCGAACATGTTCTTGGAACACCTGAACGGTAAAGTTTTTCCACTACGGGATGAAGCAAGTAGGTAATGAAGCCGGAAAGCATAAAAGGAATTAAAACAGCTTTTAACATTTTGAAAATAGGAAACCAAATGACTTTTAGCTGAAGAACCATATATACAAACAATGATAAAATGAGAAAAAAAATGATTCGGAAAAGCCATTTCCGCTCTCGCTCATTCATCCCGCATCCCTCCTCTTATTATTTTGAGGAATGCTCACGAAAATATGCATGAAGGCGCCCATTTTAGGCGCCTCAAATCGCACGATCTTCTTCAGGAAACAAGTCATCTAAAGAACTTAGTGTTCCGTCTTCTTCTACTTGATGTGTGTGAATAATGCCTTTTGTAACGGTAAGCTCAATAAAACAATGCCAACAATAATACTGATTGACTCCGATTTTTCCAATATCTTTGCTTTTACAATTCGGACATGTTAACAAACAGGGACACCTTCTTTATTCATTTATTTAATTATTTATTAATCCGGTATATTCTCGCTATGCACACTACTATTTGTTACCATTTTCCAAAAAATTATACGTCTCTATAAAGCATGCTTTTTTATGCTTAAACAATTTGTCCCCTGTTTGTAGCATCATCTGTCAATCGTTATCGATCTTATGGAAAGGAACAAATTTATTATCCTTCGCCCTCTTCCATAAAATCATATGGAGTGATGTTCTCCATCCCAATATTGGCATCTTCTAGTGGAAAAGGAAGCTCCTCTTTCAGCTCGGCAAGTTCAGATGTTTTCAGCCTCTCTTTTAAGGTTGTCTGCCTCATCGACTCCTGATTGTTGTATACTCCCATTTTTAACGCTTCCCATTCTCCGCACATAATTAAAAATTGCTTGCTCCTTGTAACCGCTGTATAAATCAAATTTCTTCTCAACATCCGAAAGTAGCCTTTTACTACCGGCAAAATGACAATCGGAAATTCGCTTCCCTGCGCTTTATGGATGGAGCAGCAGTAAGCATGAGTAAACTGATTAAAATCTTGCTTCGTATAGGTTACTTCGATACCGTCGTAAGAAATAACCACCATATCTTCTTTTTCGACATTTTCTTTTGCGTAAAAAATAGAAACAATCTCCCCAATATCGCCATTAAACACGTTTTGATCAGGCTGATTGACGAGCTGCAGCACTTTGTCCCCAATTCGGTAAATAACGTTGCCATGCTTGATCTCTCTTTTTTCTTTTGAAGGGGGGTTTAACATTTCCTGAAGCATTTCATTCAACTGATCAATGCCGGCAATCCCTCTGTACATCGGTGCCAACACCTGTATATCCTTCGCAGAATATCCTTTTTTCAAAGCGTTCTCAATTACTCTCGTTATAACTTCTTTTATTTGTGATGTTGTACAAGGAATAAACGATCTGTCTTGTGTCGTTTGCAAAAGGTTCGCTGGAAGAGTTCCTTGGCGGATTGAATGGGCCAAATCAATAATTGTAGATCCTTCTGCCTGTCTATAAATATCTGTCAGCGTAACAACCGGGATTCGTCCGGATTGAATCAAATCGCGAAGCACTTGGCCGGGTCCAACGGACGGAAGCTGGTGTTCGTCTCCGACAAGAACAATTTGTATGTCCGAAGGAAGCGATTTAAACAATTGATGCATGAGCCAAATATCAACCATTGATACTTCATCAACAATCAGAAGCTTTCCAGAAATCGGATGATCCTCATTGTGTTCAAATCCTTCTGAACCATTCCATCCTAAAAGGCGGTGGATTGTGACGGCAGGAAGACCGGTTGCTTCTGCCATTCTTTTTGCAGCTCGTCCGGTAGGTGCCACCAGTACAATGGGAAACGGCTCTTCCTTCTTTTGATATTCTTTTGGGTTCAATGAAAGGCCGTGGAGGTTCGCATAAATTTCAACGATGCCTTTGATAACGGTTGTTTTTCCCGTTCCAGGCCCGCCGGTCAGCAAAAGAATCGGCGAATGAATAGCCCGCTGAATGGCTTCTTTTTGAGAGGGGGCATACTGAACATTCATTTTTTCTTCCAGTTTTCCTAACTCCAGCAAAAATTCTGATTCAGGAAACATATCTTGAAATTGGGTTTGGGTTAAAATTTCTTCAATATTATTGGCAAGTCCCACTTCAGCATAGTAAAGAGAGGGTAAATAAATTCGATCTTCCTCGACGATAATTTTTCGATCTTCTTCCAATTCAAGAATGATTCTTTCAATATCCTGATCAGATATGTCTTCTCCATTTTGGGTGAGCAATTTTTTCGCTTTTTCCATCAGCTGAACTTTTGTAACATATACATGTCCTTCTTTTACAGCATCTTGTTCAATAGTGAACAAACAAGCCGCCTTCAGCCGGTCGGGATGATTGCCGGAGATCCCAAGCTCTCTCCCAATTTCATCCGCTCGAATAAAGCCGATCCCTTCAATATCTTCCACCAATTGATATGGGTTTTTTTGAATGATTTTAAGCGTATCCTCCCGATACAGCTGATAAATTTTCATCCCAAGTGCAGGCCCAATGCCAAGCTGATTTAATCCGATTAAAACCCCTTCTAAACCTTGATGTTCCTTCAGTGTTTCAGCCAGTATTTTGGCTTTTTCCTTTGAAAGCTTCTTCACTCTTTTTAATGAATCGGGATCCTCCAAAATAATCGAAATCGCATGTTCCCCCAGTTCATTCACGATCGCTTCCGCTGTTTTTTTGCCGATTCCTTTAAAAAGCCCGCTTGATAAATATTGAATAACTCCTTCTTTCGTAGTTGGAAGCTCCTTTTGAAAACGCTCAGCTTGAAATTGTACGCCGAATTTTGGATGGTATTTTTTTGCGCCAAAAAACGTATAGCTGTCATGTAATTGGAGAAGAGGAAAAAAACCCGTCACGGTCACTTGATCTTGCTCAAACTGTTCATTCGTCTCTTCAATTTTCACTTTAATAACAGTATAAAAATTTTGCTCATTCTGGAACACAATATGTTTAATGACTCCGCGAACAAAAGGAGTACTTTCCTCATGAAACAAACTCTCCTGTTGACCGCCCATCCTCTTTCCTCCTAATTTCGTTTAAATCATTTCTTCTAACAGCCTTTTCCCGTTGCCCGCAAGCAAATGATCCGGTTGAATGGAAAGCGCCATATCAAACATTTTTAAAGCTTCTTCTCTATTTTCTTCAAATGCGTACGCAACACCTAAATTATAATAAGCATCTGCGTGATGTTGATCGAGGTCGATCGTTTTTTCAAACTCTTTTTTTGCTTCTTGAATGTGGCCTGCTTGTGCTAAACATAAACCATATTGAAAGTGAGCGCTGGCGTCTTGTTCATCCATCTCAACCGCCCGCAAAAAATATGGAAGTGCAAGACGGGGCTGTTCAAGCTGGTAAAGAGACATTCCAAGCATAAAATAGACATCTTTATGAGCAAGCCCATACTTTTCCGCCTGATCAAAAAATGTTTTCGCTTTGTGATAATCTCCCGCATTATAATGAACGGTTCCAATGCCGTAATACGCAGTAGCCGTCCCTTTATCAATCTCAATCGCCTTTTCATAAAATTTCAATGCTCTTTCTGCATCACCTGAAGAGGCAAGCAAATTCCCAAAATTTACGTATAACACAGGGTCGTTTGGATTTTCTTCCAATGCTTCTGCAAAATATTTCGCTGCTTCTTCCCATTTCCCTTCTTTTATTGCTTCTAAAGCCAGTTGATTTTTATGCATCCATTTCATCCTTTCACATCCAAAGGCAAAGAGGCTGCGCCAAGTTAACAAATCTCATTCCGATCGGTACAGCTTATCTCTTTAACCGACATACCACAGTTTTTCGCCGTTGCGAAATACTTTATCGATAATGCCGCCTCCCAGACATTCCTCTCCATTATAAAAAACGACAGCTTGTCCTGGTGTAACGGCACGGACCGGCTGTTCAAACGAAATTTGTGCAGTTTGATCACCGATCATTTTCACTTTTACCGGCTGATCAGGCTGGCGGTAGCGAAATTTTGCGGTGCAAACAAGCTCATCTGTTGGTTTTTCACCGGTTATCCAGTTTACATTTGTTGCGATAATGGAGTCTGAATATAAATGTTCATTATGAAATCCTTGTTCAACATATAAAATATTATTTTTCAAATTTTTTCCAACCACAAACCAAGGATCGCCATTTCCTCCTATTCCGAGTCCATGACGTTGACCGATCGTATAATACATAAGCCCGTCATGCTTCCCTTTTACCTCACCAGACAACGTCTCCATTTTGCCGGGTTGAGCAGGTAAATACTGGCTTAAAAATTCTTTAAAGTTCCGCTCGCCAATAAAGCAGATGCCTGTTGAATCTTTTTTCTTTGCTGTTGCCAAGTTTGCTTTTTCCGCAATTTCTCTAACTTCTTTTTTTTCAAGATGCCCGATGGGGAACATGACCTTTGACAGCTGCTTCTGATTCAGCTGATTCAAAAAATACGTTTGATCTTTGTTTGGATCCTTTCCTCTGAGCAATTTGTACACACCATCGCGGTATTTTACCCGTGCATAATGGCCTGTTGCGATATAGTCCGCGCCTAAGTCAGCTGCATGCTCCAAAAAAGCTTTAAATTTAATTTCTTTATTGCACATGACATCGGGATTTGGCGTTCTTCCAGCTTTATATTCCTCTAAAAAGTAAGTGAACACTTTATCCCAATACTCTTTTTCGAAATTCACTGCATAATAAGGAATCCCAAGCTGATTGCATACACGGATTACATCATCATAATCTTGCGTTGCCGTACATACGCCGTTTTCATCCGTATCATCCCAATTTTTCATAAAGACCCCGATGACTTCGTACCCTTGTTCTTTTAGGAGCAAAGCAGTTACAGATGAATCTACTCCGCCAGACATCCCGACTACGACTCTTGTTTCATGCGGCGCCTTTTCCATCTCTCTCACCTCTTTCTATTTTGACGTTAACCTTTTAACAATCTCGGCTGTTTTTTTGGCAGCCGATTCAATTTGTGCCTCCGTATTTCCTAAGCCGAAGCTGAATCGAACCGATGAAGTTATTTCTTTTGAATTTTTGCCAAACATTGAAACGAGCACATGCGACGGTTCAACTGATCCTGCTGTACAAGCTGATCCGCTTGATGCCGCAATTCCCGCCAAATCGAGGTTGACAAGAAGCGATTCAACATTTGTTCCCGGAAAGAAAACGTTTAATATATGAGGCAAGCTGTTGTCAATCGAGCCGTTCACAGCGAAGGAAATGCCCTCTTGTTCAAACACATCGATCATGATTTGTTTAAAATGCACATATTGCTCTGTTTTTTCCTTTCTTGTTTGTTCTGCAATTTTTGCGCTTTCTGCAAACCCGATAATCGCTGGAACATTTTCCGTTCCGGCTCTTCTCTTCAATTCCTGCTCACCGCCATGCATGCGCGGAGTGAATTTCACCCCAGCTTTTGCATATAAAAAACCGATCCCTTTCGGCCCATTTATTTTATGACCGGAAACCGACAGCAGATCGACATTCAGCTCGCGAACATCAATTGGAACGAGTCCGTATGCTTGAACTGCATCGGTATGAAAATACGCTTGATGGTTTTGTAATAAGCTTCCTATTTCTGAAATAGGCTGTAAGGCACCTACTTCATTATTTCCATACATGACTGTGACAAGAATCGTTTCATCTTTTAAAGCTTTTTTAAGATCATCGACAGAAATAACTCCCGATTGATTGACAGGCAAATACGTAACGTGAAATCCGTTTTTTTCTAGATAGCGGCAAGATTGGAGGACAGCCGGATGCTCAATTTCTGTTGTGATAATATGGTTTCCTTTTTCTTTATTAGCAAGCGCTGTTCCAATCACCGCTAAATTATCTGCTTCTGTTCCTCCGCTTGTAAATATGATTTCTTTTGGATCGGCATGAATACTTTTGGCAAGGAGCTCTCGAGCCTCATCCACTTCTCGTCTGCTTTCTCTGCCAAAAGAATGGATGCTAGACGGATTGCCGAAATAATCCTTCATAAAGGTTGTCATTTTATCCAAAACTGCGGGATGGACTGGCGATGTTGCCGCATGATCCAAATATATCCGTTCCAAAGTTAATTCCTCCCGACTTTAAATGTAAAACATGTAAGCGTCCTGCTCATTATCTCCTGTATGGCTTGCTAAATCATCAAGTGTCGTGTTGTCAAGAACGTCCTTCACCGCATCGCGGATTTTTAACCATAGATGCCTTTGAGCAGGCGGTTCATCTTCAATTCCTTCAACAGGGGTGATCGGTCCTTCCAACACACGGATAACGTCACCAGCCGTTATTTTGGACGGATCGTTCGCTAAAATATATCCGCCATAAGCTCCGCGAATGCTTTTGACAAGTCCGGCATTGCGGAGAGGAGCAATTAATTGTTCCAAATAATGCTCTGATAAATCATGAGATTGTGCAATACTTTTCAAAGATGTCGGTCCTTCTCCGTACTTTCGCGCCAATTCAATCATAATCGTTAAACCATAGCGTCCTTTCGTTGAAATTCTCACGTTTCTACACTCCTATTTTTTAGTTTTTTTCAAGATTTTCACCATCTTGGTTCTACTTTAAACTTTAGACATTATAGCATATTATTTTATTAGTGGGTAAATGAGATGATATGATTTTTATTTGGGAGCGATAAAATGGAACCTTTAGCGTATAGAATGCGTCCAACCAAAATAGAAGATATTATTGGACAAGAACATTTAGTTGGAAAAGGAAAGATTATTGAACGAATGGTGCGAGCTAAATATTTAAGCTCGATGATTTTATACGGACCTCCTGGAATCGGAAAAACATCTATTGCAACAGCAATAGCAGGCAGCACTAACACGCCTTTTCGAAAGCTGAATGCGGTTGTCCACAATAAAAAAGATATGGAAATTGTTGTAGAAGAAGCAAAAATGTCAGGGCAAATCATTCTCATTTTAGATGAAGTGCACAGACTTGATAAAGGGAAACAAGATTTTTTGCTTCCATATTTAGAAAACGGCATGATTATTTTAATCGGTGCAACGACAAGCAATCCGTATCATGCCATTAACCCGGCGATTCGGAGCCGCTGTCAAATTTTCGAATTGCACCCTCTTTCTCCAGATGACATTATGATTGCCCTGAAAAGAGCTCTTACAGACCCAAGAGGACTGAGCGACTTTCCTGTTCAAATCAGCGACGAAGCTCTAAGACATTTTGCCGAAAGCTCCGGCGGAGATGTGCGTGCGGCGTTAAATGGATTAGAACTCGCCGTTTTATCAACAAAGGAAGATGAGAATGGGAACATTTGCATTACGGTTGAAATTGCTGAAGAGTGCATGCAAAAAAAGAGCTTTTCCCACGATAAAGACGGAGATCATCATTACGATGTTTTATCTGCTTTTCAAAAGTCTATTCGCGGGTCCGATGTAAACGCAGCGCTTCACTATTTGGCCAGATTAATTGAGGCAGGGGATCTTTCTTCGATTGCAAGGCGTTTAACGGTCATCGCCTATGAAGATATTGGTCTTGCAAATCCGCAAGCGGGACCTAGAACTCTTTCGGCTATAGAAGCAGCTGAGCGCATCGGTTTTCCCGAAGCACGCATCCCTTTGGCCAATGCGGTGATTGAACTATGTTTATCCCCTAAATCAAACTCTGCTTATAAAGCGATTGATGCAGCTTTAGCCGACATTCGCTCAGGAGTGACAGGCGAGGTCCCTTCCCACTTGCGGGATGCTCATTATAAAGGAGCAAAGCAGCTTGGAAGAGGAGTGAACTATTTATATCCGCACGATTATGAATCAGGCTGGGTAAACCAGCAATATTTGCCTGACCCCATCAAGCATAAAAAATATTACAAGCCAAAAAGAACGGGCAAATTCGAGCAGGCTTTAGCGCAAATATATGAAAATATCGAGAAAAAGAAAAAAGAAAAGGACGAATAGGAAGCTTCGGTCATGTCCGCGTCATCTTGAAAAAATAAATAGGATTGTCCAAAATGTCAAAACCTCATGGAAAACGTAAATAAAAGGGGGCGTCAATAAGCCGAAAAATGGCTTATTTGACACCCCCATTTTTTAATCGTCGTCGCCGACACGATAAATTTTTATATCCTTCAGCAATTCATTAATCACATGACCAGCCATAATCAATCCGGCTACGGATGGCACAAAGGCATTTGATGACGGGGGCATTTTTGCTTTGCGGATCGTTGATTCGTTATTGCCGACTTCTTTTCTGACATCTTCTCTAATAACAACAGGGCGTTCATCAGAAAATACGACTTGAATTCCCTTTCGGATCCCTTCTTTTCGCAGTTTCGTTCGAATCACTTTGGCAATCGGATCTGTATGTGTTTTTGAAATATCTGCTACTCGGAAACGGGTTGGATCCGTTTTGTTGGCTGCCCCCATGCTTGAAATAATAGGAATATTCCGTTTCAGGCATTCCTTCATTAAATGAATTTTATAGCTGATCGTATCGCTGGCGTCAATCACATAGTCAGGGTTTAGCTTAAAAAAGTCTTCATACGTCTCTTCCGTGTAAAACATTTTTAATGCAATTACTTCACAATCCGGATTAATGTCAGCAATTCTTGCTTTCATTAAATCCACTTTCGGTTTTCCAACCGTCGACAAAAGCGCATGGATTTGCCGGTTAATATTCGTAATATCGACATCATCTTTATCGATCAAAATCAATCGCCCGATGCCTGATCGTGCTAGAGCTTCGACGGCAAAAGATCCAACTCCGCCAACCCCTAAAACGGCTACGGAGCTGTTTTTCAATTTATGTAAACCTTCTTTTCCAATCGCTAGTTCATTTCGGGAAAACTGATGAAGCAAAAAAAATCACTCCAGTTTGTCAAAATTCAGTGTACAAACTAAAAAAGTCCCAATTGTGCCGTCGCCGTTTCCTTCGTTTTGAACCCGCTCTCAGCAGGTGGGTGCCCTGTTCTAAAGCTTTGTAAGTCCTCGTGCCATATGCATAAGAGGCATTTACTCACTTTAGAAACTCCGGGCTCCCATTTAAATCGTTGTTCGGTCAAAACTAGGTGTACGACGCACACATCAGGACTTAAATTTTGAATAAAGAATATCATAATTAGCATGAGATTTCAAGATAAAAAACAAATAATGGAAATTATTACCTTGAGCTATGTTTCACTTCAAGATGCAGTTCATCCAATTGCTCTTTGCTTACTTGGCTTGGTGCCTCCGTTAACAAACAGCTCGCACTTGCTGTTTTCGGAAAGGCAATCGTATCCCGTAAGTTTGTTCTTCCTGCCAAAAGCATTACAATCCGATCCAATCCTAGTGCAATTCCACCATGCGGCGGCGTACCGTATTCGAAGGCTTCCAGCAAAAATCCGAACTGTTCTCTTGCTTGTTCCTCTGTAAAACCAAGAAGTTTGAACATCTTTTCTTGAACGTCTTTTTCAAAAATCCGAATCGACCCTCCGCCGAGTTCATATCCATTTAACACTAAGTCATATGCTTGAGCCCGCATTTTGAGAGGGTCTTTCTCAAAGTACTCCAAGTCCTCACGAAACGGCATAGTAAACGGATGATGCAATGCATAATAGCGGCCGTCTTCTTCATTATATTCAACGAGCGGCCAATCCGTAATCCATAAAAATTCAAGTTTATCTTCTTCGATCAGCCCTAAATCTTTTCCTAGTTTTAATCTGAGAGCCCCCAACGAATCAGCAACAACATTCGGCTTGTCGGCAACAAACAGAAGCAAGTCTCCATTCTGTCCTTCAGCTGCTTGCAAAATACTATTTTGTTCATTTTCTGATAGAAATTTTGCAATTGGGCCTTTTACTTCATTTTCTTCTACTTTAAGCCAAGCCAAACCTTTCGCTCCATAATTGTGAACATACTCTTGGAGAGCATCTAGATCTTTGCGTGAAAATTCGTCTTTTTTTCCTTTTACATTGATTAGCTTTACTTGCCCTCCACCTGCAACTGCTTGACTGAAAACTTTGAAAGCGGAGCTTTTCACAATTTCAGATACATCAACAAGTTCCAGGCCGAATCGAACGTCCGGCTTGTCCGACCCAAAGCGCGCCATCGCCTCATCATATGGCATGCGTTGGAATGGAAGAGTAAGCTCGATTCCTTTCACTTCTTTTAACACATGAGCCATCATCTTTTCGGTTAGATTCATAATATCTTCTTGGCTCATAAAAGAAGTTTCTATATCTATTTGGGTAAATTCCGGCTGTCTGTCTGCGCGCAAATCCTCATCGCGGAAGCATCTTGCAATTTGATAATATTTATCAAATCCTGAAACCATTAGAAGCTGTTTGAATATTTGCGGCGATTGCGGGAGCGCATAAAATTCCCCCTCATGGACGCGAGAAGGGACAAGATAGTCCCGTGCTCCTTCCGGTGTGCTTTTCGTTAAAATGGGGGTTTCCACATCAATAAATCCATTTTCATCCAAAAAGTTGCGAATCGCTCTCGTAATTTGATGCCGCATTTTTAACGTTTCAAACATGACTGGACGGCGCAAATCTAAATAACGGTATTTTAAACGAACCTCTTCGGAAATGTCCGCTTTTTGATCCGCAAGTGAAAAAGGAGGAGTTTTGGCGCTGTTTAAAATGGTTACCGATTGAACAACCACTTCCACTTTTCCTGTTCGAATGTTCGGATTAATCGTCTCTTCCGATCTTTTCACCACTTCGCCTTCAATGTCCAATACATACTCGCTGCGGATTTTTTCAGCTATTTCTAACGCTTCCTTTGAAACTTCAGGATTAAAAACAATTTGGACAACTCCTGTCCGGTCGCGCAAGTCGATAAAAATAAGTCCTCCTAAATCGCGGCGTCTTTGCACCCATCCTTTTAAAACGACCTTTTCGCCGATTGCTTTTTCGGAAATTTCTCCACAATAATACGAACGTCCAAACATCCTACATACTCTCCTTTACTTTCTCTCTTTTATATACTCTGCAAGTCGTTCAAATGCCACCGCATCTTGTTCGCCTGTTGCCATGTTTTTTACGTTCGCCACGCCTTTTTCTAATTCCTCATCACCTATGATGATGACAAATTTGGCTTGAAGCCTGTCCGCTTGCTTCAGTTGTGCTTTCATTTTCTTATTTTCATAATCTTTGTCTGCAGAAATGCCAGCTTTCCGCATTTCCTGCAATAGAGATACCGACCGTTCCTTCGCCCGATCTCCCAGTGCCACAATATAACAATCTAGACCTTTTTCAATCGGAAGAGCGATGTTTTCAGCATCAATTGCTGCTAACAGGCGTTCAATGCTTAAAGCAAAGCCGATCCCCGGCGTGCTTGGCCCTCCGGCTTCTTCGACCAAGCCGTTATATCTTCCGCCGCCGCATAAAGTCGTAATCGCCCCAAACCCTTCCGCATTGCTCATGATTTCAAATGCTGTATGGTTATAATAATCCAATCCGCGAACGAGATTTGGATCGATTTCATACTCAATGCCAAGCTCCGTTAAATATTTTAACACTTGATCAAAATATTGCTTTGATTCATCGTTTAAAAAGTCAATGATGGAAGGGGCGCTTTTCATCAATTCATGCTCGCGGTCTTGTTTACAATCAAGTATTCTTAACGGATTTTGCTCAAGCCGCTTTTGGCAATCAGAGCAAAATTCTCCAATTCTCGGCTTAAAATGGTTGACTAAAGCAGCACGATGTGCAGCTCTGCTCTCTTGATCTCCCAAACTGTTAATGGCAAGCTTCAATTTTTTTAAGCCGAGCGATTGATAAAACGCCATCGCCAAAGAAATAACTTCAGCATCCAGCGCAGGGTCGTCCGAGCCGAGAGCCTCCACACCGAATTGAACAAATTGCCGAAAACGCCCTGATTGCGGTCTTTCATACCGAAACATCGGACCGATGTAAAAAAGCTTTACAGGCTGGTTCGGATCGGCGTACATTTTCTTTTCAACAAAAGCGCGGACGACTGCTGCCGTTCCTTCCGGTCTTAATGTTAAACTTCTTCCTTTCCTGTCGGAAAAAGTGTACATTTCTTTTTGGACAATATCGGTTGATTCGCCTACACCCCTTTGAAATAATTCCGTATGTTCAAAAATGGGGGTTCGAATTTCTTGAAAGCGATAAAGACGGCATATTTCCCTAGCTTTTTTCTCAACATATTGCCATCTTGAAGCCTCCGACGGCAAAATATCCTGTGTACCTCGCGGGATTTGAAAAGCCATTGTCGATTCTCCTCCACTTATAAAATAAATTCCATAAAAAAACCCGTCCCCTGACGATTCCCGTAGGGACGGGAGAGTCTCCCGTGGTGCCACCCTAATTGAAGCAATGCTTCCACTTAAAAGTTAACGCCTATTTACGTTTCCTCCTACTTTTACACCTTTCAGAGGAAAACCTCCGGAGTGTTCTTCACTAAGCGATCATGGGGAAAGGCTTTCAGCCTAAGGCCTTTCCTCTCTGTCCATGTGCATCCCAGCTACTTGTCTCCGTCATCGGTTGTTTATGTACGTTATTTTTAAATCTAGAATTTTATATTATCATACGAACAATACTGTGTCATGTCAAGAACGGCTGAGCCGATCACGGAGCTTTTTCGCCTCCTCTTGATTTAAACCATGCTCAAACGAAACCTCTATTAAAATATCCTGCATCGTACGATCAATGAAAGAAATACCAAACTGGTCATGAAAAATTGATGCGGAGAAAGAATGTTTTTCACTGGACCGCATATTTTTCCCCTTTCTTTTTCATCAGAATTTGCGTCTTAGTCTTCCCGCAAAAAAATGAAAAAATACTCAATGTAAAAAAGGAAATGCCGAAATAAAAATAGAAATAGTTTTTTGCATGAATGTGAAAGGAGCATGGCCATTGCGAAAAAAATGCTTTTTAATCGTTCTGTTGCTTTCACTGCTTTTTACTTCTACCGCTCCAGTTTTTCATTCAGCCCAAGCGGATACGCAATATGCAGTCATTAAGCAAGATAAAGTAAATGTCCGGACAGGTCCCGGTTTAAGCTATCCCGTAATGAAAAGCGTTCGGTACGGTGAAAAATACCCGATTGTTGCAAGGAAAGGAGATTGGGTGAAAATTCAATTAAAACAGGGCTCTTCCGGGTGGGTAGCCGATTGGCTTCTTTCAGTAGAAACCGAGCTTCAAAAAAAGGATTATGTCGTTTCTACGACTACCGGGTTAAGAATCCGTTCTGGCCCCGGGACAAACTATAAAGTTGTTGGACAGTTTCCTAAAGGGGAAAAAGCGCATGTGTTGATGAAACAGGGGAAATGGGTGAAAATTTCCTATAATGGCCGGCAAGGATGGGTCTCTTCGGCATATGTAGCTCCAGCAGCCAGCAAAACCCCTTCGAATCAGAAGCATAGCCTCGGTACGGTTACAGCCACTATATTAAATGTTCGTTCAAAACCAAATGCACAATCATCAATTACCGGCAAGCTGACAAAAAACATGAAAGTTGAAATCATTTCGGAACAAGGCAATTGGTATAACATTCGCTACAACAATGTGACGGGGTGGGTGTCGAAGCAATATATTACCAAAGCAGCAGCTAAAAGCAGCAGCACTTCCCCGCAAAAAGGAAGGATTACAGCCAGCTCGTTAAATGTTAGAAGCGGTCCGTCTTTACACTCAAAAATTGTCGGTACCATTAAAAAAGGAACAGAGGTAGAAATCATAGGTGCAAACGGAGATTGGTATCAAATTATATATGCGAAAAACAAAACAGGCTGGGCATCCAAAAGATATATCGAAGCTGGCTCAAAGAAAACAAACGGCGCTCAATCAGTTGTCCTTTTATACGACGGAACAAATTTGCGCAGTGCACCTTCCACTTCTGCAAAAATTGTTCAAAGAGGAAACAAAGGGCAGACTTTTCCAATTGTAGGGATTTATAATAATTGGTATAAAATTCAGCTCCGAAACGGTCAAACAGCTTATGTAGCAAGCTGGGTCGTCACAACAACAAGCGAAAACATTTCCAATAAAGGGACAAGCATACCGTCAAAAGGTAAAAAAGTCATTATCGATCCGGGCCACGGAGGCTATGACAGCGGGACGATCGGTGTCAGAGGGACGCTGGAAAAACATTTAACCTTAAAAACAGCTAAACTTGTGTACAACAAATTAAAAAGAGCAGGTGTAAATGCAGTTTTAACTAGAAGCGACGATACATATATCAGCCTGCAATCCCGTGTAGGAATTTCTGTAAAAAACAACGCAAACGCCTTTGTGAGCATCCATTATAATAGCTCAATCATTCCAAGCGCAAATGGAATCACAACTTTTTATTACAATTCTGCAAAGGATAAAGCATTAGCAAATGTAATTCACAAAGAGATGGTGAGGCATGTCAATTTAAGAAACCGTGGTGTTCAATTTGGAAATTATTTTGTGCTGCGTGAAAATAAACGTCCTGCTGCTTTGCTTGAACTAGGTTTTTTGAGCAATCCTATGGAAGAGTGGACAGTCAGCACAAACGCTTACCAAGAGAAAATCTCACAAGCGATTTATAAAGCGGTCGTCAAATATGTAAACTCATAAAAAAATCGTGAGCAGCTCGCTCACGATTTTTTTATTTGCTTTCGATAATCAATGTTACTGGGCCAACGTTTGTAAATTCAACAGCCATCATCGCTCCGAAAGAACCCGTTTCAACACGTACGCCTTTTTCTCTCAGTTTGTCGTTGAAAGATTCATATAGTTTTTCAGCAATATCCGGTTTGGCTGCTTGCATAAAATTTGGTCTTCTTCCTTTCCGGCAATCGCCGTACAGCGTAAATTGGGAGACGGATAAAACTTCGCCCCCAACATCTAAAAGAGATAAATTCATTTTCCCTTCTTCATCCTCAAATATGCGCAAATTGGCCACTTTATCCGCTAAAAACTCTGCATCTTTTTCCGTATCCTCGTGCGTAACACCGACTAGCACCATTAAACCGAACTCAATCGAACCAACAACTTGTCCATCTACTTTGACATTTGCATTCCTTGCTCGTTGTACTACAACTTTCATCATGTATTTCCTTTCTTAATTCATAATTCTCCGCACTGAATATACATCCGGTATTTGCTTGATCCGATCCACAACTTTTTGAAGATGGCTGACATTTTGAATCGAAATTCCTAAATGGATGTTCGCTACTTTGTTACGGTCCGTTCTTCCCGAAATTGTCGTAATGTTTGTCTTCGTCTCTGTTACAGACTGGAGCACTTCATTTAATAAGCCGCGCCGGTCAAAACCTAAAATCTCAATTTCCACATTGTATTCCTTCCGGCCGTCCAGCTGATTTTCCCATTCCACTTCAATTAACCTGTCTTTTGCATCCTCTTTATTGACATTTGGACAATCAGACCGGTGAACAGATACCCCTCTTCCTTTTGTAATAAATCCGACAATATCATCGCCAGGAACTGGGTTGCAGCAACGGGAAAGCCTGATTAACAAATTATCAATACCCTTTACAGACACTCCTGCATCACGGCGCTTCGGCCGCCTTGCACCTTGTTGAACCACCTTTTCCATCAATTTTTCCTGCTCTTCTATATCCCGCTGTTTGCGAATTTTTTCGACTAGGCGGTTTGCAACCTGTAAAGCAGTAATGCCGTTGAAGCCAACTGCCGCATACATATCGTCCTCGTTTGAAAAATTAAATTTTTCCGCGACACGTTTTATATTTTCCTGAGTAAGGACTTCTTTCACATCAAAATCCATCGCTTTAATTTCTTTTTCAATTAATTCTTTTCCTTTTTCAACATTCTCCTCTCGGCGCTGCTTTTTGAAAAATTGGCGAATTTTATTTTTCGCTTGAGAGGTCTGCGTCAATTTAAGCCAATCTTGGCTCGGACCGTAAGAATGCTTCGACGTCAATATTTCCACTATATCTCCGGTTTTTAATTTATAATCAAGAGGCACTATTTTTCCGTTTACTTTTGCTCCGATCGTTTTATTGCCTATTTCAGAATGAATTCTGTAGGCGAAATCAATCGGAATCGACCCGGCGGGAAGCTCAATGACATCTCCTTTTGGAGTAAATACAAACACCATGTCAGAGAACAGATCAACTTTCAATGCCTCCATAAATTCTTCGGCGTTGGAAGAATCGTTTTGAAACTCCAATATTTCTCTAAACCAGCTCAGTTTTTTATCAAAAGATGTAATGCTTTTTCCTTCTTTATAAGCCCAATGGGCAGCAATCCCGTATTCAGCGATCGCATGCATTTCGTATGTGCGAATTTGAACCTCAAGGGGATCCCCCTTCGGACCGATGACAGTCGTGTGAATGGATTGATACATGTTTGTTTTTGGCATTGCAATATAATCTTTAAATCTGCCAGGCATCGGCTTCCAGCATGTGTGAATGATGCCAAGCACTGCGTAGCAGTCTTTTATGCTGTTCACAATAATTCGCACAGCCAGCAAATCATATATTTCGTTAAATTGTTTATTTTGGAGAACCATTTTTCGATAAATGGAATAAATATGCTTCGGCCGGCCGTACAGCTCTGCCTTTATCTTTACTTCTTCAATTCGCTTCTTTAAATCTTCAATTACCTCTTCAACATACTTTTCCCGTTCTGCACGTTTCTTTTTCATCAAATTGACAATTCGGTAGTATTGCTGCGGATTTAAATACCGCAAGGCTGTATCTTCAAGTTCCCATTTGATTTTTGAGATTCCGAGGCGATGGGCGAGAGGAGCAAATATTTCCAACGTTTCATTGGCGATTCTTCGCTGCTTTTCCTGCGGCAAATGTTTTAACGTACGCATATTGTGAAGACGGTCTGCCAGTTTAATTAAAATGACCCGAATGTCCTTCGCCATAGCGACAAACATTTTCCGGTGATTCTCCGCCTGCTGCTCTTCTTTTGATTTATATTTAATTTTTCCCAGCTTTGTTACTCCATCCACAAGCATAGCGACTTCATCGTTAAATTCTTGTCGAAGCTCGTCTAATGTCACATCCGTATCTTCCACAACATCATGTAAAAAGCCGCCGGCAATCGTTGTAGGATCCAGCTCCAAATCTACTAGAATCCCGGCAACCTGCACCGGATGCATAATATATGGTTCGCCTGATTTGCGATATTGCCCATGATGGGCGTTTTTTGCAAACTCGTATGCTTTTTTTATAAACTCTATATCGTCAGGCGGAAGATACTTTTCCGCTTTTTCGAAGATCTGTTCAGCTGTCAACATTTGTTCGTTTGCCATGGGATCACCTTTAATTGTATATACGTTATTGTTTTTATTATTAAATAAAATTAACAAACATGTAAAGAGAAGAATACGATCCTTTTGAAAAGGGGTAAAAAAAATAGAGCTGCTGCAGCTATTTTGCGAGCGGATGGAAAATATTACAATTTCTAAAGTTTTTCATTTTATTGTTTTAAAAAAAAGCACCCATTAAGAGTGCTTCATTTATAGATTTGCGCAGATTAATATTTAATCAATGCTAATATATCATAGCCTTCAAGCCTTTTTCTGCCCTCAAGATAAGACAATTCAATTAAAAAGGCAATGCCGGCAACCTCTCCGCCAAGCTGTTCCACTAATTTAATGGTAGCTTCAATCGTTCCTCCAGTCGCCAGCAAATCATCGGTTATTAACACTCGCTGGCCAGGCTTAATCGCATCTTTATGAATGGTTAATGCATCTTTTCCGTACTCAAGCCCGTATTCCACCTTGATCGTTTCGCGCGGAAGCTTGCCTTCTTTTCGAACAGGTGCAAAACCAACTCCGAGAGAGTAAGCAACTGGGCAGCCGATGATAAACCCTCTTGCTTCTGGACCGACAACAATATCAATCTTCTTTTCACGCGCATATTGAACAATTTGGTCTGTTGCATATTTAAATGCTTCCCCGTTGTCCATTAATGTTGTGATATCTTTAAAAGAAATGCCCGGTTTTGGAAAATCTTCAACAATTGTCACGTATTTTTTTAAATCCATCACTCGTCCTCCTCGGTTGTTTACCATTCATGAACTTGTAAAAATTTATCGGCATCTCGTTTCAAGACTGCCTTTTCAAACCATTCCTTCAGTTCTTGATAAGAAGAATAGAGAAGCTGCTGTTCCAGTTTCATTTGATCCAGCTTCTGCTGATATGTCCCGGATTCTGATAAATCCCGTTTTTTCACCTTTTTGTTTAATGTAATCACACCATTGTTTATTGTAACAAATTCAAGTTCAAAAAACACCTTTGTCATAAAAAAGATCGTTTCTTTCGTCCAGCCACGGTATTTGGCTAAATCTTCCCCATATTTTTTGTAATCGAAAGAATTTTTTTTCGTTAAGAATGCGTAATACCATTTAAAATGCTCTCTTGTCGGCATTGTTTGAAAAAAGTGGTCTGCATGCTGATAAAAAATAGCATAAATTCTTTCAGGCATTCCTTGCTCAAATGCTGAAACAAGAAATTCGATTGCCGGGGGCATATCGAGAAATACAACATACTTATTGGAAACATCTATATTTTTGTAATCCTTTATTTCTGATATTATATGAATTTCATGAATGTACGGTTGATCTTTATATAATTTTATAGATTCTTCATGAAAGGCGATCAGCAATCGTTTTTCAGCAGGAAGTTTAGAGAGCAAAGCCTCCGTTCCTCTTGAACCTCGCCAATCAAAAAGCTGCCACGCTGGCACGGCAAGGTCTTGAAGCAATAGCTGCGGCTTTTTTACATAATTCCATTCGTTGATCGCAAGCTCACCGACAATAGAAACGTTTGCGAAAGGAGATATTTCTTCTGCCAATTCTCCCTGTCCAAAGCCGACGACATCTAATTCAAATTCCTTCTCCTCAATCTTCATTTTCAAATGATTTCCGTTTACCCCAATTTTTCTAACATCTGCCGCATTGACATTTTCTAGTAAAAAGAGCGGCTTCGGATTATCGACTCCGAAAGGGGCAAGCTTCTCCAGCTCTTCGACTGCTTTTATTGTGACATGCTCCAATGAACAGGCACATTCAATGTTTTTTACAGGAATAAAATCTTCATCTGAAAGCTGGCTATTTGCAAGATCGATCATTTTTTGGCGCAGCTCGTCAATATGCTCTGCTTTCAGCGTCATGCCAGCAGCCATCGTATGGCCTCCAAAATGAGGGAGAAGCTCCCTGCATTCCGATAAGTTTTTAAATAGATCAAACCCTTGAATGCTTCGCGCAGACCCTTTGGCAAGACCTGTCTCACGATCAATGCTCAACACGATGGCAGGACGGTAAAATTTTTCGACCAATCTGGAAGCAACGATTCCGATCACTCCAGAATTCCAGTTTTCTTTTGCGACGACTAAAACAGGATTGTCTTCGATTGGAAAATTTTTTTCAATTTCCTTAATCGCTTCGTCCGTTATCTCTTGTACAAGCTTCTGCCTTTGTTTATTTAATTGAGCGATTTCCTTAGCAAGCATATCAGCTTTTTCTTCATCATCTGTCAACAACAATTCAACGGCAGGATCGGCTTCTTTCAGCCTCCCTGCCGCATTGATTCTCGGTCCTAAAACAAATCCTATCGTTTCCTCATTTACGGAAGATTTGTCCACTCCAGCAATGGAAAGAAGCGAATTTATGCCAGGTCTTGTCGTCGTTTTTAATTTTTCAATCCCTTTTTTCGCAAGAAGCCGATTTTCTCCGTATAGAGGTACTAAATCAGCAATTGTTCCAATGGCTGCGATCTCTATCAGAGATTCTGGAACCTTGCCATAAAGGGCATGGGCCATTTTAAAAGCAACGCCTACACCTGCCAGCTCCTTAAAAGGATATGTTGAATTTGGCAATTTCGGATGAATGATCGCATACGCATCAGGCAAAACAGGCCCCGGTTCATGATGGTCTGTGATAATGAGGTCGATTCCAAGCCTTTTGGCTAAATCCGCTTCATTGATTGCCGCGATGCCGGTATCAACTGTTATAATCAGCCTGCATCCTTTTTCATGAATCATTCGGAAAGCATGTTCGTTTGGCCCGTATCCTTCTGAAAATCGATTCGGTATGTAAAAATCGACGTTTGCCCCCAATTCCTTTAATGCCATCAACAGGACGGCAGTGCTGGAAACGCCGTCCGCATCATAATCACCGTATACGACAATCTTTTCACCAGCGCGGATTGCTGCAAAAATACGCTCACATGCCCGCTCCATCCCATCCAACAAAAAAGGATCATGAAATGAAGGTTCCTTTATATGTAAAAACTCTTTTGCTTCTTCAACATTTTGAATGCCGCGATTCACAAGTAATCGAGCAGTCAAATATGTAATATTCAAAGAGTCGATTAATGCTCGAACAGCCTCTTCGTTGGACTCATCCCTATATAAACGATTCCAACGAAATTTAGATCTCAGCATAATTTCACCCCTCAACTTCTCCTATTATACAGAACGAAATGAAATGTTTTCAAACACTATTTTCAAGGTTATGTTTCTTCATAAGAAAGAGAGGGGCTGTCCGATGAGTTCCTAAAATGAAGGAGTTTGGAGAAATACATTGTGAAGGACAAAAATAATCGAATAAAATTTGTAAATGTCCTTCATAAAGGCAATGAAGTCCAACTGGAATAAATTGTATGCGCTGAATGTCCGTTATAAAACTTTTGGAGAACGTAATGAAGAAAGAGAGCATAAGAAAAGGGAGATGTCTAATAAGTCGTTTTTACGGCTTATTGACGCCCCCATTAATGTTTTAGAAACGTTGATATATCGGTGTTTATGATTTTTTGTTTTCAATGGCGATTTGACTTTCAAAGACAGCCCCTAAACACAAGATAGGAAAAATAGTCTGTCCGATAAATCCCTAAAATGAAGGAGCCCCAAAAAGTCAGTTAACCCTGACTTTTTGGACAGCCCCTTCGAACTTTTACAGCGGCTATTCACTAGTTTTCTTTTACAGAACGTTTTTCAATTTGCTTCCATTTCCAAACGAGCCAAAGCTGGCTAGCGATAAACAAAGAGGAATAAACGCCTGCGATCAATCCAACCAACAAAGCAATCGAGAAATTTAAAATGGACGAGCTTCCGAATAAAATGAGAGCGACAACAGCAAAGATCACGGTTAAAACGGTGTTAATCGATCTTGTAAAGGTTTGCCGCAAGCTTTTGTTGACAATTTCCGCAAGCTGCTCAAATGTTTTTATTTTTTTCGCTTTTCCCATGTTTTCTTTTATACGGTCAAACGTAACAATCGTATCGTTGATCGAGTAACCAATAATCGTCAACACGGCCGCGATAAATGTAATGTCTACTTCAAGACGGGTGATGCTGAAAAAGGAAATGATAAAAAAGGCATCGTGCAATAGGGCAAGCACAGCTGCAAGCGCCATATAAAATTCAAAGCGGATGGATACATATATGATAATCCCAATGGAAGCAATTGCAACACCGATGAGAGCATTTCGCGCCAGCTCTTTTCCGACTGTTGGCGAAACCGTGCTTATATTTGGCTCTATCCCATACAGCTCTGTGAAATGTTCTTTTACATTTGAAATCGTTTCTTTATCAAATGCGCCTACAAATCGTACAACTGCTGTGCTTTTGTCATTACCAGATAATACAATTTCATCAGGCTCCAGGCCGATTGATTTGAATTCTTTTTCGATTGTATCAGCCGATAGCGGCTCATTTGTCGCCAGTTCGACCCGCGTTCCGCTCGTAAAATCGATGCTTAGATTCAATTTAGCAACAAAGAGGAGGATGATGCCTGCGACAATTAAAACACTAGATAAAACGAAAAACTTTTTCCGATGTTTAACAAAATCAATATGATCAAAGCGAGTTGGGACATCGGTATCTTTATTCGTTTTTGTAATATCCAAAATATCGCTTTTCCTCACGCCAAACCAATGCGGCTTTTTGTCAAATGCCCGGCTCTCCACGAGCAATCCGAGCAGCAATCTGCTTAAATAAATCGCCGTAAGGAAGGATATAATAATGCTGACAATGAGCATTGTCGCAAAGCCTTTTACAGAGCTTGTCCCAAAAATAAACAAAACAACAGCTGCAAGTATTGTCGTAATATTGGCATCAAAAATGGTCAAGAGCGATCTTTTGTTTCCTGCTTTAAAAGCAGATCGGACACTTTTTCCAAGCTTTAATTCATCCTTTATTCGTTCGGCTGTAATAATGTTCGCGTCAACTGCCATCCCAACCCCTAAAATAAGTGCGGCGATCCCCGGCAATGTAAGCACCGCATGCATCCAATTGTACACAACTAAAATGAGGTATATGTATGAAACAAGCGTGATAGATGCGACCAATCCCGGCAAGCGATAGTAAAAGATCATGAACAGCATAATGAGAGCTACGCCGACGTAACCCGCATAAATGGTTGATTGCATCGCTTGTTCCCCATATTTTGCCCCGACAGAAGTTGAATAAATTTCGTGCAGCTTCACTGGCAATGCTCCAGCATTCAGCAAACTCGCTAATTGCTGCGCTTCTTCTACCGTAAACTGTCCTTCAATCGTGACCGTAGTTGTATCAAACACTTCATTTACGTACGGATCGGACAAAAATTTCGGATTCGCTTTGGCTGCTTCTTTTTTATACGAGTCGCCTTCTTCCCAATCAAGCCATATGATCAGCTTATTTTCAGGCGCCATTTTTACTATTTTTTCTGTCACTTCTTTAAATTTTTTCGCATCCTTTAGCTCAACGACAACGTTCGGTTTACCGTTTTGGTCAAATGATTGCTTGGCACCGCCTTGCACTAAGTCTGAACCGTTTAGTAATTCTTTGTCATTGACATCACGAAAGGTCAGCTCTGCCTGCGTCGACAAAATTTTCCGAGCTTCAGTCTGATCCTTCACGCCTGCAAGCTGAACGCGAATTCGGTCATTTCCTTCTATTTGGATATTTGGTTCGCTCACTCCGAGTGCATTCGCCCTTTTGTCCAACGCTTCAACTGCACTTAAAAGGGCTTGACGGTCAATTTTATCTCCTTTATTTACCGGCTTCACTTCATATAAAACTTCAAAGCCGCCTTTTAAATCAAGACCAAGCGTAATGCCTTCTACGATTGGTTTTGCCGTTGCGCCAGTCAAACCTAAAAGGGCGAAAACAATGATAAAAAATGATATAATTCGGCCTTTTTTTGCCATGTTGATCCTCCTCAAGCTTATGTGCGAAACATCGCCTTATCATCTTTAGGTTAATTCTTTTAATATTTCTTGTCCTTCTTTACTATCTAACCATTTTGCATCTTTCATAAACTCAATGGTCGTATAATTCATGAAATCGGACACTTTCACTGACATAATCCCTTCTACTAACCGATGTACTCTGACACCCTCAATTTTTTTCCATTTTTTTCTTTTCAAAAAAACCCACAATTCATCCTCTGTCATTTTATCGTATCCATACAGCCGGAATTCTTCGAGCTTGCTTTTCAAAAACGGCCTTAAATACTTGCGATAGGCATCTACCGAATAGTTCTCCACTTTTATGCTCCTTTCTTAAAAGGTTGTCATGCCTGTACTTCGAGTCTGCATATAGTAATTGTATATGATATCAAGTTTTTTGAGAAGGCAGGGAGAAAAATGCCGAAGCAAACCTTTTTAAAAGGAATGCTCATTTTAATGACGGCAGGCCTCATCACAAGAATTCTCGGTTTTATTAATCGAATTGTCATAGCCAGAATGATTGGAGAAGAAGGGGTTGGCCTCTACATGATGGCGATGCCTACGTTTGGCCTTGTCGCAGCAGCTACACAGCTCGGTTTGCCGGTTGCCATCTCCAAGCTGGTCGCGGAAGCGGATGCAAAAGGAGACAGCAAAAAGGTTAAAAAAATACTGGTTGTATCTTTAACAATTACGTGCAGTTTAAGCATTATCATCGCACCGCTTGTGTTGTTTTCCGCCTCATAT
Organism: Aeribacillus sp. FSL K6-8394; assembly: GCF_038008865.1. Taxonomy (NCBI): domain Bacteria; kingdom Bacillati; phylum Bacillota; class Bacilli; order Caryophanales; family Bacillaceae; genus Aeribacillus; species Aeribacillus sp. FSL K6-8394. The sequence continues at coordinate 1,685,122 of NZ_JBBPAA010000001.1, forward strand.
ATTTCTGAAACATTGCTTACAGACCCAAGAACATTCTTTCCTTTGATTTCCATCACTCCTGTTATTCCTATTATTGCTGTATCCTCTGTTTTGAGAGGCTACTTTCAAGGAAAACAAAACATGACGCCTGCGGCATTCTCCCAGGTGCTTGAGCAAGCGGTCAGAATCGCCTTTATCGCCGTTTGTACAAAAGCTATGCTGCCTTACGGAATCGAATATGCAGCCGCTGGCGCCTTTGTTGCGGCAGCAATTGGAGAACTTGCTTCCTTACTTTACTTACTAATAGCGTTCCGTTTCAAAAAGCAAATTCGAGTGAGAAAATCGTTTTTCCGTTCGTTAAAAAAGGGAAAAGAAACATTCAGTCAGCTCATGAAAATTGCCCTGCCGACAACCGGCAGCCGATTTATCGGCAACATTTCATGGTTTCTCGAACCGATCGTTGTTTCACACAGTTTACTGATCGCCGGCGTTCATTCATCTTTAGCTACAAAACAATATGGGGAATTGACGGGGTATGCGCTTCCTTTATTAATGCTTCCCTCTTTCATCACTTTTTCGCTGTCAACATCATTAGTGCCCGCATTAAGCGAAGCGATTGCCCAAAAAAGGATTCGATTAGCAGAATATCGGCTGAGGCAAGCTTTAAGGCTCTCGCTTGTTACAGGCGGACTAGCAGTTGTTATTTTATACGTGTACGCTGAACCGATCATGATCTTTATGTATGGAAATGCTCAATCTGCCATCTATGTGAAAGTTATGGCTCCTTTTTTCATCTTTTATTATTTCCAAGGTCCACTGCAAGCAGCATTGCAAGCATTAAATTTAGCAAAAGCAGCGATGACCAACAGTTTAATCGGTTCCATTTTAAAAACAGCGCTCATTTTTGTTTTCGCAACTAGGCCTGAGCTCGGCATTATCGGCGCAGCTCTTGCCATTATAAGCGGGTTTATGATCGTTACTCTTCTTCATTATGCAACGGTGCTGAAAGTGTTTAAGTTCACAATTTATTTAAGAGACTATGTTCTATCTTTTGCAGCCATATTTTTAACAGGTTGGATCTCCTATCATATTTACGATATCTTATTGGAACAACTGCATTTGCTGCCAAAGTTAATGTATGCATGCATGATCACAACAGTTATTTACAGTCTGTTTCTCATCATCTTTCGACTAGTCGAAAAGGAAGAAGTAAAGCGAATTCCCCTAATCGGTCCGTATATAGCAATCTTTATTCCGATGCAGAAAAATCGTTAAAATCTATCCGTTTCATTCCTTTCACCCTGATCTGGCAATTTTAATTCTAAATCTTTTTTTTATGAATATGCTTGTATAAAAGTGATTACCCTTGTACGGGTGAACATGGGAGGAGATGAATGGATGATTGAAGCAAAGCGGTGGGGGAAAGCTGTATTTTACGGTGTTTTTACCATTTTGATCATTGCTTTGATTTCCAGTTTTCTTTTATCTATTTTATTACGATTTACTAGTTTAACAGAAGATTCGCTCTTTTGGGTCATCACATCTATAAGTTTTTTAGCCGTTTTTATCGGAGGTTTTATAGCTGGCGGAAAAGGTAAAGAAAAAGGGTGGCTTTTAGGCGGTGCGACAGCGGTCGCTTACACGGGAATTGTGTTGTTGTTTCAATTTTTAGGTTACGGAAAAACGCTTTCGCTAGAATCGCTATTATATCACGGTGGATTTTTAATCACTTCAATAGTTGGAGGAATGCTGGGTGTCAATATTTCGTCGCCAAAACGGCAGGCTTAAAAAGAAAAAGGCTGACATTTAAGTCAGCCCTGTTTTTTGTAGAACTATGATTGTTCTACGACTTCTCTCACAGCATTTCGGTCAAAAGTTAAGCGGGAGCCGTCTCCCGTACGGATGACGATTTTATCTTCATCCAATGAATCAACCGTCCCATGCAAACCGCCAATCGTTACGATTTTATCACCCTTCTTCAAGTTTGCCTGCATGTCACGGATTTGCTTTTGCCTTTTTTGCTGAGGTCTGATCAACAAAAAGTAAAAAATAGCAATCATCAGCACAAAAGGCAGCACTGTTGCTACAAAATTCTCTGACATTTCTTCACCCCTTTCTAAGCATTAAAAGTTTTTCGCATTTGGTTTATTGAATCCGTACCGTTCAAAAAATTCTTCTCGGAAATCTCCTAAACGGTCTTCACGGATTGATTCCCTAATCTGCTCCATTAATTTTATCAAAAAATAGAGATTATGGTAAGATGTTAATCGAATCCCAAATGTTTCATTGCTTTTAATTAAATGTCTGATATAAGCACGTGAATAATTTCGGCAAACGTAGCAATCACAAGATTCATCCAATGGACCGAAATCGCGCGCATATTTCGCATTTTTTACGACAAGCCGACCTGTTGATGTCATTAAGGTGCCGTTGCGCGCAATTCTAGTAGGAAGCACGCAATCAAACATATCAATGCCCCGAATCGCTCCATCTATCAGTGAATCTGGAGAACCGACCCCCATCAAATAACGAGGTTTGTCGCTTGGCAATAAAGGCACGGTAAATTCTAGCACACGATTCATCACTTCTTTCGGTTCACCGACAGAAAGACCACCAACCGCATATCCCGAAAAATCAAGCGAGACAAGATCGCGTGCGCTTTGCTTCCGCAAGTTTTCATATTCGCCGCCTTGTACAATTCCAAACATCCCTTGTTCATTTTCTCTTTTGTGAGCTGCTAGACAGCGTTCAGCCCATCTGGAGGTTCGTTCTACAGATTGTTTCATATAATCAAATGATGCCGGGTAAGGCGGGCATTCGTCAAATGCCATTATAATATCTGATCCGAGAGCATTTTGGATTTCAGTTGCTTTTTCTGGAGATAAAAACAGCTTGTCCCCGTTTAAATGATTGCGAAAATATACTCCCTCTTCTTCAATTCGCCGGAATTCGCTTAAGCTGAACACTTGAAATCCGCCGGAGTCGGTTAAAATCGCTCCATCCCAATTCATAAAAGAATGGAGACCTCCTGCCTCCTTAACGATATCTTCCCCTGGTCTGAGCCATAAATGGTATGTATTGCTCAAAATGATTTTTGCGCCAATTTCTTTTAATTCCTCCGGTGACATAGTTTTGACGGTCGCTAATGTTCCTACAGGCATAAACACCGGAGTTTCAAACGAACCGTGAGGTGTATGTACGATTCCAAGGCGGGCGCCTGTTTGTTTGCATGTTTTGATCAATTCATATCGAATAGGTGGCTTATTCAATGAAAGCCCCTCCTTTATTCAGTGTACCTCTATTCTGCTTCAAATAATCAGCATGGCATCTCCAAAGCTGAAAAAACGGTATTTTTCCTTTATAGCCTCCTCATACGCACGAAGAATTGTTTCTCTTCCAGCCAGCGCACTGACAAGCATGATCAGAGAAGACTTAGGAAGATGAAAATTTGTAACGAGTCCGTCTATTCCTTTAAAATTGTAGCCCGGATAAATAAAAATGTCTGTCCAACCGCTTTCTTCGACAAATTTGCCTTCATGTTTTCCAGCAATTGTTTCCAGCGTTCTTGTTGAAGTCGTACCGACTGCGATAATACGTCCTCCCTTTTCTCTTACTTCATTTAATAAGCGGGCCGTTCCCTCTGTCATTTGATAAAATTCCGCATGCATTTTATGTTCTGTAATGTTTGTGCTGCTGACTGGACGAAATGTCCCAAGCCCAACATGCAGCGTTATAAAAGCGATATGAATCCCTTTATTTTTTATATTTTCGAGTATTTCATCCGTGAAATGCAAACCTGCAGTCGGTGCAGCTGCTGAACCAATTTCTCGGGAATAAACGGTTTGATATCGTTCTTTATTATCAAGCTGCTCTTTAATGTATGGCGGCAATGGCATTTCCCCAAGCTGATCCAAAATTTCCAAAAAAATGCCTTCATATTGAAATTCAATGATTCTACCGCCGTGTTCAAGAGTTCCTACACATGTTCCTTTTAAAAGGCCGTTTCCGAAATTTAATGTTGTCCCTACTTTGACTCGCTTTGAAGGTTTTACAAGGGTTTCCCAAACATTCCCTTCTTTTTCTTTTAGCAATAAAACTTCCACTTTGGCCCCGGTTTCTTCTTTCACCCCGTACAATCTGGCCGGCATGACCCGCGTATCATTTAAAACAAGGCAATCACCCGGAGATACATACTCAATTAAGCTTTTAAATCTGCTGTGCGTAATATCTCCGCTTTTTTTATCAACAATCATTAATCTTGAAGCATCCCTCTCCTTCAACGGAGTTTGGGCAATCAGTTCCTCTGGCAATTCGAAGTCAAATAATTCGATATTCATCCTGTTCACCTAGCTTCTGTCCATTATTTAAACCGTCCTAAAAAAGAAAAAATGAACGTTAAAAGCAAACTAATGACAATGCATGTGACAATCGGAAAGAAGAAGGTGAAATTTCCTTTTTTTACTACGATATCTCCTGGCAGTCTTCCGACAACTTGCATAAATAAGCCGATAAAAAGCAAAATACCGCCAAGCACCATCAATAGCTTTGGAAATTCCGTCATCTTTTCGGCACCTCCATTTGAAAATGTTTATACACAAGATCTGTTACTATTCTTCCCCTCGGTGTTCGCCGAATAAAACCGATTTGCAATAAATACGGTTCATAAACATCTTCAATTGTGTGCGCTTCTTCACCGATTGTCGCTGAAATGGTCTCAATTCCAACGGGTCCTCCTTGGAATTTTTCAATGATCCCTAAAAGAAGTTTATGATCGATATGATCCAATCCAAGTTTATCCACTTGCAAACGCTCCAAGGCGTCTTCAGCAAGATGGGCGCTGATTTTTTCAAATCCGAGCACTTGCGCAAAATCCCTGACCCTTTTAAGAAGTCTGTTCGCAATTCTTGGCGTTCCCCGCGATCTTCTGGCTATTTCAACGGCTGCCTCCTCTTCAATCTCGATATTTAACAGATTGGCCGTTCGTTTGACTATCTTTGAGAGCTCGTGCTCTTGATAATATTCCAAGCGGCTTAACACACCAAATCGATCCCTTAAAGGAGCAGTTAATAAGCCGACTCTAGTTGTTGCACCAACAAGTGTAAACGGTGGCAGATCCAACCTGAGCGTGCGGGCGCTTGATCCTTTTCCAATGACGATATCTATACAAAAATCTTCCATCGCTGGGTACAAGACTTCTTCGATCGAACGATGTAGCCGGTGAATTTCATCAATAAATAAAACATCCCCCGGTTCTAAAGAAGTGAGAATAGCCGCTAATTCTCCCGGCCGTTCAATCGCGGGCCCTGAAGTATGGCGGATATTCGTCCCCATCTCATTTGCGATAATCGTTGCAAGTGTTGTTTTCCCGAGCCCTGGAGGTCCATATAAAAGAACATGATCCAACGTTTCTTCTCTAAGCTTTGCCGCTTCAATAAATATTTTTAAGTTTTCCTTAATCTTTGATTGACCGATATATTGATCGAAAGATTGAGGACGAAGGCTGAATTCAAAATCTTTTTCTCCCGCTTCAGCTTCGCCTGCAACAATTCTTTCCTCCATTGCTATCACCTTATTTCAAAAGCAGTTTCAATGCTTTTTTCACATATTGATCAGTTGAGAGCGATTCACCTTCCAATGACGGCTTGATTTTTGCTATCTCTTTCTCACTGTATCCTAAAACTTTCAGTGCATCGATCGCTTCCATAAGCGAATGATTGCTATGTTTTTGGTTTGTTTGTACATGATTAGCTAACATGTTGGAAGACGGTTCTGAAACGAATTCGACGAGCTTCCCTTTTAAATCTAAGATGATTTGCCTCGCTGTTTTCTTTCCAACACCAGGAAATTTTACTAAAAATGCTTCATCTTCATTTTCAATGGCCTCCACTACTTGCTTTGCATCCCCATAAGCCAGGATCGCCAGAGCACCCTTCGGACCGATTCCTGTTACGTTTAAAAGCTTGGAAAAGAGAGTCTTTTCTTCACGGCTTGAAAATCCGTACAGAGCGAGGAGATCCTCCCTTACATATTGATATGTATAAACTGTCACTTCTTTTTTGATATGTTTTTGATAGCTGAAAGGATTGGGAGTGAAAATTTGAAAGCCGATTCCGTTCCGATCGATCACAATTGAATCTATTGATATATGATCTACAACTCCGCGGATAAACTCAATCACTGCGTTCACCTCTCATCACTTAACCTATTTTAACATAAAGAACTCGCTCCGTCAGGGATAGAACTGCAAAAATAAACCGATGCAAAAAGCATCGGTCCTTTTATTTGAATTCATCAGCAGAATAAGCTTTAAAGGTATTGATGACATTTAAATAATTCTCTTTATTTTTTACGGGAATTCCTCTTTTTAGTTGCAGGTGGCGATAGCTTTCCAGTTTTTTTATATCGATCTGAAAAAAAGACTGAATGACTTCATTGTCTGCGTCAGGCTTCCCGTTAAAAATCGACAAAGTCCCGTCTTCCATAATACCGAAAAAACCATTTGTTTTTAATAAAGGAGAGAGGTCATCAATTTGCTTTTGAAAGACAATTTCGTCTCCATCCTGACGAACAACCTGCCAATCTTGATATTTCGCAATTACATCTGCGATAGAATGAAGATGTTCTGTTTTGACCTCTTCGCTCACTTCGCCATCAAGATAAACTCTTCTCAAGATGACTTCAACTGTCGAGGAATGATGATTCGCATTTGCGAAAGATGCTTCAGGATGGAAATGACAAAAAGCTAAGATCATCAAAGTATAACAAAAGAGGCAAAATACCTTTTTCACATGCCACCACTCCTGAACTTATAACACATTTGTTTTTATTTATTGTAGCCATCATGAGAAGTTTTAACCCTTAGTCCTGATTCTTCATCTTATTACATATTATGGAAACTACCTTGTATATCATGGCATGCTTGTATATTAATACGTTTCAATTAGAAAAAGTAAAATGGATAACTTAACAATTTCATTTTTTTTCGGCTGTTAGATTTTTTAAATCGTTAATATCAACAAATTTTCAATCACTCATCTTCCTGCATATTATGGAAGACTTCTTGGACATCGTCGTCATCTTCAAGGACATCGATTAATTTGTACATTTTTTCAGCTGTTGTTTCATCTAGTTGCGTGTACGTTTGAGGAATCCATGTGATTTCCGCTGTTTCCAGTTTATATCCTTTTTCTTCTAAAGCGGTTTTTACATTATTCAAATTTTCAGGAGCGGTATAAATTTCAAACGCCTCACCACCTGACGCTTCTAATTCTTCTGCTCCAGCGTCAATTGCTTCAAGAAACAAGTCATCCTCTTCAATTCCGTTACCTTCAATAACAATATATCCCTTTCGTTCGAACATATAGGATACACAACCAGTTTCTCCTAAGTTTCCTCCGTTTTTATTAAAGGCAGTGCGAACACTTGTTGCTGTACGGTTTTTATTGTCCGTCAGACATTTTACCATTACAGCGACACCGCCGGGGCCATATCCTTCATATGTAATTTCTTCATAGTTGGCTCCATCTTGGCTGCCGGTCGCTTTTTTAATTGCTCGTTCTATATTATCGTTCGGCATGTTGGCAGCTTTAGCCTTGTCAATGGCAAGTCTGAGGCTCGGATTCGCGTCAGGATCTCCTCCGCCTTGTTTAGCCGCAACATAAATTTCTTTTGCCAATTTCATAAAAATTTTGCCCCGCTTCGCATCTTGGGCATTTTTTCTTCTTTGAATATTTTTCCATTTAGAATGTCCTGCCATTCTAAAAATCCCCTCTCATAAACAAATCTCGATTTTTAATATAACATATTTTATTTAGCGGGAAAAATTGTTCTTCACAAAAGAAACAGGGAGGAGTTCTCCCTGTCTCGTTAGCGGTTATTTCCGTCAAAAGGCTCTGTTACAGCTTCTCCAATATCATTGAATAGACGTTGGATATCTTCCCCAACATCCGTACCGTTATTCAAGTTATTATTAATGTTTCGCACGCGAGTAAAAGTTTCCTCGTCTGTTACAATATGGATGCTTTTATTTCCAGCCAGTCTTGATACAACTCGTTTGGCTCGATTTTTTACATTCTGTTCGTTTCGATCAGTTGTATTGATCGCTACTACAACCCTGTCATTTGTTACGAGCGTATCAACATCCTGCACGTTTTTCAGCCGGCTTACCTGATCAGAAATTCGTTCGGCTAATTGAGCATTATTCGAGCCCACATCCCGTAAATGATTATGATAATTGACATCGCTTCTTTGGAAGCCGTTGTTTCTTCTATCGTTCACTGTCAGCGAGCGGTCTCTATTGCGGTCATTTGCATCGCGGAGCATGTCATTGTCATCCATTCCGCCGTCAAACATTTCAGTGATCGGTCCATCATTATCAACGTAATCAAAATTGCGATCCCGATCAGCTGAATAGTAGCCAATTGGTGCTGCACCATTTCGATCACGGTCATCCAATGCACCATTATTGTTGTTGCACGCCGCAAGACCAATTGTCATAAAAGAAAGGGCAATAGCTGCGGAAACTGATTTTCTCAATGAAAAAACCCCCTGAAAAACAATTTGAGCATAATAGCTCATCAATAGCTTGTTCTATCAGGGGAGGTTTATTGCTGTTAGTTCCCGGCAATTAATTAAAATTTTGGCGGTGCTGCCGCTAAATTTCGTTTATGCTCAGAACGTCTATGCAGCGCTTCAATGATTTCTTTATCTTTCTCAGGAATTTCCTCTCCCTTTAAAAATTTGTCAATCATATCATATGTTGTTCCCATTTCGTTTTCATCCGTTTGTCCTTCCCACAAACCGGCGCTTGGAGCTTTATTAATAATTTCATCCGGAACTCCTAAAATTTTTGCCATTTCCCTTACTTCGCCTTTTGTAAAATGTACAAGAGGAACAAGGTCTACACCGCCGTCTCCGTATTTCGTAAAATAGCCCGTATACCATTCAGCTGCATTATCAGTGCCAACAACCATGTAACGATAATTGTTTGCCACAGCGTATAATGTTGTCATTCTGAGCCGCGCGCGCGTATTCGCGTCGCCTAATCTTGATGCTTCTTCATTCCAATCGTTTTTAGCTTGAATATTTTTTTGAATGGCGTGAAAAAGCGTTTCATGAGTTTCGGTCAAGTCGATCACCATATAATCAATGTTGCAGCTTTTCACTACTTTTAAAGCATCTTCTTGATCTTTCGGATTGCTTTTACATGGCATGATTAGGCCAAGCGAATGCTCAGGAAACGCTCGCTTAATGAGATGAGCAACTACGGCGGAATCAATTCCCCCGCTTATTCCGACAATTGCACCGTTTAATCCTGCGTTTTTTACTTGATTTTGAAGCCATTCGATTAGTTTTGCAATTTTTTCCTGCATTATGTCATGCACCTTCCTTAGCATCATTTCTTTTTATTATCCATTGTATCATATTGTGTTTTACGAAAAATAAATCATGTCATGAAATTTTCAAAGAAAAAAGAGACGATTTTTATCATCGTCTCCAATAAAATTAATCTTCATCTTCTTCATCTTGCGGTGCAACGAACTGGTTATAATCATAGTAAGGCACAGCATAAGGGTAATGCGGTATTCCATATGGTACAAATGGAGCCGCTCGATATCCATAAGGTACAGGACCTCCGCAGCCGCAGTCATCCTGATGACTCGGAAAAGCTCCAGTATGAGGTATATTCTCTGCAAATTCTTGATTTTCCGCCGCCTCCGGGCTTACCCATTGACCGTGCGGTATTCCATAAGGTGCAGCATAAGGTGTCGGCGCCAATCCTGATCCTGGATATACAGGAGATACCGGATGGCATCCTAAGAATGGAAACGGTGGACAAAGAACAGGATATGGTACATATGGAACTACGGGTTGCGGACTGTATTGTATTGGTGAAACGTTTGGCGGAATGTTAGGTGCAACATTAGGTGGAATATTGGGCGGGATATTAGGTGCAACGTTTTCGTAACCATACGCTTCATCATATTCTTCATCATCATTAAAATCTTCGTCATATTGTTGTGGGCTTACAAATTGATTCGGGGCAGGGTTCGGAATGTTTGGCCAGACAGGCGCGTAATAAGGCTGCCATTGGGCCCCATAATATGGATTGACATTCGAAAATTGCGGATTCGTCATATCTTTGTTGTCCTCCTCTTTACTTTCTTCTCCTTTATCCAAAACTTCATGAAACACATTTTCAGGCTTTTTCGGAAGCTGCGGTTTGGAATCTTTTGAAGCATAGGGATGCGTTGGAGCCTTTTCCGCTTCTTCATGGATATTCATCATCGGCATATTGAGCATAAAATAATTGCTTACATCAGTTTTTTTCGGATAGTAAGGCTGATAAACTTTTGGAACGGGAGGCACATATGGTTTAGACGGCTTCTCCTTTGCTTCCGGTTCCTCCGTCTCAATAGGAGCAACAGGTTTTTCCTCTGCAAAAGGATGTTCCTTTGCTTCCTTTTTAAAAGCTACTTTTGGCACTTCTTTCTTTAATTCATGTTTCACTTCCTTTTTAATTGGCACATCGCCAGTTGGAATTTTTATTTTCATTCCTGGCATAATAAGATCAGGATTGCTCAATTGGGAATTCAACTTTTTTAACTCCTGGAAATCGACTCCATATTTTTGAGCAATTTTCCATAGTGTATCGCCTTTTTGAACAATGTGGATTTTCACTGTTTCCCCCTCCTGTGAAAACGTACTGCCTATACAGCTTTCGAATCAAAACATTCATAAATCTTCTTCATCACAACTTATGCAAATTTTAGTGGGATTATGATTTAAAAATGAAGGCTAAGAAAAACGATCCTCTTTTTTAAAAGCCAATTGATATCGATATCAGTACACAGCTGCTGATTTATGCTGCAAAAATTACAAAAATAAAAATACCCGGGGAGGACCCCAGGCATTCAAATTGTTCTTCGTACTTTTGCTATCCCGCATGCATATGGGCGATTGCAATTTTTTCCTTTTTATGAGCTATGATCCAGCATGCGATTTAATGCAAGAACTGCATACTCTTTAATTGATTCATCCACAATGATTTGATTAATTATTTTTCCTTTATCGATTGATTCCAGCGCCCAAACTAAGTGGGGCAGATCAATTCGATTCATTGTTAAACACGGACACATATATGGATTTAAAGAAACGATCTCTTTGTCGGGATTATCTTGTATTAACCGATTCACTAGATTCATTTCTGTTCCGATTGCCCACTTGCTTCCTTTCGGGGAGTTTTGAATCGTATCAATAATATATTTCGTGGATCCCGAATAATCGGCCATCTGAACAACCTCAAATGTACATTCAGGATGAACGATAATTTTCATATCGGGATATTTGCTGCGAATATGTTCAATATTTTTTACTGTAAATTTCTCATGCACTGAGCAATGGCCTTTCCATAAGATGATGGCGACATCTTCCCTTGTTCCATCATAATGCAGCTTTTGTTCAATCGGATCCCAGACAGCCATCTTATTAAGGGGAATACCCAGTTTAAAGGCAGTATTTCTCCCTAAGTGCTGATCAGGTAAAAACAAAATTCTCTTTTTTTGCTTCAGCGCCCAAGCCAGCATCGTTTCAGCATTTGAGGAGGTTACCGTTGCTCCGCCATTTTTACCGACAAAAGCTTTAATCTCTGCTGATGAATTGACATATGTTAATGGCAAAATCGTGTCGTCAAAAAGCTCTTGCAGCTTGCTCCAAGCGGCTTCTGTTTGTTTGATATTTGCCATATCCGCCATCGAACAGCCAGCTCTCATATCCGGAAGAATCACCTTTTGATAAGGCGATGTCAGCATGTCTGCTGTTTCTGCCATAAAATGAACACCACAAAAGACAATATATTCGGCATCTTTTGTTTCTTGCGCTATTTGTGCCAGCTTTAACGAATCTCCTGTTACATCGGCAAATTGGATCACTTCGTCTTTTTGATAATGATGACCTGGGATCATCAGTCTTGTTCCGAATTTCTTTTTAATTTCTATCACACGGTTTTCCAATTCTTCCACAGATCGATGTTTATAATCTTCAGGCATCATTTCTGTTTTTGAAGCATCCAACAATTCAAAAAGATTCATAGCTCATTCCTCCCCGAAAAAGATAAACTAATGTCTATTGAAGGTGCTGAATGGGTAATAAACCCAAGCGATATAAAATCAACATTTGTATCTTTGTAATCCGCTAAATTTTTTAACGTAATTCCGCCTGAAGCTTCTGTAATAATATCAGGCGGAGTCATATCAACAAATTTTTTCACTTGTTCAGGCGGGCAATTGTCAAACATGATAATATCGGGATGTACTGAAATTGCTTCTTTCAATTGCTCTTCCGTTTCAACCTCCACCTCAATTTTTACCATGTGACCGACCCGATTTCTTATCCTTTCAACTGCTTTTGTAATCGAACCGCAAAAGGCAATATGGTTGTCTTTAATCATCACCCCGTCATATAAACCAAATCTGTGATTATATCCTCCCCCTATGCGGACAGCATACTTTTCAAACATTCTAAGCCCAGGTGTTGTTTTTCTTGTATCACAAATTTTTGTATGCGTTGAATTTAACGTCAGCACCGCTTGTTTTGTCAAAGTTGCGATCCCGCTCATTCGCTGCAGCAGATTTAACACTACGCGCTCTCCTTGTAAGATGGAACGAATAGAACCTTTTATGACGGCAATCTCTTCCCCCGCTGTCAGCTCATGTCCATCTTTTACAAACATGTGAACTTCAAGGTTGGGGTTTAACATCGAAAAAGCGGTTTTCACCACGTTTTCTCCACAAAAAACTCCGCTTTGTTTTGCTTTTATGACGCCCGATCCTCGGTCGTTTTCTGAGAAAATCGCATCGCTGGACAAATCATTGTCTCCTATGTCCTCCATAAAAAATTGCTTCAATGCCTGCTCGAGTTTTATTTGATTCATGTTTCAACCGCCCCTATCCTTTGCTCGTTTGTTTGTACAATTCGTTTTTCCAGCCATTCAGGTTTTTCCCCTGGATAATCGATCCTGAAATGGCCGCCGCGGCTTTCCTTTCGTAAAAGAGCTCCTTTAGCTATTAAATATCCGGCTGTGATCATGTTAATCCGTTCGATTTCTTCAATTGAATAATTTATAGCATTTAATGGAAAATATTTGACATATCGCTTCAGCCATGAAACAGCCCATGCCAGTTCTCCATGCGTCCGTTCGATTCCAACCCATTTTGTCAATATTTTGCGTATTTCTCCTTTTTCTGGAACCTCTGTTTTTTCATGTTCGTTCCAATGGAAATCCCCAAAACTCTCCTGTGAAGACAGCCGCTGATCCAGTATAAATTTTGCAATCCTTTTTCCGAATACAAGACCTTCTAAAAGAGAATTTGATGCTAGACGATTTGCCCCGTGGACACCGGTACACGCCAATTCGCCTACAGCATAAAGCCGATCGATATTCGTTCTGCCGACTAAATCGGTTTCAATTCCGCCCATTAAAAAATGCATGCCAGGCACTACAGGAATTTTCTTCTCGCTCAAATTTACCCGATTTTTCCGACACATCTCAGCAATCGTCGGGAAACGTTCGGAAAAAAATTGAATTTCTGAAATATCCAAATACACTTGATGTCCATCCCGATATTTACGATAAATTGCGCGGGCAACAACATCTCGAGGAGCCAAATCACCTAATGGGTGAATTTCGCTCATAAATCTTTGCCCCGTTTCATCGATCAATACAGCGCCTTCACCCCTGACCGCTTCAGAAATCAATCCTCTGCATGTCCCGTTTATATAAAGCATTGTTGGATGAAACTGTGTAAACTCCATATCGATCAGCCTGCATCCAGCCCGAAAAGCAATGGCAAGTCCGTCTCCCGTTGCGTTCGGATGATTGGATGTCCATTCATAAGCTTGACCGCAGCCGCCGGTTGCCAAAATAATATGGGAGGCTGTATAGACATGTATATTTTCATCTGCTGTTTTGGTAATAATGCCAACTGCCCTTCCGTCCTTTACAACGACATCACAAACAAACTGATATTCATTGATTGTTATCCGGTTTGTTATTTTTTTTAAAAAATGCTCTACCATTTTCCTTCCCGTCGCATCTCCTCCTGCATGGAGAATGCGGCGAAAGGAGTGCGCCCCTTCATTTCCTAAATCCACATTTCCTTGCTCGTCCTTGTCAAATGGAAAGCCCTCATCCATAAGGGATGAAATAATTTCCTTTCCTTCTTGTACGAGCAGCTCAACTGCTTCCTTTTTATTGTGGTAGCGCCCAGCATATAATGTATCTTCATAATGAAGGCAGCTATGATCATTTTCATGTATGGCACATGCAATTCCACCTTGAGCCAAATGAGAATTAGAACTAGTTTTCATCGTTTTTGTAATCATTAATATGTTCATTTTTTCACATAATTCGCTTGCAACCGTTAATGCGGCAATACCGCTTCCGACGATGATGACATCATAATGGGTCATCAACAACCCCCCTTATAAATTTACACATGTCTTGACACATATATTTACACAAAAATACAATATTGACAAGAGGAATTTTTCACAAAATTTTTAAGGCTTGAATAGAGAGGGGCGAAAACAATTGATATACTTTGATTTTGCAGCAACGACCCCCATGAGTGAAAAAGCGATTGCTTCATACACCGAAGCGGCAAAATTTGCTTACGGAAACTCAAGCAGTCTGCATGATATCGGCGGCAAAGCGTATGAACTATTGACAGCGTCAAGGAAAGCATTTGCAGCGTTATTAGGAGGAGATCCAAACGGTGTTTATTTTACTAGCGGCGGTTCTGAAGGCAACATACTGGCCATCCAATCATTATTAAATAGCACGCCAAACAAAAAGCATATTATTGCTTCTTCACTTGAACATGCATCCATTGACCATTATTTGTCTTTATTGCGTGCGAAAGGATATGACATTACATTTTTAAAGCATGATCAAAATGGAAATATTTTAATGGAGCATCTTGAAGAAGAAATCCGTGAAGATACGGCCCTTGTCACCATCCAGCACGGCAATTCCGAAATCGGAACAATTCAAAATATAAAGGAAATTGGCTTGTTTTTAAAAAAGAGGAAAATATACTTTCATACCGATTGTGTGCAAACGTTTGGAAAACTGTTGATTCCCGTCGATGAGATGAATGCTGATGCTTATACATTTTCTTCACATAAAATTTACGGTCCAAAGGGCGTAGGAGCAGTGTATATTCATCCAGCAGCAAGCTGGTCGCCAGTGATTCCCGGAACAACACATGAGGACGGATTTCGTCCAGGCACTGTCAACGTTCCAGGCATTTTTTCCTTTGTCACTGCCGCAAATGAGTTTTATAATCAAAGAGAGAAGTATTTTAACCATTTCATCAAGCTCAAGCAGCATTTGATCAGTCAATTAAAGAAACAGCTGCCCACGATAACGATTGTCAATGAAACGAAAAAAGAGGTTCTCCCAAATATTGTTGGTGTTGTCACAAACAGTTTAGAAGGTCAATTTGTAATGCTCGAATTGAACCGAAAAGGATTTGCGGTCTCAACTGGAAGCGCCTGTCAAGCTGGAAATAGTCATCCTTCTAAAACCCTTCTTTCAATCGGCTTTGACAAAGATTCCGCTCATCAATTTATTCGTATTTCCTTTGGAATTACAAATACAATCTCGGAAGTCGATGAGCTTATCAATGCGATTCTATCCATCGTTCGATAAGAGTTTTGAAAGGTTGGTGTTTATGGAAAAAATATTAGGGGACAAGCGGAGGGAAGTGATTCTCGAATGGTTAAAAAATGAAAATCGGCCGATCACGGGCGGGGAATTGGCCTCACGGACGAATGTCAGCCGTCAAGTCATCGTTCAAGATATTTCTCTTTTAAAAGCACTCGGAGAACCGATTTTAGCCACAAGTCAGGGATATATGTATTTAAAAGAAAGAACGAATGAGGCAAAAAAAGCGAAACGTCTTATTGCCTGCAAGCACGCTCCGGAAAAAACAAAGGAGGAATTGAACATTATTGTTGATTACGGAGCGACCGTAAAAGATGTGATCGTTGAACATCCAGTGTATGGGGACTTGACCGCATCGATTATGGTAAGCAATCGAAAAGAAGTAGATGAGTTCATAAAAAAAATCGAAACAACAAACGCCTCTTATTTGTCGGAATTAACGAACGGCATTCATTTGCACACCATTCTTGCCGACAATGAAAAAACTTTAAATGAAGTTTGTGCAGCTCTTGATCAAGCAGGATTTTTAATTCGTGACGATCATTGATTAATCAAGCCAGGCATCCTGCAATGGATGCTCGGCTTTTTTTATAGTTTATAAGCCGGAAAGCTTCCGAGAATCTTGACGCCGCAGCCTAAAGCCTCCAGTTCTTGGATTGCCCCGGGTATTAAAACATCATCCATTTTTGATTCTATATCTATAATAAACAAGTAATCTCCTAATCCCGTTTTCATTGGACGAGATTCAATTTTTGATAAATTCAGTTTTCTCCATGCAAATGCAGACAATACTTGATGCAGGGCGCCTACATGGTCTGTCGGCAACGTTACAACTAATGTCGTCTTTTCACCGACTTTATTATGGTGGTTATTTTCTATTTGAAAATCTTGATCCGGATGTAAAATAACAAATCGTGTATGGTTGTAATCATAATCGTGAATATTATATTTCACAATAGCTAAATCATACTCTTTTGCCGCCAACTCATTGGCAATGACAGCCATATTTTCTTCCGGATGTTGATGGATATATTCTGCAGCGGCTCCTGTCGATGTGGCATATTCGATCGAAACATCCGGCATATGCTCATGTAAAAATTTATGGCATTGTGCAATAGCATGTGAATGAGAAAATACTTTTTCGATTTTTTTCCAATCATCCTTCCTGCAAGGATGAACCATTAAATGCTGCTTGATTGGAACAACAATTTCACCGACAATATGCAGTGTATTTTCATGAATTAAATAATCAATTGTAAGATTGACCGACCCCTCAAGCGCGTTTTCAAGCGGAACAACGGCAATGTTTGTTTCTTGCTTGACGACTGCATCCATGACATGTGGAATTGTTCGGTAAGGGACTAGTTTTACATCGTTTTCAAAAAATTTTGACACGGCCAAATGAGTAAATGTTGCTTTCGGTCCCAAATAGCTGATTTTCATCTGTATATCTTCC
The DNA here is from genome assembly GCF_038008865.1 of Aeribacillus sp. FSL K6-8394. Taxonomy (NCBI): domain Bacteria; kingdom Bacillati; phylum Bacillota; class Bacilli; order Caryophanales; family Bacillaceae; genus Aeribacillus; species Aeribacillus sp. FSL K6-8394. The sequence continues at coordinate 1,702,284 of NZ_JBBPAA010000001.1, forward strand.
TTCCTAATTCTATGCACCTGAACTTAATAGTTCGACCTTTTCTACAAATTCTAGCTTCCGCAATTTTAATAATAAAACGTTCATATCTTCTTTCATTCCGTTCGTGTTTAATGATAAAGTCACATTGGCTCTCCCTTGAATCGGAATGGTTTGGTGAATTGTCAGCACATTGCAGCCTGCTTCAGCCACAACTTTAAGCAAATGCGACAGCGTTCCGGAACGATCTTCTAAATGGAAAAACAACGTAATGATTTTTTCTTTGACAACAGTATGAAAAGGAAAAACCGCGTCTCTGTATTTATAAAACGCACTTCGGCTCAAGTCAACGAGCTGCACTGCTTCTTGAACGGACGAGACTTTGCCTCGTTCAAGAAGCTTTTTCACTTCGAGCGTTTTTTTCATTGCTTCCGGCAGCACATCTTCCCTTACCAAATAAAAAATTTCGTCTTTCATCTACCGTCTCCTTTCCTACCCATATGCGATGAAGCATGAAGGACACAGATTTTATGTGCAAAATGTTTTATTCAATGAATTCAAATTCAAATTCCAGCAGCCTTACTGTATCCCCATCTTTTGCACCGCGCTCTCTTAATGCGTCGTCTACCCCCATTTTGCGAAGCTGTCTTGCAAAACGGCGAACGGATTCGTCTCTTGAAAAATCGGTCATTTTAAACAGCTTTTCAACCTTTTCACCTGATAAAATAAACGCTCCATCGCTGTCACGGCTGATGGTAAAGCTCGGCTTTTCATCCTTTAATGTATACACGACACGATTCGGAGCAGATGTTTCCGTTTCGTCAAAGTAAAGAGGGAATTCCGGCGTTTTTTCCAATAAATCGGCAATAGCAAATAACAGCTCGCGAATTCCTTGGCGTGTAACGGCTGATATTGGAAAAATGCTGACATTTTTGTCTTGCAGCTTTCTTTTAAATTGTGAAAGATTTTCAGCAGCATTTGGCATATCCATTTTGTTGGCGACAACAATTTGCGGCCGCTCCGTCAGCCTTAAATTATATTGTTTTAATTCTTCATTGATCGTCAGGTAATCCTCATACGGATCACGGCCTTCCATTGCGGACATATCAATGACATGAACGATGACTCTTGTTCTTTCAATATGACGCAAAAATTGATGTCCAAGACCTACTCCTTGATGAGCGCCTTCAATAAGACCCGGTAAATCTGCCATCACAAAACTGCGTCCGTCTTCGGTCTCAACAACACCTAAATTCGGCACTATCGTTGTAAAATGGTAGGCAGCGATTTTTGGTTTAGCACTTGATACAACTGATAAAAGAGTGGACTTCCCAACGCTCGGAAATCCGACAAGCCCGACATCAGCCAAAAGCTTTAATTCCAATGTTACATATCGTTCTTCGCCCGGCTCTCCTTTTTCGCATATTTCGGGCGCCGGATTCGTTGGCGAGGCAAATCGGGTGTTTCCTCTACCGCCCCGTCCTCCTTTGGCAATCACGCTTCTTTGCCCGTGCTCGGTTAAATCTGCGATCACTTCTTTTGTATCATCATCTATTACAACAGTACCGGGAGGAACTTTCACAACAAGGGGGTCGGCATTTTTCCCGTGCTGATTTTTAGACATCCCGTTTTCGCCTTTTGGAGCTTTAAAATGTTTTTTATAGCGAAAATCCATTAACGTCCGGAGACCTTCATCCACTTCAAAAATCACATCTCCGCCCTTTCCGCCGTCCCCCCCTGCAGGGCCTCCTTTCGGAACATATTTTTCACGGCGGAAAGCAACCATGCCGTTCCCGCCATCTCCGCCCTTCACATATACCTTCACTTGATCGACAAACATTGAGCTTCAGCCTCCTTTCATTGTTTCATCACGACTTACTGACCATCAATGTAAATTCATATGTATCAAAATGTATTTGTTGAATGGTGATTGCATCTGATTGGTACTGCTCTAAAAATGTTAAAAGAGTCTTATCATCCGTTAGTATACCATTAAAATCATAAAAGAACCGGACATTGTTTTCTGTTTTAAAGAGTTCTAATGTAATGGTTATATGATTTTCTTGTTTTTTATCAATATTTTGATTAAGGATTTGAAAAAGATCTGTTGTAAAATGGAACATTTCTTCATCTAGACCAGAACAATCCATCGCTTCCCCTAGCACTTCATAATCCAAAATGAGAAGGTGTCCTTTCCAGTTATATGTTAAAAGCAGCTCTGCAAAACTGGGCATGTTTAAATTGCAAAGTTTTGATTCTTGCTTTGCTTCCACGACAATTTCATCAATAATTTCCTTCACCCGATCGTATTTTTTTAATGATAAATGGCCTTTAATTAATTGCAATTTATTCATCCAATCATGTCTGGAGTGGCTTAATGCGTCAACAATACTCCATCTCTCTCTTTGATCAGCCATGGTTCCACTCCCATCAAGCTATCTTTTTAAACATGTACAAAAATTATATCAACTTTCCATTAAAAAAACACCGAAAAAGAAAACTCTAACCAAAAAGGCTAGAGTTTTTCAAGTGTTTGCTTATGCTTCTTTTGCTATCGGATACACGCTGACTTTTTTCTTGTCGCGTCCATATCGTTCAAAACGGACGATGCCGTCTACTTTCGCATAAAGCGTATCATCCCCGCCGCGGCCAACATTCAAACCAGGATAAACTTTTGTACCTCTTTGACGATAAAGAATGGAGCCGCCTGTAACAAATTGGCCGTCCGCACGTTTTGCACCTAATCGTTTTGCGATGGAATCACGTCCGTTTTTCGTGGATCCAACTCCTTTTTTCGATGCGAAAAATTGAAGATCCAATTTTAACATGAGTGCCACCTCCTAATCTTTTTTTGTAACGATTCGAATAAACTTTCCATACCCTCGCTCGATCGTTTGTAATGAAACAAGCATTCCTTCAAGCAATAATTGGATTTTTTCAAATGAATCCGTGTCAACTTGATCAGGAACCTGTACGTGCAAAAATCCGCCTTCTTCCGATTGTTCAACATTCATATCGACATTGGCTAAAGCTTTGATCGCATTTACTGCTCCAAAAGAAACAGCTGAAGCGCCTGCACATACGATGTCCTTCCCGTGCTCTGCGAAGTCCGCATGCCCTTTCATTGTAAACGACCGGATGAATCCTTCTTTCGAACGATGGATGGTCACATGTATCATATGAAACAGCCTTTATTATGCATTAATTTTTTCAATGACAACTTTTGTGTACGGTTGGCGATGACCTTGTTTTCTACGGTAATTTTTTTTCGGTTTATATTTAAAAACGATAATTTTCTTACCTCGGCCATGCTTTTCAACTTTTGCCGTAACCGTAGCTCCTTCTACCAGCGGGTTACCTACCTTTACGTTGTCTCCTCCAACGAAAAGCACCTTGTCAAAAGTAACTGTTTCACCTTCTTGAGCGTCTAATTTTTCCACATAAATGGCTTGACCCTCTTCAACTTTCACTTGTTTCCCGCCAGTTTCAATGATTGCGTACATATTCTGCACCTCCTATTTAACTAAGACTCGCCAGATTAGGGTGTCGGATAACCGAGCTTCAAACCCAAACTGAGCGGTTGTAGCACGGGTGCTACAAAAAACAATAACAAATTGATCTTAACAAAATATGAATGTATATGTCAATACATTTTGGAGATCCGTAAAGCCACTTCCTCTTCTGTTCCCCATTGGCGAATTTCGAATCCTTTTACATGATCGGAAGGACTGAAGAAAATCTTCATGCCTATTAGTTCTTCAAGCTTTTTTAAATGTTTCTCATATTCACATGTAAAAAAATCGCAAACTTCCGGGGCCGCTTCTACAAGGACGGCTTCGTCATCTGATCCAGCATGTTCAAGAAGGGTTCTTTCAAGTTCAAAAGCAATGCTTTCAACCGTCCTTTTTCTTCCTGTTCCGCCGCATGCTGGACATGGTTCGAGCAAAAGCTCGGAAAGAGATTTTCGAGTTTTTTTCCTTGTTAATTGCAATATATTTAATTCGGTAAAACCGATGACTTTTGTGAAAATGCGGTCCTTTTCCAATTCTTTTTGAAACAATCTCAAAATCCGGCTTCGATCTTCCTTCTCCATATCAATAAAATCGATCAAAATGATTCCGCTCAAATTTCTTAATCTTAACTGCCGGGCAATTTCTTTTGCCGCCTCCTCATTGGTTTTTAAAACCGTATCTCGGTACGTATTTTTCCCCGAAAATTTCCCTGTATTAACATCAATGACAATCATTGCTTCCGTTTCTTCAATTACGATAAACGCGCCGTTTTTTAACCAAACAATTTTTTTCAGCGCCTTTTCGATTTCATGTTCGATTGCATAATAAGAAAAAATATTTTCGTTTTCGGAATAAAAATCAATGGAAAATGGGAACAAATCTCCGTAATTTTTTTTCAATTCTTTTACAGTGCTTATGTCATCAATGACAATTTCATCCAATACATGCGGTGAAATTTCAGCGATAATTTGCTCTACAAAACTTTCTGAACCGAATAATAAGCTCGGCACTTTTTTGCTTTTCAGCTGTTGTTCAAAACTGCTCAGCATGTCATCGAACCATTTTTTTATTGTTTGGTCATCCGCTCTTTCAGCAGCAGTTCGGAAAACGATGCCCCCTTTGTTTGAGCATAACGTTTCCCCGAGAAGCTGCAATCTTTTTCTTTCTTCCTGGGAAATAATTTTTTTGGAAATTGCTACCGTGCGGCCAAAGGGCTGATATACAAAAAAAGGGGATCGCAATTCAATATTCATTGTGACTTTAGGGCCTTTAAATTCTCCTGATTCTTTTACAACTTGAACGATTACCTCTTCACCTTGAGAAATAAAATGTCGGACATTTTTATTTTTTAATGCCTCATTCGTTCGGGACGTCTCAAAATATGACATAATGTCATTCCGGTGAAGATAGCCGTTTCTTCCCTGACCTAAATCAACAAAAACAGCCTCCATACCAGGAAGGACTTTTGTTACTTTTCCTTTATAAATGTTGCCGACAATCGTGTTTTTTTCTTTTATCCATACTTCCGCCAGTCGTCCGTTTTCCAATAATGCAATGCGTTCATCATCCGTTTTTTTATTTATAATTAATTGCCGCAACCCAACAACCTCTTTTCATGTATTGTTTCCTATTTCAATATCATGTTTTCCTGCAGGCGTCAATAAACGTACTGTAAATCGCCCATTTTTCTGTCCGTCTTTTTTTCCGAAAAAAAACTGTGCAGCAGCTCATTTTCATCAAGCTGAAAAAGTTTTTTTCCATCGTCCTCCACTATAATAGGGTGCTTGCAACCCCGCTGAAATTTCAGCAGCACGTGGTAAATCAAATCATCGCGATCAACAATGATCGGCTTTAACACTGTAAACGCTTGATGATTTCCATAATACCTTTCCATCAAGAAGCGAATATATACAAATTGTCTTTGTTTATATTCCGTATAAATGGAGTGGACGATAAAGGCTGCGATAATCCACCCGCTTAAAAGAGTAGGGTTAAAAAAAAGCAAAAAAAGGAACAAACATGAAAAAACAACTGCAGATATGCGAAGCATTTCCTTATGAGCAACTGAAAAAGGTTTTTGTTTGCTCAGCAAAATAAAAAGAAGCTTTCCTCCATCAAGGGGCCAAATGGGAACAAGATTAAAAAGGAAAATAGACATATTAAAAAAAATAAACATTTCATATGTAGAGTCGTTTATGAAATTCGCTTCCCAAAAAATCCATGCAGCTATTTGCATCCATAAATGCTGAATCGGTCCAGATATAACAACAAACAGATCTTCTTTCAAGGGACGATTTCCATGCTCCTCCATTTCCACTACACCGCCAAAAGGAAGAAGCTGAATGGACTTGATCCTCCATGAAAAAAAACTGGCGCAAACAGCATGCCCCATTTCATGAATAAAAACTATTGAGAAAAGGATGCAAAGAGCTTTAAATTGCGCTGTCATTGCTCCGATTGCAATCAACACCCAAAAGATAGGATGAATATGTATTTTCGACAATAAGGAAAAATATTTATTCAAATGAGATCACCTGACTCGGGTCAATAAATGTGTCGCCCTTTTTTATGGCAAAATAGTATGTTCCATGCTGGTTTTGGCTTTGCTTTACTTTGCCTACAGGTTTTCCTGTTTCAACAAAGTCATACAGCGCTACATTTAGCTCTTCCAGGTTCCCATACCAGGTTTCTATTCCATCAGCATGTTGAATCACCACAGTCAGACCAGTATCCTCCTTCTTTCCAGCTTCAATAACAATTCCTTCATTCATGGCCTCTACCGTTTTATTATTTGTTTCGATCATCACGCCTTGCCCGGTATCTTTAAAGCTCTGAAGCACCTTTCCTGATGCCGGAACCGCATATTGACTTTCTTTAGATCCACTTTCTTCTTTCGATTGTTTTTTCAAAAACGCTAATGGATTCCCAAATTGTTCTTCGTACCATTTGGAAACATATGCAAAGTTAAACTCCTTTTCCATCACATGGCTGACGAAATCTCTAGCTTTCAGAAATTCTGCCCGGTCATTTTTAAAAATAATACCGATCATCAGGACGATGCAGGCAGAGATTAGCAATTTTGTTATAAAAACGTCCGAACGGAACAATGGATGAAAATTTTTACTTCCTTCTGCCTCTACATAAAGAGGGGAGTCCGCGTCAACTTGCACGTTTTCTTGTGTGATTTGATTGATAAATGGAACAGATATATCATCACTGCTGCTTGAACTGCTCGAAAGCATGCTGTTCATTCTTTTTCGTTTACGCTTTGCTATTCGTTTTTTTATTTCTTTTGCTCGACGATTCATCATCCATCATCCTTTTGCAATTTTGTACAAGTTTATGCCCTGTCCTTACCGTTTATGACAATAAAGCCATTTTGCATTTCTTAAAGCGATATCTAGGCAAATGTTTATCTTTGACCTTGATAAAGAACTTTTACCTACAAGCCAAAATTCTCCTAGTAAGCAGGTTCTTCACTCTTTTCTGATTCAAAGGAAAAATAAAATATGGCGCTATCCGAGAAAAGCAAAATTTTGAAATCAAAAAGAAGACCACAAAATGCTTTTGTCGTCCTCTTTTTGAAATAGTAGTATATGGTGAATTAACACAAAAGCTAGACTGCCTTTTATTTGAAGCCGCTTAACGAAATAGGTTGACTAGTTCATTGATCGATAAAATGAAAAATAAAACAATATTTAAACTCAAAAGTACGTTGAAAAACCATTTATTTCGATCTTCCGTATGAGGAAGATGCTTTTTACTATTAAGCAAATAGATAAGGGTCAGCGCCAGAAAGGGCATAAATAGCGCACCAAGGGCACCATACAAAATAATGAGGCTCACAGGTTTTCCTATAAAATGCAAGAGCATTGGCGGGAATGTTAACCAAAAAACAAAAAATTTATAAGCTTTTGTCTTACTTAATTGTTCTTTATTCACATCATGTTTTTTAACTGTATAGACAAAATCAGCAAATAAATAAGAGACGCCATTCCAAACACCTAATACTGATGTAAAGGAAGCTGACCAAAAACCGATGAGAAATAAGATACGTACAGTTGGGGACAACTCGTTTCCTAAAATGGTAGCAAATGATATGAGACCTTGCTCACCGTTAATGTTTGTATTCGTTCCATATAGTAATGCAGCCCCTAAAATTAATAAAGAAATTGTAAAAACTGCTGTAGTAATATAGGCAATCATGGAGTCAAATCTAACGTAGCGGAGGTAGGATCGATCCTTCCAATTGTTTTCCTGCAGTCAATAGCCATAAGACGCCATGGTAATGGATCCGCCAACTCCCCCAATTAATCCGAGTGCGTAAAGCAGTGACCCTTTCGGCAACGCCGGAACAGCAGTGTCCATGATATCAGAAAGTTCCGGCAGAACAATAACAGCTGAGCCGACAACCGAAATAAACATAAGTAGAATTAAAAGATTCATAACTTTTTCAAATAGCTTATATTGCCCCATCCATGTTAATAAAAAACCTAACAAACCGCTTATAACCGCCCATACCCATAAAGGCAAGACAGGAAATAATGCAGACAGAGCCAATGCACAAGATGAAGTCGCAGCCGCTCCATAAACAAATCCCCAAATAACCGAATAAACGCCAAAATAGCTTGTTGCCCATAATCCCATAGAATGCCAGCCTTCTAAAATAGTTTTTCCAGTCAGCAAATGATATCGGCCAACACCCTCATTTAAGGCAAATTTTAAAATAGCCCCGATCATGATTGCCCATAAAAAGACAAGTCCAAAATTTGTACCGGCAACTAAGGCAGCAACTAGATCACCGGCTCCGACGCCCGTTGCTGCGACAATTAACCCCGGACCAACGGCCGGCCACTTTTTTGTGGATTTGCCATGTTCCATCACTGTCACCTTCCATCTGAGATTTGAACGTAGAAATGAGTCATCTAATATTTCTTATGAATGATCTTTCTCATTAGGGAATATAAATGTGCATGAATCAATTGCTGGATGAACATATTTTCGCATCATCCTGTTATATCTAGTTTTAGCAATTGTTCATCCATGCGAAACTTTCTCATTTATAGTTCTTATGTAAAGAATTCATATTTTATTAATTGAATATTCTGTATTTTTAGGTCGATCGTTTTCATTGCTCTTGTACCAGCTGTTTGAAATGATTTCTCGCACCTATCTCCTTCCCTTTGTAAACGATTACGACTGTAGAAATAAACATTTACATATCGCCTCAATTTTGAAATAATTCTAATTGAAAATCATTATTATTAAGGAGGCATCAGAAATACCAATGGAAACATACAAAGTAGCCAATATAATTAAAGAGCGTCGATCGATTAAAGAATTTAAGAAAGATCCAATCCCTAAAGAAGTAATATGTGAATTATTAAATACGGCTGTTTGGGCTCCTAATCATGGATTAAGAGAGCCATGGCGGTTCGTGCTGTTTATGAATGAAGGAAAAGAAAAATTAGTTGCTGCTATTGCACAAGAAACGAACAATGGAAAAAATATCGATCGATTACGAGAAAAGCTGCTGCCGATTCCAGCACATTTATTAGTAATCATGAAAGAGGATCCGCGTCAAAAGCAGTGGGAGGAGGATTTAAAAGCGACAAGTGCATTAATCCAAAATTTTCAACTAGCTGCATGGGAAAAAGGTATTGGCGTTATATGGAAAACAGGTGCTTATATTTATTCACCATCTTTCCGACAAAAAGTTGGAGTAGAACCAGGAGAAAAAATTGTCGGCCTTCTACATATTGGCTATCCTGCCTCAATCCCAGAACCAAAACAGCGGACAAACGCAGAAGAAAAATTGACGATTATTGAATCATATTGAAAGGGAAAAGATTCAAGAGGAAATATTTTGTACAGCCTTCAAAAAATCTCCCACCTCAAGAGATAGAAGAAAAAACCGATCAGCAGGTGGGAGATATATCAGTGTGATGGCAGTGATTCTAATGTGTGCAAAGAAAAAAGCTAATGCCTTATTCAAGGAAGTGTGATTTTTAAATTGATTAGGATTAAGCACGTACTCCAAAAAATTTTTTGATTTTTGCGATAACACCTTTTTCAGGCTCATCTAATGATTGAAGCGGAACCGCTTCACCTAAAATTCTTCTCGCAATATTGCGGTAGGCAATGGAAGCACGATTGTCAGGGTTCATTACAATCGGTTCACCATTATTAGACGCTTTTATTACCTCATCATCATCAATTACAATCCCCAACAAATCAATAGAAAGATGGCTGACAATTTCATCGACATCCAGCATATCACCGTTTTTCATTAAATGATTTCGGATCCGATTAATAATTAATCGTGGCGGCTCAATATCTTCCTTCTCCAGCAAACCGATAATTCGATCCGCATCTCTCACAGCGGAAACTTCTGGTGTTGTCACGACAATCGCTTGATCCGCACCGGATACGGCATTTTTATATCCTTGTTCAATCCCGGCAGGACAGTCGATAATAATATAATCAAAATCTTGTTTTAGCTGATCAATTAATTTTTTCATCTGCTCAGGTGTTACGGCAGTTTTATCGCTAGTTTGCGCTGCAGGCAGCAAATAAAGAAAATCATTAAAGCGTTTATCTTTTACGAGAGCTTGATGAATTTTGCATCGTTCTTGGACAACATCAACTAAATCATAAATAATCCTGTTTTCCAATCCCATGACAACATCGAGGTTCCGCAAGCCGATATCTGTATCAACTAGACAAACTTTCTTTCCCATAATGGCAAGGGCTGTACCAACATTTGCAGAAGTTGTTGTTTTGCCGACCCCGCCCTTGCCAGAAGTGACCACAATTGCCTCACCCATTCATTATTCCCCCTTCAAGCCTAGTTAAATTGGGTCTCAGATGAGCTAATTGTTGAATCCGTTCAATAATGATTGTCCCATTTTCATCAATATATGCGCATTCCATATCATTTCGAAATGATGGCTCCTTCTGATCGGGTGGCCTACTTAAAATATCGGAGATCCTCAGCTGTGTCGGCTTCATCAAGGAGGCGGCAATCACTGCATTTCGATTCCCTTCAAAACCAGCATGAGCTATGCCTTTTAAAGCCCCCATGACAAAAATATTGCCCGTTGCCATGACTGTCCCGCCAGGATTGACATCTCCTATCAGCAACAAATCCCCTCTAATTTTCAACACTTGCCCAGAACGGACGACTTTAGCAACTGAGATAACATCTGCTTCCTCTTTCCACTTCAACGCCTCTTCCTTTGAGATGACATTTGAATCAATTGCATCGACAATTAAATTTCTTTTTTTTCTTATTACGTCTTTTATTTTCTCTTCTTGTTCCTCCGTCAAAAAACGATTTCCAGCCTTTATCGTCACCCTGATCATCGGTTCATTTTCCTGAACATACTGCCTTTTGGAGAGCATCGAATCCAGTTCATTCACAATATCGTGAAACGAACAGGAATCATCTAAATATAATGTCAATCCATCCTTTGTGCCTTTAATCGTTACATAATATGGTCTTTGAGCTTTCACGAAGTTCACCCCAACAAAAATCTATTTCGACAGCAATAACAAAAACTCCTCTATCAAACTTTAAAACTTAATCGTTGTGTTCACCTATTTTCAAGCCCAAAACGAATTTCTTTAAAGGATAGATTAACACACAAGCTAATACAAAATTCAGAGCAAGTGTCGGTAGCAGGCGATCAATTGTAAACAATTGCAGAGGAACAGCTGTCATCCCGATTAGTAAATAAATACCGTATGTAAAAAATTCAAGCAATGCAACGGAAAGCTCAGTTAAAAAAATTAAAACAAAAATATTGGGATTGAGCACCCGCAAAGCTTGCATCACTAAATATGCCAAGGTCGGAAATGCGAAAGCATATATGCCGATAACTTGCGTGTAAACAACATCGAACAATAAACCGAAAACAATTCCATAAATGACGGCAATTTTCCGAGAGCCGTACGCCGCCAAGATGACAATCATCAATAGTAAAAGATGGGGAACTGCCACTTGATGATCTGAAAGAAAAGGGATCGGAACAAGATCAACGATGATGCTTTCCAATACGAAAATAAACATAACCATTACGGGGAGGAAAAATGTTCTCAAGAGTCTTCCTCCTCTTCCAATTGATTGATATCAACTGTTGGAAGAACCCGCTCGATGATCATGACACGATCTATATCATAAAAGTCAGCTGATGGGGTTATATAAGCTATCTTTGTTAATCCGTACGAATCAAGTTCGACTTTTTTTACTTTTCCGATCACTAAACCTTCAGGAAACACTCCGCCAAGGCCAGAAGTCGCTACAATTTGATTTTCTTTTATTTGGGCATTTGATTCAATGATGTTCATTTCAAGAGCATTTTCCTGCTCACTGTAGCCGACAATGAGGCCGAATACCTTTCCGTTATTCGTATGAACCATTGCTGAAATCCGGTTTTTTCTATCGGAAGCACTTAAAAGCTGAACGGTGGACGTAAATTCAGAAGTATTTTTCACTTTCCCGATCAATCCTTTTGCCGTTATAACCGCCATGTCTTTTTTGATTCCGTGCTGTTCGCCTTTATCAATTTTGATATAATCATGCCAACGATCAGGATTTCTTGCGATGACTGTCCCTTGGATCGACTTATATTTTCTTATATCGTTATCAGCAGATAATTTTAATTCTTCTTTTAATTGTTTGTTTTCCTGTTCTAATTCCTGCAGCTTTTCCTCCAATTGAATATAATTATTCAGTTGTTTGCGAAGCAGCTCGTTTTCTTCGTATGTATTTTTTAAATGATTCAAATTCTCAAAGAAGCCCGCAATATATTGTGCGGGCTGATGAAATACCTTCTGGACTAGTCCAACCGAATCTTGAATAAACTTCTCCTGCCACGAAAGATTGCGGTCTTCCTTTAGGGAAAAACCAATCAATGCCACCAAAATAATGATCCCGACAAGGAGCACAATTAATCGTTTATTTAGAAAAAATTGTGGCATGATTTACACCTCTAACTTATCTGTGGTCTTTTGTACGATTTTTGAATAGGTGGATATGTTCAAGAGCTTTTCCTGTTCCGACCGCTACACAATCAAGAGGATTTTCCGCAATGATTACAGGCATTTTCGTTTCGTCGCTTATAACTTTGTCTAAATTGCGAAGAAGGGCGCCCCCACCAGTTAAAACAATTCCTCGATCCATAATATCCGCCGCAAGTTCAGGCGGAGTTTTTTCCAAAGTAATTTTTACAGCATCTACGATCGCATAGACAGTATCGCGTAATGCCTCTGAAATTTCTGTCGCAGTAATTTCAATCGTTTTCGGAAGGCCTGTTAACAAATCTCTTCCGCGAATTTCCATGTTTTCAACACCTTCCGGAGCGCTTGCAGAACCGATTTCAAGCTTCACCGCTTCCGCTGTCCGATCACCAATCATTAAGTTGTAGGTTTTACGGATATAGTTAATGATGGCTTCATCCATTTCATCACCGGCAACACGGATAGATTGGCTTGTCACAATTCCGCCGAGAGAAATGATGGCAACTTCCGTTGTTCCCCCGCCGATGTCTACAACCATGCTTCCGGTCGGTTCCCAAACTGGAAGGTTGGCTCCAATAGCAGCCGCAAATGGTTCTTCGATCGTATACGCATCTCTAGCGCCTGCTTGTCTCGTTGCATCAATGACCGCACGTTCTTCAACCGCAGTTATTCCCGAAGGAACACAAACCATCACATAAGGTTTTCGCGAAAAAATACCTGCATTTTTTGTTGCCTGTTTTATGTAGTATTTCATCATCGTAGCAGTCGTTTCATAATCAGCAATCACTCCGTCTTTCATTGGTCGAAGTGCTACAACATTTCCAGGCGTACGCCCGATCATATTTTTTGCATCATTACCAACTGCAACAATTTGCTTTGTATCAGTTTGCAAAGCAACAACAGATGGTTCACGCACTACAATACCTTTTCCTTTCACAAACACTAACGTATTGGCTGTCCCTAAATCTATTCCAAGGTCTCTCGTACCAATTCCAAACATAGCTGATGTATCTCCCTTTCTTCCAAAATAAATACGTTTTTATATTCATGTAAATGTCTAATCATTATTGAAAAAACCCATAAATTATATTATAACGTAATTTTTCAAAAAAAAAAGTGCTATCAATACCCTGCGTAAAATAAAAATTTGCGAGGTATTTTTCATGAAACTTGATGAAAAGCTGATCATTGTGTTGGATATCTCAAAAATTTTTACTAAAAAATTTTCCTAGTGGAGAATAGAGGATGAAAAATAGATGTCACAGCAAATACCGCCCGTATGAAAGCCTTGATTTAATTTATCCATTGAGAATCACTACCGTCGCATAAATGATGTCTGAATTTTCAGTTTTATTTTTTTCTGGACTTTAGAGAAAAAACGAAAACACCTAAGCGAGGGTAGTAAACATCCATTTTTTTACTATAACCTATGACTTGTGCAACAACGACTGGCAAACCTTTATGGGACGCCGTTTCCTTCGATTTTTCGTAACCAAATGTGAGCGGATTTCCACAAAGAAGCCTTCAAATAGCGACTAATTTGTAAGTAACTGCGTTCGCTATTTGTGTTCAACTGAGCTAAAACATTCAGACAGTACACTATCATGGCTACGTACACTTGGTTGTGTACAGCTTGTTCACTGTGACCATAGAACTTTTTAATGTTTAAATGTTGTTTCATCCATTTGAAAAACAATTCAATCGCCCAGCGCGATTTATAGATTTCTGCTATTTCATCTGCACTTATGTCGAAACGATTTGTGAGTAAATGCAGTGTGTTTCCTTTTGTATCAACCAATTTCAGTAAACGGAACGCATTCTCAGAACGATTTTGTGTGGTGCCAATGACCACCATTTCATCAGACAAAACAGATGAATTTTCCGGCAGAGAAAAGGTCTCCAATACACGAACTACAGCGTTTTTCCGTAATCGTGAAACAAAGAAATAGCCATCATCTGTCATACGATCAAAACGTTCATAATCTAAGTAACCACGATCAAACACGTACAGGCATTCTTTGTCATCCACGAATACTTCTAGTTGACCACGATCATGTTCGTTGGCATTCGTGAGTACGGCTTGATCTGGATAGGAGAGTCCTTTTTCCATAAAAACAAGTCGTAAGTGAAGCTTTACTCCTGATTTTGTTTTTCGAAACTCTGCCCACTTATGATTGGTCAAATTAAGCGGTAATGTACTCGAATCAATGATTTTTAGTGGCGTTGTCAGCTTTCTTCGCTTTTGAAAATGTGTTTTCTCATGAATTTGAGCCACTAAATTAAGAAAAATCGATTGAAAGAAAACCGTTGGAATGGCGTTGATTCGTCTCCCTAACTGTGAAAAACTAATCGATTCCAATCCCGTTGCTCGTTGTAATTCTTCTAAAAAGACAGCGTCACTCAGCGCCCGTAAACTCTCGGTTTCATGGAGCCCTGCATACAAAAGCAGTTTCATAAATGAAGCCATATAAAGCTTCTTGGTATAGTGATTTAATTGATGTGTTTTCACTAGGTCGTCAAATAATGGACGATTAATCGGTGAAAACCATTGTTCAAATGATGTTTTTCGTGTAAACTTATCCATGCTTTTGTCCTTTGTATTGGATTTGGATGGTTTACTACCACCCAACCATTATAAAGGATTTTTTTGTGTTTAGATTATGTTTCAGAAAATTCGGTTTATTTGAAGGTGTTAAATTATTTTAATGCGACGCTAGTGATTGAGAATAATAACTTAAAAATATTACAAGTCCATACAAAAAATATTATTTTATGTTTACAAATCCCCCCTTTGCACTCTTTATTAGCAATGGTTTAGAATGTCATAAAAAATAATGGTTTTTTCAGTTGATTGTGTTTCAATTCAAATGACTCCAATAAAGTATTACATAACAATTCTGCCGAAGTTTCAAGTTCATCTATTATTGAAAATCACTAAAATATGAGATTTTTCTCCAACTTTGGCTCTTCTTAAGTCGCAAACCCTTTGTAAATGCGGACATCATTTGGAGCTCGCGAGGCCGTGCAAATGTTTTTTGAAATTCCTTCTATCATGCACTTACGCGTTGTAATAACGTTACTGCCCTGCTTCAAGCAGCTTTTTATCGTGTCTTTGCGAGGCTGGTCAGTATGTTATATACCGTTGTGCTGTCTCCCATCAGTCCCCCTGCAAATTCAGCAAAACGGTGGTTGCTCGCATTACGTATCTAGAAGCGCAAAAATCTGTCCGAAAAAGCGCTAGCAGTTCAGAATCCAAAGCTATTAACTGTAATACGTGTTAGGATTGATTTTAAATGAAGGCATACTTTTTCACCCATTTATAACTCGGGAAAATAAGTTTTTTAACCATATAAAGTGTGTAAAAATAACTCCTTTTTCGCAATGACAAAATTTTGGGTGAAATGTAATGATTATACATATAAGTGGTTTTCATAAAACTTTGTTGCTGAAACTGAGGTAGAATGACTAGAGTAAAATGAATTGTTTTTCAATAATAAGTTAGCTGATCTGATGTGGTTGCCAAAAAAAGAACATCACTACAAATTCAAGTGCACAATCACATAGGCAGCAGTGCGACGAGGATCTTAATTCAGAAGTCTGTAATCTTAAATGAAAACATGCTTCCTTACAATTTATTATAAAAGACAGGAGCATCATATGAGTAATATAAAATAGAACCTTATATATGGAAGTTTTCCAATAAAGTAAAGGGATGCTATTGATTATATATCAAGCCATTCTCCATCAGCAATAGATATTCAAAGATAAAAATTCATAAAACTGCGAATGTCATTTTTAAGCTTAAAAAATTGGAAGTCATTTATCAATAATTTCATAGATCTAATCTTCACACATCATAAAAAGAGGTGCACTTCATATCCAGTGCACCCCAACAATTGACATAAAACCTTTTAAAAAGCGTTATAAATATCCCTTTTCTTTTAAACTGACGTATTTACGCTCTCCGATTATGATATGATCTAAAAGTTCAATCCCGATCAACTTTCCGCATTCGGACAAGCGCCTCGTGACTTCGATATCCTCTTTGCTCGGGGAGGGATCTCCTGATGGATGATTATGGATACAAATAAAAGATGCAGCTGAACATTTCAATGCCTCCTTGAAGACTTCTCTTGGGTGAACAATTGATGTATTTAAACTGCCGATGAAAATCGTTTGCTTATGCAGCACTTGGTTTTTTGTGTTTAAATATAAACCTACGAAATGCTCTTGTTTTAAAAAGCGCATTTCTTCCATGACATAATTGGAGGCATCTTGTGGAGAACGAATGACATACCGATCTTCGTATGCGAGCTGATGAATTCTTTTTCCCAATTCTAATGCTGCTATAATTTGCACCGCTTTTGCTTTTCCAATGCCGGGTATGCCCATAATTTCCTGAACTGACGCCTCTTTTAACATTCTAAGACCCCCGAAAGTTTTTAAAAGCTTATTCGCCAGTTCAAGCACTGATTCTCCCTTTGTCCCTGTTCTCAATAAAATTGCCAGCAGCTCATGGTTGGAAAGGCCTTTTGGTCCGTTGTGTATCAATCGTTCCCTTGGTCTTTCTTCTTCTGGAAAATCTCGAATAGCGAGCATATCTTTCCCCCTTGTTTGTTACCAGTGAAATCCAAAATTTTTTAATTCTCTGTACAGTCTTGAAACAGGAAGACCGACAACTGTAAAATAATCGCCATCAATTTTTTTCACTAGCAATGAGCCGAAATGTTGAATTCCATAAGCACCCGCCTTGTCCATCGGTTCGTTTGTCTCAATGTATTCCAGGATTTCATCGTCTGAAAGCGGCCAAAAAGTAACTTTTGTTGATGCAGAAAATGTCGTATGCTTTTCACCATGAATAATCGAAACTGCTGTTAAAACAGTATGTGTTTTCCCAGAAAGTGATTTTAACATGTAATAGGCGTCACGGCGGTCTTTCGGCTTTCCTAGTATTCGATTTTCGAGGATCACCGCCGTATCTGCTCCGATGACATATGCATCTTTATACCTTTCGGCTACATGAAAGGCTTTTTGAAAGGCAAGTTTTTGAATGGCTTTTTCGGGTTCAGCTTCTTCGTCCAGCCTCTCTTCCAAATTGCTTTCAATCACAGCAAATGGTATTCCTAACAGCTTGAGGAGTTCTTTTCTTCGCGGAGAGCTTGATGCAAGTATGAGGCGTTCCATTTTTATTTCATCCTTTCAACCAATACTATCCGTATGTTATCAAAAAAGGCTTTTGCAAACAATTTTTCAAAAAAGAATTATCTAATCGCCATTAATAAAAACATTTATTCAATTTACAGAAAAAACTACATTATCTAAGGAAAACTGCTTGTGAAAATAAAAAAAGAAAACGTATGCTCGAGCAAACGCTTTCCCGTTATCAAGAAAGTTTTTCAAAAAAATCTAGCAGCGACTGCTGCAGACTCCATAGCTGTTCATTTGCCGATTTTTCTGTTTGCAGTTTTTTTACTGCTGCCAAAATTGAATCGTCTTTTATTTGACCAGCCTCATTTAATAATGACTCTACTTTCTCTTGTTCCGGGGCGGTTCCATTCACAAAAGACGAAGACAGCTTCAGCATCTCCTCAACGACCGTTTTAGTTTTTTCGTTTTCCACCTTTCCTTCCCATTTCATCTTTTTCACAAACGTTTCAATTTGATGTGATTCAGCCATGTTTTTCAACTCTTCTGCTGTCTTTTTATCCAACGCTGCCCCAACGAATACGTAATGATCGCCGCCTTGTGGAACGATAACAGAAGGCAATCCTTTAGCCTTTATCTGCCCGCTGACGGTTTCCGCTCCTTCTTTTTTTGTAAATTTTCCGGCTTGTACCATATAAACTTCAAAAACGATGTTTTCCGCACCGCTTGGCGCTGAAGCATTGCTAACATTCTGTCTTTGAGGAGACTTTGACACATCCCTCAATTCAGATGATACAGGCATTGAATCGTTTGAAATAAATTGCAGGGCTAAAACACCAAAACTCAGTCCAAGAATAACAGCAAATATGATCGATATCACATAGTTTTTTATTTTAGGAGGCAGCGTTCTGCTATTGTTCTTTGAGAAGGCTATTTTCGGGTTTTCTTTCTTATCCTCCTCATCATCCGGCAAAATCCAAGGAAAAGATGTCTCCTCTTCGTTCTTATCCTCTGATGCTGCCATTTCTTTTTCAGCCTTCACCTTCTCCTCCCAGCTGGATACTTTTAATTGTTTGCCAGTTTCACTTGGTTCAGCAGAAACATCCGTATCGTTGGAAAAATTGTTTTCCTGACCGTTGATTTTAATGGTTATTTTCGATGATGGCTTGTCCAAAATGATCACCGCCCTTTTTATGCTGGACAAACTTTTTTTTATGCTAACATATGTAAAATAAAAAAGAACGAGACATTTGTCGCCTCGTTCATAATTGTTGTCGTTATTTTTCGACATCCTCGTACTCATGAGCTATGTTTTATATGTTTTCTCACTTCACCGATAAAATAAAGGGAACCTGTAATAATGAGAACCGTTTCGTCATCCATTGTGTTGATAATCTTTTCATAGGCAAGCTCCCAATTGTCTTCATACTCTTTATCCTTCATGTCGCAAGCCTCGTATAATTCTTTCGCATCAGCTGCTTTCGGGAAATGAAAGGTTGTAAAAATGATTCGATTTGCTATTTGTGCAGCCTGCTCGATCATTTCTTTATATTGCTTGTCCTTCACACAAGAAAATAACATGATGATTTTCTTATCAGGGTAAAACTTTTGTACAGTTTCTTTCAACGCTGCCATTCCTTCCGGATTATGTGCTCCGTCCAAAATGACTCTCGGTTTTTCCTTTACTTCTTCAAACCGCCCTTTCCAAAAAGTGCGCTTCAATCCTTCCTGTATATGCTCCTCCTCAATAATAAACGAATAATAAACTCTTAAATAATCAAGCGTCATGACACTCAGTGCAGCATTGATCGCTTGATGGTTTCCTTTCATCTGTAATGAAAGGCTGTTATATCGTTTAAAGGGGGTTTGTACAAAAAATTCATCAAAATCTCCTGCGTGAAAATCCCTAGTGAGCCAATAATGCTTTGCTTTTTTTTCTTTTGCAACACGCTCAATGACATCAAGGGCTTCCTTTTGTTCCACAGCTGTAATGACAGGAACTCCGTTTTTAATAATGCCTGCCTTTTGCTCTGCAATCTCTTCTATCGTTGAGCCAAGGATGTTTAAATGATCATGTCCAATCATTGTAATCACTGAAAGAATAGGATTCGCAATATTCGTAGAATCCCATTTTCCCCCGAGTCCTGTTTCTAATAAAACAACATCCGGCACGTTGATTTTACCAAAATAATAAAACATCATCGCAGTAATGACTTCAAACTCTGTCGGTGCTCCAAGCTCCGTTTTCTCAAGCTCGTCAACAACCGGTTTGATCACATTGGATAGCTGCAATATTTCCTCTTCAGAAATGGGATTGCCATCTATCGTAATTCGTTCATTGAATGATTCCAAATAAGGCGAGGTGAAAGCACCTACTTTATATTCAGCGGCTTTTAACACCTCTTGCATAAAAGCAATCGTTGATCCTTTCCCGTTTGTTCCGGCTACATGAATGAAGCGGCATCTTCTTTCCGGATGATCAAGCTTTTCCATCATCCATTCCATTCGCTGGAGACCAGGCTTTATTCCAAAGGTTAGGCGGGAATGTATCCACTTGAGTGCTTCTTCATATGTTTGAAACATATAAATTCCCCTCCTTGAACTCTCGAACATTTTCAATGAATTTGAATGGCCGGATGTATCATAAACGTTTTGATGGAAGAAAATCCGGGGCATACCCGGATTTGTTTTAGCCTTTCAGCTCCTGAAGGCGTTTTAACACCGCCTGCTGTTTTTCTAAATAGTCCTTTTCTTTTGCCCGCTCTTCTTCTACGACTTCTTTCGGTGCTTTTTTAATAAATCCTTCATTGGCAAGCTTTTTCTGAACGCGCTCGACTTCTTTATTCCATTTCTCTAATTCTTTTTCAAGCCGTTTGATTTCTTCTTCCACATTAATGAGTCCTTCAAGAGGAAGAAATACTTCTGCCCCGCTCACAACAGCTGTCATAGCCTTGTCAGGAGCTTCAATGTTTGTATCAATTGTTAATGAGCTAGGATTGCAAAATCTCTCTAAATAGCTGCGGTTTTTCTCCAACTGGTTTTTAACTTCTTCACTATGAGCATGAATGATCATATCCACCTGCTTCTTCATCGGCGTGTTCACTTCAGCGCGAATATTACGGACTGAGCGAATCACATCAACTAGAAGCTTCATTTCGTTTGCAGCTTTTTCATCAGAAAGCTCCCGACGTACAACCGGCCATGAAGCAATTGTAATCGATTCTCCCTGATGAGGAAGGTGCTGCCAAATTTCTTCTGTTATAAACGGCATAAAAGGATGAAGGAGTCGCAATGTTTGATCTAACACATATGCCAAAATGGAACGAGTTGTCTTTTTCGCTTCCTCATCATTTCCGTACAGCGGAATTTTTGCCATTTCAATATACCAGTCGCAAAAATCATCCCAAATAAAATTGTACAGCACCCGACCGGCTTCGCCAAATTCATATTTTTCCGCAAGTCTTGTGACAAGCTCAATCGTTTCATTTAACCGTGTGAGAATCCATTTATCTACCACTGATTTTTTTCCGTTTAAATCAATTTCTTCATATGTTAAACCGTTCAAATTCATCAGTACAAAGCGGGAGGCGTTCCATATTTTATTGGCAAAATTCCACACGGCTTCTACTTTTTCAAAGCTGAATCTTAAATCCTGTCCTGGGCTTGAGCCGGTAGCTAAAAAGTAGCGCAAAGAGTCCGCACCGTATTTGTCAATAACATCCATCGGATCGACGCCATTGCCTAATGATTTGCTCATTTTTCTTCCTTCTGAATCGCGCACAAGTCCATGAATCAAAACATCTTTAAACGGTCTTTTCCCAGTAAACTCCAATCCTTGGAAAATCATCCGCGAAACCCAAAAGAAAATAATGTCATACCCGGTAACAAGGACATCTGTCGGATAATAGCGTTTATAATCTTTTGCCTCTTTATCAGGCCAGCCCATTGTTGAAAACGGCCATAAAGCAGAGCTGAACCATGTATCTAACACATCTGGATCCTGCTCCCAATTTTCAATATCTTTAGGCGGCTCATGATCAACATAAACTTCGCCTGTTTCCTTATGATACCAAGCTGGAATGCGATGTCCCCACCATAACTGACGGGAAATACACCAGTCGCGAATGTTTTCCAGCCAATGCAAATACGTTTTTTCAAATCGTTCAGGAATAAAATGAACTTTCCCTTCTGTTTTCTGAAGGTTCAAAGCAGCTTCGGCCAAAGGCTTCATTTTCACAAACCATTGAGTTGATAAATACGGCTCGATAACTGCTCCGCTTCGTTCACTATGGCCTACGGAATGGATATGCTCTTCAATTTTAAATAAAATTCCTTCCTCCTGCAGGTCTTTCACCAACTGCTTCCGGCATTCAAAGCGGTCCATTCCTTCATATTTTCCAGCTTTTTCATTCATTGTCCCGTCTTCATTCATGACTAATATTCTTTCTAAATTGTGGCGGTTTCCGATTTCAAAGTCGTTCGGATCGTGTGCAGGAGTTATTTTTACTGCTCCTGAACCGAATTCCATATCGACATATTCATCTGCGACGATCGGAATTTCCCGTCCTGTTATTGGCAGCTTCACTGTTTTTCCGATTAAATGCTTATACCTATCATCATCAGGATGAACTGCCACTGCTGTATCCCCAAGCATCGTTTCCGGGCGAGTGGTCGCGACTTCAATATATCCGGATCCATCAGCCAGCGGATATTTTAAATGATAAAGTGCCCCTTTCACTTCTTTATAAATGACTTCGATATCGGAAAGGGCTGTTTTTGTCACCGGATCCCAGTTAATAATGTACTCTCCTCGGTAAATAAGACCTTTTTTATAAAGCGATACAAAAACCTCTCTTACAGCTTTTGAAAGACCTTCATCAAGGGTGAACCTCTCTCTTGTGTAGTCAAGACCTAGGCCTAATTTTGCCCATTGTTTGCGAATATGGTCTGCATATTCTTCCTTCCATTTCCATGTTTCTTCTACAAATTTTTCCCGCCCGAGATCATACCGACTTTTCCCTTCTTCTCGCAGCTTTGCTTCCACCTTGGCTTGTGTGGCGATTCCCGCATGATCCATCCCTGGCAGCCACAAAACATCGTACCCTTGCATTCGCTTCATTCGGGTAATAATATCTTGAAGAGTTGTATCCCATGCATGTCCAAGGTGAAGCTTACCGGTGACGTTTGGCGGAGGAATAACGATCGTGAAAGGAGTTTTCCCCTCATCATCTTTTGCTTCAAAAAATTTCCCCTCGAGCCAAAATGCATACCGATCCTCTTCAACCGTTTTCGGATCGTATTTTGGGGAAAGAGTGATTTCTGAATTCGACATATTTATGAAAACCTCCTTATTTTCATTCTAAAATATAAAAACTCCTTCCATCCTAAAAGGACGAAAGGAGATGTTTTCGCGGTACCACCTTTTTTCACAGATACGTCTGTGCACTTCTTTCAGGTAACGGCTAATGCCGGCTCCCTTTACTAAAAAGCTTTCAAGGAAGCTGCTCCAGGGCGACTTTCCAACGGGATCTCCTAGGAAATCTTCCAGCCTGCGATTTCCCTCTCTGGAAGGAGTCGTTCGTTGTACTACTCCCCTTCAACACATTTTCACAAACTATATAAATTTCTATATTTAATAGTACTAAAAAATTGTTTTTTTCGTCAATATTTTCCCCATCTTCCTTAGCCTTTAAACAAAAATCACAAAATGTTCTTTATTTCATAATATAAATTAACAAAGTTGAAGGTGATCAGCATGAGAAAAAAAATAAAACCATACTATATTCAATCGTTTATTAAACAATTCCGATCTGCTCTTGAACAGTTCATCATTCCTTTAACGATTTTTCAGGGAATTCGAACAATTCTTTTACCAACTATGTTTGATATTATTTTATTAGCCATTTTACTATTTCTAGCAGCCGCGTTGTATATGGAACGGGGCTAAAGCTGCCAGATCCCCCATTCATTCTGATGCCAATGAATCGTTTTCTAGTTTTTCATTCCATTTTAAAGCAATGTACCTGGTATTTTTCATTTGCCAGTATGCTCTTAACAGCTGTTTGCAATATTCTAATTCTCCCTTTTCGCTTTTCTTTTTTTGATATTGCCGGACAAGCTTTAATAATTTAGCTGGATAGGATAAATAGCTTACCAACAGCAATCTCTCAGTTTTTGTTAAAGGAAGCACTTTTTCGTAATCTGATATATATTGCACATTTTCATCACTAACGGTTGGTTCCGCTTCGGAGAGGTTCATAAACATTAAGAAAAGGTCATAAATTGGAGTAGCAAATGCTGCATCTTCCATATTAATAAAATAAATTTTCCCTTTTGGATCTAACAGAAAATGAGATAAGGAGACATTTACTTTGTTCAGTGCAATTCGCATGTGAGGGGATTGCTTTATTTCGTTATACCACTCATCAAGCTTTGCTTCAGCAAATAAGATGGCTTGCCTCGTTTCAAAATAATAACTGAAGACCGCCAATTCAAAAGGCGACATATACCATTTTTTTTCGATTTGTTCCATAAATGCTTCCAGCAGGTTGAAATTTCTCTTCCACTTGTTCTGAATCTGTTGATACACATTTTCGAGCTGAACTAGAGGTATGTTGATTTCCTGTTTTGTTTTTTTATGGAGTTTCGCTAAGTGGTAAAAAAGGATTGAGGCATTTTTTTCATCAACGATTGAACCTTCCATCCAAGGCATTAAATAAAACGATTGTGTTGAGTCATTAACAAACACATTTCCGTTCGTTGTCCTATAAATCGGCACGATTCCTAAAGATGGAAAGTCGTGAAAAATTGAATATAATTTTAGAATGTTTCTTTGCTTTTTAATCGTTGTTCGTTTTAAAGCATATGTTCTTTTTTCACAATGAATTTTCAAGACATTTTTTGTTTTTTTCTCTAAATAAATCGGTTTGATTGGATAATGCTGCAAAATCCTCATGGCCGTTTTCAGATCATCGCTCATCTTCCCACACGCCTTTAAAGAAAATAAAGAAAAGCTTGAGGTGGTTGGATCCCTCTCAAGCCGCTTGCAAAAATTACGTTTGTTGTGTTTCAAGAACCGGGATATATAAAATGTCTCCTTCACTAATCTCTTTATCATGGTGAAATTGATTTACTCGATTGAGCTGCTGGAGCGTAATGTTGTAGCGTTCGCAAATATTTTCGAGCGAGTCTCCCTGCTGGACAATGTACATTCTTAATTTAGAAAATTCTTCTTCTTCATTTTTCGTAAACAATTTTGTTAAATATAAGGTGTTATCATTTTTCCTTACAGATTCTTTTTCTTCATCGTCTTTTTCGACATAATTGGAAATTTTATTGATCACTGGCTTTTCTTCTTCAATGCGGCCTTTCTCTTCCAAACTGACTTGATTTTTCTTCGCTTCAACAGTGAATGTATCGTAATCCGTTTCCGTTTCTTCTTCTCTCTTTAATGGCATCATAAAAACAATGTCTGCCGTCTCTTCATTGTCATCCTTTTGAACAGCATCACGATCATGTTCGATTTGCTCATTTTGATCGCGTTCGGCTGTATCGAATTCGAAATATTCATCAAGACTTTTCTGTTCATTATCTTTTTCAATATTTTCCGCTTTGTTGATTGGTTCATCATTGAAACGATTTTCTTTGAGCGTTGATTCGGTTTCATCTTCTTCCCTTTCATCAGACTGTCGAACGGATGAGATTTCCGCTTCAGCATCTATGATCTCGTCCACTTCATTTACAGCAGTTTCTTCCGCCTGCTCTTCTCGAATTCCGTAAATGGATAGATCAGCTATAAGCTTTAAACCATTTGCTTCCGGAAAATCATAATCAAATGATTCAATCGCCACAAACACCTCTTCTAAATTGGCAATTCTTTTTTTCGGTATTGTAATATCGACCGGAAGCTCGTGTCTAAATTCCATTACACCGTCATTTCTCGCTTCTACATTTTGTATATAACGGGCGATGGAGGAGGTTTGAAGAAGTTTATCATTCTGTTGCTCCTCTCCATCGAATTTGTATTCTCCGGAAAGCTCTAGAGCACCTTTTATCGTTACATATCCATCATGTTCTTCAATTGAGATGTCAGGTTCCAGTGAAATGGACAATAGTTCAGAAGGTTGAAAATGATGGCGAAACAAGACCGATTCCTCTACCGAAAATCGTAAAACGGACGTTTCTTCAATGGACATGCGGACTTCCTCCTTTCTCCAATCAATCTAATTTATCGTGCCATTAAAGATGTATGAAGGAGGATGACAAAATATGCACGGGAAACAAAAATAAAAGGACCAGCTTCAATCAGAAGCTAGTCCTTTTAGCTCGTTATCTCAAAACCGAAAAAGCTTTTTCACATGCTTCAATTGTTTTTTCAATATCTTCATCCGAATGCTCTGTTGACAGAAACATTCCTTCAAATTGGGAAGGAGGCAAGTAAATGCCTTCATCCGCCATAACACGATAATACTTTGCAAAAAAATCAAGGTTTGATGTTTTTGCTTTTTCGTAATTGACAACATCTTCATTTGTAAAGAAAAATCCGATCATTGATCCCGCTCTATTAATCGTATGAGGGATTTCATATTTTTGAGCAGCTTTGCGCAATCCTTCCTCTAATTTATCCGCTTTTCTTTTAAATTCTTTATATGTGTCTGGTGTAAGCTGAATGAGTGTTTCATATCCGGCTGTCATCGCAAGCGGATTTCCTGAAAGTGTCCCCGCTTGATAAATAGGACCGACAGGAGCGATTTTTTCCATGATGTCCGCCCGTCCGCCATAGGCTCCGACTGGAAGTCCTCCTCCAATGACTTTTCCTAAACATGTCAAATCCGGGGTCACTCCAAAGTATCCTTGAGCGCAATGATAGTCAACGCGAAAACCGGTCATCACTTCGTCAAAAATCAGAAGCGATTCGTATTGTTTGGTGATCTCGCGCAAGCCTTCTAAAAAGCCTTCTTTAGGCGGTACAACACCCATATTTCCGGCTACTGGCTCGACGATCACGGCAGCTATGTCTTCGCCAAATTTTTCAAAAGCAAAGCGGACGCTCTCTAAATCATTATATGGAACAGTAATCGTATGCTGGGCAATTCCTTCCGGCACCCCTGGACTATCCGGAAGCCCTAATGTGGCAACTCCTGATCCAGCCTTAATGAGCAGCGAATCTCCATGGCCATGATAACATCCTTCAAATTTTAAAATTTTATTTCTTCCCGTATATCCGCGGGCAAGGCGCAATGCGCTCATTGTCGCCTCCGTACCAGAGTTCACCATCCGCACAATTTCAACGGAAGGAACCCTCTCCACAACGAGCTCCGCCAGCTTATTTTCAATCAAGGTCGGCGCCCCAAAGCTCGTTCCTTGTTCCGCTATTTTCTTTAATGCTTCAACAACTCTGTCATTGGCATGTCCTAAAATTAACGGTCCCCATGAAAGAACATAATCAATATATTCGTTGCCATCAATGTCATACACTTTAGAACCTTTTCCGCGCTCAATAAAGATCGGATTCATTTGAACGGATTTAAACGCGCGCACAGGGCTGTTGACCCCGCCGGGCATCAACGTCTTCGCTTTTTCAAATGCTTTTTTCGAACGTTCATATTTCATGAAATGAGCCCCCTTTTCAATAATCAGACTGTTCATCTAACCAACGGGCAACATCTTTTGCATGGTACGTAATCATTAAATCCGCGCCGGCTCTTTTCATGCTTGTAAGCATTTCAAGGACAGTGCCTTTTTCATCAATCCATCCATTTTCAGCTGCCGCTTTAATCATTGAGTACTCGCCGCTTACATTATAAGCAACGACAGGAAGGTTAAAATGATTTTTAACATCACGGACAATGTCTAAATAAGAAAGCGCCGGTTTCACAATTAAAAAATCGCATCCTTGTTCAACATCTGCTTCTGCTTCCCTTAATGCCTCCAGCCTGTTAGCCGGATCCATCTGGTACGTCTTCCGATCACCGAATTTCGGCGTGCTTTCAGCTGCTTCCCGGAACGGTCCGTAAAAAGCACTGGCATATTTGACCGCATATGACATAATTGGAATATGAACAAATCCTTCTTCATCAAGCGCTTCCCGAATGGCTGCGACAAATCCGTCCATCATATTGGATGGAGCAATTATATCCGCCCCGGCTTTTGCCTGACTGACAGCTGTTTTGGCTAATAATTTTAACGAAGCATCATTTACAATTTGCCCGTTTTCCACAACTCCGCAATGACCGTGATCAGTATATTCGCATAGACAAGTATCTGCGATAACGACAAGATCAGAATGCTGCTGTTTAATTTGAGCGATAGCCCGCTGCACGATGCCATGATCATGGTATGCTCCTGAACCGACTTCATCCTTTTCATGAGGAATGCCGAATAAAATAACTGATTTAATTCCCAGCTTGACAACTTCTTCAATTTCTTCATTTAACAGGTCCAATGAAACTTGAAAAACTCCCGGCATCGATTGCACTGGATTTTTTTGATTTTCTCCTTCGACAACAAAAATCGGATATATTAAATCTTCTTTATGAAGGCGGGTTTCCCTGACCATAGCCCGCAGATTAGCTGTATGCCGCAATCGTCTGTGCCGTGCAAAATTCAGCATGATCTATTCCTCCCTTTTTTCTGCGTATGTACACATTTTTTCCAGCATTCCATCAATTGTATATTTTTCCGGCATAATGCAAGTACACTTTATTTTATAAGACAACAATTTATCTCTTGTTATCGGTCCGATGCAAACAAACACAATATCCCGAACCCTGTTTTCCAGCCCGTTTCTTTTGACAATTTGCATAAATGCAGAAGCTGTGGAAGAACTCGTCAGCGTAATAAAATCAATCGTTTGATTTTCAAGCAAATGCAACACTTCTTTTTCATTTTCCAACAATTGTATTGTTTCATAAACAACAAAATCAAAGAAAAAAATCTTTTTTTCTGTTAATACTTCACGTAAATAAGTGCGTGCCAAATTCCCGCGGGCAATTACTATTTTGCTGTCTTGCCGAACATGATCGATTAATTCTTCCGCTAAGCTTTCGGCACGAAACTCTTCAGGACATAAAGATACCTTCCATCCTATTTTCTCCGCAGCTTTTTTTGTCTTTATACCGACACAAGCAACGTTGACGTTTTTCAGATCTTCTAATTCCAATGACAAGTCTTTTACATGTTCGGAAAAATATTGAACGCCGTTTGCACTAGTAAAAACAATCCAGTCTTTAGATGTTAACTGTTTTAAAACGGGGAGGGCATTGAAATCCGTTTCTGTTTTCCTCGTTGCAATTAACGGAACTTCTATAGGACAGCCTCCCGCCGCTTGAATTTTCTTTGAGAATTCGACAGCCTGGCTGTTCGCTCTCGTCACTAACACATTAAAACCATTCAATGGTTTTTCAGCACTCATTCATGGTTTAGCTCCTTTCTCACTTGTTCGACCAGCTCTTTGGCGCCTTGAGACGATAGAAGTGCTGCCATATCCTTTCCAAGTAAATTCGGATCTTTTCCAGTTTTCGTCTCTTTATATACCGTTTTTCCATTCGGAGATGCAACAAGTGCTGTTAACACAATTTCTTCATTTTCATCAACTTGAGCTAAACCGGCAATAGGCACTTGACAGCTTCCTTCCATATCATGCAAAAAAGCCCGCTCTGTCAAAACGGCTTTCTCCGTCCGTTCGTCATTTAGTTTTCTTAAAGCTGCAAGCAGTTCATGATCATCTTCTCGGCATTCTATCGCCAAAGCTCCCTGACCGACTGCAGGAACGCACATATCAGGCGGTAAAAAGTACGCTTTTTCCAATTCGTCTTTCCAGCCCATTCGTTTAAGACCTGCTGCTGCTAAAATGATTGCATCATAATCGTTGCCTTCCCGCAGCTTCTTTAGACGCGTATCAATATTTCCGCGAATCCAACGGACGGTTACATCGGGGCGGACGGCTAAAATTTGGGCGCTCCTTCTTAAGCTGCTCGTTCCAACAACAGCGCCAGCTTTCAAATCTCTTAAAGTTTGGCAATCCTTCGAAATCAAAACATCGCGGTAATCTTCTCGTTTAGGAATGCAGCCGATCGTCAAGCCATTCGGCAAGACAGACGGCACATCCTTCATGCTGTGCACGGCCATATCAATATCACCGTTTAGCATAGCCTGCTCAATTTCTTTTACAAAAAGGCCTTTCCCGCCTACTTTTGAAAGAGTGACATCAACTATTTTATCACCTTTTGTGACAATTTCTTTTATTTCGAATTCAAATGGGGCTCCAAGCTCTTTTAATCTCTCGATCACCCAATTTGTTTGGGCGATTGCTAACCGACTTCGCCTTGACCCGACAATAATTTTTCGCATAAACATCCTCCTGAGCACATGCATTAATGGAAATTCGATAAGCTTCCAAATAAAAAGAAATTAACTAACAGCACTAAAAATGAGGCAACGTTTAAAAAGGCAATTCTTTTCCATTGCCACTCTTTTACTACTCTGGCATACAAATAAAAACTGTATATGCCTAAAACAGAAAATGAGCCGATCACTTTTGCATCATACCAGTTCAAATTTGGCACCTTTAAATAAGCCCATATCATTCCTAAAATGAGAGCTAATAGCAATATAGGTACACCGATCATATTTAAAACATATGTCATATAATCCAGTTTTGCCAAATCTTGAATGCGATGAAGCCTTTTCCCCCATTTTTTCTTTTTTAATAAGTTGTGCTGTATCAAATAAAGAATGGAAAAAACAAATGAAAGCGAAAACGCTCCGTATGATAGTATCGCCATCGTGATATGGATCAATAACAGTTCTGAAATTAACCTGCTGGATACTTCAGTCGATACTGCCTCTGAAGGAGCAAACGTCCGGATGGCCATAATGATAAAACCAATGACATTCGTAAAGAAGACAATAAAATCGACTCGAAGCAGCCGGTTGATCACAAGGGAAAGAGTGACCAATACCCATGCATAAAAATAAAGACCTTCCGCTATGTTTAAAACCGGAAATCTGCCCGTTTGCGCCATTTGCGAAAATAAAAAAAAGGATTGTAAAACCCAGACAATAGAAAGTAACCAGAAGGCTATTTTGTTTGCCTTCCGGTTATGATGCAAAAAATCTATAAAATATAAGAAAACGCTCAATGCATATAAAACAATCATCAATTCGTTTAATCTAATGATATTCCAATCAAACATATATTAGTTTTTCCTTTCACTTACATTTCAAGTGAAACATTTTTTGAATGCGTTTTTAATTGAACGGAAGGAGTTTGTTCTATTAATTCCTCATCTAAATCTAAATTAAAAATCTCTTTAAATAATTCCAAAGATTGTTCGCCATTTGGAAGAGCAGCCAGCTCTTTCACTTTTAAAATCGGATCTCTCAACATTTGATTGACAATGCTTTTCGTATGTTTATTTAATATTTTTCTTTCGCGTTCTGTCAAATTCGGCAGCTTCCGTTCAATACTTTTCATTGTTTCCGATTGGATAAGAAGAGCTTTTTCCCTCAATGCAGCAATAACCGGAACAACCCCTAATGTATTCAGCCATTTCGAAAACTCCAAGACCTCTCGCTCGATCATGATTTCAATTTGTTCAGCCGCTTCTTTTCTTTCCTGCAAATTCGCTTCGACAATTCCTTCCAAATCATCAATATCATATAAAAAAATGCTGTCTATTTCACTCAATGCAGGATCTAAATCGCGTGGAACCGCAATATCCACCATCAGAAACGGGCGGCCTTTTCTTAACTTTTCAACATCTAACATCATGTCTTTCGAAATCACAAAACTCTTTGCACCTGTTGAACTAATTAAAATATCTGCCTCAATAAGCGCACACTGAAGCTCAGACATCATTTTTGCTTGTCCGGAAAAACGCTTCGCCAATTCATTCGCCTTTTCAAATGTACGGTTCATAACCGTAATTTGTTTGACTCCGCTGCCATGTAAATTTTGTACGGCAAGCTCTCCCATTTTTCCTGCGCCTAAAATAAGCACATGCTTGCTGGATAGGTCGCCGAAAATTTTTTTTGCCAATTCTACGGCAGCATAGCTGACGGAAACAGCATTTGAACCGATTTCCGTTTCCGAATGGGCTTCTTTAGCCAATGTTACTGCCTGTTTAAACAGTTGATTAAAAATCGTTCCGATCGTGTTATGTTCTTGAGCTAATAAAAAGCTTGAACGGACTTGTCCTAAAATTTGCGTTTCGCCTAAAATCATAGAATCCAGGCCGCATGCCACCCGAAACAAGTGCTGAACAGCCTGTTCATTTTCAAAGTATTTTAGATACGAATCGAACTCCTCAATGTCCATATTGAACCATTCAGCTAAAAATGCTTTTATATAATAACGCCCTGTATGAAGCTGATCAACAACTGCATAGATTTCTGTCCGGTTGCAGGTGGAAACGATCACGTTTTCCAAAATGCTTTTTTCATTCTTCAACCGTTTCATTGCAGAAGCTAAATCATTGCTGCTAAAACTCAACCTTTCGCGAATTTCAACAGGGGCTGTTTTATAATTTAACCCAACAGCTAAAATATGCATCTCCGACCCCCCAAAAGCAAATACATACTGACTTTATTATAACAAAATATCGACAAAAAAATGTGAACAGTATATGAAACTGTATGATATGATGATAAAGTAAGAAACAGATATAAATTATATTAATTATTACATTAAAAATATTATCAAAAAAGAGAGCCGGAATCAAGTCATCAAAACAGAGGTGATCGTTAAGTGCGTTGGACGTTTGTTGCTATGATTATGCTGGAGATCGGGCTTTATTTCTTGTTGAAAAATTTCGATCTCTTTTTCAATATGAACATGAACACTTTGCCTTTCTTTTTTATCATGTTTGGCATCGCCTTTATGGTTCAGGCAAAAGCGGAAAAGGATGACCAAGCAATCGTTCCTGCCGTTCTGCTGCTTGGCCTTGGCATCCATTTTTTATGGGGAAAATCATTCCCGTTCTGGCCTGATGATTTAACCGCAATGATCTGGATCATTGCCCTTGCTTTCATTATTCGGTCTGCTCAAGCAAAAAGCGGGTTTGCACAAGGATTTATCCTTCTTTTGATCGGAAGTTTCCTTTACTATTTTCCTTCCGCTTTGACATCTTTTATTCAAAAGAGCGTTTCCAATTGGCAAGCCTTTTGGCCGATTCTTTTTGTTATTGCAGGTTTGTATTTATTGTTTTTCAGAAAAAAATAAAAGGAAACAGCTCGAAGCGGTTAAGCTTCTCGAGCTTTTCCTTCTGTATCCAGCCTAAAGCAATTTCATTTTATGATAGGAATGGATAAATGGCTGACCATGCATCCTCTTTTCCGTAACCAGTTTCTGCTGAAAAAAGAATAAGCGGATCATTTTTTTCCATTTTTAGCGTTTCTTTCACTACTTTTAAGTGTTTTTGCCATTTTCCTTTAGGAATTTTATCCGCCTTTGTGGCGACAATTACAGCAGGAATTCCATGATATTTTAAAAATTCGTACATCATGACATCATCAGATGTAGGTGCATGGCGGATGTCTATGATAAGAATACATGCTTTAAGCTGTTCTCTTTTGAGCAAATACGCTTCGATCATTTTCCCCCATTTTTCCCGCTCCCTTTTCGACACTTTGGCAAATCCATATCCGGGAACATCAACGAAATAAAATTGATCGTTAATTAAATAAAAGTTTAACGTTTGCGTTTTCCCAGGCTTTGAAGAGGTTCTCGCCAAATTTTTTCTATTGATCATTTTATTAATAAACGAAGATTTCCCGACGTTAGACCTTCCTGCCAGAGCGATTTCTGGAAAATCGGTTGATGGATATTGATCAGATTTAACCGCACTTATGACAATTTCTGCTTTTGTTACCTTCATTCTTTTTCTCCTGCCAATGCATGTTTTAATACTTCATCCATATGTGAGACAAGAACAAAAGTCAATTCTTTTCTCACGCTTTCTGGTATATCATCTAAATCCTTTTCATTTTCCTTCGGCAAAATAATTTTCTTTAAACCGGCACGATGGGCGCTTAATGTTTTTTCTTTTAAACCGCCTATCGGCAGAACGCGGCCTCTTAAAGTAATTTCACCTGTCATTCCGACTTCTTTTCGAACCGGTCTTCCAGTTAATGCTGAAATAAGCGCCGTTGCCATCGTAATGCCTGCAGACGGTCCATCTTTTGGAACAGCTCCTTCAGGCACATGAATATGGATATCATATTGTTCGTGGAAATCTGGATCTATCTTTAGTTCTTTTGTTCTAGATCGAATATAGCTGAAAGCGGCTTGAGCCGATTCCTTCATGACATCTCCGAGCTTTCCGGTTAAAATCAACTTGCCTTTCCCCGGAGAGATGGACACTTCAATGGACAGCGTATCGCCGCCGACCGTCGTATATGCGAGACCGGTCGCCACACCGATTTGATCCTGCAATTCTGCCTGACCGTATCGAAACAATTTTTTGCCCAAAAAGTCTTCAAGAGTTTTAGCGGTTACAACAATTCTTTTTCTTTCACCTGTTACAATCGTTTTCGCTGCTTTTCGACATATTGCTGCGATTTGGCGTTCTAACCCTCTTACCCCTGCTTCGCGCGTATAATAACGAATTATATTTAAAATTGCTTCTTCTCTTATTTGCAAGTGACCTTTTTTCAGTCCATGCTCTTTTAATTGTTTTGGAAGAAGATGATCTTTGGCGATATGAACTTTTTCTAATTCGGTATAACCGGCAATTGTGATAATTTCCATTCTGTCGCGCAGCGGACCTGGAATAGTTGCTAAATTATTGGCTGTCGCAATAAACATGACTTTTGATAAATCATACGGCTCTTCAATATAATGATCGCTGAAATTATGGTTTTGCTCCGGATCCAGCACTTCAAGAAGAGCAGCTGAAGGATCACCGCGAAAATCGCTGGACATTTTATCGATTTCATCCAGCAAAAATACCGGATTAATGGTTCCCGCTTTTTTCATCCCTTGAATGATCCGACCCGGCATCGCACCGACATATGTTCTTCTATGGCCTCTTATTTCCGATTCATCCCGAACGCCGCCAAGAGAAATTCGAACGAACTTTCTATTTAATGATTTTGCAACAGAACGGGCAAGAGATGTTTTCCCAACGCCAGGCGGTCCCACTAAACATAAAATAGGGCCTTTAAGCGAATTTGTTAATTTTTGCACTGCTAAATATTCAAGCACCCGTTCCTTTACTTTATCTAGTCCGTAATGCTCTTCATTTAAGATCACTTCCGCCAGCTTTATATCCAGTCTGTCCTCTGTTGCCTTGTTCCACGGCAAGGAAATGAGCCAGTCTAAATAATTGCGGATCACCGCACTTTCAGCGGATGTTGAAGGGATTTTTTCATATCGGCTGAGCTCTTTCATAGCCGTTTTATAAACATGTTCCGGCATTCCCGATTTTTCGATTTTTTCAGTCAAATCTTCTATTTCGCCCGTTTTCCCTTCCTTTTCTCCGAGCTCTTTTTGAATGGCCTTCATTTGTTCGCGCAAATAATATTCTTTTTGCGTCCGTTCCATTGATTGACGGACCCGCTGGCCTATTTTCTTTTCAAGCTGTAGGACTTCCTTCTCATTATGGAGCATTTGAATAATTTTATTTAATCTTTCTTTCACATCAAATGTTTCTAATATTTCTTGCTTATCTTTCAGCTTGATCGGCAAGTGGGAAGCAATAATATCGGCTAATCTTCCCGGTTCATCTATATCCAAAACGGTTGCAAACGTCTCACTTGAAATTTTTTTAGACATTTTTATGTATTGCTCAAAATATTCAAGCGCAGTTCGCATCAAAGCTTCTTCTTCAACATCTTTTTGAAGCGGTTCTTCATAAGTATCAACTTGTACAGAAATATATGGTTCCTTGCTTTCAAAACTTTTGATTTCGCCTCTTTTTTGTCCCTCGACAAGCACGCGAATGGTGCCGTTCGGCAGTTTGAGCATTTGCTTAATTTTCGTCAGCGTTCCAATATGGTATAAATCATCCTCTTTTGGATCATCTATTGAAACTTCCTTTTGTGTTGTTAAAAATATCATATGATCATCCATCATCGCCTTCTCAAGCGCCTGTACAGATTTATCGCGTCCTACATCTAAATGTAGCACCATCGATGGATAAACTAACAAACCTCGAAGCGGTAGGAGGGGGACGATTCTATTCTCTTTTTTCGCCATATTTTTACACCTCCATCATGTGAAAAATAGATTATACAGCGTCCTTGTTCAATTCTATCCTATTCTTTCTGCACTGTCTATTTTCAAACTTATCTTTATTGAAAGGAATAAATAACTGCCTCAACAAAAATAAAGGTTCAGTGCCACGGCCTGAACCCTGTTAGGCATTTGGAATGAAGACGCTAGTTTAAACCGATTTTTTCTCTATGATTGTCTCTGGATAAATTTGCTCCGTTGGAGGATTGATGAGCGCACAATCTAACACTTCCTGAAAGCTTCGAACAGGAATAATTTCAATGTCTTCAATCGTTTTTAAAATTGACTGCATATTCTCCTCTGGTATGATCACTTTTTTGGCACCTGCCATCTTGGCAGCTTTTATTTTTGGAATAATTCCGCCAATCGGTTTTACATTCCCATGAATGCTGATCTCTCCAGTCATCGCAACGGTATTATCAACAGGAATTTTGTGGATGGCAGAAAAAATGCCGGTTGCCATCGCTATTCCTGCACTCGGTCCATCAACAGGTACCCCGCCGGGAAAGTTTACATGAATATCATAATCATGGGCATTAACTCCCATTGATCGTAACACTGTTATGACATTTTCAACGGAGCCTTTGGCCATGCTTTTTCTTTTGATGGATTTTCCGCGGTCGCCAATGTTTTCTTCTTCTACAATACCTGTAATGTTGATCGTTCCTTTTTCTTTTGCCGGAATAACCGTCACTTCCACCTCTAATAAAGAGCCGCTGTTTGGTCCGTAAACAGCAAGACCGTTCACCAGTCCAACTTTAGGTTCATTTCCAATTTTCTTTTCATATTTTGGTGTAAGCTGGCTGGAATGGACAATCCATTCAATATCTTCGACTTTCACTTCATTTCGGTCCTCGGTGATAGCAATTCCAGCAGCAATTTGCATCATATTGGCAATTTCTCTTCCATTGCGGGCATAAGAAGTTAAAATGGATATTCCTTTTTCTGAAATTTTTACATTTACTTTTTCAGCCGCTTTCCGAGCAACGACCGCGAGTTCATCGGCCGTTAAATCTCTAAAAAATACTTCAAGGCAGCGCGAGCGAATGGCGGGCGGTATTTCAGATGGTGTTCTTGTAGTTGCCCCGATCAAGCGAAAATCAGCCGGGAGACCGTTTTGGAAAATATCATGAATATGACTTGGAATTTGAGAATTTTCTTCACTATAATAGGCGCTTTCTAAAAAAACTTTTCGGTCTTCAAGTACTTTTAACAGTTTATTCATTTGAATGGGATGGAGTTCGCCAATTTCATCAATAAACAACACGCCGCCGTGTGCATGAGTCACTGCTCCTTGTTTCGGCTGTGGAATTCCGGCTTGTCCCATCGCCCCAGCACCTTGATAAATGGGATCATGAACAGAACCTATTAAAGGATCAGCTATTCCCCGTTCATCAAATCTCGCTGTTGTTGCATCCAATTCAACAAAAACAGCATTATGTTGAAAAGGAGACTTTTTATTTCTTTTCGCTTCTTCAAGAACGAGCCTTGCAGCAGCCGTTTTTCCTACACCAGGAGGTCCGTAAATAATAACATGCTGGGGATTCGGCCCGCATAAAGCTGCTTTTAATGCTTTGATGCCATCCTCCTGTCCGACGATGTCAGAAAAGCTTTTTGGACGAATTCGTTCTGAAAGCGGCTTTGATAATTGGATAGCTCTCATTTTTCTCAATTGTTCCATTTCTTTTTTCGACTCGCGGTCAATGGAAATTTTTTGCGTCCGCTGATTCCGCAATAAATTCCAAAAATAAAGACCGACAATGACTCCGAAAATTAATTGTATGAAAAGGGCAATCCCTGTCCAGTTCATCCTGAGTTTCCTCCTCAACAAATGTTTATCCCCTATTATCTCCTTTGCATATACGGATTAAACATATGTTGAGGACGGATTTTCATGAAAAGAAGGATCGAGTTGTATGAACTCGATCCTTCTTATTTTTATGAGAACAACTATCCTTTTACAAAACCAAACTGCTGCAAATTCAGACTAAAAAGCCCGTCAAAACGTGTCTTATGCGGAAGTTTTCTTATCTTCATTTATAATGGTTCCATCATTTGCAATCAGCTTCGGAGGAATTTTTTCTCTTACAGTGTTTGCCGTGATGACACATTTTGTAATATCATCACGAGACGGCAATTCAAACATCACATCAAGCATAATGCCTTCAATGATAGAACGAAGGCCGCGCGCACCTGTTTTTCGTTCAATTGCTTTTTTCGCAATTTCTGATAATGCTTCTTCTTCAAATTCCAGCTCAACGCCATCTAGCTCGAGCATTTTTTGATATTGTTTAACAAGCGCGTTTTTCGGTTTTGTTAATATTTCGATAAGTGCTGCTTCATCAAGCGGTTCAAGGCTGGCAATGACAGGCAAACGCCCGATAAATTCCGGAATTAACCCGAATTTTAATAAATCCTCAGGTAGCACCTTTGAAAGCAGCTGCTTTTGATCAAGCTCTTTGTTTCGGCTATCTGCTCCAAATCCAATGACCTTTTGCCCTAATCTGCGCTTGATGATTTGCTCTATGCCGTCAAATGCTCCGCCGCAAATAAATAATATATTAGTCGTATCGATTTGGATAAATTCTTGATGCGGATGTTTTCTTCCGCCTTGTGGAGGAACACTTGCTACAGTTCCTTCCAAAATTTTCAGAAGTGCTTGTTGGACACCTTCACCAGACACATCTCTTGTAATGGATGGATTTTCTGATTTTCTAGCAATTTTGTCAATCTCATCGATGTAAATAATTCCTTTTTCCGCTTTTTCCACATCGTAATCAGCAGCTTGGATTAGCTTCAGCAAAATATTTTCAACATCTTCCCCAACGTATCCAGCTTCCGTTAGCGACGTTGCGTCAGCAATTGCAAATGGAACATTCAAAATGCGTGCAAGCGTTTGTGCAAGCAGCGTTTTTCCGCTTCCTGTCGGCCCGATTAACACAATATTACTTTTGGACAGCTCAACATCATCAATTTTATTGTTTGAATTAATCCGCTTATAATGGTTGTAAACTGCAACCGCCAAAGATTTTTTTGCCTGCTCCTGCCCGATTACATATTCATCTAGGATGCTGAGAATTTCTTTCGGTTTCGGAACATCCTTAAATTCAGCCTCTTCTTCCGTGCCAAGCTCCTCTTCTACAATTTCTGTGCAAAGTTCAATACATTCATCACATATATAGACGCCAGGACCAGCAACCAGCTTTCTCACTTGATCTTGAGTTTTTCCGCAAAACGAACATTTTAACTGTCCCTTTTCATCGTTAAACTTAAACATGATATCACCCCTTAATTTCCTTCATTGCCTCCCCACCCATATATAAACCGCACGCATGAATCGGGGAACAATGCTTTTCAAACAAAAGAAAAGTATGTATCGCATTTTATCATAAAACAAAAGAAAAGCGGTAATGAAAAGTATGTATAGTTATGTGACAATTATTATGTACAGTTTCGAACGATTTAACGCTTTTCATTTTATAAAACAAGGCACGATCAAATCGCGCCTTGTTATCAACTTTATCAAAGATCATGATGTTCCTGTAACTATATTATGCAACATCTTTTCTATTTTCTACAAGAAAATCGACCGCTTTTTTAATTTTTAAATCTTCTTTTATTCCTTCTGTTGAACCGAGTGCTCTCTTAACGCTTTCAACTGGCATATTGTACATGTCAGCCATTTTTTGCAGTTCTTCATTTACTTCTTCTTCTGTCACATCAATGTTTTCAGCTTTCGCAATTGCTTCTAATGTTAAGTTATATTTCACGCGCTTTTCAGCGTCTTTTCTCATTTGTTCACGCAATTCTTCTTCGCTTTGGCCAGAGAATTGGTAATACAGTTCTAAGTTCAAGCCTTGCAATAGCAAGCGTTGTTGAAATTCATTCATCATTCTTTCAAGTTCATTGTCAATCATCACTTGCGGAATGTCCACTTCAACATTTTCTGCAGCTTTTTCAACAAGTTCATCACGAAGTTTATTTTCAGCTTGTGTGTTCTTTTGCTCTTCTAAACGCTCTCTAATTTTCGCCTTTAATTCTTCAAGTGTTTCAACCTCATCGTTTACATCTTTTGCAAATTCATCATCCAATGCAGGGAGTTCTTTCGTTTTGATTTCATGAATTTTCACTTTAAAGACAGCCGGTTTTCCAGCAAGCTTTTCCTCATGATATTCTTCAGGGAACGTTACTTCTACATCCTTTTCTTCGCCTGCTTCAAGCCCGATCAACTGATCTTCAAAACCAGGGATAAATGTGCCGGAGCCGACTTCCAAAGAATAATTCTCAGCTTTTCCGCCTTCAAACGCTACGCCGTCAACAAAACCTTCGAAGTCGAGGACGACTGTATCTCCCTCTTCCACTTTTCCTTCTTCTTTCACAACCAATTCAGCATGCCGTTCTTGAAGCTGTTTTAATTCGTTTTCCACATCTTCATCCGTAACGGTTGTATCTTCTTTTTGGACATCCAAACCTTTATATTCGCCAAGTTTCACTTCTGGTTTGACCGTTACTTTAGCCGTAAAAATAAGCGGTTTATCTTTTTCAATTTGTTCAATATCAATTTCAGGACGGTCTACCGGTTCAATTCCAGCTTCTTCAACCGCTTTTGGATAAACTTCTGGAAGCAAAATATCAAGCGCATCTTGATATAGCGCCTCAACACCGAATCTCTTTTCAAAAATAGGGCGCGGCACTCTTCCTTTGCGGAATCCTGGAACGGCTACATTTTTTACAACTTTTTTAAATGCTCGATCCAGCGCTTCTTTAAATGTTTGTGCATCTACTTCAACGGTTAAGACTCCTTCGTTTTTCTCTAATTTTTCCCATTTAACTGACATTTGTTTCCCTCCAACAATCTATAAATATTATTCGTGAGTACACGATAAAAATTTTTTATATGCCTTGTCCGTAAAGAAACAAGCCATAAAATAAATATGTCAAAAAAGGGTAATCGGCACCAATAGCAAGAAAGGTGCATACAAAAAATATACATTTTACAACCATTTTATTATACCATAGGATACAATCCTTTCAATAGGACTCTACCATCTAATGTTTGAAATTTCTTCAATTTGTCTAATTTTATCGCAAACTGAAATAAACTCAGCACTTTTTATGTTGTAAATCCGCTCAACTTCCGTCAGCTTGATGACGATCCCAAAAATTTCGTAGCCAACGTAATGAAGCGCTGCTGCCCAAATATTTGCATTTTCCGGTTTAGGATGAAAAGGATACATGACATATAAATGACGAATCCATATATCTTTTACAGCTTCGAAAAGGGTTGGATTTTCATTTCCTAAAAAATCGTCCAAAAGATTGAGCACTTTTTTGGCAAACGTCATTTCTAATAAATCTTGAAGATGGATAGGATTTACAGCGGTAGTTTCCCCGAATTTCTCAACGGTCATTATTCGTGCTATTTCATGATCTCGCAATATTTGCAGCAGCATTGTTTTCACAACCGGATGGACCGTTTTTGACTGAAGCATCTCTTCAATCGTATGTAAATTTTTTTTAACATTATTATTATTTTTGATCGAATGTATGTAGGAAATTTGCTTGTCCAGCCTGCTGAAAAGATCATCGTCATTCGGTTCTGGACTGATTTGCTCTTCGCTCATCCTCCGGCTAAAATGAAGCAGCTTGTAAAACTGTTCTGCATGTGCTGCCGGAAGTTTATTTTCTTCCAAAACCGCTTCAATCGTCGTTTTTACCTCATCATATTGTCCAAGCTGTACTAAAATCGTTAAATACATCTGCAATATTTCAAAATAATTTCCTTTTGCTTCGTGAAGCATTTTTTTACAAATTTGTTTTGCTTCCTGATATTCTCCAAGCTCCATTAAGCATAAAGCAATTCCTATTTCAATATCAGGGTGATTTGAATTCCAAGATCTCGCCTCTAAAAAAAGGTCGAGCGCTTGTTCAAATTGTTTATTATGTAACGCATTCATTCCTTCTTCAATCAATCGTTCTTTAAGTCGGGGAAAGGGAATGATTTTTCCATTCGCTTTTTTCATTGTAGAAAACCTCTTTATGATTTTGCTACAAGTTTACCAGCTGGGCAACGAGAAAACAAGAATCAAAAGAAAAAGCGGAGGATGCAATCATCATCCCCACGCTTTTGCCTTTT
Organism: Aeribacillus sp. FSL K6-8394; assembly: GCF_038008865.1. Classification (NCBI taxonomy): domain Bacteria; kingdom Bacillati; phylum Bacillota; class Bacilli; order Caryophanales; family Bacillaceae; genus Aeribacillus; species Aeribacillus sp. FSL K6-8394. The sequence continues at coordinate 1,744,309 of NZ_JBBPAA010000001.1, forward strand.
GTTCAAATTGGCTGATCTGCTCTTCATATAATAATGTAAATCCTATTTCGTCGCGTCCATTTAAAAGCATTTCCTTCCAATGCTCATTAATGTCAAAATGAAACTCAAATCCTTCTTGATCAAATACTTTTTGCTGCTCTAAATCAATCGTGCATTCGTACACATTTCCTTCCGCTTTTTTGAGCAATGTTTCAAACACTTCTTCATTGACCCGTATCGGCAGGATTCCGTTTTTTAAACAGTTTTGATAAAAAATATCTGCGAAGCTAGGCGCGATAATTGCGCGGAAACCAAAGTCTGCTAAAGCCCATGGAGCATGCTCTCTTGATGAACCGCAACCGAAATTTTCGCCAGCCAGCAAAATTTGTGCGCCTTTGTAGACTGGCTGATTTAACTCGAATTGTGGATTTTCCTCACCATTATCTAAATATCTCCAATCAAAAAAAGCAAATCTTCCATAACCTGTCCGTTCAATTCGTTTTAAAAATTGTTTCGGAATGATTTGGTCCGTATCCACATTTGTTCTATTTAATACTGCAATATGGCTAGTTAATGTTGTAAAAGGCTGCATGCTGCTTCTTCCCTCCTCATTTTACTGCTTCAAGCTTCTCTGTCCGAATATCAACAAACTTACCATAAATTGCTGCCACTGCTGCCATTGCAGGACTCACTAAGTGAGTTCTTGCCCCTTTCCCTTGACGTCCTTCAAAGTTGCGGTTGGAAGTAGACGCACATCGTTTTCCAGGAGGCACGACATCGTTATTCATGCTTAAACACATGCTGCATCCAGAATCTCTCCATTCAAAACCAGCATTGATGAAAATTTCATGCAATCCTTCTTGTTCTGCTGCTTGTTTTACTTTTTGGGAGCCTGGAACTACGATCGCTTTCACATTTGGAGCAACCTTTCGTCCTTTAATTACATTCGCCGCTGCACGCAAATCAGTTAGTCTTGAGTTTGTACATGATCCAATGAATACATAATCGATTTCAATGTCTTGAATGTTCGTTCCCGGTTCAAGTCCCATGTACTCATACGCCCGTTTGAAGGAAGCTGCTTCATTTTCATTGCGTGCATCCTCAAGTGTCGGAATCGAATGGTCAACAGGCAGCACCATGCTTGGATTTGTACCCCAGGTAACCATCGGTGCGATGTCTTCCCCGCGGATTTCAATCGTTTTATCAAATGTAGCTCCTGGATCAGATCTTAAAGATTTCCAGTAAGCAACTGCTTTTTCGAACTCTTCCCCTTTCGGAGCATATTTTCTTCCTTTTATATAATTAAAGGTTGTTTCATCCGGAGCTATTAAACCGGCGCGGGCACCTGCTTCGATTGACATATTGCAAATAGTCATCCGTTCATCCATTGATAAGCTTTCAATTACTTCACCCGAATATTCAATAACATAGCCTGTACCGAAATCAACACCAAATTTTCCAATAATGTAAAGGATGACGTCTTTGGCCGTGACTCCTTCCGACAAAGATCCTGTCACTTTCACTTGCAAAGTTTTCGGACGGTGCTGCCATAATGTTTGAGTGGCCAAAACGTGTTCTACTTCACTTGTTCCGATTCCAAATGCCAGCGCCCCAAAAGCGCCGTGTGTCGATGTATGGCTGTCTCCGCATACAATAGTCTTTCCTGGAAGAGTAAGCCCTAATTCCGGACCGATAACATGGACAATTCCTTGATCATCGCTGTCTAATCCTGCCAGAGTAATTCCAAATTCTTGGCAGTTTCTTTCTAAAGCACTTATTTGGTTTTTAGCTACATCATCTTCAATGACAAAGCGGTTCACGGTTGGGATATTATGATCCATTGTGGCAAAGGTGAGATCAGGACGTCTCACTTTCCGTCCGTTTTGTCTCAATCCTTCAAAAGCTTGCGGTGATGTAACTTCATGTATGAGATGAAGGTCAATATAAAGCAGATCCGGTTTTCCCTCTTCCCTTACGACCACATGATCATCCCAGATTTTTTCTATTATGTTTCGAGGCTTCATTTTCTTTTTCCCCCTATTTCCTGTTTTGTATCTATTAAGAAAACGGTGAGCTTCTCCTCCCGGAAAAGCCCACACCCCCCCATTTTATTCGTAGGAATCGATAATATTTAATAGTGCATAATCGTTCGCAAGCACTTCTTTGATTTCTTCCACCATTTCAGTTGTATGAATAAATGCACCTTCATTATTTGTTAAATCTCTCGTGCACTTTCCGGAATCCAACACGTGTTTAACCGCTTTTTCAATGGCTCTAGCTTCTTCATGAAGATCAAAGGAATAGCGGAGCATGAGCGCACCAGATAAGATCATTCCGACAGGGTTTGCCAGGTTTTGGCCGGCAATGTCAGGAGCTGATCCATGCACTGGTTCATATAAGTGCAATCCACTGTTTGATAAGCTTGCTGAAGGAAGCATGCCCAACGATCCAGTGATCATGGATGCTTCATCGCTTAAAATGTCACCGAACATATTTTCCGTCACAATCACATCAAACTGGCTTGGCATGCGGATCAATTGCATGGCCGCATTATCAACAAGCATATGCTCCAATGTGACATCAGGGTATTTTGAAGCCAATTCTTCAGCAATTTCACGCCAAAGCTTGCTAGTTGTAAGCACGTTTGCCTTATCAACAGACGTTACTTTTCCTCGGCGTTTTTGCGCCATTTGAAAAGCTGTTTCTAAAATGCGTTCAATTTCTTTCCGTTTATAAAAAAGCGTGTCAACCGCTGCTTCTTCTCCGTCTGAAACGATTCTTTCACTCGGTTTCCCGAAATAAAGTCCGCTTGTCAATTCGCGTACAATCACCAAGTCAACATCTTCTATTTTTTCTCCCTTTAACGGAGATATTTCTTGAAGGGCTTTATAAGTTTGAACAGGGCGGATATTTGCAAATAAGTCCAACTCTTTTCGAATGCCTAGCAATCCTTTTTCCGGACGGAGTTCAGGAAGATTTTTATCCCATTTCGGACCGCCTACAGCTCCTAATAAAACCGCATCGCTTGAACGACATAATTCAATCGTTTCTTCAGGAAGAGGTGTCCCGCACTTATCTATCGCTTCTCCGCCAATTAAGCCGAATTCAAATTCAAAATCATGTTTGTAATATTGTCCAATAGCCTTTAAAACCTCAATAGCTCCGTTCGCTACTTCTTTTCCAATGCCGTCTCCCGGCAAAACAGCGATTTTTTTCTTCATCACGTTCCACCCCTTTCATGATTTTATACAGTCGCCTGATGTTTTTCCTTCGCTGTATGTTTGAGTAATATCGCCCTGTTGACAGCATTTAGATAGGCTTTGGCAGATGCTTCAAGCACATCCTGGGCAATGCCGCGTCCTCCCATTTCAATTCCGTCCACGTTAACTTTTACATATACTTGCGCTAACGCATCGCGTCCTCCTGAATTAGATTGGATTCGGTAGTCCAGCAAAGTGACGGACTGCTTCAAACAGCGTTCTAACGTATTGTAAATAGCTTCTACGCTTCCATTTCCTGTCGCAGCCTCTTGAATTTCCTCGTTTTCTTTCGTTTTCAGCGTCACAGTGGCAGACGGGACTCCAGTCGTACCATATGTTACCTGCAGCGCCGCAAGTTCATATGTTCCTTCTTCACCTGTTAATTGTTCTTCTAATACAAGAGCTACAAGATCATCTTCCGTCAATTCTTTTTTCTTTTCAGAAAGTTCCTTAAAAGCAGTGAATAAACGATTTGTCGCTTCTTCATCCATTGTAAAGCCTAATTCCTTGAGCTTTACCCGAAATGCGTGACGACCAGAATGTTTTCCTAATACTAAACTGTTGGACTGTACCCCAACAAGTTCAGGAGATATGATCTCATATGTTGTTTTTTCTTTCAGCACACCGTCTTGATGTATGCCAGATTCATGGGCAAAAGCGTTTTTCCCGACGATCGCTTTGTTTGGCGGAACTATCATTCCTGTCAATTTGCTCACTAAATCACTTGTTCTCTTAATTTCATTTAAGCGGATGTTTGTTTCAACTTTGTAATAGTCTTTTCGAATGTACAGAGCGACAGCCACTTCCTCTAAAGCTGAATTGCCCGCACGCTCTCCAATTCCGTTAATCGTACCTTCAATTTGTCCTGCTCCATGTTCTACAGCGCTGAGAGCGTTCGCTACTGCCATTCCTAAATCGTCGTGGCAATGAGCGGACAAAATGACTTGATCAATGTTTTTCACATTTTGTTTTAAATATTCAAATATTTCGCCATATTCAATCGGAGTGATATAGCCTACAGTATCAGGAATATTGATGACTTTCGCGCCGGCTTCAATCACTTTTTCAACAATTTCCGCCAAAAAATCGAGTTCAGTGCGGCAGGCATCCTCTGCAGACCATTGTATAATAGGAAAAAATTTCGCTGCATATTTGACGGATTCTACTGCACGCTCGATCACTTGCTCCTTCGTCATTTTCAATTTATATTCCCGATGAACAGGCGATGTTGCAATAAACGTATGAAGTCTTGGCTCCGCCCCGTCTTTCAATGCTTCCCACGCCGCATCGATATCTCCTTTAACAGATCTCGCCAATCCTGTAACAGAAGAATTTTTGATTGTTCTGGCAATTTCCTGTACTGAGCGAAAATCTCCTGGAGAGGAGGCAGGAAAGCCTGCCTCAATAATGTCCATTCCAACTCGTTCCAGCTGTTTTGCGATTTCTAATTTTTCTTTTAAGTTTAGGTTTACTCCAGCGGATTGCTCGCCATCTCTTAAGGTTGTGTCAAAAAAGTTAATTTTTCGCACCAGTTACCACCGCTTCCTTATTTTTAGGCTTTACAAACGGCATCATGTCTCTTAACACTCTTCCGACCTGTTCAATTTGATGCTCATTTTCACGATTGTTGATCGCGTTAAACTGCGGTCTTCCTACTTGGTTTTCCAAAATCCATTCTTTTGCAAATTTTCCAGTTTGAATATCATTCAATACAGCTTTCATGTTTTCTTTTACATGCGCATCGATTACGCGCGGTCCAGATACAAAATCACCCCATTGAGCTGTATCGGAAATGGAGTATCTCATGTTGGAAAGCCCGCCTTCATACAGTAAATCCACAATTAATTTTAGTTCGTGCAAACATTCAAAATATGCAACTTCAGGCTTGTAACCTGCTTCAACAAGCGTTTCAAATCCAGCTTTTACAAGGGATGTTAACCCGCCGCAAAGAACTGCTTGCTCACCGAAAAGATCCGTTTCTGTTTCTTCTTTAAACGTTGTTTCAAGAACGCCGGCACGTGCGGATCCGATTGCTTTTGCATATGCTAAAGCCAATTCTTTCGCTTGACCTGTTACATTTTGTTCAACAGCAATCAATGCCGGAACCCCAGCTCCTTCAGTGTAAGTTCTTCGCACAAGATGACCTGGGCCTTTAGGTGCAACTAAAAATACATCCACATCGCTTGGCGGAACAATTTGATTGAAATGAACGTTAAATCCATGGGCAAATACGAGAGCATTTCCTGCTTTTAGTCCCGGCTTCACTTCATTTTCATAAAGCTCTCTTTGCTTTTCATCCGGAACAAGCACCATGATAATGTCTGCTTCTTCAACAGCTTCACGAACTGTTTTAACTTCCAATCCATCCTCTTGAGCTTTTTCTAATGATTTACCTTTTCTAACGCCAACTACTACATCTACGCCGCTTTCTTTTAAATTTAAAGCATGCGCGTGACCTTGAGAACCATATCCTAAAATCGCTACTTTCTTCCCTTCTAATACAGCTCCGTTAATATCTCCGTTATAGTATACTTTTGTCATTTGTACATCTCCCTTTCTTAAATGTTTTACTATATTTAAAAATGTATTAGACGATTGAAAAAGTTTTTTCGGACTGCTGCAGCTTTTGTGTACCGCGAGGAAAAGCTGTCAGTCCTGTTCTGGCTATTTCCTTGATGCCGTACGGTTTCAATAAGTCAATCAGCGCTTCAATTTTGTTCGGCTCACCTGTTACCTGTACGACAACGCTGTCTCTGCTAACATCAATGATCGATGCGCGAAACGGTTCGATCACACCGTATATTTCCATTCTTGTCGATGGATTTGCAACAACTTTAATTAATGCTAGTTCTCTTGCAACAATTGATTGATTTGTGATATCCATCACTTTCAACACATCAATTTGCTTATTTAATTGCTTTGTAATTTGTTCAACTTCTTTTTCTTCTTTAACATTTACAACAAATGTAATTCGCGAAACGCCTTCTATTTCCGAATGGCCGACAGAAATGCTTTCGATATTATAGTGTCTTTTCGTAAACAGGCCAGTAATTCGGTTTAAAACTCCTGATCTATTCATGACAGTCAGCGTAATGATTCGCTTCATTTCTTTATCCCCACCATTTCATTCAGTCCTTTGCCAGGAGCAATCATTGGATATACGTTTTCTTCCGGTGCTACGACGATTTCAATCAGCTCCGGCTCTCTGTTTGCAAAGCTGCTTTCCAACACTTTCGTAAGATTTTGATGATTTTGGATTCTTACTCCTTTTATTCCAAACGCTTCTGCCAATTTAATAAAATCAGGCTGCGTTTGAAAGACGGAATGAGAATAACGTTTTTCATAAAAGAGTTCTTGCCATTGGCGAACCATACCGAGCGAATTGTTGTTCAGAACGATTACTTTGATTGGCAAATTGTGCTCTTTGATTACCGCAAGCTCTTGGAAGGTCATTTGGAACCCTCCATCACCCAATATCGCGACAACCGTTCTGTTGCGGTCAGCAAACTGCGCGCCGATAGCTGAAGGGAGTCCAAAGCCCATCGTTCCAAGTCCGCCCGATGTCACCCATCTGTTTGGCGAATTAAAGCGATAATATTGCGCAGCCCACATTTGATGCTGGCCTACATCTGTTGTAACAATTGCTTCTCCTTTTGTTTGTTTATAAATTTCTTCGATCACTTCTTGAGGTTTGATTTCATTTTCAGATTTTTCATACCATAATGGATATTCTTTTTTATATTCAGCAAGATGCTGAATCCACTCTTGATGATCGCCTTTATTTCCTTCCTGCTCGATCAAAAGCTTCAATACTTGCTTCGCGTCGCCGACAATCGGAATTTGTGTGGGAACATTTTTACCAATTTCGGCAGGATCAATGTCAATATGTGCTACAGTTGCATTAGGCGCAAAATGTTTAAGATTTCCTGTTACTCTGTCATCAAAGCGGGCTCCGATGCTAATCAATAAGTCGCATTCATAAAGAGCCATGTTAGCCGCGTATGTTCCATGCATTCCTGCCATTCCTAAAAATAGAGGATGATCCGCTGGGAAACTTCCTAATCCAAGTAGAGTGTTTGTGATCGGAATTTGCTGCTGCTCAACATATTCTCTCAGTTCATTCGCAGCATTGGCATGGAGAACGCCGGCACCAGCTAAAATCACCGGTTTTTTTGCACTGCTGACCGATTCCACCAGCCTGCGGATTTGCAAGTAATTCGGCTCTAATTTCGGCTGGTAGCCAGGCAATGACAATTCCATATCATATTCGAAATTGCCTTCCGCCTGTGAAATATCTTTTGGAATATCGATCAATACAGGTCCTGGTCTTCCAGTTGTTGCGATATGAAACGCTTCTTTAACAATTCTCGGTAAATCATTTATATCCCGAACTTGATAATTATGTTTTGTAACGGGCATGGTAATTCCGATCACATCTGCTTCTTGGAAAGCATCAGAACCGATCACAGTTGTTGCTACTTGCCCTGTAAAGACGACGAGCGGCAAAGAATCAATTAATGCATCCGCAAGCCCTGTCACTAAGTTGGTTGCACCAGGTCCTGAAGTGGCAATGACGACACCCGGTTTTCCGGATATACGTGCATATCCTTCAGCAGCATGGATTCCTCCTTGCTCGTGTCTTGTTAAGACGTGAAAGACTCCAGAATTATATAGCTTATCATATATTGGCAAAACGGCTCCACCGGGATAGCCGAAAATGACTTCTACATTTTCCCTTTTTAAGGCTTCGATGAGCATTTCCGACCCCGTCATGGTTGTTGTTGTACATTTGGTTTTCAACTCATCCAACTGTACATTCGCAGTCATGAATATATCCTCCTTTTAAACAGATGTGATAGAATTTTTAGATAATGAAAAACCTTCCCGCCCCTATGAAACCCACTTATAGCAGGCCAAAGGGGCGAGAAGGTTGAATTCCCGCGGTACCACCCTTCTTCGTGATCAAATCGATCACCTCATGAACGGAATATCCGTTCTTTTCCTAACGAGTGCATTGGGATGCACCCGGCCAATCCTACTCGCTGTCCGCTTTCGAAAAGGCACTCGGAGGCGAGTTCATCCTTGGTGATAACACCGGTTTTCAGCTCCCCCGGCTCTCTGGAGTTATCTTAACCAAAGATTACTAATCCTCTTCATCGTTTTCATCTATAAATTTTTACATTCAATTCTTATACGAAAATTTATGTTTGAGCCTTATAATACGCTGATTTTTCAAAAGTGTCAACACCATTTTTATGAATTATTTGATTATTTTTATGAAACAGTTTTTTGGTAACGTTTACAAACTCATTATTTCAACATTTTATAATACAATGAAAATTTTTTATGCTCTAAATTGAAATAAATATCGATTCCAAGCCATTAGGCAAAATGTGCGTAATATTTTATTTAAATTAATTTGAATAGCCAACGTTTTCAACAAATGCGGCAAAAGAAAAAACATCCATTTTATTCGAAATTACACCAGTTTTTCTTAAAGGCTCGGCAACCCGAACACTTCAGAAGAGGGCTGTAATCTGTTTTAAACAGTAATGCAGCATATGTATGTTCTAAAACCTTGAACGTTATTCGATTTTAAATAAAAACCCTTCACTTGAAACGAGCAATTTCGGAAGAAGGAAAAAAGACAAAGTATGTTGTATAAAAAATATTTGGAACAATATATGGTGGAGGAGATTATATGATGAACAAACAAAAGCTTGAATGTTTCTGTCTCAAACTTCCCGGTTCTGTTCATGATTACCAAATTGATTGGGAAGCAGACCGATATAAAGTGGGAGACAAAATATTTGCGATTATAGGATGTGATTCTGAAGGAAAGCCAATCATCACATTAAAATGTGATCCGCATCATTCTGAACAATTAAGAGAAAATTACGACGGCGTCATTCCAGGCTACTATATGAACAAAAATCATTGGATCTCAATATATTTTAACACGAACATCCCGGAGGAAATTTTGGAAAACCTGATTTTTCGTTCCTACGAACTTGTTTTTCAAAAATTGCCGAAGAAAATGCAAAAGCAAATAAAACTGCAATAACTTAGGAAATAATGACATTGCTGTTTTGGGCGTCACTTATTAGATGTGAACTCCTCCTCGGTGAAAAGCCTCAAATCTTTTTAAGTGGAGCTTAGAATTGGATTTGCATCCACGGATTTCGCTTATACACATGCTAGTCTTTTATGCATAGAAACCATAGGCCTGCAGCAATAAATTTTTAAACATTGAAACGATAAAAAGCAGGGCAAGCTAAATCCTTACTCTGTCTAATAAACTGTATTAATTATTTTTTTAAATTACTAATTGTTCTAAAGCATGTTCATTGTATTTATTAAGATCTACAATATCAAACCCGATAAAATGTTCAAACTCTTTATCAGAAAAGCAAAAATCAATTCCTTTATATTGGAATTTATTTTTTACTTCTTGTTCTGACAGACGAAACGAAAAGGTATTACCATTTTTCTTATATATTTTCTCTGCCCCAGCTAATTTAGATAATTGCTGGGCTGCAGGTCCAAAAAATTCAATCCCCACAATCCTATCATGATGATCAATATCGAGCACTAAAAATTCGTTAACTTCTAATTCCTCGGTACATTCAATATCATATGGAAAATCTGCAGGGAAAATATATAAATAGGCTAATTTAGCTTCACTGTCATAAGTTATTCTAGGTTCCATTTTATCTTTTACCTCGTTATCTTTTTTCATGAACAAGAGGCCAACATTCAAACTATAATTTTTCTTAATAACATTATAACATCTTTTTTCTTCGTCATAATAAAAATCAACCTCCTTCAAACGTGGTCTGCCGAACCTGTCCAATCCGTACGATGTTCGGTTCACAGTTCGACTACCTACCGTTCAAAGAAGGTTGATATAACGGGCTTCATCGCCCTTTTTCGTAGCGTCCCAGGAGAGATTCGAACTCCCGACCGACGGCTTAGAAGGCCGCTGCTCTATCCAGCTGAGCTACTGGGACATCGGATAATTTTTTATTATTTTTTCGAAAGACAATGTTTATTATAATTTCATGCTAAAAGTATGTCAACTACTTTTTTAAAAAAATTTTTTGAGGGAGAAAAATTCTCCCTCAAGGAAGAGTGGTTAAGCAAATTGGAATTTAGTGGACAAGTTTGAAATTTTCTCTCCATGAAGATTGTAAAAATCTACAATTGCTTGGCCATTCATCAATTCTAGTATAGCATAAGTTTTTTCATTTCTCATCCTCGGAAGGAAAATACTTCCTGGATTAATAAACAATTTCCCGTCTACAAGCTCGGCTCCTGCTATATGCGAATGGCCGAAACAAACAATGTTCGCTTGCGCTTCCTCTGCACGATATTTTAATTTCATTAAAGTCGTTTTGACAGAATATAAATGGCCATGGGTGATAAAAAAGCGATAGGTTCCAATTGTTTCAATGATTTCATTCGGGAAGTTTCCAAGGAAATCGCAATTTCCTTTCACGATCAACATATCTTGAATTTGTTCCGCTCCATCATTCAGCTCTGAATCACCGCAATGGATGATTGCTTCTACTTCGTTTATATGCCTTTTCTTAATTTCCACAAGCTCATCCGTAAGACCGTGACTATCACTTATAATTAAAACTTTCACGATTAGCCTCTCCCCAATCGCCTATTAATTTTTCTAGTTTCTTCAAAGCTTTTGCACGATGGCTGATTTCGTTTTTTTCGAACTGCTCTAGTTGAGCCATCGTTTTTTCTTTGCCGTCCACAAGAAAAATAGGATCATATCCAAAGCCATTGTCACCGCGAGGTTCAGTTGTAATTTGTCCTTCACACACACCTTCCACCGTCATCGTTTCAAGGTCTGGAGCAGCAAACGCCAAAACACATATGAACCTTGCTTTTCGATTTTCAACGCCTTCCATTTTTTTTAAAACCTTTTGAATATTTTTTTGATCATCTTTTTCATTTCCTGCATATCGGGCCGAATAAACCCCCGGTTCGCCATTTAAAGCATCAATCGAAAGCCCGGAATCATCTGCAACAACGGGTTTATTAAGCAATTGGCTGATTGTCTCCGCTTTTAGAACAGCATTTTCATAAAAAGTTTGGCCGGTTTCTTCAACATCTGGCAAATTCGGATAATCCAACAGTGACTTGACCTGTATTCCTTTTTTTTCTAACATCGCGCGAAATTCTTCGATTTTCCCTTTGTTTTTGGTGGCGATCACCAATTCTTTCATGAGCATCCCTCTTCCCGCTGATCCCTGTTATTGATAATTTTTGCAGTCCATTCCCCTAATGCCGCTTTTTGTTTTTCGATTAGTTCCAAAATTCCTTTTTCAGCATATTCCAACAGTAAGTTCAGCTCTTCTTTTGAAAACGTGGATTCTTCCCCAGTTCCCTGCAATTCAACAAAATGGCGACTTGATGTCATAACAACATTCATATCAACTTTTGCCGCTGAGTCCTCTTCATAATTCAAATCTAAAATGACTCCGTGTTCAGGAACGATCCCTACAGACGTAGCTGCTAAAAAATCTGTTACTGGATATGTATCTAGTACACCGTCATTGAATAATTTACCGAGAGCGAGATTTATTGCAACATAAGAACCTGTTATGGAAGCCGTTCTCGTTCCCCCGTCCGCTTGAATTACATCGCAATCAATCCATAATGTTCTTTCACCCAGTTTCTCCAAATCAACTACTGCACGCAAGCTTCTTCCAATCAGCCGTTGAATTTCCATTGTCCTTCCGGAGATTTTTCCTTTTGATGCCTCCCGGACCGTTCTTTGAGCCGTTGCACGCGGAAGCATGGAATATTCTGCGGTAATCCATCCTTTCCCTTCACCTCTCATAAAAGGAGGGACACGGTCTTCTACACTTGCGCTGCATATCACTTTTGTATCTCCAACCGTTATTAAAACAGACCCTTCCGGATGCTTCAAATAATCCGTTACTATTGTGACTTCTCTTAACTCATCTTGATTTCTGCCATCAAGGCGCATTGTTTTCCCTCCTACCAACTGCAATGTACGAAAACATGAAAGAAGAGGCAGCTATCATGCTCGCCTCTAAAGTCTCATTCTTATAGTATATCAAAAATAGATGTTTAAAAACTACCTGTGTTTACATTTTCAGGTCTTGACACTGGCTCTGACAAACTTTTTCCATCTTCATTCACAAGGTCTTGCTTGCCGTTCACTTTTAGTGCTACTTTTTCTATTCCTTCCTGCTCCGTCAATGTAAGAACAAGGGAGTTTATAACATGATTGGAAACGATCTTTTTCTCCTCATCATAGCTTCCATAAATCGCTTCGTTGAAGTTTAAAGTGACTTGACCGTCTTCATATTTTGGCTTTTCAATCAGCTTCACTTCAGACTGAAACTCGCTTAATAATCCGCTTGAACGGTCTGGACCTTCAACTAATGCGTTAACAGCAGCTACGACTTCGTCTTTTTCTTCATTGCTGATCCTCTTTGTCACGGGAACATAATATACGTTATCCCCTTCCTCCCCAATATAATACACGGTTAGAGGATGAGTATCCGTAATATCAACAGCATCGCTCGTATCAATATTGATGCCGTCTTTTCTAGTCGTTCCTTCGCCGATTGGGGTTCCGTTTACTGGCATTTCTTTCAGTTCATGGCCGTTCACCCAGAGCTTTACTTTATTAATATTTTTAAATTGGGTTAATGTCCATGTAATTGCCTGCAAAATTTTTTCTTCATCTTCCGGCTTGTAGTTAGTAAATTCATTTGAGAAATCTACAATAGCCGTTCCGTCTTTAATATCTACTCCTTTAACAACTGTATCTTCCGGCAATACCGCACGGAACCCGTTCGGGAGAATGTTTGAAACGGGCCCTCCAGCCACTAAATATTCAACGGCTTGTTTGGCTACTTCCTTCGTGTTAGGCAGCTCCAATGTTTGTGGAACGACCATTCCGTTTTTGTCAATTAAATACAGAACTCTTTTCACCGTTTCCTTTGAGGATTCCTCTTTGTCGGACGCTGATTTCGCTGAGTCTAATTGCTGATCTAGCTGATCCCCGTCCTCCAAATAGGTAATATCCTGCGGCGGATCTATTTCTTGTTTTGAACTCTTGCTTCCAAATGAAGAACACCCTGAAAGCAAAACAAAAGTAGCCAAAACTGCTGCTGTCACATTCACCCATCTGTTTTTTGGCATAACAATCCCTCCTAAGGCAGTTTGTACTACTATGTATACGAGCATTGACAAAAAATAGACCAGCTCCAACCAAAAATTCAATGGACAAAAAAACAGCTTGCTCATTTAGAGCAAACTGTTTTCGTTAAAGTTATACTTTCTACATGATCAATGTGATGACCGAACCATTTTGAAGCAATCTTTTGGAACATTTGTTTCGACCCAGTAGTTAAAAATTTGTGGTTTTTATTGCCATCCTCTTGGTTTAAACAATGATGAAAGGATAAAATAGCGCTCACTTCCCGGGCTGTTTCATCTCCCGAGGTGATTATTTTTACGTCTTTCCCGATATATTTTTGAATTAAAGGCCGTAATAGAGGATAATGTGTGCATCCTAAAATAAGCGTATCAATTCTCTTTCCTTTAAAAGGAAGCAAAGATTCTGCAACAATATATTCCGCCCGTTCACCTTCAAATTCGCCGCTTTCTACTAACGGCACAAACTCAGGGCAAGCGAGACTCTCCACAATGACGGAACTATTAATCGTTTTGAGCGCACGAACGTACGCGCCGCTCGATATAGTTCCTTTTGTTCCGATTACACCAATATGTCCTGAGCGTGTAGCATTTATGGCAGCTCTTGCCCCTGGTTGAATTACACCAATCACAGGGATATCAAGTTGTTCTTGAATTTCTTTTAATACAACTGCTGTTGCAGTATTACAAGCAATGACAAGCATTTTGATATGAAAGTTTGAAATTAAATAGTTGGTCAGCTCCCATGTAAATTGTCGAATTTCCGTTTTCGGCCTCGGGCCGTACGGACATCGAGCGGTATCACCCAAATAAATTAATTCTTCTTTTGGAAGCTGCCTCATCAACTCTTTAACAACAGTTAATCCACCAACACCTGAATCAATAACTCCAATTGGTCTATTCAAAAAATCGCCTCTATTCTTTCATTTCTTGTTGCAATTTTGCTAATAGCTTTTCCAATTGAACAATTTCTTGATCCGAGAAGTTTTTCAAAACTTCTCTTAAATATTCTTGCCGCTTCGCTAATGCAGCCTCGATAACGCGTTGTCCATTTTCAAGCAATTGAATCCTGACTAATCGACGATCCTTTTCGTCTTTCACCCGTTTAACAAGGTTGTTTTTTTCCATTCGATCCATTAAATCCGTGATCGTGCTGCATGCAAGATACATTTTATTTGAAAGTTCTCCAATTGTCATGTTTCCTGATTCATTCAATAACAGAAGCGCGTCAAATTGCGGAGGAGTAATCGAGTAGTTGCTTAAAATATCACGGCCCTTCTTTTTTAAGATCGCAGCTATGCAGCGGAGGGATTTTTCTATTTCTTCAACAGTATTGAAAACGTACGTCATAACGGGGAACCCTTTCTTTCAAGATTAACAGATAAGATCAAATCTATTTTCCATTTTTTTATGTAAAATTTCAAGCATAGCCGTACTTTCAAAATGTGGAAAGACGAATTTTTTCAAAAAGTCACAAGCCTTTTTAAGAAGCCAATGATTCATAGAAAAAGAGTAAAACAAACTCTTTCCTTATCAATCTAAAAAAGGCAGCCGACGGCGAAGTTCCACTAAGGCTGCCTCTTCTGTTTAAAGCTTTAGTTCTCCCATACGAAGAAGTTCTACGACTGCTTGTGAGCGCCCTTTCACACCTAATTTTTGCATAGCATTTGAAATATGGTTCCGCACCGTCTTTTCGCTTATGAAAAGTTCACTGGCTATTTCTCTTGTAGTCTTATCTTGCACTAATAACTCAAATACTTCTCTCTCTCTCTTTGTTAGCAGCGGCTTTGGCTGAAAATCCTTCTCATTCAAGTATTGTAACCCTCCTTGCAGATGAGAGCCAGTCGACAGGATGGATTTAAAAATTGTCACCATATAGTATGATCGCAAAAAGATGACCGTGACAAGATTCATAAAAGAAAGGTGCATTTTAGGCGAAAAGAAGCTTTTTTACGTTAAAGGGACTCGTTTGAAGGAGGAAATGTTCAAGAAAGATTCAACCGTTTGTGAACTACTCGTCATTGAAATGACGAGCTTCCTGTTCTACGCAACGAACTGTTGTCCGTTAAACGTATACACAGTCGGCGTGTCCAACACCACTACTGATTGAGATAAAGCCTTAATCTCTTTCAGATACTTTTTGCTGATATTGATAGCACCATTCACATCCGCATTGATGGTTGTATGACAGTCGTTACATACATATAACCCTCGATGAATCCGATTACTCGGCTTTGCGTTTTCTTCACAAGGGAACATTTGGCATACTGAACATGCTTGAGAGGTGTATTCTTCGGTTAATAAACGAACATCTATTCCTTGCTCCTGCGCTTTATACCGTATCATTTGAATGATTTTCGCATACGGAAAACCATGCAATTTTTGATTCGTTTTCTTGTTGAATTTCGCTTGTTCTCGTATACCTGTAATGTCACCAATCACAATCGTTTCGACTCCTTGTTGCAGAGCAATATCAATCACTTTTCTTGTCATACAATGCAACATGTGATGCACTTGTTTTCTTTTCTTTTGATAAAGTTGTAACACACGTCTGGAAGGTTTCGGGTATTGTATTCCTTTAGCACATTGTTGAGCGAAACCAATCGCTTGAAAATGGGCGATTTGTTTATGAAAGTAGCGTTCAACGGATAGCCATTGCCTTCCTGAAATGATGTGTGCTTTTCCTTGATAATCATAACAAGTCATCGCATTGGCAATCCCTAAGTCAATCGATAAAAATTTCGTGCTATTCTTTTGTTTCAATGGTACATCTTTGTATTCTTGAATCAGATAAATCGTATATTCTTTTCGACTGATGGGTTTCACTTCAATCAGTTTTATCTTTTCGATTTCGATATGTTTCGGAATCGGGATATAAAGATAACTTTCTTCCAATCCATACGTTTCTTTTAAAAAGGCTTTTTGAGCCTTTGGAATGGGTAAACGAATTTTGGTATTGTTCTCCACCAATTTGAAACTGTTATTTAGAAAACGGACATTAAAGTTTTGATGTTTGAATCGTGGTGGTTGTGGATTATCTATTCCATTGCTTTCCTTTAGTTTGAAAAAAGACACCCACGCTTCTTGCAAGACTTTTAAGACCTCTTGTGCTGATTGAGCAGGTAATTGTTTATACCAAAAATGTGTTTTTAATCGTTTTTTCTGTTCATACCAATTCGGGAACGGTACACCTTGTTCTTTCGACCAATTCCGTTTTTCATAGTTCCCCACATTCCATAACTTACGACTGGCATAACACAAGTGATATAAGATGATTTGATTGGTTCGATTCGCTTTATAGGTGAAATACGATACCTTTTTCATTTAGTCACCACCTTTCTTTTGGTTAGCAATATAGCGTTTTATGACATCCTCACTAATAGAGCCAACGGTTTCAATATAATAACTAGAGTTCCATAATACTCCTTTCCATAATTTTTGTTTGATTTCAGGAAATTGCAGAAAAATTTTTCTCCCTGAAATCCCTTTTAACATTTTGACAATATAAGAAGGTGCTATTTTTGGATGAGCTGATACAAATACATGAATATGATCTTGTTCACCCACCTCTACCATCTGCAACAGAAAACCTTTTTCTTCTGCAATCTCTTTAAAAATTTTCTTGAGATATAACTCAACCTCTTGTGTCAAAACCTTCTTTCGATATTTCACAGACCATACAATATGATAATTAACATTATAAACACAAGTTCTTGCGTGAATTAAATTTGTTTTCTTCATACATATAGTATATCAAAAATATACAAAAAAACCAATTATTTCAATCTTTAATAAACCACATATAGTCTTTATAAAATATAAAAAAAGCGATTCAATCTCCCCTTTAAAAAGGGGAGGATTCTCGCTTGTCTATCCTAAAATTAGGAACACCTTGACATAGCAAGGTGTTCCTTTTTCACAATATACATCAGCTGTCAATATAGTCGCTTCCGAACATTTTACGAAATGCGTGAACAGTTGTTTCTCTATTTAATGCTGCAATCGATGTTGTAAGCGGAATTCCTTTTGGACAGGATTGAACGCAGTTTTGGGAATTTCCGCAGTTCGCAAGTCCGCCGTCGCCCATAATAGCTTCCAAGCGTTCTGATTTATGCATCGCGCCTGTCGGATGAGCGTTAAACAAACGAACTTGTGATAATGGCGCTGGACCGATGAAGTTCGATTTGCTGTTTACGTTTGGACAAGCTTCAAGGCATACGCCGCACGTCATACATTTTGAAAGCTCATATGCCCATTGGCGTTTTTTCTCAGGCATTCTTGGTCCTGGTCCTAAGTCATACGTACCGTCAATTGGTATCCATGCTTTTACTTTTTTCAAAGAGTCAAACATGCGGCTGCGGTCTACTTGA
This sequence comes from Aeribacillus sp. FSL K6-8394, assembly GCF_038008865.1. Classification (NCBI taxonomy): domain Bacteria; kingdom Bacillati; phylum Bacillota; class Bacilli; order Caryophanales; family Bacillaceae; genus Aeribacillus; species Aeribacillus sp. FSL K6-8394. The sequence goes on from NZ_JBBPAA010000001.1 coordinate 1,762,130, forward strand.
AGATCGCGAATAACCGGGAATGTGCGCATCGGCTCGAGACGAATAGGCTGTTCCAGCTGATCAATAAGCGCTGTACATGATTGGCGGGGCTTCCCGTTAATGACCATTGAACAAGCACCGCATACTTCCTCTAAACAGTTCATATCCCATGTAACAGGCGTTGTTTTTTCGCCTTTGGCATTAACAGGATTACGGCGAATTTCCATTAAGGCCGAAATAACGTTCATATTCGGACGATATGGCACTTCAAATTCTTCTTGATATGGTTCCGTGTCTGGTCGATCCTGTCTAGTGATAATAAACCGCACTTTTTTTTCACTCATTGTTTACTCCCCCTTTTCTCCCAGCTTTTTTAATGTTTCTTCGTATAGTCACGCACACGAGGCTTAATGAGTGATACATCAACATCTTCGTAGTGGAATTTAGGAGCTTCCTTCAAGCCGGCAAACGTTGCCATAGTTGTTTTGAGCCACTCTTCATCATTTCGTTCCGGAAATTCTGGTTTATAGTGAGCACCTCGGCTTTCATTACGGTTATAAGCCCCAAGCGTAATAACCCGAGCCAACACAAGCATGTTTCTCAACTGGCGAGTAAAGCTTGCGCCTTGGTTGCTCCATTTCGCAGTATCGTTAATATTAATTCTTTCCCAACGTTCCATAAGCTCTTGAATTTTTTCATCTGTTTTTAGAAGTTTATCATTGTAGCGTACGACTGTAACATTATCCGTCATCCATTCACCAAGCTCTTTATGAAGAACGTAAGCATTTTCGTTTCCATCCATTTTCAGGATTTCGTCCCATTTGCTTTGTTCTTCTTTTACGCGTGCATCATATAATGTGGATGGTAAATCGTCAGCTGATTTTTCCAATCCATTCATATATTCAACAGCTTTTGGTCCTGCAACCATACCACCGTAAATTGCAGAAAGCAATGAGTTTGCTCCAAGCCGGTTCGCACCATGCTGAGAGTAATCGCATTCACCAGCTGCAAACAAACCAGGGATGTTTGTCATTTGATCGTAATCGATCCATAGACCTCCCATTGAATAATGGACGGCAGGGAAAATTTTCATCGGCACTTTTCTTGGATCTTCACCCATGAATTTTTCATAAATTTCGATAATACCGCCTAGTTTAATATCAAGCTCTTTTGGATCTTTATGAGAAAGATCAAGATATACCATGTTTTCGCCATTAATGCCTAATTTCAAGTCTACACATACATGGAATATTTCTCTCGTTGCAATATCACGAGGAACAAGGTTTCCATATGCCGGATATTTTTCTTCAAGGAAATACCATGGTTTTCCGTCTTTATATGTCCAAATTCTTCCGCCTTCACCGCGTGCAGACTCGCTCATTAATCGAAGCTTGTCATCTCCAGGGATGGCTGTCGGATGAATTTGTATAAATTCCCCGTTTGCATAATAAGCTCCTTGCTGATAAACGATAGAAGCAGCCGATCCCGTATTAATCACAGAGTTTGTTGATTTACCAAAGATAATTCCAGGTCCTCCTGTCGCCATTATTACGGCATTCGAACGGAAAGCTTGAATCTCCATTGATTTTAAATCTTGAGCAACGATGCCGCGGCAGCGTCCTTCATCATCTTGTATGATTCCTAAAAACTCCCAGCCTTCATATTTCGTCACAAGACCTGCTACTTCGTGACGTCGAACTTGCTCGTCCAATGCATATAAAAGCTGTTGTCCAGTTGTTGCTCCGGCAAACGCTGTCCGGTGATGCTGTGTTCCTCCAAAACGACGGAAATCCAACAATCCTTCTGGTGTACGGTTAAACATAACACCCATGCGATCTAAAAGGTTAATAATTCCCGGTGCTGCTTCACACATCGCTTTAACCGGTGGCTGGTTAGCCAAAAAGTCTCCGCCATAAATCGTATCATCAAAATGGATCCACGGAGAGTCTCCTTCTCCTTTCGTATTTACCGCCCCGTTGATCCCTCCTTGAGCACATACTGAATGGGAACGTTTTACAGGTACTAACGAGAATAAGTCAACAGACACCCCGGCTTCCGCAGCCTTTATAGTTGCCATTAAGCCAGCCAAGCCTCCGCCGACAACAATTAATTTTCCTTTACTCATTTTTTCGCCCACTCCCTTGAACGCAATTTAGTTAGATTAGACAAACGCAAAAATGGCACGAAGACCTACGATTGAAAGCAACACAAAAATACCTATTGTCACATAAGTTGAGACTAGCTGAGATTTTGGAGTAACCGTAATTCCCCAGCTGACTGCAAAAGACCATAGACCGTTGGAAAAATGGAAAATCGCTGAAAGAACGCCTACTATGTAAAACACTAAACTAACAGGATTGCTTAAAATGGATTCCATCATATCAAAATTAACTTCAGCCCCAAACATCGCGGCAATACGAGTTTCCCATACATGCCATGCAATAAAAACAAGGGTAATAATACCAGTTACACGTTGAAGCAGGAACATCCAATTGCGGAAATAGCCAAAGCGGCCCACATTGTTTTTTGCTGTGAAAGCAATATAAATCCCATAAATGGCGTGGTATAACAGAGGAAGGAAAATAACGAAAATTTCCAGAAAATAGCGGAATGGTAAATTTTCCATAAAATGTGCTGCGTTGTTAAATGCTTCTTCGCCCCTTGTGGCGAAATGGTTGACAGTCAGGTGTTGAATTAAAAATACGCCAATCGGTACAACACCTAAAAGTGAATGTAGTCTGCGGTTTGCAAATTCTCTGTTTCCAGACATATGCGTTTACCCCCTAATCTTAATAAATTGAAAGATTTCTTAAAATCTCCTGCTCCCCCTGCTTGGCATGTAAAAATCCGCCGACAAAATATGACGAAATCTTAAAATAATAGGACAAATTCATTGTACTCCCATAAAGTAGTACCGTCAAGAAAACGTCTACAAAGTATTATTCAGTAATATCATTTTTTCTGATCGGAAAATAGAATATTTCCCGTATCCGAAATTGATTTTATAAACTCTTTCATCTTATGTGAAAGCTGATATAATATAATTGTTCGCTAGAAAGAGGGGAAACGATTGAAAGAACTGTCATATCACGATCAATTAAAAGAATTAGAAGAAATAACCTTACATCCTTTTAGCGTTTTGCTGCTTCGCGACTATTTACTTCCTGAACTTCTAGGAAAAGAGCATCATTCCATTTTGTATTGGGCAGGCAAACAGCTAGCTCGAAAAATTCAATTATCTACGTTAGAAGAACTTATATCTTTTTTTTCATCAGCCGGATGGGGCGATCTTCATATTATTCGCCAGAAAAAAAACGAAATGGAATTTGAATTAACAGGCCAATTGATCGAAAAAAGGATGAAGCTTTTCAAAGATTTATCCTTCCAACTAGAAGCAGGATTTATCGCGCAGCAAATCGAATGTATGAACGGTGTCGTCACAGAAGCGTATGAACAGATAAACAAACGCTTAAACAAAGTTATTTTCATTGTAAAATGGGATGAAAAAGATAAAATTTAACAGAATGAAAGGGCAGTAGGAGGATTTAAAAGCTTCCTCCTATTTGTTTTATTACATCGCTATTCGCTGAAATATTGTAAAATGTTTTGTGCTGTTTTTTCAGGCATTCCTGCCTGTTTTAGCTCTTCAAGCGATGCCTTTTTAATATTTTCAACGGAACCGAACGATTTTAACAGTTGTTTTTTACGCTTAGGCCCTATGCCGGGGATTTCATCTAATACAGACTTAAACGTATTCTTTTGGCGGACTTGTCGATGAAACGTAATGGCAAAGCGGTGCACTTCATCTTGAATGCGCTGAAGCAAATAAAATTCTTGGCTGCTTCTTGACAATTGAACAGCAGCTTCCCGGTTGCCGAGAAGCAAATCGCTCGTTTTGTGCTTGTCATCTTTCACAAGCCCGGCAACAGGAACGTCAAGTCCCAGTTCGTTTTCTAATACATCCATAGCTGCTTGTACCTGTCCTTTTCCTCCATCAACAATAATAAGGTCCGGCAACGGCAGCTCCTCCTTCAGCACTCTAGTATATCGCCTGCGAATTACTTCCCTCATCGATTCATAATCATCAGGCCCGCTGACTGTTTTTATTTTAAACTTTCGATACTCTTTTCTCGCAGGTTTTCCATCTATGAAAACAACCATAGCCGAAACAGCGTCCGCGCCTTGAATATTGGAATTGTCAAAAGCTTCAATCCGATGTGGTGTAGGAATATTCAACTGCTTTCCTAAATTTTCAATTGCTTTGATCGTCCTTTCTTCATCTCGTTCAATGAGTGAAAACTTCTCTTTTAACGAAATTTTTGCATTTTGATAAGCTAGCTGTACGAGATCTTTCTTTTTTCCTTTCTTTGGTTTGCTGACCTGTACTTGTACTAAAGCTCGAACCATTTCCTCATTGACATCTTCCGGAATGACTATTTCTTTCGGAAGAAAATGGTCGTTCTTTGCGTAAAATTGACCAATAAATGTTAAAAATTCCTCCTCTGGCTCTTGGTACAGAGGGAAAATGGACACATCCCGTTCTATCAGTTTTCCTTGCCTGATAAAAAATACTTGGACGCACATCCATCCTTTATCGTAATAATAAGCAAATACATCGCGATCAATAAAATCATTGAGAACCATTTTTTGCTTTTCCATTGTTGCTTCGATATGCGCGATTTGGTCCCGATATTCTTTTGCCCTTTCAAATTCAAGATTTTCTGCACATTTCAGCATTTTTTCTGTTAATTCTTTTTTGATCTCCTTATATCCACCATTTAAAAAACGGATGATGCTTTCCACCATTTGTTTGTTCGTTTCTTCGGAAACTTCGTGAACACAAGGCGCAAGACACTGGCCCATATGATAATAGATGCAAACCCGGTCTGGAAGCGAATTGCATTTTCTCAAAGGATACATGCGGTCAAGCAGCTTTTTTGTCTCTCTCGCAGCTTGGACGTTTGCATACGGTCCAAAGTATTTTCCCTTATCTTTTTTTACTTTTCGTGTGACGATCAGCCGCGGATGGCGCTCGGAAGTAATTTTAATATACGGATAGCTTTTATCATCTTTTAGATTGACATTGTATTTCGGTTCATGTTTTTTAATTAAATTCATTTCTAATAGAAGCGCCTCAATATTCGAGGATGTTACGATATATTCAAAATCGGCAATTTCTTGAACGAGTCTTAACGTTTTTCCGTCATGTGATCCAGTAAAGTAGGAACGAACCCGGTTTTTCAATACTTTTGCCTTTCCAACATAAATGACGGTTCCGTTTTTGTCCTTCATTAAATAACAGCCAGGCTTATTCGGAAGAAGCGAAAGTTTTTCTTTTAAATGCTCATACATCGGTAAAACACTCCAACTTATTCTAATCTGTGCTGGATTTATTCAGCCGTTTTCATTTAAAAGCAAGAAGGCGCTCCAAAAGGTAACTTTCGTGAGCGCCTCTTTTTATATTTTATATTACAAATGTTTGTTAAGCAATTGCGCTAAAGCTTCTTTCGGCTGGTAACCGATCGCTTTATCCACTGCTTCACCATTTTTAAAGACGATTAACGTCGGAATGCTCATGACTCCGTATTGACCGGCAGTTTCTTGATTTTCATCCACGTTAAGCTTAACAATTTTTACTTTGTCACCAAGTTCTTGATCCAATTCTTCAAGGACTGGGGCAATCATTTTACATGGACCGCACCAAGGCGCCCAGAAATCTGCCAATACTACACCCTCGCTTGTTTCTTGGGAAAAATTCTGGTCAGTAACGTTTACAATTGCCATCTTAATTCCTCCTAATTCACTTTTTCTATGTGAAGTATACCATGTTCTTTCGCTTGAAGCGAATGTTTTGATCTGCAACTATTTTTTCATATTTTTTGTATTTTATGTACGTCGTGACCCGTCTCCACTTATACTAGGAGGAATGGATTTGTTCAAAAAAATACGTGTCCATTCAGGACACGTTAAGAGGAATGGATTTTTAATTTTTTAAATTCTTCCGTAAGCATTGGCACAACTTCAAATAAATCTCCGACAATACCGTAGTCTGCGACGTTGAAAATGTTCGCTTCCGGATCTTTATTGATTGCAACAATTACTTTAGAATTCGACATTCCCGCTAAATGCTGAATGGCTCCAGAAATTCCGCAGGCAATATATAAATCCGGTGTAACGACTTTTCCCGTTTGTCCGATTTGCAGCGAGTAGTCACAATAGTTTGCATCACAGGCACCGCGTGACGCCCCTACTGCTCCTCCGAGCACAGATGCCAATTCTTTTAGCGGTTCAAACCCTTCTGCACTTTTTACCCCTCTCCCTCCGGCAACGATCACCTTTGCTTCAGATAAGTCAACGCCTTCCGCTGCATTTTGGACAACCTCACGCACGATCGTGCGCAGATCTTTTATTTCTACCGATATGGAAGCAACTTCTCCGCTCCTTGATTCATTTTTTTCGAGAGGTGGAATATTGTTCGGACGAACGGTCGCAAAAATAATCCCATCCGTAATGATTTTTTTCTCAAAAGCTTTTCCTGAATAGATCGGTCTTGTGAAAACAACGTTACCGCCCACTATTTCTACAGCGGTAGCATCAGAAATAAGACCTGCGTTTAATTTAGCCGCTATTTTTGGAGATAAATCTTTGCCTAATGCCGTATGTCCGAAAATAATAGCGTCAGGCTTTTCACTGTCAATGATCGCCATGACAGCTTGTGAATACCCGTCCGGACTATAATATTTCAATTTTTCATCTTCCACGATGACAACCCTATCCGCTCCATAATAAATCATGTCATTTGCAAGCGTTCCAACGTTCTCTCCAATTAATCCGGCGACCACCTCTCCGCCTTCGGATATTATCTTGCCGGCTGCAAGCGCTTCAAATGATACGTTCCTTAAAAATTGATCCCTTATTTCTCCCAATACGAACACTTTTCGAGCCATTTTTTCATCCCCCTGCTATATTCGTCTCCACTAAATAACTTTTGCTTCTGATCTCAATAAAGAAACAAGTTCCTTCACTTGATCCTGCAGTTCCCCTTGCAATATTTTTCCTGCTTCTTTTTTAGGCGGCAAATAAATTTCTAACGTTTTTGTTTTCGGTATGACATCTTCTTCTTCAAGATCTAAATCATCGAGCTCCAACTCTTCAAGCGGTTTTTTCTTTGCCTTCATAATTCCCGGCAAAGACGGGTATCTCGGTTCGTTTAAACCTTGTTGGGCAGTTACTAAAAGAGGGAGTGTTGTTTCAATGATTTCCGAATCCCCTTCAACATCTCTCACAATTTTCACGTTTTTTCCATCTATTTCAATATTTGTGATCGTTGTGACATACGGAATGTCAAGAAGCTCCGCCAAACGGGGGCCTACTTGGCCAGATCCTCCGTCAATGGCAACGTTTCCAGCTAATATAATGTCCGCTTCTTTATCCTTCAAAAATTCATATAGAATTTTTGCTGTTGTAAACTGATCTCCATCTTCCAAATCTTCCTCAATATTTATTAAGACAGCTTTATCGCATCCCATCGCAAGAGCCGTTCTCAGCTCTTTTTCGCTTTCTTCTGATCCTACTGTAACAACAGTTACTTCTCCGCCATGAGCCTCCTTAAGCTGCAGCGCTTCTTCAATGGCATATTCATCATAAGGGTTTATGATGAATTCTGCATCATCCTCGGAGATTGATCCGTTTTCAATTAAAATTTTTTCTTCTGTGTCAAAAGTTCTTTTTATAAGGACAAAAATATTCACCTTACCCATCCCCTTTTTAAAAATTGATCATTCTCTTTTTATGAATGATTGCTTTTAAATCCGTTGATTAACAGCTCAGGAATTTTTTCTGCAATTGCGAGGAGATCGTATTTTTGATCTTTCATTACCCACGTTGTCGCCGTTTCGTCCATCGTCCCAAAAATCATTTGTCTTGCCAGCCTTAAATCCAAATCTTGTCGAAACTCTCCCGTTTTTTTTCCGAATTCGATCACTTCGTCTATTACTTTCAAATATTCTTTAAAAATTTCATTTATGCGCCGGCGCAATTCTTTGTTTACTTGCCGCAATTCCAATTGAAGAACCACTGCCAAATTCCGATCATGAACTAGCATTTGAAAATGCTTTTCGATCAGCGCAAACAATTTTTCTGCAGCAGTCTGCTTTGCATCAATGCTTTTTTTCACTTCAGCGATATGATTCATCAATCTTTCTCGAAAAAGGGAGATTAAAATATCCTCCTTGTTTTTAAAATACAAATAAATCGTTCCATCTGCTACGCCCGCCTGTTTGGCAATTTTCGAAACCTGAGCGGAATGATAGCCGTTCTCCGCAATGACGACAATAGCTGCATCAATGATTTGTTTATATTTTGCCTTTTTTTCTTTCAACGTGTATCTTCCCTTCAAAATGAATGAATGGTCATTCATTTATATGATATTTAGATTAAGCCTTTTTGTCAAGCATTGAGGGAAGTTTTTATTCTCGTTCAAAACCGATAGATGTCCGTTTTATATTTTTCTTTCTTCCTCTACTAGTTTTCTTCTTAAAATTTTTCCTACTGCTGTTTTCGGAAGCTCGTCGCGAAATTCGTATTTTTTCGGCACTTTGTACGGGGCAAGATGTTTTCGGGCGAATTGGTCAAGCTCTTGCTCCGTAAGCTGTGCTCCTCCCTTTGGTACAACATAAGCTTTCACGGTCTCGCCTCTGTAAGGATCCGGAACACCTGCAACGACAACCTCTTTAACCTTTTCATTAGCATACAACACTTCTTCTATCTCGCGGGGATAAATATTGTACCCGCCAGCAATAATCATATCTTTTTTACGATCGACAATATAAAAGAATCCGTCTTCATCCATATAGCCGATATCTCCTGTAAAAAGCCATCCGTCTTTGAAAACCGCTTCCGTTTCCTCTCGGTTGTTCCAGTAGCCTTTCATCACCTGCGGTCCTTTTACAATAAGCTCACCGAATTCGTTGACATCTGCAAATCCTTCTTTTTCAGCCGAATAAATGGCTGCATGCGTATTGGGCCAAGGGATGCCAATGCTTCCCTTTTTCTTGACATCTGAATAAAATAAGTTTGCATGCGTAACGGGAGAAGCTTCCGAGAGCCCATATCCTTCAACAAGCTTCCCGCCTGTTTCTTTTTCAAAGCGCTCCTGAATTTCTACCGGAAGAGGAGCCGAACCGCTGATACAATATTTAACCGAGGACAAGTCGTATTTTCGCAAATCTTTATGATTTAAAAGAGCAACATAAATCGTTGGCACTCCTGGAAAAAGCGTTGGCTTTTCTTTTTCAATCGCTTTCAAAATTTCGGTTGAATCAAATTTAGGGATTAAAATCATTTTAAAACCTTCCATGATCGATAAATTCATTACAGTCGTCATGCCATATACGTGAAAAAAAGGCAAAACTCCTAGTATGGACTCTTCTCCTTTCCTGCATTTATACATCCAGGCAGCACACATTTTCGTATTGGAAATTAAGTTTTCATGCGTCAACATCACCCCTTTAGGCGTCCCTGTCGTCCCTCCTGTATATTGCAAAAGGGCAATATCTTCTTTCGGATCAATATTTACTGTCAATTCTTTAGCAGGCGATGTTTTTAAGATCTCTGTCCATACATGAACACCATTTGCTGCGTTTACCTTTATTAAAAGATTTTGCTCCTTCTTTTGAATGAGCGGGTATAGAAGATTTTTTGGGAAAGGCAAATACTCTTGGATCTTTGTTATTATGATATGTTTGATATTTGTGAGAGATTTCAATTTCGAGGCTTTTGGATAGAAAAGATCTAATGTAATGAGATGTGTAGCACTGCTGTCATTCAACTGGTACTCCAGCTCTGATTCTGTATAAAGAGGGTTCAATTGAACGACTATTCCGCCTGCCTCCAGAACTGCATAATAAGCAATAACTGCCTGTGGACAGTTTGGAAGCATAATCGCTGCCCGATCCCCTTTTTCAAACCCTGTTTGCTCCAAATAATTAGCCAATTGAAGCATCTGTTCGTATAGCTTGCGGTACGTAATGTTCTTTCCAAGAAATGAAACGGCTGTATGATTCGGAAACTGATTAGCCGTATCTTGAAAATATTTGGAAAGCGGCTTATTCTCCCAAGAGATATTATGCGGAATTTCCGAGGGATAAAAATTGAGCCAAGGTTTTTGACATTCCATTTATCTCCTCTCCTTTGAAAAATAATGATGATTTTATTTCATTATATCAAAATAAAATTCAGAAATATAATTATTTTTAGAATTTTAAACAGGAAAAAGCGGAGACCTTTTCTTTTCTCCGCTTTTTCAAGCAAAAAACACCATATAAATAATACCGATCGCAATAAACAGACCGCACAAACCAAATAAAATTTTAGCCAGCGTTTCCATGTTCCCCTCTCCTAATTTGTAATTCCTGCTCCGATTACAAAGGACAAGCCTATGGATATGACCATTGAGATAAAGCCAACTGCACGGTTATCCTTTTGAATTTCATCATCAATATTAAATTTAGGAGTCAGAAATTCAAAAATAAAATATCCGATTAAGAGCAAGGCAAATCCGTAAAAGCCCCAGCCAATCATTTCAAAAAGACCGTCATGCTGTTCAATTGAGAAGCGGAAAACGTTTGAAATCCCGAAAATTTTGCCGCCTGTTGCCATTGCAACAGCCACATTGCCTTTTTGGATTTCTTCCCAGTTTTTATATTTCGTCACCAATTCAAAAATGACTAAAAATAAAACCCCGCACAATATGACAACACTATAATTAGCAGCAGTTTGAACATATACGTTTTCCCAAAACAGATTCATGTTTACTCTCCTTAAAGAAAAGTTTATTTGAACTCCACAATCGTAACACCTGTTCCGCCTTCATTTGCTTCACCGAAACGGACGTTTTTAACAGCGCGGTGGTTTTGCAAAAATTCCCGCACCCCTTTTCTTAAAGCGCCCGTCCCTTTGCCATGAATAATGTGCGCCCGCGGATATCCTGCGAGAAGACAATCGTCAATATATTTTTCAAGACGGATGAGCGCATCTTCATATCGCTCTCCCCGCAAATCAAGTTCTAATGAAACATGAAAATCCTTCCCTTTTACTGTTGCGAGCGTTTTTTCTCCCTCTTGTTTCGGGCTGCCAATATATTCAAGATCTTCTTCTTTTACTTTCATTTTCAATATTCCAATTTGTACAAGCCATTCACTTTCATTTGCTTTTTCAAGCAGATGTCCTTTTTGATTTAAGTTGATCACTTTTACCTCATCGCCGGGGCGCAGCTGCTTTTTGCTTTTTTGTTTTTCAGATTTTTGTTCAGTATTTATAAATTCAGGCGCTGCATATTCAAGCCGCTTTTTTGCTTCTATTAATTCATGCTCTTTAATAGCTGAACTGTGCTCTTTTTGCATGTTTTTCAATTTTTGAATAATCTGATCTGCTTCTTTTTGCGCTTCTTCCAGCCTTTTTTTCACCATTTCCTCAGCTTCTTGATATAGGCGGTCTTTCTGCTTATTAAATTCAATGATTTGTTCTTGTAGTTCTTTATGAAGTTTTTCTGCTTCTTTCAGCGTTTTTTCAGCTTCCATCCAATCCTCTTCAGCACGTTTTTTGCTTTCCTCAAGGGAGGCAATCATTGCATCCGTTTTGGATCTGTCAGCGCTCATGAACGATTTGGCGCGCTCAATAATTTCTTTACTCAATCCAAGCCTTTTTGATATTTCAAACGCATTGCTTCGGCCAGGTACACCGATCAACAATTTATACGTCGGCGATAATGTGTCGACATCAAACTCAACGCTTGCATTGATCACGCCCTTACGGTTAAATCCGTATGCTTTCAATTCGGGATAGTGGGTGGTTGCAACAACTTGCGCTCCTCTGTTTAAAGCTTCATCCAAAATTGCAATGGCTAGAGCAGCACCTTCTCCAGGATCTGTACCTGCCCCAAGTTCATCAAATAGTACGAGTGAGCGATCATTAAGTTCCTGTAAAATTTTGACGATGTTCACCATATGAGAAGAAAATGTACTCAAATTTTGTTCAATTGACTGTTCATCCCCAATATCTGCGTAAACTGCCTCAAATACCGGCATTGTAGATCCTTCTTCAGCAGGGATTTGCAGACCTGATTGCGCCATTAGTGCGAGCAGTCCAATTGTCTTCAGCGTCACCGTCTTACCGCCGGTGTTTGGACCGGTAATGACAATCGATTGAAAATCTTCCCCAAGTTCAATTGTATTTGGCACAACGGTTTCAGGGTCAATAAGAGGATGGCGGGCTTTATACAGCTTCATAATGCCACGATCATTTATATTTGGTTTTGTAGCCTTTAATTTTTTAGCATACAATGCCTTGGCAAACATAAAATCGATTTCACCCATTACAGTGATATTATGAATGATTCCCTTGCTTATGTCAGCAACCATTTTCGACAATTCCGTTAAGATCCGTTCAATTTCGCGCCTTTCCTTAATCCGCGCTTCATTTAAAGAGTTGTTCGCTTCTACGATAGCCTGCGGCTCAATAAACAGAGTTGCTCCTGAGGAAGATTGATCATGGACGATTCCTCCGTAAACTCCTCTATATTCTTGTTTGACAGGAATGCAATAGCGGTCATTTCGAATCGTAATAATGGCATCCGAAAGATTTTTTTGTGCAGATGGGGAGCGAATGATCGATTCCAGCTTTTCGCGAATACGAGCCTCCAGTGTACGGATTTGACCTCTTATCGCTTTTAATTTATCGCTCGCATCATCAACAATTTCCCCGTCATCGCGTATGCAACGTTGAATTTCTTTTTCTTCTTTTAAATAAATTCCGATTTCGCTGACCAATTGTTCTAAATGAGGAAGTGAAACCTCCTCTTCTTGAGTCAACTTTTCAATAAATTGCTTCATTTGTCTTGAAGCATATAACACGGCAGAAACAGCCACAAGCTCTTGCGGACCTAAAGTTCCGCCTATTTGCGCACGCTTTACACTCGGCCGTATGTCGCTTAATCCTCCGAAAGGGGCAGAGCCTTTCAATCGGAGCACTGTTAGTGCTTCATCTGTCTGCTCCTGCCTCTTCAGTACTTCGTTGATGTCTCCTGACGGCATAAGCTTTAACGCTTTCTCTTTTCCTAAAGAAGAAGAAGCATGCTCTTTCAGCTGTTCCCTTATTTTATTAAATTCCAAAACATGTAACACTCGTTCCTGCAACTTCTCAAAACCTCCTGACAGTTGAATGGTCAGTCTTTCCTTTTTAAAAATTGCTTTAATTGTTCAACATCCCACGTATTCACAACGTCATCCGGCTGAATGAAAGCTTTTCGCGCATACGCAACCCCTATCTCCATATGTTCTAGCATGTTTATGCTGTGGGCATCTGTATTAATCACAACCTTTACACCGTATTCCTTCGCTTTCTTCAAATGTTCTACACATAAGTCAAGCCTGTTCGGATTTGCGTTCAATTCTAAAATAGTATCTGTTTCCTTTGCAAGTTCTAAAAGCATTTCTATATCAACATCGTATCCTTCTCTTCGCCCAATTAACCTTCCAGTCGGATGAGCGATAATATCAACATGGTAATTATATAGGGCTGCTTTCAGCCTTTTCATCATTACACTCTGCGGCTGGGAAAAGTTCGAATGGATCGATGCAATAACTATATCTAGCTCTTTTAGACTATCGTCGTCATAATCAAGTGTACCGTCCGGCAAAATATCCATCTCGATTCCTCTGAAAATCGTAAAATCAGAATATTGTTCATTCAACATGTCAATTTCTTCTTTTTGTTCTTTCAGCTGCTCAGGAGTCAAGCCGTTGGCTACTTTTAAAAATTGCGAGTGATCTGTAATCGCGATGTACTTGTAGCCTTTTCTTTTAGCAGCCTCAGCCATTTCCTTGATTGAATGAGCGCCGTCGCTCCATGTTGAATGCATATGGAGATCTCCCTTTATTTCCTCGAGCGAAATAAGATTTCCTTTGTATTTTTCCACTTCCTCCCCATCTTCCCGAACCTCTGGCGGAATGTAGGGAAGCTGAAAGTGTGCATACAGCTCTTTTTCTGACTCAAATGTGAGCACTTCTCCGGTTTCTATTATTTCTACGCCGTATTCGCTTATTTTTTCTCCTCTTTCCTTCGCTAGCTGGCGCATTTTTACATTATGCTCTTTTGAGCCTGTAAAATGGTGCAAAGCCGAAATGAATTCCTTTGGGTGCACGATGCGAAAATCGACCTGAACCTTGACATCAAACTTGAGTTCAATCGATATTTTCGTATCGCCTTTCGCAATGATTTCAGTTATATTCGGCATTGTTAAAATGTAATCTCGCACAGCTTCTTTATTTTCCGCCGCAATAATAAAGTCAAGGTCTTTTATCGTTTCTTTCATTCTTCTTAAGCTTCCTGCGCGAGAAAAGCGAACTATTCCGTTTTTCTGTCCTTTTTCTAAAAATTTCTCTATTTTTTCTGCAATCGGCAGCATATAAGCAAGAGGCAGTCGGCCCGGTTTTTTATTCATTTCATCGATCGCAGCCAATATTTTTTCTTCCGTTACTTTTCCAAAACCTTGTAAACTTTGCACTTTATGTTCTTCACAAGCTTTTTTTAAAGAATCGATGTCCACAACACCTAAATCCTTGTACAATTTTGCAATCTTCTTTCCGCCCAGCCCTGGCAATTGAAGAAGAGGGATTAACCCTTCAGGAACTTCCTTTTGCAAGGTTTGCAGCGTTTTTGACTCGCCGGTTTTTATGAATTCTTCGATGACTGCACTCGTTCCTTTCCCAATCCCACTGATTAAAGTAAAATCGTGGATGTCTGATAGGCTTCTCGCATCCCTTTCAAGGGCATTGGCAGCTTTATAAAACGCGGAGATTTTAAAAGGGTTTTCGCCTTTTAACTCCATATATACCGCAATTTTCTTTAACAGGCTGACAACATCCTTTTTGTGAACCGTCATGTTTTACGTCACCTCTTGAATCTTAAACAATATAAAAATCACCTGCTATTGAACTATTTAATAGAAACAGAGAAGGACGATGGGGGTCTAAATAAAGATGTTTCCATCGTCCCTTTACGTCTAACTTCCTTTACCGAAATAGCCGATCCAAAGATCGTGAATTTTATCAGATAAGACAGGGGTATGATTGACAATTAAATCAGCCAGCAGCGATTTATCGATAAGATTTTGAATTTGCTCGGCTGGAATGAGCGCTGCCAAAAAAAGCAGAATGAATAAAATGAGGTAAGTTTCCGCAAAACCTAAAACCGCACCCAGCAAGCGGTTGATTTGCTTAAGTATTGGAAGCATCGCAACAAAATCAAACATAGATCCGATGATGTGAAGCGCTATTTTTGATCCGATAAACAAAAGCACGAATGCAACTCCGCGATAGTAAGCTTCCTCCAAATGGCCCCCTGTCAATATAGATAGAGCAGCATTTGAATCTCCTATATTTGGATACGGTACCCATAATTCCAGTTTAGGAGCAAGATCGTCAAAATATGTTCTGGCAATTATGAAAGACACTATAACACTTGATAAATAAACTACTTGGAGAATAAATCCCCTTTTAAGGCCAGTGAGCAATCCGAATACTAAGAAAAATAAAATGATCAAGTCAAGCATTTTAAATTTCAATCCTTTTCTTGAAGTTGCTTTTCTAGTTCTTCAAATTTCTCCTTTAATTTGAGATAATCATGAACAGCATTAACCGCAGTTAGTACTGCCAGCTTGTTTAAATCTAGAGATGGGTTTTTTTGACTGATTTCCCGCATTTTTTCGTCAACAATTGAAGCGACAAGCTTCATATGATTTACGCTCTCATTTCCAACAATCGAATACTGCTGTCCATATATATAAACAGTCGCTTTATTTTTAGGTTGATCAGACAAAGCGAATCCTCCATCCTCTATGAAAAAATATCGCAAAATGATTCAAAATCCTAATCATAATCATAACATGTTTGTCGAAAAGATGGAAAGAAGAACAAAAGAAAGGGTACAATAATATAGCATCCATTTTAGGAAAGCGAGGCGTTTTTTATTGTCCAATATCGTCATAAAAGTTGATCATGGGGGAATTCAAACTTTGAAAGATTTTTATAATCCTTTCATTATAGACAGAACCCCTCCAGGTGCCGTCTTTTCTGCCAAATTGACAAACTGTACGATCACTGCTTACAAGTCGGGAAAAGTGCTTTTTCAAGGATCTGCCGCTCAGCAGGAAGCAAACAGATGGGAAAAAACAGCAAAAACAGCCCCTTCTCAAACAGAGGATGAGCTTCAACAGCTTCAACAGATGTCAGTCATCGGCTCTGATGAAGCAGGAACGGGGGATTATTTTGGACCGATCACGGTTGCTGCAGTATTTGTCCCTAAAGAAAAAAGAAAACTGGTTCAGCAGCTTGGAGTAAAAGATTCAAAGGCTTTGACAGACAAACAAGTTTTTTCAATCGCCAACACTTTAATAGAGACAGTTCCGTACAGCCTCTTAATTTTGCGCAATGAAAAATACAATCAATTGCAGAAATCTGGAATGAACCAAGGGAAATTGAAAGCTATCCTTCATAATCAAGCGATTCATCATTTACTCAAGAAAATTTCTCCTGATAAACCAGAAGCTGTGTTGATCGATCAGTTTGCAGAGCCGGATGTTTACTTTCAATATCTTAAAGACCGGGATGTTCCGTTTAAAGACATAACCATCTTTAAACCGAAGGCGGAGCATATACACATATCTGTCGCTGCAGCATCCATTATCGCAAGATATGCTTTTTTAAAAGAATTAAACAGCTTATCCAACGCAGCCGGATTTTATTTGCCAAAAGGAGCCAGCCATACTGTCGATGAAGCTGCTGCCAAATTAATAAAGGAAAAAGGGAAAAACACACTTGGCAAAATGGCAAAGCTTCATTTTGCCAACACCGAAAAAGCTTTGAATCTATTGAATTGAAATGACGAATCCGGAAATCTTATTTTCTGAGGTTAGCAGGACCAATTTATGATTTCAATAAAAATGAAGGTGCTATCTGCACCTTCATTTGTTAGCTGGAATTATTTTAGGGATTTATCGTCCTGCGTTAGCTGCGAAGAACTGCTGAAAATTTTTCCTCTACCGCCTTAATTACTTTTTCATGAGCTTTTGCTGCTTCCTCATCCGTCAATGTTCGTTCAGGATCGTAGTAGCGGAGTGAAAATGCGATCGATTTTTTCCCTGCTCCCAAACGTTCTCCTTCATACACATCAAAAATGGAAATCTCTTTTAACAGTTTTCCGCCCGCTTCCCGGATCGTTTCTTGAAGCTCGCCAGCATGCACATGCTGATCAACGACTAAGGCGATATCCCTTGTAATGGATGGGAACCTTGGAATCGGCGTATATATGACTGGCTTAGCTTCATATTGAATGAGATCGGCTAGCTTCAGCTCAAAAACATATGTTTCATCTAAATCATACTCTTTTTCAACTTCCGGATTTAATTCGCCGACAAATCCGATGAATGATCCGTTTAAATAAATATCTGCCGTTCTGCCGGGATGCAGCCCTTCACGTTTTGCCTGTTTATACTCAATTTCATCCAACAGTCCAAGCAGATCAAATAAACCGTCTAAAATTCCTTTCACAACATAAAAATCAACTTTTGTTTTTTCCCCTTGCCATGGGTGATAAACGTAGTGACCCGTCATGACGCCTGATAAACGTTCTTTTTCCAAAGGCTTTTCTAAAGCATCGTCCGAAATGAAAACAGAACTAATTTCATAAAGATGAATATCATCGATTTGCCGCGCTTTGTTATATTTTACAGACTCAAGCAAATGAGGAAGCAGGCTTAAACGCAAAACACTCCGCTCTTCACTCATCGGCAATGCTAATTGAGTAAAGCTTGACGTCTCCAGCGTAAATTGTCCCGCCTTTTCTTTGCTCGTTAACGAATATGTGATCGCTTGATAAAGCCCGGCGCCTTCCAAAAATCTTCGCACTTTTCTTCTTTTCAATTGATAGTCTGTTAATGCTCCGGATGTTGAAGATCCTTCAGGCAATGTTGACGGAATATAGTCATATCCGTAAAGGCGGGCTACTTCTTCAATTAAATCTTCTTCAATCGCAATATCGCCTCTTCTTGTCGGAACGGTTACTGTAAAAAGACCGTTTTCTTCAACGGTTTCAAATTGCAAGCGGTCAAAAATTTCTTTTATTTCATCTACTGCAATGTTTGTCCCTAAAACGTTATTAATTTTCTCAGCGGAAATGGTGATCACTTTTTTCTCGATTGAAAAATCATGAAATTCTGCTTCACCTTCTAAAACAGTTCCGGAGGCGTATTTTGCGATCAATTGTGCTGCCCGCTCTGCTGCAGCTTTTACCCTGTTCGGGTCAACTCCCTTTTCAAATCTCAAGCTCGCTTCACTTCTAAGTCCGAAATCCTTCGACGCTTTTCGGACAACACTGCCTTTAAAATAGGCGGCTTCAAGCAAAACGGTCGTCGTATCGTCTCTTACTTCAGAATCGGCCCCTCCCATTACACCAGCTAATGCAACAGGTACTTTGCCATTTGTGATCACAAGGTGATCGCTTGTAAGCTTTCGTTCTTGATCATCAAGGGTCACGATCGTCTCTCCGTCATGTGCGCGGCGAACGAGTATTTCCTTTGATCCGAACCGGTCATAGTCAAACGCATGAAGCGGCTGGCCGTATTCTAATAAACAATAGTTTGTAATATCGACGACGTTGTTATGCGGTCTGATTCCGGCTTTTATTAAGCGCATTTGCATCCATAAAGGGGAAGGGGCAATTTTGACATTTTTAATAATTTTGGCTACATAGAATGGATTATCTTCTTTTGCTTCAACATTCACAGTAATATAATCAGTTGCTTTTTCTTCGGCAGCCTCATAATGAACTTCCGGCTTTCGAACCTCTTTCTTTAAAATTGCTGCAACTTCATAGGCAACACCGATCATGCTTAAACAGTCAGAACGGTTTGGTGTAAGACCTAATTCAAGTACATAATCGTCCATAAACAGCTGTTCCATCGCATTTTTTCCAACTTCAGCATCACTAGGGAAAACAAAAATGCCGTCAGAAAACTCTTTTGGGACAAGCTTTCCTTCAATGCCCAGCTCTTGCAAAGAACAAATCATACCGTTAGATTCTTCACCGCGCAGCTTTGCCCGTTTAATTTTGAAATTGCCCGGCAAAACCGCACCAACTTTGGCTACCGGCACTTTTTGACCTTTTTCAACGTTTTGGGCGCCGCATATAATTTGCACTGGTTCTCCTTCACCGATGTCAACTAAACATTTGCTTAATTTTTCTGCATTTGGATGCTGTTCTTTTTCAAGCACCTGTCCAACTACAACATCTTTTATTCCTTCATTAACAGCTTGAACATTTTCAACTTCAATGCCGCTCTTCGTTATTTTTTCAGCCAGCTCCTCAGGGGAAATGTCTAGATCAACATATTCAGAGAGCCATTTGTATGAAACGAACATGAGAAAACCTCCTTTTAAGCTTGTTTAAACTGTTTCAAAAAACGCACATCGTTTGTATAAAAATGACGAATATCATCAATTCCATATTTCAACATGGCAATCCGTTCCGGTCCCATTCCAAATGCAAAACCACGGTATTTTTTCGAATCGAATCCCGCCATTTCCAAAACGTTTGGATGAACCATCCCTGCTCCTAAAATTTCAATCCAGCCTGTTCCTTTGCATACATGACAGCCTTTCATGGAGCATTTAAAACAGGATACATCGACTTCCACCGACGGTTCAGTAAACGGGAAAAAGCTCGGACGCAGACGAATTTGCCTGTCTTCACCGAACAGTTTTTTCGCAAACACTTCGAGCGTTCCTTTTAAATCGCTCATGCGAATGTTTTCATCCACAACGAGCCCTTCAATTTGCGTAAATTGATGGGAGTGCGTTGCATCATCTGTATCACGTCTGTATACTTTCCCTGGACAAATGATTTTTACAGGACCTTTCCCTTTATATTTTTCTAGCGTTCTCGCCTGAACTGGAGATGTGTGTGTGCGCAGCAAAATTTCATCAGTTATGTAAAAGGAATCTTGCATATCCCTTGCCGGATGGCCTTTCGGCAAATTGAGCGCTTCAAAATTGTAATAATCTGTTTCAACTTCTGGACCTTCCTCTACTGTGTATCCCATGCCGATAAACAAATCTTCAATTTCTTCAATGACCGCTTGGAGAGGATGATGGTTTCCTGTTCGAACCGGTCTGCCTGGAAGGGTAACGTCAATCGTTTCTTGCTGTAATTTTTTCTCGATTTCTGCTTTTTCGAGTTGTTCTTGCTTACTTGTTATTTCCCCGGCAATCACTTCCCGAATTTCATTTGCTAACGCACCTATTTTCGGCCGTTCTTCTTTCGAAAGCTTTCCCATTCCGCGAAGAACTTCGGTAATCGGTCCTTTTTTTCCAAGATATTGAACGCGAATATTTTGCAATTGTTTTAAATCCGTTGCTTCCCGTACCTTTTGCAACGCTTCATCGCGAAGCTTTGTTAATTCTTCCTGCATGTAAATTCCTCCTTTTTTTTAAAATAAATAAAAAAACCCATCCCAAAAAAGGGACGAGTTGAATTTCGCGGTACCACCCTTATTAACAAAGAAAGAATCTTTGTTCACTTCATTATCATAACGGCACAGCCGGAGCGCCTTTACATGCTTCCGCATGGTCCTGGCGTCAACTCTGGAGGTGAATTCGTTTGCCTCTACCATAAAAATGCTTCCAGTCTACGGCATTTTCTCCCTAAATGGCGACCTGCAAACTACTCTTCTCCGTCATCGTTATTCCTTTATTCAATTGCTTTTAATTATAAAAAAAAGAAATTAAAGGCGCAACACTATTTGCGAAGATGGTACATGAAAATAGCTGAAGCAACGGCAACATTTAATGACTCCGCTTTTCCATAAATCGGAATGTGTAAATTTTGATCTGTCATATCCAGCAGATCTTTTGAGACCCCATTTCCCTCATTTCCTACAAGGAGGGCAAATGTTTCAGAAGGAGGGATCTCTTTATAGAAAACAGCATTTTTTATTGAAGTTCCAAATACAGGAATTTTCTCTTCCTTCAACTTACTTATAATCTGTTTTAATGACGAATTGATCACAGGCAAATGAAAAATTGATCCTTGAGTCGCCCGGATCGTTTTACTATTGTACAAATCAACCGTCCCTTCACCTAAAATCACAACATCCATTCCAGCCGCATCTGCAGTACGAATGATCGTACCGAGATTTCCTGGATCTTGAACCGCATCTATTAACAGCCATTTTTTGGCGTTCAAATCGATTTCCCACCTAAGCTGCTTACAAACAGCCATGACACCTTGCGGGGAATCCGTTTCAGACAGAAGCGAAAACACCTCTTTGGAAACAATCGTTGTCGGAATTGTACCTTCGAAAAAATGATTTGGCAGCTTCGCTCCTTCTAAAACAATTAACTCTTGAACAATTGATTTGTATTTGAGAGCTTCCTCGATTAAATGCAAGCCTTCAATTAAAAACAGCCCGCGCTCTTCCCGTTTTTTTCTTGATTGCAGCTTTTTCCATTCTTTTACTCTTTCATTTTTAGTTGACGCAATCCGTTTCAATGATGGTGTCTCCTTCAACTGATAGTTCATTTCATATACATATTATAGAAAACAAAAGAAAAAATAAAGAAGAATGAAGAAAAACGAGGTGAAGGATATGAATTTTGATTTGCGCAATGCAGTCATTGCCAACATATCGCAAAATTCAAAAGACGAGCTGAGAGAAACGATCGTTGATGCCATCAATAGCAAGGAAGAAAAAATGCTTCCAGGGTTAGGCGTGTTATTTGAAATTATCTGGAACCATTCAAGTCAGCGTGATCAACAGGAAATGGTTGAAACACTTGAACAAGGATTAAAAGAGACTGGAGCTGGGAAATAACCAGCTCCTGCTTTTTAGTTGTATGTAATGTTTTCAACCGTTTTTTTGTCGAGGCGTTTAATGACTTCTGTCAATAATTGAACCGTATGTTCAAAGTCTTCGCGATGAATCATCGCAGCGTGTGTATGAATGTAGCGCGTTGCAATCGTAATGGAAAGCGTTGGAACACCATTTCCTGTTAAATGAATCGATCCGGAGTCTGTACCGCCTCCCGGCATAGCATCATACTGATATGGAATGCCGCATTCTTCAGCGACCCCTACGACAAAATCGCGAAGCCCTTTATGGGAGACCATAGAAGCATCATATAAAATAATTTGCGGACCTTTCCCCATTTTTCCCATCGCTTCTTTTTCGGAAATGCCTGGAGTGTCGCCGGCTATTCCGACGTCTACGCCGAAAGCAATATCAGGCTCAATATAATGGGCTGATGTGCGGGCTCCTCTTAATCCCACTTCCTCCTGAACGGTTCCTACACCGTAAACGACGTTCGGATGGTTTACCCCTTTCAGCTTTTTCAAAACTTCGATCGCTATTGCACAACCGATGCGGTTATCCCAAGCTTTCGCCAAAAGGATTTTATCATTTTTCATGACGGTGAACTCAAAATAAGGCACAATTTGGTCGCCGGGACGAACACCAAATTCCATCGCTTCTTCTCGGCTGCTGGCGCCAATATCAATAAACATGTCTTTGATCTCTACAGGCTTTTTTCGTGCTTCTGCCGGCAAAATATGCGGCGGCTTGGAACCGATGATGCCGGTCACATCTCCTTTTTGGGTGACAATCGTCACTCTTTGTGCGAGCATAACTTGATTCCACCAGCCACCAACAGGCTGAAAGCGAATGAACCCTTTATCATCAATTTGCGTAACCATAAAGCCGACCTCATCAAGATGGCCCGCGATCATAATTTTGGGTCCGCCTGATTCTCCTTCTTTTTTGGCAATTAAACTGCCGAGTCCATCCGTTTGGATATCATCCGCATAATCTTTTATGTACCCTCTCATTACTTCTCTGACTTCCCGTTCATTGCCGGCGATGCCTTTCGCGTCTGTTAAATCTTTTAACATTTTCAATGTTTCATCCCATTTCTCCACACTGAAACCTCCTTTAATTTATATTCTTCATTTTTTCCAAACGGAATTGTTAATATCCTTGATTTTGTCTAGCATGATTGACTTCATTTTTCGCCATGTATGCTGAAATAATATCTTCCTCTGAAAAGCCCAGCGCAGAGCCGAGTGTAACATAGTCGTTAAATAAATCGATATACGCTTGGACAGACAAATATTCACTGAATTTTGCCGTTTTTTGATAAACGTTTAAAAAAAGATCGGTCAGGCTTTTATCGATTTTTCTTGCTTTCATTTCCGGCAGTTTTTCAATATACAATTCATGGCCGATCGACAATAAAAAATGAAGGCCGTCTACATACTCTTCCAAAATAACCTCTCTGTCGGAAGGCGGCTTAACGCTCCAAAATTTAAAGCAGCGCGTTTCATTAGCCAATTCGCCAATTTCAACAAGCAAGGCTAAAACTTTTCTCTCGATCAGCCTTTCTTCCTCCAAACCGTGTTTCTTTTCAATTTTTTCATCCAATTCTTTTTGCATTTTATATAACTGTTCAAAATCCATTTTCTCAACCCCTAAAATATATCTAAAAAAATTATAGCAAAAGTGATCATTAATGAAACCCCTTCAATTCCTTTTTCGTAATGTATATGTATGAATATGACCTTCGGGGAGGTTTAAAGTAAATGATTGTCATCCTTCTTCGTCTTTTCATAATTGCTGCGATTATTTTCCTAATTTATTCATTCATTAAATATTTATTGAACCCGAAGCGAAAGTTAGAATTGGCTCATGAGCAAAAAAAATTTTTCTTTCTTGATGATAAAGAAAATGTCCACAAAAATTTTTTGTTAACGCATAAAGGAGTTTTATTTGAAGGGGAAAAATATTTAGGCACGACTGAAACTTCTTTTGAAGTTATCTCCGTTTTTATTTGGACATCTACTCCAAATAAGTTAAGGGGGTTTACAAAAGAAGATTTTCAATTTATAGAATCGAAAATAAAAGAAGCATATCCTTACGCCAAAATCGACTGGAAAAGTCCAATTAAAGAGTTTTTGAATCGGAACGAATCGGAATTCCCGACACTATCTTAAGACGGCAAAAAAGAAAGAGCAGCTTGACATTCCCGTTCAAAATTGACAGCGTTAAAAGACTATGCGGTTCATGACTGGACGATCATGGTGTCGCTTTTTTGATCAATCTATGCAACATTTCTGATTTAAAAAGAAAATAAGCATTCTGAAGGCAGTTCCCATTGCGGGAGCTGCTGTTAGCTTCCATTTCTATTTTTATCCCATTACCTTTTCTCTTCCTCTATGAAATTTTGTAAAACAGCTCGGTAATTGATTATAATTTTTCGAAGTCTCCTTTTTAATTGGGTTTGGTCACTTTCATTATAAAACAGAGTGCTTCGTAAATGCTTTTTTCATTTTGGTGATATTCTTGATCCCAACATTTAGTATAGAACCTAAATTTTTTGCATCGGCCTAAAAAAACCCTTGAACTTTTGACTTTTTTCACTGTTGAGAAACGTAAAGCCATAATCGTTTACCTTTTCAGCCATATAAAAATCCCCTCCAAATAGAAGTGCAGCATCCGCGAGTCATTGCGCAGATTTTTTACACGTCTACTTAAAGGGGATCAATAATGTGCTGTTCAATTATGTCCAGCCCAAAGGGCAATGTACGTTTATAGGTGGCTTGCTTTTTCGATTACTTATTTAATTCAGCTTTAGCTGTTTCGGCGAGTTGTGCAAATCCTTTTTCATCATTTACTGCTAAGTCAGCAAGCATTTTTCTGTTTACTTCAATGCCAGCAAGCTTTAAACCGTGCATGAACCGGTTGTAGGAAAGACCGTGAATGCGCGCAGCAGCATTGATTCTCGTAATCCAAAGCTTACGGAAATCGCGTTTTCTTTGGCGACGGTCACGGTATGCATACATTAAAGATTTCATTACTTGCTGGTTAGCAACTTTATATAAACGATGCTTCGAACCGTAATAACCTTTTGCAAGCTTAATAATTTTTTTGCGGCGTCTGCGTGTCACTGTACCGCCTTTAACACGTGCCATAATGCATTCCCTCCTAAAAAATCGAAGTTAAAAATTATTTTATATTGTCAAGCATTTGATGAATACGTTTAAAGTCACCTTTGCTTACTAATGCTGGTTTACGAAGTTTGCGTTTTTGCTTTTGAGTTTTGTTAGCGAATAAATGACTAGTAAATGCATGAGACCGTTTCAAATTTCCGTTCCCAGTTTTTTTAAATCTTTTCGCAGAGCCGCGGTGAGTTTTCATTTTAGGCATAAAAGGATCCTCCTTCTATTTCTTTTCGTTTTTCGGTGCTAGCACTAGAAACATGCTGCGCCCATCCATTTTCGGCTTCGTTTCAACAGAACTGATGTCAGCGCATGCTTCAGAAAATCTTTCTAGAACTCGTTGGCCGATTTCTTTATGGGTAATCGCTCTTCCTTTAAAGCGGATCGATGCTTTCACCTTGTCACCCTTCTCCAAAAATTTCCGAGCATTGCGAAGCTTTGTATTAAAGTCATGCTCTTCAATTGTTGGGCTTAGGCGGACTTCCTTCACATTAATAACTTTCTGCTTTTTACGCGCCTCTTTTTCTTTCTTTTGCTGCTCGAAGCGGTATTTTCCGTAATCCATGATGCGAGCAACCGGCGGTTTTGCATTCGGAGCAACAAGAACGAGATCCAAATTGGCATTTGCGGCAATATCAAGCGCTTCTTGCCGTGATTTAATGCCTAACTGATTACCGTTTTGATCGACCAGTCGAACTTCACGAGCGCGGATGCCCTCGTTTACTAACATATCTTTGCTAATAATGAGCCACCTCCAAGATTTTATAAACAAAGTGCACGTTCGCCTTGACAGAGCTTATACATTCGTTTATGCAAATAAAAAACGCGTAGACGCACACTGCACCCACACGTTGAATACACGAACTTTTTGTCCAATGTATAAACCTGTCAACAGCAACGATGTGCGTCAATCAGGTGAGAAGCGGGTGCTTCTACTTGTTCTCCTTGACTATAATATTCTACCATGGCAAAGCAGCTTTGTCAAAACAACATTTCTTCAAAAACGATACCATTTTAAACTATTCAAACAGAAAATGCAAGAGTCTATATTTGAATGAACATACATAAATCGGAATGGAGTGGACATGATAATCAATATATCATATAACTATTGGAGTGATCGAAATGGATGCAAACCGCGTAAAACAAATTTTATCCTCGCCGGCTGATATTGAAGTTCTCTATAACGGAGCTTCCGTTTGGATTGATCAGCTAAATGAAGATGGAAAAACAGCAACCGTTCATGTAAGAGGTCCGTTTAAAGAACGTACGGTTGTAGATATTTCTGAGCTTGAAGAAAAATAATTCCTCCATTGTTTTAAACATTATTGATATAAAATAGCTCCCAATGCTCCGGTAAAAGAACCGTTTGATAAAAATATGCATTGCAGACCTGTCATGGAATCAAAGCTTTGGATGATTTGTTGTAAAGGAGGGTTTTGCGAAATTGCAGCTCCAACATAGACACACGTGTCCACTTGATGAAGCTCGGCACATTGCTTTGCCAAAAGAACGATCGTTTCACCAATCAATTGAAATAACGCTGTAGCAGCATCTTTTTTCCGTGCTCTCGATAAATCCGGATTGCCAAAATTAGCAGCGGTTAAATCTCCTAAAATTGGAGGAGCCTCTTCTCCATACAAATCTTTTACCAACAAATCAACATGGCTTCGATCACCTTTTTTCGCCAAATCAACGATTTGATAAAAATTGCTCTCCTGCAAAATGAGCCGGCTTAAACCGGAAATAACACCGCCGCCGATACCGCTACCAAGCAAACGCTCATAACGCTCGCCCTTCATAAGGAAAAAAGATGTTCCCGTTCCGATGCTGACGATTAAAAAATCGCTCTTTGGCTCCTTTCCTTCTTCTACTAAAAGCTCTCTTGTTCCTATACAAACTGAATCAAATTCTGGAATAAAGGTCACATCAGCTCCGGTCAATTTTTCTTTTACTTTTGCAGCTTTGCCTCCTGTTATTCTATAGCGGGCAGCCGGCTTCAATCTCTTCATCCAAGAAAGAGCTTGATCCATTTCATCAATTGGAAACCATTTATACCGATATCGCCCATGTTCGACATAAGCAATTTTTAATAAACTTCCCCCTGCATCAATTCCTACTATTTCCATCCGTACACCCCTCGCTTATGTTTCAAAAAAAGGAAATCAGCAAACGCCGATTTCCTTATTTTCTCCCTTCTTTTCCAACAGATACAGCAAATGTCTCCAGCGGCATGGATTCTGATTTTTGTTCTCCATACTTTCTGACATTGACCGTCTCATTTTCTGCTTCTTGATCACCGACAACGACCATGTACGGGATTTTTTGCATTTGTGCCTCACGAATTTTATAGCCGATTTTTTCATCCCGAATATCGACTTCAACACGCAAGCCTTCTTGCTGAAGACGCTGTTCTACTGTTTTGGCATAATCAAGATGCACTTCCGGCGAAACAGGGATGACTTTCACTTGCACAGGTGCAAGCCAAGTTGGGAAGGCGCCTTTATATTCCTCAATTAAGAAGGCAACAAACCGTTCCATCGTTGAAACAACTCCGCGGTGAATAACAACTGGCCGATGATGTTTGCCGTCTTCGCCAACATATGTTAAATCAAGCCGTTCCGGAAGGAGAAAATCTAGCTGAACAGTCGATAATGTTTCATCTTTTCCTAAAGCCGTCCGCACTTGTACATCCAATTTCGGTCCGTAAAATGCCGCTTCACCTTCCGCTTCATAATAATCCAGCCCGAGTTCGTCCATTGCGGCTTTCAGCATCGACTGGGCCTTTTCCCACATTTCATCATCATCATAATATTTTTCTTTATCCTCAGGATCGCGGTAAGATAATCGGAACGAATAATCTTTTATACCAAAATCCTCGTATACCTCTTCAATAAGGCGGACAACTCGGATGAATTCGTCTTTAATTTGATCCGGCCGCACGAAAATATGCGCATCGTTCAACGTCATCCCGCGAACACGCTGCAGCCCTGTCAATGCCCCTGACATTTCGTATCTGTGCATTGTTCCAAGTTCTGCAATGCGGATCGGCAATTCCCGATAGCTGTGAATTTCATTTTTGTAAATCATCATATGATGCGGGCAGTTCATCGGACGCAATACAAGCTCTTCGTTATCCATCTTCATTGGCGGAAACATATCATCTTGATAATGGTCCCAATGGCCGGAAGCTTTATAAAGATCGACGCTGCCGAGAACAGGTGTGTATACATGCTGGTATCCGAGTTTAATTTCTTTATCAACAATATAGCGTTCGATAATCCGGCGGATAGTTGCACCTTTTGGCAGCCAAAGCGGCAAGCCTTGTCCAACCTTTTGAGAAGTGGTAAACAGGTTTAATTCTTTTCCAAGCTTGCGATGATCCCGCTCTTTCGCTTCTTCAAGCATGCGGAGATGTTCTTTAAGCTCTTCTTTTGTAAAAAATGCTGTACCGTATATGCGTTGAAGCATTTTGTTTTTGCTGTCTCCACGCCAGTAGGCGCCGGCTACGCTGAGCAATTTAAATTCCTTTATTTTTCCGGTAGAAGGAACGTGGACTCCTCGGCATAGATCGAAAAATTCTCCTTGCTCATATATGGAAATGATTTCGCCTTCCGGAATATCATCGATAAGCTCAAGCTTTAAATGGTCGCCGATTTCCTCATACATTTTTTTTGCTTCATCGCGGCTTACTTCTTTACGAATAACCGGCAAATTTTCGCCGACAATTTTTTTCATTTCTTTTTCGATTTTAGGCAAATCTTCGTGAGAGATCGCTTCATCCATATCGATATCATAATAAAAACCGTTTTCAATGACGGGCCCAACTCCCAATTTTACATTTGGGTAAAGCCGTTTAATCGCTTGCGCCATTAAATGTGCTGTACTATGTCGTAAAATTTCTAACGCTTCTTTTGTATCAGGCGTCAAAATTTCAATATGGCCGTCTTGTTCAATCGGGGTTTTTAAGTCAATAAGCTTTCCATTTATTTTACCTGCAATGGCTTTTTTCTTTAATCCAGGGCTGATGGATGCAGCGATTTCTTCCGTTGTTGTTCCGTACGGAAATTCTTTTACAGAACCGTCTGGAAAAGTAATTTTAATGGCTTCTTTCATCTTCTTTCCTCCTTTGTTTTTTCTTGCAAAAATAAACACCCGTCCCTAAAAGAAGGGACGAGTGTTGTATGTAAAACCCGTGGTTCCACCCTAGTTCCCGCTCAAAACTTTGAGCGGCTCATTTTGATAACGGAGCAATCCGCCAGCTATTACTTGGCAAAAGCCGTTCACAGCTGAAGTTTAGAGGTGGTAAGAGCATTACACGAGTTAGGAAGGTTTCAGCCTGTGCCTTCCCTCTCTTTGAACTGTGATAATACTCCCGTGTCCTCATCATAACCTTTTCGTGATGAATGATTTCAACCGTATTATAGACTGATTCGCCACCAAAAATCAAGGAGTACTGAAAGAAACTTATCGTTTTTGAAAGCTAGCCCTTGAAAAAAATCGAACCCGTTCCTGAAAGATGTTTTGGATCGTTTGAATCATTGCTTCCTCCTGTTGATCGGAGTATATATAAATTTCTAAAGGAGCAATGGATACAAGCGGGGCCAGCAAATGGGAATCAATATACATCGGGTGGCGATAAATAAATTCCCGATCAATCCACTTTTTCAATTCCAGCTCTTTTATTTCGATGAACTTTTCATTAAACACTTGAAAGGAAGTATCATGCAAAATATGAATCGTTGATAATTTCGGTTTTTTATTGAGAACATATTCCCGCAAGCTTTGAATAAAATTTTGGTATTCCTGCTCCATTTTATACTCTTCAATGGAGAGACCGACATATTCCGAAAGTCTTGATAAATAATCAGACAAGCGGAACTGAATAAATGATTCTATAGAAAAAGATTGGTTTGGCCGAAGGAAATTCGTTAAAGCAGAAATAATTAAGTTTTCCCTCGGCTCAAAATGTTTGATCATTGGAATTTCCGCCCGCTCTCCTTCCAAGATCGATTGAGCAATATGTAAAATTTGCTGTTTTTCATCTTCATCCTCAAAATAAAATTGTTTTTCAATTATAAAAAGAAGGAGACGGGGCTCTTTCACATTTAGAAAAAAATCAACAAATGATGGTACGAGCACATCAGATATAAATGTTTCCCAATCATCTGTTTCACATGTTAATACTGTGCCGTTCAGCAAGGCTGCTTGGAAATCAAAGTTTTCCTTCTCTGTATTAAGCAATTGATGCAGATAAGAAGCTTCTTTTTCCGTTTGAAAAGTTATTTCCAGCAAAAAAAGATCCCCCCCTTTATATAGCAAGTCCTGTTTCTATATATATGGGGGGATGGCATTATTTAGAAGTGTTTGCTGTCCAGCGGCTATTCTTGTCTGCGATTTTTTCCTTTCAATTCCACGGGAATGGCCAAAAAACGAATCCTTTCCATAATTCTTTTTGCCTTTAACTGTTCTATTTCGCCTTTTTGTGAATAAGTCAGGTGGTGTTCCAATTCGCTAAAATTAAAGTTGGATGTAAAAAAGGTCGGTAAATTTTCAAGCATGCGGAATTGGAGAATCGAACCTAAAATGTCGTCTCTCATCCAGCTCGACATCGATTCAGCACCAATATCATCAAGCATTAATACCGGAATTTTTTTAACCGCATCAATCTTTTCATTCAGTGAATGATCTTGAAGAGCGCTTTTTAACTCCCTGACAAACTCCGGAACATATACAAGCATGGAAGGAACGCCTTTTTCCGCCAGCTCATTCGCGATCGCTCCAAGAATAAATGTCTTTCCCACGCCGAAAGAACCGTATAAATACAATCCTTTTAACCGATCATTTTGACCGTATTGCTCAACAAAATCTTGCACGAGAGACACTGCCTTCAGACGGTTCGGTTCGTTTAAATCAATATCCTCAAGGTGTGCATTGAGGATTTCCTTTGGTACATACATGCATTTAATGAGCGATTCTTGTTTTTTTCGAGCATCATATGCTTCTTTTCTCGGGCATTTATCATATTTCAGGTCGATTGTTTTTCTTTCAATAATTAATGTAGGGTGATATCCTTTTAAAATATTTTTGCACTCATCTAAATTTCGACATTCACGGCAAAACTTGCTCTGCGTTACAAATTCATACAGTTTGCCTAAACTGCGGTCAATCATATTTTCATCGATTTGATCTTTATGCTTTTCTAAAAATAACCTGACATCTTTGTCCGATTTTATTTGCTGTTTCAAGTTCAAATACGTTTCCCGAAACCCTTTGCTGTTCATGAATTGTTTTAAATGATTTTGCAGGGATTCCATCTTCCTCCCTCCTTTCGCCTAGTCCTTCTGTTTATTTTTATATTTTTTAATCCGCTCCTGCAGCTTTTGTTTTTCTTTTTCAAACGCTTCCGGATCGATGTTTTCTACCTGTTGATTTTCGTTTTCCAAAAGCCATGAAGGGAGTTTTTCTTTTCGAACGATTTTTTTGCTGTCAGTCTTCTTATCCTTTGTTTCCGCCCAAGTTAAATATTTCTTATGTTCTTTTTTCGCCACATCCACTGCATCCTTCACAGTTTTAATTCCTAATCGAGCCCAGTGGCTGGCAATTTTCTCAACATACGCTCTTGACAATTTCATATTTGTTTTTAGCAGGACATAATAAATTAAAACGTTGACAACTCCGGGAAGCAGCTTTTGCTGAAACATGACATCTTCAATAATTTTCAAATCCGCTGCGGACGGTTCAATACCGCCTGAAATATCTTTTAGAAACTGTCTTGGAGAGATGGATTCAAGCTGTCGAATTAATTCCTTATCTTTTGACTGTTCAATTTCTTCGTCTTTCACCCGCTGATTCAAAGGCTGAAGCCTATCAACAAGCTCTGGAAGACGGTTGCCGTGATTCAGCTTATACCAATCCCTCGCCCATTTTCGCAGCTCGTCTAAATTAATTTGCTCATCATGATCCAAAGAACGGATGACCAGATTTTTCATTTCAATTGGATCAATTCCATAAACATATGCTAATTTCTCAACAGCTTCCTTAACCGCAGGCGTGATCGCTTTTTTGGGCACAATATGCTCTGATAAACCGGCATAAAACAATTGAAAATCAAAGGACTGGTTTTGAATCGAAATCGGTTCTCCAGGCGCATGATCAAAAAGCTCCTGATCGTTTTCCTCGGGTTCCATTGCAATATTGGCTGAAAGCTCAGATGGGTGGATCGATTGGTATACTTCATGAAATGATCTTGTCACATCTTTGGCGTTGCTATCAACCGATTTATCGGAAAAATAGCTTTTCAATCTTTGGTACACCGTTTTTCCAACTCTGTTATATAAATATATGTTCAACATTCCATCATAAAAAAATTGTTTGGGGGAAAGAGGTCGTTGAAGTTCATAAATATATTTTTTCGGTTCGCTTTCATCGACAAGGTATGTTTTTAAAAGACCTATTCCTTCTAATTTCAAACGGTCATGATAAATTTCATTTAATGGGGATTGAGTAACAGCCATTAAAAAATGGTGGGTCGATTCCGTCCCCCAAAGACGGTTTTGTTCAAGCTCGCTCCAAAGCGTCATGTATAAGTTTAACGTTCTTGGCCCGATTAAAGGCTGGTATAGTAATGTAAGAACTTTTCGGTCAAATTCATGAATCAAACTGCTCGTACATTTCACAACGTAGCGATCAACAGGCAGCAGCTCTTTCCAGTGATGATGTCCAATCATTTTTTCAAAACCTTCCCAAATAGCATGTCATAATCTCGCAGCTCTTTATGAACGTTCTTTTTTGATCAGTTCTTTCAATTCCTCAATAAAGACATTTATATCTTTAAATTGCCTGTAAACAGAAGCAAATCGAACGTATGCGACTTCATCAATTTCGGCTAGTCTGTCCATCACCATTTCGCCGATCGTTTCGCTTGATATTTCCGATGTACCTAGATTTCTTAGTTCTTTTTCAATATCATGCGCAGCATCTTCCAATTTTTTTAAAGAAACCGGTCTTTTCTCACAAGCTTTAATCATCCCGCGCAAAACTTTTTCCCTGCTGAACTCTTCACGTGTTCCTTCCTTTTTCACAACGATGAGCGGAATTTCTTCCACTTTTTCAAACGTTGTGAACCGATATTGACATTCCTCACATTCCCTTCGCCTCCGAATTGATCTCCCTTCATCGACTGGACGCGAATCTAAAACACGTGTTCCAAAATGGTGGCAGGAAGGGCATTTCATATCACCAGCTCCAATCTTTTTAACTAAATCAAAAAAGCTCTACCTACATCTTATTAAATAGCATTGGATCAGACAAGAAACTTTCAAGCTCTTGTATTTTTGTTATAGATAATTCGACTGAATGAAATGGATTTCTGTCAGTCCGGTCCAATCAAATGATGTTCGAACCGCCAAACAGTGATGGCAGCCATGCCAATAAAAGCTTTTTTATTTTTGCATCACTACCATGAATGATTTTAAAAACATCAAAGCCTCTTTTTCATAACGGCTTTGCAGGGGGTAGAATAACTCGGTCCTTTGAGGCCGCAAATAAGATGCCTCTAAATACCATTCAATATGAAATATTATTCTTAATTATAATATAAAAAGAGGTGCAGTAAAAAGCTGACACCTCTTTGCATTTCCATTCAAATTTTATTCTGTTTTCACTTTAAAGTGCTTTTGCTTGACCCTGTTTGATTTGAACAGGACCCATACCGCGAGGAATTTCAATATTTTCACGCGTTTGAGCACCTAAAGCTTCAGAAATGTAATCCGCTGCAATATTTGGATTTAAATCACCGCAAGTGTACACATCAATGCTAGCATATCCATGCTCTGGAAAACTATGAATTGTTAGGTGTGACTCTGAGATGATCACAACTCCGCTTACACCCTGAGGCGCAAACTTATGAAACGCAACCTCCCGGATTTCAGCACCTGATTTTAATGCTGCATTTACAAACGTTTTTTCAATAAATTCCAAGTCATTCAACTTATCAAAGTCGCATCCCCACAGCTCAGAGATAACGTGACGTCCCATTGTTTCCATAGCCATGGATCCCCCTTTATAAATTTTTATGAATTCTTCGCACTCTGGTATGTTTAACTACCACGGGGGAAAGTTAGTCCAAAGAGGTCCTAACCCTTTAAGTAGCCACATTACCTTGCGTTTAAGAAGTTCACGAAAAATAGTATATATGGTTTGATTTGTTTTTGCAACATACTTTGTCAAAAATTTTGCGCTGAAAAAAGTATCCAAACAAAAAGAAGAAGAGGGTCAATCTTTGTAAAGATCAACCCTCCCATCATTTTATACAGCTGCGGCCAATTTATTCAATTTGCTTGCTACAAGTTTTGCTAAATCCACAACGCGGCAAGAGTAGCCCCATTCATTATCATACCATGCAAGCACTTTTACCTTTCTTGTTCCCATAACCATTGTCGTTAAACCGTCGACAATAGCAGAGTGCGGGTTTGTGTTGTAGTCAACTGATACGAGCGGTTCTGAAGAAAAATCTAATATCCCCTTCAGCTTTCCTTGAGAAGCTTGGATAAACGCTTCATTTACCTCTTCAACGGTCACATCGCGTTTTAGATCTACAACAAAGTCTACGAGGGAGACGTTTGGTGTAGGCACTCTTAATGCAAGACCGTGCAATTTTCCTTTTAATTGCGGTAAAACTAAGCCGATCGCTTTTGCTGCACCGGTAGTTGTCGGAATGATTGATTGGGCGCATGCTCGCGCTCTTCTTAAATCTTTATGCGGATTATCAATATTTCTTTGATCGTTCGTATATGCGTGGACAGTAGTCATTAAACCATATTCAATGCCAAACTGTTCATCAAGAACTTTTGCAACAGGCGCTAGACAGTTTGTTGTGCAAGAAGCATTCGAAATAATGACATGGTTGTCAGGATCATATTGTTCTTCGTTTACACCGATAACAATCGTTACATCTTCATTTTTTCCAGGTGCTGTTAAAATGACTTTCTTCGCCCCTGCCTCAACATGCATCATCGCTTTTTCACGGGAGTTGAATTTTCCTGTCGCTTCAATCACTATGTCCACATCTAGATCTTTCCAGGGAAGTTCAATAGGATTTCGATTGTTCAAAAGAAGCACTTTATGGCCATTTACAATTAAATGATCTTCTTTTGGAATGACTTCTCCTTCAAATTTCCCATGGTTTGTATCGTATTTAATTAAATGAGCCAATGTTTCTGCTGGATAGCTTGCATTGATTGCTACGATATTCAAATCTCCTTCTAAAATTGCTTTTCTGAATACCATTCGGCCAATTCGGCCGAAACCGTTAATGGCAACCTTAGCACTCATGTGAATATCCCCTTCCGGCATTATGTTACACTTTTTATCTCCTATTCTGTTAATTAGTATATCATATTTATAAAATAACGAAACAATTATTTTAATCGTTTCTTAAAAAATATATACTAAAAATAAAAAAAACCGCTCTATTCACGAGCGGATTAACCAATTCCCCAATTCATGAGAATGTTTTCCAATTGCTGTTCCGTTTCTTCTAATGTTCCATCATTATTGATCACTGCATCGGCAAATTTTACTTTTTCTTTCAAAGGCATTTGTGCATTGATGCGTGATAAAGCTTCTTCCTTCGAAAAATTATTCCTTTTCATTAATCGTTCCAGTTGATTTTTTTCTTCCGTATAAACAACAATCACTTTATCCACTAAATGCTTCAAATTGCTTTCAAATAGAAGGGGAATATCGAGAACTACTGCTTTCGCACCTTCTGAGATCAATTGTTCCTGTCGCCTTTTCATTCCCAGCCTGACCTCAGGATGTACAATACTGTTTAGCTTCTCCCGCTTATCTTCGTTTTGAAATACAATGGAGCCTAATCGAGCTCGGTTGATCGTTAAGTCTTCGTTTAATATTTCTTTTCCGAAAGCATTTACGATCTCTGTATATGCTTTTTTGCCGACTTCTACCACTTCTCTTGCAATTAGATCTGCGTCAATAACTGGAATGCCTCTTTTTTTAAGCATTTCAGACACAGTGCTTTTTCCGCTTGCTATGCCTCCAGTTAATCCAATAATCATTGTCATATCATCATTCTCCTTTATCCTTACATGGCCCAAACACCGATCATTATTAATAATAAACCCGGGATAAATGAAAACTTTTCAAAAAACGAATAGGATGAAGCAAATCGGCCGGATTTCATTCCAATATAAACAAACAGCGTGCTCATACAAGTGACGAAAATAGCTGTTAAAAAAGGTTCATACCCTGCTAAAGCCGCACCGATTCCTGCTCCGAATGAATCGAGCGAAAGAGCGATTCCAAGCAGCAAAGCTTCCACGCCTGTAATCTCGCCAGATCGATCCATATCAACTGCAGCAGGCTTTTTCAATATATGAATGACAATGCCTAACGATTTTAATTCCATATTTAAAATCGTTTTTTCACTCTTTTCCTCATCTTTCTCATCCTCTGATTCATTGTTGCGGAAAAAGGAATATAACACAAACATGCCAAGCAAAATGAAAATAGCTCCGCCAAGCCTATCCGTAAAATAGGGAGGAAGAACACTTTGAGCTATTTGTCCGGCCATCATCGCAGCGAGCAACACAATCGCCGAACAGCATGAAATAGTGATAATCGATTTAATTGGAATTTTTACTTTACGCAAACCGAACGCTAAGCCAACAGAAAAACTATCAAGACTGACTGCCAACGCCAATATTAAAACCGATCCGATTTCCGTCATTTTATCAAATGCCCCTTCTTTCCTTTTATTGCTAACATAGTAATATGAAAACCGCCTAAAATGTGTTCGCTTAAAGAAGGTGGCATAAATCTTTCTACACTTGGCAAGATGAACAAAAATGTGTGCCTCTTCCCCCAATTTTTATTTTTTGGATAGGGCTTCCGCAAATTTTACATTGTTCTTTTTCTCTTGCATAGACAAATAAGTCCAGTTGAAACATCCCGATTTGCCCTTGTGAATTGACGTAGGATCGGACAGTACTTCCTCCTTTTTCAACTGCTTCCTTCAGCGTTTGAATAATTTCCCGATGCAATATTTTCACTTTTTCCGCTGTCAAATCTTTTGCCAGCCGCTCCGGATGAATGCCTGATCGAAACAATACTTCATCAACGTAAATGTTTCCTAATCCCGCCACTATTTTTTGGTCAAGCAAAACCGTCTTGATGTTTCTAGAGGTAGACTGAAGCTTGCTCATAAGTCTTTCAGCAGTAAATTGTTCCGAAAAAGGCTCCATCCCTAACTGGGACAAAGGAGGATGCTTCTCCTCCTCGCCCTTTTGATACAGATGCATAGTGCCAAATTTGCGAACATCCCGATATCTTAATTCCGTTTCATCTTGAAAGCGAAAAATGACATGTGTGTGAGGTTCAATGGGCTTTATTTTTGGATACAGTCCATATCTTCCTTCCATTCGTAAATGTGATACAAGAACATATCGATCTAAATAAAATTTTAAAAATTTCCCTCTTCTTCCGATTTCATTGATTGTTTCCCCTCTCAAAACGCGGCAAAACTGCTCTGCGTCTTCGGGACGTTTGATGATTTTCGGCCATGATACGATAACTTCATCGATGACTTTTCCTATGACAAGCTCCCTTAATGTTTTTCGAATCGTTTCTACTTCAGGAAGCTCAGGCATTATGTTCACCCCTTATCTACACTCGAAAAAGGCGGGGGAGCTTCCCTTTCCGCCTTTTTCAAATTATTTCGCTTCATACCACGTAGAACCGTAAGAATAATCAACCTTTAACGGCACTTTTAGCTGAATGGCATTTTCCATTACTTCCGGAACAAGCTTTTCTAAAATTTCAATTTCATCCTTTGGCGCTTCAAACACCAATTCGTCATGAACTTGAAGCAGCAGCCTCGTTTGCAAATTTCGTTTTTCAATTTCTTGCGCCATATCGATCATCGCTTTTTTGATAATATCCGCTGCACTTCCTTGAATCGGAGTATTCATGGCTGTTCGCTCGGCAAAGCTTCTGATATTGAAATTTCTGCTCGTAATTTCCGGAATATATCTCCGACGCTGCATTAGTGTCGTTACATAGCCTTTTTGCTTCGCCTCTTGGATTATGCCATCCATATATTCTTTAACACCTTTATAAATTTCAAAATATTTTTTAATAAATTCACCAGCTTCTTTTCGGGTAATTCCTAAGTTTTGCGACAATCCGTAATCGCTGATTCCGTAAACAATCCCGAAATTAACTGCTTTTGCCTGTCTTCTCATGTTGGAGGTCACTTTATCTTCTTCGACATGGAACACATCGATCGCCGTTTTTGTATGAATATCAAGATCTTGTTTAAACGCTTCAATCAATTTTTCATCTCCAGATATATGCGCAAGCACTCGCAGTTCAATCTGGGAATAGTCCGCAGCAAAAATGACCCAATCTTTTTCAGAAGGGATAAATGCTTGACGAATTTTGCGGCCTTCCTCAAGGCGAATCGGAATGTTTTGCAAATTCGGGTCTGTGGAGCTTAATCTTCCGGTTTGCGTTAATGCTTGATTAAATCGGGTGTGGATTTTATGCGTATCACGATGGACAACCTTCAGCAACCCTTCAATATACGTCGATTGAAGCTTTCCGAGCTGCCGGTAATGCAAAATTTTCTCCACAATTTCGTGTTGTCCTCTCAATTTTTCTAAAACGTCCGCAGAGGTCGAATACCCCGTTTTGGTCTTTTTCAAAACCGGTAGATTGAGCTTTTCAAATAAAATCGGCCCAAGCTGCTTCGGAGAATTAATGTTAAATGACACTCCAGCTAGACGATGAATATCCTTTTCTAATTGCTTCAGCTGTTCATCAAGCTCTTTTCCCATTTCTTTCAGACGGTTGACGTCTATCTTTACTCCTGTTGTTTCCATGTCAGATAAAATGGCTGACAGCGGAAGCTCCAATTCGCTGAATAAATGAAATTGTTCATTTTCTTCTAATTCTTGTATTAATAATTCTTCCAGCTCATAAATGGCTAACGCTTTTCTGGCAAGATGTTCGCCTAAAATGTCTTCATCAGGGATATGACGTTTAGCGCCTTTTCCGTAAATCACTTCATCCTTTTGAACTAAATGTTTATTTTTTGTCTTGGCAAGCTCGGCTATGTCGTCAATCGATTCAGACGGGTTTAAAATGTATGAGGCAATGAGAACATCAAACTCAATACCTGCTAAATCAATGTTTCGCCAGCGCAGCGCCACAATTGATTTTTTCGCATCATACACCACTTTCCGCTTTGTTTCATCCTTCACCCATTCTATGAACTCTTTTGAATGTAGCGCAATTTCGGCTGGAATATAAAAACATCCATTTTCGTTTGCGATAGAAAACCCGATGATTTCTCCAGTATGATAATTTTCATCAATGATTTCCACTAAAAGAGCTGCCTTCTCTGATAAAACCTTGTCTGACAGCTTTTCAACTTTTTCGAACTTAATCGTCGGCATTTCATCCGCTTCTTCATTCTCATGCTCTCCCATTTTGTCTAGGAGCGATTGGAAGCCTAGTTCCTTAAAAATTTTCACTACTTTTTCTTTGTCATAGCCTTTATACTCAAGGTCTTGAATTTTTATTTCGACAGGAGCTTCACAATTAATTGTCGCAAGCTGTTTGCTCATTAATGCTTGCTCTTTATAGTTTTGTAAGTTTTCCTTTAATTTTTTTCCATTTACTTCTTCAATCGAATTTAAAATATTTTCGACTGTCTCAAACTGTTTCAGCAATTTAATCGCGGTTTTCTCTCCAACGCCGGGCACGCCTGGGATATTATCTGATTGATCGCCCATCAATCCTTTCAAATCAATAATTTGTGCCGGGCTTAGCCCATACTTCTCTTGAATCGATTCAGGCGTGTGCGGTTCAACATCCGTAATTCCTTTTTTCGTGATGGAAACGGTCGTTTTTTCAGTTGCCAGCTGTGTTAAATCCTTATCTCCGGAAATAATTTTCACTTCAAAATCTTGCTTCTCAGCTTGTCTCGCAACTGTTCCAATAATATCATCAGCCTCATAATTTTCGAGCTCATATGTTGTAATTTTGTAGGCATCAAGCAAATCCCGTATAAATGGTAGCTGCCCCGACAATTCAGGCGGGGTTTTTTGCCGAGTTCCTTTATATTCTTTAAAAGTTTTATGCCGGAACGTTGTTTTCCCTGCATCAAATGCAACAAGGATATGTGTCGGTTTTTCTTCCTCCAGTACTTTTAACAGCATATTTGTAAAGCCGTAAATTGCATTCGTATAAATCCCCTTATCATTATTTAAAAGCGGCAAAGCGAAAAACGCTCTGTAAGCAATACTGTTTCCATCAATTAAAACTAGCTTCTTTGTCACTACTACTAGCCTCCTTCAACTAAAAAAGCCATGCCTTCCTTCTATTCTACCATTACTTTCAGCAGAAGAAAAAACATGGCTTATCGATTTTATTCTGTTTCTCCCATTAATATTTTGGCGTATGGAGAATCGAACGGGAGAACGATGACTGTTTCACCGTCGATTGTTTTCTTGTAGGATTGAAGTGTTCTATATAATTCATAAAATTTAGGATCTTTTGAATAAGCCTGGTTATAGAGCTTCGCTGCCTCCGCCTCTCCATGACCGCGGATGGTTTCAGCTTGAGCTTCAGCTTTTGCCAGCATTTCTTTTACTTGTCTGTCCGTTTCAGCAACAATTCGATTTTTTTCTGCATCCCCCATCGATAAATATTCTTGGGCTTTTGATTCCCGCTCTGATATCATCCTAGTAAATACCGATTTTTCATTTGCTTCCGGCAAATCCGTCCGTTTAATTCTTACATCAACCACCTTAATGCCGAAATGATTTTGTTCAAGCAGGTTATTAACAATATTTGTGATTTTGTCATTGAGGCTCCCGCGGGAAGACTTTTCATCATTAATAATTTCATCATAATTCAGTTTTCCAAGCTCCGATCTCACAGTGGAAAAGATAAATTCCGACATTTTTGCCTCTGCATTGACAACTGTTCTTGCATTGGCGATCATTTCTTTCGGATCTTCGATTCTCCAAACCGCATAGTTGTCAATTAATATTCGTTTTTTATCCTTTGTATTGATTTCCGCTTCCTCCACATCATACGTTAATTGATGCTTTGGAAGACTTTCAACTGTTTGTATGAAAGGAATTTTTAAATGGAGGCCAGGCTTCTCTATAATTTTTACAACTTCGCCAAATTGGCGAACGACTTTATATTCATTTTCTTTCACAACAAAAACGTTGCTGAATAAAAATAGCAAACACGCAAATAAACCGGCTATAACAGACCCTAGGCGTATGTATTTCTTCCATTCAAAATTAATTTTCTTTTCATTCTTGTCCATTGTTTTCACCTCTTTTTTGCGTGTTCTCGCTCGATTGATCAGCTTTTTGCTGACTTTGCTGATCATTAGGCAGCACTTGCTGCATAGGCTGAACAGGAAAATACTTCATTGTATTTCCATCATCCTTCATAATGTAAATTTGCGCATTTGGCAGCACGCTGTCTATCGTTTCTAAAATTAGACGTTTTTCTGTGATTTCTTTTGAATTTTTGTATTCATTGTATAAAGAATTAAATAGTGCGACTTCCCCTTTCGCTTGTTCAATTCTGGACGCTCTGTCACCTTCAGCTTTGGAGATGATTGCATCGCGCTCTCCTTCTGCCTCTTTTGTTCGTTTATTCCTGTATTTATTGGCTTCGTTTATTTTCGTATTCATCATTTCTCTTGCATCCGTAACGTTTGTAAACGCCTTTCGAACTTCTTCGTTCGGCAAATCAACATCCTGCAATTTGACCGCAATGATTGAAATGCCAATATCATACTTTTTCATCAACGAGCTTAATAATTCTTGCACTTGAGCTTCAATTTCCACTTTTCCGCTCGTTAAAGCATTGTCAATTTTTGTGCTTCCAATAATGCTTCTTAACGAAGCAGATGTTGCATCCCGCAAAATTTCCTTTGGATTTTCAGCATTGAACAAATATTTTGCCGGATTCGTTATTTTCCATTGAACGACCATATCTGCTAACACAATGTTTTCATCGCCTGTAATCATTTTTGTTTCCTTTGGAAAAGACTCAACTTTTCCATCTTTTTCTTTATATCCAAATTGTAAACTGAATGTTTCTTTGGATAGTTTTTTTACCGATTGAATCGGCCATGGCCATTTAAAATGAAGCCCAGGCTCAGTTATACCCTCTTCCACTTTTCCAAATGTAGTAATAACCGCTTGTTCCGACTCGTCTACAGTATACCAGGAAGTAATCGCAGCAAGACCGAGAATGCTGATCAGAAAAATAAATCCAATAATTGTTAATAATCTTCTTATGCTTACCATTATATCCCCCCATCTCTCTCTATTTATTATTTCATACGAAAAAAGTACGATTTTGTTTCATTTAAAAAACGCAGCCATAAAAAAAAAGACGGAAACGTAATTGTTTCCATCTGCAAATGGGCTCCTTGGATGAAGGGGTTTTCGAATGCCATTTTAACAATCAAATGTTAACTTAGCATAAATTGGATGTAAATCTTATGTTAAACTATTCATTGTATCTTTGAAAAGTCACAGTAAAAGTCGTTCCAACACCAACGGTGCTTTTGACTGACAAATTTGCTTGGTGGGCTTCTACTAAATGTTTTACGATCGCAAGCCCTAAACCAGTTCCACCTGAGTTTCTGCTTCTAGCTTTATCAACTCTATAAAAACGCTCAAAAATTCTAGGAATTTCCTCTTCTCTAATTCCAATTCCGGTGTCTTGAACAGAAATGGCTACTTCATCATGTCCAGCCTTAACAGAAAGGGTCACTTTTCCGCCAGCTGGCGTATACATAATTCCGTTGCTGGCTAAGTTTATAAAAATTTGCTTCAGCCGATGAGGATCGCCTTCAATAAAAACAGGCTCGTCTGGAACATCCAATATAAAATCAATATTTTTTTCTTTCGCTTTTCTATCTAGCAAATGATGAATTTCTTTTAAAAACTCGTTTACATTGCATTTTCTAAGCTCCAGCTGAAAGCCGTGCTGCTCGATTTTTGATAAATCTAATAAATCTTGAATTAAAGATTGCATTCGTTCGCTTTCTTTTAAAATGATGGATAAAAAAAAATGCAATGTTTGTTCATCTTTCATGGCGCCATCCAGCAATGTTTCAGAAAACCCTTTGATGGAGGTGATCGGTGTTTTTAATTCATGAGATACATTTGCTACAAAATCTTTTCGTATTTGTTCAAGCTTTTTCAATTCGGTAATATCGTGAAAAACAAGAACGACGCCTTTCCATACTTCGCTTTTTCCAATGATCGGAGCACCGTAAACTTCAAAATGCTTTCTTTCGATGTTAACAGGAAGCATAATATGCTTTCTTATATTTGATTCCGTCAAAAAAATTTCTTCGACCATTTGAATAATT
Organism: Aeribacillus sp. FSL K6-8394; assembly: GCF_038008865.1. Lineage (NCBI taxonomy): Bacteria > Bacillati > Bacillota > Bacilli > Caryophanales > Bacillaceae > Aeribacillus > Aeribacillus sp. FSL K6-8394. Next base: position 1,805,652 of record NZ_JBBPAA010000001.1, read on the forward strand.
TCTTTATATGCGATCGCTTCTTGGTAAGATTTATATAAATAATCCTCTTGATTAATTTGAAAAATTTCTTTAAAGGCTTTATTCATCAGGCTAATATAGCCACGTTCATCAATGAAAAGAAGACCGCTTCCCATGTTTTCAATCAATGTTTGCAGCCTTTCCTGGTGCAATTCCTGGGTTCTTGTCATGTCTTGAAGGTTGCGTGCCAAAATGTTGATGGATTTGCTCAACATACTCGTTTCGTCGCCTGATGAATTTTCATATGTTCTCGCTTTGTAATTTCCTTTTGCAAGCTCCATCGCCACTTCTGTCGCCGATTCGATCGGTTTCGTATACTGCTTCATAATGCGGGTGCCAAAAATTAAAATGATCGTTAATGCCGCAATAAGACTCCCTATAATGAAAAACCAAATTTCTTTATTCATCGCTTCGAAATATTTGATGGAAGTCCCGAAAACTAAAAATCCCTTTCGTTCATCTTGTTGAAAGATGGGAATACCGTAAAATAACAAATCAGCTTGATCGAGACCTAGGCGAAATCCTTCCTTTGCATTTCGGTGGTTGGTCAAGATCAGTTCTGATAACCTTTCGTCGCTTTGATGAAAGCTAGGACCTGTTTTAAAAACGATGTTTCCGTCCATATCCATAAAAAGAAGGAGTGAGTTTAACTTTTCGCTCATTTCCTCCATTTTATGCTTCATTTCGGTAGAACCGATCTTTTCATTCTCAATGACCAGCTTGATCAACTCGGCTTCTTTTTTAAATTGCTTCTCATAATTGATGAAGTAAAACGATTGAAATAATTGTCCTAAAATAAATCCAAAACCAAGCAGAACAGTAATAATTAATGCTGTAAACGCAAGAAGCAGTTTTGAACGGAACTTACTCATTTAGCTTTGGATCCTCCAGTTTGTAGCCTAGACCTCTGATCGTTTTAATATATTCAGGCTTTTTCGTATTCCGTTCAATTTTTTCTCTTAAATGGCTGATATGAACATCCACAATTCTTGTATCACCGGCAAAATCATAATTCCAAACAGCGCTTAATAACTGATCCCTTGTCAAAACTCGGCCTTTATGTTTCGCAAGATAAAGAAGCAGTTCAAACTCTTTCGGTGTAAAGTCAAGTCTTTCTTGTTCAAAATAAGCTTCATATCGTTCAGGCATAATTTTTAAATCACCGATAATAATGTTGTTTTCTTCCGCTTCTTTTTTTACATGCATGTGAGCATCTTCTGATCTAACACGCCGCAGGATTGCTTTTACCCGAGCGATAATTTCTCTTGGACTAAACGGTTTTGTCATGTAATCGTCCGCCCCTAACTCAAGCCCAAGCACCTTATCAAATTCATCATCTTTTGCCGTAAGCATTAAAATGGGAGTCATCACTTTGCGCTGTCTAAGCTGTTTACAAATTTCCATACCGTCTATACTCGGGAGCATTAAATCAAGCACAATTAAATCCGGCGCATCTGTAATTGCTTTTTCAAATCCTTCGCTTCCATCCTGAGCAGTAATGACTTCATAACCTGCTTGTTCAAGATTATACTGAAGAAGAGTGACAATCGATTGTTCATCATCCACTACTAATATTTTTTTACTCATAAAATCCTCCAATAATTTTCTCCTACTGTTCTTATTATTCTTTATTATTATTATAGTCCACGAAGCAGAAAGAACCAATACAAGAAAAGCTGCTTTCAGAAGATTTTAAAGAATTGATAGAAACATGATGGAGCGGTTTTGAAGCAGAAATTGAAAAAGCGGACGAATTTTCTGTGCAAACTTTCTTTTTTCTTTTATAAGAAAAAGGAGGAACATAACATGTCCTCCTTTTTCTATCGTGCACTATATTAATGCTTTCATAACATTTCTTACAGATTCTGCAGATTTTTCCAAAGCTGCTTTTTCTTCATCCGTCAGTTCAAGCTCAATAATTTGCTCTAAGCCATTGCCTCCAAGAATTGTTGGAACGCCTAAATAAATACCTTCAAAACCGTATTCTCCTTCTAAATATGCAATGGCAGGCAATACGCGGCGCTGATCTTTAACAATCGCTTCCACCATTTCTACAAGAGACGCGGCTGGTGCGTAGTATGCGCTTCCGTTTCCAAGCAGGTTAACAATTTCTCCCCCGCCTTTTCTAGTTCTTTCAACAATCGCATCCAAGCGCTCTTTCGGAATTAATTTTTCTAACGGAATGCCCCCTGCGTATGAATAGCGAACTAATGGCACCATATCATCTCCGTGGCCGCCTAACACAAATCCTGTAATGTCTTTGACTGATAAATTCAATTCTTGAGCAACAAATGTGCGGAATCTTGCGGTATCTAAAACTCCAGATTGACCGATGACGCGGTGTTTTGGAAATCCGGATTCTTTATAAACAGTGTAAGTCATTGCATCAACCGGATTTGTCAGCACAATGATAATGGAATTTGGGGAATATTTTACAACTTCTTTTGTGACGCTTTTCATTACTTTTTGGTTGGTCTGCACTAAATCGTCTCGACTCATTCCAGGTTTTCTTGCAATTCCTGCCGTGATCACAACAATATCGGAATCAGCCGTTTCCTCATAGTTTGATGTTCCGATAATGTTCGCATCAAATCCAAGAACAGGGCTTGATTCAAGCATGTCCAACGCTTTCCCTTTTGTCGGATTCTCTGCTTGCGGAATGTCAACGAGCACAACATCTCCCAGCTCTTTTTTTGCCAGCAAAAAAGCTGTTGTCGCACCAGTAAATCCAGCACCAATGACAGAAATTTTCTTTCTTTTAATCGCCATTTCAAGCATCCATCCTCTCTTTTATGTAAGTGATTTTTCAAAAATGAATCTAAATGGAGAGCTACTTCGTAAAGAAGCAGCTCTCAGTTCTTTATTTAACCCATGTTTTTAATCAATTCATTGCCGAATTCAGAGCATTTTACTTCCGTAGCTCCGTCCATGAGGCGTGCAAAGTCATAGGTGACAACTTTTGAAGCGATCGTTTTTTCCATTGCTTGAATGATTAAATCAGCTGCTTCTTTCCAGCCTAAATGTTCAAGCATAAGCACTCCAGAAAGAATTACGGAAGATGGATTCACTTTATCAAGTCCGGCGTATTTTGGTGCTGTACCGTGTGTTGCTTCAAAAATCGCATGCCCTGTCTCGTAGTTAATGTTTGCTCCTGGAGCAATACCGATTCCGCCTACTTGTGCAGCCAAAGCATCCGAAATGTAGTCTCCATTTAAATTCATCGTTGCTACTACATCAAACTCGCGCGGACGAGTAAGAATTTGCTGTAGGAAAATATCTGCAATTGCATCTTTAATAATAATTTTTCCAGCTTTTTCTGCTTCTTCTTGCGCTTTGTTAGCCGCTTCTTTTCCTTCTTTTTCAACAATGCGGTCATACTCAGCCCATGTGAATACTTTATCGCCAAACTCTTGCTCAGCCAATTCATATCCCCAATTTTTAAACGCGCCTTCTGTAAATTTCATAATGTTCCCTTTATGAACAAGGGTGACAGATTTTCTTCCGTGTTCAATTGCATAGTTAATGGCCGCACGGACAAGCCGTTTCGTTCCTTCTTCAGAAATAGGCTTAATGCCGATTCCGGACGTTTCAGGGAAACGGATTTTGTTTACTCCCAGCTCTTTTTGTAAAAATTCAATGACTTTTTTTACTTCTTCTGTCCCTTTTGCATACTCTATGCCGGCATAGATGTCTTCGGTATTTTCACGGAAAATTACCATGTCTGTATCTTGAGGACGTTTTACAGGGGAAGGAACTCCATTGAAATAACGGACAGGTCTTAAGCACACAAATAAATCCAGCTCTTGGCGAAGAGCAACGTTTAAAGAACGGATTCCTCCACCTACAGGAGTTGTTAACGGACCTTTGATCGCAATCATATACTCGCGTATCACATCAAGCGTTTCTTGAGGAAGCCATTCCCCAGTCTCTTTAAAAGCTTTTTCACCAGCAAGCACTTCTTTCCAAACGATTTTCTTTTCGCCATTGTATGCTTTTTCTACAGCTGCTTCCAGCACTTTTGACGCAGCTCTCCAAATATCAGGACCAGTGCCGTCTCCTTCAATAAACGGAATTATAGGATCATTTGGAACGTTTAAAGTACCATTTGTCATTGTAATTTTTTGACCTTCTGCCACAATCATTACCTCCTAAATATGTATTCTCTATTTGTGTATAAAAGCATGGCCATGCTTAACAGGGAAGAAAAAGGAATCCCTTTTCTATTTTACCTGTTAGCTGCGCTTTTCGATAGGGATAAATACTTGTTTTTCTGGTCCTGTATATTCCGCACGAGGACGAATCAATCGATTGTTTTCATATTGCTCTAAAATATGGGCTAACCATCCAGATGTGCGGCTTATTGCAAAAATCGGCGTAAATAAATCATGATCAATACCTAAGCAATGGTATACAGACGCTGAATAAAAATCAACATTCGGCGGTAAAGATTTTTCAGATGTTACGATTTCCTCAATTTTAGTTGACATTTCATACCATTTCGTTTCACCGGTGATTTCTGTTAGTCTGCGGGACATTTCTTTTAAATGTTTGGCACGAGGATCCCCTTTGCGATAAACTCGATGACCAAATCCCATAATTTTTTCTTTGTTTGCTAATTTTTCGCGAATGTAAGATTCTACATTTTCAGGTTCACCAATTTCTGTTAACATTCGCATAACGCGTTCGTTCGCACCGCCATGCAACGGTCCTTTCAATGCTCCAATTGCCGCAGTAATTCCGGAATAAATGTCCGAAAGCGTTGCCACACATACTCTTGCAGTAAATGTCGAAGCATTCAATTCATGGTCTGCATGAAGGACGAGCGCTTTGTTGAAGGCTTCAATGGAAGTTTGATCAGGTTCTTCACCTTTTAACATATATAAGAAATTAGCGGCAAAGCCTAAATCTGTTCTCGGTTGAACAGGCTCCAATCCTTTGCGGATGCGGGCAAAAGCAGCGACAATTGTAGAAATTTTCGCCTGCAATCGAATTGCTTTTCGATAATTTGCCTCATCAGACATGTTGTCCGCTTCTTCGTCATACAATCCAAGCAAAGATACAGCTGTTCTCAAAGCTGACATCGGATGTACTTTATCAATCGGATAAGTTTTAAAATGTTCTAATATTTCATTCGGTATCGACGCATTCTCAGCAAGCTGCTTTCTTAATTCCTCTAATTGCTCCTTATTCGGAAGCTTTCGATGCCAAAGCAGGTAAACAACTTCTTCAAAGCTTGCGTTTTGAGCTAAATCGTCAATATTGTAACCAACATATGTCAATGTATCATCAATAATAGAACTTATTGATGAAGTTGTGGCTACCACGCCTTCTAGTCCACGCGTTGCTGTCATGGCTATCTCCCCTTTACATAAAATTTTCAACTGCAATTCAAATAGAAATAAACGAAATTCATAAAACTTTCATTTTTTCACAAAAAGAAAATGCTTTCATTTCTTTTGTGAAATATTTTTTATCAGTGAAATGATCACCAAACATATGAATTAAAAAATACACCTCTATTATAAACAATTATCAGACTTTTGTGAATCAGATAAATAAGATATTTTTTACGGAATTCTTTTTTTTAATAAAAAAATCTTATAGAATTGAATAAGAATTACTTATTTCAGCATAATAAATCTTTTATTGAATTATGGCCGAATAATATGGATCGTATGTTTATCAATCCATTTTTTTATGAATTGAATAAGAAAAGGCTTTACCCAATTTCTTGTGATTGGAAATAAAAGAAACAAACCGACGATATCCGAAATAAATCCCGGCGTCAATAGCATGATTCCTCCGACTAAAATAGCCATTGCATCCAAAATGGCATTGCTTGGAATGCGCCCATATTGAATTTCCTTTTGAAGATTTCGCACAGCCTGAATTCCTTGTTTTTTCGCCAAATAAGCCCCAACAAAGCCTGTTAAGATAATCAATAGCACAGTCGGAAGCACCCCGATCGTCTTTCCAGATAAAAGCAAAACCCCTATTTCACAAGCCGGTGCAACAATAAAAAAAATCAATAATGCTCGCATATGCTATCTCCTCCATATATAAAATACCCGTTCCCTACTCTTTACTATACAAAAGAGAGATGTAAAATACTCGTTTCTTAATCTTTACTATACAAAAAAAGAGAAGGAACTGAAATCCTTCTCCTTTCAATCAAAATTATAGAACGCTCGCATGTCCTTTATATATCATCCCTTGTATTGCATCCACAGTAACTTCCATACCATCTTTCAAAATTTCTGTTGCATTTTCTACCCCGACAATGACTGGAATGCCAAGGCTCAAACCGACTACGGCCGCATGGCACGTTAAGCCGCCTTCTTCCGTAACAAGTGCAGCTGCTTTTTCAATCGCTTCCATCATGTCTTTGTCGGTTCCATTCGTAACGAGAATTGAACCTTTCACCATTTTCTCAACAGCTTCTTTACTATTCTTTGCAACGATAACCTTTCCAAATGCCGATGCTCGTCCAATCCCTTGACCTTTTCCTAAAACATCGCCAACAACATGGACTTTCATCAGATTTGTGGAACCTGTTTCTCCTACAGGTACTCCGGCTGTAATAATCACTCGATCTCCATGTGTAATAATTCCAGTGTTTATAGATTCACGCACAGCTATGTCAAGCATTTCATCTGTTGTTGTAGCAATTTGTCCTATTGTTGGATGCACACCCCATACAAGGGCAAGCTTACGGCATACTTTACTGCTGGATGTTACTGCAATAATCGGCGCTTTTGGCCGATATTTCGAAATCATTTTGGCCGTATAGCCGCTGACTGTTGGCGTGATAATGGCCGAAACGTCCAAATTTATCGCCGTATAAGCTACTGATTGTCCAATTGCATTTGTGATCGTTGAATCAGCAACTTTCGTATGTTTCGTTAAGGCTTGGCGATAATCTAAAGCTTGTTCAACGCGGGAAGCAATTTTATGCATCGTCTCCACTGCTTCTACCGGATATAAACCGGCAGCTGTCTCGCCTGAAAGCATAATTGCATCGGTTCCATCAAAAATAGCGTTTGCTACATCGCTGGCTTCCGCCCGGGTAGGTCTTGGGTTTCGCTGCATCGAATCAAGCATTTGAGTAGCAGTAATAACAGGTTTTCCTAATTGATTGCATTTGCGAATCAGTTCCTTTTGGACAAGCGGAACATCTTCAGCGGGAATTTCTACTCCTAAATCTCCTCGAGCAACCATCAGCCCGTCGGAAACTTCCAAAATTTGATCAATATTGTCAACGCCTTCTTGATTTTCTATTTTCGGGATAATTTGAATATCGTCAGCTTGGTGTTCCTCCAACAGTTGACGAATTTCCAATACATCGGAAGCGCGGCGAACAAATGATGCAGCGATAAAATCGACTCCCTGCTCAATGCCAAACAAAATATCTTTTGCATCTTTCTCCGTAATTCCAGGAAGATTGACACTAACTCCAGGAACATTGACTCCTTTTTTATTTTTCAAAATTCCGCTGTTTAATACCTTCGTTTCAATTTCCTGTTTTTCTTTATCAATCTTTGTAACTTCTAAACCAATTAATCCGTCATCAAGCAATATTTTAGAACCAACGGAAACATCATTGATTAATCCTTTATATGTAACCGAGATTTTTTCTTTCGTGCCGACAACCTCTTCCATTGAAATAAGAAGGCGGGATCCTGCTTCTAATTGTATCTCCCCGTTTTCCATTGTATGCGTTCGAATCTCAGGGCCTTTTGTGTCCAATAATATTGCAACACTTTTGCCCAAGCGCTTCGCTGCCTCCCGAATGTTTTGAATTCTCGCTTTATGCTCCTCATGATCTCCATGCGAAAAATTGAGCCGTGCCACATTCATGCCGGCCTTAATTAGTTTTTCCAACATTTCGATGCTCTCGCTTGCAGGACCTATTGTACAAACAATTTTCGTTTTTCGCATAAATTGGCATACCTCCTAAACATTATGAAAACGATCCCATGTTCATACTTTATATAGAAAGTTCTTTTGAAAGCTTGTACATTGACTTATCAACCGTATGAGGCTGATCCAAAATTTCTAAAATGTCATGATCCACAAGCTGATTATTTTGGATGCCTACACATCGTCCGCCTTTACCATTAAGAAGCAGTTCCACCGCATAAGCGCCTAGTCTGCTTGCCAATACTCTATCAAATGCGGTAGGCGATCCGCCGCGTTGAATGTGACCTAATACAGAAACACGCGTTTCAAAGTTTGTCATCTCTTTGATCTTTTGGCCTATTTCGACGCCGCTTCCCACACCTTCAGCGACAATAATAATACTATGTTTTTTCCCTCTTTCATGGCCTCGTTTTAATCGATCGATGATTTCCTCTATTTTGAAATCTGCTTCCGGAATTAAAATGGTTTCCGCACCTCCGGCAAGCCCGGACCATAAAGCGATGTCACCGGCATCCCGACCCATTACTTCTATTACGTATGTACGCTCATGGGAGGTAGCTGTATCACGAATTTTATCAATTGCTTGTATCACCGTATTAAGTGCTGTATCAAAACCGATCGTATAGTCAGTTCCAGGTATGTCATTGTCGATGGTGCCCGGCACCCCAACGCATGGATATCCATGTTCAGTCAACTTTTTTGCGCCCATGTAGGAGCCGTTTCCGCCAATAACGACAAGACCTTCAATCCCGAATTTCTTCAATTGTTCAATTCCTTTTTTTTGTCCTTCGATTGTTTTAAATTCTTCGCACCGTGCCGTATAGAGCATCGTTCCACCGCGATGAATGATGTCACCTACTGAACCAAGTTCAAGCTTTTGAATTTTTCCCGAAATAAGACCTGAGTAACCATTATAAATTCCATAAACTTCTAATCCATGAAAAATTCCTTTGCGGACAACGGCACGAATTGCAGCGTTCATACCAGGAGAATCGCCGCCGCTCGTTAAAACGCCGATTTTTTTCATAATTTCACCTCTCTTGGACTGCTCAAACAAAGCTTACATAAAATAATGATCATATTATCTGATAATCGCTGAGCATAGTAAGCTTAGAATAGTTAAATTCTTTATTATTATACACAAAAAGAAGCGATGCGAAAGATAAAAATAAAAAAATAACGTGCGGCTCCATCAAGGAGTGCACGTTACTGAGTATTTGTCACTTGTTCGTCAATAACGGCCCCAATACTTTTAAATTTTTCGTACCGATGCCTGATCAGCTCTTCTCCGCTCATATTGGTCAATTCTTTTAATGATCGTTTTAAAGCCTGTTCAATGTGTTTAGCTTGCAATTGGACATCCCTATGTGCCCCGCCTTTTACTTCCGGAATGATATCATCAATGACACCAAGCTCTTTTAAATCTTGGGCAGTGATCTTCATTGTTTCTGCCGCTTTTTTAGCTAAGCCGGCATCCTTCCATAATAGGGCGGCAGCCCCTTCGGGAGAAATAACTGAATAAGTAGAATTTTCCAACATATATATATGATTTCCTACTCCTAATGCTAATGCGCCGCCGCTTCCTCCTTCTCCAATGACAATACATATAATTGGAACAGAAAAACCAGCCATTTCAAACAAATTTCTGGCAATTGCTTCACTTTGTCCCCGCTCTTCTGCAGCTTTTCCTGGGTAAGCTCCTTTTGTATCGATAAATGTTATAATAGGGCGGTTAAACTTGTTCGCCTGTTTCATAAGGCGCAATGCTTTACGGTAACCTTCAGGATGCGGCATACCAAAATTTCTTCGGATATTGTCTTTCGTATCTTTTCCTCTTTGCTGCCCGATTACCGTTACAGGGATCCCATGAAATTTTGCAACGCCTCCTACAATCGCTTCGTCATCACCAAAATATCTGTCTCCGTGGCATTCGAAAAAATTTTCAAATAACAGCTCAATATAATCAAGCGTTGTAGGGCGATTCGGATGGCGTGCGATTTGGACGCGATTCCACGGGGAGAGGTGATCATATATTTCCTTTTCTAAATTTTTTAGTCTTGTTTCCAGCTTTTCAATTTCAGCCGACAAATCTACATCCGCTGTTTTTGTAAATTCCTTTAATTCATGAATTTTTTTCTTTAATTCTATAATCGGCTTTTCAAATTCCAGTTCTCCTACCAATCTACATCCCCCTTTGCTTGGTGTATATCCAAGAGGTTGATTAACGTATCCCGCAGTTGGTGGCGGTGCAATACAGAATCAAGCTGCCCATGCTTCAGCAGAAATTCAGCAGTTTGGAAATCTTCCGGAAGCTCTTCTCTGATCGTTTGTTCTATGATTCTGCGCCCTGCAAAACCGATTAATGCACCAGGCTCGGCAAAATTGTAGTCACCTAAAGAAGCGAAGCTAGCCGATACACCCCCTGTAGTCGGATGGGTCATAACCGAAATAATGAGTCCGCCTTCATCGCTGAATAATTTTAAAGCAGCGCTAGTTTTCGCCATCTGCATTAAACTGAGGACGCCTTCTTGCATACGAGCACCGCCTGAAGCTGTGAAAATAATAAAGGGGATGTTTTTTTTCTTCGCTTTTTCAATTGCCCTTGTAATTTTTTCTCCAACTACCGAACCCATGCTCCCCATGCGAAAACTCGCATCCATAACGGCAATCACTACTGGAAATCCGCCGATTGTTCCTTCGCCTGTTACGACAGCTTCATTTAGCTTCGTTTTCTCTTTGTCTTTTTCTAGCTTTTCTAAATACCCTTCAAAATTAAGAGGGTTTTCAGAACGCATATCGCTGTCATATTCTAAAAAGCTGCCATGATCTAAAAGGCTGGCAATTCTTTCTCTCGCTCCCATTTGAAAATGGTAGCCGCAGTTGTTGCACACTTTCAAATTTTTTTCAATTTCTTTTGAGTACATAATCTTTTTACATTTTGGACATTTTGTCATAATACCTTCAGGAACATCATATTTTGCATGTCCGGAAGGGATCGATGCATATTTTTTCTTTTTTGAAAAAATGTTTTTTATCAAAATAGAACCTCCCTTTTTGGCTGAATAATGTCTTCATTGCAAGGGATGACACCTTCAATCAATCTTAAATCTTCCGGATCTTCTTCCTATATCTTTTGAGAGGTATTCAAATATTATAAATATATCATATTTTTCTTTCTCCCAACAGCAGAGAAGAGAGGTTTCTCATTCTTTCGCCATTTGTAGCCGCTTTTATTTTCCAATAATAGCAAGCTTTCTTGTTTTTTCCGCAACTTCTTCCGGATCTACTTTTATGCGTGCAACACCTGTTTCCATTGCCGTTTTCGCAACAGCTGCAGCAACACATGGTGCAACCCTTGGATCAAACGGCGCCGGAATAACATAATCAGGACGAAGCTCATCTTCCTTAATAAGAGAAGCAATCGCTTCAGCAGCAGCCATTTTCATCTGTTCATTTATATGTGTTGCTCTTACATCCAATGCTCCACGGAAAATCCCTGGAAATGCTAAAACGTTATTCACCTGGTTAGGGAAATCTGAACGTCCTGTTCCAATGACTTTTGCTCCAGCTTCTTTCGCATCGTCAGGCATAATTTCCGGATCTGGATTGGCCATAGCGAAAATGATCGGATTATCCGCCATTAATTTTACCATTTCTTTTGTTAGGGCTCCTGCGACTGACACACCGATAAAAACATCCGCTCCTTCGATTACATCGGTCAAAGAGCCCTCTAAGCGATTATGATTTGTATATTTAGCCACTTCAGCTTTTATGCTGTTCATTCCGTAAGGGCGTCCATCGAAAATGGCTCCTTTTGAATCGCACAAAATAATGTCACGAACACCATAGCGATATAATAATTTTATAATAGCTATTCCAGCCGCTCCTGCTCCGTTTGCGACAACTTTAATATTTGACATCTCTTTGCCGACCAGCTTCAACGCATTTAATAAACCAGCGACAGTTACAATGGCGGTTCCGTGTTGATCGTCATGGAAAATCGGAATGTTCGTTTCCTTTTTTAAACGCTCTTCAATTTCGAAGCAATTTGGTGCGGCAATATCTTCCAAGTTTATGCCGCCAAAAGTCGGCTCAAGAAGCTTTACTGTCTCAATAATTTTTTCCACATCTGTCGTATCTATACAAATCGGGAACGCATCGACACCTGCAAAGCTTTTAAATAAAACAGCTTTTCCTTCCATGACAGGGAGAGCTGCCTCCGGTCCGATGTTTCCAAGCCCTAAAACGGCTGTTCCATCAGAGACAACCGCCACCATATTCCCCTTCATCGTATACTCATACACTTTGCTTTTATCATCATAAATTGCCTTGCACGGCTCAGCCACTCCAGGAGAGTATGCTAAACTTAAATCTTTTGCATTTCGTACCGGAATTTTTGATTTTGTTTCAAGTTTTCCCTTCTGAACACTATGAATATGTAAAGCTTCTTCTCTTAATGACAACCTTTATCACTCCTTAACAATATGGATAATCGTCAAAATGGAAAGACCACTTTTTAGATATTTCTAAATTATTATACATGCAATCCGTTGTAAAGAAAAAGACATGTTTATTCTCTCAAGGCGACATTCCTTTCTCCGAGCAATGCCCGCAATCGATTCAAACATTGTTCAGACGGTTGTACACCAAATGTTTCGGGAAGTTTGACCGCTTTCTTTTTTCGTTCATGGTAAATAAATACAGGTATGCTGCCTGGATAATCCTGCAATACTTTTTTTATTTCGAGAAGCTTTTGTTTCTCTGATGCTTCATCTGCAATTTTTAAAAATAAAGCACGCTGCCGTTTAAATTCCGAGATGTCTTTTACGTCTTGAATTATATATTGAACATGTTCATTTCTAATTTCCGGTTTTCCGGTCAACAAATATACATTCCCTTTCTTTATTTTTCCGCTGAACTTTGCGTATTCATTAGGAAACAAGACCGCTTCTACATCCCCGCTTTGATCGCTTATATTGAGAAAAGCCATCGCCTGGCCGCTTTTTGTGCGAATTGCCTTTACGTTCGTCACATACGCGCCCACATGAACTTTTTTTTCAATCCATTGCGATAAATCCATTAATCGAACTGCCCCCAGCTGCTTCAAAACCGAATCGTAAGGCTGAATCGGATGGCTTGATAAATAAAATCCTAATGTTTCCTTTTCGAATTTTAATTTTTCTTCAATGGTGAACGGTTCCACTTCCACATACTTTGGTTTAATCGCAGCAAGATCGTCAAGCGGAAAAACGATTTGCTCTTTTTCATCCATTTTGAATAATTCTGCATGCTCGAGCGCAACATCAATACTAGCAAGCAACGTTGCCCGATCTTGCCCAAAATCATCCATCGCACCAGAAAAAATGAGCGCTTCTATTGTTCGGCGATTGACTGCCTTTGAAGACATCCTGATACAAAAATCAAACAAATCTTCAAAAGGCTTCTTTTTTCTTTCCTTTGCAATTTCTTTCATGGCGGCAATGCCAACATTTTTAATCGAGGCAAGTCCGAATCGGATAGATCCGTTTTCCACTAAAAAAGAAAAACCGCTTTTATGAATGGACGGCGGCAGGATTGTAATTCCCATTTCTGAAGCTTCTCGAACATATTGCGCTAATTTTTCTTGATTTCCTCCGATGCTCGACATTAACGCAGCCATAAAATATAAAGGATAGTGGGCTTTTAAATAAGCAAGCTGATAGGCAATCATGCTGTAGGCAACAGCGTGGCTGCGGTTAAAACCGTAGTTGGCAAATTTAACAATGAGATCGTATACTTTATTCGCGGTTTTTTCGTCGTATCCTTTTTTTAAACAACCTATAATAAAGCGATTTCTGTTTTCATCCAAAATCGTTTTAATTTTTTTGCCGACGGCTCGTCTCAACAGGTCTGCTTCCCCTAACGAAAAACCGGCCATTTTCGCTGCGATTTCCATTATTTGCTCTTGATACACAATGACTCCGTATGTTTTTTCTAAAATAGGCTGCAAATCTTTATGCAAATATTCTACCGGCATCCGGCCGTGCTTCCGTTCGATATAGACAGGAATGTTTTCCATCGGTCCTGGACGATACAAAGCATTAACAGCAACCAAATCTTCCAAATTAGTAGGTTTTAGCTTTTGTAAAACTTTCCTCATTCCTTCTGACTCAAATTGGAACACACCTGTCGTATTTCCTTCCGATAAAAGGGAAAACGTTTTTTCATCATCATAATTTGTAAAGTGAACAGAGAGCTTTGTTCCCTCGTAACGTTCAATTAAACGTTTGATATCTTCTATTAACGTTAAATTTCGCAGACCTAAAAAATCGATTTTCAACAGCCCGATTTCTTCTAAAAAATCCATTGAATATTGTGTTAAATATATATCGTGATGACCATTTTGAATCGGAATGACTTCAGTCAGCGGGTGATCGCTTAGCACCACTCCCGCAGCATGCGTCGATACATGGCGCGGCAAGCCTTCCAGCTTTAAAGCCGTTTCAAAAATTTCCTTTCCTTTTTCCATTGAATGAAGGATGTTTCGAAATACTGCCGATTGTTCAAATGCTTCTCTTAAAGTAATTCCAAGCTTTGAAGGTATGTGCTTTGCGAGCACATCCACCTCTTTATTCGAAGCTCCAAGCGCTTTTGCCACATCTCGAATAGCAGCTTTGGCCGCAAAAGTACCGAAAGTGATGATTTGAGCCACATGCCCTTTTCCGTATTTTCGCGCAACATATTCAATCATTTCATCCCGTCTTGTATCCGGAAAATCAATATCGATATCTGGCATAGAAACACGTTCAGGATTTAAAAAACGCTCAAACAATAGATTATAGCGAATTGGATCTACATTCGTAATATCTAGTACATATGCCACTAAAGAGCCGGCTGCTGAACCGCGGCCTGGACCGGTTACAATACCTTTTTCATGCGCGTATTTCATAAAATCCCAAACGATTAAAAAATAATCGCTAAAATTCATTTTTTTTATAACAGACAGCTCATACGACAGCCTTTTGACATACTCGTTCGAAGGGGATGTTACTTTTTTTCTTAATCCTTCAAAGCACAGCTGTTCAAGAAAATCATCGCTGCTCAATCCTCCAGAAAAGGGGTATTTAGGCAATTTTGTTTTGCCTAATTCTATTTCAACATGGCATTCGGAGGCGATCCGAACAGTATTCTCAATGGAATCAGGAAAGTTCGCGAAATTGTTTAGCATTTCCGCCGGGGATTTTAAATAATATTCGCAAGCAAACGCTGCGTCTTGTTCTTCTACAGTCGTTCCGTCTTTAATCGCCAGCAAACAGCGGTGTGCAAATGCATCATCCTTTTCAACATATAAAACATCGTTCGTTGCGACAATCGGAACTTTGATCGTTTCTCTCAGCTCCGCAATTTTTTCGTTTAATTGCTGCTCTTCCGGCAAGCCGTGATTTTGTACGGATATGTAAAAAGAATTGGGATCGAGCATGCTTTGAAAAAACTCCACCGCTTTTCCTGCCTCTGCAATCTGTCCGTTTATAAGCAGCTGCTCAATCAAGCCTTGTCTGCCAGGTGTGATCACAAAAAGATCCCTGCTGTATTGTTTAAAAAAAGAAAGCGGAAGTCCTTTCGGAAACTTTGTTTGCAGCAAACTGCTTAATTTAAGCAAATTGCGGTATCCGCTGTTATTTTTAGCAAGCAAAACAAAAGGATACGGTTCGTTTTTTATGATAACGGTAGCAGTTAAACCGAAAATCGGTTTAATCCCGTGTTCTTTACAAATTTTATAAAAAGAGATCGCTCCATACATGACATGATGGTCTGTCAAGGCTAGAGCTGTTTGACCAGTTTTTTTCGCATAGCGGACAAGCTTGTCCAATCCCGCAGCACTAGTCAGCAAACTATAGGCGCTCTTCACTTGTAGGTGAACAAAAGGCAATGAAGACCCCACCTTTTTTCAATGATTTCTTAAAACAATTATAGTCATTGTTTTCAATGAAAGACAAACTTCATACTTTTATCTTCCCATCCATATACATATAAAGAAAGAGAATAAAACAAGCCTTTTCACTGCTTGCTGAAACCGGCTATTTAGCAAGTTTATTATAATCATATTTCACCAATGAACGGAAGAAAGGATGGTGGAAGCTCAATGGAAACAGATACTTTTATTGCAACCTTTATTAAAGTGTATTTTATTGCGTTAGGAGTCATTTTCGGCGGCTCGTTAATCGGCGGTATTGGCGCATATATTACAGGCGATGCTCCTCTCACCTCCATTTTCAGAATGGCAAACAAATTGAAAATTTGGGCTCTTGTTGCAGCTATTGGAGGGACGTTTGATGCGTTTTACAGCTTTGAACGAGGGATTTTTGAAGGAGCGACAAAGGACATTGTGAAACAGATTTTGTTAATCATTTCCGCCATGGGTGGTTCTCAAACAGGCTGGCTCTTAATCTCTTGGTTCACACAGGAGCATGTTTCGCAATGAGAATCCCGCCTTATTATAAAAAGCCTTCATGGCAGCGTTTTTTTGCCGGAGTTGCCGTAGGAGCTCTTATTAGCTGGGGGTTTTTTCTATATTCCTTTGGCTATTACCAAGAAAAACAAGTAAAAATCATTTCAACGCAGCAAGAAACGATCGAACAATTAAAAAATGACATTCAAATTTGGCAGAGGGATTACAAAGAGCTAAATAAGAGAAACTTAGAATTATTGACTGTACAGGATGTCAAAATCGAAATTAAAAATGCGGAAAAATATAAGCTGGATGAATTAATGAAATATTCGATTGAAAATACGATCAAAAACGATTTAGCTGATTTAATTGCAAAAGATATTGACAGTGTTGTGAAAACAAGGCATTTAATTGCCAAAACGATTGAAAATAGAAAATATAAAATAGATGACAAAGAATACAACGCTACTGTCGTGGAGCTTGTCATTACACCGACCATTATTGTTGAAGTAGAATTGAAATTGAGCAAATAATAATGGCAACTTTTCTCCTATTATAAGGAGGGAAAAAGCGCCCTCCTTAAGATGCTTTACATAAAGCGACCAGCTCTTGAATGATTAGATCCGCAGTTTCCCAGCTGTCGATCGTAGCTCCGGCCGCAAGCGGATGGCCTCCGCCTTTAAAGCGTTTTGCAAGCTCATTGATCACGATTCCCTTCGAGCGGAATCTGACCCGAATTTCGTTGTTTTCCTCGACAAACAGCACCCACGCCTTGATCCCTTCAATATTTCCTAAAGCACCGACGAGCTGTGAAGCTTCGGAAGGAGTGACGCGGTATTCGTCCAATAGTTCTTTAGGAAGCTTTATATAAGCGGCCCCTGAATCAGTCAAAACGAAATTTTGCAGGACGTAACCGTTCAGCTTCGCCACATTAAGTTTCGTTTTATACATTTCGTCGTATATTTGCGTAAATGAAAACCCATAGTCTATAATCTCGCTTGCATATTGGAACGTTTTTTTCGTCGTATTTGAAAACAAAAATCTTCCTGTATCCCCAACAATTCCGGCATAAATGAGACTGGCTGCTTTTTTCGATAACGTTAAGCCTTGATCTTTGCCAAATAGATAAAATTCATAAATCATTTCGCTGACAGAGCTGGCAGATGTGTCTACCCAGACTATATCTCCATAAGGATCTTCATTTGGATGATGATCGATTTTGATCAATTTTTTCCCTTTATCATATCTTTGATCGCAAATTCGTTCTTGGTTAGCTGTGTCACATACGATGACGAGCGCTTCTTGATAGACGTCATCTTGAATTTCATCCATTTTGTATAAAAACGTTAAAGAAGGCTCATCGTTGCCGACTACATATATGTTTTTTTCAGGAAACGATTCTTTTAACAATTCCGCAAGCCCGCACTGAGAACCGTATGCATCAGGATCCGGCCGGACATGTCTATGTATAATAATCGTATCGAATGCTTTTATTTCATTTAAAATCTGTTGTTTCATTTCAGCTCTCCTTTATCATCATAAATGTTTTATTTCATCATTTACTAATGGTAAAATGATATACGATACTTAGATGGAGGTTGACATCATGCCTGTTTTAGCTATCCTAACGGTCATTTCTTTATCTTTTTATGTTTTTTACAAAATCAAATATTTTCGCACGAAACGTCCGATGGAAAGAAGCTGGATTTCATCTAAATCTAGCATTTCTCTAGGATTGTTTGTCTTCTTTTTCGGATTAAACCAAATGTTTTTAAACCGATCCACTGTTGCGCTCATCGTCGGTGTTGTTTTTATTATAACAGGTTGTCTGAGCATTTGGGCAGGATATAAAGCTTACAAATATTATTTGCCTTTGGCAATCAAAGAAAGCGAAAATGCCCGCTAAGAAAATTATATGGAAGAGACTGTCCTTATTTTTCAGACAGTCTTTTTTTAATTACGATCCATGATTTGCACCATTAACATAGCTTTGCCGACTAAAGTGTTTTCGTGGAATACTTCCACATCAATTTTCCCGAATTTTCGACCCACGTCTAATATTTTCGGATGAATTTCAATCATGCTTTCCATTTGAACAGGTTTCAAAAAATAAATCGTCATATTCTCAACGACAAGCTCGCCTTTCTTTTTCTGTCTCAAATGATAATTGGCCGCTTCTGTAACTAGAGTTGTGAAGGCACCGTATGAAATGGTACCGAACTGGTTTGTCATTTGCGGTGTTACTTCACATTTAAAAATGTTTGATTCTTTTGCTTCATCAGAAAGATTGATCATCTGCCTCGTGATGATGTCATCAATTTTTTCACCTGTGTGCGGCTGCCGTTCAATTGAATGGAGAGCCTTTAAAACGTCCTGTCTGGAAATCATACCTGATAGGCGGCCGTTTCCGTCCACAACAGGCAATACTTCAATTCCTTCCCAAACCATTATTTGCGCAGCTGAAGCGACAGATGTTTTTCCTGTAACGGTTATCGGACTTTTTGTCATCACTTTTTCAATGGATGTTTTTCGATCTGACGTCATAATATCCTTTGCCGTGACAATTCCAACAACCTTCAAACCTTGATCAATGACCGGGAATCGTCCGTGTCCAGTTTGCCGGTTGTATTCAAACCAGCGTTCAATCGGATCATTCGGGGTTAACGTGACAGTTTTTTCTAACGGGGTCAAAATGTCTTCCACTAACACGATTTCCTTTTTGATCAGCTGGTCATATATCGCTCTGTTTATCATCGTAGCCACTGTAAAAGTATCGTAGCTAGTGGATATTATCGGGAGCTCGAGCTCATCCGCCAGTTTTTTTACATAATCATCTGTGTCAAATCCCCCGGTTATTAAAACGGCGGCTCCTGCTTCCAAAGCCGACTGCTGAGCTTTTGTCCTGTTGCCGACAATGAGCAAGTTTCCAGCACCTGTATATCTCATCATCGCTTCCAATTTCATGGCGCCGATAACGAATTTATTTAATGTTTTATGAAGGCCGGCCCTTCCGCCTAACACTTGTCCGTCGACAATATTGACAACCTCCGCAAATGTCAGCTTTTCAATATTGTCTTTTTTCTTTTTTTCAATTCGAATGGTGCCGACCCTTTCGATTGTGCTGACAAAGCCTTTATTTTCCGCATCTTTAATCGCACGATAGGCAGTTCCTTCACTGACATTCATAACTTTGGCAATTTGTCTGACTGAAATTTTATCTCCGACGGGCAGAGACTCAATATAGTTCAAAATTTGTTCATGCTTTGTCGCCAATTTCTTCCCTCCTTTTAAGTTACAAGATTGGCGAATTCTTCAAACATTTACTTATTTTTTCCTAAAATTTACTGTTTAGCAAACAAATGCTTGGAACTCATAATACGTAAAATGAACGGCTAAAAGCCGTCCATCAAAAATCTCACAGTTCGATTGTTTCTCCTGGTTTCAATAGGAGACCGACACCGTCTGGAAGCTTGGAAACAAAATCTTCAGGGTTTTGCTGGATCACTGGGAACGTGTTGTAATGAATCGGCACGACTTTTTTAGCTCGAATCCATTCTGCTGCTGTAAGAGCATCCTCCGGCCCCATTGTATAATTATCGCCAATCGGCAAAAAGGCTAAATCAATTTCATTGCGTTCTCCAATTAATTTCATATCAGAAAACAATGCTGTATCGCCTGCATGATAAATCGTTTTGTCCTCAGCTGTCAACAAAATTCCTGCTGGCATGCCAGTATACACAATGTTTTGGTTATCTTCCGTATAGCTGGAGCCATGGAAAGCCTGAGTCAGCTTTACTTTTCCAAACTCAAACTCGTATGCTCCCCCGATGCTCATTCCATGGGTTTTAATCCCTTTCCAGCTCAAGTATGTAGCCAGCTCTGCAATCGCCACGACTAACGAATCATTTCTTTTTGCAATCTCAACCGTATCCCCTACATGATCATTATGGCCGTGTGTCAACAAAATGACATCTGCTTTCACATCTTCAACCTTCAAATCGGTTTGCCCGTTCCCATTAATGAACGGATCAATGATAATGTTTTTCCCATTTGTTTCAATTTGAACGATGGAATGACCGTGAAAGGAAACCTTCATAAAAAACCCCTCCTTTTTGAATCTACTTTCATTTTACTGGAAACTTATGCTTTTGAAAACGTTTTATCATTATTGATGAAATCGATGAATGACATTAGCGGCTCCCGTCGCTTCAATTATGGCGCCTGTAATAAAATCTGACTGTTCATCGCACAAAAAGGTTATAATTCTTGCGATATCTTCTCCTGTACCTGATCTTCCAATCGGCGTGTTCACGTCAATATGCTTTCTAGCTTCTTCAATGGTCGCCTCTTTCATTTCCGCCGTAATGTTTCCTGGACAAACCATATTTGCTGTGATGCCGTTTTCCGCCTCTTCAATAGCAATCGTTTTTGTCAAAGAGACTAGTCCGGTCTTAGCCGCGCTGAACGCCGAGCGGTGAAGCCAGCCTGAAGCATCCCCGGCACCTTGGAAGCCGTAGGTAATGATTCGGCCATACTTTTGTTTCCTCATAATCGGGATTGTTCGTTTCACTAAATGAAACACCGAGCTTAAATTTCCTTCAATCATTTCATACCATTCCTGATCAGAATAATCAGCAAGCTTTTTCCTCTCAAATATATACGGACCCGCATTATTAACTAAACAGTCAATACGGCCAAAGCACTGATAAGTTTGATCAATCAGCCGAATTAAATCTTCCTTTTTCGTCACATCACATCGTATAAACAGCAAACGGTCGCGCATAGAAGCATATTTTTCCTGCAGTTGTTCAACTCCTGTTTGATTATTGTGATAACTGACCGTCACGCTGTACCCCTTTTCCAAAAATAATTCGGTCACCTTTCGTCCAAGACCTCTTGAGCCTGCCGTAACAATTGCATGGCGCACCCATCAATTCCTCCCTTTATTTACTACAATCATTTTACAATAATTTTTTAAAATGCAAAAACGGAATAGCTTCCACGATTTTTATCAGCAAGAGGTTGGAATGCAAGTGCAAGGCGGCCTTTCCATACAAAAAAGCGGGCACAATGAGTACCCGCCTGTTTCAGCTTATGCGCAGAAGACTGATTTTTCATTGAAGGTCTTTATTCAATTAAAACAAATGGAGTTGGATTTATATAATCGCCTTTGCTTTATTGATTTGCTCCTTTACTTCCTTAAATCCGGTTCCACCTAAGCTGTTTCGTTTGTTGACCGCTTCGTATGGGTTCAGAACTTCATATACATCATTTTCAAACAGAGAGGATGCTTCCTTATACTCTTCTAATGGCAAGTCAAGTAAATAGATTCCTTTTTGAATGCATTTATATACAAGTTTCCCGACTACTTCATGAGCTTCGCGGAAAGGAAGACCTTTTTTCGCCAAATAGTCAGCGAGTTCAGTAGCGTTTGAAAAATCCTGCTTCACCGATTTTTCCATCTGCTCTTTATTTACTTTCAGCGTTTCGATCATTCCCGTCATAATTTGCAAACAGCCCTCTACTGTTTTTACAGTATCGAACATGCCCTCTTTATCTTCCTGCAAGTCTTTGTTATAGGCAAGAGGGAGACCTTTTAAAACCGTCAGCAAACCGACGAGATTGCCGACGACGCGACCGCTCTTCCCTCGAATTAATTCCGCCATATCCGGATTTTTCTTTTGTGGCATGATGCTGCTGCCGGTCGAATAAGCGTCATCCATTTCAACGAACTGGAATTCCTGCGAGCACCATAAAATTAATTCTTCGCAAAATCTTGATAGATGAATCATCAACAGCGAGCTGTTGCTCATAAATTCAACAATAAAATCCCTGTCGCTCACCGCATCCAGGCTGTTTAAATAAACTTCATCGAAGCCTAAAAGCTCAGCCGTATATTTCCGGTCAATCGGAAAGGTTGTCCCAGCTAATGCGGCAGCGCCAAGCGGACTGATATTAATCCGTTTCAAAGATTCTGTAAATCTAGATTTGTCACGCTCAAGCATCCAAAAATAAGCCAATAAATGATGGGCGAATGAAATCGGCTGCGCCCGCTGCAAATGTGTATATCCCGGCAAAATCGTCTCAATATGCTGTTCAGCTTTGTTTACAAGCGCTTTTTGCAATTCTCTGATCAGTTCCACAATGGCTTCAACATGTTTTTTTAAGTATAGATGCATATCGGTCGCCACTTGGTCGTTGCGGCTTCTTGATGTATGCAGCTTTCCGCCGATCGGTCCGATTTCATCTATTAACATTTTTTCAATGTTTAAATGAATATCTTCATATTGAACGGAGTATTCAAGCTCCCCATTTTTTGCTTTTTCCAAAAGACGGTGCAGCCCTTTTTCAATCGCTTCTCCTTCCTCTTTTGTTAAAATGCCGCACTTGGCAAGCATTTTAACATGGGCGAGGCTCCCTTGAATGTCTTCCTCTACGAGCTGTTTGTCAAACGTGATCGACGCATTGAATTCGTCGACCCATGCTTCGGGCGTCTTTTGAAAACGGCCGCCCCAAAGTTTTTTCATATTGTCACCTTCTTGTTTTTCACGATGCTGTTCACCGCTGTTGGAAGGCCGAACAGTTTAATAAAGCCGACTGCTGCTTCATGATCAAATGAATCTTCTTGCGTGTAGGTGGCCAGCTTTTCATCATAAAGCGAGTACGGAGATTTTCTTCCTTCAACAATTGCGTGCCCTTTATACAATTTTACGCGCACTGTCCCTGTTACATATTTTTGAGTTTCTTTCAAAAATGCTTCCAATGCGCTTTTCAGCGGAGAGAACCAAAGACCGTTGTAAATAAGCTCGGCAAGCTTTTGTTCGATCAGCGGTTTAAAATGCGCTACTTCTTTAACCTGTGTTAAATCTTCCAATTCTTTATGCGCTTTGATCAATGTCATAGCCGCAGGGCATTCGTACACTTCGCGCGATTTAATGCCGACAAGTCTGTTTTCCACATGATCGATTCTGCCGACGCCATGTTTTCCAGCGAGCGCATTCAGCTTCAAAATAAGTTCATCTAACTGCATTCTTTGACCGTTCACTGCTACCGGTACGCCTTGTTCAAATTCAATTTCGATGATGTCCGCTTCATCCGGTGCATTTTCAATGGAAGAAGTCAGTTCATAGGCATCCTCAGGCGGTGCAGCCCATGGATCTTCTAAAACTCCGCATTCATTGCTTCTTCCCCATAAGTTTTGATCGATGGAATATGGGCTGTCCAGATCAATCGGAATTGGAATGTCATGCTGTTTCGCATATTCAATTTCCTCTTCACGCGACCATTTCCATTCCCGAACAGGTGCCAAAACCTCCAGCTCAGGATTTAACGCTTTTATGGAAACTTCAAAGCGCACTTGGTCGTTTCCTTTTCCGGTACAACCGTGAGCAACTGCGACAGCGCCGGTCTTTTCCGCTATTTCCACTAATTTTTTGGCAATGAGCGGTCTTGAAAGAGCGGAAACAAGAGGATATTTACCTTCATAAAGGGTGTGTGCCTGAAGGGCGATCAACGCATATTCTTCCGCAAACTCTTTTTTCGCATCTATAATATAAGATTGTACAGCACCGACTTTTAGTGCTTTTTCTTTAATAAACTCTAAATCCTTCCCTTCCCCAACGTCCAGACAGCAGGCAACGACGTCATATCCTTTTTCTTGCAGCCACTTGATGGCGACAGATGTATCTAAACCTCCAGAATAGGCCAATACTACTTTTGGTTTTGACATGTTCATTCTCCTCTCCGATGTATACAAAATGAATAAAAATACTTTTTTATTCATAAAAATGCAATCATTAATTAAAAATGTAACAGTTTTGCTGACTTTTTTCAATAGTTTTTTTTAAAAAGCATTATTTGTTTATGATATAATTTGCATAATAAAAAATGGAGGAATGGAAATGTTTGAATATAACGAAAGATTGGGGATTCCTCTTCCTGCTTTCAGCAAGCATTGGGAGGAATATCCAAATGAGGTTCAACAGCAAATTTTATCGGATTGGGAATGTATACGTGGACAAATTCCTGACCGCATTAAACATTTAGAAGCGATAATAAATAAAAAGCAAGAGCAGTTGAATAACGAAGAGGATTTTGAGCTTTCGTGCAGACTAAATGAAGAAATCAGTGAGATTGCTTCCATCATTAATGATTTATGGCTTTGGTACCGGATTGACCCGCATATAACAGAAGCTTGAGAAGTTATATTTTCATCTCAAGCTCATCCTTTCATAATGATGTCTATATTGATAAAATTTATGGGCAAACTCAATGGCCACTTTCATTGAACGATAGCGAATGCCGCCTCCGATCATTAAGCTTAAAATCGGTTTTCCCCGAATTGTTTTATATTTGAATGTTTGCACGGCAATGCATTTTAAGATTTGATTTACAGTTTGATGGTTGACAAATGGTTCGTTCTGCTCATAAAAATAAGCATCATCTCCATTTTGTAATTCCTCTTTTAATTGATTCCACGCTTCAAATTTTAAATGTTTCGGCATTAAAGAGCCGTGAAAAACCTTTAGAGACAGCATCATTTCATAAGGGGACGAAACTTCATAACCATACGCAAGAGATAATGTTTGCACAGCCCGCATATGAAAAATCATTTGCAGCACAATATCTGCACTTAGCGAAAAAACTCCACCGGAAGAAGCGATTCCTCCTTGAATAAAGGAATACAGCCGCTGCTTCGCCATTTCCTTCTCAGCCAATTGATAGCATTCTTCTAAAGGGAGCTTTTTTAAATCAGTGATCGTTTGAACTTGATCGGAAATAACACGTGCAAATGAGAGGATCCGCTTCCGTGTTTCTGAATAGAAGATCGAGCTTTGCAAAATCGAATGCATATGAAACAAAACGTAATCGACCTTCTCAAACATTTCTTTTTGAATATGCTCAGGAAGGTCATTCAATCTTGTTTCCAGCCATTTGTCAAATGGAAGCGTGCATTTACATGCACATTTTTCCAACTCTTCCTCCCAGCATTTCATTTGATTTTCCCAGCTTTCTTCCAAAATGGCCCCCAAAAATGCACCGCCTTTCTTTTTAAAAAAATGCGCGCAAATATACAATGATATTATATCACGGAATTGATATAACTCTTAAGAGTCGAGCATTGATAAAATCCAATCCTTTACATCTATCATCCGATTATACTTCGGCAATCGCTCTGTCCCTGAAACGATGATTGCTGCTAAAGAGTCATGCTGGTGTAAACCGCCATGACTCGCACCGCCCACATGCACTGGAGATGACCCGTACTTGAATTCAAAGCCAGGATAAGCGCTAATCATAAGAAATTGTCCTTTATGTGACAAAGCGGCTGCATGTAATCTTGCCAGCGCATCCGGATATTCCCCGTACTTAATTCGGCTTCCTTCCGTGAAAATATCCAACACTTCAATGTCTCCGTTTAAAGTCCACATACTTCCATACGGATCTTCCCATTGACCTCCTTTTTTAAACATTAGCATTCCTTCCCGCCGCCCTGAAACAACTTTTATTTTTTCCTCTTCTTCCCGCCAAGCGATGACATCGATGCGTGCATCTGTTTTCAAAATGTTTGCAATTTCTTCAAGCGAATGGTTCGGCTGTAATAAATATACGAACGCCATGCGTTGATTGACCGCAAGTACGATATCATCATCCTTCCGTACACCTTTTGACAGCTTGGTAATACGATATGGGCTGAGTAGCTTTTCTAAATGGATCAGAGGATTTTGATTTCTCGGGCGGACAACCGCTTGGCCGTTATCGCCCATAATGATCCAAACATTGTTCTTCAGCGCTTCCTCCCATGAATGAAAACTGTCTAACACTTTTTGCAATTCACGATCTGTTTTTACGATTCCTGACAGATCCTCAACTCCTTTTTTATGTATAATTTGATCCATATCAGGAAAATAGACCATTGTAAAAGGAGGCAAAGAATGATTTTTAATAAGATAAATAAGCTCCTGAGCAGAAAATCGATTATTAAAGCCAAATCTTTGCCAGAAGTGTCCATACTTTGCAAATGGGTTTTGTTTAATGAAGGAGCCGTAAGTTAACAAATCCGGCCCCTTAACAGTAAGGCTTCTATGAAAAGTAGGCAGCAAAGATAATAAAAACGGAAGCTGCATTACTTTTTCCTGACTTCCTCGATAGAGAAGTCCATTAATAGACGCGGAATTTTTCCCCTTTTTGCTCAGTTCTTCAAAAATGGTTGCGGCCTTTTTGTTTAAATGCTCATGATTTATATTGTACAGCGGATCCTTTAATGAATTTGTGAGCCCCAGCTGTAAAAGCTCAGATGCATTTGTTCCATAATTAATAAGACGCTTTTCTTCATCATGAAACCAAACTAATCCTGGAACGTGATGCACATCTGAGTAATGCCCGGTAAGCAGACTGCTTTCCACATTGACGGACATCGTCGGAAAAGGACTGATAATTTCTGAAGCAGTACCATGCTTCATGAAAAAGGCGAAAGCCGGCGCCATTTTATTGTCTACTGCTTTTTTCAAAAAAGGGAGCATGAGAGTATCGATAATCAACAATATCACATTTTTGTTAGCCATTTTGTTCCATCCTCATCGTTTATTTGCTATTAGAATTTGTCTAGAAGGTGAAAATCATGCAAAAAACTCCGGTTTTTTAAATCGGAGCAATATTCAACGCTATTATCATTCTCATCCCCCCAATCATCACTTAAGAAATGTTGGAGGGAATGAATCATTTTAGTTCCCATGCATCGTTCATCATATAAATAGATTATTTCCACTTTTTATTGGTAAAAAAAAGCAACCTCCGTTCATATCCATTTCGGAATATGAAAAAAGGTTGCGTTGGTTATGAGTTCAGGTTTTGCTGTTATCCATCGGCAAAACCTTATAAATTCGCTATTCTCATTACATCTCTTGCAATCATCACTTCTTCATTTGTCGGTATAACTAGAACTTTTACTGGTGAGTGTGGATAGTTAATAAACGCTTCTTTTCCACGTACTTTGTTTAAGGCAGGATCCCAATAAACGCCCATAAATTCCAATCCTCGCAGCACTCGTTCGCGGACAACGTCACTGTTTTCACCAATGCCGGCGGTAAAGATAATCGCATCCACACCGCACATCCGCGCCGCATAAGATCCGATATATTTATGAATGCGGTCAGCAAAAACCGCCAATGCCAATTCGGCGCGAGCATTCCCCTTCGCTGCAGCATCTTCGATATCGCGCAAATCGCTTGAGAAACCGGATATTCCTAAAAGTCCGCTCTTTTTATTTAATACATTAATAACTTCATCAGCAGTTTTACCTGTTTTTTCCATGATATATGGGATAAGCGCTGGATCAATACTTCCGGAACGAGTTCCCATCGCAACACCTTCAAGAGGCGTAAATCCCATCGATGTATCGATTGATTTTCCGCCTTCAACTGCTGCAATGCTGGCACCATTTCCTAGATGGCAGGAAATAAGCCGCAAATGCTTTAAAGGTCTTTCAAGCAATTGAGCTGCCCGTTCCGTTACATATTTATGAGACGTTCCATGGAAGCCGTATTTGCGAATTCCGTATTTTTCATAATAATCATATGGCAAACTGTATAAGTAAGATTGTTCCGGCATCGATTGGTGAAAGGCAGTATCGAACACCGCTACCGCTGGAACGTCCGGAAGCACCTTTTGGAAGGCTCGAATGCCAAGCACATTGACTGGATTATGCAAAGGCGCCAAATGAGAGAGTTCTTCAATTTTCTTTAAAGTTTCTTCCGTAATAAGCGCTGAGTCACTGAAGATCTCTCCTCCATGTACAACCCTATGACCGATTCCGTCAATATCATTTAACGTCCGGATAATTCCATATTCAGTTAATTTATTTAGCACAAGCTGTACCGCTATTGAAAAATCGGTAATTTGACAACTTTCTTTCTTTTCTTCTCCGTTAACATATATCTTAAAAAATGATTGGTCCAAACCAATCCTTTCAACTACCCCTTTTGTTAAAACTTCTTCATTCGGCATTTCAAACAATTTAAACTTTAATGAAGAGCTTCCAGCATTTACAGCTAAAATCTTAGGCATGTATTTTCATTCTCTCCTTCTTTTTGTTGATGAAACTTTTTTAAAAATTCCTGCATGTGACATAGAAATTAGCAAAATATGTGAAACACCAGACTTGTCTAATTTTAAAAAGAGAGATGATCGCTCTATACATTTAAACATTGATAAAGCAACATTTCAAGTGAAAAATAAATGTCTATCTGTATACAAAAATTTCTAAAAACAAAAAGCGCTTCCATCCACTTCCTAAATGAAACGGGAAGCCACTATTCGCTAAAACCGAAGATTTCTTTTCTCTAGTTTAGTTTTTATGAAAAATAGAAGAAATAAACCGAATCCTAAAAAAAAGGCGACATCGCTGTCACCTTTTAGTGTCTTCATCTTTTCATTTATTTGTCCGGATCCACTCATCAATTTGATCCATAATCGAAGCAAGAGCTTTTTTATTCGAAAATTTCGGTAGATCAACAAGCATAACCCGTTTGGGCGGTACAATTCCTTCTCCCTTTTTTTGCAAAATAAAGATGCTTTTTCGACTATTTTCCGATTTAAACATGGAGCGCGGGAGCTGCAACAGGCCTTGGATCACTGTATTTTCTTTTAGATATCGATTCAATTTTGGAGCTTCAGGCGTCTCAAAAAGATGGTTTGGTATAAGGAAAAACAAATAACCGCCTTCTTTTGTATAGCGGATGCTCTGCTCAATAAAAAGATGATGGGCGTAAGAATGGCCTTCATCAGCCTTCAATTCAAAATGCTTTGCGACGTCATGATCGGGATAATAGCCGACTGGCAAGTCGCACACCACCGCATCCACAGGGTCGATAAAAAGGTTTTTTAAGCTGTCCTGATTATAAAAGTCAATAGAATGCTTCTGCAAATTTGCATTCACATAAGCGATTTTAACTAACAAATCATTTATATCGATTCCAATGCTTTCAACTTGCTTTGCTTCCAGTTGGTTTAAGACAGCCGAGAGTAAATTACCCGAACCTACAGCAGGGTCTAAAATCATTAAATTTTTTTCATCTTGAAAAAATTTTTGCACAAGATAGCCGAGCAATATGCAAACACTGTCAGGGGTCATTTGGTGGATTTGCTGATTATCTTCCTTTAATCCTTTTAAAACAGCGAGCTGAAAAGCTCTCCGAATTTCTTCATTTGAGTAGTGATCCAGATGAAACGTCCGGTATATATTGTTCAGTTTTTTACTTGTAATTTCGCTAATGAAATCTTGAACTGCAGTTCCGTGAAACAGGTTTTCTCCTGTATTCGCTATCGCTTCAATGTATGTACAATTCATTTCGTTTTTAATGATTTCTGCCGTCTCATTAATGAGTGAAAACAGTTTTTCAACATTTGAAAATCCTTGCATAAAGGCTTCCTCCTTTAAGCTCGTCACATCCTTTCATTTTAGCGTTTCATTGTTTTATAAGCAAGAAAAAAAAGGACCTTGCATCAGGTCCTTAATTTGCTGCTTTTGCAGCTTCAATCGCCGCTTCATAGTTTGGATGATTTGTCGCCTCGCTGACATATTCTACATATGTTACATTATCGTTTGAATCAACAACAAAAACAGCGCGAGCAAGCAGACGCAATTCTTTGATTAATACTCCGTACGCCTGTCCGAAAGAAGCGTCGCGATGGTCAGATAACAATTGTACATTTTCAATTCCGTTCGCACCGCACCAACGTTTTTGCGCAAAAGGAAGATCCATGCTGATTGTTAAAATTTTAACATTATCCAGCTTGGAAGCTTCTTCATTAAAGCGGCGTGTTTGTGCATCACATACGCCAGTATCGATCGAAGGAACAACAGAAATGATTCGGACCTGCCCTTTTGTATCAGCTAAAGTAACTTCCGACAAATCATTCGCAAGCACTTTGAAATCAGGCGCTTTATCTCCAACCTTCACTTCATTTCCTAAAAGAGTTACTGGATTTCCCTTAAATGTTACGTTTGCCATTTTATCCCCTCCAAATCTATGTATAGTTTAACTATAGCTTGTTTTTGAAGACTTTTCAAAGAAAAAGTGTTTGAAAATTTCAAAAAGCTGCCAAAGCAGCTTTAAATGTCAAAATCAATTTTTTCTTTTTCATTGTTATCGTCTTGTATATGTTTTTTCTTTCGAAACAGTTCTTGAATTTTTTCTACCGTTTGAGGAGTTGCATCTAAAATTTTTTCATAAAGATGGGTATTTTCATCTAAATGAAGAATTTTGATTCCATTTGTTCCAACAATAAGAAATGCGATTGGCGTAATCGATACACCGCCTCCGCTTCCTCCGCCGAAAGGAAGTTTTCCTTTTTCACCTGTAGTGCTGCTTCCATAAGGACTGCTTGAATGTTTTTCACCTGTCGGACCGTAAAATTCACTGCCACCTGCCGCAAATCCGAATCCCACTTTTGAAACGGTTAGTATAACACTCCCATCAGGAGTTTCAACTGGATCGCCAATTATGGTATTGACATCGATCATTTGCTGCAAGTTTTCCATTGCCGTTTTCATTAACCCTTGAATCGGATGATCGCTCATACTTTTGCCTCCTCTAAACTATGTTCATTCTTCTTGTTTTTCTTGGCAAACGGTAAGTTTCGCCATAATGCTGTTTTTGATCTCGACCATTTTACGAGACGCAATCCTGCTATGATAGCATTCCCAAGTCGGAATTGCATCATACATACAAATGTCGTTTTCAAAACCATTCGGTTGAAATTAGGAAAGATTGAAACAACTGGATAACCTATTAATGTAAAGTATCGGGAAGCGAAATAAATAATAGAGCTTTTCATCCCCCATAGTGTACCCGCCGACATTCCTGTTGAGGCAGCTTCTCCCGTTCCGATTTCAGTACGCCACTCCCATTTCACAATCCGAACCTTCTTCAAAAATTTCTGAATAATAAAGCAAAAATGGATAACATTTTCCAATATTTCTTTAAAATTTTGCAGCATCTCAAACAGCTCTTCAGGAGTCACTTTTTCGGACGATTTTTGAGTTGAATGTTTCGTTTCTTTTTCTTGTTTATAAACAATATTTGGACCTTCTTGATCCAGTTTTATAAAAGGGATTTTGATTGTGTAGCGAATAAGGCCAAAAAACAATAGAAATGTCACTCTTAACCGATCGTCATATTTATCGTGTTTATATGAAAGTACAATCGTTAATTTTGTCATTGCAACAAGAAGCACAAATATCAAAAATAGGAAAAAGACTATTGCAAGCCAAAATGGCATAATTTCACATCCTTTCAGTGAACCATTATCACCTCTCTATAAAAAAATAAACCTGCCTTTTCGGCAGGTCATCTTGAAAACCGTTCATCATGAATAACTGTTGTATCGCTGAATAAATCGTGCAGTCCTTGTTTCTTTTTTGTAAAAGCAACGATCAAATATCCAATCCACGTAACCTTGGAGATGTACCGTCCGATCCATTCCCTGAAGAAAACATCGGTCCATGTAAGCTTATCATTTTTTAAAGATATAACACGCAGGCCAAAAACCATTTTCCCGAGCGTTTGTCCTAAAAACTTCGTCATAAGAATAAAGTAGGAAAAGAAAAACAAGGCGCTTAAAATTCGATAAGGTGAAAAAATAAAATCGCTTTTTTCCAATCCGATCAGTAAAAAAAGCGGATTGGCAACAATTCGGATGACGCTTGAAACAACAATGAGGTCAAGCAAGTATGCCCAAAACCGCATCCAAAATCCCGCAAAGTGATAAGAGATGTCTGTTTGAATCTCATGCTTTTGTTCAATTTGATTTATTTCTTCAAATGTTCCATCCATGTTGGCACCTCCTACTCCGAATATAAATACATCAGGCGGGGAGAATTCGGTTGTGAAAACAATTTGTATAGTCCCTGCATTTCCAGATCTTTAGAGATCACCTTCCCAGCCATCATGGAAAGGAACGATTCAAATCCAAAGCTCGATTTATATTTGAATACATATGGATCTGATAAGTCTAAGTCTTTTTTCATCATTTCCACCGCATCATCAAAATAGCCTAGCTCGTCAACTAAATGGAGCTGCTTCGCCTGCCGGCCGTCATAAATTCGTCCATCGGCAATTTTCCGCACTTCCCCTTCATCCATCTTTCTTCCTTGCGAGATTACGTCTACAAAGCCTTCATAAGCGTTATTCACCATTTTTTGAAGAATTTCTCTTTCCTCTTTTGTCATATCTCTTGCTGAAGAAAAAATGTCTTTATATGGACCGCTTTTGATCGTTTCTACTTTCACCCCAAAGTTTTTTGCCAATTCACTGTAGTTTATTCCTTGCATAATGACCCCTAGCGAGCCTGTCATCGTATCCGGTGCTGCAATAATTTTATCGGCAGGAGTTGAAATATAATATCCTCCTGAAGCTGCCATGGTTCCCATCGAAACATAAATCGGCTTTTTCGCCTTTTCTTTAACTTCCATTAGTTTTTTATGAATTTCTGCACTTTCCACTACTCCCCCGCCAGGAGAGTTGACTCGCAAAATGATTCCTTTTACGCTTTTATCCTCGCCGGCCTTTTCAATCAATTTCAAAAATTCTTTATGATTGTAGCCTTCACTGGCAAAAATCGATGTAACATCTTCTCCCGTATCTTGAATCACTCCATTTACTTCCAGTACCGCAATTTTTTCATCCGGCATTCCTTCTTCAAGGACTTCCTCAGAAAACTGCGATTCAAAAAAATTCCCAGACAATTTTTCTGCATTTGAAACAGCCATAGAAGCAAAGCTAATGATCATCGAAAAAACAAATAATGCTGCGGCAATTCCTAACGCAGCCCACCTTTTTCCACTCAAGATGTTTACCTCCTTGATTCAATTTCACCTTTTTTGACATGTTCCATTATAAAAATGTTAAACTATATATCATAGTGTATTTTAACATTTATTTATATAATTGTGGAGAATCTTCCAAAAAGAGGAGGTTTTTTTGATGGATCCACGCCGAAATATCTACTTCTTTTACAAACATAGCGATCACCTTGAACAGAAAATAGCTTCGTTGATTGACTTGGCGAAGCAGTATGATTTTCGTCCTGTTGAAGATTGGAGACATGCGAACATTATCGTAGCAATCGGAGGGGACGGAACATTTTTGCAAGCGGTTAGAAAAACGCAATTTCGCGACGACTGTCTGTACATAGGCATCGCAACTGAAGGGCATATCAGTTTTTATTGTGATTTCCATATAGATCAAAAAGACAAATTAGTTGAAGCTTTTCAGCTGGAAAAGGTCGAGGTAAGAAGATATCCAACCATCGATGTCACCGTCGACCATGAAGTAAAGATTTCCTGCTTAAATGAATGCAGTGTCAGATCAGCAATTATTAAAACATTTGTTCTGGATGTATTTATTGATGATATGCATTTTGAAACGTTCCGAGGCGACGGAATGATTATTGCCACTCCAACAGGGAGCACAGCCTACAATAAATCTGTGAAGGGAGCTGTCGTCGATCCGCTCATAGACTGTTTACAAGTAACTGAACTTGCATCTTTGAACAATAATCTATATCGGACGTTAGGATCCTCTTTTATTTTAAGCGGAAATCGAAAGCTTACATTAAAAGTTGTGCAGGACGGCAACGATTATCCGATTATCGGAATGGACAACGAAGCTCTAAGCATTCGTCATGTCAACCAGCTGGATATTGAATTAGGAAAGAAAAAAATTAAAACTGTTAAATTAAAAGATAATTCTTTCTGGGATAAAGTGAAAAGAACCTTTTTATAAAATCGAGTAGGAGGGAGCGATTAACTCCCGTCCTCTCACACCACCGTACGTACGGTTCCGTATACGGCGGTTCAATTAAGATAATTGACGCAAGTCTTTATAACTTCCGTGAATAGCTGTTCTCTTTATGCCAGTGGTCACTCCACCCTCCAAGAGATCTCCCACGGGATTCACCGCTTCCTCCCTCAAGTGAGGTACTACGTTTTCTGTGTTCATCATGACACACTGAATGCCAAGGGCTATTCTCTCTTAATTGTTCGGTCCTTCTTAGTTGTTCTAGACCAACTAATACTATGACCTCTGCTGACTTCTGACTGTTCAGCTATCTATCACTAGATAGGTTACCAAGGTTACTTGGCGTGCCAGCCAGACCTCCCCGGGTAAGAGTGTAATCTTTCCTTCCATCCATCTGCTTCATTTACTCTGTATCACCTTCGGCAGAAAGGGCTTTGTTTTGTCTTGCAAACTCACCCAGTGATACCTAGCCTCATATGAAGTTCGTGTTCCGAGAGACCTTAAAGTTTGCCGCTCGCTTCCTTCAGATTCCGCGTCACCACGGACACCCTTGCGTTAAGCTAACTGCTACTTCTGCCTTCGCAGCTCGGGACTTTCACCCTATAGATTACACCCATGCCGGGCGCACATGAAAATGAGCGAAAAGGATCACCTTTTCGCTCAAAAGCCAAAATATTTATTTATTGAAATGTTCCGCCACCGCCAGATAGTTGCTGCTGAGCAAAAGATACAAGCCGCTTTGTAATTTCTCCTCCAACGGAGCCGTTCGCGCGGGATGTAGTATCAGGACCTAAGTTTACACCGAATTCTGATGCGATTTCTGTTTTTAATTGCTCAAGTGCTTGTTCAGCACCAGGAACTAAAATTTGGTTAGAGTTGCTAGATCTGTTTTGAGCCATGTGTCATTCACCTCCTTGTGGATATAGAATGTGAAAAAACACATGGCTTCATGCATAAAACGAAATGGTAATTGTTTTGAACTTGTGGAATATTATAGTAAATTTTCAAAATCCTCTTCTATTTTTTCTTGTATATCATGTTTTCTTGGAAATTCAATTGTTACTGTTTCCTCAATCGCCTTCTGAATGAGAGGTTGAAAATCTACATAGCTTTCAAGCTTTAATATTTTCTCCCTTTTCGGCTTCGTTTTCGGTGAAGCTGGTGTAAAAATAGTACAGCAGTCTTCATAAGGTCTGTTTGAAATCTCAAACGTATCAATTTTTTCGGCAATTTCAATGATTTCATTTTTATCCATTGAAATTAAAGGTCTCAGTATAGGAGTTGTCGTCACTTCATTAATAGCATACATGCTCTCAAGCGTTTGGCTTGCTACCTGCCCTAGACTTTCGCCTGTTACAATGGCTAAGGCGCCTCGGTTTTTCCGAATTTCATCGGCAATTTTTAACATCATTCTTCTAGTCGATGTCATTGTATAATTTTCTAATATTTTTTGCTGAATGGTCACTTGAATTTCTGTAAACGGAACGATGTGAAGCACGATTTTGCCGCCAAATTCGGTTAATTTTTCTACGAGATCCATAACCTTTTGCTTCGCTCTTTCATTCGTATATGGAGGGCTGAAGAAATGGATCGCTTCAATCTCCAAGCCTCTTTTCATTGACAAATACCCAGCGACAGGGCTGTC
The DNA here is from genome assembly GCF_038008865.1 of Aeribacillus sp. FSL K6-8394. Lineage (NCBI taxonomy): Bacteria > Bacillati > Bacillota > Bacilli > Caryophanales > Bacillaceae > Aeribacillus > Aeribacillus sp. FSL K6-8394. Next base: position 1,841,464 of record NZ_JBBPAA010000001.1, read on the forward strand.
AATTCCTCCAGAAAGCATCAGCATCGCCTTTCCGCTTGAACCAACCGGAAGCCCTCCCGCCCCTTTAAAATCTTTGCACATTATATATGTGGCATGCGGACGGACTTCTACGCGCACGTTTATGTCCGGATGATGAACATCTACTTTCAAACCGTCAGTATGAATAAGTATATGCCGACCAATTTCATAATTGAGTTGGTCTGAAGTTAACGGAAACGATTTATCTGCTCTTTTGGCCGACACTTTAAAAGTGTCTCCGTTTTTATACAATTGCTTGACTGCCTGTAAAGCCGTGTCCTTTATGGCTTCGATGTCGCTTTTCGTTCTGATTGCCAAACTGAAGGACTGTATGCCAAAAACTGTTTGCAATTTTTCCGCTACCTTTTCCCCTTCTTCTCCATTTAATTTGATAAAAAGGCGATCTCTGTTCGCTGTATACTCTAAAGACGAAAAGGAAGACAATGCAAGTTTTATATTGTTTTTCAAATGGTTAATAAAATGTTTACGATTTTTTCCCTTTAAAGACATTTCACCATATCTGACTAAAATATGATCATATTGCATGTTTATAACCCCATTATATTTTTTAATTTTTGTATAGATGATGGCAGGACGTCAATCAACGGCTTGACATCATCGATCGTCTGCCCAATTGAAAGGCTTATGCGGATGGCGCTTTCGGTGATGCTGCTTTTTTTGCCCATCGCCTTCAATACTTTGCTTTCTCCCTTTTTCCTTGAAGAACAAGCTGAAGTAGTGGAGACATAAATATTCTCCTCTTCAAGCATATGAACTAAAACTTCCGCTTTTATACCAGGTACAGAAAAGTTGATAATATGAGGGGCGGAAGATTCCTTTGGTGTGTTGATAATAATGCCATCTATTTTTTCAAGCTCATTTATAAGATAGTTTTTCGTATTAATCAGACGATCGATCTTCTCTTCATAGTCGTTGAATGCCAGCCTTAAACCTTTCGCTAGGGACACGCTGCCCGCTAAATTTTCAGTGCCTGATCTAATGCTTGCTTCCTGGCCACCCCCTGATAAAAGAGTGAGAATTGGTGTATTTTTTCTAATGTACAACACTCCTGTACCGTTTAGGGCATGAAATTTATGGCCAGATATTGTACATAAATCAATTCCCGCTTTTTTTATATTTAAAGGAACCTTCCCGACTCCTTGCACGTGATCGACATGATAAACGATGTTCGGATAGTTTTTAAGTATTTCGCCAATCTCTTCAATTGGCTGAATCGCTCCGATTTCATTGTTGACATGCATAACGGACACTAAGATTGTATCGTTACGTACAGCCTTTTGTATGTCAGCTGGAGACACAATGCCATTTTCATTTACAGGAATCCACGTCACTTCAAACCCGAATTCTTTTTCAAGCTGTTCAAATGCTTCACTGACAGAAGGGTGTTCAATTACAGTCGTAATCAAATGCTTTCCTTTATGTCTTTGTGCAAAAGCCGCGCCTTTAATCGCCAAATTATTTCCTTCCGTTGCTCCAGACGTAAATATGATTTCCTGTCCGCTTACACCTAGCAAATCGGCTACTTGTTCTCTTGCTTTTGTTAAAAGTCTTTCCGCTTGAACACCCAAATGATGAAGAGATGATGGGTTCCCGAAAAACTTTTCCGCCACTTGCCGGTACGTATCAAGTACATCAGGGTAAGGCTTTGTAGTTGCACTATTATCCAAGTAAAGCATCGGTTGTATACCCCTTTGAATTATATTTTCTAACACTTTGCAATGCAATATTAACATAAGTAAATTGAAATGAAAAAGAAAAGATCATCACATAGACGGGCTCATTCAGACGAAAGCCTTTGTCCACGCACGTAGCTGCTTTTTTGTGAATTCAACAACGTCATCTTCGATCATCGTCGTCTTCCCGCATCCGCCGATCCCAAGCAGCGTGTAAAACTTCCCGCGTTCAATCTTAAAAACTGACATCATCAAGCACGACTAACCTATCGTATTCCTTCGTCACTCGCTTCACAAAGCGGATGATTTCTCCTTTCTTCGTCAGTCGTTCCCCATTTCTTGAACCGCAAATAAAATTTGAGATCAATCTCTTCCTCATTCCTATCAATCACTTTTAGAACACAGCGTAAAGAAATAAAAAAACTCGTTACCCCTCTAGCATTTTGCTTTAGAGAAACGAGAAAAAGCTGATTTTCGCCGCTGTTCATTATGCCATAAAAAGAGACATCGGCTCTATTTTTCAAAGAAGAACTAAAAATAAGCCGCTCATTAGACGCCTATAGACCAAAAAGTTACGCTGTTCAAGAAAAGACTGTCGGCACACTCTCACAGCTGCCAGCAGGTGCAATAGTTTAAGCTGCTGATGATTCGTTTCTTGAATCCGTTCATCATCATGTCCTTTAGCTGCCCTTTTTGCTTGCTCCTTGCCTGCCAGAGCTAACTCGGGAAACGTCAATCCTTGAAAAAAAGTTTTCATGACGACCTTCGTTTCTATTTCCTTTTAATGAAGGGGCTGTCTAATAAGTTGTTTTTTCGGGTTATTGACCCCTTTAATGTTTTAGAAACTTTGATATATCGGTGTTTATGATTTTTTGTTTTCGATGGGAGCTTGACTTTCTGGACAACTCCGGCGTATTACCGAATATTGCTTCAGCAACATGTTAAATGATATCCAAAGGCACTTTTTTACGAGGTTTTGGAAATGCCTCATCAAGTCGGTTCAAGTCTTCTTGGGTTAATTCAATAGCAGCAGCTTCAGCATTCTCCAGAACATGCTGCTCTTGCCCAGCTTTTGGAATAGCGATGACATCATTCGTGCGTATCGTCCAAGCAAGTGCAATTTGTAATGGTTTTACATTGTATTTTTTGGCAATTTCATTAACAGTTGGATCCGTCAACAACTGCTTTCTTAATGTACCTCCTTGGGCAAGGGGGCTGTACGCCATAATCGGTATATGATGTTCCCGGTGCCAAGGCAGCAGATCAAAATCAATTCCTCTCGAACCTATATGGTATAACACTTGGTTTGTCGCACAGTTTGATCCGTTGAGCGTGTTCCATAGCTCTTCCATATCGTCTGTGTCAAAATTGGAGACTCCCCATCTTAATATTTTTCCTTCTTTTCGCAGCTTTTCCATACCTTCGATTGTTTCTTCTAAAGGAATGCGGCCTCGCCAATGTAAAAGATATAAATCTAAATAGTCCGTCCCCAGCCGTTTTAAGCTGTTTTCACATGCAACGGAAATCTTGTCTAGTCCTGCATTATGCGGATACACTTTAGAGACTAAAAACACATCATCTCTGCGCCCTTTGATTGCTTCGCCGACTAAGCGTTCAGAAGCGCCATTTCCGTACATCTCAGCAGTGTCAATTACTTTCATGCCCAATTCTATTCCAAGTTGTAAGGCTTTTATTTCTTTAGCTTTCTCCTGTGGCTTATCTCCCATGTACCATGTTCCTTGACCTATACATGGAACAGTCGTGCCATCAGGCAGCTTCACTACTCGTTTTTCAACATGACTTCTTATTTCCATGATTTTATTACTGTCCAATAATCCCATCCACTCTCGACCCTTTCCGTTATATTGTGAAATTCCCATTCTATAAAATTCCGCTTTCATACCTTTTCGACTTCAAAAATATGTACGTGCTTTCGAAACTTGTTTTTAGTGTTTGTTTAATTGCTATTGTTTCCCTTTTACACCTTTATAACAAATGTGGCAATGAATTACAATAAAAAAGCCCTTCACAGCGGCAAGCGCCTAGATGGGACAAATAAAAATAAGGAAAGGACGATTTGCAAAATCATCCGGCTGTGGAATTTCATTATCTTATAGATAACAAGCTCTGCAATTGCTCATGTTTGTACGAGTGGAGTTTCAATTTCTTATAGGTTTTCTCATGTTAAGTGAAAAATATACTCTCCAAACCGACATTTCGCACAGAATTATTGCTTCAACTCCTCATAGTTAAATAAAAATGCTTACTGACTATAGTCCATATGGGAGCATGGGCAATAAAAATGCCCGTCTTTCAAACGAAGACAGGCATAAATCATAGATCTTTCAATTCATTTTCAACAAGCTTCTGTATTCTTTTCATCGCTTCCGAATCGATTTCCTCTATGGCAGCAGCCGCTTGCTCCAAAGATTTGCTGTATTCATAATTTCTGAACAACTGTTCAGCTTCTTTTAATTTTTTATCAAGGCCCGAATACGTGCTGCGGTATCGATTACCGTATTGTATTAATCTTTCGACTAAACAAACTTGGGCAATGATCTCATCTGTGTTTTCTTTTAATTGTTCGATGATGCTCACAGCATCGTTTAAATACGTTTGGACTCGATCCATATCGAGCGGAATTTCTTCAAGCGCATTGCTGACCTTTTCAAACGATTGCTGAGCAGTTTGTAATTGCTCCACGAAGCTTTCCGGAAGGCCGGGAATGTTGTTTTTTCGAATCGCCCGTTTAATCTCAGCCATCATTCGCTTTAGTTCTGCTAATTTGTCGCGCGCGTTTAATTCATCCTTTCTCAATGCCTGAAGCATCGAATGCCATTCGTTGTATTTTTCCTTTGCTTGATCAATTTGCTTATTAAAACTTTCCAGTTCCTCCTGTAAAACGGAATACGCAATATTGGAGTTCTCTATGCTTGCCAAAATATGCTTGTAATGATTTTTCAGTTGGTTCATCAGTTTATCCAACTCTTTTAGCTTGTCGACATCATCATTTGACAACTGGTAGCTCTGCTGTACAAGACTGACTTGTTCTTTTAAATCATTTTTTTCCTCTAATAAAGATTGCAGCTTTTCCCCGGTTTTTTCCGCTTCTTGTCTTACATATTGGCTCGCATACACTTCCTTCTCAAGCATTTCGTAAATGTTATCAATCGTTTCTTTTATGGAATCAAGACCCATTTTCACGTCTTCTGTCTCTGCTTCACTTAGCTTCTTTTTCAAGCCCTGCATTTTTTCCTCAATATGCGAAATTTCTTTTTCCACTTCCAAATGCTCAAGCTTGTAGCCATCCTCGAGCAGTTTTTTATACCCTTCTTTCAATTCGGAAATCTCGTTCGGCACAATCATTTGACATTCAGTTAAAAGCTTTGGAATCTCCTCTACTTTTAATTGGAGTGCTTCAAGCTTCTGTTTTTGTTCATCCAAAATTTCCTTCGCTGTTACGTAATTTCCTGAGTTCATTTCCTCATCAAATTTTTCCATTGTATGTAATATTTCATACAACTCTTTTTCCAGCCGTTCATACGCAGCTCCAAATGTATGGCGATGGGAGAGCAGTGTTTTTTTCAACTCTTTTAGCTGTTGTTTGACTGCTTCACCTTCTGTCTTATTATTGCTTTCTGTTGCAACAAGATCGTTAATGTGCTGAACAATGCCGGCTATTTGTTCTTCTATTTCTTTTAAAACCGATTCAATATGTAATAAAACTTCTTTTGACTTTTTAAAGCGGTATTTTTCAGCATATTCCTCCGCTTCAAACAGAAGCTCTTCCACCTGCGGAAGCCTGCTAGTGACGATATCGTCCCAATCTTTTCGCCAGCGTTCAAACAATTCTTCTGTTTCTCCACTCATGATTAATTCTTTTACTTTGGACAGTTCATCTGTTATGGACTGATTCATAATGTCTATTTTCCAAGCTTCAAGACGGTCTACTTCTTTATAAATATTTTTTCGAAATCCATAACCGATTCCAAATAGAAGGAAAATCAATAAAATTAATACGATCACAACTTCCATTATGAGCCCCCTCGGTCCGTTTCACTTTCTTAAAGGGTATGTATATTTTAAACGACGTTGTCGAAAAAACTTTCAAAAGAAAATAATGTGTTCTCAATGTATTTATGATACCATGATAACGACATTTTTTGAGCAAAATTTTTAATTTTTTCACATAAATCTCGACAAACTTGAGGTGATTTCTATGAAAAAAGATGGACATGTTCACACCCCTTTTTGCCCCCACGGTACGGACGATTCATTTGAATTGTATATTGAAACTGCCATAAAAAAAGGATTTTCTGCTATAACCTTTACAGAACATGCTCCATTGCCGGAAGGGTTTGTTGATCCAACTCCCGATAAGGACAGCGCAATGCCCTTCAGTGATATCGACCGCTACTTGTCTATTTTGCTAGACTTAAAAAAACAATATAAACGCGATATCGATATTCATATCGGTTTAGAAGTAGACTATATTAACGGTTTTGAAAGAGAAACAGCGCAATTTTTGGACAAATACGGTCCTTTTCTTGATGACAGCATTTTGTCCGTACATTTTTTAAAATTAAATGGACAATATTATTGTGTAGATTTTGATGAACATACGTTTCAAAAAATGGCGGAGCTTTCAGGCGGCATCAATCATTTATACGAATTATATTATGCGACAGTATTAAAAGGGGTTGTTTCAGATCTTGGAAAGTATAAGCCGAAGCGGCTTGGACATATTACGCTAATACACAAATTTCAAAAGCTTTTCCAAGCCACATTTGATGAAAAGCCTTATATTGAACAGATTTTTGCTGAAATGAACAAAAGGGGGATGGAACTGGACGTCAACACTTCCGGTTTACGAAAAGCCTTTTGCGGAGAAATTTACCCGCCAGAGGATATTATACAAGCGGCCAAAAAACAAAGCATCCCTCTCGTTTATGGTTCTGATGCCCATAGCGCGAAGGATGTAGGCAGCGATTTTTCACTTTTTGAAAAAATGGTTTAGTCATTTGATTGTTTTTCGTTTTTCTGAAAAAGTATTTGTTCCAGCCATGAAACCAGCTGTTTACTATATTGCTTGACAAAATATTCTTCGTACGGATTAATATGTAAAACTTCATACATGTATTGAGGCTGTAAAAACGGCATATTTATTAAGCTTTTGAATTGTACTAAAAAATGGGGAATGTCTACTTGTTTAAATTGGTTTGCTCGCATCCCCCGTTCAAGCAGGTTAAGCAAATAATATTTTTCTTTCGCTAAATAAGTCATCATCACCTGGCGAATGAGAGTCGAATCAAGCGTTACTTCTCGGTGGACAAAACGGGCAAGCCGGCGGTTTTCATATTGATAGCGGAGAAGTTCTTCAACGATTGCCATAAGAGAGAGTTTGGGAGATTCTGTACATTTTTGATAGCATTGATCGATTACGTCTAAATAACCTTCATAAAACTTGGACACTAAATGTTCCAATAATCCGTTTTTTCCTTTAAAATAGTAAGAAATATGGGCGATATTTGCATTGGCCCGTTTGGCAATTTCCCTAACCGATGTTCCGGTGTAACCTTTTGTATTAAAAAGGAAAATTGCTGCATCAACGATATTTTCTTTCGTAACAGTGTTCGTTTTCGTTTGCAAGTGGATCACTCCTTTTGTTGATGGCTGTTAGAAGTTTTCTACCCGCAACGATATTTTCCTGCTATAATTTCTCGACAAAGTTCGTACTTACTTGTCATTTTGAAAAAGAAAGTGAGGAATTTCCATGTTTGTCGTCGAAAGCTATAATGGAACAAAAGAAGAAAATTATGAGCTTGTGTTAAAACAGCTTACAGCATTGATTGAAGGGGAAAAAAATGTCATAGCGAATTTAGCTAATGCATCCGCCTTGTTGAATCAATTTTTGTCAGAAATCAATTGGGTTGGTTTTTATGTAAAAGACGGAGATGAGCTTGTTCTCGGACCTTTTCAGGGGCTGCCGGCATGCGTCCGAATTCCTATTGGCAAAGGTGTATGCGGAACGGCTGCTTTCGAAAAAAGAACGGTGAGAGTGGCTGATGTAAATGAGTTCCCTGGACACATCGCCTGCGACGCGCGATCACAATCGGAAATCGTTGTCCCGCTTATTAAGAACGATGAGGTAATCGGTGTGTTAGATATTGACAGCCCGATTAAAAACCGATTTGATGAAATAGACCAAAGATATTTAGAAAAATTCACGAATATTCTTACAGAATACCTTTAATAGCCTTGTTTTTCAAACGCCGGAAGTCGTGAACAGGTGGAAATGAGCATTCAACTTTTGAACCCTTTCAAATGATATAAAAAAGGGTCCCTAGTTACGATCTGTCAAACGATTTTAACAAATCAGAGCAATACCTAGGAACCCTTTATGCTCTTTCTTGGTCTAAAACCGATACTTGATTTTTTCCATTGCGCTTTGCCTGATACAAGGCATCATCTGCTCTTTTAAAAAGAAGGGCAGGCGAATCATTTTTATGGGCTGCATCCCAACAGGAAACACCGCATGAAACTGTTACAGGCGGTTTCGTTGATTTCCGCACAGCTGAAACAATTCTGTTTGCCACTTCACATCCGATTTTTAAACCCACTTTAGGAAGATAAATGGCCAGCTCTTCTCCGCCCCATCTAGCTCCTACATCTTCCTCCCGTATGTTGTTCCTTATAGTTTTAGCAATTTGAATAAGCACTTTATCGCCTACTTGGTGGCCATACGTATCATTGATTTGTTTAAAATTGTCTACGTCTATTAAAATTAATGTGCCTCTTTGGTCTTCTTTAAACGATTGATGAACAACCTCGTCAAAATATTTTCTATTAAAAAGATTTGTAAGCGGATCTGTGATCACGAGCAATTCCAGCTTTTCCCGAAGCATGGAGTTCGTAAAGGCGAGTGTAGAATGAGACACAAGCGATTCCATTAATTTGTACATATCAAACGTGAAGGAATACGGTTCTTTACGCAGCACAACAGCAAATCCGATGATTTTTTCACTGTCGATCATCGGAACAGCCATTATTGATTTATAAACGGCTTCCCCGAGAATGGAATTGGAAATATCGCCAGTGAATACACTATTTTGCTCCAATATATTTTGTGCAACCCAATCAACGTAAGCCTTCGATTCATCTGAATGGAAAAACGATGTACTTTCTGAAAGCATGTTCCATTTTTTATTTTCATCAAAAATAAAAAAAGCGGCCTCATCTGCAGAAAATGAACGAAGCATTCTTTTAACCATGTATTTCATCGTATCTGAAATCCGCAAGTTTTTATTAATTTTTCGAGCCGTATCATTAATGAGCTGCAAATCGTTTACATGCTGCTTCGACTGTTCATACAGCTTGGCATTTTCCAGCGCTTTGCCGCCGGCCTTTGCCACTTTTTCGATCATATCGATTACGTCATCGATTTGTTCAATATGAAGTGGGATATGTACATCAATTAATCCATACACACCCTGTCTACCTGCAATCGGGACATAAATATAGAGCCCGTTTGACGAGCTTCTTACGACCATATCGCCTTTCAAAAAGGCTGTCATAGCTTCCTCATACTGATCTATTTCCTGCTCCAAATTTTTCACAGGAATTTCATGTCCTAATGAATAATCAATTGGCAAAATGAAATGGCATAATAGGTCGGGATACATTTGCCTCAAAGTGTTATAAAGCTTGTTTAACACTTCTTCTTCTTTCATAATGGAATAAAGTTCATCAGTTAATAAAAACAATTGATAATATTTTTCTTTAAGCGTTTTTTGCAAATATAATTTTTTTCCGTGAAAAAACATGGCAAAACATATTTTAGAAATTTTTTCTAGTGGTTGATTAGAAAGTTTGTGAAGTACACGGCCTCCTCTGAATTCCAACAGCATTTTGGGAGAGGATTCTGCCGAATACTGCAAAAACAATCGTCCTTTTTCTTTGTAAACTACAAATTGTTCATCGTCTTTGAAGCTAAATGATTTCGAAGCACCTTTTACATCGTCATTGCTCGAGTATTGGCATAAAAAAAGATTCGAACCGATCTCTTTCCAAATCGACACATTTTGAAGATTAAATGCTTTGATTAAAATGGCAAACATTTCATTAATAAATTCATCGAAATGCTGTCTGTCCGAATCACTCATAAGTAATCGGAAAAATAAGTTTTCAAAATGATCCCAATCCATACTCCACCACCTATAACCGGGAAAATAGACCTTATTACTTTAATAGTATTATAACATGAAGCACCATTTTTTTGTGAAATAATTGGTATTTTTTTCACAAAAAATAGAAATGAATGTGTGAAGTTCGTCGGATTAAATATTCCTTTTCGCTGACAGCAAAGGAAATAATCTTGACACCGCTCATTTAAAATCATATAATGATCGTTGTGTAAAATATAGCAGCCTAAGGATTCGACAATTATGATGTCATTTTGTTCCTCAAATCTGAGGTGTACCGTGTAACTCTCTGCTGCTGGAGCGAAGGTACATGAAAACAAAATGTGCATAATTGAGAGAATCAGTCTGTTTGTATTTTACAATCGAAAATACAAAAGGAGGAGCAATATGTCTCGTTATACAGGTCCTACATGGAAAATTTCCCGCCGTTTAGGCATTTCTTTGAGCGGCACAGGCAAAGAGCTTGAAAAACGTCCGTATGCACCTGGTCAGCATGGTCCAGGCCAACGGAAAAAACTTTCTGAATACGGCTTACAATTGCAAGAAAAACAAAAGCTTCGCCATATGTACGGAGTTAACGAACGTCAATTCCGCAATACTTTCGTAAAGGCGGGCAAAATGCCGGGTATTCACGGTGAAAACTTCATGATCCTTTTAGAGTCTCGTTTAGATAACATTGTTTATCGTCTTGGCTTGGCTCGCACTCGCCGTCAAGCACGCCAATTGGTTAACCACGGCCATATTTTAGTGGATGGAAGCCGCGTGGACATTCCGTCTTACCAAGTAAAACCAGGCCAAACGATTTCTGTCCGTGAAAAATCCCGCAACCTTCAAATCATTAAAGAAGCGGTTGAATTAAACAACTTTGTTCCTGAATATTTAACATTTGATCCGGAAAAGCTTGAAGGAACATACACTCGTCTGCCTGAACGCTCTGAATTGCCTGCGGAAATCAACGAATCGCTCATCGTTGAGTTCTACTCTCGTTAATAAAATTAGATTGTATAATTCAGTATTTAAAAACCCTGAAACCCTTGAGAAGAAAGGATTTCAGGGTTTTTTTGTTTCAATTTAGGTTTGATCACAATTTGATCATAATGTATTATTTTGGGGCAAGTGGGGAAGCTTTTGGAGCTACTTTTTATAAAAAATGCGGACAGATGCTGAATTATTTTTATATACACGAAAGTACCAAAATGAGATTTAGAACCTGCGGAAATCCTTGAAATCGTATCAGTACATTCAGATCTATCACGATTCATAAAATGTATGTGCATAGTAAAACGTTTTTATAACTTAAAATTTTCCCTATTTTTAACCAATTCTTTTTAATCACATAAAATACACGGGACATTGCTCTATTGAATTTAAATTGTTTAGTTTTGTGCCTGCATGCCATATCGTTGCAGAAAAAAGCTTGAAGACTCACTTCTTAAAACAAAAAAAGGAATTGAGTGCATAATGAAGAATATTTATATACGGCAATATTCTATTAGATTTATTTGTAAAATCCCAATAACGAATGCTTTCACAGCTGGTGAAATAATATCGATTAACGATCTTCTAATGAAATAGATGCTGATACATCGGATGACGAAGCAAAATTTGAGGTAGGAATTTAGTTCTTTACTCAAATTTAAAATTAAAAGTTGATGATGAGTAAGAAATCAATTTTTTAAAGGGGCTGCCTGATGAGTCCCCTAAAATGAAGGATTTGGGAGAAATACTACTGTGAAGGACAAAAATAATTGAATAAATTTGTAAATGTCCTTCATAGAGGCAATGAACCCAACAAGAAGCAATTATATGTGCTGAATGTCCGTCAGAAAACTTTTGAAGAACCAATTCAGAAAGAGGGAGCATAAGAAAAGTCCTTCATAAGACTTCTGAAGGATATAAAAAGATAGAAAAAATGGTCTGCCCGATAAGTCCCTAAAATGAAGGGGCTCGAAAAAGTCAGTTAACCCTGACCTTTTGGACAGCTCCTAGTTTCTTTAAATATTACAGTATTTCACGCAGGTGGTGGACGATATATTGGATGATTTTAATTTGATTATATTCTTATGGAGAACTTCATTTGTTATTTCAATACTTACATTTATAATTGGTTTACTCCATCGTTCTTGGCTGTTTATGCTTATTAGTACTGTAACATTTTTACCAGTTGCATATTATTTTCTCGGTGCGTTAAACGCATGGCGGTTAGTTGGATATATACCAATTTTATTATTTTCACTTACAGTCCTGTTCTGGTTTCTTAAAAAAAGAAATAAGAGCGGAGAGAAAATAAAACGATAAGATCTTCCTCTTCAACAAAAGTATTTGAATGAGCATTTTGCAAAATTAGATTTTTATTAAAAAGAGTTTTAAAAGAAACCCAAATAAATTGGGGTATTTTGTATCTTTGGTTTACAAATATTCTGTTTGTCCTTTTTTGGGCGTACTTGCAGAATTTTTCGCTTTAAAAATTTTTTAAGCGGTTTGTTGCTTTTACTCTCTTTTGCCATTGCGAGAGCTGAAACCAGTAATACGATGGCGTTCAAGTAAATATGAGTTTTTACTTTATCGATTCCCCACACATGCAGGGAGTTCGCTGTAAGATAACTTTTCATTCTTGAATTGCACCGTTCTACACTGGTTCGCTCATTGTAAAGTTCTTTCCAACGTTTGGAATCGCGGTGTGGATTAGAGTACCGGCGAAGATCCTTATTCACGTTAATTTTTACTACCATTCCATAGTTGGAGGATGAACAGGCTGCCATTCCTAATGGGCAATCCACTTTTCCGGTTGCGTGTGGACATCTGAATTTGAGCTGATCCTTATTGGCTCCCCAATAAGTCATTTCGTACCCCATAGAACAGCGTGGGGTTCCATTGGAGGCAATTCCTTCGGGAGTCATTTTCATTACGCAAATTGAGTGGAATAATAGCTTGAGCCCCAATGTTCTTGGCGGATTCGTAGTTTTTAAGCTGGTCGTACCCACCATCCATTATCAGGAAATCAATTTTAGAGTTTGTACAACTCTTTACTTGTTCAATTAATTGTGGTGCGACATCCCCATCGTTGATATGAGCAGGGGTTACTTCAATCGCCATTGGTAATTCACTTTTGGTGTCAACGGAAAGATGCATCTTATAGCCAAACCAAGTAATTTTATTACCGAAGGAATCAAACTTTGCCCCCCAATTGGCGTTGCCTGTTTGTTCACTTCGCTTCTTAGGCTGCTTCTTTTCGTAAGCATCAATGGCGGCACTGTCGATAGCCTGATGTTTTCCATCAATTACTCCTTCCTCTTGAGCTAACTGGACGAGATCTTGAAAGATTCTTTTCACGAGTCCAGTTTTGGTTAGTGAAGAAAATACTCGGCTAAGAGTAGAGATGGATGGTGCAGGCCTGCTAATATCTAAACCACATTGGTAACGAAAACGCAGGTCATTTTTCAATCGATTGTGAAGAGAAGTAAAAGTATCAATACCTTCTAATGGGGCAGCGATAAGAGCCCTTAATATCCCTTCTTTGGAATGTCCTTCAGCCCCTTGGGGTGAAGAACTTTTCAATTGTTTAGCATAAGGACGCAAATCTAGAGCACTAAAAAAGATCGGTAATTTCTCTTTTGACTCTAAAATTTGCAATTCTTCAAAGGAAAATAGACTTTCTTGTAGAATATACAAAGTGACTTCCTCCTTGTGGATTTTTGTGGTTTGGTCAATTCAAAATTCTACAAATAAGGGGTGAAGTCCTTTTTTATGCTTTAGAAAACCTTATGGCTCTTGGGTTGAAAAATGTGCAAAATGCTCATATAAATAAAGATAAAAATGCAGTAAAAAAGAATGCTTGTTCCAAATGTTAATGCCAATCTTTCCAGGATTAGCAACTTGAATTTATTTTTTCGGGCTTTATACATCCATTCGGAAACATTTTCCATTTCCTGAGGATCATAATCATCATTATTGATATCTGTGGACCAAAGGCTAAAAATTAAATAGATTGTTGCGACATACAAAGGATTTATAAAAGGTTCTAAATAGGAATGAAAATAATAAATGAGCGAGTAAACAAAAATTGGTGCTATTTTTGAAATAAAATTAATAACCTGATTTACTTTGTATAATACAGACAGCAATATTTTTTTATCTGCTTCAGAAAACTCATTGAAAATAGATCTGTAGAAAATCTCTATATTGGAAATTGCTTTTCCTTTTTTTTTATTAAACGTTTATATTTGAAATACTTCATCTGTCCTCAATTCCCTAACATTTTCCCGATGATTCTTATCACTGTGATAACGCTTACCAATACACAAATAACTGAAATGGCGAATACGACCATCATCTTCAACTTAAAATATTTTTCCATATTCTTTTACACCTTCCCCAAATTATTAAAAAAATGTAGCATTTATCAATGTATGTATAATAAGTGGTACACCATACAATACCGAAAATATAAGAACCCCTAATTTGATTTTTACGTTGTTCGATATAGACTTATCAATAATCGAAAAAAATATATAAATAAAAACTGCCAACAATATTTGTGAGACTGGCGACCAGATCAGCCATGGAATGTTTTGCATATCATTAAGACCGATAGCCTTAATAATAGTCATATTTAATAGTGTTGAAAAGATATTCGCTAAAAGGATTGGAAATATATAGTTGCTAAATTTTAATTTCTTTTTAGTCATGAAATTTGCTACAAAAGTAACAAATAGTGTTTCCATTATTACAACTGTTATACCCGCTATCAATTGCACCGAAGTTATAAAGACAATAACAAATGCTTCGGTAAATAAAGGTAAGTTTTTTTGGATTTCGTTAAATTGTTCAATGATCCCAAATTGCCTGATTGAAAAAAAAGTATTGGCAACCAATATCAGAGACAATAGAAAAAAAGAAAGCGTATTGATTAATCCTTGACGTTTTAATATAAGCATATTTATCCCCTTCATATAAAGAAGTTAGTGCCCCACACACTACCTTCTTTACTATATTTCTATTAAAGTGCTTTTGCTGCTGCTCTTTTACCCGATCTGGATAGTGCCAAAATTGTAGCACGATAAGACCAAACTGCTGCTGATGCAGCAGCTCCAAGTCCAGTTAGAGTCAGTAATAATGATGCGTAAGAAATCCAATCCAAATAATCCAGAATAACCCCTGCAGTGCTTAAACTAACACCTGTAAGTTGTCTAATCAAAACTTTTTCCATTATATTCAATTCATTCGTTATTCATTAATCTATAAATTATGTGGAGGCACTCAAAAATAAGATTCGGATCCGCTCAATTATATAAAATAGTTGAGCAGACCTAACGCAAATATAATGACATAAAGCAAGTCAGATTAATTACATTAATAAAATTAACTTATACAGTTGTCTGCTAGAATGCTATAGTATTACACTTACAAATCAGAATTACACAATTTATTTATTAAAATATTCCATCATAGCACTTTCAAAAATAATTATAATTATTTTTCCAAATATGTAAATATTTTTATTAAATAACAAATAATGTTTAAAAATTTGTGTAAAGCATTTTGCTAGACCAAAAGAAAAAGATAGGTATTTCTCTTATTTGGCCATAACACATTCCAAAATTTAATATGGACACAAAATCATAAGGTGACATTTACTGATCGTTTACATCATTTCGCATGGATTGTAACTTTATTTTGAAAAAGAAAACGAACCACTGTTTATATGGAAAGTAAATAAAGTTTCGTATCTTCTTCATAAATGTTGATGAAATAGAAATTTATCGATTTTAGATTTGGAGAAATTTCCTCAAATGGTTTCCCCTTCTTTTTCCTTATATGGATCGGCTCAAAATAAATCTTTTTGGTAAATGTGCCATCACCATTGTAAAAAACTTTTGTATTCTCTGTCCGTTCCTCAATGATTTCCCCTCGTTTAAGGTTAATTTTAGGGGTCGGGACTTTTGACGGTAAATGACTTTCAGTAGAGTTGTTGTCTTTAGAATGAATGGTTTCTGCGAACGTCTAAAGGAACGGATGAAAAAATAACAGATTCACAATTGCCCATATCAACCATTTTTTTAAACGACTAATTTTCATATAATCCCTCATTTTCAATAATTTGTTAAATTGATTATACTTTATAAAAACTAGATTTAGGTACATTTTTTGACATAGAAAATTCTGTATTTTTCGACAATTTTCACTTCTTTTGTACGAAAAAACCCCCCTTCAATGAATAAATTAATCCATTCAATTGAAGGGGGGGTGCTTTTGACTTATTTAATAGAATACGGGTATGAGCGGTGGTCGTTTAGAATCACTCGCCCGTATATTTTCCAATTGATTTTAATAGGCCCCTAAAGTGTGAGCAGAGGCTTATGATCATTTGAAATGAATTAAGAAATATTTCTTTTTGCCCCGGCGGATCACAGCAAATTGACCTTCGATGGTGTCTTTTTCAGACACAATATAATCAAGCTCCTGCACCCGTTCGCCGTTAATGTAAATCGCACCGTTTCCGATGTCTTCTCTTGCCTGCCGTTTCGATGGAGAAATTTTCGCTTGAACCAATAAATCGACTAATCCGATTTCATTTTCGGTCGTTTCATACGAAGGCACATCTTTAAAGCCTTGTTTTATTTCTTCTGCTGTTAAAGCTTTTATATTGCCGCTGAACAGCGCCTCGGAAATTTTGACTGCCTGTTTGAGTGCTTCTTCGCCATGGACAAGTTTTGTCACTTCTTCCGCTAACGCTTTTTGCGCAGACCGTTTTTCAGGAGTATTTTTCACTTCTTCTGCCAATTGTTCAATTTCTTCTTTTGATAAGAAAGTAAAATATTTTAAATATTTGATGACATCCCGGTCATCGGTATTGATCCAAAATTGATAAAATTCGTAAGGCGATGTTTTTTCTTTATCGAGCCAGATGGCTCCTCCTTCCGTTTTGCCGAATTTTGTGCCGTCGGCTTTCGTGACGAGCTGGAGTGTAAGACCGTATGCTTTCGCATTTTCTTCCGTTTTTCGAATTAGTTCAAGTCCTGACGTAATATTTCCCCATTGGTCGCTTCCGCCGATTTGCAAGCGGCAATCATAGGTTTGGTACAGCTTTAAAAAATCGTACGATTGCAAAATCATGTAGCTGAATTCCGTAAAGGAAATGCCCGTTTCAATTCTTGACTGCACGGTTTCTTTCGCCAGCATGTAGTTTATGCCAAAGCTTTTGCCGATATCGCGCAAAAATGTGATGACATCCAATGGTCCGATCCAATCGTAGTTGTTGGCCAAAATGGCCGGATTCCCTTCTTTTTCAAAATCCAAAAAGCGGGAAAGCTGTTCCTTAATGCGTTCTGACCACTGCTTCACCGTTTCTTTTTCATTTAATGTTCTTTCCTGTTTTTTTCCGCTTGGATCGCCGATCAAGCCTGTTGCGCCGCCAACAAGAGCAATCGGTTGATGACCTGCCTCTTGAAATCTTTTTAACGTTAAAATCGGCAGCAAATGCCCGATATGAAGGCTGTCTGCCGTTGGGTCAAAACCGCAGTACAGCTTCACCTGTTCCTCTGACAACAATTTATCTAATCCTTCTTCATCCGTTACTTGATTAATGAGTCCGCGATATTTTAAATCTTCTAGCAAAGCATTCATCAAACCCACTCCTTTTCAAATTTTATCCAAATAAAAAACGCCCCTTCATGAAGGGACGTATAATTACGCGGTACCACCCTGCTTAAGAACATTTGCATGTTCTTCACTCATTCTGATAACGGCTAAAAACCGTCCTTTGCTACTTCACTTTCACAAAGAATGCTCATGGAGGTAATTCACAAAGCATTTATGTGCTGATTCGCACCGGCCATCAGCTCTCTGAAACAGGGAAATGCCTGCTACTTTCTCCAATCAACGCTCAAGTATTTTTTTCATTAATAAACATTTTTAGCATAATTGACATCCTTTGTCAACTAAGATTAGAACAGAGGGCGTCAACCGGAGAAAAAAATATGCTATAATAAACTAGATTTTGTAGAGGGATGATGAAAAATGGAGAAATGGTACGAATTTTTTAGGAAGGTAAGCTCCTTTTATCATAAACACCAGCAAAAAATGGTCATTGCCTATAACGTAACATGGAACTTATTTCTTTTACTATTAGTTATCGGTTTAATAGGCTTCTCCTTTATCGGAGGATTAGGAGCTGGTTATTTTGCATCGCTTGTAAAAGATGAGCCGATCCGTTCCGAAAAAGAATTGGAAAAAGACATTTACGATTATTCTGAAACAACGAAAGTGTACTTTGCAGACAATGTCTATTTAGGGAAAATTCGCACAGATCTTGAACGTGAAAAAATCAAAATTGATCAAATTTCCGAGCATTTAAAACATGCAATTGTTGCAGTGGAGGACGAATATTTTTACGAGCATAAAGGGATTGTCCCAAAGGCGATCATGCGGGCGATTTTCCAGGAGTTCTCAAACTCTTCTGTCAGAACCGGCGGAAGCACCCTTACACAGCAATTAATTAAAAACCAAATATTGACCAACGAAGTGTCATTTGAAAGAAAAGCAAAAGAAATCCTGCTAGCATTGAGATTAGAAAAATATTTTACGAAAGATCAAATATTAGAAGCCTATTTAAATGTATCATCATTTGGACGAAACAGCTCCGGAAGAAACATTGCAGGCGTGCAGGCTGCAGCGCAGGGGATTTTTGGCATAGATGCGAAAGACTTATCGATACCGCAGGCAGCTTTTATCGCTGGTCTCCCTCAAAATCCTTTTGCTTATACACCGTTCACAAAGGACGGAGAAGTAAAAGAAGATTTACAGCCTGGTATAAACCGAATGAAAACCGTCCTAAGAAAAATGTTTGCAGAAGGATATATTACAAAAAAAGAATATGAAGAAGCACTTAAGTTTGATTTAAAGGCTCATTTAGCCAAAAAGAAAAAACCTGATATTGAGCAATATCCTTGGATTATATACGAAGTTGAAAAAAGAGTGAAGGATATACTGGCTGAGCAGCTGGCGAAAAAAGACGGTCACAAGCTGGAGGATCTCCGAAAAAATAATAAAGAGTTGTTTAATCGATACATGGCGCTGGCCGATCAAGACATGAGACAAAACGGCTACAACATTCATACGACCATTGACAAGAAAATTTATGACAAAATGCAAGAGGTTGTCAAAAACTACAAGTATTACGGAAGTCCAAAGCTTGAAAAGAAAAAAGATCCTGAAACAGGCAAGACCGTAACCATCGAGGAACCGGTTGAAGTCGGCGCTGTTTTAATCGAAAACAAAACTGGAAAAATTATCTCCTTTGTTGGCGGCCGTGATCATAACAGGGAGCAGACAAACCATGCTACAAGAGCATTAAGACCAAACGGTTCAACAATGAAACCGCTCGCTGTCTATGCACCCGCGATGGAAATGGGCATCGTCCAGCCGGGAACTGTTGTGGCAGATCTTCCATTTTCAATCGGGAAATATCAGCCGAAAAACTACGGAGGCGGCTATCACGGATTAACAAGTATTCGAACAGCATTGAAACATTCATATAACATTCCGGCGGTAAAAACCTATGCAAAAATTATTTCGCAAAATCCGGTATCCTATTTAGAAAAAATGGGATTTAGTTCACTTGCTCAAGAAGATTACAGTTCATTCTCCCTCGCTCTTGGGGCAATGACTTACGGAGTAACCGTGGAGGAAAACGTAAACGCCTTTTCAACATTTGCCAATAACGGTGAATTTGTCGACGCCTACATGATTGAAAAAATTGAAACACAAGACGGAAAAGTTATATATCAACATAACAGTAAGAAAGAGAAGGTCTTTTCCCCTCAAACAGCCTATTTAATGATTGATATGATGCGGGATGTCATTCAAAGCGGAACGGCTTCCTCTTTAAAAAGGTATCTATCATTTCAATCTGATTGGGCTGGAAAAACAGGAACTGGGCAGGATTATCGGGATGCATGGTTTGTTGCTGTAAATCCTAATGTATCCTTCGGCACATGGATCGGTTATGACACGCCGAAAAGGCTGGAAACGACCTACAAAGGTTTGACCTACAGCAATAGAAATATATTGCTTTGGGCAAAATTAATGAACGCCGCATACAGCGTCAAACCTGACTTAATAGATCCTAACACTTCCTTTAAAATGCCTAAAGGAATTGTTTCAAGATCGTATTGCGCCCTCTCTGGGGATCTGCCTTCTGAATTATGCAAGAAAGCTGGACTCGTTCAAACTGACTTGTATAACGCTAAATTTCTGCCGAATAAAGTGGATAAAAGCTTGGCGTACGGCAAATTTGTTTTAGTAGACAACGTAGCCTATCAAGTGCCGGCAAATGCACCGGCTGAATTCGTCCAGGAAGGGCCTCTGCTGAAAAAAGAAGTATTGAATAATCTTGGGATTTCAGACGTGTCCCAATTGACTAAACTTCTGCCTAGCGGAGTTAATTTAGAGGCTTTGACGTTGACCGGCAATAGGGTTCTTCAGGATAATGGCAAAGCTCCTTCTAAAGTGCCCGCTGTAAAGCTTAGCGGAACAACATTATCCTGGAGCAAAAGCGGTGAATATGATGTTATCGGGTACAGGGTTTATGCAGCTCCATCTAATTCAAATAGTTTCAAAAAAATTGCCAGCATACCTGCAAAAAATAACTTAAGCATCTCAGTCGGAAAATCTCCTGCCTCCTATTATGTCGTTGCAGTGGATGTGGCAGGAAAAGCGTCTCCTCCTTCAGCCATTGTAAAAACGGTGCAATCTGGAAAAACAGAGCCGCAGCAAAAACCGAAGCAGACGGCAAATGCAAGACAATAGGCGAATGGAAAAGATGCATTAAACGATCAATAAAGTAGACGAAACAGAAAAAACAGCCCAGCAAAACTTGCTTTCACCCAATAAATATTTTAAAAAGGACCGCACGTGGTCCTTTTTATCTTTTACTGGCTAGTGTGACGGCAGCTTTTTTAAGAAAACATAGCTTACTTTATTGTATCGCATTTTTTCTTCATAGAAGCGGTGTGCGTCAACGCGCTGCAAGCCGGAAGATAAAGAAACAATATTATAGCCATTTTCTACAGCATATTGATGAACATACGTTAAAAGCTTTTCACCGTATCCTTTTGATCGTTCTTCAGGCAATGTCACTAAATCACAAACCCAAATGAAACGCCCGTAGTATAAAGTGATCATTGGCATAAATCCGGTGATGGCAACCATTTTATTATGATGGTAAAGAGCAACTAATTGATATCCTTCCTTTTGTTTAGCTTCAAGCACCAATTCAAGAAATGATTGTTCATCAAGATGAGTCCGCAAATGTTTCATCACTGAAAATCCTTCTAAAATTTCCTCTTTCGTTCGCAATTCTTTCAATAAAAGGGATGATTCCATAAGCTTCTCTCCTATTTCCATTTTTAGCGTTTATTTTATCAATCTATTATTAATGCCAATAACAAAGCCGCAAGCCTATTTACTAGACTTACGGCTTCTATTATTTTTAATCTTCCAACGTCGACAAGTCACCTGTTGGCAAGTTAAGCTCCCATGCTTTCAACACGCGGCGCATAATTTTTCCGCTTCGAGTTTTCGGCAGTTTTTCGCAAAATTCTATTTCCCGTGGCGCTGCATGTGCTGCCAGCCCTTTTTTAACAAACTGGCGAATATCCTCTTTCAAATCTTCTGATGCTTCATAGCCGCTGCGCAATGCAACGAACGCTTTAATAATTTCTCCTCGAACAGGGTCCGGCTTGCCGATAACTCCAGCTTCCGCTACAGCAGGATGTTCAACAAGCTTGCTTTCTACTTCGAACGGTCCGACCCGTTCGCCGGAAGTCATAATGACGTCATCAACCCGTCCCTGGAACCAAAAATATCCATCTTCATCCATATAAGCGGAGTCTCCAGATACATACCAGTCGCCGATAAAATAAGATTCATATTTTTCAGGATTATTCCAAATTGCTTGCATCATGGAAGGCCAGCCTTTTTTAATTGCTAGATTCCCCATTCGGTTTGGAGGCAATTCATTTCCATGATCGTCAATAATTGCTGCTTTTACGCCGGGGATCGGCTTGCCCATTGATCCAGGCCGGATATCCATACACGGATAGTTGCAAATAAGATGCCCGCCTGTTTCCGTCATCCACCAAGTATCATGAATGCGCTTATTAAATACTTTCATTCCCCAGCGAATAACTTCAGGATTTAAAGGTTCTCCGACACTTAAAATATGGCGCAGAGAGCTTAAATTATATTTTTTCACCAATTCGTCTCCTGCACTCATCAGCATCCGAAACGCTGTTGGAGCGCTGTACCAGACAGTGACACCGTATTTTTCGATTGTTTCATACCAATAATCAGGGCTGAATCTGCCTCCAACAATAACATTTGTAACACCTAGGAGCCACGGACCAAAAATACCATAAACTGTTCCGGTTACCCATCCAGGGTCTGCCGTACACCAATAAATATCTTCTTCCTTCAAGTCAAGAACCCATTTTGCTGTTTGATAATGCTGAATCATCGCATTATGGACATGGAGAACGCCTTTCGGTTTTCCTGTTGATCCGGAAGTATAATGCAAAAGAAGTCCATCTCTCCGATCCACCCATTCAATTTCCAAATCTTTGCTTGCATTTTCAAAATGAGCAAAGAAATCGATTATTTTTCCTTCTTCTTTTACATCTTCTCCAACAACCACCACATGTTTGAGCGCAGGCAATTCATCAATTGGAACTCTTGGCAGCAGCTCTTTTGTTGTTACAATCACTTTTGCTTCACTATCTTCCAAACGATCCTTTACCGCGCTCTCCATAAACGCTTCAAATAAAGGACCTACAATAGCTCCCAGTTTAATTGCGCCCAAAATGACAAAATAAAGCTCTGGACTTCTAGGCATAAATACGAAAACCCGATCACCTTTTTGAAGGTCGGTATGCTGTTTTAAAACATTCGCAGCTTTATTGGAGAGCTCTTTCATCTCTTCAAACGTATACTTTTCGTCACGATTCGCATCGCGATAATAAAGTGCGACTTTATTTTTTTTGGCCCCATCTGCATGACGGTCAATCGCCTCATAAGCCGCATTGATTTTCCCAGTTTTACTCCATGAAAAATTCTCCTCTACTTCTTTCCAGTCAAAGCTTGCATATGCTTCCTCATAGTTTGCTAAGTTGTGGTTTCCTTTTATTGCTGGTAGCGCTTCCACTTTCATCGAAGTACCCCCCTAAAAATTAGTATATTTGTTTATCATTATATAACTTTTTATTCCATTTCGCAATTTTGTAAAAATTTTTTACAAAACAAATCCGATTATGTTCGACAATTCCTGTATAATATGAATAGGTTATTAGATTGGTAGGCGGTGTAATGAATGGAACATAAAAAAACATATCATGCCAAAGAAATTGAAACTCCAAATGGAACGGTGATTGTCGAAGGGCCAATTCCCCCCGATAAACTGGCAGGCTATAAATTTCATGAGGATTTAACAGCTTTCCGTCCTGCACCAAGGCAGCACAAAGCGCTTGTAGAAATTGCCAAGCTTCCTGAAGGACGGATTATTATTGCCAGAAAAGACGAAACAATCATTGGGTATGTTACATTTTTATACCCTGATCCTCTAGAACGATGGTCTGAAGGAAAGATGGAAAATTTAATTGAGCTAGGAGCCATTGAAGTGATTCCAGAATTTCGCGGATGTGAAATTGGAAAAAATTTATTGATTGTTTCGATGATGGATGATGCAATGGAAGATTACATCATTATTACAACGGAATATTATTGGCATTGGGATTTAAAGGGGACTGGCTTAAATGTTTGGGAGTATAGAAAAATGATGGAAAAAATGATGAATGCAGGCGGTCTTGAATGGTATGCAACAGATGATCCAGAAATTTGCTCTCATCCTGCAAACTGTCTAATGGTTCGTATTGGAAAAAGGGTAGATAACGAATCGATTCAGAAATTCGACCAATTAAGGTTTACAAACAGATTTTTGTATTAATCGCCATGCTATTCTTGGAAAGGGGATGGATAACATGATTATTGAAAAAATCATGCAAAAAAACGTACTCACGCTTTCTCCGGATCACTCGATCCAAGATGCTTTAAACTTAATTAAAAAAGCTAAAATCAAGCATATTCCGATCATCAGCGAAGAGAATACCCTTATTGGCATTATATCAGACAGAGATATTCGCGATGCTGCTCCCTCTATATTAAGTAAAAATGAAAAATTGGATGCGCTTTTAAACAAGCCAGTTAAAAACATTATGAAAACCGATGTCATAACCGGACACCCTCTTGATTTTGTTGAAGATGCTGCTACGATTTTTTATGAGCATAAAATCAGCTGCCTCCCCATTACTACAAATGGAAAGCTTGTCGGAATTATTACCAAAACAGATGTTTTGAATACGTTTGTAAAGTTGACTGGAGCCCATCAGCCCAGCTCCCGCATTGAAGTAAGAGTTCCCAATATAACCGGAATGCTTTCAGAAGTCGCAACAGTATTTCATAAAGGAAAAGTAAACATTTCCAGCGTTTTTGTGTATCCGGAAGAAAACGAAAAATTCAAAACACTAGTTTTTCGGGTGCAGACGATGAATCCAATGGGGCTTATTACTGAGCTTGAGAAAAAAGGTTATACCGTTGTATGGCCTCATATGATGGGGGAATAACATGAAAGACAGCGTGTTTATTTATTCCCCTTTATTTTTAAATTATAAATTTAGTAATAAGCACCCATTCAACCAGCTGCGAGTAGAATTAACAGTTGATTTGCTAAAAAAATTGAAAGCGCTTGAAGATGATGAAATAGTTGAACCAAGATTTGCAACAGATGAGGAGCTGGAGCTTATTCATGATGCCGGCTATATTCGTGCAGTAAAACAGGCAGGGGAAGGAAAGCTGTCTGAGCATGAAGCTTTAAACTACGGACTTGGTACGGAAGATACACCTATTTTTCAAAACATGCATCAGGCCAGTTCTCTTATTGTTGGCGCGACATTAACAGCAGTTGATCATGTCATGATGGAAAAATCGAAGCATGCCTTAAATTTAGGCGGAGGTCTTCATCACGGCTTCAGGGGGAAAGCGTCTGGATTTTGTATATATAATGACAGCGCAGTGGCGATTAAATATATTATCGAAAAATATGGGGCAAGGGTGCTGTACATTGACACGGATGCGCATCACGGAGATGGTGTTCAATGGTCGTTTTATGATGAGCCAAACGTTTGCACACTATCTATTCATGAAACTGGGCGATATTTATTTCCTGGGACAGGAACAGTTCATGAGCGGGGACAAGGTTCTGGATACGGTTTTGCCTTTAATATTCCGTTAGATGCATTTACCGAAGATGAATCATGGCTAAAAGTTTACAAAGAGGCCGTTACAGAAGTTGCAGAGTACTTTAAGCCTGATGTCATCGTCACTCAAAACGGAGCTGATGCCCACTATTTTGATCCACTAACTCATCTTCACGCCAGCATCAATATTTACCGGGAAATTCCGAAGCTTGCACATGAAATTGCCCACAGCTACTGCGATGGAAAATGGATAGCTGTCGGCGGAGGAGGCTACGATATTTGGCGGGTTGTTCCAAGAGCTTGGTCGCTCATTTGGCTGGAGATGAAAAATTTAAGCTGCAAAGCACAAGGGGCTCTTCCGAAAGAATGGCTGGAAAAATGGCAGGAGAAATCTCCCGTTGAATTAATCCCAACATGGGAAGATCCCGATCCGTTATATCAACCGATTCCAAGGAAAAAAGAAATTGAAGAAAAAAACAATCACACTCTTGAATTGGCTCTGCAATTCATCCGGCAGCAAAGGGAATATAATGCAAAAAAAAATGTTAACGGCCAAACTTTTTAAAAAAGCTTGGCCGTTTTTTCTTCAGCTTAAAAAGATTATGATTTTGTCGATTGCCGAATTTCAATACGATGCGGGAGTTCAACAATATGATTATCTACTCCCTCTTTGTTCATCAATTTTGTTAACAGGCGCATCGCAACCGCACCGATATCGTAAGACGGTTGGACAACGGTTGTTAATCGCGGACGAACCATAGTCGCCAAACGAGTATTGTCAAAGCCGATGACATCAAAATCTTTCGGAATTTCATAGCCTTTATCTTGAGCGGCATGAATCACGCCCAATGCCATTTCGTCCGTTCCAACAAAGATTGCAGTCGGTTTTGGCGACAGCTCCAACACTTTGTCAAATGCTTCAATCCCGGATTCGTAGGAATAATCTCCTTCTACTACAAATTGTTCATCGTATTGGAGTCCTGCCTCTTCAAGTGCACGTATGTATCCTTTAAGTTTTTTCACTTTATTCACAGGCTCTTCCATCGGCCCGGATACATAGGCAATATGTTTGTGTCCTTTATCGATTAAAAACTTAACCGCATCATAGGCTGCCTGTTCATAATTGATATTAACAGAAGGCAGTTCATTGTTCTCATCAAAAGTTGATGCAAGCACAATAGGAACCGGTGAACGTTTAAATTCTTCCACATGCTCCTCTGTAATATTGCCGCTCATAAATACAATTCCATCCACTTGTTTCCCTAAAAGGGTGTTAAGCAAATGCAATTCTTTTTCTTTATTTTGGTCAGAATTGCTTAAAATAATATTATATTTATACATCGTTGCGATGTCTTCAATCCCGCGAGCCAATTCTGAATAAAATGTGCTTGATACATCCGGTATAACAACACCTACAGTCGTCGTCTTTTTGCTAGCCAGCCCTCTTGCGACCGCATTTGGCCGATAGCCGAGACGCTCAATCGCTTCCAATACTTTCTTTCTAGTTGTCGGCTTTACATTCGGGTTGCCGTTTACAACTCGTGAAACTGTCGCCATTGAAACGTTCGCTTCACGTGCAACATCATATATCGTCACATTATTCATGATCAACACTCCTCATCTAAATGATCTATATCAAATAAATAACAGTCTCTTCCGTATAACTCTTATCATACGATACAAAGCATTCGTCCGCAATGTGCTTGGCGTGTTTTCTTATATTTTTACCTTTTTCGTTAAAAAAATATGTTCATTAAAGTATATCCTTCATTAAATAATGTAAACGATCTACGCAAAAAAAGGAACCTTAAAAGGCTCCTTTTTTAAAAAATAGACGATATTCAATTAGGCATTTACTTTCGCTAATGGTCTTAATTCAGAAATAAACTGATTGAATTGCTCAATATTCATTTGCTGCGCAGAATCTGACAAAGCTACTTCCGGATCCGGATGAACTTCAGCCATAATACCGTCTGCCCCAATAGCAAGAGCAGCTTTTGCAGCAGGAATTAGAAGGTCTTTCCGGCCTGTTGAATGAGTGACATCAACTAATACAGGCAAATGTGTTTCCTGTTTTAAAATCGGAACTGCTGTAATGTCCAGCGTGTTTCTTGTAGCGCGTTCATACGTGCGAATTCCGCGTTCACAAAGAATGATTTGATCGTTACCTCGAGAAATAATGTATTCCGCAGCATTCATAAATTCTGATAACGTTGCAGAAAGACCGCGTTTTAACAATACAGGCTTGCGAACAGATCCTGCTGCTTTTAACAATTCAAAGTTTTGCATGTTCCGTGCCCCGATTTGGATGACATCGATGTAATCAAGGGCCACATCAATATCTTGAGGCGACACAATTTCACTAATAACTGCCATATCAAACTCATCAGCAATTCTTTTTAAAATTTTTAAGCCTTCAATGCCTAAACCTTGGAAATCATATGGTGATGTTCTAGGTTTAAATGCACCGCCTCTTAGCAGCTTCAAGCCTTGTTTCTTCGCTGCTTCCGCAACAGCAGCTACTTGCTCATAGCTTTCTACCGCACAAGGACCGACAACAAAGTATTGGCTGCCATCCCCGATTTTTTCGCCTTTGACGTCAACGATTGTATTCTCTTTCTTTTTCTTTCTTGATACTAACAATGCTTTGCGATGATCGTCCTCTTGAAGCTCTAATGCCGCTTTAAATATTTCCTTAAAAATATGCTGTAAAGTGGAATCTTCAAATGGACCATTATTATGTTCTTTTATCAAATCGAGCATTTTTCGTTCACGGACAGGATCATATCGGTTAACTCCTTGCGCTTCTTTCGCTTTCCCAATTTCTTGAACAAGCTTGCCTCGCTCGTTAATTAATTTTAAAATTTGCAAATTGATTTCATCAACCCGTTCCCTAAGCGCTTCTAATTCTGTATTGCTCATTTTTTCCACCCTTTCACATCCGTCAAAATTTTAAGCATTTGATTTTAATTAGGGTTTATTATAAACCATATTCCTTGAAATGTCACTAAAAATTTCTTTATCGATTAAACGCTTTTAAGCGGTAAAGCGTTTATTTTTTTCAAAATATTTTCTTCAGTTCTTCACAAGTCATTTCCCAATGATCATCATGCCAGATAAAATTATTATACAATATTTGGGGGATTTATGTTTCATTTATGTTATGTTTCTGTTATGGAATCGGACAATTCTTGTACATGTAAACTAAATGATTAGGGCTTTGGCAATCAGCAGCAAAAGCTTAAAATTCTTGAAAACCTTGCCGGCTGATGGACTTGTAACACTGTTCGAAAAATATTCCCCATGAAAATTTTCACGCTCTTTTCCTCTATTCGCTGCCTATTTTCCTGTAAACGAAAATCATCGGCTTGTTTGCCGATGATGATTGTCTTGCCAAACCTATGACTTTGTTTCTTTATTGTTTTCGCTTTGAAGCTCTTCATCTGAGGCTTGTGAAGTGTCAGTCAAATTTTCTGTTTTCTGACTTTGTTCGTCGTCAAGCTCGGTGTCAGCGGAATCTGAAGGATTTTCTTTTTCAGAAATTTCATTTTCATTGCTTCGTTCCTTTATTTTTTTTACCAAGCCCTCAGACTGCTCTTGGATTTTCTGTTGAATATTTTGTGATTTTTCTTTTGCCAAGCTGATAAACTGTACTCCTTTTTCATATGCTTCGCTTGTAATTTTTGATGTTTTTTCCTTCACTTTTCCCGCCTGATCATTAAAATTTTCGCGAAGCTCTTTTCCTGACTTTGGCGTAAGCAATAATGCGGAAGCTGCCCCAACAACAGCGCCTATAATAGAACCTATTATGAACCCTTTTTTATTCGTGCTTTTTTTTGACATGTTTGCGCCTCCTGTTTTTTAAGTAAAATTAATTAATCAGGTTGCTTCTTTGATCGTTTTCTCTTCTTTACTTTATCAATCAATTCCATCACAGCATTTGTCCACTGGATGGCTTGAGCAACTTTTTCTTCATTTTTTTCCAATTGTCCAGTTACACTCGCTGAAACTTTTTTCATAGACCGATTAAATTGTTGAATGGATGTTCCAATCTCTTTTACGGCATCCACCACTGAGTTGACCTTCTCAGATTTTTTCTGAATGTCTTCCGCCAATTGGTTTGTTTTATGAAGCAAATCTGTTGTTTCTTTTGTAATGCCCTCCACCTGCTTTTCAAGGCCCGCAAGCGTCCCGGCTACTTGATCGAGTGTAATGCGCAGAGATTTTAATGTTTTGGCTAAATAAACAACTAACACTGTAAAAGCTACGGCTATTAGCGCAATGCTTGCATATAATATGAATTCCAACTGCTGCACCTCCAAGTAAAACCAATAATACAATTCCCTAATTTTTCGGAATGCAAACATAAAATCTGCAATCATTTATCTATTCGACATTTTGTCAATTGAATCCTTTCGATCATATCAAAAATAGAACAAGTTTTAAATCCAATCAGGAAACGCTACAATATTATTGTATAACGAAAAAAAAGGAGGCCGGCAAGTTGAAAGATCCAAGAATCGAAAAATTGGCAAAAATTTTAATTCATTATTCATGCCAACTGCAAAAAGGCGAAAAAGTGCTTATTGAAAACTTTGGTCTTGAGAAAGAGCTTGTGATTGCTCTCATCCGCGAGGCTTACAAAGCTGGCGGGCATCCGTTTGTTTCCATTAAAGATCATCAAATAAACCGAGCTTTATTGCTTGGAGGACAAGAAGAACAATTCGAAATGATGGCTGATTTCGAAGCAAATGTCATGAAAGAAATGGACGCATACATAGGCCTCAGATCAGGCAAAAACATTAATGAATTTGCTGACGTTCCAGAAGAAAAAATGAAGCTGGAAGGCAGAACAATCGGGCAAAAGGTGCATCGTGAAATCCGCGTTCCGAAAACAAAATGGGTGGTTCTCAGATACCCGAATGAATCCATGGCACAGCTTGCAAAAATGAGCACAGAAGCGTTTGAAGACTTTTATTTTAATGTCTGCACTCTTGATTACGAAAAAATGGATAAAGCGATGGATGCGCTTGTTGAACTGATGAACAAAACTGACAAAGTACATATTAAAGGTCCTGGCACTGATTTGACTTTTTCAATCAAAGATATTCCTGCGATTAAATGTGCAGGACGCATGAATATTCCTGACGGTGAAGTATTTACAGCGCCTGTTAAAAATTCTGTGAACGGTACCATTACGTTTAATACGCCTTCTCCGTACCAAGGATTTACATTTGAAAATGTTCGGTTAACATTTAAAGACGGAAAAATCATTGATGCGTCAGCTAATGATACAAAACGATTAAACAGCATTTTGGATACAGATGAAGGAGCAAGATATATCGGTGAATTCGCCATCGGTGTCAATCCATACATCCTTCACCCGATGCAGGACATTCTGTTTGACGAAAAAATCGCTGGAAGCTTCCACTTTACGCCAGGGCAATGCTACGATGAAGCGTATAATGGTAACCATTCCAATATCCACTGGGATTTGGTCGTCATTCAGCGTCCGGAATATGGAGGCGGAGAAATTTATTTTGACGACGTATTGATCCGAAAAGACGGACTGTTTGCCATTCCGGAATTGGAGCAGCTAAATCCTGAGAATTTAAAATAGTGCATTCTTCGCTATAAAAACAAAACGACTGTAACATTTTTTGTTACAGTCGTTTTGTTTTAAACACACAGCTTTTCATAGGCATCTTGATATTTTTGAATATCTCCTGCACCCATGAATAAAATAACGCTGCTTTCATGCTTTTTCAAAACTTTAATGTTCGTCTCATCGATTAACTCTGAATGTTCAATTTGCGCCTGCAAATCTTTAATCGTGAGGTTCCCTATGTTTTCACGGGCAGAGCCAAAAATTTCGCATAAGTATACTTTGTCAGCGCTTTTTAAACTATCCGCAAACTCATTAAGAAATGACTGTGTTCTTGAAAAGGTATGAGGCTGAAAAACAGCAACAATTTCCCGGTCAGGATATTTTTGCCGCGCAGCTTCAATTGTTGCTTTTATTTCCGTAGGATGATGGGCGTAATCGTCAATCAGCACTTGTCCTCCGAAATTTTTGGCGCTGAATCTTCTTTTTACGCCTTTAAACGTTTTGACGCGCTCCTGAATAACATCAATTCCAATATTTTCGTATTGGCATAACGTAATAACCGCCAGCGCATTTAGAACGTTGTGATCCCCGAATGCAGGAATTTCAAACGTGCCGTAAAACGTATTCCGAATATATACATCAAATACAGTTCCCGTTGTGCTTTTCACCACATTTCTCGCTTGAAAATCGTTTTCCTCATGAAAACCGTAATATAATACCGGAACTTTCGCCTGTATTTCCTGTAAACGCTCATCATCTCCGCAAGCGATAATTCCTTTTTTCACTTGTAAAGCCATTTGCTGAAAGGCTGAAAAAACATCATCCAGATCACGATAATAATCAGGGTGGTCAAAATCAATGTTCGTCATAATCGCATAATCCGGATGATAGGATAGAAAATGGCGCCGGTATTCACATGCTTCAAAGACAAAATATTTGCTGTTTTGAACTCCTTTTCCAGTTCCGTCTCCAATCAAGTATGAGGTAGGAAAAGCACCTTGCATAACATGAGACAGCAAACCGGTTGTAGATGTTTTACCGTGCACGCCAGTTACCGCTATGCTTGTGAATTTGTTCATCAATTCCCCTAAAAATTTGTGATAGCGGTAAACCGGCAATTGAAGTCTCTTTGCTTCTTCAATCTCCTCGTGTGTATCTGGAAAAGCATTACCAGCTATTACAGTTAAACCAGGGTGAATGTTATTTTTCGAAAAAGGAAATATTTGAATTCCCCGTTCCTCCAAG
Organism: Aeribacillus sp. FSL K6-8394; assembly: GCF_038008865.1. Taxonomy (NCBI): domain Bacteria; kingdom Bacillati; phylum Bacillota; class Bacilli; order Caryophanales; family Bacillaceae; genus Aeribacillus; species Aeribacillus sp. FSL K6-8394. Next base: position 1,873,538 of record NZ_JBBPAA010000001.1, read on the forward strand.
CCTTTTTGTGTAAAAATATATTTTTCAATATCAGATCCTTGTACATTTTCATTCATATCATGAAGGATTTGAGCTAAAGCACTCATCCCTGTTCCTTTTATGCCAACAAAATGATAAGCAGTCATATAAGAACCTCCAACAATCGTCTATCTGTAAAATAATATATGACGAATGACTAGTTTTGCAACTATAATATTTATTTCCTGCAAGCTTCATAACGCAATATTGTATACTTTTAGTGTTTCCTAATTGAAAGCAACGTATATCGTTTTAAATCGGCATTGCCAAAATCAGCCCAACATTTTAATAATATCATGTTCAGTACATCTCAACTACTCTCTTTTATTGTTTTCAATTGTTCTTCTGACACTAGCACGTCTCGCGGCTTGCTTCCTTTCGGCGGGGAAATGATCCCTTGCTCCTCCATTAAATCAATCAATCTGGCCGCTCTATTATAACCGATTCGAAAACGGCGTTGAAGACTTGAAGCCGAAGCATGCCCCTGCTCTACAACAAACTCGCAGGCTTCATAAAAAAGATCATCTTCTTCTGCTTGGAAATTTGTTTTCGCAAGCAATTCCTCTTGTTTAAACAAATAATTGGGCGCCATCTGGTTTTTTACATGGTGAACGACGCGATCAATTTCATCATCAGAAACAAAAGTTCCTTGAACTCTTACCGGTTTTGCAGAACCGTTTTCTAAAAACAGCATGTCTCCTCTTCCTAGGAGTCTTTCTGCACCGGAAGTATCAAGAATCGTTCTTGAATCTATTTGCGATGATACGGAAAATGCTATTCTTGTAGGAATATTCGCCTTTATTAAACCGGTTATAACATCAACAGACGGTCTTTGTGTGGCAATTAATAAATGGATGCCGCAAGCTCTCGCTTTTTGGGCAATCCGGCAAATCGCCTCCTCCACATCGTTCGGCGAAACCATCATTAAATCAGCGAGCTCGTCAATCACAATCACGATGTACGGCAATCGTTTCTCCTTTTCCTTGTCGCCGACTCGTTCATTAAATTTCTCGATATCTCGAACGCCTACATGGGCAAATAATTCATACCTTCTTTCCATTTCATCTACCGCCCATTTCAGTGCAGCAGTAGCTGCTTTTACATCCGTAATAACAGGGCTGACGAGATGAGGTATGCGGTTATACGGTGCAAGCTCCACCATTTTTGGATCAATGAGGAGCATTTTCACATCATTTGGAGTTGCTTTATAGAGCAGGCTGACTAAAATCGTATTGATACAAACGCTTTTTCCTGACCCTGTAGCTCCCGCAATCAAACCATGCGGCATTTTTTTCAAATCCGTCACAATCGGCTCCCCTGAAATGCTGAGGCCCAGAGCAACCGTTAACGGAGAGCGGTTGGCTTGAAAAGCTTTCGACCGTAAAATCTCTCTTAAAAAAACCGTTTTGCTTTTCCGGTTTGGCACCTCAATCCCTATTGTGTTTTTCCCCGGTATCGGAGCCTCAATCCGGATGTCTTTTGCAGACAAGCTTAATTTAATATCGTCTATCAAGTTAGTTATCTTGCTCACTTTTACGCCGGGTTCAGGGTGAACCTCAAACCTCGTGACGGAAGGTCCTTGTGACACATTGACCACTTTTGCATTGACATGAAAATTTTGCAGCGTAAGATCGAGCAAATTCTTTTGCTTTTCTATCCACTGATCATCCGCTTCTTCCTCAAACGGCTGAACGTTCAGGAGGGTGAGCGGCGGAAACAAATAATTTTGCCGTTTTTCCTTTACTTCAAGCTTTCGTTTATCTTGCCCAAACATAATGACATTATATGGAATAATTGTCTTTTCGTTTTGATTTGATGAAAGCTTTCCTCTGGAAACAGGCTTTCGTCTGTCATCGGACTTTTTCTCTAAATGCTTTGGATCCGCTTCCTGTTTTAGGCTCGTCTCCTGTTTTGGACCCTCCTCCTGATTTAGATCTGTTCCTTGTTTTAGATCTGTCTCCTGTTTTAGATTCGTCCCCTGCTTTAGAACTGTCTCTTGTTTTAGATCCGTCTCCTGATTTAGACCTGTCCACTGTTTTAGTTTCGTCTCTTGCTTTGATCCCGTCTCCTGGTTTAGATCCGTCCACTGTTTTAGATTCATCTCTTGATTTGGATCCGTCTCCTGATTTAGACCTGTCCACTGTTTTAGATTCGTCTCTTGCTTTGATTCCGTCTCCTGGTTTAGATCCGTCCACTGTTTTAGTTTCGTCTCTTGCTTTGATCCCGTCTCCTGGTTTAGACCTGTCCACTGTTTTAGATTCGTCTCTTGCTTTGATCCCGTCTCCTGGTTTAGATCCGTCCACTGTTTTAGATTCGTTTCTTGCTTTGATTCCATCTCCTGGTTTAGATCCGTCCACTGTTTTAGATTCGTCTCTTGCTTTGATTCCGTCTCCTGGTTTAGACCTGTCCACTGTTTTAGATTCGTCTCTTGCTTTGAATCCATCTCCTGGTTTAGACCTGTCCACTGTTTTAGATTCGTCTCTTGCTTTGAATCCATCTCCAGCTTTGAAGCCTCGACCGATTGAGCTTCCTCAGCTTCCCGCTGTTTATCCTCCGAAGGCGGTGCTGTTATTTCAAGATATGAATCCTCAGCTTCGTGATCTTGTGTTTTTAATATTTCTTTTTCATAATCGTTTTCATATTCTATCATTTCATTTATTTCTATTTCTTCTGCTGCAGCAAACTCCCTTTGCACTTCTTTTTGTTTTTCCAGATCATTGATGAAAATATCATGTACGTCTATGTCCGTCTGTTGCTGATATTGCTCTTCAATTTTTTTGAAAAATAAATCATCTCTATTCCTTGGTCCAAATCCAAAAATCGGTGAAGGGATTTCCGTTGGCTGAAAAGATTTTCTTTCCTTTTGTGCGCCTTGTGCACTATTCAGTCGAGACTGCTTGCGTTCAGAAGATGTTTTTGCTTTTGATTTTGCCGCATTCGCTGGGCGTCTCGTTTCTCGCAATGTTTCATCATCGGATATTAGCGGAAACCGAAAGTTTCCTTTCGGATATTGATATGTAACTCTAGCTTGCATCTCTAATCTATCGTCAGTTAATGATTGATCTTTTATTTTTTCAGTAGAATTGTTTTTATCTATCTTTCTTTCATATTCCTCTTCCTGATTATCGAAAAACAACCGCAACAGTTTTGACAACCAGCTCATCTATGATCACTCTTTCATTCATACTAATCTCATCCTATATTTTATCAATAAAAATACTTTTTGGAAGTTTAAAAAGCAATGACAAACATTAATATTATATTGCTAAAATCACAGATTTAAAAATAAATAAGACTCCCTGTATAAACAAGGAGTTTATTCTTTATTTTTTATATTTTCGATATACATAATTCGTTCAATCAGAGGCGGATGATCGTAACGTAAAAATTTCACTATTTTCGGCGGATTTATTTCGCTGCGGCTAAATTTCGCCAAATGTTGAAATGTTTTTACAGCTGCTTCCTCATTTTTTGTCATTTCAATTGCATATAAATCCGCCTGTTTCTCTTGATACCTTGATACTATGCCGGATATAGGGCTTGAAGCGAACGATAACATCCCCAGCAGCAAAAGAAATAGAGGAAGCGACGACAATTCACGTATAGATTGAATGTTCAGCCTTTTCCCCCATCGATTTGTACAAAAAATCATTAACCGATGAATGATATATAAACCTGCCAAGGAAAGAAGCAAATACCCGGCTATTCCGATATAGATGTGCTTCATCACATAATGTCCCATCTCATGAGCCATAATGAATAATATTTCATCTTCGCTTAATTTATTTAACGTCGTATCCCACAAAACGATTCTCGAATTTGATCCTATTCCTGTCACATAGGCGTTCAACGCATTTGTTTTGGTGGACATATCCACTTCATACACATGCTCCGCGGGAATATCTGCTTTGGAAGCTAGCTGTAAAATTTCTTCCTCCAGCTTTTTATTTTTCAACGGGTAAAAATCGTTGTACAGCGGATCAATGATTACCGGCTGAATAAACATTATAAACAATGTGAATGGTATCGATGCAAACCATGCCCAAAGCCACCAGCGCTTTTCAAATTTTCGAATAATGATGTATAGAAACGTGACGACAACCGCCATTAAAACATAATTCACAAGAAAATCGGTCACTTCATCCTTCAGCCACGAGTTCAACGTCTGGGTCGAGATTTGAAAATCCTTTGACAGTTTATAGTTCAGCCAGCTGACAGGTAATGTTAGTAAAGTGACAAGCAATGACAGCCAAAAATAGTATAAAGCTGTTTGGACTATAAAAAAACGGGATGCTGTTTCCGCCCATTGCTGAAATGTTTTTGAAATCCCAAAGCTTAGCACAATAAAAAAGATGATCCACTCTAACGGAATGGATATGAAAAATAACAAATTTTTCAATTGTGAATAATTTTCTGACAGCTGCAGCTCCTCTGCCGTTAAAAACGTTTTCGGATCAGCAGCAGTACCTTCAATTCCCTTCGGCAGCTCATAACCCGTCCAGAAGAATAAATAGAAGTATAAAACCAAACCGTAAACTGCATATAATAAAATGATCGTTAGAAGACTCTTTTTCAAGCCGAATACCCCCTTGAGCTTAACTCCCTCCTTTAGTAGTTTAGATAAAAAAACATCGTAATAGAACTGCTTTTCCAAAATATTTAGAAAAAGAAGCTGTAAAAAGATAAAACGGCAATTGAACACATAACTACAAAAAAGACGTTGGCTCCGAAATAAGCAGCAATGAACGCTGTAAATGCACCGACTGCTCCAAACAGGAAATCCTCGTGAATAAAAAAGACCGAGGGCACGATCAATGCACCTAATGTTGCATATGGTACATTTTTTAATACATTTTGCCAAAACGGAGGGAGATGTAATTGACTGAAAATAACAAAAGGAAGCATTCGCGGTATGTATGTCACAACGCCCATTCCGATAATCAACCAAAATATTTGGCTATTCATCTTGCTGCACCTCTAATTTTCTAAAGATACATTCCACAACAACGGAAGAAAATAAGGACGACAATGCAATAGACCAGCCTATAGACAGCCGTCCGGTCGTCAATAAAACGGAATTTATCACTGCAGATAATAAAGCTAGTACGATAATTTTCCGATGTTTTTTTAATGAAGGAACCAATAAGCCGATGAATAGGGCATATAGAGCAATTCCCATGCTTTCCTGTAAGAAAGCGGGCAAATTTTCTCCAACTATATAACCGATTCCAGAATTGATCACCCAGCTGCTATATGCCATCAAGCATAGTCCAAACATATATGGTGCTGTGACCATTTCCTGTCTGACAGCCGCAACTGCATATGTTTCATCTGTTACACCAAAGCCGTACAGAGCTTTTATCCAAATGGAGTCTTTCTCCACTTTCTCATTTAATGATGCTGACATAAGGAAATGGCGGATGTTTACAATGAAAGTTGTCATAATAATTTCCCAAGCACCAACATGCGCAGCAATTAGGCTTAATGACATATATTGAGCCGCTCCTGCAAAAACGATTGCGCTCATCATCACCGTTTCCGCAATCGAAAGTCCCGTTCTTTCAGCAAGAAGGCCGAAAGCGATGGCAACGGGGAAATAGCCGATGGCAATGCTGATTCCTGCTTGAATGCCTTGGATTAATTCCGATTTATATTTTGCCAATGCTGTCGAATGCAATCGGAATCACCTCCATTTCTAGTTTTCCGGATAATAAATGATCACATAATATTTAACTTTTTGATCCGTTATATTTTTATAATCATGCTTTTTGTCCGCTGCAAATCGGATCGCTTCCCCTTCGCGAACAACATAAGAACATCCATCAATTACAATTTCTAAAGCTCCCTTTTGAATGATCAAAATTTCTTGCACCCCGCGCGCATGTTCATCCGATTGATGGACATGTCCAGGCTCTAAATGTGCTTCAAACACCTCAAACGGCTTGCCGATTTCAAACGTAAACATCGGGTATACTTTATACCTTTCATCATCATCAGATATAGCCGGTATGTTTGATAAAGATATTTTTTGAACGCTTGGCGCCTCCTCCTTCATCAAAGCGGAAAATGATACATGAAGTCCGTTCGCTATTTTCCACAGCGTGGTAACAGTCGGATTCGCTTCCCCTCTTTCAATTTGTGCCAGAATCGCTTTGGAAACGCCTGTCTTTTCAGACACCTTGTCGAGGCTTAGCGCCATCCTTTTTCGGATTTTACAAAAATTTTCCCCAATAATTTGCTGAATCGGCTTCATGTTTTCCTCCTTTTTTATGTTTTGTTTATTATTTCATACATTTGTTTTATATATTGAACAAAATTGCATTTAAAAACCTCTCCCCTGAATGGAAAGAGGTGAATATCAGCTTAAGAGCACCCGGTCAGATACTGCATCTTGAATTTTGGCAAATTCGTCCATTAATTTCGGAATGGTCAGTTTTACTTTTTCTTCAGCAGATGCCTCAAAAATGATTTTTCCGCGATTCATCATCAGCAATCTGTTTCCTAGATCAATCGCCTGCTGCATATTATGTGTAATCATAATCGTTGTTAAATTATATTCTTCAATAAATTTTTTCGTAAGCGACAGGACGACCTCTGCGCGTGCGGGATCTAATGCGGCTGTATGCTCATCAAGCAATAATATTTTCGGTTTCGTAAATGTTGCCATCAAAAGCGACAACGCCTGTCTTTCCCCGCCTGACAGCAATCCTACTTTCGCATTTAAACGGTTTTCTAATCCAAGCCCCAAAAGCGACAGCTGCTCCTTAAAATAATTTTTCCGCTTATTCGTTACACCTCTGGCCAAAGTTCGTTTATGAACACGGCCGTAAGCGATCGCCAAATTTTCTTCAATAGTCAACGTCGGCGATGTGCCTGACAACGGATTTTGAAACACTCTGCCGATATATTTTGATCGTTTATGCTCAGGAAGTGTTGTTATATTTACGCCGTCAAGCCAGACTTCCCCCTCATCGGGAAACAGCTTTCCAGCTATGATGTTCAGCAAAGTCGATTTCCCTGCGCCGTTGCTTCCAATAATCGTAATAAAATCGCCTTTTTCGACCTCTAAATGAATTCCATCTAAGGCGATTTTTTCATCCAATGACCCTTCGTTAAACACTTTATGAATGTGTTTTAGCTGAAGCAACTTGTTCACCCCGCTTTCTAGCCAATTTTCTTTTTTTCTCACGCCGTTTTTCTAAATATCGCGGGATGATTAACGCCAAAATGACGATACAAGCTGTAATTAATTTTATATCGCCTGTTTCAAAAAAGTTAAATCTAAATGCAAAGGCGACTATGAAACGATAAATGACAGCACCGATTATAACAGCTAAGGTAGCCCGAACAATCGTCTTGCTGCCGACAATTGCCTCTCCAATAATAACGGAAGCAAGCCCGATCACAATCATTCCAATTCCCATATTGGCATCGCTGAAGCCATTATATTGGGCGACAAGCGCACCTGACAAAGCAACCAAACCATTTGACAATCCTAATCCTAATACTTTAAGAAAGTTTGTATTCGCCGAAAAACTTTTAATCATTTCTTCGTTATCTCCGACAGCTCTTATAGCAAGTCCGATTTCCGTTTTTAAGAAGTAATCAAGGATGAGCTTTAAAAAAGCGACCAATAACACCATTGAAATGATGACTGACCATGTGGTCGGGGAAAAAGAAATGACGCTCTTAACGGCTTGATCGATCGGTGCCAGCGCATCGGCCAGCTTTGAGAAAAGCGTTTCCTCCTGTAAAAGCGAAACATTCGATTTTCCCATAATTCGCAAATTAATGGAATAAAGAGCGATCATCATTAATATACCGGATAACAACGGATTAATTTTCCCATACGAATGCAAAATTCCCGTTAAGATCCCAGCTAGAAAGCCGACAATCATTCCGGCAATCGTCGCCATAACAGGATGAGCTCCGTCTATGATCATGACGGCTGCGACGGCAGCTCCAGTAACGAAGCTACCGTCAACCGTTAAATCTGGAAAATCTAATATTCTAAAAGATAAATAGACTCCGAGAGCCATTATTGCGTAAATAAGTCCCGCCTCAAGTGAGCCATATACTGCTGTCAGCATGTAAACACCCTTCCAAATTACTCAATAAACTCTGCTTCTTTGCTCCACTCGTCTAAAATCTTAACGTTCATCTCAGCTGCTGCTTTTTTATTAATAAGAAGCTTTAAGTTTTGCGGATATTGAACAGGCAGTTCAGACGGCTTTTTCCCTTCTGTTAAAATTTTTGCAGCCATTTCTCCTGCTTCATAGCCAATGTCATAATATTCAAATCCGTACGCAGCAAAACCGCCTTTTTTGACTGAATCTAATTCACCGACAAACAGCGGGATATCGTTTTCATTTGCAACGGAAATGACCGAATCAAGCGCAGAAACAACGGTATTGTCAGTGATAATGTAAAAACAATCGACTTTGCCGACAAGAGATTCAGCAGCTTGTTTCACTTCAGCTGAAGTAGAAACAGAAGCTTCGACAATTTTCAAATCCGTTCCTTCTGTCGCTTTTTTAACAAGGTCAATTTGCGCAACAGAGTTTTGTTCGCCTGAATTATAGATCATTCCTATTCTTTTGCCGTCTAAATATTGATCAATAAATTTCACCGTTTTCGGTATGGCATCAGGATGGGTATCAGTTGTTCCTGTTACATTCCCTCCTGGATTTTCCATCTCTTTCACAAGCCCGGCGCCGACAGGATCTGTTACGGATGTAAATACAATTGGAATATCCTTTGTAGCATTTGCTGCAGCAAGTGCACTAGGCGTTGCATTCGCAAAAATTAAATCGACATTATCTCCGACGAAGTTATTCGCAATCGTTTGGGTATTCGATTGATCCCCTTGAGCGTTTTGAATATCATAATCTACATTTAACCCTTTATCTTTAATTGCTTGTTGAAATCCCTTCAATGCCTCATCCAGCGACGGGTGCGCTACAAATTGAGTGATACCAATTTTAAATGTTTCTTTCTTCCCTTCTTCACTATTGCTTTCGCTGTTAGACCCTTTGCTGCTTCCACAACCTGACAGCACGAGGAGCGCCATCAAAAAAATTCCTCCGATTGCTCCTATCCTAGTTTCCAAAATTTTCTTCCCCCTTTTTTACTTTTATGCTTTAAATTATAACAATATATTTTTGATTTTCAATTATTTTCTGACGAATTTTCCAAAAAAATAAGGATGCCAACATACTGCATCCTTACAGAAAATGGAACACTATTCTATCAAAATGAAGTTTGCAAGTAGCTTTAAGTTTATGAAATGTTCGGCAAAAGGCTGTCCCATAATTTTGCTAATATAATTTCTCTTTAATCAATATGTAACGACAACCCTGTTTTCGCCAGCTTGATCGATCCATTAAAAATCGTTTTAGCTTCTTCTATCAATTCTTCATGATTGCCTTTATGAGGCAAATGAGTCAGCAAAAGTTCTTTTACATTTGCTTCCTTAGCAATTGTCGCAGCTTCGTGGGAATTCATATGCCCAAACTTTTTGCCGTCTTCATTCGCATACATATTGCATTCGCATATAAGCAAGTCCGCATTTTTGCTGAAAGGAATGAATTCATTTTTAAAGCTTGAATCTGCCGTGTATACAACCGTTTTATGTCCTGAAGTAAATCTCATGGCAAAACAGTCAACAGGATGATCTGTTTTTAAAAATGTAATCGTAAACGGACCGATCGAAATCGATTGATCAGGATCGTATGAAATTCCTTTTGTCACATTCAAATGTGTGAGTCTATCAAATTCTTTTGTATCAAGGCTATGTCCGTAAATGGGCAAAATTTTGTTTGATTTTTGCAGCATGCCGGTAATTTGTCTTGCATATTGCAGCGGTCCAATATCCGCAATGTGATCATGATGATAATGAGAAAGGATCACAGCATCTAAATCTGAAAGTGATACAAAATTTTGCAGCTGTGATAATACAGCACTTCCGCAATCAACTAACAGGTTAAACCCCTTTTCCTGAAATAAATAGCCTGATGTAGCCTCATTCGCTTCTGGATAGCCTCCCCAGAACCCTACAACTGTTACTTTCATCACCCTTATCCTCCTCAATAAGAAAAAATGTTTTAAAACAGTATTGACATTTTCCGTTCTGTTATAATACAATGTTAATAACAACAGCACGGGGGGATAAAAAATGTTAGGACAAAAAATCACTGAATTTTTTAGAAACTTACCAAGAAAAAAATGTATTGAATGCGGAAAAGAAATTGAAGAACAGCACGAATGCTACGGGAACAAATGCAATCATTGCTTACATGTAAAATAAATTTATTCAGGCAATTCTAAAAAGAATTGCCTGAATATTTTTTCTCTTCTCTTAACCTGTACTAATACACATTGTAATTGGCTAGCTTTGAAGAATCCCTTACAATTAATGTAAGAGGCAAAAGATGCACCTCTCTCTCTTTATACCGTCTCGTTTTTATTTTTTCCATCATCACTTCCATTGCTAAATGACCCATTTCTTTCACCGGCTGATTAACCGTCGTAATCATAGGCTCCATCAGTTCAGTTATAGCCTGATTGTCAAACCCGACGACCGCTAATTCTTCCGGGACACGGACGCCAAGTCTCTTTGACTCAGAAATCATCCCGGCTGCCACTTCATCAGAACCTGTGAAGACTGCCGTTGGAGCTTCAACCATCTCCATCATTTTCCTCAAGACATTTTTTCCGTCTTCAAATGTAAATACATTTCGGAAAATATATTGCTCAGGAAGGTACAATCCGGCTTCACGAAGGGCTTTTCGAAACCCTTCTTCCCTAGCTCTCGAAACATTACTGTTTACATTTCCGCAGCAAAAAGCAATTTTATTGTATCCTTGATCGATTAAATGCTTAGTTGCAACATACCCTCCGTAGTTTTGATCCATATGAATCATCGGGACATTTGCCTGTTCATCGAATTCGTTGCATAAAATAATCGGACCGTATTCTAAAAACGGCTCAACAGCCTCCCAACCATTTAGCAATGTCGTCATAATCACTCCATCTACTTGTTTCGTTTTTAACAAGTTTAAATAGTCTAATTCTTTTTTTGCTGAATATAACGTTTGACAAACAATCAATTGATAATGGTATTGAGACGCAACGATTTCCAGCGATTCAACAAATTGTCCAAAAAACGGGTTCATAACCCTAGGAATAATGACAGCAATAATTTCAGTTTTTTGATTTCTTAAACTTCTAGCTGAAGAATTAGGTACATACCCTAATTGCTTCATTGCTTCTATCACTAATTGTTTTTTTTCCTCCGATACGTAAGGCTGATTATTTATCACCCTTGAAACTGTCGTTTTCGATAAACCAGCCAGTTTTGCCACATCTTCAATTGTAGCCACTTTCATTCCTCCAAAAACTTTGGGATCCCTTGATTTTCTTTTGATTATAGATCAATGGTCAACAGATGTGCAATGAATTTTTTACATCTTTCCATATCGCTTTTTCTAAAAAAACAGAAATGCTAACTTGTTCAACAAATATATATTTTCTTCAATTTGAATTGTCGGACTTTAAACAACGGGAACCAACCAAGGCGTTTTAAAGATCAGAAGTCGGAAGCGTCAAAACTTGCTAAAATGGATGCCTCCTCTGAAAAAATAAGAGACAAGCCTGCCTTTTAAGCTTGTCCCAAATGTAAAAATTGAAGAACATCTTTCACCGCTTTTTTACCTTGATCAATGCAGTCCGGGATCCCCAATCCTTCAAAAGAAGCACCCGTTAAATATATTCCGGGGTATTTTTGTCCCATAATACTTTTTATATTTCTTATGTTGTCAAGGTGTCCGACAATGTATTGTGGCATTGCTTCCCTCAATCTTGTAACAATAGAAAAAATCGGTTCTCCTTTTACCGGCATCAATCGATTTAAGTCATCCAAAACGGTTTGAATGATCACATCATCCGGCTGGTCAACAACCGCTTCATCTCCTGCTTTTCCAACATACGCTCTTAGCAGCGTTTTGCCCTTCGGAGCAGTATGCGGCCATTTTTTGTTGGTCCATGTACAAGCAGTAATCGTATAGCCGCTGTTTCTCGAAACAACAAACCCCGTTCCATCTGCGGGCAGCTGAACAGCTTCTTCCGGAAAAGCCATTGCAACGGTTGCAACAGATGTTGAAGGCATTTTTTTGAAATAAGCGAGTGTTTGCTGCTCATTCGGAAACATAGATGGAATAGCATCATGCTGAGCGGTAATGACTATCGCATCCGCCTTGTCAACAGTTCCGTCAGATAATTCCAAATGGTAGAGATCATCTTCCATTTTAATCTCCGAAACTTTTATTCCTTTTTTCACTACCGTATGATCCAATTGGCGTTCTATTGCTTCAACAATCGATTGCAAACCAGTTGAAACGGTTTGAAAAATCCCTTTATGTTGCTCCTGTTGTTGTTTTTGATTAGACTTTTGCGCCTGCTTGGCCATTCCTAAAATTAAACTGCGATGCTTTTGTTCAATTTCATAAAAGTGCGGAAAGATTGCTAATAAACTTAAATTATAAATATCTCCTGCATAAATCCCGGAAAGAAGCGGTTCAATCAAATTTTCAACCACTTCGCTGCCGAGCCTGCGTCCAAAAAATCCGCCTAATGACTGATCTCCGTCCACTTTTTTCTTCGGCAGGAAAAGGTCAAACGAAGCCCGCAGCTTGCCAGTTAACGAAAACAAACCGGAGGTGGCGAAAGAAGCAATATTTGTTGGCACGCCCATAACCGCTCCTTTTGGGATCGGATGGAGCTTGTCGCCGACAAGGACAAAAGATTGCCCCACGTCATTGTTCACCAAATAATCTCCGAGCCCTACGTCCTTTGCAAGCTGCGTAGCGCTTTTTTTCCGCTCCAAAAAGGAATCCGGACCTCTTTCAATGATAAATCCGTCCCTTTTTATCGTTTCTATTTTTCCTCCTAATCGCGGCTTCGCTTCAATCAGCACAACATCTATTGGAAGATGATTTTTTTTAATTTCTGACTGCAAGTAGAACGCAACTGAAAGCCCAGTTATTCCCCCGCCAACAATTGCTACTTTTTTTCTTCCCATAAAATCTCCTTCTTATTTTGACATTCCTAAGTGTTTTAACACGACTGTAGCTAAACAATCGATGAATTCAGGTTTTGCATTCGGCATTTCTGGACGATAATAAGCTGCTCCAAGCTCGTCTGTTACTGCCTTGCACTCGACATCGTTATCGTATAGAACTTCCAAGTGATCAGCCACAAAACCTACTGGAGCATAAACAAACGTCCGGTATCCTTTTTGTTCAAACAGATCTCTTGTTAAATCTTGAACATCTGGTCCGAGCCACGGCTCTGGAGTATTGCCTTCACTTTGCCAGCCAACAGCAAAATGCTGCACTCCGGCTTCTTTTGCAATTAATTCAGCTGTTTCTTGTAATTGATCTGGGTAAGGATCCCCTAATTGAACAATTTTTTCCGGCAGACTGTGTGCTGAAACAATTAATACAGCTTTTTCCCGTTCTTCTTCAGTCATTTTCGCGTACGTTTCTTTTATTTGTTTAGCCCAATATTCAATAAATTTCGGTTCTCTATACCAGCTTTCGATAGAAGTGATGGAAGGCCCTCCGAGTTTTTTTGCAATTTCCTTTGCCCTGCCGTTGTACGACTTAATGCTGAAGGTCGAATAGTGCGGAGCTAAAACGATGCTGACCGCCTCAGTGATTCCATCTTTATTCATTTGTTCAACTGCATCTTCAATAAACGGCTCAATATGTTTTAATCCTAAATACATATGGAATTCTATTTCATTTTGAATATGATTTAAATGCTTTTCTAAGCCTTTCGCTTGTTCTTCTGTTATTTTAGCAAGAGGAGAAATGCCTCCGATCGCCTTGTATCGTTCTTTTAAATCTTCCAGACTTTCTGGATCAGGCTTTCTTCCATGGCGAATGTGGGTGTAATAGCGTTCAATATCCTCTTCTTTATATGGTGTACCATAAGCCATCACTAACAAACCCATTTTTTTCTTCGACATTACGTGCACCTCCAAAATTCAAGTTGATCATTTTTTTCGATCTATTTTTGCGTATAATCATGAATAAATTCCGTTAATTTTTTTAATGTTTCCGGTTTTACTTGTGGAAAGACGCCATGTCCAAGGTTAAAAATAAAACCTGGCTGTTTCATTCCTTCATCTAAAATAGCCTTTACCCGTTCTTTCACAAAATCCCACGGCGCAAGCAAAACTGCCGGATCAAGATTTCCCTGCAATGTTTTGGAAATCCCCATTTCTCTGGCAGCAGAAATCGACAGACGCCAATCTAAACCGATCACGTCTAAAGGCAAATCATTCCATTCTTTTACTAAATGTCCTGCTCCCACTCCAAACATAATAAGCGGCGCCTCTTTTTCCTTTAATTCCGAAAAAATGCGGTTCATCACCGGCTTAATATAATATCGATAATCAGAAGCATTTAATGCCCCGACCCATGAATCAAAAATTTGCACCGCTTTAACTCCTGCATCAATTTGCGCTTTCACGTATGTAATGGTCATATCGGCAAGCTTTTCCATTAAAAGAAACCAAGCTTCTGGTTCAGCATACATGAATGCCTTTGTTTTGTTATAATTTTTGGAAGGGCCTCCCTCAATCATGTAGCTGGCAAGAGTAAATGGTGCTCCGGCAAATCCAATCAACGGAACATTCAGCTGCTCATTGACTAAAAGCTTAATCGTATCTAAAACATATGGAACATCTTCCTCAGGATGAATTTCACCAAGTTTTTTTACATCCTCCAGCGACCTGATCGGATTTTCAATAACAGGCCCTGTTCCCGCTTTAATTTCAACTTGAACTCCAAGGGCAGGCAGCGGCGTCATAATATCTTTATATAAAATTGCGGCATCAACCCCGTACTGCTCGACAGGAAGTCTAGTGACATATGCACAAAGCTCTGGTTGATGAGTAATTTCAAATAAGCTGTATTTTTCTTTTAACGCCCGGTATTCAGGCTGGGATCTCCCGGCTTGCCTCATATACCAAACAGGAACATAGTCCGCCGCTTCGCCTCTGCACGCTTTTAAAAAAGTATCATTAAAGCTTTTCTTCCTATCCATGTAAATCCCCCTTTAAAAACGATTCCTTTCTAATACTCTTTTTAAACTATACCTCTTCCCGTGCCCGATTGTATAGGAATATAAGGGAAATGTCATAAAATCGACGAAAGATCTTTCCAGCATTTTGTTATTCCCAGCGCGGGCTGACAAAATCAGTACCTTCCCCTTCCTGATGGGTTTGCGGATTATAAGGGACAACTTGATAAAAATGCTCTGAAAAAATGTTAATATACGGTATTTCATATTCTCCTTTTCCCTTTACAGATCCGACCAATTTCTTGCTTTCTCCGCTTCGTTCATAAATTCGGTATACGACCCGGTCATCATCTTGGGCAGGCCATTTTAATGTCACTTTAAATAATTGAAGTGCGTGAAATTGATATGTGGCGGAAAGCGAAGGGATTCGTGAAAGCCTGATTGGTTTTTCTAAATCTTTCACTTTTTTCGGAATCGTAAAGGATGTTTTTTCCTCAAATTTCAAACCGCTTAAAATATTTTTAAACATTTTCGTTGGATAATCGCTCCCACCCTTTAAAAAATGTTCTTCATCTGTCCGGTCATATCCGATCCACACTGCCCCCGTCACGTCAGGAGTATATCCCACAAACCATGCGTCCATCACGGCGCCCTTTTTTCCAGGAAATGATGTCGTACCCGTTTTTCCAGCTAAAGCTCCTTCATATTGTCCCGCTTTGGCAGTTCCTTCTTTAACAACCTGCTCCAGCATCCTCGTCATATTCCACGAGGTTTGCGGAGAAAAAACTTGATATTTTTGTTTTTTTACTTCTGCCACTACATCGCCGTTGGCATTCACAATTTTTTGTATGAAATACGGCTTGCTGTATTGACCATTATTGGCAAAAGTTCTGTATGCATTTGCCAAATCAAACGGCGACACGCCGTACTTTAGTCCTCCTAAAGCAATCGCCAGTCCTTTATCCTCAATATAAATCCCGTTTTTCTCTAAATACTCTTTGCTTTTATCGATTCCAAGCTTATCGAGCACCCATACAGAAGGAGCATTTTTTGAATGAATGAGCGCATCAAACATGGTTACATGTCCATCATAACGTCCATCGTAATTGCTTGGAGAGTATCCTTTATAATCCAATTTCTCATCTTTTAGAAGAGAATAAGGCTGAAAAAGTCCTTCCTCCATTGCCGGAGCATATACAGCTATCGGCTTAAACGTTGACCCCGGCTGGCGCCTCGCTGTCAATCGATTAAATCCTTTGGAAACATAATTTCGCCCGCCGATCGCAGCAAGCACACCGCCTGTTTTATTATCTAATAAAATAAAAGCGCCTTGAGCATCATCTTTCGTACCTTGAAAATAAGCCTTTTCTTTAAAAACTTTGAATGCTTTTTCCTGAACATCGATATTGATCGGAACGGTAATTTTATATCCGCCTTTTAGGAGTTCTTCATTTGAAAGATGATACTTATTTTCCGCTTCCTCAAATACCATGTCAATATAGGCGGACAGCCAAGGCTTATCTTCCGTTTTATGAATATTCAGACCTAATGTTTTCCCCTGGCTTCTGACAGCTTGCTCCGGAGAAATATAGTTTTCGCGCTCCATTAAGGTTAATATCGCATTTCTTCTTTCTAAGCTTTTTTCTGGGTGCAAAATCGGAGAATAGGCTGCTGGAGCCTTCGGCAGGCCGGCTAGCAGCGCCCCTTCTTCAATAGTCAGTTCAGAGGCATCTTTATTGAAAAAAAATTTTGATGCAGACTGGATGCCGTATACGCCATGTCCAAAATAGATTTGATTCAAATACATCTCTAAAATTTTTCTTTTGCTATATTTCTGTTCAAGATAAATGGCAATGATAGCTTCTGTCATTTTTCTCAAAACCGTTTTATCGTTTGTTAAAAAAACATTTTTGGCGAGCTGTTGGGTGATTGTACTGCCGCCCTCTACTTTTTTGAAAGCAGCAATGTCCTTGAACAGCGCCCTTGAAATTGCCCGAAAATCAATGCCGTGATGCTCATAAAACCTTTTATCTTCAACAGCGATGAAAGCATTTTGTACATGCTTCGGAACTTTATCAATATCGATGATCTCTCTGTTTTCTAAATATAATTTCGTAATGGGCCGTCCTTCTTGATCGATCAAAGAGGTCGCAGAATGCAAAACAAGCTTTTTTTCATCCACAACGATAGCACCGATCCAAATCATGGCAAAGTATGCGATAATACTTAACACAGCAGCAGCTAAAACGATTCCCGAGATCATCTTTATTTTTTTCAACAATGTTTTCACCTCTGTTTAACTCCCATAATTAGTATTGTATAATTTTGGATACAGTATGTAACATGTTTAACTTTTTTCGCAAATTGTCAAGTGATTTTCGTGCGAGGTGACTGTTATGAATGTTTATATAGCTTTCGGCACTATTGAATATTTAAGCAAAATCAAAAAAAATAATCTAGCAGAATGCATGTTATTCATGCATGACGGTGAAAGCGCCGTCCTTATGCATGAAACAAAAGGAACAACAATTTTTAAAGAACCCAAAAAATATGAAATTATTGATAAAAGAGGAAGTATCTGCAGCGATGGAGGGTTTGCCGTGTTTACCTATATATCTGTTACAGATGAAGGAAAACCTCTATTTGAACAGCAATTTAAAGAGCTATCTCGATTCATTGAAAGCCATTCGGGCTTTGTTGCCTTAAGAGTTCTCCGCCCTCTTTTCAAAAACACTTATATCATTTTCACTTTATGGGAGACAGAACAAGATTTTAACAAATGGGATCAAAACGAAGCTTTTGCTAACCACTTTAAAAAAGCTTTAGGGATGAGCGATAAACTCATTTTTCCTTCTCCACCCCGAGTAAAGAAATATTATATTGTAAAAGATGAGAAGGAATGATTTAAAATGGAAAGAGAGAAGAATGGATCAAAACATGCAAAAATCGTTGAAACGGCTAAATACATCAAGCCTCATTTAATTTTAAAAAAATAAAGGGGAGAGGCGGAAAATATGACTTTATTATCAGTAGATCAGATTACCGGCGGGTACACAAATAAGCCTGTTTTAAAAAATGTTTCATTCACTGTAAACGAAAATGAAATGGTCGGTTTAATTGGATTAAACGGTGCGGGGAAAAGCACAACGATCAAGCATATCATCGGTTTGATGGAGCCAAGTGACGGGACTATTAAAATTAACGGCAAAACATTTCAGGAAGATCCGGTGCAATATCGAAAGCAATTTAGTTTTGTTCCTGAAACCCCTATTTTATACGAAGAAATGACGTTATTTGAGCATTTGCAATTGATGGCTATGGCGCACGGGATCAGTGAAGAGACATTTAACGAGCGGCTCGATCCTCTTTTAAAAACATTTCGAATGGAAAAGCAGTTGAAATGGTTTCCGGCACATTTTTCTAAAGGGATGAAACAAAAGGTCATGATTATGTGCGCTTTTTTAGTTCAGCCATCCCTTTACATAATTGATGAACCGTTTGTCGGGCTGGATCCGTTAGCCATTCACGCCCTGCTTGATCTCATGAATCAGGCGAAAAAACAAGGTGCTGGCATTTTAATGTCAACCCACATTTTAGCAAATGCAGAACGGTTTTGTGACACTTTTGTGATTTTGCACAACGGAACCGTCCGGGCTCAAGGAACTAAACTTGATCTGCAGGAGCAATTCAATATGCCTGGTGCAACATTGGACGATCTTTATATTCGGCTGACAAAGGAGCAAGACGATGAGATCAATCAATGATATTTGGCCTGCCCGTTTGGCAGCACATATAAAAGAAACACAAACATACTTGCGTTATATGCTGAACGATCATCTGCTTTTAGTGATTATGTTTTTATTAGGCGGAGGAGCCTATGCGTATCAGCAATGGCTTGACCAACTCCCACCTCATTTTCCATCAGCATTCTTAATGGCACTCTTGTTAGCATTAACGGTAACTTTTTCGCAAGTGCGCACGTTGTTAAAAGAACCTGACATCATCTTTTTACTGCCTATGGAAAAAGGATTAAACCATTATTTTCAGCGTGCTTTTATATACAGCTATATCCTTCAGACTGGCCAAATGATCGTATGCCTAATCATTCTTGCACCTTTATATTTTCAAAGCGGTGAAGGTGAAGGCATCAACTATTTATTCCTTATCTTCCAGCTTACGGTTATTAAATATTGGAATTTGTGGATTCAATGGAAAATGACGCATTTTCCGGAGCGGTTATCCCAGATAATGGATAAGTTTGTCCGATATGCTGTCAATTTCACGGTAATTTATTTGGCTGTTAAGGAAAGCATGCTGTCCCTGTTTATTTACGGCATGATGGCATTGGTAACCATTTATTTCTTCAAGATAACGAGGAACAAAACGCTGCAGTGGGAATTTTTAATTTTGCAGGAAAATCGCAAATTGCAATCATTTTATAGATTGGCCAATATGTTTACTGATGTGCCGAAACTGAAGGCTGAAGCAAAAAGACGGAAATGGATGGACTGGATTTTGTCTTTCATCCCTTACAAGCAATCAAATGTATTTTTATATATGTTTTCCAGATCCTTCATTCGTTCAGGAGATTATTTCGGATTGTTTATCCGCTTATTGATGATCGGCGTTATTGTCAGCATCTTTTTGCCTTTGTCACTTGTATCTTGCATCATTTTGCCGGCAGCTGTTCTCTTCCTAACCGGAATTCAATTAACGAGCTTATACAAGCATTATGATGCTCTTTTTATCGCTGACTTATATCCAGTTCCACAAAATGTAAAGAAAAAAAGCTTTTTACGCCTTCTTTTTACCATTCTTTTCATTGAGCTAGCCATTCTTACCATTGTTTTATTAACGCAAACGAATATTTTATTTGTCGGCGTCCAGCTGGCAATCAATGCGTTATTTGCATATATTTTTGTTTATATGTACTTTTCGGGAAAGTTTTTGGCACGATAAAGGAATGGAACGGAAGAATCTTCTTGGACATCTGTTTTTTATGGACGGTTTGAATAAACTTTATGGCATTTAAGGAAGCGTCCTAATTTATTTTCAACAGGAAGCTCTTTTTCATTTGGACCGTGAGAAAAAGCGTTCATTTTCCAAGCAACCTGTTTTGGCAGATGGCTGCGAATGCTAAAAACATTTCACAAAGCCAAATTTCCCTTACGGAGCCGGATTGTTTTTTTAAGAGCGAGCGTTTTTTTGACTTAACGCTTTTTGCTTATGCCGCCAATTTTGAAAAAAATTCTTGACAATGCTGAGAGCTTCCCGAGGCGTTAAATGCCTTTTCATATTTATCATCAAAAAACGCTCAATTTTTTTATTTTACACAACATAAAAAATAAATTAGTGGGTATGCTATTGACTGAAGAGGGTGACAACACACTTAAACAGATGTTTGTCATTAAAATTTTTTCATGTCGTGTTCTAACAAAAGTTTAAAGTGTCAAAAAGGAATACCATTCATTATTTGAAAATGGGGTGTTGACGAAAGACACTTTTAAATCGCTTTTTTAACATGTGCATTGAAACCCCTCTTCAAAGGAACGGACTTATGTTCGTTCCTTTTTATGTTTTCTTTCATTTTCAACACGTGGTAAAATAAAGAAAAAAATTGCGGGGAGTGTCATTATGAGCGATTGCATTTTTTGTAAAATTATTAACGGAGAAATTCCTTGTGCAAAAGTATACGAGGATGAACACGTTTTAGCTTTTATGGATATTATGCAGGTAACGAAAGGACATACACTCGTCATCCCAAAAGTACATAAAGAAAACGTTTTCGAGCTCACACCTGACATCTCAAGAAACTTTTTTGAAGCTGTTACGAAGGTCGCAAAGGCGGTAAAAAAACAATTGAATCCAAAAGGATTAAATTTAATCAATAACAATGGCGAAGAAGCCGGTCAAACAGTGTTTCATTACCATATGCACATAATTCCTCGACACGGAAAAGAAGATGGTTTAGGCATAGTATGGAAATCCCATCAAAATGATTATACTCCAGAAGATCTTGCACAGCTTGCTGAAACAATAAAAGGCGGATTGCAATAAAAAATAAACGGCTAAAGGATCCTAACAACAGGATCCTTACTGTTTTCTAACCGACACAAAATTTTTTATTTCCCCTCTCCTTTTTTCATGATAGGATGTTTTTATAAATGTGTTAAAAGGAGGACGAATCGTGGATCGAGTATACAATTTTAATGCAGGACCAGCAGCTATACCAGTCGAAGTATTACAAAAAGCTCAAGGCGAGCTGTTGAATTTCAATCATACAGGCATGTCCGTCATGGAGCTGAGCCATCGGAGCCAGGCGTATGATGAGGTTCACAATAATGCCAAGAGCTTATTGAAAGAATTGCTTAATATCCCTGATTCGTATGATGTGTTATTTTTACAAGGCGGGGCAAGTCTGCAATTTGCCATGATCCCGATGAATTTTTTGAATAATGAAAATATCGCCTATTATATTTTAAGCGGAGCATGGTCTGAAAAAGCGTTAAGCGAAGCAAAAAAATTTGGTGAAACAAATGTGTTGGCATCAAGCAAAGAGTCAAATTACACACACATCCCAAAACAATTCGAGGCAAATTCGCTCCAAAATGCTGCGTATTTGCATATTACGTCAAACAACACAATTTTTGGGACAGAGTGGCATGAGTTCCCAAGCACGAATGCACCGCTGATTGCGGATATGTCCAGCGATATTTTGAGCAGAGAGCTGAATATCGAACAGTTCGATCTCATTTACGCAGGGGCGCAAAAAAATCTAGGACCTTCCGGAGTCACTGTTGTCATCATTAAAAAAGATCTAATTGAAAAAGCAAATAAAAATGTACCAACTATTTTGAGCTATCAAACACATGCAAGCAAAAACTCTTTATATAACACTCCACCGACCTTTGCCATTTACATGCTTTCTCTAGTGTTGGAATGGGTAAAAGAACAAGGCGGAGTAGCTGAAATTGAACGCAGAAACAAACAAAAAGCTCAAATATTATATAACGCTATAGACGAAAGCGATGGCTTTTACAAAGGACATGCAGAAAAAGAAAGCCGCTCATTCATGAACGTAACATTTACGCTACCGTCTGATGAATTGACAAAAGCGTTTGTTCAAGAGGCAAAAGAAAATCGATTAATAGGTCTATCCGGTCATCGTTCTGTCGGTGGCTGCCGTGCATCCATTTATAATGCGGTAACGATTGAAGCATGTGAAAAGCTCGCCCAGTTTATGAAAGAATTCAGAAAAAAACATTAAAAGCCTATCCTAACTTTAACGATCATACGCTATAATAGTGGAAAGTTTATTAAAGATGAGAACAGAAGAGGAGAGTTTAGAGATGAGAACGAAAGAATTAGTCATTTTATCTTTATTTGTCGCCATCGGCGTTGCTCTTCATGCGATTGTGCCGCCCATATTTAACGGGATGAAGCCGGATATGATGCTGTTGATGATGTTTTTAGGAATTTTCTTGTTTCCTGGGATGACAAACGCCGGTCTGCTGGGCATTGCAACTGGCATATTATCCGGATTGACAACCAGTTTTCCCGGCGGACTCGTTCCGAATATTATTGATAAAATTTTGACGGCATTTTTAATATATTTTCTATTTCTAGCCTTAAAACCACTCAAACAAGCAATAGCAAGGGCGGGAATTTTAACAGTCATAGGAACATTAATTTCCGGCACAGTGTTTCTTTTAGCAGCGCTCTTACTTGTAGGTCTCCCAGGAGGCGCCGGATTTACTGCCTTGTTCCTTGCGGTTGTATTGCCGGCAACAGTTATCAATACAATTGCAATGGTGATTATTTATCCCATTGTTGAAAGCATTCTTAAACGTTCTAACGTTCTATCAGAAAATAAATAAAACAGATTGACCCGATCTATGATCGGGTTTTATTATTGTATATAATAAAGAAGAAAAGCTATTAAAAGTGACGTTAATCCGCCAATCGCTAAAACTGACGCCCTCTTTTTCAGAAGATGTTTTGGAGGATATGAACTCGCAGAATTGGCTAACTTCAAATTATAAAAAGCTCCTACAAGAAACAACATGCTAATGATAAAAAATAAAAAAATAACACCCGCCATAATTTCCCTCCCTTACTTTTAGTTTATGCATCTTCAACTAAGGATATGTTTTTATTGACGGATTTTGAAAACAAGGAACTATAGGAGTGGTAAAAATGTCAAAAGGCAAATCTTTTCTATATGGATTTTTCGTCGGCGGTGTTGTTGCCGGAGCAGCTGCACTGATTACGGCTCAAGCGAGGAACGGCAATGTTTTAAAAAAGACAAGATGCAATTTGCATAAGCTTGAAAACATATTTGGAGACTTGAAATCTGATGGGAAATCGTTAAAAAAGCAAATCGCACAATCAGCGAAAGAAGGCTTGCAAATTGCTAAAGAAGTCGCTGCAGATGTCAATCGGTCCATTCAAGCATGGCAGTTGGAAATTGATCCGAATAAAAAAAATTTGGAGCTGCATGTAAAAGAGATTAAAGATAAATTAACAGAGCTAGAAGATCAAATCAAAAAAGAAAGAAACTGACGCTTCAAGTTTGCGGAAGCCTTTTACAATTAAAAATATTAAGCATGTCAAAGAATTGGCAGGGTGTCAATTCTTTTTTGCTATAATTTATAATCATGAAAAATTGTTACAGTATAGAAAATCTTGATCGTTCTCATCATTCTTCGCAAAATTTATTACCGCTTCTATGTGTACTATTTTTAGTGTTTCACTATTTATTTAAAAATTTCGTAAATTACATCTTTATAAATCTTTATTTTATTGGCATAATAGAAGATATTAAAAATGTTAGTATTATACAAAGTAGGTGGAAAAATTGAAGAGATCGCTCGACAGCTATACGATAAAAGATGCCCTTCTGTTCAGCCAGCGTGTCGCTCAGCTAAGCAAAGCGCTTTGGAAATCCATTGAAAAGGATTGGCAGCGCTGGATTAAACCATATGATTTAAACATCAATGAACATCATATATTATGGATCGCCTATCATTTAAAAGGAGCCTCGATCTCAGAAATCGCAAAATTTGGGGTCATGCACGTATCGACGGCATTCAACTTTTCGAAAAAATTAGAAGAACGCGGTTATTTAAAATTTTCCAAAAAAGAAAATGATAAAAGAAATACTTACATACAATTAACAGAAAAAGGAGAGGAAGTGCTGCATAAGCTTCTTGAAGATTATGATCCATCCAAAAACACCGTTCTGAAAGGCGCGCTTCCGCTGCAAAATCTATACGGAAAATTTCCTGAAATGATCGAAATTACAGCAATTATCCGAAACATTTACGGAGACGATTTCATGACAATTTTTGAACGCTCATTCAATAATATCGAAAATGACTTTGTCATTGAAGACGGAAAAATCAAGAAAAAGAAAGATGTGGAGGAACATTCTTATTTAAAAACTACAGTGAATCAATAGTTCGTTTTAAGTCTTTCATTAATTCAGTATACAGCCCTTGTAAATAAAGGGCATCGATCGTTTCATTGACATCCAGCTTTGGCGTCAGCTGTCCGGCAAAAAGCGTAAGGAGATTTTCAAAATATACAAATCCTTGCGCTTTTTGCTCCTTATGCTCCTTTGCTAATTCATCGCATATGCGAAAAACCTCTTCTATTTCCTCCTTCATAAGCCCTTTTTCCATCACGAGCTTGTAGAAAGGATACATTTCAATATTCATCATTTTCATAAACAAAGACATATAATATTCTAGAGTTTCCAGTCTTCTTTCTAAATCTTTCATTCCATCACATCTTTCTTCGGTTCATAATGGGGGCTGAAAACTCCCCAAAAATTTACCATAAGCCTATCTTTTTTGTCATTATTTTGATATTGTAATAGGTATAAATGGAAGGGGGGATTTCAAATGCTATTATATTTTATCATTTTTGCCGTCTTCATTCTATTTTATATAAACAAACTGACAACTGCTCTTTGTTCCCTTCGTGAACTCCCTGAAGAAAAACAGTCAAACGTATTCCGCACCATTAATGTCTTAATTACCATTTTACTAATTTCATCATACATAGAAATTTCCTTTACTTAAAAGTTTTTTTACTTCATTAAAAAAGCCGGCAGAAAACCTCTTCTGCCGACTTTTTTGAAACCATTAATAGATCCAAGCTGCACCAACAATAATTAGTAAGATGAACAATACAACGATTAACGCAAAGCCTCCTCCGCTCATCACGACACCCCCTTTTTGTGTCTTTACTTTATCGTATGCACTGTTCTTTTTTTCGCATAGGCATTTGTCCTTCTTACTGGAATTTTCTTAACCCAAATTCGAAACGATTTTTCCATTACTTGGACAAACAGTTGCAAATCATATAGTTTCATGTCAAAATGTGAGTATATTTGTTTTAGATAGACATAAAAAGGTAGGAGTTGTAAAGTATGAAAAAATTTGCATTAGCGGTTATCGCAACGGCCAGCTTATTCGCTTTGAATGCATGTTCAAACGGTGCAAATGATGCGGTCGTTGAAACAAAAGCCGGAGATATTACGAAGGACGAATTTTATGAAGCATTGAAAAACCGTTTTGGTAAAGATGTTTTACAAGAACTTGTGCATGAAAAAGTATTAAGCGAAAAATTTAAAGTCTCCGACAAAGAAATTGATGAAGAGCTCGAAAAAATGAAACAGCAGTACGGCTCCCAGTACGATTTAATTGCTCAACAATACGGAGACAAGGTTTTGAGACAAATCGTGAAGGTCGACTTGCTCCGCAAGAAGGCAACAGAAGCGAATATTAAAATTACAGATAAAGATTTAAAAGAATATTATGATTCATTGAAAGGAAAAGTACGCGCCAGCCACATTTTAGTGGAAGATGAAAAAACAGCGAAAGAAGTAAAAGAAAAACTTAATAAAGGCGAAAAATTTGAGGATTTGGCAAAAGAATATTCGATCGACGGATCTGCCTCCAACGGCGGAGATCTTGGATGGTTTGGCAAAGGCCAGATGGTGAAAGAATTTGAAAATGTGGCATTTAAATTAAAAGAAGGAGAAATCAGCGATCCTGTTAAAACAGAATACGGTTACCACATTATTAAAATCACTCAGACGGTAAAACCATTCGAAGAAATGAAAGACAGCCTGAAAGAAGATGTCAAAAAACAGAAAATATCTGATCCGTCATTGATGCAGGAAGCTATTGACAAAGCAATTAAAAACGCAGATGTAAAAGTAAACGACAAAGATCTAAAAGATTTGTTTGAAACCCAAAATTAACATATGGCATATAGAAGAAAGGGGGACTAAAAGCAAAGCTTCGTCCCCCTTTTTAGCATTCAAAACATGTGAGCGTATATAAATGTTTTTTTATCAACCTGCACCAGCTTTGCCGGGTTGACAATGGATCTTTTTATCCGGATTAAAGCAGCTCACGTTTTGTCTGATGTCTTTTGACTGTTTGATGATGTTTTTCCGAAAATCGTCGCGCTCCCGCTGGTCGGATAGAGGAAATTGAAAGCATAGTAGAAAAGCTGACACAATTTTGTTTCTAATTTGCAGATGTCATCTTTTCTTTCGCTCGCTTTTCTTTTTCTTTTTTCATTCTTTCGATATATACATTTCCTTCCCGCTCAATAAAAATTTCTTCTATTTCTTTGTCTTTTTTAGCTGTTTTATATGCCATATATGCACTAAAAATAATTCCAACAATACATAAATATACCCACCACGGCAGAAACGTCATTCCATCTCCTCCTTGCATAGACAAGCTTTTTTATTTCATTTTATGCAAGGGGCTCTATATTATGATTCTCTATCGATGAAATGACGGTTTATAGAATGAGCGATTGTCCAGAGCGAAAATCCGTTCCGTAAATTCTCCCGGCTTGACTCGTTCAAGCGCCCGGTCCAGCATGTTCATTTTTGCATCGATATTATCAATATGATGGAGAATTTCCGCTTCCTTAACCATCGGCATTTTCGGACTTCCCCATTCCGGTTTCCCGTGATGGCTCAATACCATATGCTGCAAAATGACGACCTCTTCGCCGGAAATCCCAAGTTCCTTCGCAGCTTCTCCAATTTCGTTTACCATGATGGAAATATGCCCAAGCAAATTCCCTTCAACTGTATAAGAAGTGGAAATGGGGCCCGACAGTTCAATTACTTTGCCAAGATCATGAAGTATGACCCCGGCATATAATAAATCCTTGTCTAAACTCGGATAAAAGTCAGCAATCGCTTTGGCAAGATCAAGCATGGAAACAACATGATAGGCAAGGCCTGATACATATTCATGATGGTTTTTCGTCGCCGCCGGATATAAGAGAAAAGCGCTTTGATGCTTGTTCATCAAGAATCTTGTTATCCGTTGAATGTTTGGATTTTTCATTTCAAATATGTATTTCGTAATTTTTTCAACCATTTCTTCTTGAGATAATGGCGCTCTTTCTACAAAATCCTGTACATTTAAATTTTCATGCGGCTCTGCCAATCGGATGTTGCGGATTTTCAGTTGATTTCTTCCCCTGTAATGATGGATATCGCCAAATATTTTAACAATCTGTTGAGGCAGATAATTTTCTTCATCTTCTTTGCTCACATCCCATAGTTTTGCTTCAATTTCCCCGGAACGGTCTTGCAAAATTAACGTTAAAAAAGGTTTTCCATTGCTTGCAATACCTTTTGTTACTGATTTTATCAGCAAAAAAAGATCTACCTGCTCCCCAACATTGTAATGAATAATTCCTTTAGCCATCGTATTCTCCTTCCACTTTCCGCCTCGTAACTTATAGTATAGCATACGAACCAAATGTGCGACGGTCTGACAAATATATTTTATAAGTAAATGATTTCTTCGTCTTGAAAGTAAGATAATATATGCTGATGGCAAGTAAACAGCAGCATTTGATGATGATCCGACAGCTGTCTCATGATACTCACAATATTTTTTATGCGCAAATGATCAAAATTCACAAAGCTGTCATCGATCATTAATGGAAGATGAATTCTCTTTTGCATGCTTTCTGCCAGCGCAAACCGGATCGCCGTGTACAGTTGTTCAGCTGTTCCTTGACTCAGTTCTTCAGCCGTAAAAACAAGCCCGTCTTTCCTTTTCACTGAGAAAGAAGGCGAACCCTCCGCCAGATAAATGTTTTCGTATTCCCCAGACGTTGCTATTCGGAAAAAATATTCCATTTTATGCAACAACTTCGGCATTTTTTCATTTCGAACATAATTCGTCGTATGTTTCAGCATCTCTCTTGCCACTGCCATTGCCGCCCATTTTTTCGCAAGCTTTTTTGCTGCAGAACGCTTCATTTCAAACGAATATTTCAACTCAGAATATAGACCTGATAGTTCTATTTTTCTAATCTCTATTTCTGTTTCCGCTAATTTCTTCCGGATAGAATCCTCCATTTTTTCGAGTTCTTCTTCTTTTTCCTCAAGAAATGTTTCTCGCTCTTTCAAAGCCCTCTCATTTTGATAATCGTTCATATCGCTTGATGTCAATAATCCTTTCGTTCGCAGCTGCCCTTCAATCCAGTTTAATTCGGTTTCGATTTTTTCTTTCTCTTTTTTGAGCATTCCTATTTTTCTATATTCTTCCTCGCTTGCTGCTCCGGCTGACTGAAACAGCTTCTCTAATTCTCTTTCAATGCTTTGAAAGGTCAAACGAAATTTTGTTTTTTCCTCTTGAACCTCTTTTAGCTGCTTCATCAATGCCTCTTTTTGCGATCGTTTCTTTATATTTTCTTCCATTATTCTTCTCAGTTCTGAATAGCGTTTCTCAATTGAGTCTGCACGAATGTTATAATATTCACACAAAGGCTCAAACTTTTTTCTAAACTGATTTAAGTTTTCTTCATACAAACGAACTTTTTCCTCTAACATTCTTTTTTCTCTTATCAGCTTTTGACAGCTTGCGATGCGTTCAAACTGCTCAAGCAATTGTGATCCTTCGGCTTCTTTCGGAAGATGAAAATGTTCATAAAACGGGAAAATTAAATGTTGCAATTGATACTTTTCATGTTCCCATTCGTCATATAACGAAAGAATCCGTTCATAAGCTTGTTCTTTTCCTTTATAATTCATCTTTTCGATCTCAATTTTTTGGCGGACTTGCTGATCCTTCCATAATATTTCCTTAATATGCTTCAAACGCAACGTTCTTTCCAAGATTCGGGAATCATTTTGTTTATCAAGTTTTTTCACAAGCTGTCCATGCTCATTTTGTAAATGCTTTAACAGCTCATCATCCTGTGGACGGAAGAAAAAGAAAACAATGATGAAAGGAAGAAACGCTGTTAAAAACAGCCAATTCTTATAAACAAACGAAAGAACAATGGCAAACGCAAAAACAGATAGCAAAGATACAGTGAGAATTTTCCATTTTTTTAATTTTTCCCGATTCTTTTTTTCTCTTTCATTGATTTTTGCTTTTAACTGGGCAATCTGCTCTTTTAAATAATGTTTGTCGGCCGTTTGCGCCATTTCTTGTTCTATGGCTGACTGCTCCTCTATTAATCTTTCCCTTTCAGATGGATCAAGCAGAAAAGATTCGTATTCTTTTATGCGGCGCTCACATTCTTCCAGCGAATATTGGGCACGCTCATATTGTTCATCGAGAAGCTTTTTTCTTTGAAATAATTGTTCATATTTCTTCGCAGCATCCTTTATTTTTTCCTTCATGCGAACAGATGTGTCGATTTTTTTTATAGCATTTTCATCTTGATGGCCGAAAATATAGATGATCTCCTCATGAATCTGTCCTTCCAGCATTTGTTGTTGAACAATGAAAAGTTTTTGTTCTTCTAATTGTTTTTGGATGAGGGGAAATTGGCTTTTTAATTCCTCAAATATTGTCTCGTCAGCTGGACGGCCGTCGATCTTCAAGGCTGATAAGGAATCCTCGATCCCCTTTTCTTTTTCCTGCACCCTTCCCAGCTGTTCTAAAACTTCGTCTCTTCTTGCCGAAAGCTTTTCCAACCGCACAAGCCCGTCCTCCGGGAATTGAATGCCGTCAGGAAAATCTTTTAACAGCTGCAAGCATTCTTTCCGTCTTTCCAAAAGGGGAAGAACTGCTATTTGTTTTTCCACTTTTTTCTGTTCTGTTTTCAGCGTCACCTTCTCGTTCTGGCAGTCCTTCAGCTGCTTCTCTAAGCTGTCCCTTTCTTTGATCAAAAAATTGTAAGCGCGCTGCTGTTCTTTTGCATGTTGCAGTTCTGCAAAGTCCTCCATCAGTTCATTTAACGATCTGTTCAGCAACGGTTTTCGTCCGTTCGGTTTAAACAAATCCTCCTGCTCTCTCTGCAGTTTCTCCTCTAAACGATATAACTGATCAGACCCGAATACACTTGTTAAAAATAAATATTTTCCCAGCTTCTCACGATTCAGCTCATACACTTTTTGCAGCCCGAATAAATCAAAGGAAAAAATCGCTTGATATGTTGGTCTGTCGGTTCCTTTTAAAATTTCAGCCAGCTCTTTATCCCCTCCTGTCCGTCCATCCTGGAAATAAAGAGTTACATCCCCCGCTGCGGCTCTCCCTTTTACGCGTTCCACTTTTACTGTTCCGTAAATTTCACATTCGATGATTAATGCCCCGCCGTATTTTCCGCCCGCTTTCGGTTCGAACCGTTTATCCGGATGCTGTTTAACGGGAAATCCGAACAGCATGCTATGGATAAAAGACATCAGCGTCGATTTTCCGGCTTCATTTAAACCGTAAATGACTTGTATGCCATGATCCGAAAATGAAATTTTTTTATCTGCAAATTTTCCGTAGCCATAAATATGCAGTTCTTTTATTTTCATCTTATCACCTTTTTTACGACCGCTTCCATTCTTGCTTAAACAGCTCATAATAAATCATTGTTTTCGCTTCTTTTATCAATTCTTCTTTTTCATTTTCTGTGAAAGATTGAAAGAAACGCCGAAATAAACGATTTTTATATAAAGGCTCCATCGCTTCGTCAAATTGATGAAAATGATCCAAAATTTGTTCAAAATCTTTCGAAATGTAAGAGGAGGAGAAAAAGTCGTCGCTCGGCACGATTTGATGTTGAATGGAAACAATCCAAACGAATTCGTTCTTTCCTTCTTCCTCTTCATTCAATATTTGCGCAAGCTCATCCAAATGATCCTGATCCATAAGATCCCAAAACAATGATGAAGCTCCATCTAGCATAATTGTCAAAAGAGCCGAGCCATTTCGTCTCTGCTGTTCCTTTACCGCTCGAATATGATCATATAGCTCGCTAACAGCAGCTATTTCATTTACAGAGAGCTTGATTTCATTCCAAAGTATGTCAAATACCGGCACAAATCGGTACGCGCTTTTCCCGCCTTCTGCTAATTCTACAAGATACACTCCCTTTTCTCCCGTTTCTTTTTTATGGCGGCCTTGAATATTTCCCGGATAAATAATCGGAGGGTCGGAACGATGTAAAATTTGCCGTTTATGTATATGTCCTAAAGCCCAATAATCAAAATCTTTTTCCAATAAATTTTGAATCGTAAAAGGACAATACGGCTCATGTCCTTCCGTCCCTGATGCGGTGCCGTGAAGAAGACCGATATGAAGCGGTGCTTCGCTTCTTTTTTGAAATTTATAGACAATATTTTCTGTAACCGAACGAGTCGGATAGCTGTAGCCGTAAATGTTGGCTAAAACCTTTCCGTCGCGGACAAACGGTATACATTCTACATCACGATCGGAAAAAATATGAACGTTTTCAGGCCATTGAATATGAACCCAATTACCTCCTGTATGATCATGATTTCCAAAAATAATAAAAACTTGGATGCCTTCTTCATTGAGCCGTTCAAACTGTTTCTTTAATCTCAACTGGGCTTTCAAACTGCGGTCTTCGTCATCATACAAATCTCCTGCGATCAGTATAAAATCGACTTTTTCTTTTGCCGCCAGTTCAATTACACGTTCAAATGCCGTAAAAGTACTTTCTTGAATTCTTTTAAAGATGCTTTCCGGCAAATGCTCAAGCCCTGTGAACGGACTATCTAAATGCAAATCTGCCGTATGTATAAATGTTATGCGGCGAGTCATAGTCTCCCTCTTTTCACTCGTTTCCGGAACGTACGTTTGCTTTTCCATATTATATCATTTTAATGTGAAAAAATACATCCCGGTACCCGGGCCCCTGCCAAAAAATTTTTTAAAAAAAGCTGAAAGGATTTTTTTTCAGGAAAAAGAAATATATTTTTTAAAAAAGGGAGGATGTTTGAAATGCCGACATATTTTTTAACTGCGTTTACAAACAAAGGAGAACTGCTTTTAAATGAAAAGTTTGAAGCAAATTCAGAACAAGAGGCAAAAGAAATCGGTTCAGAAATATTGAAGGAGCATCAATGTTTAAATACCGCGCATCGCTTAGTTACTTCTTCTGGCCGGCTTGTTTTATTTCATCGCTAAAACTTAACAGGATTGACAGTCCACAAAACAATGACAGGGGAAGTCTTTCACAACAAAAATACTGCGCGGCATAAGCCGCCCGCTATATTCATCCTGCTCCCCAAATTTTATGAGGCTAATTTAAAATATCTAAATGGATATGACGCTTTTTAGCCATTTACCCGTGTGGAAAAATTGTAGTGGGCATCTAAAATCAGTTTTTTCCTAGTCCCCTGCATTTTGTGGGGGGCATTTTTCTTTCCAAAACTGCCGATGATTTTGGTTCTGGAGCTCACTAAAATCCCGATCACAACAATGCTAATAATGGTCGCGACGACATCATGTTTAAGAACTAAATTTGAAAAAGTAATAGCTAAAAGACCGACTATTCCAATTATGATGAACATCTTATTATCTCCCATTTTGTTCACAGAGCCCCCTTCAATATCATCCCATTAATTTAAAGCTAACATGATGAAACAGATTTATCAGAGGCTGTCCAAGAAGTCTAAAAATAAAAGCAAGTAGAGAAGGAGCTCGTATTTCTCTACTTGCTTTTGTATGTTTTGTCTGAAGTCTGCCGGCTACGTTTGTTGCAGGCTAATGGCGCAATCGCTTTTATGATTAAGTCTCGCGATCTCATCTATTAAAATTTGTTCTAAAGTGTTTTTAGGGAAATACGGGAATCGTTCTCCATTTTCGACGTTCCCAAGCTCCTGTTTTCTATCGGGCCCTCCTTTCAACACGACCCGATACGTTGTGGAGCGTAAAATTATCAATTTTCGCCATAAAGAGCGTTTAGCAATTTGATTTTTTCGTTTGTATAATGTTTAAAGCCATCGTTATACGATTTCGGATCTTTCGGATTGGCGAAATGAGTGATTTCCCGGGAAACCGGGTCGATCAATTTGCTTGATGCCCCGCAGCCTAATCCGATAATCGTTTGCATTTCTTCCATGATGATTATATTGTATATACTCTCA
Source organism: Aeribacillus sp. FSL K6-8394 (assembly GCF_038008865.1). NCBI lineage: Bacteria > Bacillati > Bacillota > Bacilli > Caryophanales > Bacillaceae > Aeribacillus > Aeribacillus sp. FSL K6-8394. The sequence goes on from NZ_JBBPAA010000001.1 coordinate 1,907,034, forward strand.
TAACCCTTCCGGGAATATCCGACATTTTCTAAATTTCCTAAAATATTTTTTTGACGGTACAAATAATAAGGCTCATAATGATTTGCCTTTGTCCATTCAACCGCTTTATTCATCATTTTTTCTACTTCGCTTCGTTCAGCTACTTTATATTTTTCTTTGTTTTTTGTCATTTCCGATGCCCGCTTAAAGGAAAGCGTGTGGACAGTCAATGATTCAGGCATCAATTTGGCTGTCTCCTCAAGGGTGAACTCAAATTCTTTTAACCCTTCCCCCGGCAGTCCAATAATTAAATCCATGTTGATGTTGTTGATGCCCATTTCCCTAGCTAAATGAAATTTTTCAATCGTCTCCTCAACTGTATGATGTCTTCCGATTGCTTTCAATGTTTCCTGTATATATGATTGAGGATTAATGCTGATTCTGTCTATGTTCCATTTTTTTAAAACATTCAGCTTCTCTCTTGTAATTGTATCCGGCCTGCCGGCTTCTACTGTGATTTCCCGAATACGATCAACATTTGGAAAAGATGTATACATTTCTTCATAAAGCATATCCATTTCTTCTGCCGTAATGCTTGTCGGTGTCCCTCCGCCGTAATAAACGGTCGTAATATTGATGCCTCGTTCTTTTAGCCATTCGCCGATCATTCTCATTTCATAATGCAGACCGCCGAGAAAAGAATCAACTTTTCCTTGCTTGCCGCCAATAGCATAGGCAGGAAAAGTACAATATGCACATTTTGTCGGGCAAAAAGGAATGCCGATATAAATGCTTACTTCTTTTGTCAAATTGTAAAGATCAGGAACAACAGTTAATTGTTTTTCTACAATTTGTTCCATGATGCGAATTTTTTCATTTGATACGAGCAAATCTTCTTTTAATTGTTTATAAATTTCTTCATTTTTTCTTCCTTCAAGCTTCTTTTTATGAAAAAGCTTAGTGGGTCGGACACCTGTTAAAATCCCCCATTTTTGTGTAATTCCCGTATACTGTTGAAGAGCTGTTACATAAACATTCAATACCGCCTGCTTCATTTGTTTGAATTGTTCTTTTTCATCTGTTGCGGTAAAGCTTTTTTCTAAAAAAGCTTCATACGTTTTTCCTTCTGCTTTTAGCTCGCAAGCCAACCGAAAATCACTTTGTCTGAATTCGAAATTGAATAATGCTTCGATATCATGTTCAGAAGGTTTTAAAAAAATTTCGGCTTCTTCAAAAAACAAATTAGATATTAACTGAAGAGGCCGCATAAAACGTTCATCATTTATGCCGCTGATTTGAATGCGCATGTGATCACCTTGTCGAATAGAATAAAACTCCTTATAGTGTACTAAAGGGGATTTTTTCAGTCAATACGAAAAAAACATCCTAAGAAGCGGATGTTTTTTATCTGTTTTTAATTTTATTTAAAAATTTAATTGGGTATTGTTTTCGGAAATGCTCTTTTACCATATATGAAACGCCTTGTTCATCATTCGACCTCGTGATCCAGTCTGCTGCCCGTTTTACTTCAAACGGAGCATTCCCCATCGCAACCCCCAAACCTGCCTGCTGGATCATATCCAAGTCGTCAAGGCCGTCGCCGATTGCGACCATTTCATCCAGCTTAATGCCTAAATGATTGCCAAGTACCTGCAAGCCATTCAGTTTAGATATTCCCTTTGGAACAATTTCAATTTTTCCGTCATGAACCTCGATCACATCTACATCATAAAAAGAATCAAGTATCGTTTTTTCCGCCTCTTTCAATTCCTCCTTCGTATCAAAATATACATCAATTTTTGGGGCAGCTACTGGCTCATCAATTAACGCATCAGCAAGAGATTCTACAAATTGAATTGGATAAAAAAGCGGATCTGACGAATTCAATAGCATTTTGCTTACAAGATTTGAAGAGATTTTTTTCCGGTTGCCGATCGAAAAACGCTCATGAATGATTCGAATATTACAATTAAAATATTCGAGCACTTGCACAATATTAAATGTTTTTTCTTCTGAAATTCGCTTCACATAAAGAGGTTCATCTAAACGGTTTCCGATGAACGCTCCCCCATGAGTAATTAAGTGGCTGTCTATTTTGAGCGCCTTTGCAACTTTTTTTGCCGATTGAAAATGGCGGTTCGTCACCAAAGTAATATATACATCCTTTTTTTGAACAAATTCTATCGCATCCTTCGTAGAATGCTGAAGGCGTCCATTTGAACGGAGGAGCGTTCCGTCGATATTTAAGGCAAGCAAGCGGTAGAGCATGTGTTGTCCCCCTTCTCTTGTTGTTAAATTCTATTATGAAAATATGTCCTTGTGAGACAAATTAGAACTTTTGTGTACTAAAGGAAGGGGAAACATTATGACACCGATTCATATTGAACAGAAAACATTTCATTTAGCACTAGGGCAACAGCGCCAATGACCGTCGCTTGATCTCCCAGCTTTGACAACACAATTTCTGTTTTTTTCGCTTGCTCTGTCAAAGCTCTTTGTTCAACCACTTCTTGAATCGGAGTTAAAATAAAATTCTTTGCCTTTGCCAATCCGCCCCCAATAATAATCCGCTCTGGATTGAATAAATGGATAATGTTCATGATGGCAATTCCTAAATACCTGCCAGTCTCCTCTAATATGTCTTTAGCAAGCAGGTCTCCTTCTAATGCAGCCTCATAAATCAGTTGTCCGTTCACATTTTCTATCATTCCGTTTGTCCGTTCTATTAATTTCGTTTTATACCCAAGCGATATTTTGTTTAATGTACGCTGTTTAATCCCTTCAGACCCAACAAGCGCCTCTAAACATCCGTCTTTCCCACACGAACATTTCAAACCGCTGCTTTCTATAAACATATGGCCGATTTCACCCGCTAGTCCGTTCGTTCCATGAAACAGCTTCTTATTTAAAATAAAACCTGCCCCAACTCCATGACTGATCTTAATGCATACAAGATTGCTAATTCCCACCCCGCTGCCAAACCAGTTTTCGCCTATTGCCATGGCACGAACATCATTTTCAATTTTGACAGGAAGACGAAATTCTTTTTCAAGCTCTTTTTTTAACGGTACATTTCGATGCTGCAATTGGGGAGCAAAACCGCTTGAACATTCATCTGCGTCAATCCTGCCATGAATACCGATGCCAATTCCTACAAATTTTTTTAATTCTATACAAGCTTCATCCATCATAATGTAAAGCTGTTTAGCAATCATTTGGAACAAACGTGAACTCGTCATCTCTTCTTTCATCGTGATTGTTTTATATAAAAGTGTTTGAGCGTTTAAATCCGTGATGGCAAATCGGATTTCCCTCGGGCTGATATCAATACCGAAAACATAAAAATTTGATGAGTTGATTTTCAGCAAAATGGGTTTTCTTCCCCCGCTGGAAGATCCGGTCTGCCACTCTTTTACCAATCCTTCTTCCAACAATTCATTTACAATATTTGTGACTGTCGGAGGTGTTAATTTTGTTTCTTTCGCAATGTCAGATCTTGAAATCGATCCGTGTGTCCGAATTGTATTAAGAATTAAAGATTTATTCAATGATTTCATTAATTGGAAACTGCCGACAATTTTTTCATCTTTCATGACAACCACCCCGAAATATACAGAGGCTCGTAATGTAAACCCTTACATTTTAGTATCTCAATGAATCAAGGTTTTCGCAAGTAATATTTTATTAGAAATTCCTACAGCTCGATGCTGAAAGAGGAAATGAATTAAGAGTATGAAAGGGGATTTTTCCCCTTTCATTTTTTCATAATTTATTTTTCTAAATAATGGATTTCAGAAATTTTAACAGCTGTTTTTCCTCCAGGTATGTCTAAATCAATCGAATTTCCTCTCATTTCAAGCAGCAGCTGATTACCGATGGGAGATAAAAATGAAATTTTCCCTTGATCAGGATCAGCTTCTTCAGGAAAACAGATTGTATATGTTTCTTCATCCTCTTCTTCCAAATATACAATTTTCACTGTCGCCCCAATAAAAACTTTTGTGAAAATGTCTTCATCTTCTTGATTAAAAAGCTGTTCCAATTCCCTTACATATTGCAAAAACTTTTTTTGGTTATTCATATAAAATCGGCCGATTGGAGAAGTTCTGTCATTTTGTTGTTTCTGAAAAAGCGTTAATTGTTCTCGCAATGCCGTTTTTAAGCTGGATAGCGTACTATGGCTCATAAAATATGCCACCTCCTTTTTCTTTAATAAAAAAATGGAAAATGAGTCTTTGATTCATGATCTGTTCCCTCCAATTTTGAAAATGAAAAAAGAGATGCACAAAAAGTACATCTCACTCTAGACTACCAAATATTTTATTTTTTTCAATAAAATCCTTGATTTGATATTCATTTCTTTTACTATTCACTTTTTTTATAAAGCTCATCAAGCGGCTCCAAAATAATGCTGGTTATCCTCTGTAAAAGCATATTCATGCTTTCCTCTGCTTTCAACAATGCAGCAATCTTGCCGTTTTGCTGTACTAATTGAACGCATTTTTCTGCATGAATAATTTCTTCTTCAGTAATTTCTTTTCCGGTTACTTGTTTTTCATGCAGGTTTAATTGAGTGCTGCGAAAGTTGTGGAAAATGTTTTTCGCTGATTCATCGTGTTGGACATCATCATACAATTTTTTTAATTGAATATATTCCTTGCTTTGTTCTAATGCTTTTTTCAAATCGTACGCGGAATTATATAAAATATTAGACACTCCTAATCCCTCCTCGCTCCGCGAGCCCTTTTAGCTAATATAAAGGATGACAAGGCCGCCTGTCAAAAAAGTTTTAAAATTCCCTTACACCCTGGAGGAATTTTTTTTGGAAGTTTGGGAAGCTACGGTTTCATTTCATGAAGAGGAGAGTTATTAATTGTGCCGATTCTCCTTAGCTTTACGTCAACATCCACATGAACCGGTATGTCTTTAAAATGAGCATGCCAATCTTTTTTAACTTTATGCCAAATCGACGGATGGCTGCGATGAAGGGCTTCTCCAAATCCAAAAATATCTACTTCATATTTTTTCTGGGAAGCTTGAATAGCTGTCAGAATATCTTTTTTAACCTTTTCCTCAGCTTTTTTCTGCAGAAGGTTTATCGTTTCTATTTTCTCCAAATCCATTCGTTCGCATTGAACTTCGGCTACCGACCCATCTATATGCAACTGAACGGTGCCTTTAAACTGATGACCGTCAACTTTTGTTTGAATCTTGCTGTTTGTTCGGATCGTTTCAATTGCCACCTTCTTCTCTTTGCATGGCACATTAATGACTGCTCTTTGCACTTTTCCTAATGCATAATGGAGACCATTGCTTTCCTTCTCCGTTAACCAGTCAACTAACTTATCTTTCCTCATGATAGCTACACTGCCAAATTTGAGATACGCATCAGCTTTTGTTTTTTCAACATTTTCTATTTTTTCTCCAGCTTCAGGATTGCCTATTATTTCTACACCTATCACATGAGGTTCAATGCCTTTATAAACTAACTCGTTGACAAATTGATTGATTTCTATTGTTTCGATAGGCCCCCATGATTTTTCAGATAACTTTAATGAAGAACTTAAACTATGTGCAGGAATTGTCTCCAGCTGGCTAAGTACTTTTAAAATGTTTTCAGCTCTAGTGTTTTTAGCGATAGAGAGATAAAAATCTGTCCGAAATTCTTTCCCCCTTACTACATAATCAACAATTTCCCCCATTCCTTCTTTTGCTAAATCCTCTCCAATAATCAGCATGCGGAGATGACTTGAATAAACGGCTCTTGGCGAGAAAGTTGTCACTTTTCTCATCGCCTCAGACAATGTACGCGCTTTCGTCTGGAATGTTCTAACAGGAGCTTTTGTTATTCCCCCTTGTTTTACAGTTGCTACCTGTCCCGGGTTGACCACTTGTATCGTTACAAGTAATTCATCATCTACTTTGTCTATTCCTAATGCTGAAACGATTGCGATGTCATTTAACTCCCTCCGATCCCAGCAGCCTGCCAGCAACATGATGGACGCCAATATGAATAAAAGACTTGTCAACCGCTTATTCATCTATTTCCCCTCACATGACGCTGACGTTTTTTCATTAGAGCTGTACCCAACAGGATGAGAGGAAAAAGAAACCCGATCGTTAAAGAGTACAAAGGCCAAATATTATGTACAAACTCAAAAAAGTGAACGATGTTCGGATGGAAGGCGATCGCATACACAATCAGCATCATAGAAATAGGAAGAGTAATCGAACGATAATCTTTTATTTTAAATAGTTGAGAGAGACCTAAAACAAAAGCATAAAAACTGATGGTTAGCTTATAAAAAATAGATAAAAACCAAATTCCCGCCATAATAACCTCTACGCGTTGAAAAAATTTTCCTATTTCAATTTTTCTTGCCAGGGCATAGCTCGGATATATTTGTCTGGCTGTATTTTCGACACCTAAAACAAGAATGGTAAACATGACAACAAATGTAAGCAGGATTCCTCCAATTATAACGCCTACTAAAAATCCTTTTTCTGCTCCTTTTTGATGATTGACAAAGGGAGCAATCATTAAAAAAACGATTAATTCTAAATACGACAGACTAAAAAAATGATAAAACCCAAATAAAATCGGTTTCATTCCTTCACCCAATATCGGTTGCAGGTTACCTATTTTGATTTGAGGCAAAATCGCGATGAAATAGATTGTTAAAAGGATGAATAGCCATAATGAAATGATTTCTGAAGAACGTCCAATCACTTCTAATCCTAAAAGGGTTGCCATAACAACGACTCCCATAAAAACAATATGGATAGCATCGATCGGTGTATCAGGCATCATATGAGTAGTTGTAAAGTCGCCGATTTCCCTGAGCAATGCACCGGATAAAATAAAAGCATACATGAGAAATAATGCAACCGCGAATTTTCCAATCCATTTTCCGAGCAAAAGCTCGCATATTTCTACAAGAGTCATATTTGGAAAAATTGAATATATTTTAATGTACATAAACACTAAAAGAATGGAGATGATGACCGTAAAAATGGTTGCTATCCAAGCATCCTGTTTCGCATCATTCACTAATGCAGTAGGAGCAACGAGAATTGAACTTCCAATCGTAAATAATAAAACTAACATTTTATATTGATTTGCTGTTATTTTCCCGTTGTCTAACATACCTTCACCAACCTCTTATTGAAATATTTTGTTCACTGCTTCGCTTAGCGGCTGGTAGATCCATGTGAGCAATTCAATCGGATTTGGAATAGGAAAATTAATGCATCTGGCAATACTTAATCCTGTTCCTAAAAAAAGAAAAATGATAAACACAATAAAATCCTTCCAGAGCTTATGTTTTAATAGCAGCAGAGCTTCGATTATAAAAATACATGCAGAAACGAAAAGAATGCCGATTATGTTCCACATTCATTTAATACCCCTTTAGGTAATCTATTTCTTCTTTCGTTGATTTTCGTTTTGAAAAAGTGATTTCTCTCTTTTCGTATTTTGCTGTGAACTAAAAAGTCGTGGTCGAAAAATAAGCAGACGGCGGGGCAGACGAATTAAAACGTCCTTTTGATCTGCCAGCGTAAACGGAGCCATTGGACTTAAATAAGGGACGCCAAATGAACGAAGACTGCTCAAATGAAGAACTAGCGCCACCAATCCAAGGATAATTCCGAACAAACCGAAAGATGCGGCAAGCCCCATAAAAACAAATCGTAACATCCGCACGGTGATCGCTAGGTCATACGAGCTGACCAAAAAACTTGAGATAGCTGTAAATGCTACAACAATTACCAATGCGGCGGAAACAATTCCCGCGTCTACTGCTGCCGTCCCGACAACTAATGTTCCAACAATTGAAACGGCTTGTCCGATAGCTCTTGGCATTCGAAGTCCTGCTTCCCTTAAAATTTCAAACATAATTTCCATTAGAAATGCTTCAATAAATGCGGGAAACGGAACGCCTTCCCTTTGGGCGGCAAGACTGATCAAAAGCTGTGTCGGCAGCATTTCCTGATGAAAAGTTGTAACAGCAACATAAAGAGACGGTGCAAGGAGCGCAGTGAAAAAACCGAAAAAACGGAGCAAACGAATTAATGAACTTATATCTGCGCGTTGATAATAATCTTCAGGGGATTGCAGAAATTGCACAAAAATTGACGGTACAGTTAAAACGAAAGGAGTGCCGTCCACTAAAATGGCTACGCGGCCTTCGAGAAGATGTCCTGCCACGATATCAGGACGTTCCGTATTATAAATAGTTGGAAATGGCGTGTATGAGTCATCTTGAATCAGCTCTTCGATATAACCGCTCTCTAATATTCCATCAATATCAATTTGTTCAATTCTGCTTCTGACCTCCTGCACCACTTCTTCTCTCACAATCCCTTTAATATACATAATGCTGACTTCCGTTTTTGTTACTTTTCCGACTTTTTTTGATTCAATCCATAAACGGTGGTCTTTTATCTTTCTGCGAATAAGGGAAGTATTGACACGCAAATTTTCCGTAAATCCTTCCCGAGGACCGCGAATAGTTGTTTCAGTTGTTGTCTCTTGGACTCCCCTCTCCTTTCCGCCTTTCATTTCAACGGCAAAGCCTTGTTCGTATCCATCGAATAATAAAACAACTTTTCCAGACAGAACAGCATTCGTGATAACGTTGAAATCATGCACATCTTCAATCGAACCGACGGTCAAGACCATTTCTTTTATATAATTGAGCAGCGTCAAACCTGCCAGATCTTTCAGATCCACTTCATTTCTTCTCAATTCAAACATTAACGATTCCATAACAAAATTATGATTCGCTTCACTGTTAATCAAACCGTCCGTATAAATAATCCCGACGCGGATTTCCCCTTGTCTTCCTATTCTTATTTCCCTTGTAACAATGTCGCTGCTGTTGCCAAATGCTTCTCTAATTTTTTTTAAGTTTTCATGCAAGCTGCGTTTGATCGTTTCTTTGCTTTGCGGTTGCTCGCTGCTATCTTGCTTTTCCTTGTCTGCTAATAGCTGTTCAAATGACTTTTTATCGATCGATTTCTTAAAAAATTTTAAAAAGCTCATGCCGAATCCCCCTAACGTTTTTGAACCTTTTACTTGTAAAGTGCCCAATTGTTCTTTTAATATGTAAAAAATCCCATGAAGCAGGCGGTTTGCCTGTTTTCATGGGATTAAATAAACAGAATGATAATCGATTGTACGAACCCGATTATACCACCAAGGAGAGCGCCTAAGTAGGTAATCATTTTAAATTCCCTTTTGGAAATAGTCAGTACAACTTCTTCGAGACGTTCAACCGAGAAGGATTCTACCTGTGCCGTCACAATTTCATCGATATCGAAGGCTTTCATAATCTGTTCCACACTGTTTTGCAAATAAAGAACAGAGCTGGAAATGACAGCTGGCAGCATTTTTTCCATAATTGCTTGTTTATACGGCTGGATAAGCTCTGAAATTGGTTTATCCAATGTTTCGTAGATACGTATTTTTTCCGAAATAAGTTTTGCAATGGACAAGCTTGTCTTTTCTTTGTCCATCCTGCTTGTAACCTCAGAAACCGACATATCAAGCAATCGGCTCCATTCTTTAAAAAGAATGGAAGAAATCAGATCAATCGTCCCTTGATGACGAAAAAACTTTGCTGCTTCTAATTGAATTTTATCTGCGATATTCAAGTTTCCTAAAAACATTTGAATCATGCCGCCAAACGTTCCTTTTTGTTGAAGAAAGTCATCGATCATTCTTTGCAGCGCTTGTTTCCCTTCATCACTTTCAACATATTGAACGCCTTTCATTGCAATCCATTCTGCAAGACTAGGAATTTGCAATTCGATGTTCTTCTTCCATTCTTGCGGCAAAAAATGACTGACTTTTTGATCTGTATTGAAAAAATGAAGTATGCTTTTTTCAATCGCTCGTTCAAGTCGAGCGGAAATCATTTCCTTGTATTCGGACATTCCATATTTATCCATAAATTCCGCTAACGTTTTTTGTTTGGCAAGCCAAGCATCTATCGATTGAAGCAGGAATGATTGTATTTTCTGCTGGAAGGAGACCTCCTCCATTTTCTTTTTGATTCCTTCTGGTGTAACTAAATGCTCGATCACCATTTTTCCTAGCTGCCTAGCCAGCTCATTCCGTCGTTTCGGAATAAGGCCTGGCGTAAAGGGAAGCTTTTTTCCAAACAAATAGATTGGTCTATATGGGCGAAAAAGCATTTTAATGGCAATGTAATTCGTAACACCGCCAATAAATGCACTAATTACGACCATCATAGCTGATGTTAATATAAATTCCATTTGCATCTTCCTCACTGTTTATTCACAAGATCAACTGCCAGACATACGATATCATAGCATGATTTACCTAAGTTAATATTATAAATCGGTTAACATTTGTAAGCAAACGGGGTAATTCAAATGGCAGAAACAAAAATTTTAATGATTCCACTCGAAGAAAAAAACGGTTTCTATATGGAAATAAGCGATTCTTTGCAAAAAGCTTTGACCCTTCCACTGATCCAAACGTTTTCCTTACATTGCGGCCAAGAAACAGTTAAAACAAAAGCCTCCTTCATCCGAAACGAAAAAATCGTTCTTTATGCCAGTGAAGAGATTTACAACGCTCTTCATCTTCCTATAAAATCTTTAACGCTTCGTCTTCAGTATGATAAATTCACCAACACCTTCAAACTTGGACCGGTCATTTGTGTATTGATTGATTCTATTCAGGACGATGAAAAAATCCAGTTTGGAAATATTGATGATTTTTGTAAAGAGATGGCGAATTACTGTGCGGAAATTGGCGCATTTTTTTGTATTTCAACATTAACTGATCTGCAGCAAAATCAGAAGAAAGGGTTTCATTTATCTCATCAAAATTGGAAAAAGGAAACCATTCCTTGTCCTGACGTGATTTATAATCGGATTCGATCAAGAAAATTAGAGTATTCTCAAAAATATTTGAAGTTTTTGCAATTTGCAGCTGCAAACGATATACCGGTGTTTAACCACCGCTACTTAAACAAATGGGAAATTCATAAAATTTTTGCGTCCAACCAGCATCTTCTTCCCTACCTTCCAAAAACGATGCTTTTAACAAAAAAATCAGATTTGCAAGTGTTTGTAAATGATTTTCAAGACGTATTTATTAAACCGATTAACGGCAGTCAAGGGAGAAGAATTATTCGCTTGAAAAATAAAAACGATCTTTTCGAAATATACTTTACCCATCCCGGTAAAAGCGAGCAGCCAATTATTTTTCATTCCTTTCAGGAAATGTATAAACATCTCTTTCCATATCTCAAAAGAGAACCGCATATTATTCAGCAGACAATCGACACAATCAAATTGGATAATCGACCGCTTGATTTCAGGTTTCTATGCCATAAAATCAATCATCAGGGCTGGAAAATAACCTCTTCTGTCGCCCGCCTTTCCGCTAAAGATCAATTTGTTAGCAATTTAGCTAAAGGCGGTGAGCTGTATAAAATAAAAAAAATCTTATCTGACATTTTTGACAAAAGCACTTGTTTACATCTTTGCAGCATTCTTTCGGAAATAGCACTGGAAGCCGCCAAAACAGTTGAAATGAACGTGGAGGGAGAATACGGGGAATTTGGAATTGATATGGCTGTAAGTGAGGATCAGAAACCATGGATTTTAGAAGTCAATACAAAGCCATCCAAAAATATTGAATACTCTCTCAATCCTTCCATTCGTCCGTCTGCCAAAGCAATCATCCGTTATTGTTTCTTGATAAGCGGTTATGATGTTTCATAACGATTCATATAATAATTGGGTAAATATAGATAAACGGAGGCAGGCGGATATTTGTGGCAGAACCTCTTTTGTCTTTCGGATTTTTAGTCAATAAATATTTTCATGAAGCAGCCTATTTTAAAAATATTTCAAAAGCGGCAAAAAAATTGAATATGAAATGTATTATGTTTCGCCCGTTGGACGTACAATTCGCAAATGGTACGTTAACGGGATTTACATTCAATTTAACATCTAATAAATGGGAGCGAAGTACTTTTCAACTTCCACATTATATTTATGACCGCTGTTTTTATGGCAAAGATGCTGCTTCCATTCAAAACAAAAAAGCCGTTCAAAAATTAAAAATACAACAAAATGTTTCTTTTCTAGGCTACGGATTCCCAGATAAATGGAAACAATATAAAACATTAAAAACTGATCCATTCATTTATCAATATCTTCCTGAAACAGAATATTTCCAACATCCCGATCAAGTTTATACATTTTTGCAATCATATGAGGAATGTATCTTAAAACCAATTCACGGCAGTTCAGGAAAAGGAGTGCTTGTAATTAAAAAAGAAAAGGAAACGCTATTTCTATACTTTTTCATTGGAGCGAATCAAAGGATCGTCCGTTTGAAACATTTCAATCAATTAAAACCATTTCTTGCAAAGAGACAAGTTGACTCATACATTCTTCAACGATTGCTCCCTTTAAAGGACAAACAGCAGCGTCCATTTGACTTACGCATTTTATTTCAAAAAAACGAGTTCGGTCAATGGATTATGCAAGGAAAAGGAATTCGAATCGGTCAAAAACATACGTATGTATCCAACTTGTCAAAAGGCGGTTCTGTCGTTTCCCTTGAACAATGGGAAAAAGATATTCAAAGGCAGCGATTGAACCATATTTATAACCAAATCGAACAGCTTGCTCACCATCTTCCGCAAAAAATTGAAAAAAATTTTGCTCCTTTATTTGAGCTTGGTGTGGACATCGGCATTGATTTGCAAAATGAAACGATATGGATTCTAGATATTAATTCTAAACCAGGGAGAAATGTCGTTTTAAAAACAGATCCTGCGAGAAAAACAGTTCTGTACGAAGCTCCTGTCCGCTATGCCCGCTACTTGCAACACTCTCTACAAACCGGGGTGGAAATAAATGATTTATCAAATTAAACAGGCAGACCACCTAAACCAAACCGTTTTGCTTCCTAGCTCTTTTTCCCATGTAACGATCGAATCGATCTCTTTCGGCAAACGGAAAATAGCGTGCCGTTCTATTCTCCATCACGAAGACAGCCAAAGCATTTATATTTCAAAAGATATTGCCGAATCTCTGCTTTTACCTAAAAATATTAGGATCAAAGCTTTAGTCCATAGTGAAACGCTATTTTTAGGCCCCGTTGTCGGCATTTTCACAGCAGGTTTTTATAAATCCCTTTTGCGCCCATTAGGCGACAGATCGATATTTTTTTCAAAATTAGTGGTCAACGGCTGTTCAACAGGCGCTTTTTGTTTTGTATTTGGGATACATCAAATTCATTGGGATTTAGAGATGATTGAAGGCTATTCATTCAATGAATCCGGATGGGTAAAAATAACCGTTCCATTTCCAAATGTCATCTATGATCGTCTTCCAAATCGGAAGGTAGAAAACTCAGACTACTTTCAGTCTGCGAAAAAAAACTTATTTATGCGCTCAATTCCGCTTTTCAACTCAGGCTTTTTCAACAAATGGGATGTCCATCATATTTTATCCAAAGATGGGACAGTAAGGCATTACTTGCCAGAGACATATCATGCTCCGTCCATAAAAACAATTGAACAGCTGATTAACCGCTTTCAAACGATTTATTTAAAACCTGAAAACGGAAGCCTTGGCCTAGGAATATTTAAGCTGGTGAAAAATCGGAAAAATGGATCAATTCTTTGCTGCTATTATGATGAGAACGGAAAAGGCCAGTTGAAGCTGTTCTCTTCTATTGAAGGCTTTTTGCAGCGTTTTTTTACACAGCGATCATTAGATCAATATATTGCTCAACAAGGCATTTCTCTTCTTCAATCGAATGGAAATCCTGTCGATTTCCGTGTGCACACAAACAAGAACGAAAACGGAATCTGGCTTGTCAGTGCAATCGCTGCGAAATTGGCGGGAAAGGGAAATCCTACAACACACGTAAAAAACGGAGGAACAATAAAATCTTTGCATGAATTATCATTGCCGTTGAATAAAGAGGACATTTACCGTTCACTTTCCACCGCGGCCCTTTCTATTAGCAAGGCAATTGATCGCAAAATGGACGGTGAAATCGGAGAAATCGGTTTTGATTTCGGCATCGACAATAACGGGAACATATGGCTATTTGAAGCGAACTCGAAGCCTGGCCGCTCCATTTTTATGCATAAAGATTTGCAGCAAGAAGACCGGCTAACATTGCGCTTTCCATTCCAATATGCCGAATATTTAATGAAAAAAACAATTTCAACTGAGGAGATCTATGATGCCCCATGAAATGCTCGTCGGAATTTTAGCTGGTGATAACGATCGAAGCGGTTCTTTTTATGGAAACATTTCGTTATTTAAAGCTATACAAAGACATTTGGCTGAGCAGTACAGTTCAAGCTTTGTTTTTACACCTTCTGGCATGAAAGAAAAATCGATCGTCGGCTATATATATGAACCGAACGAAAATCGCTGGTTGAAAAAAAAGTTTCTATATCCAGATGTTGTCTATAATCGCTATCCGTTTCGCGATACAGTTCAAAAAACAGATTTCGTTTTCCGCTCTTTAAACAAAAAAAACATCCCTTATTTCAACAGACATTTTTTTAATAAATGGGATGTCATTACTTGTTTGCAAAAAAATAAGCACCTTCTTCCTGTCATACCTGAATCGCAATTAGTAACATCGAAACAAGATTTTTATACATTTTTTGAAAAATACCCCTCCGTTTATTTAAAGCCTGTTGGACAAAGCCAAGGGAAAGGAATCATTAAAATAACAGCCGAATCCAAACATAACTACATTATCAAAACGGTAAATTCTATAAAAAATGAATTTTCATTGGAAAATATTTGGAAAGAAATAAAACATTTCATTTTAAACGAGCCGTATATGATGCAGCAGGAGATCATCTCCGATCAGATTAACAGTCAGAAATACGACTTGCGCATTCTCGTTCATTACAGTCAAAACCAATATGTTATTTCGGGAATTGGCGTGCGCGCATCTAAAAACATTACAACACATGTAGTACATGGAGGCACTATCCTTCCCTTCTCCTTTGTCAAAAACCGTGTCGATACAAAAAAACTGGAAATTATTTGCCATGAAATTGGCAGCACACTCTCTCAATGTTTTCAATTCATTGGGGAATTTTCTATTGATGCTGGAATTGATACAAAAGGAAATATTTTTATTTATGAGGTTAATTCGAAACCGATGGTGTTCGATGAAAAAGACATATTCCAAAACGGAATTGTCCATCTAAGCAAATTGTTCCATCATTTAGCAAAAAATCGAATCGATTTCAAAAAAACTTGATAAAAACGGATGCACAAGCCACAAATTTTTGTAATCATCCATGATATCATACATTCTTTTTATAATTTTACCTTTTCCTGAGCAACCTAATGAATAATTCCAGTGAATAAGGAGGGTAATACGGTTATGGATAAGGATAAGGAAGTAAAAGATTCGCTATATGAAGGTCGTGATCAATCGTTTATGGACATTGACAGAATGATTAATGAAGGTCTTTCAGGAGGATCTGTTCACTACCGTTACAATGCGACCAATATTGAAGAAGCAAGGGACCTCGAGGAAGAAGAACCGCCATTTGACATAGAGAAAAATAACGGAAAGTAAGCCTGATGTTTGAAAAACACATCAGGCTTTGTGAACTACCCACCACCTACGCTTCGCTTAGAGGTTGGGGCTTCAAGCGACTTGTGTGTGTTCGCTGAACGGTAAGCCACACACAAGAACCCTTTACGCTTCCCTTCGTTCCGAAGGTGTCCGTTCTACCCATATTCTATCCTATTCGTTGGCTAACGCCAACCGAAATTCATCTCCCACCTACTCATTGGGCTACGCCCTGCACATTCCTTGAGGATGGGAGACTTCTTTCGGAAATCCGTTAAATTTTAGCTGTAAAAGAATTCAGAGCTTAAAGCTTAAAAGCCCCTTTCGTTATGTTTCCTGAATGATTGCATGCTCTCCTTCATGGCATTGGCTGCAATATAAAAGATGTATGCATTGATGATTTTTTAGTGAATCTCTTTTTCCATCTAAAAGCTTCATCAAGTCCATTTCCATATAAGCACTGTAGTCATCTAAATAGTCAGTAATTTTCCCTGCATCCAATAAAATGCCTCCGCATTTGGAACAATACTTATGAAGTTGCTGAAATCCATTGCATAACGGACAGGCTCGCATGTGAAAACTCCTTTATTTGTTGTTGATTTATGTATAATGTTCCCTTTCTCGTCTGATTTACAGAGTAACGACACAAAACAGAAATTACCATTTCTCATTTCGAATAGATTTTTACATCCTACTCATACTACTTAATGAACAGCATACATCCCGGTGGGTTAAGCCGAGTTTGGCAGTGAATCTTTTGATTCACGCTGGTGCAAATCCAGCTAACCCAGCCAAAAAAAATTTCACAAGGAGTTGAAAATTATGGCTCAACAAAACCGCAGCAACAACTCAAACCAACTTTTAGTTCCTGGTGCACAACAAGCGCTTGAACAAATGAAATACGAAATCGCAACAGAATTCGGAGTAAATCTCGGACCAGACACAACTTCCCGTGCCAATGGATCTGTTGGTGGAGAAATCACAAAGCGTTTAGTTGCACTTGCTCAACAACAAATTGGCGGTTTCCAACAACAATAACTAAAAAATTTATATTCATGGCTATGGAGGCACTACCCGTGTCTCCTTTTATTTGAGAATAAGGAGGTTTTTCAAATGACAGTTGGTACAAAATTGATGGAAACTATTTCAAGCTGTGAAAGTGCGGTTGCGAACTTACATAGCTTCGCACTGGAAACAGAAGATCAACAAGCTAAGCAGTTATACCAAAACCTTGCAAAACAACAACAGGAAGTGCTTGACCATTTAAAAGCGAGGCTAAATTACATTCAAAACGAAGAGCCGCAATTTAAACAGCTATAAATCAGGAGGGGACCATTCACTCTCCTGATATTTCCCATTTTGTGCTTGAACCCTTCCAATTCAGCTTCCTCTTTCTATTTCTGTTAATTCTAATCCTTCCAAGCTTCATTCCATTACAGGAAAATCGCACCTCTCTTCAACTTTCAAATCCACTCACGAAGTGTCGTGTTTCCCCCTTTCGTTCGAGCAGTTGTTATAAGCATTTAAAATCTGATCTTTCTAAAAACAATTGCAGTAATAAATCGTCTATAAAAACCTTAGATATCCGTTAGATCATCACACTGTGATAGACTGCCAAACAATCGAATTAATATTCAAAAAACAAAAAAATTATGGTAGATATTCCATCTTTTTGCTAAAATATCTAAATATTGGGGGGAAGGGAATAAAAACTGAAGATCATTTTGTTAAAGAAAGCGTCATCATGGAAGTCTTGACTGCACGCGCATTTTGTCGATTATAAAAAAATTCTTGATTCATGCCGCCAGTTGCA
The DNA here is from genome assembly GCF_038008865.1 of Aeribacillus sp. FSL K6-8394. Classification (NCBI taxonomy): domain Bacteria; kingdom Bacillati; phylum Bacillota; class Bacilli; order Caryophanales; family Bacillaceae; genus Aeribacillus; species Aeribacillus sp. FSL K6-8394. Next base: position 1,924,442 of record NZ_JBBPAA010000001.1, read on the forward strand.
ACATCATCTACAGGTTATTTGCTCGGAATGTGCTTTTCGGCGAATATGAGTTTTACACCATACTAAAATCTTCGCCTTTATAAAACATCATTCATTTTTGAATATAAAATTTAACAAATTAGAATAAAAATTAAAAAATAATCGAAAAAATTATTATTTAGCTGCCGATATATACAGTGGACACTAATAATGAATTTTGAAGGGGAAATCAACCAATGTTTAAAAAAAGAAAACAAGTTCCATCACTTTTTGAAAAACAAGTAGATCTTCAACAAGTAAAACTTGAAGTGACTGATGAAAAATATCAAAGACAATTAGCGATGGTTGGCCTAACAAAGGATGATCTTATTTGTACTCTTATATTAAAAGATGCGATTGAAGAAAACATAAAGTTTATTATCGATGCATTTTATGATGCTCTCCATCAAGAACAATTTTTGATTGACTTAATTAATAAATACAGCTCGATCGAAAAGCAGAAGGAAAGATTGAAAAAACATGTGCTGCTTATGTTTAGCGGATCCTTAACAGATGAAGATATAACAAGAATGAAGCGGATTGCTGTAGCCCACGTCCGCATTGGATTAGATACGATTTGGTACATGAGTTCATTCCAGCAATTACAGAAATCAATTTTTTCCGTTGTTGCGAAAGCGTGTCCATCGAAGGAAGATTATCATAAAGCGGTGGTCACCATTGCAAAAATGTTAAACTTTGAACAGCAAATTGTGTTGGAAGCATATAATGAAGAGTATTTAAAAAGACGGCAAAAAATCGAAAAGGAAAAACAGGAGCTTCATGAAAACATCGCCCAAACCTCCATTCGTCTTGCTGATCTTATTGAATCAGCCAATTCAGCTATACAAAAAATTAACGAACGATCCAAACAATTTGCCTTAATTGCAGTTGATCGTTTTGAAACAGCGGCATCAACCGAAGCAGAAGTCAGTTCAAGGAGAGAAGACTTGAATTTTCACTCCGGTTTAATGGTCAATATAAAAGAACGGACAGATGATATTGCTTTAAAAATAAAGTCGCTTGAACAAACTTCTGAAAAAATTAATCATGTCGTCTCGATTGTTACTTCTATTGCTGAACAAACTAACTTGCTGGCTCTAAATGCCGCAATTGAATCAGCGCGTGCAGGGGAATACGGGAAAGGATTCGCTGTTGTTGCTAGTGAAGTGAGAAAGCTGGCGGAAGAAACAAAAAATTCCGTGCTTGGCGTTTCCAATTTAATTGAGGAAATCAGAGCGAAAATTAACGATATCGCTTCATCTATTGTGGAAGTAACAGAGCTTACAGGCAATGGTTCGCAAAGAATGAAAGAGATGAACCAATTCTTCGACAATATTTTGTATGCCTTCGACAAAAATAAAGAACAAACTGAAAAGACGAAAAATGAACTCGAAAACTTTGCTGAAATCATTGATGATATAACAAATTTCATTGCGCAAATCAATGAGACTTCAGAACATTTAAAAAAGCTGGCCAATCATATATAAAGGTCCTTTTTCAAGCTGGCGACAAAACCCATTTTTCCCATTCAGGAAAAATGGGTTGATTATTTATTTGGATGAATCTTCAAAAAGCTGAACAGCCTTTATCCGCTAAAATAGTTGAGTCGTAAAAGGAGATCCAATTGATCGCTTGAAGGTTAAAAAATGAGGATACATGTTCATATATTGAACATAGTATCCCAACAAATAGTATGTGTTGATTTTTTTATACCCCAAGATATTTATGCTGGATATCAGCATTATTCAGTGATTTCTTTTTTGTAAGAAAATAATATCTGCGGTAACTTCTGTTCCTGCGTTCTTAAATGCGTTATTAGGAAGTCGAATTGCACCTATTAAATCAGCTCTTTGTGCAATATATTTGCGTACTTCTTCATTCTCTTTATCCATTGTACCTTTCGAGGTAATGAGAGCAATAATACCACCAAGACGTACTTTATCTAATGTTTTGGCAAAGAAATCATCATGAATAAGAAAACCATATTTATCATAACGAGAATCAGCTACTTGATATTGACCAAAAGGTACATTACCTATGGCAACATCAAAGAAGTAATCAGGAAAATCAGTATTTTCAAATCCGTCAATAGTAATATTAGCTTTTTGATATAACTGTTTAGCGATCCGACCGGATAAATCATCTAATTCAACACCATAAAAAACACTGTCTGATAAAGTTTCCGGTAAAAGGCCCATGAAATTTCCAATCCCGCAAGAAAATTCCAAAATATTTCCTTTTTAAAATCCCATATTTTCAAGAGCCTGATACATAGCTTTAATAATAACCGGAGAAGTATAATGCGAGTTTAAAGTAGATTCTCTAGCACTTGCATATTCTGCATCAGTTAACAATTCCTTTAATTCAATATATTCATTTGCCCATGCTTCATTATCTTTATCAAAAGCCGAAGATAGCCCTCCCCATCCAACATAACGCGATAATACTTCTTGTTCTTCAGGAGTGGCTAATCTATTTTCTGCTTCTATCTTCTTCAAAGTCTTAATAGCTTCTATATTCCAATTAAATTTGGTTTTAGGACCTGCAGCACCTAATTCATTATTGGTAATGTGAAAATTTTTAGAAATAGAAACAGCAGTGGCATTTTGTTCCACTGCTGTTTTATTGATTTCTTTTTCCGTAATAGAAAAAGCAGTGGGATTTTCCTCCACTGCTACTGGGAATAAACTCAATTGTTCTTCTTCTTTTTCATCTATACGTAAATCATTTCCCGTAAGATGACTTCTTCTGCCATCGCCCGGATATTGTTCACTTCTTGGATCCATTTCATCTGATCTTCGGCTTTGAGTTCCTCTGTCACTCCGTATTGTTCCATCAACTTTTTCGTCATTATTTCCATTCGCTTGTTCGCTTGCTCGTTGATGTCGACTAGATGTTGATGAAGCTGACCTTGAATCGATAGACTCTCGTAGAGTATCATGTTGTTTTCCATCAGATGTTTTCTCCTTAGGCTGCCATACTTTCCTATCGGCTTTTCGTTCATTGTTAACTCCAAGTTGGGAATTAGATATTCCCCCTCTCCCTCTAAGCGATAAGTCCCGCCCTCTTTCTCGAAACTCGATTCCTTCGCTACTGGAGTGTATATCCCGTTCTCCACGTAATATTCCTTTTCTCCCAGAGTCACTTTTTTCATTTTCTTCATTACCCCTTTAATATGCCTTTTAGAGGCTTCATTTTCGCTTCTAAGCCGTTCTTTTTCTGTGCTTGTATTATAACTTGCGGCAACATTTTCCCGCAAGTTTTTATTTGTTCTTTCTAGGGACTGTTTTTCAAATTCTTGAATCTTAGTTGAAATGTTGGTGTAATTACTCATGGTTTCAGCAACTAATAGATGATGTATAAAATTTTGTGTAAAGTATTTTGCTAGACCAAAAGAAAAAAGGTAGGGTATCTCTGATTTGGACAAAAACACATTCCAGAGAAAGGAGAACCCTACCTATGTCTAAAAGTATATCGAATGTAGACTGGATCAATCAACTGGAAAGTGCGATTCGCCAATTAGAACTCATCATGCGTGAAGAAATAAAACATTTCCTCGAAATGGAACAGGCTGGAACGTCGAATATGAGAAACGGTTACTATCAACGAAATCTAGATACGCAATATGGCCGGATTGAAGGTCTTTTGGTCCCAAGAGACTGAAACGGGGAATTTCAAACGCAGCTGTTTCCCCCTTACCAACGTCATACCGGCTGGCTCGGAGAAGCTGTCATCAAGATGTATCAAAGTGGCATGAGTGCGCGGGAGATTGGCAAGTTTATTGAACGAATTTTTGGAATGCTTATTCTCCTGCAACGATCAGTCGTATGACCGATGTCGTGAAGGAATACATCGAGAAATGGCACACTCGTCCTCTACATAAGCGTTATTCCGTCTTATATTTGGATGGGTTGTACGTAAAACTTCGTCGAGATACGGTAGAAAAAGAGGTCATGTATGTGTTGTTAGGTGTAAACGAAGAAGGATATCGGGAAATTCTTGATTTTTTCGTAGGAGGAAAGGAAAGCGCCTATGGATGGCAGGAGATTCTCCAACAACTATATAACAGAGGCGTAAAGGAAGTGCTTCTGGGCGTATTCGATGAACTAACGGGGCTGGAAGAAGCCTTTAAAGCTATTTATCCGAAAGCCGATGTGCAGCGTTGTGTCGTTCACAAAGTCCGTAACACACTCAGTCGTGTACGGAAAAAAGACCAATTCGAAATGGCGGAAGATTTGAAACTCATTTATCGATCTCCGAATAAAAAAATTGCACTGGAGATGTTTCACCAGTTTGAGTCAAAATGGTCGAGCAAGTATCCGAGAGTGCAATCGTGGGGAAATGAGTTGGATGTCCTTCTTACCTTTATGAATGATCCAAGCAGTATCCGACCAATGCCATCGAACGAACGATCAAGGAGATTCGGAAACGTCTAAAGCCGATGAACAGTTTGAGCAGTTTAGAAGCCGCGGAAAAAGTCATGTATTTGACCATCCAAGACTTTAATGAGAAATGGGCAGGGCGAAAGTTGCGAGGATTTTCCGAAACTCATGAAGCCCTCCAGCGAATGTTTGAAGAACGTTATGATTAACCAAATAATGTAAATCGATAAGATGATGGGATCTCCCTTTCCACACAGGAGACTGAATATTCAGTCTCCTGTGTGGAAGAAACAGGCCCTCTCTATTCTAAATCCATTTCAGAGATGCCCTATCTATCTTACATTACACAAAATTCTTGACAGTACCATCATTACTTACTTCAATTTCTGGGTGAATGTATTTTGGAAAAATTGTTGTAGATAATACAATGAATCCTTCCGGAATATTTTTCACAAATACAACTAAATAATTATCATCTACTCTAATTATTTTTGTTTTAAGTTTTTTACCACTATCAGTAACATATGCAACAAAGAATAATTTTTAAATTTATAAAGTTGTCCAACAGCAGTTTTCAATCATTGTAAATTTATCCAGCTAGATCTGTTAATTCCCAGCATGGCTGCAATTAGCAGCTTACTTAATTTTCTTCGTATGTAAACTCTTGTCTAATAACAACAATATGCTGTCCATTCGTTCACCAAGTTTTGCTAGGTTGTGCTTTTAAAAGCAACAAACAAGAAACGATTTGGATGCAGCGGACTTATTTATATTTTTATGATTAAAAACAGTAATTTAAACTTTGCTATATGTATATTTCTCTTCTCAACACAAATAATATTTTCTGTAAATAAATTAAAGGAGGAACAATCATATGGCTCTCATTCCCTACGATCCTTTTTCTGAGATTAATCAATTTAGACGAAATATGAACCGCATTTTTTCTGAAAGCTTTCCGCATTTTTTTGAAAACTTTGAGACTATGAATACCCCCCGGCTTGATATTCATGAAACAGCTAATGAAGTAATTGTTACATGTGATTTGCCCGGCCTTGAAAAAAAGGAAGACGTTGACATTCATCTTGATCGCAACGTTCTTACGATCAGCGGCACAATTCAAAGAAGCAAAGAAGTAAAGGAAGAAGAAATGCATAGACGCGAACGGTTTGTAGGGCGGTTTCACCGCGCTGTTGCATTGCCGGCAAATGTAAAAGAAGAAGAAGTGAGCGCGACATATAAAAATGGCGTTTTGGAAATCCGTATTCCAAAACAAATCGAAAACAGCAAAAAGAAAATTGATATTCAGTTTCATTAATTGTTTCGTGAGGTTGCAAAATTTCAATCAGCCTCACTTTTTTATTGCAATTTTCGCCAAGTACGATTATGATGAATATATAACATCAAAAATCTATATATTGTGTAATCAAGAACAATTAAATACTATATATTGAAAACCTAACGACAAAGGTGCTGTTTTCAGCTTAAAAGGGAATCCGGTGAGAATCCGGAACTGTCCCCGCAACTGTGAGTGCTACGAAATGAATAATCCACTGTACGTTTCGTATGGGAAGGATTCAAAGTAGGATGAAGCACGAGTCAGGAGACCTGCCTTTGTCTGAACGTTTCTAATTCTTCGGGGGTTGGGAAGATGAAACGATGGTTTGAATGGAGTAGTTTCGCCTTGTAAACTGCCTCCCTTTTAATCATCGTTTGATCCGCTCAGCTTCCTGAGCGGTTTTTTATTTTGATAAGGAGGATGTTTGATGAATATTACGAAAGCATTAAATCTATGCGAGGTTTTTCAAAATCATTTTAACAGGAGCGATTGGGAGCTTTATCTAAGGCAGCTTGAAAAAAAGTTTCCAACCCTTTCCTTTCATGAATACAGCGAGAGAGTGTCGACAACCCTACAATACCAGCAGATTGATGATCTTGAAAAATTTACAAACCTGCTGATTATTGAAGCTTTAGCAAACATTTCGGAAAGTGAGCCGGATTGGACTTTTTTAGCTGCACACGTATTTCTTGAAAAAATTTACTATGAAGCGAGCCAAAACAGAAATTACAACCAACCGGGCTACGGCGATTTTTATTTGTTAATCGAAACATTAACCGATCTTGGAATCTACAGCCCTCTTTTGCTAGAGCATTATTCAAAAGAGGAAATTATGGAGCTGGGAAATGCCATTGATCCTGAGAAGGACAAGCTGTTTACATACATCGGATTAAGGACTCTTTACGACCGGTATTTAGCTAAAGATTTTCATAAACGAACATTTGAGCTTCCACAGGAACGTTTTATGATCATCGCTATGACGTTAATGATCAACGAGCATCCGTCCAAACGTTTGCATCTTGTAAAGGAAGCGTATTGGGCATTGAGCCATTTATATATGACGGTTGCAACACCGACATTGGCTAATGCAGGAAAATCAGTCGGTCAGCTTTCAAGCTGCTTTATTGATACGGTAGACGACAGCCTTCAAGGCATTTATGATTCGAACACTGATATTGCCAATGTTTCTAAAAGCGGCGGAGGCATTGGAGTTTATTTAGGGAAAATCAGAAGCCGCGGAAGCGATATCCGGGGGTTCAAAGGAGTTTCATCAGGTGTCATTCCTTGGATGAAGCAATTAAATAATACGGCAGTGAGCGTCGACCAGCTCGGCCAAAGAAAAGGAGCAATTGCCGTTTATTTGGATGTTTGGCATAAAGATATTTTCGCCTTCCTAGATGCAAAATTAAATAACGGAGATGAACGGCTGCGCACCCATGATTTATTTACAGGTGTATGCATTCCTGACCTATTTATGGAGCAAGTTGAAAAGCGCGGGGACTGGTATTTGTTCGATCCCCACGAAGTTCGCAAAGTCATGGGATTCAGTCTGGAAGATTATTATGATGAAGAAAAAGGTAACGGCAGCTTTCGGGAAAAATATTTTGAGTGCGTGAATCATCCTTCCTTATCTAAAGAAAAAGTGCCTGCGATTGAAATAATGAAACGGATTATGATCAGCCAGCTTGAAACGGGAACGCCTTTTATGTTTTATCGGGATGAAGTGAATCGAAAAAACGCAAACAAGCATGCCGGCATGATTTATTGCAGCAATTTATGCACAGAAATTGCGCAAAATCAAAGTGCTACTACTGTTGAAGAACAATATGTTGAAGATGGAAAAATTGTCATTGTGAAAAAGCCCGGCGATTTCGTCGTCTGCAACCTTTCTTCCATCAACTTGGCACGGGCTGTCCCAGACAACGTTCTGGAACGTTTAATCCCTATTCAAGTGCGGATGCTGGACAACGTTATCGATTTAAATAACATTCCGGTATTACAGGCGAAGCTTACAAATGAAAAATACCGTGCAATCGGTCTTGGAACGTTTGGCATGCATCATTTATTTGCACTAAAGGAAATTACATGGGAAAGCGACGAGGCAGTCCAATTTGTCGACCAATTATATGAAAAAATTGCGTATTTAACCATTCAGTCGAGTATGGAGCTCGCAAAAGAAAAAGGCGCATACCCTCTCTTTAAAGGCTCGGAGTGGGATACAGGGCGATATTTTGAAATCCGCGGTTATACGTCAAAAAAATGGCAGGAATTAAAGGAAAAAGTGCAGACTTTTGGGATTCGCAACAGCTATTTAATGGCGGTCGCACCGAACGCATCGACCTCCATTATAGCCGGAAGCACAGCAAGCATCGATCCAATTTTCCAAAAAGTTTATTCAGAGGAAAAGAAAGACTACAAAATTCCAGTTACAGTACCCGACTTAAATGCGAAAACGACTTGGTATTATAAATCCGCTTATTTGATCGACCAAACATGGAGCATTAAACAAAATGCGGTGCGCCAGAAACATATTGACCAGTCCATTTCCTTCAACTTTTACGTCCTAAACACGATTAAAGCGAAAGAATTGCTGGAGCTTCATTTGACAGCTTGGAAATCCGGATTAAAAACAACGTATTATGTCCGTTCGACATCAAGCGACATTTATGAATGTGAATCATGTGCAAGTTAAGGAGGAATTAATATGGAGCAAACATTAACGAAACGAGTTATTATGGATCCTGATGCACCAAACCGTTCAACAGCAATAGTGAACGGAAAATGTTCCAACGTGCTCAATTGGGATGATGTCGCCTACCCATGGGCATATCCAAAATATAAACGGATGCTCGCAAACTTTTGGACACCTTTTGAAATTAATATGGCTCAAGATGTGAAGCAATTTCCTGAGCTTTCAGAAAGAGAACAGGACGCATTTTTAAAAATTATCGGCCTCTTAGCTTTATTAGACAGCATTCAAACCGATTATGCCGGAAAAGTTGCTGATTATATTACAGACTCGAGCATAAACGCCTTAATGATCTTGCTCGCTCAGCAGGAAGTGATTCATAACCATTCATATTCGTATATTCTTTCAAGCATCGTGCCTAAAAACGTACAGGATGAAGTATTTGAATATTGGCGGAACGAACCGGTTTTAAGGAAGCGAAATGAATTTGTCACCAACGGGTATAAAGCATTTGCAGAAAATCCGAATGTGGAGAATTTGTTGAAATCGATCGTCTTTGATGTCATACTGGAAGGTTTATTTTTCTATTCCGGTTTCGCATTCTTTTATAATTTAGCCAGAAACCAAAAGATGGTAGCCACTAGCACGATGATTAACTACATTAACCGTGATGAACAAATACACGTAGGTTTGTTTGAAAAAATTTTCAAAGCGGTGCTGAAGCAATATCCTGAATATGATACAGATGAACTGAAACAATTCGTTTCGAAAACATTTATGAAAGCAGCCGAGCTGGAAATCGAATGGGCCGGTGTAATTATCGGCAATGACATTGAAGGCCTGCATTTAAAAGATGTGGAGAGCTATATTAAATTTTATGCGAATTTCCGTGCCAATCAGCTGGGATTCGAACGTCCTTTTGAAGGCTATCGGACAAATCCTTTGAAATGGATACGTGCTTACGAAGAAGTGGACTTAGGAAAATCAGACTTCTTTGAACAAAAATCGAGACAATATACAAAAGTCAACACAATTGATAACGGCTTTGATGAGCTGTAAAAATTTACGTTCTCATGATAACGGGCAGCAGAGACTGCCCGTTTTTTTATCTGCTGCCAAACCAAAAGGAATGCTATGAATGAATTTTTCGATAAGCAACTACTTTCTTTTAAAAGAGCTTATCTTTTTGGGAACCTAAGCATCCCATTTTTCCATGCCATGGTATAATATGTGCGGAGGGGATCTATGTTAAAATCAACCTTGATCATAATGTCAATTTTGTTAGTAACAATTCATTTCGCTATTCTATATTTTTGGATGTTTGATTGGCAAAAACTAGCTACAAAAACAGGCTTTATAAGTTGGTTTGCCTCGATTCTATTAGCCATCTTTGTATATTTTGCTTTTCAAACTTTCAGCAGATGCGACAAAGCTGCTGTCGTCATCAGAAACATATTGTTATATTCAACTTTACTGACCATCTTTTTAGCTTGTATTGCGTTCATTATAGAAGCAATTACAAAGGCGATGCCCTAAAAAGAAATATAGTTTTCACGAAGATTAAGAAAATCATATTGGCTAAAAAGAGCTATGTTGTTTTCCACCATTGCGAGGTGAATATAATGATTTATTTATTAGTCGGTTTGGGCGGGATAGCAGGTGCCTGCCTTCGATACAGTGTCGGCCTATGGACTTCCAGCTTTTGGACAGGATCTTTCCCAGCAGCGACACTTTTAGCCAATTTGGCTGGAAGTTTTCTTTTAGGATGGTTGACTGAATATGTATTTAAAATAAAAGGATTTCCTCCCCATTTTGCCGCAGCGATCGGTACTGGCTTAATCGGGTCATTCACTACATTTTCAACTTTTAGTTTTGAGAACATTCAATTGATGATTGCCGATAAATGGGAAACAGCCATTATGTATACATTGTCAAGCTTAATAGGCGGTTATTTATTTGTTTCGTCTGGTTATCATCTTGGCCGAAAAATGCTTTCCCAGCACATCGCACGAACGGCCGATCATGAATAGGAGTGAAGAGTAATGCTTTTCAACTTTATCGTTGTAGGAATCGGAGGTTTTTTAGGAGCTAATGCCCGCTTGATCGTCACCAATTGGATTAAAAAGAAAAGCAATATGAAGTTCCCTGTCGCGACATTTATTATCAATGTCAGCGGATCTTTCCTGCTCGGCCTTTTGATCGGCATGAATATTTCAGAAGCATATCTACTGTTATTTGGAACGGGATGTTTAGGAGCCTTTACCACCTTTTCTACGTTTCAGCTTGAAAATAAACAGCTGTTAACAGAAAAACAAAAAACAGTGTCCATTTGCTATTTTCTTTCAAGCTATGCGTTCGGTCTTTTGTTTGCCTTTCTCGGCTTCCAACTAGGCGCTATATTTTAAAAACTTATTTGAATCATATTGTCATGGTTTGATTTTTTCTTTATAATACAGATTGTCCAGCGGGATGTAGCTCAGCTTGGTAGAGCACCAGCATGGGGTGCTGGGGGTCGCAGGTTCGAATCCTGTCATCCCGACTCTGTAAATCTCCTAAATCATCATTTAAAACCAAAAACGCCGCTTGAGCTTTTTCAAGCGGCTTATATTTTGAATTACGTCTTTTTAATCCCTTTCCTCAGTTTAATTAATTTATATAAGTTAATCACAACCGTTTTGGTTACAGCATATGTTGGAACAGCCAAAATCATCCCCAAAATTCCCGCGATATTTCCTGCAACAAGCAACAAAATAATAATGGTCAACGGATGTGTATCAAGCCTCTTGCCGATAATAAACGGAGAAATCACATTCCCATCAATTTGCTGAACAATTGTCACGACAATAATCGCAAGAAGTGCTTTAAAAGGCGAATCAAGCAAGCCGACAATAACGGCTGGAGCAGCTCCAATAAACGGACCTACATACGGAATAATATTGGTGATTGCCACAGTTATTCCAAGCAGCAAAGCATATGGCAGATCAATAATTAAGTATCCTATAAACGTAAAGAGCCCGACAAACATGGAAACAAGCATTTGTCCTTGAATATAGGTAGATAAGGTTTCGCCTGTTTCCTTTAAGATAATCATAACTTCATCGCGGAAATCGCTCGGAAAAAACTTTACGACCTGGTGCGGCAGCTTATGTCCGTCCTTGATCATATAAAATAAAATGAACGGCACCGTGACAATAATGAGTGTTATGTTTGTGATAACGCTGAAAACGGACTGAACGCCATTCGTAATATTATTTGTAATTCTCGATGCATATTGCGTAATGGTGCTCTCAATTTTTTCAATGGAAAAATAATCTTGCGTCAATACCCATTGGAACCAGCTTGTTTGATAGAGGTTTTCAATGATTTCTCTCGTTTTTGTTATATAAAAAGGAATGTTTCGAATTAAATCATTAAACTGCTTAACAATCGTAGGACCTACCAATCCGATGGCGATCGAAATTCCGCCGATAAACACGATATACAAAATCAAAATGGCCAGCACTCTTGGAATTTTTCGCTTTTCAAGTAAGCCAATAATCGGAGCAAACAAAAAGTAAAGAAAACCAGAAATAATTATAGGAAAAAACAAAGTAGTTATAAAGATCACAATGGGCTCAAAAAGAAAAGATATTTTTGTGCTGAAATATAAGATCAAAATGATCAAAAGTATTTCTAACGTCCAAAAATGAAGTTTTGATTTAAACAAAATGCTTGCCTCCCGCATCCAATTTTGCAACATTCGTTCCAATATTTAGAATATCATGTATTTACATATTCTAAGCAATTTTTTTCAATCCTCCTATTGCTTCTAATCCAAATTTTCCGCTCAAATTTAAGGAAAACCTTTTTAAATTTTTATGTTAAGCTTTATAATGTTTGCTCTTCGCAATGTTTCAAACAAAATCACAACAACAGGACCTAAAAATAAACCTAATATACCGAGCATCTTTAGTCCAATGAACATGCTGATCAAGGCGGCAAGAGGGCTTATTCCCATGTTGGTCGACATAATTTTCGGTTCAACAGCACGTCTGACGACAGTGATCACAAGAAATAAGACAACTAATCCTATTCCGAGATTGGTTTGCCCCTGGCTAAATGCATAAATAGCCCAAGGAACCAGTACCGATCCTGTTCCCAATATTGGAAGGATGTCAACAACCACGATAATGATTGCCAAAATCAAGCTATAATCTACACGAAGCAGCACCAACCCAATATAAGCTAGTATAAATGTCAGCAAACTTAAGATAACTTGCGCTTTAATAAAGCCGAAGCCTGCTTTGTAAAGATCATTCACAACATATTTTATTTTATTTCTCGTTTTTTCTGTCAGCATGGTCTCGAGCGAAGCCCATATTTTCGGCAGATCTAAACTGATTAAATAAAGAGCAATCAAATAAATCAGCGCTTCAATGAAAAAGCCAGGAATGCCGGAAACAAATAATATGAGCGATTCCATCAATTGCTTCACAAGTCCGTCAACTGCATTGACAGAATTATTAATGGAAATTTCAATAGACGTCATGACACCTTCTGGAAGGGAAGCGGAATAATTTTCCCACGTATCAAGAAGAGGATTAATAAAATCATGATTGAATTTTCTAACATATAAAGGGATATTTTCTATAAAACTCACAAAGTTTGTATATATAAAGTTTATCAAACCAAAGCCTAGAATACATAATAAGAGTAAAAAAACAACAAAAATGAGCAAAACTGCATAAGGTCTTTTTATTTTAAATCGATTTTGGAGAATGCTGATAGGCTTTTCAAGTACAAGAGCTGTAAGCAGCGCAAGCAATATCGGGATGCTAAACGGGATTAGTATAAGAATGGCAATACCAATGATGATAAGCGGAAGATACTTTTTCATTTTCAATACATCATTCTCCTATCTATTCTATACTCAAAATCATCATGTTATCCTTATTATATCGCGGATTTTCCATTTGAACTATTGAAATTCCTTATTATTTTTAAAAATTGTTATTTGTTCCGACATTTTGCAAAACACATTTACTTCAGTAAAAAAATACTAGACAAAATGCAAATTGACCAATATAATCAAATTAGAAAAACGGAATAAGAATAAAAATTCCCAAAGGGGAGTAGCTTAACAATAAAGTCGTCATTTCGTGGAGCTATCCACCGGCTTTATTGAACAACTGGAATGTTGTTAGCGAGACCTTTGCCATAAAAATGGCAAAGGTCTTTTTGCATCTTAAAACAGTAGCGTTGCATAAAAAAATTTAATGTTTGTCAAGCTCAATAAAAATTCCAGTTATTTCATGTAACTGAATATTCAGACATACAATCTTTCTAAGCAAGCTTAAAAGGACAATGACGTCTTAATCGGCAGTCCATTTCCACAATTTGGTAATATATTACAGAAACATTGGATCATAAACTAAATCGTCTAGGTGTTCCACCTCCCCTTCTTCAAATTGGTACACGATGGTTTCAAAATCTTTTTCCCAATGGTATTTTTTCCGACCGTTGGACGTTCGAATTGGCTTTTTAAAAAGGGAGCGAACAAAACAGTCAAAACCTTTAAAAAGCAGATTCTGTAAAGTTCGCTTGATCTCTAATAAAGGACCATCGTGATTCACTTTTAATTGGAGCATGGCCTGTAAGCAATAGGTGATTAGGGCGATCCAAATTTGATTGTAAACGGCATTTTGACTTTTTCCATAAAATCTTTTTATCTTAAGGTGCTGTTTCATCCATTTAAAGAAGGTCTCTATCTTCCAGCGATATCGGTATAAATCTGCAATCTCTTCCGCAGAAAGATCAAAGCAATTGGTTATGATGATCACGGGATTCCCTTCGCTGTCGACCGTTTCGATCAATCGGAGAGGATGAGTCATTTTGGTATGATTACGGTCATTTCCTAAAATGACAATCTGATCCCTATAAATCAAACGTTCTGGATTGGGAATCCGTTCCGATAAAACTTCAATCTCTGCGTTCTTTTTAAGCCGGGTAATGAATCGCACCCCTTCTCGGCATAAGCGGTCGAACTGTTTGTAATCGACATACCCTCGATCAAACAAGTAAATCGCATTTGGATCGATTTCAATGAGTTCGTCCATCTGTGTGCGATCGGCATGTTTCGCGGGTAAGATAATCCCTTGATTCGGAACAGTGATATCCTTCGTTACAACAACCTTTAAATGGAGTCGAACACCAGCCTTTGTCTTACGAAAAGTTGCCCATGGATATTGGCTCAAACTCATGCTCATCGTGGTAGAATCAATGACCAGAAGACGACCAATGTTTCGGATGATCGGGGCATTTTTCATTTGCCCTTGGATCTTTAAGACCAGATATTTAAATACTTTTTCAAACAGTTGAGGGGATAATTGGCCTAATTTGCGAGAAAGTTGCGAAGTACTAATTGCATCAAATTCCAGATATGTCTGCAACTCTTCCTTGTCTTTCAAATGTTTGGCCAATTTTGTTAAGCTTTCCAATTCATTTATCTGAGCGATGATACAAAGTTGTAAAAACTTATACACCGTTAATTTTTTAATGTATTTGTCAACGTCAATCACATTAATTAGTTTTGAAAAAGTTATTGGATCGATCTCTTTAAATAGTTCATTTATTGTGGATTCTGTGGTATTCTTATCCATAATGGTTTCTCCTTATTCTTAGGATTTGGATAGGACTGCCAATCCTAATTATAAGGAGTTTTTTTATATCCAAAAAGATGAAATTTAACATAAAATTGGGCTTGACAAATTAAAATTAACTTAATGCAATGCTACTGATCTTAAAACAATTTTTGGGAGGTTGATTTGAGTTGCTGCTTAGAAAATATATGTCCAAAATCGGAATAGGCTCTGCAACAGTCGATCTCGTACTGGATAAAGAAACGTATTCGCCAGGAGAAAAAGTAACAGGCACGCTCTACATTAAAGGAGGCACTATACCTCAAAAGATTAAGCAGCTGCAATGTGATCTTATGAAAATAAACAATCAGGCTGATCAGCAATCAATCGCCTCCATTACGTTATTCGCTCCTGACATAATCGATCCAGCTGATTGCGCAAAAATTCCTTTTGAATTTGTTTTACCAAATCTTCCCGCAACAACAGACAGTTTAACATACCGTTTTAAAACAACACTAGTGTTTGAAGAAGGAATCGATAGTCTGGATCATGACACAATACAAATTTTAAAAAATAAACCTAGTGGAGGGGAAAACGATGAGAAAAATATGGAAAAGTATTCGGTTCATTTATAACTTTCGTTCATTTTTCCCTTTTATATTTGAATTTTTCTTATCGAAGGAGGTGAATAGGAAAAAAAAGCTATTCTCGATCGCTTTCATAATTGGATATTTCCTGTTGCCGTTCGATGCAATCCCAGATTTCCTGTCCTTAATTGGAATTGTGGATGATGTCGTTATATTTACTTTTATCATACAGCAAATGATCAAAATGGCTCCGAAGGAGTTACAGGAAAAATATTGTCTTGCATAACAAAGGATAAAAACATCGAAATGAGTATAAAATATTTGAGGAGTGATAAATATTGGAACTATTCTCACCTGAGTTTTTTTCAGCATTACTTTCGATTGTTATCATTGACCTTGTTTTAGCTGGTGATAATGCCATTCTAATCGGTTTAGCAGCTAGAAATGTGCCGAAGCATCAACAAAAAAAGGTCATTATATGGGGGACTTTTGGAGCGATTTTTATTCGGGCAATTGCGACGCTTGCGGTTGTTTGGCTTTTAAAAATCCCTGGACTGCTATTAGTCGGCGGAGTTCTTCTCCTTTGGATTGCCTATAAACTTCTCATCGATAAAAAAGAGCATAACGTCGATACCGGGAATAGCTTTTGGTCCGCTATGAAAACGATCATTGTAGCAGACGCTTTAATGGGGCTTGATAATGTTTTAGCGGTTGCCGGTGCCGCGCACGGATCGTTCCTTTTAGTCATAATCGGATTGTTAATTTCCATTCCAATCGTTGTGTGGGGCAGCACGCTCATCATCAAATGGATTGAACGGTTCCCAGTTATCGTGACAATTGGGGCTGCCGTTATTGCCTTTACAGCAGCCAAAATGATCGTAGATGAAAAATTTCTAAAAGGCTTCTTTGAAGAAAACCCGCTTCTAAAATGGGGATTAACGATTATTCTTGTTGCAGGCGTTATTTTTGCCGGATATTTAAAAAAGAAAAAAGCTTCCCCTGTGGAAGCAAAAGAAGAAGCATCTTAAAAAATGATGCTGACACCGTTTTTCCTAAAGCCTAAAAACAAATTCCGTGGGGCAAGACAATCTTGCCCCATCATTACAAATATTTTCGGTGGACATTCCGGCCGTCAAAATTAAATAAAACAGGTTTATCCTCAATAATCGTTTCTAAATGGACACCTCTCCCCCAAAGCTGATAAATGTATGGAAGCACCTTTTCAAGGTACTTAATATCAAGTTCAATCCCTTCATACCAATGTTTTAAATATAGTTCGCCGTTTTTCATATAATCCCCATCCATTACCGTAATGTACGGAAAACCGCCATTCACCCGCATGCTTACGAGCTGATCCCGCACTTTTTCCCAATCTTTATCAACAATTTTATAGTCTTTGCCTTGTTTTTGAAATAAGTACATGTCTTCCCGCATAACAAGATCTTTTGTTAAATAGTTGCGAAGAAATGAAATATCCGATTCAATTTCCCGCACCTCAAACAGCTTTTCCCTGCCCGAACCGGGTTGAATTCCCCGCTTTTTCATTTCCTCGGTCGGATTGTTATACCTTTCTTCGATATCCTCAAATATTTTTAAACCTAAATAATAAGGGTTAATGCTCGTTCTTGACGGCTGTACGACACCCGCATTTAATTTAGCATATTCAATTGCTTCATCAGAGGTCAAATCCAGCTCTCTCATGATCCGCTGGTGCCAATACGTCGCCCAGCCTTCATTCATTATTTTTGTTTCAAGCTGAGGCCAAAAGTATAGCATTTCCTCTCGCATCATTGTTAAAATATCACGCTGCCAGTCTTCAAGCTCCCGGCTATACTCTTCGATAAACAAAAGCACGTCTTTCTCCGGTTTGGGAGGGAATTTTTTCTTTTTCTTGATTGTCTGTTCACTTTTTTCTTTTTTTTCTCCTAAAGACCAGAGATCATCATACGGTGTTTTGTATGCCTTATGCTCTTCTTCCTCATCAACATCATCCAAGCTCCAAGAAAGTTTTGTCCGAACTAAAGACGGATCAATATGTTCTTGGATGGATAAAACCGCGTCTAAAAATTTTTCCACTTCTCTTTTTCCATATAAAAGTTCATATTTCTTGATTCTTTCCGCTGTTGCCGCCATGCTTTCGACCATATCCCGTTTCGTATTACTAAAGCGAATATTGTTTTTAAAAAAATCACAATGCGCGAGGACATGTGCAACAATTAGTTTATTTTGAATAAGAGAATTAGTATCAAGCAAAAAGGCATAACAAGGATTTGAGTTAATCACCAGTTCATAAATTTTACTAAGACCTAAATCATAATGGAGCTTCATTTTATAAAATTGCTTTCCAAAGCTCCAATGGGAGAAACGAGTCGGCATTCCATATGCACCAAATGTATAAATAATATCAGCTGGACAAATTTCATATCTCATCGGATAAAAATCAAGACCAAACCCCTTTGCGATTTCTGTTATTTCTTCAATTGCATATTGAAGAACTTTATGATCCTCCTTGTTCATTGTTCATCCCCCTTCTTTTTCCTTACAACAATTTATGAAAACAAACGGGAGATGATGAAAAACATTTTGAACGTTGTGTCAGATTGCACTATTTCCATTTCACATCTTGAACTGCCTGTCACCAAACGAAAAGCTAAAAAGGGAGACATTCCTGTTCAAAAATACACAATCTTATAAAAAAATGGTGCCTTCTCACGGCACCAAATATTAAAAACTTTTTTGGAAAAACTACATTAAATGGTCGAACCTTCAGGCTGCGCAATTTGTAAAGCTGGGCCAAAAAATTCGTAATGAATATTTTCGGAAGCAACCCCCAGCTCCTTTAAATCATTAATGACTGCTTTCATAAATGGCACAGGGCCGCAAATAAAATAATCTGCATTTTCAGATAAGAATTGCTTAAGAATGTCTTTAGTCATATAACCTGTATGATTGGCGCTTTCTTGACGTGACGGCTCCGTATAACAAATAAAGGATGTTCCATTTGGCAACCTGTTCATTAACTCTTTTACTTCCAAACGAAAAGCATGAACATCTTCATTTTTAGCAGAGTGAACAAAACGAACCGGTCTAGAAGGATTTTCTTTTGCTATTGTATTCAGCATGCTCATAATTGGCGTTACTCCAACACCGCCGCTGATGAAAACAACCGGCGAGTTTTGCGTGACATCCAATGTAAAATCGCCAGCAGGCACGCTAATATTAAGCTCATCGCCAATTTGAACATCATCGTGCAGGTAATTCGATACGACCCCTTTTGGTTGATCCGGTTCTGCCTCACGTTTAACAGAAATTCGAAAATATTCTTTGCCAGGAGCGTCTGATAAGCTGTATTGACGATTCAGTAAATATTGATGGCCGTCTATTTTTACTTTTACGGTAACATATTGTCCGGGCAGGAATGATGGCAATACAGCATTATCTTTCGGTTTTAGGTAAAACGATGTAATAACAGAGCTTTCTTTTACTTTATCTACAACAACAAACGGCTTAAAGTCTTTCCAGCCACCTTCCATATTTTCAGCGTCAGCATACATTCGTTGCTCCAATTCGATAAATACGTTTGCAATTTCGTTATAAGCTTCTTCCCACGCAGAAATAATTTCATCTGTTGCTAAATCGCCTAACACTTCTTTCATAGCTGCTAATAAATTTTCGCCGACAATTGGATAGTGTTCTTTTTTAACCCCTAAGCTTCTGTGTTTATGAGCAATTTGCTTCACAGCTGGCAAAATCGTCTCCAATTGATCAATGCGCTCGGCAGCAGCATAAAGTGTGGTTGCTAGCGCTGTTTGCTGTCTTCCTTTCTGTTGGTTTGTATGATTAAAAATATTTAATAACTCCGGATGATTGGAAAGCGTTCGTTTATAAAAATGACTTGTGATTTCTGTTCCTTGCTTAGCTAAAACAGGCACGGTGGACTTTATAATTTCAATAGTACGTTCGGATAACATAAATTTGCACTCCTTTGTTTTTTTAAAAAAAGATGTATTTTATATATATCTTTAAAATAGTTGATCTTCGTCTTAAAAGAAATATTTTAAATACATCTTTTGAAAAGATGTCACATTTTTGAACCTAAATTATCCATCAGTGTATAATGGAGCTAGTACGGACAAAGAGAGGGAGGCCAATGCGTCTTACAAACTATACTGACTATTCGCTCCGTGTGCTCATTTACATTGGCACGAAAAACCGAGAGGAATTATCCAATATTAAAGAAATTGCGGATGTGTACGGCATTTCAAAAAACCATTTAATGAAGGTCATTTACCAGCTTGGGAAAAACGGGTATATTGAAACGATTCGAGGACGAAATGGCGGTTTCCGTTTAGCACGTCCTGCATCCGAAATAAATATTGGCGATGTGGTTAGAAAAACTGAAGAAGATTTCCATCTTGTCGAATGTTTTAATGAAAAAAACAGCGAATGTGTGATCACATCCGCCTGCAGGCTGCGCCATGTTTTCCAGCAAGCCTTGCAAGCTTATTTACAAGTGCTGGATCAGTACACACTCGCTGATTTAATCATAAATCAAAACGAATTGAAGCATTTGTTTAATGTGAAGTAGAAAAAAGCCTTAAATGGTCTTTCGTTTTTTGAATGAGGCATTTATACATTTGTTTTGAAAGAAACGGCTGTTGTTATGTCCAACATTTGCAACGGTACAAAAAACCGATTTATTCATACAATAAACATAACTCCTTTTAGGGAGGGATGTTAATTATGAATAAAATGGATTACGACAAAGCATTATATTACACGCACCGTTCGCAATGGGACAATTTGATTATTTTAATGGTGCGCACAAACGACGATTTTCTTTCCAAAAAAATTGAGCATTTTTTACACGCTTATAATTTTGAACACGATTATCAAATTATTGAGCATAAACTATATGCTTTACTTCGTTATATTGACCATGCATTAGAAAACGTAACAGAGGTTGAACCGGAAATCGCGCTGAAATAGTTTCCAGAAAGGTGACTCAATAGTTTAAGCAACCTTTTTTCAGAAAAGTTATTTCTGAAAAATGGGGTTGCTTTTTCTTTCTGTTTTAGTCGTTTAAGTTATTGCTTCAATGTTAAAAGCGGCGATCGTTTTTGCCGAAAGCCCGTTTTTTCAGGAGCCTTTTTTCATGGCTATTGATCCGCTGCTATAATCGGCTATCAACTTTGCCAAAACTCGGGAATTAGCTCGCTTTTTTAAGAGCGTAAACGAAAAAGCGAGGGTGGAAAAACGTCTTGTTTTTCTCCCTCGCTCTTATTTTTAAGACTTATTGGACAGACTGAAGGGATCTCAATCGAAATGGAGTTAAGCTTTTTTAACTGTCAGAATATCATTTACTTTTTCCATTACGGCATTTATTAATTCTTCCAATGCCTTTTCACTATTATTCAGTGAATCGGCCTGAACAGCAAAATAAAATTTCACTTTCGGCTCGGTTCCCGAAGGCCGCAAACAGAACCAAGATCCGTCTTCAAGGAAATATTTCAATACATTTGATTTTGGCAAATCAATTGTTTCCTTTTTGTTCGATTGAAGCAATGTACGTTCACTTGTTAAATAATCCTCGATAATCGTAACCGTTTTACCTGCAATTTCAGCAAGCGGATTTTGGCGGAAAGATTCTAAAATTCGCTTAATCTGTTCTGCTCCGTCCTTACCTTTTAAGGTTAACGATTTTAACCCTTCTCTGTAATACCCGTATCGATTGAAAATTTCCATTAATCCGTCATAAAGTGTGAGCCCTTTTTTCTTATAAAATGCACATACTTCAACAGCTAAAACGGCCGCTTGAACGGCATCTTTGTCTCTGACAAAATCGCCAATTAAATATCCGTAGCTTTCCTCATAACCGAATTGAAATTTGTATTGTTTCGTTTGTTCAAATTCTTTAATTTTTTCCCCGATAAATTTAAACCCGGTAAGCGTATCAATTGTTTTTAGTCCATATTCCTCCGCTATTGCGCGGCCTATTTCCGACGTAACAATCGTTTTTAGAACAACGCCATTTTCAGGCAGCAATCCTTTTTTCTTTTTCTCAGAAAGGATATAGTTGAGCAAAATCGCACCCGTTTGGTTTCCTGTTAACACAATGTATTCGCCTTTGTCATTTTTGACAGCAACTCCTAAACGGTCAGCATCAGGGTCAGTTCCGATTAAAATATCAGCATCAATGCGTTTCCCTTCTCTTATCGCTAGCTCAAACGCTGCATGCTCCTCAGGATTCGGCGAAGCCACTGTCGAAAAATTTGGATCTGGAAGCTCCTGCTCTTTGACGACGGTTACATTTTGATAGCCTAATGATTGAAGAGCTCGTCGAACTGGTTTATTGGCTGTACCATGCAGCGGTGTAAAAACGACCTTTACATCTACTTCTTTTGCCAAATTAGGATTCAGTGAAATCGTTTTGATCTTTTCATTATATGCTTCGTCTATTTCCGCTCCAATGATTTTAATCAAACCTTTTTGTTTTAAAATATCTTCATTTTCAACAGCAACTTCTAATTCATTTTCAACTTCATTCACTTTTTTGATGATTTCATCAGCTATTTTTGGAGGAATCTGACCTCCATCCTCTCCGTAAACTTTAAATCCATTATATTCCGGCGGGTTATGGCTTGCCGTTATTACAACACCTGAAAATGCGTTTAAATAACGGACAGCAAAAGATAATTCAGGAGTTGGCCTTAATTCATCAAATACATAAGTTTGAATACCATGCGTTGCGATAGTTTTTGCCGTTTCCATAGCAAATTGCGGCGATTTGTGGCGGGAATCGTAAGCAATTACCACGCCGCGTCTTTTGGCTTCTTCTCCAAAAGATTCAATATATCTTGCCAATCCCTCAGAAGCCTTGCGGATTGTATAAATGTTCATCCGATTTGTGCCTGGGCCAATTTCTCCCCGCATTCCTCCTGTACCAAACTCTAAGCTTTTATAAAAGCAGTCCTCTAATTCGAGTTCAATGTCTGCTTTTTCTAGTAATTGCTGTTTTAGCTCTTGATCTAAATCTTCTTTCGATATCCATCGTTGATAATTTTCTTTCCATTTCGCCATAACTTAACACCCCTCCAGTTCCCCTTCTTTTTCTCTCCTGAAATATTTTATCACAAATTTTATGGAAATGAGATGATCATCCCTATTTTTAGAACTATTCGAAACAGCTTTTACATATTTTTCGCAAATGATCGTCTTTCCATATCTCCAGTTATTTATAAATTTATGTAATATTTGTATCATTTGAAAAAAAACAAACCGAGCGACAAAGCTCTTTGCCACTGAACGGAAAAAAGAGCGCCAAACGGACGCTCTTTTTTCAGCAACGCACTCCCATCCCGGGATTGCAAGAGGGGTTATTGAAGATCTTTTTCAGAAATGTTTGTTAATGCTTCTCCTGCCGCTTCATCAGAAGTCTTATTTGTTGCTAAATCTCCTAATGCGACCATGCCGACAACTTGATTATTTTCCACTACAGGCAACCGGCGAATTTGATTTTGTGCCATGATTTGGGCAGCTTCTTGCAGACTCGCGTCTGGACTACAGCATACAGGGTTTGTCGACATAACTTCTGCAACGGTTGTGCTTTCGTTTTTGCCCTGAGCTGTTGAGCGAAGCGTAATATCACGGTCTGTAATAATTCCTTTTAATTGTCCATTATCTGCAACAGGGATCGCACCAACATTATGCTGTCTCATTAACTGAGCAGCTTCCTGAACAGTTTGATTTGATGAAACGGAAATGACATTAGAAGACATGATATCGCGAATTTTATCCATAGTCTCACTCCTTTCGTTGATAGTTTGAACAATATGTAAAAATTTATGAATGATAATAATTCTTAGCTGATGTTTTATTGATTTCATCGCAAAATCATTTTTAATTCAGGGGAAATGTATTATAATGCCTTTAGAAAGAAAACAGAGAGGTTAGTTGGATGGATGATAAGCGAAAAGACAATTTGCTGTTGATAGGCTGGATCGCTTCTTTAATTTCTACCTTAGGAAGCCTGTATTTTTCTGAGATCATGCATTTCGAACCATGTAAATTGTGCTGGTTTCAAAGGATATTTATGTACCCGCTCGTTGTTATACTTGGAATAGCTGTAGTAAAAAAGGATTACAAAATTGCAAGCTATTCCTTAACTTTGTCCATTATGGGAGGTATGATTTCCATTTACCATTATTCTATACAAAAAATTCCTTTTTTAGGGGAACATAGCCTCGCATGCGGAAGAGTTCCTTGTACAAGCGACTACATTAATTGGTTTGGATTCGTTACAATTCCTTTCTTGGCTTTAATTGGCTTTTCAATTATTTTCCTCACAAGCTTTTTCATTTTACGGCAGAAAGGATAACGTTTCCGTTATTTTCAGATTTTTCAAGAGGCGAATGATGCAAATTCTATAGACCAGCAAACAAAACCTTTGGATTTATAGCTTTCAATTATGTTTTTTTACCCATATTAAGACTTAATCGCAATCCGGCAAGTTCATGAGGTCTTAGAAAGATAAACATTTATTTTTTGCGGCTGCCGTCATTCCCGTCATTTATGAAAATCGGTTTACATTTTTTAGTTCAAAGGAACGAAAGGAGTGAATAACGGCGATACTTTCCCCAAAATTTTTAAAATTACGGGGTCTTCTCGCCAAATTATATGAAAAAACTGCTTATATTCGGCGGAATCATTATTGTACTGTTCGCGGCACTGGCAATTGTAACAAATTTACAAAATAAGCAAAAGGCGGAAGGAAATCCGTACAAAAAGTCGAGCCTGCATCCTGAAACCGTCAAGCTGCTGGATGATCCAAATTATCAAAACATCATACTTCCGGATGAGCTAGAAACAAAATTAAATAATCAAGAAGATGTCATTGTCTATTTTTTCAGTTCTACCTGCCCGCACTGTAAAAACACAACACCGATCTTAATGCCTTTGGCAAAAGAATTAAATGTGGATATCTACCAATACAACCTTCTTGAGTTTGAAGAGGGCTGGGACGAGTATAAAATTGATGCAACTCCAACGCTTGTCCATTATGTAAACGGAAAAGAAGCCGATCGTATCGTCGGTTCACAGGAAAAAAGCGTTTTTCGAGAAGCGCTGGAAAATTGGACAAAATCAGAATAAGGAAAACCTGTCTTTTCATGACAAACATGGAAGCTGTAAATGCCTGCTTGGCAATATGGAACAATTGTCTGGCGGAGAAAAACAAAGACTTGCACTAGAATCGAGTAGGAGGGAGCGATTAACTCCCGTCCTCTCACACCACCGTACGTACGGTTCCGTATACGGCGGTTCAATTAAGATAATTGACGCAAGTCTTTATAACTTCCGTGAATAGCTGTTCTCTTTATGCCAGTGGTCACTCCACCCTCCAAGAGATCTCCCACGGGATTCACCGCTTCCTCCCTCAAGTGAGGTACTACGTTTTCTGTGTTCATCATGACTCACTGAATGCCAAGGGCTATTCTCTCTTAATTGTTCGGTCCTTCTTAGTTGTTCTAGACCAACTAATACTATGACCTCTGCTGACTTCTGACTGTTCAGCTATCTATCACTAGATAGGTTACCAAGGTTACTTGGCGTGCCAGCCAGACCTCCCCGGGTAAGAGTGTAATCTTTCCTTCCATCCATCTGCTTCATTTACTCTGTATCACCTTCGGCAGAAAGGGCTTTGTTTTGTCTTGCAAACTCACCCAGTGATACCTAGCCTCATATGAAGTTCGTGTTCCGAGAGACCTTAAAGTTTGCCGCTCGCTTCCTTCAGATTCCGCGTCACCACGGACACCCTTGCGTTAAGCTAACTGCTACTTCTGCCTTCGCAGCTCGGGACTTTCACCCTATAGATTACACCCATGCCGGGCGCACAAGTTAAAGCCGCTTTTATTTCAAAAGCGGCTTTTTGAATAATCAAATTTTGTCAGTCTTAACAAGAAAAGCGGACAGAATATCCGTAGCTCCAATATTTAGAAATTTTGTTCATACTGCAATAAATCGTCTTCATACGCTTGGCTCCAGCAAAATGATGAATGATTTGCAAATCACTATCGCAAAATAATCAATTTATCCGGAAAGATTTCCAAACATATTTCTTCTTCAAGCTCACAAATGTATTTCCATTGAAGCTGAAGCATTTTTTCACCTTTCAAAAGCTGCTGAACATCATATAGGAAAGGCTTGTAGTATTACCGATTTCTTATTTCTTACCTTTTAAAAAGTATCAGGATCAGGACCTATCCGCTCATTTTTATTGAGGGAATCGATTTTTTCCATATCTTCTTGAGATAGTTCAAAATCGAAAATAGAAGCATTTTCAATAATTCGATGCTCTTTTGTCGATTTTGGAATTGTCACGACCTCATGTTGAAGATCCCAACGGAGAATCACCTGTGCGATCGTTTTATTGTATTTTTCAGCAATCTCGGCTAAAGTTTCATTATCGAGAAGCCCACCTCTCATAAGCGGGGACCAAGCTTCAAATTGAATGTTTTGCTCTTTGCAATATTTTCTAAGTTCCTCCTGTGTTAATCTTGGATGAAATTCCACCTGATTAACCATCGGTTTAATCTCCGCACTTTGCAATAAATCCTCTAAATGGTGAACATGGAAGTTGCAGACTCCAATCGCCCGAACTCTTCCGTCTTTATACAACCGTTCTAATGCCTTCCATGTTTCTTTATATTTTCCTGAAACTGGCCAGTGGATTAAATATAGATCCAAATAGTCTAATCCTAATCGATTTAGGCTGTCATCAAACGCTTTTAATGTAGAGTCGTAGCCTTGATCGTCATTCCAAACTTTTGTTGTGATAAATAGTTCTTCTCTCGGTATTCCCGATTCTTTTATCGCAATTCCGACTCCCTCTTCATTTTTATAATATGCCGCCGTATCTATGCTGCGGTAGCCCGCTTTAATTGCTGATTTTACAGCTTGAATTACTTCTTCCCCTTCATTGACTTTATATACGCCTAAACCAAACCACGGCATTTTAACACCATTATGTAAAGTCACCGTATCTTGCAAGCTTTTGACCAACCAACTCCACTCCCTTTCTAGTTTTGGTGCATCATTTCTATTATGCATGATCCTTATCAAAAAGTGAATATTTCGAAAAGATTAAATCATTTCAACTATATCTTCTACTTCCTTTAGCATCGCCTTTTTTGTATTTTCATCGACATAAGGAACTGAATAAAAAAACTTATGAGTGATTGTTTCAATCCCGCAAAAATTTAAAATACCGACATCAACGATTGTCTCCATTGATGCAATTAACTGATATGGCTTTAAATAATTTTCCGGATGAGATGTTGTTTGAAAAATAATCGCTCTTTTATTTTGCAAAAGCCCTTTTGCCCCTTCATCCGTAAACGTAAAAGCGAAGCCATTCGTGAATATTTTTTCGATATATCCTTTTAAAATAGCGGGCATGCCGTTCCACCATGTCGGATAAATAAAAATTAATTGTTTCGCCCACGAAAAATGCATTTGTTCCTCTTGTATCGCTTTGGATACGGCTGGATTTTGTTTTGTAAAGTAATCCTCTTTTAAGACAGGATTAAAATTCATTTCATACAAATCCCGAATTCTAATTTCATGCTGTTTCTGCTGAAGTTTTTGTACAGTAGTCTGCAAGATCGCATAATTAAAACTGTTGGGATTAGGATGGGCGTAAATAATCAGTGTATTCATAAAACTACCTCCAGACGATGTTACTTTTAGTATGAAAGTTCTTGTTGATCTTCATGCACGACAGAAAATAATGAATCCCCTTTCATTTTTCATAATTTTTGAAAAGGAAAATAATCTTAAAATAAGGTTGAAAGTTAGTTGGAACTTGGTAAAATAACAGTAATCTAAATCTTTTTTAAAAGGTTGGGAATACTATTTGAGTACAAAAAAAACTTGCCGTTTTATTATTCATGCAACTGGAAAAAATGGAGAAACGTATTTAGCGACCTGTCAAAACAAAAGGGAAGTAAAACAATGGATTACAGCCAATCACTCGAAAGTAAATAAAAAAGAATTGAAAATCATTGACAAACAGAAAAAACAAATAGTAGCCAAAAACATTTTCATTGTGTCCACCGTTCTACTTGTACTTTATCAGCTTTATATACTTCTTTAGGGACATCCAGTCAATTGGCTGGATTTTTATTTTTGATCATTTAGGACAATTTCTTTAGTATAATATATAGAGAATTTGTTCTTTATAGGAGGAACTTGAATGGAAAACTGGATTACAGATTTTATGGAACAATATGGCTACCTCGGGATTTTTTTAATTATTGCGCTAGAAAACATTTTTCCACCGATTCCGTCCGAAATTGTCCTTCCTTTTGGCGGTTTTATGACCACTTATTCGAACCTGACAGTTCCAGGAGTTATTTTGGCGGCAACTTGCGGCTCCGTTGTCGGTGCAATCATTTTATACGGCGTCGGTCTGTTGCTGGATGTTGAGAGGTTGGAAAAAATTGTTGACCGTTGGGGATACATATTGAAAATTTCAAAAGAGGATATACATAAAGCAGACAATTGGTTTGATCGTTACGGCATATGGACTGTGTTATTTTGCCGAGTTATTCCGTTATTGCGAAGCTTAATTTCCATTCCTGCTGGAATGTCCAACATGAATTTCGTTTTATTTTTGATTTTCACTACGATCGGTTCTCTCGTATGGAATATATTTCTCGTATCGGTTGGCGCGGGATTAGGAGAAGCTTGGCCTCTCATTACCGAATACATAGATATTTATTCGAAAATCATTTATGCTGTGATCGCCGTTCTTGTATTTGCTGCAATCATCATTTGGTATTTTTTTCGATTCCGACGCTCCAAATCATAACGCTTTGCCTGAAGCGCTGAAAAATAATATATGCGCGTTTTTTATACTTTTGGCTCGCCTCAATCAAACAAATACCGCTCGCAATGATGATTGAGGCTTAGCTATTCCATTCATCGCTGATAAGCGATTATTTCCACTTGTCTGGCCGAATGAAAGGATATTGGAAAGCTGCTTCGAAAACGCGCTTTCCAATGATTTGTTTTATGCGTCATACAATTCAAACAATGTAGCGAGGCCCAGACCACCTGCGATTCCTAATGTTGCGATTGCCCGTTTGCCTCTCAATCTTTTCATTTCTGTGCAAAGCCTTGCAACAAGAATAGCGCCTGAAGCACCATAAGGATGTCCGATGGCAATAGCCCCTCCTCCCACATTCAGCTTTTCCAATGGGATGTTTAATTGCTTAACAGAAGCCAATACTTGAGAGGCAAAAGCTTCATTAAATTCGATTAAATCGATATCCTCCATTTGGAAGCCGGTTCGTTTCAGCAGCTGTTGCACTGCTGGAACAGGACCAATGCCTAAAAGGTTCGGATCGACACCTGCACTTGTACAATCGACAAATTTCAGAACGGGCAGAAGCCCAAGCTCTCGGCATTTTTTTTCAGACATGACAAGGACGGCACAAGCCCCGTCATTCAATGGACAAGAATTTCCAACAGTCACTGTGCCATTTTCTTTAAATATCGGCTTCATGGCACGAAGCCTTTCCAAGCTCAACCTTTTCCTTGGACATTCATCACGATCCATGCCATTTACAGGGACAATTTCACTGCTGAATCTGTCATTCTCCATCGCTTGAACCGCTTTTTGATGGCTGCTGTATGCAAACAAGTCCTGCTCTTCCCTTGAAATTTGAAACGCTTCCGCAACATTTTCCGCCGCTTCCCCCATTTCAGGATCACCGAACGACTCCGGCGAAAACCGTGCTCTCGTATAGATCTTAGGTGGCTTCATTTCATATAAAGATAAAGGTTTTTCAATTTTCCAAGGGGCAAGGCTTGTACTTTCGACTCCTCCGGCAATATAAATGTCGCCGGCTCCTGATTGGACAAGCCGGCAAGCGAGATTCACCGCTTCCAATCCTGATCCGCATTGGCGATCAACAGTAATACCCGGAACTTGATCGGGAAGCCCCGCTAAAAGGAGTGAGAGTCTAGCGATATTTCCTCCTGGACCGACCGCATTTCCTAAAATAACTTCATCAATTTCCTGCGGATCAATTCCGCTCTCGTCTACAACCGCTTTGATGACTGCAGCAGCCAGTTGTTCAGGGCGGACGTTTTTAAACATTCCCCCCATTTTTCCAATAGCCGTTCTTTTTGCCATAACAATGACAGGGATCGTCATTTTTCTTCCCCTTTCACAATGAATTCAAGTTCTTTTCGCGCAATCTTTCCGCTGGATGTATAAGGGAACTCGTCCACTTCATAAAACGTTCGCGGGCATTTATATAACGGGAGCTCAGATCGGCAATAGCGCTTTAATGCATTGAAGCTTCTATGCTGAGCTGTCTCTTTCCATTTAATAAATGCAACCGGCTTTTGCCCCCAATAATCGTCCTCTACTCCAATAACAACCGCTTCCTCAACCTCATCCCGTTCCTTCAAAACTTTTTCAATTTCTTCCGGATAAATATTTAAACCGCCGCTGATGAACATATTTTTCTCGCGCCCAACGATCGTTAGAAAACCGTTCTCGTCTAAGTACCCTAAATCACCAATTGATGCACCGTCATCCTTCAATACATTTTTTGTTTCAATCGGGTTGTTGAAATACCCTGAAAATAATAAATCGCTACGTACGACTACTTCCCCAACTTCATTAAAGGATGCTTCCGATCCATCTTTTTTTCTGATTGCTACTTCCACACCTGGAAAAGGAATGCCGACACTTTTTGGCGCTTTTTTAAAAATTTCATCATCGACATAACTGACAAAGCTTAATTCTGATGCGCCATAAAACTCAAACAACTGTCCGTTCGGAAACATTTCTTTTAACTGCTTTCTAGCTTCATAAGAAAGCTTTGCACCAGACGAAATGATTGTTACATTGTTCATTATGCATTTCTCTTCATTTTTCTTCATTTGAAGCAAAGCTTGAATCATCGTTGGAACACCATAAAATACAGTTGCCTCTCTCTTTAACAAAATATTAAATGTTTCCTTTTGAGAAAAAGCCGGGAGCAAATAAAAAGTCGCCCCGATATGTAAGGCGTGAACAGCCGCAAACAGGGACAACGAATGACATAAAGGACCGGGAGCAAGGATGACATCATTTTTTCCATATCCAAAAATTTGTTCTCCGACATTAAAGCTTTCCAGCCAGGATTTATGATTTCTCATATATCCTTTCGGTTTTCCAGTTGAACCTGAAGTAAAGCCGAGATAAAACAATTCTTCATCAAACTCTTCCCACTTCTCGTGATGATCCGTTTGGACATCTTTTTTTATTTCGTCAATTAACATGACGTTCTCCTGCTTTATTCCGGTCCGCTCCAAAAAATCGCGGCTTCCAATGCATACATCCAGCTGGCCGCTTTCCAATACATGCCGGATATCGCGCTTTCTCCATTTTGGATCAAAAGGAACAGCAATCCCGCCAAGTGTAATAACGGCAAAAAACACTTCTAAAAATTCTGAAGTGTTTCCCATTAATATGCCAACTTTTATATTTTTTTTGTTTGTCAATCGAACGAAAGCTGTTTGTATTTTTTTTATATTTTCGTACAGTTCATAATATGTAACTGTCTCTCCATTTATTTGTTTAATTGCCGGTTTTTGAGGATGTTCGTATGCAAATTGACTAATGTTTCTCCCGATCCCCATCAGCTCACCCCTTAAGCAGCCTGTTTATTACGAGCTTTAATCAATGGATACGATTTTTGAATTCTTACTGCCAAAAATGCTGAAATCACCGCTTTTGTTAAATCTCCTGGAATATAAGCCAACGCCGGTATGCTCGCACTTATCCAATTCATATTGGCAATCCAAGACAAATAGCAAATGCCGCATAAATAAACAAATAAAATGCCTCCAATTATATTAAATACTAACACTTTCCAAAATGCTAATTTTTCAAAATTCTTTTCAACTAAAAAACCGATTATAAAGGATGCAAAAGGCCAAGATAAAATATATCCACCGCTCGGACCAAATAATACTGCCAGTCCGCCTCTTCCGCCAGCAAGAATCGGTGCTCCGGCTCCTACAAGTAATACAAACAACAATAAACTGATAAATCCTCGTTTGGATCCTAATATTGCCCCTGCCAGCATCACACCCAATGTTTGAGCGGTGATTGGCACTGGCGTGAACGGAAGCGCAATCGGCGGTATGAGGCCGAGCACAGCAACAACAGCCGCGAACATTGATACTAATACCATATCATATAACTTCATATAAACAACTCCTTTCGAAAAAATTTTATAATCACATAATAGTTGAAATAACGATTTTTGTAAACCTAAAATTTATTTAAGTTTACATTAAAATGTTTTTTCATAAAGAAATGACAATTAGGCTTGTTCACGATACAATATCTTTATAATTGCTATTGAGGTGACTCTTGTGCCCGAACTAGAGCTGACTTTTGATACATTAATCATCGCCCTTTCACTGCAGATCTGCATACAGATCGGGCTAAACTTTTTTCATCGTTATGTCCGTACTGGTTATCAAATTTCTGCCAAAGCGAAATTTGAACAGTTCAAAAACAGCTTTTTTGACAGCATTTCAAGAGAGATCCCGTATTTCACTTTCCTTTTTCTTTCATTTCTTATAAAGAAAAGAAAGCGGAAAGAGGGACCGGACGATAAGGAGGATCATCTTTTTCCTTCCCTGTTGGAGACACATTTTGTTTATTTATAAGGAGGAAAAAGATGCGAAATATTTTGTATATCGTAGTCATGATCACTTTTGTTGCACTAACTGGATGCAGCACTGGCAGCTCAAATCAATCAGGCTTTTTCCATCAAACATTCGTTGAACCTTTTTCAATTATTATTAAAACTTTTGCGGACTGGTTTCACGGCAGCTATGGAATCGCGATTATTTTAATTACGGTCTTGATTCGGTTGATTCTTATGCCGTTCATGCTTCGCCAATATAAAGACCAGCAAAATATGAAATTGAAAATGGAGAAAGTCATGCCGGAGATGAAGGAGCTGCAAGAAAGGTTTAAAAAGGCGAATGATCAAGCAGAACAACAAAAAATTCAAAAGGAAATGATGGATTTCTATCGAAAGCACGACATCAATCCATTGAAAATGGGCTGCCTTCCCATTATTATTCAAATGCCGATCATCATGGGGCTGTATTATGCCATTCGCGGTTCGAAAGAAATTGCAACACATTCATTTTTATGGTTTAACCTCGGAACACCTGACCTTATTTTGACGCTTTGTGCTGCAGCTATTTATTATGTGCAATTTAAAGTTTCCATTAGAACGGTACCTGAAGATCAATTGCAAGGACCGATGAAAATGATGGGAATGCTGTCGCCGCTAATGATAGGAACAGCATCTTTTGCTTCACCAGCTGCCTTGCCTCTTTACTGGACAGTAAGCGGATCATTCCTTATTCTGCAAACATTACTTGCGCAAAAGCTCTACTATAAACCAATAGAAAAAGAAAAAGGCAAGAACTCTGAACAGTAGAATCAGTAGCCGTACAAAAATACCTTTTGCGAACAATATGAATAAACTAGCGAATTGATCTTTCCTCTTGCGTTAGACAGTAAAATCATCTATCTAGCGCAGGAAGAAATTTTTTTGATTGAAGGGGACTGTGAAAATCTTTGTGCTTATCTTCTCTCCAACATGCAAATGAATCTGCTGAAATTTTCCTTCAAAAAATCTTTTTGAACAACTGTTACTAGAAACTGCCAAACAAAAGAAGGAACCTATGTCAGGTTCCCTTTTCACACTTAGCCGATTTTACTTTCTTGTTTTTTAAAAAAAGTTTTCATCGCATGAAACACATCTGCTTTTTGCTTTAACACAAAATAGCGGAATTTCGGATTGTTGATGTTTTTATAAGCAGACATTAAGGTGGAGTATCTGTTGTACTGGTTAACCTCGCCGTAACAAAAGATGTTGCAAATTTTCATTAGTTCTTCGACAAGCTTCACGCATCGGCTGTTATCTGAAGTTAAATTATCTCCATCGGAAAAATGGAACGGATAAATATTGTACCGGGAAGGCGGGTATTTTTCTTCAATAAGTGCTAATGCTTTTCGATAGGCAGAAGAACAAATGGTGCCTCCGCTTTCACCTTTTGAAAAAAATTCATCCTCAGTGACAACTTTTGCCTCCGTATGATGGGCAATAAATTCAATATCTACCGTTTCGTATTTCGATCTTAAAAATCTAATCATCCAAAAGAAGAAACTTCTCGCCATGTATTTTTCCCATATTCCCATAGAACCGCTCGTATCCATCATTGCAAGCACAACAGCTTTTGACTCTGGTTTTTCCACTTCGTTCCAAGTTTTAAATTTCAAATCTTCCGGATATATCGGATAAAAACTTCGTTTTCCTGCCATCGCATTTCGTTTAAATGCCGAAAGCATTGTCCGTTTTTTATCAATGTTTCCCATAAGGCCTGTACGGCGAACATCGTTAAATTCTATTTTTTCAGCAATATTCTCATCCATTTCTTTTTGCTGTAAATCTGGAAGTTCAAGTTCCTGAAAGAACGCTTTTTCCAAGTCCATAATCGACACTTCAGCTTCATAATAGTCCTCTCCAGGCAAATCTCCAGCGCCTTCGCCTTTCCCAGCTGCTTGTGCATCATTTGTGCCATCCCTCGCAACGACATCGCCAATTTTACTGTCTCCCTTTCCTTGGCCGACATGCTTGTTTTTGTCATAGTTATATCGAATTTTATATTCATCAAGCGACCGTATCGGAATTTTCACTACATTTTTTCCGTTTGACATGATGATACTTTCTTCTGAAATAAGATCAGGGAGATTATTGCGAATCGCTTCTTGCACTTTTTCTTGATGGCGAACTTGGTCATCATGGCCTTTACGATGGAGGGACCAATCCTCTCTAGAAACAACAAAGTGATGGTTCCCTTTGGATGTCATTTTTTTCCCTCCCTTAAAAAACTTGGCAATTCTTTTATTATATTCAAACGAATGGGCTCGTTTGGACAAATAAAAGATTATTCTATCATATGCTCGAATCTTCCAAAATTGACATGCTGTTGCACACCTTTTTTGATTAGAAATTTTGAAAAAAATAGCGCCCATTCGGGCGAATCATGAACGAAACCAGATTCAATTGTCAACGATTTAGTAAACTGCCTACATAGCGAAGAAGTTCATTGGCAGATGTTGAATTGTATCCATATTCATCAATGAGTCTCGCTACAACCTCGTTAATTTTCTTTAATTGCTGTTCGTCAGGCGTTTTAGTTGACGTTGTAATTTTCACAACGTCCTTCAAATCAGCAAACAATTTTTTCTGAATAGCTTCGCGCAACCGTTCATGGGAATTGTAGTCAAAACGTTTCCCTTTTCTTGCATATGCTGAAATGCGAATCAAAATTTCTTCTCGGAAAGCTTTTTTTGCATTTTCTGAGATGCCGATTTGCTCCTCAATCGAACGCATCAATTTTTCATCCGGATTCATTTCCTCGCCTGTCAGCGGATCGCGGATTTTGCTTTTATTGCAATACGCTTCAACATTATCTAAATAGTTGTCCATTAAAGTTTTTGCCGATTCTTCATAAGAATAGACAAACGCCTTTTGAACCTCTTTTTTCGCAATTTCATCGTATTCTTTCCGCGCGATGGAAATGAAATTCAAATAACGCTCACGGTCTTCTTCTGAAATCGAAGGATGCTGATATAAACCTTCTTTTAACGAACGAAGTACATCTAACGCATTGATAGAAGGCACTTCTTTCCGAATAATGGTAGAAGAAATCCGATTGATGACGTAACGAGGATCGATGCCGCTCATTCCTTCTTCCGGATATTCCTTTTTTAGCTCTTCCACATCTACAGCATTAAACCCTTCAACCAATTCTCCGTCGTAAAGCCGCATCTTTTTCACAAGATCGATATCCGATCTCTTCGGCTCCTTTAAACGGGTTAAAATAGTAAACATTGCCGCTACTCTCAATGTATGCGGAGCGATATGAACATCGGATACATCGCTTTCTTTAATCATTTTTTCGTAAATTCTTTCTTCATCGGAAACCTTTAAATTATACGGGATCGGCATGACGATAATTCGCGAATGGAGAGCCTCATTTTTTTTGTTTGAAATAAATGAACGATATTCTGTTTCATTCGTGTGAGCGACTATGAGCTCATCAGCTGAAATGAGCGCGAATCGGCCCGCTTTAAAATTTCCTTCCTGAGTTAGAGATAGCAGATGCCATAAAAATTTTTCATCACATTTCAACATCTCTTGAAATTCCATCATTCCTCTGTTTGCCTTGTTAAGCTCTCCATCAAATCGATAAGCCCTCGGATCGGATTCTGAGCCGTATTCAGCAATTGTAGAAAAATCTATACTTCCCGTTAAATCGGCAATATCCTGCGATTTTGGATCAGACGGACTGAATGTGCCGATTCCTACCCGTTTGTCTTCTGAGAAAAAAATTCGTTCAACTAAAACATCCTCAATTCTTCCGCCGTATTCTTCTTCAAGGCGCATCATATTAAGTGGAGATAAATTGCCTTCAATTCGAATGCCGTATTCTTTATAAAAGTCGTCGCGAAGATGGTGCGGAATTAAGTGCAAAGGATCTTCATGCATCGGGCAGCCTTTAATTGCATAAACTGCACCTCTATCGGTTTTCGAATATTCTTCTAATCCCCTTTTTAACAAAGTGACAAGTGTAGATTTCCCGCCGCTGACAGGACCCATTAACAACAGAATTCTTTTTCTTACATCCAGCCGCTTAGCAGCGGGATGAAAATATTCTTCCACAAGCCGTTCCAATGCTTCGTCCAGTCCGAAAATTTCCTGGTTGAAAAATTTATATCGTTTTCGGCCATTAATCTCCTCAATCCCTGCATCTTTTATCATATTATAAACGCGAGAGTGGGCGGATTGGGCTATCCATGGTTTTTCTTTTAATATTTCCAAATATTCAGCGAAGGTGCCTTCCCATTTTAAGCGCTCTTCCATTTCTCTATGCTTTTCGATTTTTTTCAAAATATCCATCAGGGACCTCCTCCATCGTTGGTTTGAGCACCAGATTAATACAATTTATGCGAGGATGTCCTTAAAGATGCTTTTTGATTAGCTTAATGTTTAAAAATGAGTTAAAAAATTTTGACAAAATGACAAACCTTAGGGAAATTCTTTCACTCGTTGGGAATGTTAATGTATAATAAAACTAGTAATTTTTGATTACGTTGTACATATGAAGGAGGGATCTTTTTCATGAAAACTGCTTTAGTTTTAGGTGTCTGCATCGCATTTTTAGTTGCTATTTTCACGGCAGGATACAACGATAAACCTGGTGTCAACAAAAAATAATTTTGTGCATATTGATGATTTGTTCACAAGTAGTCCTCCCGGTAATTTTGTGAAGCGGTAAAGCAGGTAGGGAATTTCGGCTTGTGTTAGTTCCATGAAAATAACTCCAAAACATAAAAGGGGTGCTAATAATGGCGGCAGAAAGAGTATTTATCAGCCCTGCAAAATATGTTCAAGGTAAAAATGTCATTACAAAAATCGCGAATTATCTTGAAGGAATTGGAAACAAGACAGTCGTGATAGCTGATGAAATAGTTTGGAAAATAGCTGGGCATACAATAGTAAACGAATTAAAAAAAGGAAATATTGCAGCCGAAGAAGTAGTTTTTAGCGGAGAAGCTTCAAGAAACGAGGTAGAAAGAATCGCGAATATTGCAAGAAAAGCAGAAGCTGCTATTGTAATCGGCGTTGGTGGAGGAAAAACGTTAGACACCGCAAAAGCGGTAGCGGATGAATTAGATGCTTATATAGTGATTGTGCCGACAGCTGCTTCAACTGATGCGCCAACTAGTGCTCTTTCTGTTATATATTCTGATGACGGCGTATTTGAAAGCTACCGTTTTTATAAAAAGAATCCAGATCTTGTACTTGTCGATACGAAAATTATCGCCAATGCTCCGCCACGTTTACTTGCCTCTGGAATCGCTGATGCACTTGCAACTTGGGTGGAAGCACGCAGTGTTATAAAATCCGGAGGAAAAACGATGGCGGGCGGTATCCCTACAATTGCAGCTGAAGCAATTGCAGAAAAATGTGAACAAACTTTATTCAAGTACGGGAAGCTTGCCTATGAATCAGTAAAAGCAAAAGTCGTCACCCCTGCGTTAGAAGCGGTCGTCGAAGCAAACACGCTCCTTAGC
The DNA here is from genome assembly GCF_038008865.1 of Aeribacillus sp. FSL K6-8394. Lineage (NCBI taxonomy): Bacteria > Bacillati > Bacillota > Bacilli > Caryophanales > Bacillaceae > Aeribacillus > Aeribacillus sp. FSL K6-8394. Next base: position 1,962,305 of record NZ_JBBPAA010000001.1, read on the forward strand.
GGACTAGGTTTTGAAAGCGGCGGTTTGGCAGCGGCTCATGCTATTCATAACGGATTTACCGCGTTAGAAGGCGAAATACATCATTTGACACACGGAGAGAAAGTGGCATTTGGTACTCTTGTCCAGCTCGCTCTCGAAGAACATTCACAACAAGAAATTGAACGCTATATTGAGCTTTATTTGAGCCTTGATTTGCCAGTCACGTTGGAGGACATTAAATTAAAAGATGCTTCGCGCGAAGATATACTAAAAGTCGCTAAAGCAGCAACCGCAGAAGGGGAAACAATCCATAATGCATTCAATGTGACAGCTGATGATGTAGCAGATGCGATTTTTGCTGCTGATCAATATGCGAAAGCATATAAAGAAAAACACCGCAAATAACGTTTTGAATTGGCATTTCTTCATGGGATACCTTGTTGACTGCAAAAAAGGCCAGGCGCTTTGACAGCTCTGGCCTTTGTATTTGCTTTTTTAACCTTATGGTAGTCCGCTCCTTCTCATACTTCCTTTAATAACCGCCAAAAATAATGTATATTTACAATCCGAAAGAAGCCCAAAACTAAAAGTGTTTAAGATAATCCATGAAAGCTTTGCTGTCTTAGCGCCTCATACACTAAAATAGCGGCAGTGTTCGACAAATTTAATGCCCGAACGTTTTCCGTCATTGGAATGCGCAAACACCGATCTTCATTTTCTGCAAGCAATTCTTTTGGAAGTCCTGTTGTTTCACGTCCAAAAATGAAGAAAATCTCTTTGGAAGGATCACTAAAATCATAGCTCGTATAATATCGTTTTCCAAATTTAGTTATATAGTAGAAATCCCCGTTCTGGTTTTGCTGAAAAAAATGGTCAAGAGAATCATAATAATGAATGTTTACAAATTCCCAATAATCAAGCCCTGCGCGTCGAAGCATTTTATCATCCGTTGAAAAACCTAAAGGACGAATTAAATGAAGGGCTGTATTAGTCGCTGCACAAGTTCTAGCAATGTTTCCAGTATTTGCAGGGATTTCTGGTTGAAATAAAACAACGTGTAATGCCACAATGATTCACCTCGAAAACTATTATAACATTTTTAAGAATCCTCATTATCATCAATGATATGAAAAAATTTATATTGAATGTTTTCTGTATAGGCAGTTGAGTCTTCGTACGACCAATATCTCATTCGGCTGTTGGATGTTTGGGCATTGACAAGCGGCATATCGCTTTTATCTTTTGCAACAACAAATGTTGAATGGTCAAATCTGCCGTCGCCTTGAAAATCATAACAAATCACATCCCCGGGCTTAAGCAGCTCAGGAGACGAAACTTCTTCCGCTCTAAGTCCTGTTTTTGATGTGGACAAATACAGCATCAGCGCATGAGCTACAGACCAGCTGTAGCTCCAATTATTATTCGCAAGCCACCATCCTGATGACCGGTTCGGGTAGCCTCTCATCGGCGCATCACCGGCACGTAAACATTGGGAAACATAATTTGTACAATTTACGTCAAAATAAGGATAATTCGGATTTCTGCTGTTCCACCACCGTTCCGCATATTGGACGCTTTTCAACCGATCATATTGAAAAGAAACCCGTTCATCTTTTCCATGCCACTCTTCGTTTGACCAATCATCCTCTTCATCTTTATGAAAACAGTCTTTTAGTTTAACTTCATCAGATATTAAATGACCTTTATTGGAAAACTTCGCTACCCGCTCTTCCCCAATTTCTTCTATATATAAAAAATCACCCTGCTTATAAAGAAGCCTGTAATCACATAAATAATCTACAACGGTTGCCTCATCTTCGATCTGTTTCGGCCATTTTATGAGACAAGTCGCTTTCACTATTTCCGCTTTTCGTTTTGCTGCCAGCTCTTTTTTCTTTTCACACCATTCAAGCTCTGAAGATTGCTGCCGATTGTGATTGACAGATTTGTTCACTAAAAATTGCAGCTTTTCATTTATTTTTCGATAAACAGCCTGTACGTCCACATTTGTCACCACCATTTTCGTTTCTTCTATATACGTATGATGGTGACAATTAAAATCATGCTTTCAACATTTCAATTCCTTTGACAATTTCATTCTTTACTTCTTCATCTTGTTCTTTTTCCAGAGCTTTTTCCAATTCAAAAAGCACTGATTGATCTCCTATCCTTCCAATCGCCCATGCGGCGGTTCCCCGAATAATCGGTCTTGAATCTTCGTGCATCAGTTTAATTAAGTCAGGCAAAGCCGTTCTATCTTTATAATGGGCTAAAGCGATGATCGCATTTCGCTGAATCGGTTTTTTTCCTCTCCATGAACCAGCTATATGGCCGAATTTTTCTTTAAACTCGCGGTTTGAAATATGAAGAAGCGGCTTTAATTTTGGCTTTGCAATTTCAGGATCCGGTTCCATTTCAGAATGGATATGGAAATCCTTTCCTTTATTTTCCGGACAAACAAGCTGACAAGTGTCACAGCCGTAAAGCCTGTTTCCGATTTTCCCACGATATTCATCAGGCAGAAACCCTTTTGTTTGCGTTAAAAAAGCAATACATTTCTTTGAATCGAGCTGCCCGCCTTGTACGAGCGCACCAGTCGGACATGAATCGACACATATGTTGCAGGATCCGCATCGGTCTTCAATGGGGCTGTCGGGAGGAAAAGGAATATTTGTAATCATTTCGCCCAAATATACATAAGAGCCGAATTCCGGTGTAATAATCATGCAGTTTTTTCCGCTCCATCCGATACCGGCTCGCTCTGCTACGGCCCGATCCGACAGCTCCCCCGTATCGACCATCGATTTAACCTGTGCTCCGTCCACTTTTTCTAAAATAAATCTTTCCAGCTTTTTCAACCGATCTTTTAGAATCACGTGATAGTCTGTCCCCCATGAAGCCCTGCAAAATAAACCGCGCCGCTCTTTTTTTGTACTTCTGGGAGCATTTTTCATTTTTGAAGGATATGCCAACGCTATAGAGATAATCGATTTTGCTTTTGGAAGGAGCAGCTCAGGATTTGTCCGCTTTTCGATATCAGGCTCCTCGAATCCTGACTGATATCCTAACTGCTGCTGTACAATTAACCGCTCCTTCAATGTTTCAAAAACATCAGCACTCGCAAAACCGATTTTATCGATTCCAATTTGCTTGCTGTATTCAATAATTTCTTGTTTGAGAACTGCGAAATCCACACCGCTCCACCCCCTTTGTTTTTATTTCAAAAAATATATAAACTATGTTAAGATAAAATGGCTGAAAATAGGAGGGAAATCAATGGAATTTTTTATTGCTGAAGAGGTCAAACAACGAATTCCTCACTTTAAAATAGGCTTAATTGAGTATGATCATATTCAAGTATCCGAATCCCCCCAAATGTTAAAAGGGAGACTTCGTTTCTTTCAAGAATCTATTTTTTTCGATCTAGAAAATAAAAATGCAGCTGAATTAGACGGCATTCGAGAATGGCGGGAAGTCTTTAAGCGTGTTGGCACTGATCCTAATCGATACCGCCCATCCAATGAGGCTCTTTTTCGCCGCGTTCAAAAACAGCAATACTTACAGTCTATCCATTCAGCCGTTGACTTAAATAATTTTTTCTCCTTGAAATATGAAATTCCGTTAGGCATCTACGACCGAAACAAAATAAAAGGATCTATTACGTTAAAAATCGGTGAAAATGGCGATTCATATGATGCCATCAACGGCCGCCAAGTAAATTTGGAAAATAAACTAGTAACCTGTGATGCAAACGGACCTTTCGGAAGCCCCTATGTTGATTCCAAGCGAACAGCAGTACAGCTTTCAACAACAAGCGCTTTACATATCGTTTATTTAAAGCCATCGATGCGGACAGAAGAAGCAAAAAAATTACTTGAAGCGATGGCCAACATGTTTGTTCAAATTCACGGTGGAGATGCTCGCCAACAAATTTTCGCTTAAGCCTCTCCCTTTTCTTTCTTTTAATGGCATGGCAGCCATATACAAAATTTCTATAATGAAAAAACGCAATGCTTCGTTTGCTTATAAAAACGAAACACTGCGTTGATGAATGATATGTATGGAGCGGGTGATGGGAATCGAACCCACGACATCAGCTTGGAAGGCTGAGGTTTTACCACTAAACTACACCCGCATACATTATCTCTTTTCTATTAAGATGAAAAACACGCATTTGTCATGCCTCTTCCTCTTCCAGCTTATTCGAGGAAGTAGATGCGTCGAGGCAACTCGATGCTTATTCATTGAAGCATCGCTCGTGGCTGAGGTTTTACCACTAAACTACACCCGCATACATTATCTCTTTTCTATTAAGATGAAAAACACGCATTTGTCATGCCTCTTCCTCTTCCAGCTTATTCGAGGAAGTAGATGCGTCGAGGCAACTCGATGCTTATTCATTGAAGCATCGCTCGTGGCTGAGGTTTTACCACTAAACTACACCCGCATACATTATCTCTTTTCTATTAAGATGAAAAACACGCATTTGTCATGCCTCTTCCTCTTCCAGCTTATTCGAGGAAGTAGATGCGTCGAGGCAACTCGATGCTTATTCATTGAAGCATCGCTCGTGGCTGAGGTTTTACCACTAAACTACACCCGCATACATTATCTCTTTTCTATTAAGATGAAAAACACGCATTTGTCATGCCTCTTCCTCTTCCAGCTTATTCGAGGAAGTAGATGCGTCGAGGCAACTCGATGCTTATTCATCGAAGCATCGCTCGTGGCTGAGGTTTTACCACTAAACTACACCCGCATACATTATTTCTTTTTTATTAAGTCGAAAAACACGCATTTGCCATGCCTCTTCCTCTTCCAGCTTATTCGAAGAAGTAAATGCGTCGAGGCAACTCGATGCTTATTCATCGAAGCATCGCTCGTGGCTGAGGTTTTACCACTAAACTACACCCGCATACATTATTTCTTTTCTATCAAGACGAAAAACACGCACTTGCCATGCCTCTTCCTCTTCCAGCTTATCGAGGAAGCAGATGCGTCGAGGCAACTCGATGCTTATTCATCGAAGCATCGCTTGTGGTAGCCGTAATGCAATGACGGGTTTTATTATAGCAAAGCGAAAATGACGGTGCAATGGAAAAATGTAAAAAAAACGACATTTTTTTATGTTTTTGTCGAAATTGTGAACAAAATAGATACAAAGCTGTCCATTTAACGCCCTATACCGCTGAAAAAAGCATTAAATCAACAGTTTTTCTTATTTTGTTCATATATTTACAAAGCTGGTGGTAAATGTCCAGCGTTTAAATGTAAACTCCGAAATCATGGCAAGCTTAGATAACAGTTAGATTGAACCCCTCAGTCATTCCTTCGCAAACTAAATTTATCAACCAACATAAAATACTAAGAGCTGAGAAGATTCCTATAAAATCAGAGTAACTATACCTCAAAAACTACACCATTTTGATTCATTGAAAAATGTGATGAACGCACTTATCCCATATTTTTTAACTTTCTATAGCACTTTCGTGACTACAGCTCCCATACCTTGCCCATTTCAGAGCTGTCAAGGATTTTTTCAAAGATAAATATACGCTTATCCGGTGGATCAAAAATCTGCCTTTTTTATATTACTATAAACAACTTGCTCTTCTAAAAATTCAGATGATGAATCGTTAAAAGAATCGAGTAGGAGGGGGTGACTAACCCCCGACCTCTCACACCACCGTACGTACGGTTCCGTATACGGCGGTTCAATTAAGATAATTGACGCAAGTCTTTATAACTTCCGTGAATAGCTGTTCTCTTTATGCCAGTGGTCACTCCACCCTCCAAGAGGTCTCCCACGGGATTCACCGCTTCCTCCCTCAAGTGAGGTACTACGTTTTCTGTGTTCATCATGACACACTGAATGCCAAGGGCTATTCTCTCTTAATTGTTCGGTCCTTCTTAGTTGTTCTAGACCAACTAATACTATGACCTCTGCTGACTTCTGACGGTTCAGCTACTTATCACTAAGTAGGTTATGAAGAGTACTTCACATATCCGCCAGACCTCCCCGGGTAAGAGTGTAATCTTTCCTTCCATCCATCTGCTTCATTTACTCTGTATCACCTTCGGCAGAAAGGGCTTTGTTTTGTCTTGCAAACTCACCCAGTGATACCTAGCCTCATATGAAGTTCGTGTTCCTCAGACCGGAAGTTTGCCGCTCGCTTCCTTCAGATTCCGCGTCACCACGGACACCCTTGCGTTAAGCTAACTGCTACTTCTGCCTTCGCAGCTCGGGACTTTCACCCTATAGATTACACCCATGCCGGGCGCACAAGTAAAAAATCGACGTTCAAAAACGCCGATTTTTACCTTATTTTTTCAACATTTCAAACACTTGCTCGACATCCTTATCCCCCCTGCCGGAGAGATTAACGATCACAATATCCTCCTTGCTTAGCTGCGGGGCAAGTTTCATCGCATATGCTACAGCATGTGAACTTTCAAGAGCAGGGATGATTCCTTCTAGCTTAGATAATTGCTGAAAAGCTTCCAAAGCCTCTTTTCCAGACACCGTAACATATTCTGCCCGTCCGGTTTCCTTCAAATAGCTGTGCTCTGGACCAATTCCAGGATAATCAAGCCCTGCTGCAATAGAGTAAGTCGGCATTGGATCATTATTTTCGTCAAGCAAAGTTAAGCATTTAAATCCGTGAATAACAGCTGGAACACCTTTCGTAAGCGTTGGTGCCTCTTCCGGCTCCACTCCTATTAATCTTACGTTTGGTTCGTCCAGATAATGCGCAAAAGCTCCGATTGCATTGCTTCCTCCTCCTGCACAAGCAATCACAGCTGTTGGAAGCTTCCCTTCTTTTTCAAGAATCTGCTTTTTCGACTCTTCACTAATAACCGATTGAAAATGCTTGACAATTGTTGGATACGGATGCGGGCCGACAGCAGATCCAAGCAAGTAAAACGTGCTTTGGTAATTTTCCACATAATCAGCTAAAGCTGCATCCACCGCATCCTTCAAACGTCCTTGTCCTTTTTCAACCGGTACTACCTTTGCACCAAGCAGCTCCATCCGAAACACATTTAATGCCTGCCGCTCTGTATCGAGCTTGCCCATATAGATGGTGCATTCCATTCCAAACATCGCACACGCGGTTGCTGTTGCAACACCGTGCTGTCCAGCACCCGTTTCTGCAATGATTCTAGTAGCCCCCATCCGTTTGGCAAGCAAGATCTGTCCAATTGCATTATTGATTTTATGTGCTCCGGTATGATTTAAATCTTCACGTTTTAAATAAACTTTCGCGCCCCCGAGCGCTTCTGTGAAATTTTTCGCATATGTCAGCGGATTTTCTCTACCGACATATTCTCTTAAATAATATGCCAATTCTTCATTAAACGTTGAATCGTTTTTAAATTTTTCGAAATTCTCTTCCAGTATGTCCAATGCTCTTTGCAAATCCTTTGGAACAAAGCTTCCTCCAAATTGGCCAAAATAACCCTTCTCAACTGTTTGCTGACTCATCTTCTTACTCATCTCCTCTAAACTTTTATTCAATTATAGCAAAACATGTTCAAATCAAACACTTATTTTTAGAATTTCTGCCGCTTATTATTTTGCATAGTTTAGCTCCCAAACTACACCGAATTTATCGATTACCACACCATATTTTGAATTCCAAAAAGTATCTTGCAATTCCATTTTGACCTGTCCGTCTTTCGCTAATGTTGTAAAAATTGAATTTATTTCATCTTCTGATTCCAAATCCAATGTCAGCCATATATTGTTCCCCTTCGTCACCGGTGAGAAAACATCGGCAAAATAAAGTACACAGGATTCGTTAATATGCAGCTCGGCATGAATATATTTTCCTTCGTGGCCTTTAAACATTTCTTTTCCATCGGATGTCTCTACATTTTTAAGTTCTCCTCCAAATACTTGCTGATAATATTGCAACGCTTCCTTACAGTTATGCAAATAAATATGAGGGATTATTTTTTTCATCTTTTTTACCCGCCTTTGCCAGATTGTAGGGATAAACATTCTTCTCGTCCATTTTACCATAAGGGAATGACACCTTGTTTTTAAGAAGAGGAGTGCCTCCTGTTTCTGTGTAATGATTCAACATCGCATTTTCCTAGGGCCAAGCTACAATCTTTTTTGAAATAGAGCATTACTAGAAACAATTGAAATATTCTAAAATATAAAATGGAGTTAAAAAGCACAGCGTGATGCAGGTTACCTGCTCCGAAATTGCTCTTCAAATTGGTAAACAAGAAACATCTTGTTATATTGTGTAATCTTTCTTAACGAGATACTTAGCAAAATATTCAAATTATGTAAAAATCAATTTGGAGGACACACTCATGAAGAAGAATGACTACTTTCATTCGAAAAATTACACCGGGAATCATTTACATGTAGACAACTTTAAAGATGAATTTTCCCCTTTCATCGAAGGAATTGCCTGGGAAAGAACTGATGGTACAATGGATTTATTTTTTGATGATTTAAAAGAGGAAGAATTTCAACAATTATTTGTAAATAAAGAACATTATTATGATAAATTCAAAGGTGTGTTCGTAGATAATGTTCAAACAAATGAGGAAGCGTATGAAAAATTTCGTCAATGGGTGGATGAAGTACTGGAACCGTTTAGAAATGGCCAAAAATAAGCAAATGTTCCATTGAAATGCATTTTGCAAAATTCCCCCATATTTTTACTACAAATGAAAGAAGGGATCCTATCACATGAAAAAAGACAGTTGGAATGCAGCTTTGTATGATGCAAAACATTCATTTGTTTCCAAATTTGGAGAGCATTTGCTTGATCTGTTGGAGCCAAAAAAAGGTGAACGTATTCTTGACCTCGGCTGCGGTACGGGAGATTTAGCCTGGAAGCTTTACGAATTAGGAGTTGACGTCGTCGGAATTGATAAATCAGAAAATATGATTAATCAGGCTAAAGCAAAATACCCCGGTTTAACCTTTGAGGTGAAGGATGTTCTAAATCTTGGATACCGCAACGAGTTTGATGCCGTTTTCTCCAATGCAGTTCTTCACTGGATCAAGCCGCCAAAACAGGCGTTAATCAATATATACCAGGCCTTAAAGGAGAACGGCCGTTTTGTAGCGGAATTCGGAGGCAAAGGCAATGTCAAAATAATTACCGATGCCATCCGAAATAATTCAATAAATTGGGCATGGAGGAATTAGCAGACCAATTTCCTTGGTATTTCCCAAGCATTGGTGAATATTCATCGTTGATGGAAGAAGTGGGGTTCCGTGTCGTGTTCGCCCAGCATTTTGACCGTCCAACGCCATTACATGGGGAGAATGGGGTAAAAAATTGGATAGAAATGTTCGCTGGCAGCCTGTTTAACAGTTTGACAAACGAAACAAAAAATCTTATCTTCACAAACGTGGAAAACAACTTGAAAAACGTCATATATAAAAATGGCATCTGGTTTGCCGATTATAAGCGAATTCGTGTCATCGGGATTAAAGAATAACACGTAAAGAGGCGTCTCATATCTTCGCGAATTGTTGAATCTAAAAGAAAGTGAACAATATGTAATTTTCTCAAAAAAATTTTGGAAAAAGCTAAATCTCCAAGAGCTTAAAGTTGCTTCTTATTTTCTCTTGATTTATGCTCAAATTAAAGGCTATTAGAATAACAGCTAAGAGCCTCCATATATTGACAGAATATAAAAATGATGATAGCATAAAGCGAACTATTTCAATAAGATTTATATGTTTTTTTAGAATCGTAGAAAGGAGCATAGTAGTACATGAGCAAAGTTGTAATTATCAATGGAAGTCCGTTTCCATCATCAAGATTAAATGGATTAATCCAATATGCTGAACAGCAATTGCAGCAAAAAGGAATTGAGATTGATTACATTCAAGTAGCACAGCTGCCTGCGGAAGATTTAATCAAAGCAAAATTTGACAGCGAGGCGATTCTGAACGCCAACCAAAAAGTGGAACAAGCTGACGGAATTATCATCGCAAGCCCAGTGTATAAAGCAGCTTATACAGGCGTATTGAAAACATACCTTGACCTACTTCCGCAAAAAGGGCTTTTGGGCAAAACAATACTTCCGTTGTTTATCGGTGGCACATTGGCTCACCTTCTATCTATAGATTATGCGCTAAAACCAGTGTTATCCACAATGGGAGGCAGATTTATTCTAGGAGGCGTTTATGCCGTTGATGCCTGGGTAACCAGAGAAGAAAATGAACAATACAGCTTGTCTGAAGAGCTGGTGCAAAGATTGGACGCAGCAGTAGAGGAATTTGCGAATGCTTTAAATGGACAAAAAGCATGATCAGCTCCTAATCGAAACTCAGAGGTTTTTTTGTTCGTTCTTGATTTCGCAAAATTGCCGCTAGTAAATTAAAAGCAGACTGCCCGTACGGTGCAATCTGCTTTTTTCATTATTATTGTTAATGAAAAATGAAAGCATTTTGAGTAAAATATTGAATTTTCCTTTATACAAGATGAAGATTAACGCCACTATTTTCCCATTTTTTGATTTCAATCTCACTTAATTCAGAGCCTATAATTACCGCATCAATTTGATTTGGACTGGCAACAGTATGCAAAGCAATCCTTCCTACTTTCGTATGATCCGTTACAACATAGACGCTCTTCGCAGCTTTTATCATAGAACGCTTCGTTGCAGCAATCTGTTCATCAAAATGAGTAAGGCCAAATTTGTGATGAAGGGCTGGCGTTCCGATGAATGCTTTGTCCACATGGAGATTGCCTAACACTTCATCAGCAATGAGTCCATTTAACATATAGCTTTCCGGATATAGCGTACCACCTGTTACAATAACTTTAATCCCATTTGAAAAACGCAACTTTGCCGCAACATTTATATCGTTTGTAATCACTGTTATGTTTTTTCTATCTAATATCGCTTCAGCAATATGAACGGTCGTTGTTCCTGAGTCTAGTATAATATTTTCGCCATCTTGTATAAACTGTGCAGCACGCATGCCAATTCTTCGTTTTTCCTCGAACTGAACGGTTTCCCGATCCTGAAAAGACGGCTCCGATTTTACTTTATCTTCCTCAATGACAACGCCGCCATGGGTCCTTCTCAATTTTCCCTCTGATTCTAATAGCGACAAATCTCTTCGAATCGTTGCCTCATGGACATGAAAATATACAGCCAATTCAGCCACAGTAGCAAATTTCTTTTCCTTTACGTATTCTACTATTTTTTTTTGCCTTTCAAGAGCTAACATAGTCGAACTTCCTAACAATTTAAATTTTTCTATTCTTATATTATTCTCTTTTCTTTAGGAATTCAATCGACTATGTTTTTTCAGATCTTGTTATTTCGTTTCTTCAGGCAATGTAATAAATTTGGTTAATATAGCGCTTACAAAATAAAGTATTGCCAGCACCCAAATAACTCCTGCATTTCCTATTGAACCAATTAACAGGCCAACGATAGCAGGACCAACAAAAACAGGCAAACCAGCGCCTAAATTTAGAACAGACATTGCAGCTCCTTTGTCCTCTTTCACCAACGAAGGTACTAAAGCAGACAACGGAACATATCCCGCTAACAATCCGCCCCATAAAATGGCTACTAAGCCAACGATCCAAATATTACCATTAAACCACTCTGGAAAATCATATATAGCTAAAGTAGTAACTCCGCAGCCAATACCGCCAAAATACATGATGGTATTGCGCCAGCCAATTTTATCCCCTATATATCCAAAAAATAGATTAAATAAAATATTGCTTGTAAAAATTGTCCCCCAAATAGCCAACCATGTAGATGTTGGAATTCCGTGTCCAGCAAGATAAGTAGGCAAAAAAACAGGAAATGCAAACTGCGCAGTAGTATTAATGACACGAACAATGCCGCCTAATAATACTTTCGGCTCTTCCTTGACAATTGTGACACCTTTTATTAGCTCATATAATTTTTCTTTTGCAGAACTTCCTTGATTTGGTTCTAATTTGTCTTTATTAACTATTAATGCGATTATCGCCCCTAATACGACCCAAAAGATTGATGACCACAACGTAGTATAGTGCCCAAATAATTTGATTGCAACTACGGAATAATAAGCCCCTAAAACATTTAAACCTCCTGTAAATACAAACCAAAACCAGCCGACAGCTGTTCCGAGACGCTCCTGATCGGCACGGTAAGCAATCCATACTAGGAAAGAGTATGCAAACAGCGGGTATCCCAAGCCCCTTAATGCATAAAACGGAACCATCCACCAAATATTCAAATTCGGCAGCCCACAACTCAAAAATCCAATTGTTCCCAGTATATAAAATAACACCCCTAGCCACATCGTTCTTTTTGTACCAAGCGCTTCAACTAATACTCCGGACAGCCACGAAGAAACAGCGACTGTCACCCCATAAGCCGAAAACAATAGGCTAGTTTGCTGAACTGTAAATCCTTGATCAATTAACCAAGGACTTAGCCAGCCAATTTCCAGTCCATCTCCCATCATGAAAATTAAAATCCCTAAATAACCCCATGCAATCGAAGAAGGTATACCTAATTTTTCAGTCCATTTCACTCCAGTTACTTGTGTCATTATTTTACACCCCTTTTATTTAGTTCCATGAAAAAGATAAATATGTTTTTTTCCACCCTTTATGTTCAGCAGCTTCATCCATTGCCTTTTTTAAATCTTCTGCGTTTCGGATTGCTATGCTTTTTTCCGGTATCAACTTAGAGAGAGTTTTCTGATAATCTTCATTTAGAAATGCTTGCATCAAAGTTTTAAAATCTTCACTTGAACTTCTGGAACTTCCGTAAAGCTGCAACCCTTTTTCTAATACATCTCTTGTATTAATTGGTACACGCTGCTCTGTCACCCCCATTAAAATCAATTTGCCTTCAGGCTCCAATAAATCAATCGCTTGGTTGATAGCGCTTTCGCTAAACTTGCCACCTGTGCATTCAATTGCAACTGTCACCCCTTTAGCTTCTAAAAAAGGAAAATCGTTAACTAAGTGTACAGTGGCAAAATCAAACTGATTCAGTTTTTCTTCCACTGCTCCAAACACTAATAGCTGGCTTTTAGGAATATGAAAATAATGATATAGCATTGCGGCTGTTAAATATCCTACTGGTCCATCGCCGAACACAGCAATTTTCCCTTTATGAAAATCTTCTTCTTTCAAATGATTCAGTGCATGCAGTGAAACTGAGCATAACTCTGCTAATACAGCAATCTCATCTTTCAGCTTTTCTGGAATTGGTACAACATTTTCGCTTGGCAATACTAAAAACTCCTGACCAATGCCATCATATCCGCTTCCTAAAAACACTCCAGTTTTACAATAGTTATCTGCGACATTTCTCCTGCAGGATTCACAACAATCTTCTTTTTTCTTTTGTTCTAATCTGTAACCAGGGATGCTTGGCACAATTGCAACCTTTTGTCCAACTTGTATAAACTCATCTTTTGAAATGACTACTTCTCCAATCCCTTCATGAAATAATGCCATCGGAAGCTTTTGGTTAAGAGCTTCTTTTCTTCTTTTGCCGGTATAGTATCTTAAGTCTGCATGACAAATACTGGCTAAAATAGGCTGGACGACTACTTCACCTTCCTTTACTTTATGTTCAATAATTGTTTCTTTAAATTTTCCAGGCTCTATTAACCTATAAGCCTTTGAATGAATCACATCTGTCATCCTTAATCCTCCATGTTCATTTATGTTCTTTCTTGCTTGTTTTTGATTGTTTATAATGAATATAATCCGATATTGTTTAAATTGTCAATATAAATGAACAAAAATATGTTTATTTTTGCTCGATTATATTAATTTTTTGCTTGTAAATTTTATTTTATTAGTTTAATATAATCAGTACAATGAAAGCATTTTCATGGAGTGGTTGGTATGGAAAAATATACTATTGGAATTGATTTCGGTACTGAATCTGGGAGAGTTTTAATAGTAAACATTGACGATGGGTCTATTAAAGGACAATGTGTCATTCCATATGCGCATGGAGTGATTACAGAGATGCTTCCGACGAACGATGGGACGAGATTACCCAGGGATTATGCTCTTCAGCATCCGGGCGACTATTTAGAAGTCATTATGAAAGGAATTCCTCATGCTATAAAAGATGCAAATATCAGCTCTTCACAAATTATTGGTATTGGCATTGATTTCACCTCATCTACTATGGTCGCAGTAGATGAAAAAGGAAAAACCATTATGTTTTCACAAGGAATTTCAAAACAATCCCCATGCGTGGGTAAAATTATGGAAGCATCATGGACCGAAAAAAGAAACAGAAGAAATGTTCAAATTAGCTTCTTCACATAAAGAAAGCTGGCTAAAAAATTACGGCTACAACATTTCAACAGAATGGTTTGCAAAGATCGTGAAGTGTATGAAAAAGCTAGCTTATTTTTGGAAGCAGGAGATTGGATTGTTTCACAGTTAACAGGGAAAGTTGTCAGAAGCAATTGCTCGTTAGGCTTCAAAGCTTTTTGGAATGAAAACAGCGGTTTTCCCGTGCAATTTTTCGAAAAGCTCCATCCTGAATTTAAAAACATTGTTTCTTCAAAGTTAAAAGGTAAAATTGGATATATTGGTGAAAAAGCTGGGGTCCTCACTGATGAAATGTCAAGTCTTTTAGGATTGCCGAAAAATCTGCCTGTCGCCGTTGCCATTATCGATGCTCATTCCGCAGTATTAGGAGTCGGTTCATCCAAACCGCATCAATTGACAATGGTAATGGGGACGTCCACTTGCCATATTATGCTGAGCAAAAAAGAAATTCATATACCGGGTATTTCGGGAGTAGTAAAAAATTCTATTATCCCAAGATTATATGCATACGAAGCCGGACAATCCGCTGTAGGCGATTTATTTGGCTGGTTTGCAAAACAAGTTCCGGAATCATTGATGAAAGAAGCGAAAGAACAAGGAATTTCAGTATTTGATTTACTGGAAAAAAAGGCATCTCACCTAGAGCCTGGTCAATCTGGTCTCATTGCATTAGATTGGCATAATGGAAACCGATCTATACTTTCAGATGCAGATCTTTCAGGAATGATTGTAGGACTGACCCTCGCTTCCAAACCTGAGGATATCTATAGAGCATATATGGAAGCTACAGCATTTGGCGCAAAAATCATTATTTCAAATTATGAACAAGCAGGATTAAAAATTAATGAAATATTTGCTTGCGGTGGTTTGCCCCAAAAAAATGATTTACTCATGCAAATATATGCAGACGTTTTAAATAAAGAGATTATTGTTTCAGCCAGCGATTATACCCCTGCAGTTGGCGCTGCCATTCTTGGCTCTGTTGCAGCTGGCAAGGAAAATGGAGGATATGATAGCGTAGAAGAGGCTGTTGAAAAGATGAAACAACCAATTTTGAAAACTTACAAACCAATTCTCAGCCATGTAGAAAAATATAAAAAATTATTTCAAATATATCAGCAATTACACAATTATTTCGGAATTACGAAAAAAAGTTGGATGAAGGATTTAAAATCTCTTTAATCCGAACATGTCGCCCCAAAAAATATCTGCATGGAAGCATATCGTCAGTGCCGAAAGCAATATGATCATTCATGCTTGAGCAAAAACTGAACACTATATTTTTAGCAGGTTTCCCACTCGAACAACCTGCTTTTTCTTTTCACGCAACAATTCTGCCAATATTTTGTTCAAGTCTGCCAAAAATTCGGCAAAAATCTATTTTGTATTTTTCTAATATTCCGCAAATTAAGCGCTTTCAATTTTGGTACGGTTCTTGCATGATATAAAGTCGAAAAAAATGAAAGGGGTTGATTTGAGTGAAAGCAGCAGTAGTTAACGAATTTAAAAAAGCACTTGAAATTAAAGAGGTGGAAAGACCCAAACTAGAGGAAGGTGAAGTTTTAGTTAAGATCGAAGCATGCGGTGTGTGCCATACGGATTTACATGCAGCCCATGGTGACTGGCCGGTTAAACCGAAATTGCCGTTAATTCCGGGGCATGAAGGAGTCGGAATTGTTGTAGAAGTCGCAAAGGGAGTTAAATCAATAAAAGTGGGAGATCGCGTCGGCATCCCATGGTTATATTCTGCATGTGGTGAATGTGAATATTGTTTAACTGGTCAAGAAACACTTTGCCCGCATCAATTGAATGGCGGATATTCCGTTGATGGCGGATATGCGGAATACTGTAAAGCTCCCGCAGATTATGTGGCGAAAATTCCTGATAACTTAGATCCAGTTGAAGTAGCGCCAATTTTATGTGCAGGCGTAACGACATATAAAGCGTTGAAAGTATCAGGTGCTCGGCCAGGTGAATGGGTGGCCATTTACGGTATTGGAGGACTTGGTCATATTGCATTACAATACGCCAAAGCGATGGGACTTAATGTGGTAGCTGTTGATATCAGTGATGAAAAATCAAAATTAGCCAAGGATTTAGGTGCAGATATTGCAATCAACGGTTTAAAAGAAGATCCTGTCAAAGCGATACATGATCAAGTTGGCGGAGTTCATGCTGCTATTAGTGTAGCGGTGAATAAAAAAGCATTTGAACAGGCCTATCAGTCAGTGAAACGGGGAGGCACATTAGTTGTTGTCGGTCTGCCAAATGCTGATCTGCCTATTCCGATCTTCGATACAGTATTAAACGGCGTTTCCGTTAAAGGTTCCATCGTCGGTACAAGAAAGGACATGCAGGAAGCATTAGATTTTGCTGCTCGCGGAAAAGTCCGTCCAATTGTTGAAACCGCTGAATTAGAAGAAATAAATGAAGTATTTGAAAGAATGGAAAAAGGAAAAATCAACGGTCGTATCGTACTAAAATTGAAGGAGGATTGATGATGAGCTCAATTGCAGCCCCTAAATTAAAAGAAAAAGTTGAAAAGTTTTTATCCGGTAAGAAAAAAATGTATATAAACGGCAGCTTTGTTGAAAGCGCTTCAGGAAAAACATTTGACACTCCTAACCCTGCAACGGGAGAAAGATTGGCAACAGTTTATGAAGGAGATGCTGAAGATATCGACCGCGCTGTGAAGGCAGCCAGAGAAGCGTTTGACCGAGGACCGTGGTCAAGAATGAGCGCAGCAGAAAGAAGCAGGCTCATGTATAAACTGGCGGATTTAATGGAGGAAAATAAAGAAGAACTGGCTCAGCTAGAAACATTGGATAATGGGAAACCAATTCGTGAAACAATCAATGCCGACGTACCGTTGGCAATTGAACACATGCGTTATTATGCTGGATGGTCTACGAAAATTGTCGGACAAACAATTCCAGTCAATGGACCGTATTTTAACTATACACGTCATGAACCAGTTGGCGTCGTAGGGCAAATTATTCCTTGGAACTTTCCATTGCTCATGGCAATGTGGAAGCTTGGCGCCGCGCTTGCAACCGGTTGTACAGTTGTATTAAAGCCAGCTGAACAAACACCTCTTTCAGCTTTATATTTAGCTGAACTTATTGAAGAAGCCGGTTTTCCTGCCGGTGTTGTCAATATTGTTCCCGGATTTGGTGAAACAGCAGGTGATGCATTAGTCAAACATCCACAAGTTGATAAAATTGCCTTCACAGGTTCAACTGAAGTCGGAAAATTAATTATGGCAAACGCTTCGAAATCTCTTAAACGCGTTACGTTAGAACTAGGCGGTAAATCACCGAACATCATTTTGCCTGATGCTGATTTTTCAAAAGCAATTCCGGGTGCTTTAAATGGCGTCATGTTCAACCAAGGACAAGTTTGTTGTGCAGGCAGCCGCGTCTTCATTCAGAAGAAACAGTATGACAATGTTGTGGCTGATATGGTATCCCATGCAAAATCTATTAAACAAGGATTTGGACTAAAAGCAGATACAGAAATGGGACCGCTTGTTTCTTCCGAGCAGCAAAACCGAGTCCTTGGATATATTGAAAAAGGGCTGGAAGAAGGTGCTGAACTTTTAACAGGAGGACAAAAACCTTCCGAACAAGGGTATTTTGTAGAGCCGACTATTTTTGCCAACGTTGAAGATTCTATGACCATTTCAAAAGAAGAAATATTCGGACCGGTAATCGCTGCTTTGCCATATGAAGATATAGACGAGTTGATTGAACGTGCAAACGATACAAATTATGGATTAGCAGCAGGCGTTTGGACGCGCGATGTTACAAAAGCTCATTACATTGCTAACAAGCTCCGTGCTGGAACAGTTTGGGTAAACTGTTACAACGTCTTTGATGCTGCAAGTCCGTTCGGCGGATATAAAGAATCCGGCATAGGAAGAGAAATGGGATCCTATGCATTAGACAACTATACAGAAGTGAAAAGCGTCTGGATTGCCCAGAATTAATACAAAATAGGGGAGTGCTCGATAGGCCCCTAAATAATTCAAGTAGAGAAAAACAAATCGTTTTTCTCTACTTGATTTCGTATTTTTGTCTGAAAGTAGCTGGCGGATGCCGGCTACTTTCAATATGTTGTGGTAAGCAATGAATTGTTGCTTGCCACTTACATATTTTGTTTACCTTTTACATATTAAAAGGATTTTTTTATTTTTATATGGAATTATGTATTTATGGAAAAACTGTCAATGTTAAAGGGGGGACATAATGAACATTCATAAATTTGTCATGCCGGAGATAATATTTGGAAACGGTTCCATTTCTGAAGTCGGCAACTGCTGTTTACGTTTGGGCGCATCCAACGTGCTCATCGTCAGTGATCGCGGTATTTCGGAGGCCGGCTGGCTGGATGTAGTCATTGATAGCTGCGTGAAAGCCGGTTTAAAATACGAGACATTCATTGATATTACGGTTAATCCAAAGGATACAGAAGTGGATAAAGGGCGAAATATATATCTTAAATATGGATGCGATTCGGTGATCGGGATTGGCGGAGGCAGCGCTATTGATGCAGCCAAAGCTATTGCTCTGTTAGCGACAAATGGCGGAGTCATTCATGATTATGAAGGCGTCGACAAAATTAAGCATCCCCTCCCGCCTCAAATCATGATTCCTACTACAGCCGGCTCGGGATCAGAGGTTTCACAATTTTCTATTATTTTAAATACAGAAAAACAGAAAAAGATGACCATTATTTCAAAATCATTAATACCAGATATTGCTATTATTGACCCTGAAACACTCGTGACAAAAAGTTCCCATTTAACTGCTTCAACAGGAATCGACGTTTTAACACATGGGATTGAATCGTATATTAGTTTGGCCGCAACACCGCTAACTGATGTTCATGCCAAAAATTCTATATCGCTTGTCGCTAAATATTTACGGCCTTCTGTCGCCTCTAAATTAAATAAAGAGGCGAAAACCAATATGGCAATGGCAAGTTTACAAGCTGGAATTGCCTTTTCCAATGCCATTTTAGGAGCTGTTCATGCCATGTCTCATGCAGTTGGTGGCAGATATCCTATTTTGCATGGCGATGTGAATTCTATTTTATTGCCTCATGTCATGGAATTTAATTATTTAGCAAATCCTCAAAAATTTGCAGATATTGCGTATCTCCTTGGATTAAATGATTGCGACATATCGAAAATGGAAGCAGCCAAAAAGGCGATTGACCTTGTGAAGGAATTAATTCAAGATGTTGGAGCTCCGCAAAGGCTTTCTGAAATTCATGTAAAAAAAGAAGAAATTCCTCAAATGAGCTTAACTGCTTTAAATGATGCATGTATGATCACAAATCCAAGGGATGTCACTGTCGAAATTATTGAAGAACTTTTCAGAAAGGCTTGGTAGAAATGTTGCTAAAAGATCGGGAAGAAATGATCAGCAAGCTGACTGGCGTCCAGTCTTCTAAAAAAAGCTACTATAATGAATTGAAAATCATGGTTGAAGAGCTCAAAAAGAAAAACATGCAGCTAGAGGTGATAAATGAGGTAAATAGAAGCTTCAATATCGATATGTCAATAGATGAAATGCTCAAAAATATATTTGAAAAGCTAAAAGTTTTTTTTCCGCTTGAACGAATCAGCTTATCTTTATATGAACATGATAAGCTTACGCTAACAAATGTATATCCTCCCAATTCTTTATATTTTCCTATTGGATTTGTTTTTCCAAAAAAAGATTCTTTATATTGGCAGGCAATTGAGTCGTCACAAAAAATTTTTTACCAAATGAATAATGATCTTCATTATTTCATTGAAAAAAAGGCGTATCAATCATTAGGTATTCAAAGCGTCTTAGTCATTCCCCTCGTAAGCAAAGAAGCGGCTATCGGTCTTTTAAGCATTGGAAGCAAAAAAATCAATCATTTCGATGAATCGGACCTTGCGTTTTTTCAGCAGCTATCCGATCAAATTGCCGTTTGCATCGAAAATGTCCGTCTTTATCATAAAGTCTTAACAGCCAAAAAAGAATGGGAAGAAACGTTTCGTGCGGTATCAGATATGATGTTTATTACAGATTTAGAAGGAAATATATTAAAATCGAATGATTCTGCAAAAGAATATTTTAAAACCGATCTTATCGGACAGAATATACACAAGTTATTAGAAATCGATAAAAAGGAAGCTACTCAGGAAAAATATCTCTCAGTCAAAGAAAATATTATTGATGAGTTTCATTTAAAAAATCACGTCTTTGAATTCCGCTCATTTCCGATCTTTAATAGGAGGCATGAGGTTTATTCATATATCATCTACATTATCGATATTACAGAAAAACGAAAGATGGAGGCTCAACTAATTCAGTCTGGAAAATTAGCGGCTATTGGAGAAATGGCAGCCGGAATCGCACATGAACTGAACAGCCCTTTAACAGCTATCCTTGGCAATTCTCAGCTTTTATTAAGATCATTCAAACAGGACGACCGCTCCTACAAACTTTTATCAGACATATATTTATGTGGAAAAAGGTGTAAATCCATTATCCAAAATTTACTTACTTTTTCTCGTCAAGATGAATATGTGTTTGAAGAATGCTCTATCAATGAAGCGGTGGAACAAGTATTAGGAATTTTTAGCGACCAGTTTAAGCAACAAAATATCATCATTCAAAAAGAACTGGCTGAGCATATAGATCATGTGAAAGGAAATATTCAGCAAATCGGACAGATCATTTTAAACTTGTTAATTAATGCAAAGGATGCCTTGGAAGAAAAAAATATACCGAAGAAGATCATCAAGATTGAAACAAAAGAAATAATTGAAGACAACAAAAAATGGATCACACTGTCCATAACAGATAATGGAATCGGAATTCAAAACCAGCATTTGCAGGAAATATTTAATCCTTTTTTTACCACGAAAAGTCCAGGAAAAGGCACTGGACTAGGGTTGTCCGTTAGTTTAGGGATCGCTGAAACACACGGCGGTACAATTGTCGTGAACAGTAAATACGGAGAAGGCAGTGAATTTATTTTAAAGCTCCCAGTTAGACACGAATAGAAAGGGAGATGATTTGCAATGAAAAAGGTACTAGTAATAGACGACGAACGTGAAGTAGGAAACTTTTTTCGACATCTTTTAGAAGAAAAAGGATATGATGTAAAGGTAGGTTTGAATGCTGAAGATTTTTCCAACTTAATTTCGCTCCATTCCTTTGATTTAGCACTAATTGATGTAAAGCTGCCTGGTACAGATGGTCTTCATTTGCTTAAGCAATTAAAAACAGCTCATCCTTCCTGTAAAGCTGTCATTATGACAGGATACAGCACAGTGAAAACGGCTGTAGAGGCCATTAAGAATGGTGCAAATGATTATATTGAAAAACCGTTCGATGATATAAGCCAATTAGAGAAAACATTAGAAGATTTATTAAATAGCGAGAAATTTTCTTCACCAGCAAACACCGACAAACTGGCCGATACGATTGGATTTATTATCGGCAACAATAAAAAGATGAATGAATTAGTCAAGCTGGCGGAAAAAATTGCTAAGAAAAACATAAATGTATTAATTGAAGGAGAAACAGGAACAGGCAAAGAGGTGCTTGCCCATTTTATTCACAACATGAGCTTAAGATACGATCAACCATTTGTCCGAATAAATTGCGGAGCTGTTTCCGAAACGTTATTGGAGAGTGAATTATTCGGGCATGAAAAAGGTGCTTTTACTGGAGCCATTAAACAGAAAAAAGGAATATTTGAAATAGCCAATAACGGTACACTGTTTTTAGATGAAATTGGTGAAGCAAGCCAGGCCATTCAAGTACAGCTGCTAAGAGTACTAGAGACGGGGGAATATTTCAGAGTAGGCGGTGAATCGATCCGTAAAACGAATACACGGATCATTGCGGCCACGAATAAAAATTTGGCCGAGGCTGTCCAAGAAAAAACGTTTCGAGAAGATTTATTGTATCGTTTAGATGTAGTGAAATTAAGAATTCCCCCACTGCGAAACAGAATAGAAGATCTCCCGCTGTTTTTGGATTATTTTCTAAAAAAGATAAACGCTTCACATCTTACATTCTCAGATGAAAGCATTGAACTAATGAAAAACTATAACTGGCCGGGAAATGTAAGAGAGCTATTTAACATTGTCAAAAGAGCCGCAACATTGGCAGATGGAGAGACAGACATAATTACGCCAAAATATTTACCCGACAAATTAAAAACCAGCTTCAGCTTCCAACTAACAAAATTTCCAAAAGCTAGCACAGTTCATGATGATTTAGAAGCTTATTTATCGAATTGGACGAAACATATTTTATCGTTATGGAAGCAGCAAGATGACATCGACCTTGAACAAGTATTGGATTCCATTAAAGAATTAGAAAAACAAATTGGCCGATCATTTGTCCTCAAATCACTTAAAAAACATACAGGAGATCGAAAAAAAACAGCAGAAGCACTAAACATTACAACTCGGCAGCTACGATATTTGCTTAATGAAAAAGGGAAAATTTAAATTAAGCACTTTTTAAATAAATAAAAATTATTGTGAATGAGAATTAAATGCTGCCCGTAAGCTAAAACAAGCGGATCATGAAAGATCCGCTTGTTTTATTAACGCATTACTTTTATAGTGAAAAAATCAAGCAAGCTTGAAAGCCGAAAACTCACAGCCATAAAAGCTGATACGGCTTTTCTAAATATTTTTTCACCAGCCCGAGAAATTGGCTTGCCGGAGCTCCATCAATTACTTGATGGTCAAACGTTAAGCTGAGCGGCAAAATTTTTCTCTTTTGAATGGTATCTCCTGAAAATACTGCCGTATCCGCAGCTGTTCCTACTCCGAGAATGCCCACTTCCGGAGGATTCAAAATCGGGGTGAAAAATTCAACGCCGTAAGCCCCTAAACTGGTGATCGTAAAGGTCGAGCCGCTCATTTCTTCGCTGCTTACATTTCCTTCTCTTGCCTTCTTACTTAGTTCCTTGATATTTTTCGAAATTTCGTTTAAGGAAAGCTTGTCGGCATGGCGCAAAACCGGCACAACGAGCCCGTTCTCCAGTGCAACAGCAATGCCTAAATGCACTGAATCATACGTTTGAATCTGCCCATTTTCATACAAACTGTTCATTTGCTTTTGATTTCGCAGCGACAGAATGACCGCCTTGGCTACAAAGTCAGTAATAGTCAATTTTAAATTCTGCTCATCCTGCAGTTCGCTTTTAATCTTTTCTTGCAGTTCAAATAAAGAGGTCACATCGGCTTTCATATGAATCGTCAGCTGTGCTGTCTGATGCAGACTTGTAAACATCCTTGATGCAATCACTTTACGCATGCCAGTGACAGTTTTTACTGCAATATCTTCTTGCTTTTCCGCCGGCTTATTTGTCGAGATTACTACTTCTTGTTCAGGTTCTAAATGGGGGGATGCTTTTTTCGATTGAATCGCTTTTTCAACGTCCGCTCTTGTAATTCTTCCTTTTGGCCCTGAACCCGAAATACTGCTCAAATCAATCCCGGCTTCACGTGCTAGTTTTCGGGCGGCAGGTGAAACGCGAATTGTTGTTTGAGAAGATAAGCTTTCTTCTTTCAAAATGGTTGTCGCCACTTCTTGGGCAGCATCGTTCGTTATGTTGTTGATTACCTCCCCTTCTTGACCGATATAGCCAATGGCTTTTCCTACTTCCACTGTTTCATCCTGCTCGGCAGCAATCTCTAATAACACGCCATCTTGCGGTGCTTCGATATCCTTTTCAATCTTATCAGAGCTGATCACCACAACTGGTTCTCCTTTTTTTACTGGATCGCCCTTTTTCTTTAACCACTCTACTACCGTTCCTTCTTCCATGCTCATTCCCAGCTTTGGCATGATAATTTCAACTGTCATGTTTCATCTCTCCTTTGATGAATACTAGAAATGCTATGCGTGTTGATGTCTCCATTCATCAACACGCACAGCTTTTTATGCGGTCACGATCGCTTCGTCTCCAATTATTTCAGCCGCTGCCTTAAGCACTTTTTCCGGTGTCGGCAAGTAAAGATCCTCCAGCGCAGGCGAAAAAGGAACCGGACAATGCGGAGCCGTAATCAGCTTAATTGGTCCATCCAGATAATCAAATCCTTTATCTGCTACAAGAGCGGAAATGTCAGCAGCTGCACTGCAGCGAGGATTTGCCTCATCAATGACAATTAACCGGCCTGTCTTCGATACAGAAGATAAAATCGTTTCTTCATCAAGCGGGGACAGTGTTCTCGGATCAATTACCTCCGTTTCGACTCCTCTCGTTTTTAATATGTCGGCAGCCTTCAAGGCCGTGTGCACTTGCTTCCCTATCGCTACGATGGTCAAATCGCTGCCTTCCCGCTTGATATCCGCTTTTCCAAACGGGATCGTATAAAATCCTTCCTCTACTTCTCCTTTCAGGTTATAAAGTGTTTTATCTTCAAAAAAGATAACGGGATCATCGTCAAAGATGGAGGTAAGCAACAGTCCCTTCGCATCCGCCGGTGTAGAAGGAACAACGACTTTTAAACCGGGTATATGGGTAAAAAGGGCATACAGGCTTTGGGAATGCTGCGCCGCCGCTCGAAAGCCGGCACCGTGCATTGTTCGTATCGTTACAGGCACCTTCGCCTTGCCTCCGAACATATAACGAAGTTTTGCCGCTTGGTTCATAACTTCATCTAAGCAGCTGCCGATAAAATCGTTAAACATTAATTCGGCAATCGGTCTTAGTCCTGTTGCTGCGGCGGTAACTGCTGCACCAATATAGCCGGCCTCCGCAATAGGCGTATCCAACACTCTTTCTCTTCCAAACTCTTGAACAAGACCTTTCGTAACCCCCATTACTCCTCCCCAAGCTTCATCGTCCTGCAAATGATCCACATTCGCTCCTCCTGCAACGTCTTCTCCAAGTAAAATAACATTTTGATCTTTGCGCATTGCCAGCTTCATAGCTTCATTGACCGCACCAGAAAAAGAAATTTTTCTTGCCATTTTTCGTTCCTCCTAACTCCTTTGATTTAATAAGATACATAAACGTCCTTTAAAAGATCCTCAGCAGACGGAAACGGGCTTTTTTCAGCAAAATGTACCGCCTCCTCAACCGCTTTTGTTACCTGTTGTTCGATATTTAATAATTCTTGTTCGGATATTAATTGATTGGAAAGAATGTAATGGCGGAATTTTGCAATTGCATCATTCTCCTGTAAATGCTTTTGTTTTTCTTCCGCAGATTTGTAAGTCTGGGCGTCACCTTCAAAATGTCCGTAATTCCGATATGTCTTACATTCAATTAATGTCGGGCCCTCTCCATTTCGAGCTCGTGCAACTGCTCTTTCTGCCGCCTCATATACAGCTACCACATCTTTGCCGTCGACCACTTCTCCCGGGATATTATAGGCTTGAGCCCGATCCGCAATGTTTTTACAGCTGGATGCATATTCAAATGGGGTCGCTTCTGCATATCCGTTGTTTTCCGCCACAAAAACAACAGGCAATTTCCATATAGCTGCAAGATTAATACCTTCATGAAATGTTCCATGATTGTTCGCGCCGTCTCCGAAAAAACAAACTGCAACCGCTCCCGACTTCTTCAATTTTGCTGTCAGGCCTGCCCCAACAGCTAGCGGGAACCCCCCGCCGACAATTCCGTTGGCCCCAAGCATTCCTTTTTCAACATCGGCAATATGCATCGATCCTCCTTTTCCGTTGCACAATCCTGTTGCCTTTCCGTAAATTTCAGACATCATTCCGTTCAAATCACAGCCTTTGGCAATGCAATGTCCATGTCCGCGATGCGTACTTGTGATATAATCTTTGTCATCTAAATGCGCGCAAATTCCTACAGCGACCGCTTCCTCGCCAGCATATAAATGGACAAAGCCAGGCAGCACTCCTTTGCTGAAAATTTCATGAACCTTGTCCTCAAACTGGCGAATTTCATGCATTTTCTGAAATATCCATTTTGCTTTTTCTTGTGTAATGGGAGTAGATGTTGATTTGGCAATCGTCATAAAGATAACCTCCTATTTGATTGGCTTCACTTTTTTCATTTGCAACTATCATGCCAATAAAAAAATGCTTACAAATCAACATTCTTTGTAAGCGCTTTATAAAAAATATTTTTTTCATCTCATTTTGTCCTAATTTTTATCGTTTTGTCGCAAATTAGCTCAATTTATATTTTTTTAATTTGCGATACAGTGTACTTCGAGAGATATTTAACGCAGCAGCCGCCTCACCAATATTTCCATTTGTTTTCTTCAACATATTTAGAATGCGTTCTCTTTCTAGCTGATCCCGATACGACAAATTACCTTTATGGAATGTTTCGGAATTTTCCTGTTCTTGCTCCCAAGCAATCAGCATGGATTTCAAGTGGGAAATGGATGGAATACGGTCTCCATATTCCACTCGTATACGCTCGAGCACGTTAAACAGCTCCCTTATATTTCCGGGCCAGTGATAAGCTGAAAACAACTGTATGACATCATCTGGAAAAGAAATGAGCCAATCATTTTTTTGACAATAATACTCAATAAAGAATGGGATATCTTCTTTACGCTCTCTTAATGGCGGAACGTTAAGCGTGCATACATAAATGCGGTAAAATAAATCTTCACGCAGCTTTCCTTCCTTTACTAATTTGTATAAATTGCGATGTGTTGCAGTTATGACTCTTATATCAACAGGAACGGGCTTTTCCCCGCCAATCGGTACAACTTCTTTTTCCTGAAGCACTCTTAAAAGCGCTACTTGCATTTCCGACGGTATTTCGCCGATTTCATCAAGAAAAATGGTTCCGCCGTCAGCCTGAACAAATTTCCCTTTATGTCCCGTCCGTTTGGCTCCTGTAAATGCTCCGTCAACGTAACCAAATAACTCGCTGCCGATCAATTCCTTTGGAATAGCTCCGCAATTTACTGCAACAAACGGCTCATTTTTTCTCACGCTATTTTGATGAATCGAACGAGCAATGAGTTCTTTTCCTGTTCCTGTTTCTCCCATGATACAAACAGTCGACTCCGTTTTTGCAACTTTTTCACAGATCTTCAGAAGATTTTGAAATGATAAGCTTTTTCCAACTACTCCTTCAAAGTGATAAATTGTTGTAGGAAATGGAAAAGCTTCATGATGATTCGTCTTCTGCAGGGTAACTTCATAGCCAATCAAATCATGGTAAATGGAAGAAAAAATAGGAGTCTTCGTTTTGATTCGCCAATTTTTATCACAAATTTCTTCAAGCGGTTGATCCATCATGCTCGCGAAGGAAGAACGTAAACAATGGTTGATCCATACAATCTTCCCTTGATCATCACATATCATTGAAGGGAAATGAGGATTTTTCACTTTCGATGAATATTTAAGCAACTCCAACATATCGTCCTTTTTTCTCATGTGAAATTGTTGTTCAATCGTATACGCTGCAGCGACAACAGTGGCTAAGGCATGGTTGGAAAATTGAGAGCAGTCGATGGGGTAAGATAAGTCGATAATTCCGACAAGTTCTTTTTTTTCGTCATAGATCGGCGTGGCTGAACATACCCACTGCTGAGAAGCAAGAGAGTAATGCTCTAACCCAGTAACCGTAATAGGTTCACGAATCCTCAATGTTGTTCCAATTGCGTTCGTCCCCACCTCATCTTCAGTCCACTTCACCCCCTCAATAAATTTGATTGTTTCTGCCTTGTTCATGGCCTGTTTATGGCCGTTCATATACAAAATGTATCCGTTACTATCAGCGAGAAGAAGAATTGATTTCGTTTCTTGAAACACTTTTTCCAAATGTTCTAATATCGGAGCAGCAATTTGAAGCAATCTTTGATTCTTTTTCCTTCTTTCCGTCAACAGCTGCGAATCGAGCACAATCCTTCCTTTTCCATCGTAAGGATCGACATTTTGTCGGCGGCAAATATACCATGACTCTTCAATTCTTTTATTCATCCTCCCATGATCCAATACTCCCTCCCGAACAAAACGGCGCCAAATTTCGTGTTTCAAAGGATCAACGATACTCATTTTTCTCCTCCTTCCCACATTTTCCACCAATATGAACATTCGACTTTTTATGCAAAATTCCTTTTAAAATACGCTAATCGTTGAATTAAAGCTTTTACTGTTGAACAGTTTTTTATTTTAGATAGCGACTTGTCTGGAAAAGTTTTTTAGATAAACGCTTCATAGGTCATCGTGAAAATGAAAACGATCCAAGCGACAGCCATGGAACTTTTCATTGTCAAAATCAGATTATTATGATGCGGTGAAAACAATGAAACGTTGTGTTGACCAAACATTGATTAAATGATTTTTCGTCATAATCAAATATATGAAACTGAAAAACTGAAATTCTGGAAGTATCTTAACATTTGCATTTCGAGGATGTTAGTCATTCAATATTTTCATGCAGTAAAACGTATAGGCGTATCTAGCGAGCAATATTGACATACAATTTTCACCTTTAAGTTCTAGTAACAGGAAAAAACTATTGAAGTTGATTTTCATTCTCAATATAATTGAGAATGAAAATCATTAATTTGAGGGGTTGTTGTTGATCGCATGAAGCGCTATAAATTGCCTGTCATATTATTTTTATCAAGCAGTTTGTTGTTTAGCTGTTCCCAATCAAATGAAAGTTCAACAACGGAACCGGCAAAAAAAGAGACAGCGAAAGAAAGCTCCCAAGTTGATTTAAATCAAATATCTACAGATTATCGCACGTTTGCGATCGCTGAAATAGATGAATTTGTTAAAAAGACAGAAGAGTTTGCCAATGCAGTGATCGCTGGGGATGTGGAAAAAGCAAAAGAACTTTATGCGCCGGCTCGCATGCACTATGAGCGTTCTGAACCAATTGCTGAAGCGTTTGCAGAACTCGATCCGAAAATTGACGCTCGTGAAGGTGATGTCCCTGATGCAGAGTGGGGAGGTTATCACCGGATTGAAAAGGGACTCTGGGTTGAAAATACAACGAAAGGCTATGAAAAATATGCTGAGCAGCTTATAAAAGATGTGAAGCTTTTGCGCGCAAAAGTTGAAACTGTTGATGTGACACCCGATCTTTTGATCACCGGCGCAGTCGACCTTTTAAATGAAGTTTCAACATCAAAAGTTACAGGGGAAGAGGATCGTTATTCCCATACAGATTTATACGATTTTGTTGCCAATGTTGAGGGTGCTGAAAAGATTTATGAATTAATGAGCCCTGCCCTTAAGGAAAAGGATGAGGCGCTCGCTAAGGAAATCGAACAGCGGTTTCAAGCAGTTTATGCACTTCTTGACAAATATAAAAAAGGCGACGGGTATATTTCATATACTGATCTGACCAAGGATCAAGTAAAAGAATTGAGCCAATCGATCAATGAACTGGCAGAGCCTCTTTCTAAACTAGGGGTTGTACTGGAGGGATAACCAATGTCTGAACCTGATAAAAAAGAAACGACATCTGTCTTTAACAAGAACGTATCAAGACGAGATGTGTTGAAGGCTGCGGGCATCGGAGGAGTCGGCGTGCTAATCGGTGCATCCGGCATTGGTGGAGCGCTAGCATTGGCTGACGTGTTGCCGACCTCTCAAAAAAAAGAAAATACAAATGCGGTTGTTCCGTTTTACGGAAAACATCAGGCAGGCATTGCAACTGAAGTGCAAAACCACATTTATTTTGCTGCATTTGACGTGACGGCTGAAGGCAGAAACGAGCCTATTCAGCTTTTTAAAGAATGGACGAAGGCTGCCGCAGCTATGACAGAAGGCAAATCGGTTGGAGATCCAGCTAATAATAAATACCTTCCTCCAGATGATACGGGGGAAGCTGCAGGACTTAATGCGTCAAATTTAACCATTACTTTCGGCGTCGGCCCGACGCTTTTTACAAAAAACAACAAGGATAGATTTGGTTTGCAAAAAAAGCAGCCGGATGAACTAAAAGAACTGCCGAAGTTTCCGCTTGATTCATTGGAAGAGCAGTGGACAGGCGGAGATCTTTGTATTCAAGCATGCTCGGATGATTTGCAGGTTGCCTTCCATGCGGTTAGAAATTTAGCGAGAATTGCCCGCGGCAAAGCGGTTCTTCGCTGGGCACAGGCCGGTTTCCAGCGTACAAAGCAAGCGAGTCCGAAAAAGGAAACGCCGCGAAATTTATTTGGCTTTAAGGATGGAACAGTGAATCCAAATGTGAAAAATTCTGCTGAAATGAATCAATACGTTTGGGTGCAGCCCGGTGACGGACCTGATTGGCTCGTGAACGGAACGTATTTAGTAGTAAGGCGGATTCAAATGTTTATCGAAGTTTGGGATCGGACTACTTTAAAGGAACAAGAAAATACGTTTGGCAGATATCGGGATTCAGGTGCATACCTTGGGCAAAAAAATGAGTTCGATCCGCCGGATTTTGAAAAGAAGGATGAAAACGGAGAATACTACATTCCAATGACCGCCCATGTTCGAGTCGCTCACGGTGACGGAAAACAGAAAATTTTGCGCCGTTCTTATTCATATGCGGATGGAATAGATGCAAAAACTGGAACATTTGATGCCGGATTATTGTTTATCAGCTTTCAGCGCAGCATAAGCAAGCAATTTATCCCAATTCAAAAGCGGCTTTCGCAAATGGATGAATTAAACGAATATATCGTCCATCGAGGAAGTGCCGTATTTGCCTGTTTTCCTGGAGTAAAAAAAGGCGGATATATTGGAGAAACGTTATTTTCATAATCCCTTTCTCTCTTTCATAGGAGTTGAAGCTGATGTATAAAAAATTAGGGCTTATTGCCTTCGCAATTCTTTTCACAATGGGTATTTTCTCAAATAAAGCCGTAGCCGCAGAGAACCTTGATGATTTATATGTTTTGATAGGCGATGCCATCATGAAAACAAAGGAAGCGAACTGGGATGTCGTACAGGACAATTTGGAACAATTCTCACAGGCAATGGAACGAAGTAAAAGCTGTTGATAGCAAAAAAACAGCTGAAGTCGATAAACAGTTAAAAAATGCGAAAAACGCCCTGGCTCAATCTGAAAAAGATGCTACGAAAATAAGTGAAAATTTGTCCGCTTTATCAAAAGCGCTTACTTCGTACGAAGAAGAACAAAATCCGACAGATCCGCAAAAAGAAAAAGAAAAGCTAAAACAGATGTATCAATTTATTGATGAAATCGAAAAAATGATTCAAAACAATAATTTTGATCAGGCGGCCATGAAATATCAGCAATTACTTTCCACTTGGACGGCAAACGAGAACATTGTTCGTACCGAAAGCGTTGTTTCGTATGGCGAAATTGAAACACAGCTTGCTTTGTTAAGAATTTCACTGACGCAAACTCCGCCTGATCAAGAGAAGGCTTTAAAGAGCCTCAAGGATCTGACAGCTTCTATTGAAAATTTTTTAAGCGGAAAAAATGCGGGGAAATCCGCTGGAAATGAATACACATTAAGTGATGTAACAGATTTATTGGAAAAAAGCGTACAGTCGCTAAAAGATCATAACCCATCCGAGGCATCAGAACATTTAAACAAAATATTGCTTATATGGCCGGTAGTTGAAGGGGAGGTTCGGACAAAAGACTACTCCCTATACAATCGCATGGAAACTGAAATTCCCTCCGCAATCAGTTTATTGCAGTCTGACAATAAAAACGTAGAAAAAGCTCAAACGATGATTAGTGAATTGTATGATTCCCTTCAGCTCATCGCAGCCAAAACAAGCTATACGTATATAGATGCTATGCTTATTTTACTGCGTGAAGGATTTGAAGCTCTTTTAATCATCGCCGGTTTGCTTTCATTTTTGAAGAAAACGAATCATGCCGACAAACAAGGTTGGATTTGGATCGGCGTTTTATGCGGCATCATTTCTAGTGCTATTCTAGCTGTTGTCATGAACATGTTTTTCTCCAAAATAACTGTTGCCGGAAGCCGCGAATCGATCGAAGGAATCGTCGGCATCACTGCTGTTGTAATGATGCTGACGGTTGGCGCTTGGCTTCACAAAAAGTCAAATATCGCCCACTGGAATCAATATATTAAAGAGCATCTCGGACACGCATTGGCAAAAGGAAGCTTGTTTTCCATGGCCTTGCTAAGTTTTCTCTCAATTTTTCGCGAAGGTGCCGAAACAATTATTTTCTATGCCGGAATGGCTCCGTCGATGGAAATCAGCCAGTTAATTTTAGGAATCGCTATCGCCATGGCGATCTTAGTGATCCTCGGGTTTATTATCATCCGCTTTAGTTCAGCGATTCCCGTCCGGCCGTTCTTTATGGGCGCAACGCTGCTTATTTATGTATTATCATTCAAAATGCTCGGAATCAGTATTCATGCCATGCAGATAGCAAACACGCTGCCAACACATTCATTGCCGAATGTTCCTTATATTGAACCAATCGGTTTCTATCCGACGATTGAAACAGTAGTGCCGCAGCTGCTTCTTATTCTTATCATCATCGGCGTAACAATGTATGTGAAAAAAACGGCTGTAAATGAAAAGGCAGTTGTTGAAAAATAAAGGATCTTAAAAGCTTCAATAAAAAAATGTACTTCGGTGAATACCGCAGTACATTGGCTGAATGCACGAGGTGCTAGTTGAACTTTATTATTGTTCGACTAGCACCTCAATATTTTTCATTATGGAGTTAATTTTAAATCCGCCCAGTGCGGGTGTGCCTCAACTCTACGCTCCATATCACGGAACGCATTGAGTGAACGTCTCAGCTTACTATAAGCGTCGCCGCCTTCACTCCAACCTAAGTAGCCGATCATTCCGTTATAACCGATCTTTTTTAACTGTCCAAGCAACGCAAAATTATCTAACTCCCCAACATCCAAAGGCTCGATTGTTGCCACTCCGCCAAAACCGTGCGGATTGCGGCTGCTGCCGGACATGTTTACTTGTTTTAAGTAAGGAGCTACCGCTTGAATCGTTCCTTTTAGATTTGTTCCATCTGCCGCATACCAATGGTAGCCGCAAAAGACAATTCCAAGATTAGAATGATTCAGGCGTTTGCATAGTCTCACTGCATCTTCATGGCGTTCAATCCAGAAGGATAGATGCGTGTAAAGCAAAATGTTAATATTTCTTCGTTCGGCAATCTTCAATGCTTTTTCCAGCCATTTTACTGCGATGTCGTCCCCTTTTGGATCTGAAGGGCGGATATGCTCTCCGACAGATTGAATCGCCAGCTCAACCGTGCTGCACCCTTCCATAATCTCCAGCATCTTTAAAATGCCTGCATTTCTTGGATGGTCCTCGCCTAGTGAAAGATCTAACACAACGTACACGCCTGCGACGTCCAGCCCATATTTCTCCTTTAACGTTTTTGAGCTTTTCTACATCTCTCCATCGCTCTCCGTGCCAGACGGATAAATGGGTTGCGTCATAGCCTATTTCCTTTAACATTTCACATCTAGCTTCAAAACTATAAATACCCATTGAATTATAGAAAGCAAAATCCATTGCGTAAAAAGGGTAAGCCATTTTCTAATTTCTCCCTTTCTTTTCCATTGAACGGTACATTACAGTGATTTCAACGCTTCGCTAATTTCTTTATCTCCTGACATTAAATCGAATGCTTTTCTATACGTATTTGGTTCATCAAGAGCTTGAACAATCGTTCTTGCTACATCCTCCCGAGGAATGTAACCAACAGGTAAGTTTTCGGCTGCGGTAACCAGTCCTGTACCTTTTTCATTCTTTAGATAACCAGGACGAATAATCGTATAATTTAGGCCGCTATTCATCAACACACTGTCGGCATAATGTTTGGCTACATAATATGGCTTAAGGTTTTCCGGCCAGTTCTGACGATTATGGGCTTGGAATGAGCTCACGATAACAAAACGTTCAATTCCGATTTTTTCAGCAGCCTCCATGGCTTTTACAGCGCCGTCTAAATCTATCAGCAATGTTTTATCAGCCCCTGTGTGTCCCCCTGAACCAGCTGAAAATACGATCGCATCGCAGCCTTTGGCCGCTTCGGCAATTTCATCGACAGTGCCTTCCAAATCAGCGAGCACCGCTTCAATTCCTTTTTTCTGAAAATCCTCCAATTGCTCTTGCTTTCGAACCATTGCACGAACAGAATGCTGTTCATGCGCATGAAGCATATTTACTACTTGTTGTCCTACTTGCCCGTTGGCTCCAATGACCAAAACTTTCATCATATCCATCCTTTCTCATATTGATGGTTTTTAAATTTTCTTATCATGTTAAAGCAGGGAAATGTGGAAGCACATACTCGCCTAATTCTTCAATCACTTCTTCGACTGGACGCTGTCCATATTTTAAGTTGATGATGACATGGTTCACACCTGCATCCTGTAAAGCTCCAAGAAATTCGATTACGAAATTTCGTCCCGTACGGAATCCAAGATGTATCGGAATTGGTACATGATTTGGATCTTCCGTTAAGTCAATGTAAAGAGATTGGGAAAATGGCTTAAATTCTTCTGTTAGCGAACGCCAATTATCGATTAATGCTTTTTGAAACTTAATTCCACGCGGATAGTATATCCATCCATCACTATGTTCAGCAATCCATTCAGGAGATTGTCCACTTTGACCTGTTACCATTAATGGTATATCTGACAATTTTGGTTTTGGCAGCATATCTCCACTTGTCATATGCACTCGTGTCGTGTTAATCGTCGGAAAATGGTCACGCCAAACCTTTCTTATAGCAGCTACTGATTCTCGGAATAATTCGCTCCGTTCTTCTGGATTCACAGAAAATGCTGGAAACTCGATTGGACGGTCACCAGTTGCGACGCCGAGAATGAGTCTTTCACCAGATAATCTGTCTACAGAAGCTGCCGCTTTTGCCACATGAAGTGGGTGACGCAGCGTTAAAATAATGCTTCCAGTTGCTAAAGCAATCTTATCGGTGTGAGCCGCAACATACCCTAAATACGTAAACGGATCATACATTTGTCCAACATCTCCGAAATTTGGATCGCGCAGCGGCACATCTCTCACAAACAATGAAGCGAAATTCAGCTCTTCTGCTCGTTTTGCCAGCTTCATTTGCTTTTCGATATTCATCTCAGGGACGTCTCCCATATACGATTCAATCGGAAAGAACAGCCCTAAAGTCAGTTTGTTCTCTTGATACATGCGTGAATACCCTTTATGATTCTTAAATTTTTCCATTGTTTTTACCACTCCTAAAGAAAAGGTGGGCCGTATATAAAATATAAAGGAAAGGCCCTGTTTAAAATAATTTGTTTTACAGATATGAACAATATTTATAATTTGTACAAAAACATATATTATATCTGTAACGAACTTTTTATGATGCAGCCGCGGCAATAGCAGCATCGTCTTTTATCACTTTGTCAATAATGGCGCTGCCAAGACAAATCTCACCTTCATAAAATACCGCTACTTGCCCTGGTGTCACAGCCTTAACTGGTTTTTCAAATTCTACAAACACCGTTCCATCCGGACGAATATGGACACGCACCTTTTGATCCTCTTGACGGTAGCGGAATTTAGCTGTACATGCAAACGTACTAAGACGAACATCCCCATTTATCAAGTTCAGGTTAGATGCAATCAGTCCAGTAGAGAACAATGCCGGATGGTCTTTGCCTTGAGCAACAAGTAAAACATTGTTGTCTAAATCTTTATCGACGACATACCAAGGTTCTCCTGTTCCTTTGCCGCCGATGCCAAGCCCTTTTCGTTGGCCGATTGTGTAATACATTAAACCATCATGAGTACCGAGCACTTCTCCATCAAGCGAACGAATTTCTCCAGGCTGTGCCGGCAAAAAATTCTTTAAAAAGTTTTTGAAATTTCGTTCTCCAATAAAACAGATTCCGGTACTATCTTTTTTATTGGCGG
Source organism: Aeribacillus sp. FSL K6-8394 (assembly GCF_038008865.1). Lineage (NCBI taxonomy): Bacteria > Bacillati > Bacillota > Bacilli > Caryophanales > Bacillaceae > Aeribacillus > Aeribacillus sp. FSL K6-8394. The sequence goes on from NZ_JBBPAA010000001.1 coordinate 1,998,423, forward strand.
TAATAAGGTTCAATTCTTGGGCGATTTTTCGCACCTCACCCTTCGTTAACTCACCCAGCGGGAACAGAACTTTAGACAAATGGTCCGACGTTAGCTGGCTAAGAAAATACGTTTGATCTTTATTCGCATCTTTTCCACGCAGCAAGGTGATTTGGCCATTTTCTCTGTTGATTCTTGCGTAATGACCCGTTGCGATATAATCCGCATCAAGTGAAAGAGCATAGTCAACAAACGCTTTAAATTTAATTTCAGTATTGCATATTACATCTGGATTCGGTGTTCGGCCTCGCTTCAGCTCATCCATGAAATACGTAAATACACGATCCCAATATTCTTTTTCAAAGTTGACGCCATAGTAAGGAATCCCGAGTTGGTTGGCAACTCGTTTAACATCTTCATAATCCTCAGCTGCCGTACATACACCATCATCATTCGTATCATCCCAGTTTTTCATAAATACCCCGATGACGTCGTACCCTTCTTTTTTAAGAAGGTAAGCAGCTACAGAGGAATCCACTCCTCCAGACATTCCGACGACTACTCGTTTTTTCTTCATCATCATTCACCTCCTTAAACTGAAACGTTTTTGATTACAGTTTTATTTAAAAAAAATTTTTGCCGCAACAAACTATTTTGTTTCAGGCATGAAACGAACTTTTTGAGCTATTATTATGAATTTCATTAATGATATCTTGAACCGTCACACCTTTTAAATAGTTTAAAAAATGTTCTTCTGCATTATGAAAAATACGAATGAGTACATCTGACAGATGTTTGCCTATTATACAGTTGTCATTGGAATCGGGACATTTCGGCACAAGCGTTTCCTCACTAGTGATTCTAAAAATTTTGTCTAACGTAATTTGTTCAGGCTGAGCGTTTAACGAAAATCCGCCCTTTGCCCCTTCTTTAGAAGCAATTATATTTTCTTTTCTTAATATGCTTAAAATTTTTCTTAATCTTACTGGGTGGACAGAAACACTTTGAGAAATGTCTTCACTGGTTACTCGCTGATTTTGCTTTTCAGCCAGATACGCAACGCAGTGAACGGCAATCGAAAAATCGCTATTCATATTGAACCTTCCTCCTAAGTGTAATAATAATGATTACAGTTTATATTGTCAACTTAAAATTACTTCTTTTCATCAGCCGCAAATAAAAAAATTCGGATCATTGGCCTAAATTTAGTGTCGAGTAGTAATGATAATAAGCGATATAAAGCTCATTAGAAAAAAACAAAAATTAGCATTTTAATCATGATTCCATTCAACTATATGAGCTGCGATTGCTGAAGCTTTGCCAGAGCATCGATTCATTTCCAAACGATCAAAGTTAGTCATGTACAGTGTTTACATGTAGCGCAACGATTAAAAAATTCTTTGTAAAAAATCTTCACATTGGCAGAAACCTTTTGCTATTTCATTATAGACATGATCGATAGATTTACTATACAATTATCTGCTCATTGTGTCTATATAGACTGACATCAGAGAGCAACCTGCTAGTTAAGAAAGAATACTATCAAAACAAATACTCCTCTTTGAAAAGGTGAATCTCAAAGAGGAGCAGAGAGCTTTCATTTTATTTTTTCCACGCTTATCCAGTTGGCGGTATTTAGAGTTCCATAAGTACGGAAAGTTTTATCTTGCATAAGTCCGAGTAATCTGCTTCCAATCTGGTGCAAAAATTACGGAATTTCCATGCGGTTTTCGCCTAGTTTATACTTTTGCTTGTGCAAACCCCGTCTAAATTTATTGAGACGCTTTCGTTTGAAATAATTTTATTCCTATCCCGAAAATTTAAGTCCATGAAAAAAGCACAAAAAATCCAGGGGGTGTTAACACCAGCAGATTGGTATTTGCTGGAATAAGTCATGTTTATGCACCTGATGGTTACTGTTTCGGTTAACTACGCTGTTTGATTTGACGGCTCTACCATGACCTTAAACCCTAGTGTTTCCAACTTCCGAATCGCTTGTCTGGCGACTTGATGGCGCTTGCGTTCTTCGTAGTAATGTGGACCAAGTTCGATGTAAGTCTGCTTCTTTTTGAGGAGATGGTAGACAATAGTCAGGATGCTATGAGCGACCGCAACCGCTGCACGATTGGCCCCCCGGCGTGCAGCAATACGGTGGTACTGGCTGGATAGATAGGTGTGTTTGGACCTAGCAGCGGCACGGGCGGCTTCCACCAGGGTGCTACGAAGCTTCTGGTTTCCCTTGCGGGTTTTCCCTGACTTTCGTTTTCCGGCACTTTCGTTATTCCCTGGGGCGACTCCTGCCCATGAACACAAGTGAGCTGCCGAAGGAAACTGTGTCATGTCAGGGCCAATCTCAGCCAAAATATGCTCCGCTGTGCGCCGACCAACGCCGGGGATCGTATCTAACCGCTCCAGGTCATCTTCAAAAGGGCGCATCCGCTCCTTGATTTCAGCATCCAGTTCTTCAATCAAGGCATCTAAGTGATCAATATGCTCAAGCTGGGTTTTAAGCATCAGGCGTTGATGAGGGCCGATGAGGCCCTTCAGGGCCTTTTTCAACTCCTCTTTCTTCCGTTTGAGACGGCGCTGAGCCAGTTCGGATAGCACATCGGGGTCAGTTTCACCATTAATTAAAGCCTCGATCATGGCTCGACCCGATTTGCCCAGCACATTGGTCGCCACCGAGGAGAGTTTGATGTTAGCCCCTTCCAGTACCTTCTGGATGCGGTTGATTTCGCGAGCCCGCTCTTCAATCAGGCTGCGACGATAACGGATGAGTTCCCTCAACTCCCGTTGCTGGCGGTCAGGGATGTAACTACCTTGTAGCAATCCATGGCGTAAGAGTCCAGCGATCCACTCGGCATCCTTTACATCTGTTTTGCGACCAGGCACATTTTTGATATGTTTGGCATTGACCACTAAAATCTTGATGTCTTCCATCTCCAACAGGTTATAAATTGGCTTCCAGTAGGAACCTGTACTTTCCATGGCCACGTGAGTGACGCCATGCGCCTTGATCCAGTCTACAAGCATAAGCAAGTCTTCAGTCATGGTAGAAAACGTGCGGATCTCTTGATGATCCGGAGTAATAATACAAGCGACGACGTTCTTCTTATGAACGTCTAATCCACAAACATGAGTATGGATAATGTCCATGTTCGTTCCCCCATGCCTAACATGTAATAAACACAGGCTGGCGGTGCAACGACCATACACGTCATTCTATCCCGCGTGCTTCCCCAGGGAGCAACAGTCTGTGGTGCACCAGGTCGTCGGGGTCTGTCTAATTAACGGGCTCATGGCACCAAGGTAAGACGACCTCGCTGGCCAGCCTAAGATTAAGTATACATGGACGAACTATTTTCATCATCTGCTGGTGCCGCTTTTGCGGCATGGGGGTCTAATCCTATAAAAATAATCCCCGATAATTTGTTTAATAGGTTTGCTATTTTTGTGTTTTCCCTTAGTTTTTCGGTTGCGAATGAAGCAAAATATGCAACGATTAAACACCAAAGAGTGCCTGTAATAATAAACGAAATTCCTAAAATCATAAAGGGAATGGGACCGTAAGGATTGTCTGTCATAATAAATTGCGGGAGAAAAGAAATAAAGAATAACGCCACTTTTGGATTTGTAACATTGGTTATAACTCCCTGCATATAGATCTTTTTGAATTCTAAATGCTGTAATGCTGAAGCTTCAAATGCTAGGGATGAATGTTGAAACAACATTTTTATACCAAGATAAACCAAATAAACAGCACCCATTATTTTAATTGCAGTAAATAATACAATAGATTTTGCTAAAATAATAGACAAACCAAAAGCAGCTAATAAAGTGTGGATGAAAGAGAACCCGTTAAAATTCCAAGTACAGAGTAAATACCTGCTTTTCTGCCTTGTGATATACTTCTGCTAATAATATACATAGTGTCAGTGCCAGGGGTTAAATTCATAAATATGGCCATAAGTAAATAAATTCCGTAACCAGTTATTCCAAACATCTGTACAGCCCCTTTTCCACTTAATTCACTAACAGCCGACGCTCCTCTAATTTTTAATTTTCACTATTTTACCACATGTTTTATCCTTTTTTAGCCATCAAATTTATTTTCTCATGTTCAACTATTTCACAAGGGATACTTTGAGAAATACTTAATCAGATTTTCTAGTGCGGAATCGTGTCAAAAAGGGATTCCTACATTCAGCAGGAATCCTTGATACATCCAATGCCGAACTTAAATTTTAGTACAAGAAGGCGGGGTTATCGCTCTGCCTTTAGCTTCTCCGGACTCCTTACTTTCGTTCCCCCGAGTTCAGCAGAAGTTAAAAGTAGATCTCCATTTTTGATACCGCTTTTACTTTTAATGAAAAAATTATTCTTGAGTTAAATAATTGAAATGTTTATCAGTGATATATGTTAGATCAATTCCAAAATTCATCTTATTTAAAATAGGTTTAATATATTCTATTAAATGTGCACCAGCCTCAAAATGATCAGGAAATTTACTAATATAAAATGAATTGTTATTGTCACAATTTGGCTTATGCTCCACTAATCCTTCAATTACTTCAATAATTCGACCGACAATATTTTCTTCTAATTTTTCCTCTGAAATTATTACAGTGTGGATATAATTCTCCGCGCCTTCAAATGAATTTTCATCCTCTATTTCCTTTAAATTTGGAAAATCATCCAAAACACTTGGTCTTCTGTAATGTGAACTACTCGTCATTGAAATGACGAGCTTCCTGTTCTACGCAACGAACTGTTGTCCGTTAAACGTATACACAGTCGGCGTGTCCAACACCACTACTGATTGAGATAAAGCCTTAATCTCTTTCAGATACTTTTTGCTGATATTGATAGCACCATTCACATCCGCATTGATGGTTGTATGACAGTCGTTACATACATATAACCCTCGATGAATCCGATTACTCGGCTTTGCGTTTTCTTCACAAGGGAACATTTGGCATACTGAACATGCTTGAGAGGTGTATTCTTCGGTTAATAAACGAACATCTATTCCTTGCTCCTGCGCTTTATACCGTATCATTTGAATGATTTTCGCATACGGAAAACCATGCAATTTTTGATTCGTTTTCTTGTTGAATTTCGCTTGTTCTCGTATACCTGTAATGTCACCAATCACAATCGTTTCGACTCCTTGTTGCAGAGCAATATCAATCACTTTTCTTGTCATACAATGCAACATGTGATGCACTTGTTTTCTTTTCTTTTGATAAAGTTGTAACACACGTCTGGAAGGTTTCGGGTATTGTATTCCTTTAGCACATTGTTGAGCGAAACCAATCGCTTGAAAATGGGCGATTTGTTTATGAAAGTAGCGTTCAACGGATAGCCATTGCCTTCCTGAAATGATGTGTGCTTTTCCTTGATAATCATAACAAGTCATCGCATTGGCAATCCCTAAGTCAATCGATAAAAATTTCGTGCTATTCTTTTGTTTCAATGGTACATCTTTGTATTCTTGAATCAGATAAATCGTATATTCTTTTCGACTGATGGGTTTCACTTCCATCAGTTTTATCTTTTCGATTTCGATATGTTTCGGAATCGGGATATAAAGATAACTTTCTTCCAATCCATACGTTTCTTTTAAAAAGGCTTTTTGAGCCTTTGGAATGGGTAAACGAATTTTGGTATTGTTCTCCACCAATTTGAAACTGTTATTTAGAAAACGGACATTAAAGTTTTGATGTTTGAATCGTGGTGGTTGTGGATTATCTATTCCATTGCTTTCCTTTAGTTTGAAAAAAGACACCCACGCTTCTTGCAAGACTTTTAAGACCTCTTGTGCTGATTGAGCAGGTAATTGTTTATACCAAAAATGTGTTTTTAATCGTTTTTTCTGTTCATACCAATTCGGGAACGGTACACCTTGTTCTTTCGACCAATTCCGTTTTTCATAGTTCCCCACATTCCATAACTTACGACTGGCATAACACAAGTGATATAAGATGATTTGATTGGTTCGATTCGCTTTATAGGTGAAATACGATACCTTTTTCATTTAGTCACCACCTTTCTTTTGGTTAGCAATATAGCGTTTTATGACATCCTCACTAATAGAGCCAACGGTTTCAATATAATAACTAGAGTTCCATAATACTCCTTTCCATAATTTTTGTTTGATTTCAGGAAATTGCAGAAAAATTTTTCTCCCTGAAATCCCTTTTAACATTTTGACAATATAAGAAGGTGCTATTTTTGGATGAGCTGATACAAATACATGAATATGATCTTGTTCACCCACCTCTACCATCTGCAACAGAAAACCTTTTTCTTCTGCAATCTCTTTAAAAATTTTCTTGAGATATAACTCAACCTCTTGTGTCAAAACCTTCTTTCGATATTTCACAGACCATACAATATGATAATTAACATTATAAACACAAGTTCTTGCGTGAATTAAATTTGTTTTCTTCATACATATAGTATATCAAAAATATACAAAAAAACCAATTATTTCAATCTTTAATAAACCACATATAGTCTTTATAAAATATAAAAAAAGCGATTCATCTCCCCTTTAAAAAGGGGAAGATTCTCGCTTGTCTATCCTAACTTTGGATTCCTTTTTCATTGAAGTATACTAAAGAATTTAGAATAACTATACTATACTATACTTCATATAAAATTATATCCGTAAGTTAGAGTAAGCTGAATACACTTTGAGATGAATAACTTATACCGAGAAAAAATTTTTTATGGTTTTTCCGCAACTTTGATCGTCTCAGAAATAAGGAATAATGCTCACTGATCTACCTTCCATACATAAAAAAAGTGCACTTCATATCAAGTGCACTCCAACAATTGACATAGAACCTTATTTAAAAGCCATCGCAGCTTTTACAGCTTTTTGCCAGCCTTCATATAATTTGTTACGTTTTTCTTCATTCATAGATGGTTCGAATGTACGGTCAATGTTCCATTGTGTCGCGATCTCTGATTGATCTTTCCAATATCCTACTGCCAAGCCGGCTAAATAAGCCGCTCCAAGAGCAGTAGTTTCATTGACAACAGGACGTTCAACAGGGACACCTAACAAATCGCTCTGGAATTGCATTAGAAAATTATTTTTTACTGCCCCGCCATCTACACGCAAGGTTTTCAAGGAAATACCCGAATCCGCTTCCATAGCAGTCAGCACATCTTTTGTTTGATAGGCAAGGGACTCTAAAGTTGCACGAACAAAGTGTTCTTTTTGCGTTCCCCGTGTCAAACCAAATATAGCTCCTCTAACATCGCTGTCCCAATACGGTGTTCCTAGCCCGACAAACGCCGGTACTACATATACACCGTCTGTGGATTCTACACGTTCTGCATATTGTTCGCTATCAGCAGCATTTTTTAACATACGAAGTCCATCTCTTAACCATTGAATGGCAGATCCTGCAACAAAAATACTTCCTTCTAAAGCATATTCCACTTTTCCGTTTAATCCCCAAGCAATCGTTGTTAATAGTCCGTGGTTAGAAGCAACAGCTTTTTCGCCCGTGTTCATAAGCATAAAGCAGCCCGTACCGTACGTATTTTTCGCCATGCCTTCTTCAAAACAAGCCTGACCGAATAGTGCTGCTTGCTGATCCCCAGCCGCTCCAGAAATCGGAACTTCTTGCCCAAAGAAATGATACGGAACTGTATGTGCATAAATTTCTGAAGATGGACGTACTTCCGGAAGCATGGATTTAGGCACAGTTAAAATTTCTAACAGTTCATCATCCCATTTCAGCTCATGAATATTGAACATTAATGTTCTTGAAGCATTTGAATAATCCGTCACATGCGCCTTTCCACCCGAGAGCTTCCAAATTAACCAAGTATCAATTGTTCCGAATAAAAGCTCTCCTCTTTCCGCTTTTTCTCTAGCCCCTTCAACATGATCTAATATCCATTTGACTTTTGTTCCTGAAAAGTATGCATCAATTAACAGACCTGTCTTTTCACGAAATGTATCATTTAATCCCTTCGCCTTTAACTCCTCACAAATATCTACCGTTTGCCGTGATTGCCAAACAATGGCATTATATACCGGCTGACCTGTGTTTTTATCCCAAACAACCGTTGTTTCGCGTTGGTTCGTAATTCCGATGCCTGCAATTTGCTCAGGTTTTATTCCTGACTCAGACAAGGAAGTGGCGATGACGGATAAGATGGAACCCCAAATTTCATTGGCATTATGCTCTACCCAGCCTGGTTTAGGAAAATATTGCGCAAATTCTTTTTGTGAAATATGAACGATTTCCCCTTTTTTATTAAAAATGATCGCACGTGAACTTGTCGTTCCTTGGTCTAGAGCTAAAACATATGTTTCCATTTTCTTCACCTCATTTTTTTATTAAAATTATAAACTTAAAGTGTTGCTTTCGTTTTCTTATAGACATTCAAGCTTTGTTCTTTATTGCTTACTAGCGCTGCCACAACGATAACTGCTACAACAATTGTGAAAATCCAAAAAGCAGAGGTACTGACTCCTTCAAAAGCCCATTTATAAAATAACGCTCCATACGTTCCCCCAATAATCGGCCCTACAACAGGAATCCAAGCATAACCCCAGTTAGAGCTTCCTTTACCTGGAATCGGCAGAATAAAATGAGCAATTCTCGGACCTAAATCACGGGCAGGATTGATGGCGTAACCCGTAGTTCCGCCTAAGGAGAGACCTATTGCAACGATGAGAAATCCAACGATGAACGGGTTCATTCCTTCTGCAAATTTATTCGCTCCAAGTGCCAACAATCCAAGCAACAAAATGAATGTACCAATGACTTCACTTAAAAGATTCGCTGCAGGATTTTTGATTGCAGGATCTGTTGAGAATACGGCTAATTTTGCACCTTGGTCATCGGTTGCTTTCCAGTGGGGCAAATAGTGCAAATAAACGATCACAGCACCGATAAATGCGCCAATCATTTGGGCAATAATATAGGTCGGTACATCACTCCATGGGAAAGAACCGATTGCAGCTAATCCGATGGTTACAGCCGGATTAAGATGGGCTCCGCTAAATTGACCTACAGCATATGCCGCCATCGCTACGGCAAGACCCCATCCCATCGTAATAACAATCCAGCCTGAATTTTCAGCTTTTGATTTTTTAAGTACAACACCGCCGACAACTCCACCCCCAAAAACAATCAAAATCATGGTGCCAATTAGCTCACCTAAAAATGCAGACATCAAAGTTTCCTCCTTTTTCATATATTTTTTTCTCTTGCGAAAAGACTACAATTTTGGTCAATAAAAAAGATCCGCAGCAAATTCCCCCTTAGTATGCAGGCTGCATACAGGGAATTACTGTGGATCTCCATTTCTCCATCACAAATATTAACTTGATTTCAGATTATTACAAAAAGAAAGCGTTGTCAATCACTTTTTTTGAATTATGATATTATTTGTTTTGAAGTAAGTTAAAGGAAATGGGACCCATGAACCTAATATGAATTTTGCAACAATTCAAAAGCAAAGGCTTGATTACGATTCTTTACCTGATTGGAGAAAAAAATCAATAAACGCTAATGCGTCTTTCTCATCTTCTCCATCAGTCATCACTTTGATCGTCTGTCCCTCCATTATGGCAACGCTCATAAGCTGAAGAATACTTTTCGCGTTAATCCTTCTGTCGCCGATCATTAACTCAACCTTGCTTTTATACTGGTTTACTTTTTTCACAAAATCTGCTGCTGGTCTGGCATGCAGACCATTTTCAATGGTCACTGTAATCTCTTTTTCGATCATTGAGTTCACTCCTAATTTTTCTCGCTAGTCATTGATTTTGACAAGTTCCTTTGCACTCTCGCCAGCTCGAACGACCTCTTCAATCGAGCTTCCCAAACCAGCCTCAACGACCGCTGCATAAGCTCCTTCTACGAGAGGAGCATCGGCTATTATAATGTTTTCATTGTTCTCTAGCATCTCAATAGCCATTTCAGCATTAATGAGTGCACTCCCTAAATCAAACAAAACGACAACGCCTTTCTCAGAATAGACTGATTCAATTGCTTCCTTAATGTCTAATGCATTTGTTCCGATATCTCCTTCAACCCCTCCAGCGATGGCTACAGATACTTCAGGTTGAACTTGATTCAGAAGCTTTTTTAGGCCGCTTACAATTTCATAGCTGTGTGAAATTAAGACAAGACTTACATATTTCATTGGGCCACCTCTCCTTCTTCGAGCAATTCAGCTAAGGAAGCAAACAATAAATACGATGAAGCTGCCCCAGGATCAATATGACCAATAGAACGCTTTCCTAAATAAGCCGCACGGCCTTTCTTTGCCTCAAGCTCTTTTGTGTCGTCCATCTTCTCTTTAGATAAATCAGTAAGCTCTTTAGAATGAATCGTTTCACGATTTTTCATATACTCAATGACTGGCTCCCAAACATCGATCATCGTTTTATCTCCTACTTGTGCCTTTCCCCTAACTTTTAACCCATCCAATGATGCTGCTAATGCCTCAACTAAAGCCTTTATATCAACTTCTTTTTTACCCTTTAAAGCAAGAGAAGCTTTCATGAAAGCTGTTCCATATAACGGACCTGAAGCTCCGCCTACTTTAGCAATTAAAGTCATACCAACATCTTTAAACAAAGAACCAAGATCATCATATTTGCCTTCTGTAATTTTCTTGACGGTTTCCTGAAATCCTCGTGCCATATTTAATCCATGGTCTCCATCGCCAATTGCTTGATCCAGCTCCGTTAAATACTCCTTATTTTCCTGAATTTTATCGTTAAAAGTTATGATCCATTTTTTAGCCTGTTCAACGTCAAATGTCATTGATCATCTCTCCTCATATTCCTTCTATAGACAGACTGCAAGAAAGCGAGATTGCTATTTTTTGAATGCGATTGTATCCGCTTGTGCGTCTAACAACTCAATGAGTTGATCGTCTAATTTTAATAACGAAATAGAGCAGCCAGCCATTTCAAGCGATGTCATAAATTCGCCAACAAACGTTTCATGTATATAAATGTTCTTATCCTTTAGGACCTCAGAGACTTTTTTGTTCATAATATATAATTCCATTAATGGTGTTGCACCTAGACCGTTAATCATGACCGCAACCTTGTCGTTTTCCTCAAGTTTTAAGTCATCTAAAATTTTTTCAAGAAGTATTTGTGCGATTTCATCCGCTGGCTGGATTTGTGTTTTTTCAATGCCAGGTTCTCCGTGAATCCCCATTCCAATTTCGATTTCATTTTCTCCGAGCTCGAAGCCAGGTTTTCCTGCTGCTGGAACAGTGCATGGAGTTAAGGCCATTCCCATTGACCGCACATTTTCCACAACTTTCTTAGCTACTGCTTCTACTTCTTTTAGCGTTGCACCCTTTTCCGCTAATGCACCGGCAATTTTATGAACAAAAACCGTACCTGCTATTCCCCGCCGGCCTGTCGTATATGTACTATCCTCCACAGCTACATCATCATTCACAACCACTTTTGCTACGTTGATTCCTTCTGCTTCAGCCATTTCGGCAGCCATTTCAAAATTCATAATGTCGCCAGTGTAATTTTTAATAATCAATAACACCCCATTTCCGCTATCAACCGCTTGAATCGCCTCAAAAATTTGATCTGGGGTTGGGGAAGTGAACACTTCTCCACATACCGCTCCGTCTAGCATGCCTTTACCTACATAACCAGCATGTGAAGGCTCATGACCGCTTCCTCCACCGCTAACCAAGCCAACTTTTCCTTGAATAGGTGCATCTTTTCTTACGATTACGTTTGTATTTGGCAATCTCTTCATTCGATTAGAATGAGCCGCCACCATCCCTGCTAACATGTCTTCAACTACTTGATTAGGATCATTGATTAATTTTTTCATAGACATACCTCCTCTTAACTTTGCACTTTTTATTAATGCAAAAATGATGCCAACAACGAAAGCGCTTTACGGATGCGTTTTCATATTTTTATGGCGAGTTCATTGGGAAAAAATATCAATCCATTTGATACTTTTTCCCAACTAAATGCTCCAATCCATATTCTCTTATTTTTTTAGCTGCCGTTTTATGAGTGATCCCAAGCGCTTTCGCTAATTGGTTATAGCTTGGGTAATATTGACAAGCAAACGAAAAAATTTGTTTTTCATATTCTTTGAAGGTCAGCACTTCGTTGCCAAAATTGATACTCTGTTTCTGCATTATTTTTTTATTTTCTTGACATTGAGGGTTCGAGATGTAGTAAGGTAAATCCTTGCATCGCAAAATTTCTTCATCTGCGAGATTAAATAACCGTTCAATTACATTTTGTAATTCTCTAATATTTCCTGGCCAATGGTAACTGCACAATGCTTCCATAAATCCTTTTTCATACCCTTTGATATTTTTTCCCAATCTAGCATTCAATTGTTTTCGAAACGCCTCCACCAAAAGCGGAATATCTTCTTTTCTTGCCCTTAAAGGCGGCAGATGAATTGGTACAACATTCAACCGATAATAAAGATCCTCGCGAAAACTGCCCTCATCTACCATTTTTTTGAGATCACGGTGAGTCGCGGCAATTACCCTAACATCAAGCTGAATGGGCGCATATCCGCCAATTCTTTCCACTTCCCTTTCCTGCAGTACACGTAAAATTTTTGCTTGTAAATCCAAACTTAAATCACCGATTTCATCTAAAAAAATCGTACCTTTATTAGCGAGTTCAAATTTTCCTCGATGTGTTTTATACGCTCCTGTAAAGGCTCCCTTTTCATAACCAAATAATTCGCTCTCCATTAATTGAGGAGGGATGGCTGCACAATTCACTCGAATAAATAGGTTATTCTTTCTGTCGCTTGCTTCATGAATGGCCTTAGCAACAAGTTCTTTCCCTGTTCCGCTTTCTCCTGTAATAATCACTGTCGAATTTGTTTTTGCAACCTTTGCGGCGATTGTTAAGGAATCTTTTAATGTCTCACTGTTTCCTATGATCTTATGAAATGCTTCATCAAATCCTTGATGTTTGGACAGCTCCATTTCCAAATATTTCGTTCTTTGCTCCATTAGATCAATTTTTTCGAGGAGCTTTTTAATATCATCGAATGGAGTCATGGTGGCAACTGTTCCGCGAAATTCATCGTCAACGAAAATAGGATTTATTTTTGTAATATAACTAGATTGTTGGTTTACTTGAATTAGTTTCATAATCTGATTTTGAGTGCTTTTAATATTTTCCCATTCATGTTGCCCGATTATTGATTGAATGTTTGGGACACTGTTTAATTTTTTTAACAAAACATCCATTTCATCATTTTTGTATATAAAATTTCCATTTTTATCTGTTAATCCGATTAAATCTGAGACAGATTTTAAAACAAGATTTAGTCGCTGCTGCAGCTCTTTTACTTCATTCAATTCTTTACTGATTTTCTCAATGGTAGATATATCTTGAAAAATAGCAACAGCCCCAATCGTTTTTCCATTAAAAATAATTGGCGAACGGGTTGTTAACAATGTATGATGGTTGATTTCTTGCTTTTTGGATAATTCCATTTTTCCTGTCTTCAGTACTTCATGCAATCTTGAATGGGGAATCACTTCGTCAGCGCGTTGATTGATAAGCTCATGAGGATCTTTTTCCAAAAGTTTTGCTGCAGCTGCATTGACATAAGTGATGATATTGTCGCTATTCACAACGACGATTCCATTCGGTAAAGCAGATATGGCCTCATGAAGGGTAATGGAATTTTCCATGAGAAGTCGATCTGTTTCTGCTTGCTGGGAATCTTCAAGATCCGTTTGTTCAAAAAAATCTTTTATCTGCTGGACGATTTGATCGTCTATTTTTTCTTCAAAATGCAGGATAAATTCCTCTCCTTGTCCAATCTTTAAGGACACTAAAGATAATAGATTATTCACTTGAACTTTTTTATCCTGATAGAGAACGTACGTCTTTTTTAATATCTCTTTATTTTGTATGAGATTTTGAAGCAGCGAAATAAAAGCTGCTGCCATCCGGACATGAAGACCGTTCTTTTTGTAAACTGTTAATTTAATGAACATGAAATCCCCTCCTTTTTCCATTTTAATATACTTGTTAACAGGATTACTGGAAATTTTTTTGAAATAGATAGTAGTTATGAATCTCACGATTAAAAAATTTTTTTCACCCTGTAAACGATCATGCGTGGATGTTCTCATTGCTTTGACAGCGCTTTTGTTTATGGTACAATATTAATAAGTTAATAAATTGTAGCGGAGAGAAGGAGATCCACATCAATTCCCTTTAGTCGTTTGGATGAAGGGGTGTTTTGTTGTGGATTTCTTTTTTTCTAGAGACTTGAAGCAAAGACCTCTTCTCTGTTTCAATTAAGTTTGAAAGCTGAATTCACACTGATTTTTTGCCAATAATAAAAAAGGTGGAACGAACAATGGAATATAAAGATCAAAAAATTATTCCAGCGATTCGCAATATGAAGGATTTTGAAATTTTTCTTCAGAGTTCCTATGCATATGGTGTGTTATTAGATGTCCATATTGCCCAGTTGAAAAATATCGTCAATATTTCTAAGCAGCATTGTAAAAACTTGTTATTGCATGTTGATTTAATACATGGTCTTAAAAATGATGAATACGCAACCGAATATTTATGCCAGTCCTTCAAGCCCTATGGACTGCTTTCGACAAAAGCAAGTGTCGTTTTGAAAGCGAAACAAAAAGGCGTATTGGCCATTCAACGAGTTTTTCTCATTGACTCAAACGCTTTAGAAAAAAGCTATTCCTTATTAGAAAAAACAAAACCCGATGTGATTGAGGTTTTACCTGGCGCCATGCCGAACATTATTGCTGAAATTCATCAACGAATTCAAATCCCGATCTTTGCTGGTGGATTTATCCGCAGTATTGACGATGTCAACAATGCTTTACAAGCTGGTGCTGCAGCCGTGACAACATCCAATAAGCAATTATGGAAAGAATTTGAACAGTCATAATTTATTTTGAATGCCTACCCAATTTTTCGATGCTTTAGGTTTTGGCGGCAGTTTTAGACATTCAGTTTCAGAAACGCTGTAGAAGACATGAAAGACGCAAGCCATCTTCATCAATTGAATGAAAAAAATGGCTTGTGCGATGGTGTCAATAGCGTTTTCAAACACTGATTCTTCATCAACTGAATAAAGAAAAGTTCATTATGGGGAAAAGCTTTGAATTTTAAATTCGCATACAAAAGAATTTTCAGAAGATGAAGAATATGCTATAATACATTCAAAGTTAATATTCGGTTGGAGACAAGGAGAGACCACATAGCATTACGTCTGTAGAAGAAGCGTAGTGTGTATGTGGTCTCTTTTTTTAGGACTTTTGACGGATCACAGGAGGAATAACAAATGAACAAAAATGTATTTGCTTATCAAAGACAAGAAATATTAAAAGACGTCGATGGAAAACAGTTTGATGTCATCATTATTGGCGGTGGTATTACAGGTGCAGGAATTGCACTTGATGCAACAACACGTGGAATGAAAACAGTTTTATTTGAGATGCAGGATTTTGCCGCAGGAACCTCAAGCCGTTCCACGAAGCTTGTGCACGGAGGCCTCCGTTATTTAAAACAGCTGGAAGTGAAGTTAGTCGCTGAAGTTGGGAAAGAACGCGCGATCGTCTATGAAAATGGCCCGCATGTAACTACACCTGAATGGATGCTTCTTCCGATTTATAAAGGAGGAACATTCGGTAAATGGAGCACATCCATTGGACTGAAAATTTACGATTACCTTGCTGACGTGAAGAAAAGCGAACGAAGAACGATGTTGAATGCGAAGCAAACTATTGATAAAGAACCTTTATTAAAGCAAGATGGATTATTAGGCGGAGGATATTATGTCGAATATCGAACTGACGATGCCCGCTTGACGATTGAAGTTATGAAAAAGGCAGTCGAATTCGGTGCAAAAGCGATTAACTATGCAAAGGTAGACGAATTTATTTATGAACAAGGCAAAGCCGTAGGTGTAAAAGTTGTTGATCAATTAACAGGAGAATCATATCAAGTGTTCGCAAAGAAAATTATAAATGCAACAGGCCCTTGGGTCGATACGTTACGGGAAAAAGATCACTCTTTAAAAGGAAAACATTTGATTTTGTCAAAAGGAATTCACCTTGTTTTTGACCAAAGCCGATTCCCATTAAAACAAGCGATCTATTTTGATACACCTGATGGACGAATGGTGTTTGCCATTCCGCGTGATGGAAAAACTTACGTTGGCACAACAGATACTTTCTATGATGGGGATATTGCACATCCTAAAATGACTGTTGAAGATCGAGATTATCTTATTAAGGCCATTAATTATATGTTCCCAACGGTCCATATCACCGTGGAAGATATTGAATCAAGCTGGGCCGGGCTCAGACCATTAATCCATGAAGAAGGAAAAAGTCCTTCTGAAATATCACGCAAAGATGAAATTTGGACGTCTGATTCAGGTATTATTACCATTGCCGGCGGAAAATTAACAGGATACCGTAAAATGGCAGAAACGATCGTTGATCTTGTTGCCAAATTATTAAAAGAGGAAGAAAACGAAGCATTTTCCCCTTGCAGAACGAAAAACCTGCCGATTTCCGGAGGAAATTTCGGAGGTTCAACAAATTTTGAATCGTTCGTAACTAAAAAAGTTGAACAGGGAGAAAAATTGGGATTTAGCAGAAAACAATCGGAAAGATTGGTCCGATTATATGGAACGAATGTAGACCGGGTGTTTGAACTGGCAGTTGATTTAAAGAAAGTAAGAGATGAGTTTCAATTACCGATTGATGTTTTAGCCCAGCTTCAATATGGTTTGGAAGAAGAGATGGTCGTAAAACCGGAGGACTTCTTTATCCGGAGAACGGGATCGTTATTTTTTGAAATTCATTCAGTTCACCAATGGGAGGAATCCGTTATTCAATATATGGCGAAAAACTTGGAGTGGACAGAAGAGGAGCAAAACCGTTATCGCAAAGAATTAGAAACATATCTGCACGACGCCGTCACGCCTGTTGATGAAAAACAATAATAGACAAAATATATAATGACAGCAAAGGCTTTTATTATCCGGTTATTTGAACGAAAAGGAAAAAGTAGCCGAATTTTGACAGCATCCCCCTATAAGGAGACAGTAAATATTCATCAATTTACTGTTTACTTATGAGGGGATTTTTTTCGATAATGGTGGTGTTTAACTTTGCACCAGTTATTTCTTAAATTCGTAAATACAAAAAATCATATTAAAGAAAGCTTATTATGTAAAAAGTTTTTAAGAAGTGGATATCGCAAAGTAATGCAAGGTCTAACTTATAACAGTTGTATCAAGCATTTCACATCCAGTGCACCCCAACAATTGACATAGAACCTAATTTTAATGAAATTCTTTACCCCAACATTTAGTATAGAGCCAATATAAAAAGCACGAAAAAATTTTTTGTTCGTGCCTTAAATTTACAGATTTAAAAATTTTACGCTTGATTTTTTAAAAATGTAGGCATAAAAAAATTCTCGTTTTATACGAGAAAGGTTGATAAATCAATGTATGATGCCGATGGTGGGAGTCGAACCCACACTCCCGCAAGGGAACACGATTTTGAGTCGTGCGCGTCTGCCAGTTCCGCCACATCGGCGTAATGATATTGATGCAATTCCTCACTGGTGCCGAGGACCGGACTTGAACCGGTACGGTAGTCACCTACCGCAGGATTTTAAGTCCTGTGCGTCTGCCAATTCCGCCACCCCGGCTTGTAATAATGGAGGCGGCACCCGGATTCGAACCGGGGATAAAGGTTTTGCAGACCTCTGCCTTACCACTTGGCTATGCCGCCATTATTGGAGCGGAAGACGGGATTCGAACCCGCGACCCCCACCTTGGCAAGGTGGTGTTCTACCACTGAACTACTTCCGCACTTAAATTTAAAAGGTGGCTGGGCTAGCTGGATTCGAACCAGCGCATCACGGAGTCAAAGTCCGTTGCCTTACCGCTTGGCTATAGCCCAATGATATTAATATGGGGCGACTGATGGGAATCGAACCCACGAATGCCAGAGCCACAATCTGGTGCGTTAACCACTTCGCCACAGTCGCCATCTTATAAATGGCAGGGGCAGTAGGAATCGAACCCACACCGGAGGTTTTGGAGACCTCTGTTCTACCGTTAAACTATGCCCCTATCATGGTGGAGGGGGACGGATTCGAACCGCCGAACCCTAAGGGAGCGGATTTACAGTCCGCCGCGTTTAGCCACTTCGCTACCCCTCCGATTGTAAAAAATGCCGGCGAGAGGAATCGAACCCCCAACCTACTGATTACAAGTCAGTTGCTCTACCAATTGAGCTACACCGGCATATGTATACATATAATGGTGGCTCGGGACGGAATCGAACCGCCGACACAAGGATTTTCAGTCCTTTGCTCTACCGACTGAGCTACCGAGCCTTTTATGGCGGTCCCGACGGGAATCGAACCCGCGATCTCCTGCGTGACAGGCAGGCATGTTAACCGCTACACTACGGGACCATTGGTTGCGGGGGCAGGATTTGAACCTGCGACCTTCGGGTTATGAGCCCGACGAGCTACCGGACTGCTCCACCCCGCGCCGATAAAACAATAAACACTCTTCACACAAAAATTATGTATACATATCATAACATGCTGTGGCCCTAGCGCCGAAATTCATTAATATTCATTTTATTTACTATGTACATGGTGGAGGATGACGGGATCGAACCGCCGACCCCTTGCTTGTAAGGCAAGTGCTCTCCCAGCTGAGCTAATCCTCCATGGTGACCCGTACGGGATTCGAACCCGTGTTACCGCCGTGAAAGGGCGGTGTCTTAACCACTTGACCAACGGGCCAAAAATTTCATTCTGGCGGAGAGCAAGGGATTCGAACCCTTGAGACGGCGTTGACCGTCTACACGATTTCCAATCGTGCTCCTTCGACCACTCGGACAGCTCTCCAAATGGCTCCGCAGGCAGGATTCGAACCTGCGACCGTTCGGTTAACAGCCGAATGCTCTACCACTGAGCTACTGCGGAATGTAAAAGAAGACTAGCTGATATTACTATTATGTAGAATGCCTCATTTTCTATAGGCTGAATCAAATTGAA